>UBQW01000095.1 GCA_900467745.1 Hyphomicrobiales bacterium
ATGCCAATGTCGACGAACCAGCGGAACAGAAGGTCGTATTCCAGCCGTTCCATCAAAAGCCGTTCGGAACGGATCGAATAGAAGGCTTGCAGAAGCATCGCCCGCAGAAGCTTCTCAGGAGCGATCGATGGCCGTCCAATCGGTGAATAGAGTGCCGCGAACTCGCGTTCCAACGAAACGAGCGCTTCGTTCACGATCTGCCGGATGGCCCGTAGAGGATGATCCTTTCGAACACGAGCCTCCAGATCCACATAGCTGAAGAGTTCGCCTGTCCTCACATCGCCGCCGCGCATCCATCATCTCCAAATCGCCATACAGCGAGTGAATCACGACAACAGCATATGTGCCAGCGCCTTTTTCAACGGCCTGCTAGGCCTCGCCGCCGGCAACGCTTGAAGCGTGCCGGACCTGAAGTGGTCCTGCACGCACCATTCGAGAAAGGGCTAATGCGGTTTTCCACCTCCTCCCCGACGCTCGTCACGTCATTTGCGGTCGCTTGCATTGCAGGTGGACTATATCGGCCGCGTGAACGCCGTCATCCAGAGCGGGGATGTTTTTCATCCGTCGGGTCGCGGCAAAACGCCAGACTGGCGCCGAACCCTCGAATTGGGCACTCACCCCCTCGCCATATGGGCTAGCATTGCTATTTCACAGCCTAGCTGCTGTCTCAAGTGCAGAACGAATTGTTTCCGAATCTGCGGCGAGAATCACTCGCCGATCGAACGCGCGCGAGCTGTGACACGCTGGTTTGGTCCAATCCGGCGACACATCGCATTGTTTTTTTGCACCTCTGCAACGGAGAGGATCGAATGTAACAAGTTGGAACGATCTCGCATTATTCTTTAACTGCTTTGCGCCCATTGTCCGCTTTCGCAACGATGGAGACCGCGTTGACAGATGGATCGCTGGCCCGACAAGGGACCACGCCTGCATTTCCGGCGAATGAAGAAGCGGCGCCGTCTAGGGCTGAGTTGCTCATTGCACTCGGACACGGGCGAGCAGGCACTCACCTGCTGATGGTCGCGTTTGACCAAGGCGTGTCGTGGGACATGCTCAGCGACGAAATGGTTGATCGTGTCGAGTCGACCGTTCTTGCCAGACTGCGTCGCGTAGTTGGGCGGCAAGGAGTTTATCGCGGCTCCCGAAATACCTTCATCGTTGTTTTGAACGAACTTGACGACACGTCTGCGATCTCAACCGCGGAACACCTCGTGGAGGTCGTCAACCGCGCAATGCTTCTAAGCGGCCAAGCAGTACATGTGCGCAGCGCGGTCGGAGTGACGACCATTGACTCCAACACTCCTGCCGAAACGAACCTTCGACATGCGAGGATCGCCCTGATGGCGGCATGCCAAGTATCAAAGGGCAGCGTGTCCATCTTCACGTCCGCAATGCTAGAGGTGGCGGAGGAGCGTCGTGCAACATCGCATGATTTGCTCGATCAGCAAAACTGCCGACCGGAAGTGCACACTTTTTCATGGGCTTGAACAGGAATACATAGGGAGACCGATCTGGTGTACAGTCGGTTTTCATAATCTTGCGTTTCCATCGTCAACTTCGGGTCTGCAGATCGTTAAACAGTTAGCGGCGGTGCCAAGGTGGGCCCACTACGCTTTTGCGACCTCTGAGGAAACAGTTTCAGCGAGACGAAGAAGCTTCCAATACAACTCGCAGTTCTTCGGGCGGCGTCGTTCGACTCCTTCTGACGTCCGGATTTCGGTATTTGCTGTCGATACGATGGAACTTCGAACGAAGGTCAGACTTCTTCCAAAAACAGAGGACGACCATGGCAAACCGTAGGGACGCTGCCTATCTGATTGCCAAACAACTGGAGAGAAAAACATGCCGGCGCAGGGCCTCGAAGCAGGCATGTTCGCTTCTCTCTTGGGTGCGTGCGCAGCCACTGAATTCCTTGGAAGTTAATGGCCTTTATCGCATAAGCGAAACGCTAGACGCTACGCCACACGAAGCATCGTTTTGAACACGGAGTTGACTTTGGAAGCGCCTCCCCTTCGGCGAAAGCTCGCCGCCATTCTCGCCGCCGACATTGAGGGCTACTCCCGCCTCATGCACTCCGACGAGGAACGAACTCTGGCAATGTTGACTGGTCATCGCGCGAAGGTCGACGCCCTGATTGAGGCTGCGAACGGGCAAATTTTTGGTACCGCCGGCGATAGCGTCCTAGCTGAATTTCCAAGCGTGGTGCAGGCCTTTAACTGCGCGATTGCCATCCAGTTGGCTATCAACGCTGCCAATCAAGATGTTGATGTCGAACATCAAATGAGATTTCGCATCGGGATTAACGTTGGCGACGTGATGGTGAAGAACGGAGACATCTTCGGCGACGGCGTCAACATCGCAGCGCGACTAGAGTCACTCGCGGACGCAGGCGGAATATGCGTGACGCGAGGCGTGCGAGACCATATCCGCGACCGGGTTGAAGCAACGTTTGAGGACATGGGAGAGCAGAGCGTTAAAAATATCGCCCGTCCAGTCCGCGTGTTCAAGGTTATTTTTAGCGACGATTATAAACCTGTCTTATCTGGTTCTCCTTCTTCAGTCGACTTCGTTGACGATACGCAATCATCTAGTGGAGATCACGCTGACGCGGAAGAGGTCGCGTTTTGGGAGTCCATTCGTGAGGACGATGACGGTTCGGAAGTCCGCCTCTACCTTGAACGATACCCAAATGGCGCTTTTGTCGCGCTTGCGAAGGTGCGCCTCGATCGCGAGCCGATCGCTCATGAAGATCCTGCAGTCGAAGTTGCATTCTGGGAAAGCGTTAGAGACAGCAGCAAGGCCTCGATGATCGAGGCATATTTAAATCGCTACCCAGCAGGCAAATTTGCCGAACTCGCGAAAATTCTAATGGACGAGCAGAACAGTTAACGCCCGATAAACACCTGCGACGATTGAGATCAAGGTGCTTTTCCTCTCATCAGACTTGAACAGCAAGAACGGCCGAGCGTTCAAGTTTGGAGCTCTTTCAACCAGGAGATTTAGAACGCGAGCTCTCTTCTGATAATCGTCATTGTTCTCGTACTGCTCGGCGTGGCGGCGGCTGTTATGCCAACAATCGCTATGGGGCCCGCGGCTTAGGTGGCGTTTTGGGATTGATCGTGGTGTTGATCGCCCTGTGTATGCTTGGTGCCTTGCACAGTGGAGCCGCTCCACCGGTTTCAGCGCCGACAACTAGATCGGGACAGACCCCGCGCCTCATGGCGTTTCTTTTTTGTGAGCTGAGCGCATTGCTAGCAAACACTCCGCGTTGCGATGAACTTGAAGTATTTCAACCAAGCAAACGACGTTCTTTAGGTTGTAAATTCGATTGTTGTGCGATAGCCGGTTCGAGGAGATTGAACTTGTCGCCTGGTGCACTATGTGCGCGAGGCTGCAATTCGACATCAACTATCACTTCTCCGCGCTCGTCTCAGAGGATTTCATGCCGCATAATCGACCGCAAGACCATTCCAAGCGGGGGCTCGGACTCGACCCAATCATAGCTTTTAGCCTTGCTGGCGCGATCGTCTTTTTCCTGATCAGCGGCGTCTTCGCATACATGAACCTGAAGACATTACGTCAGAACACCGATGCGATCGTCCATTCCCATGAGGTGATCATTTCTCTGGATGAGCTGCTTTCCACGACCCAAGACGCTGAAACTGGCCAAAGGGGTTTCCTGCTGACGAACAGCGAGAGATATCTCGAGCCATACAACAGGGCTCTAAATACGATCCCCACTCAGTTGAAGACAATTGCCGACCTTACCAGTGATAATCCCGCACAGGTTCGCCGTCTCCCGACATTGAGGCAGCATGTGGACGCAAAACTTTCGGAGTTGAAACAGACCATCGAGCTGCGGCAAGCCCAAGGGACGGAATCGGCCCTCGCCATTGTCAACTCAGACCGTGGCAAGGCGGAGATGGATGCAATTCGCAGTCAACTCTTGGCCATGAGCCAGGAGGAATCGAACCTGCGCATGCGTCGTCTGAACGAGATGAACGACGCCTACGGAACCGCTTTGACCAGTAGCGTCCTCGCCGGCACTCTGGGCATCCTGCTGACCGTCGCCATTGGCGTTCTCATCCGCCGATCGACGCTGGCCCGTCGCCGCGACGAATGGCTCCAGGCAAGTAGCCTCGGCTTGGCCGCAGCGCTCATGGGTGATCAGCGCACCGAAAAGCTCGGTGAAAATATTCTTGGCTATCTGGCGAATCATCTCGGCGCTATCGCCGGTGCGATCTTCGTCGGAACCCCGGATCTATATCGCCGTGCTTCGACATACGGCGTTCCTACCGACGCCAAGATGCCGGAGCAGATCAAGCCGCGCGAAGGGTTGCTGGGACAGGCGGTCGTCGAAGGGAAGCCCATCATCGTCGACGACGTGCCGGAAGACTATCTTGTGTTTGGCTCTGCGTTGGGACGCAACAAGCCGCGGCAACTGGTCATCGCACCTGCCGCAATCGACGCCCATGTCAATACAGTACTGGAGCTGGGATTTCTGCGACCGGTCGACGAACAGGTTTTGGAGTTCCTCCGCCAAGCATCTTCCACCATTGCAACTGCCATCCGATCGGCAAATTATCGCAGCGAGCTGCAGAATTTCCTGGAAGAAACCCAACGTCAGTCCGAAGAGCTGCAGGTCCAGAGTGAAGAACTGCGCGTTTCCAACGAGGAGCTTGAGGAGCAAAGCCGCGCGCTGAAAGAATCGCAAGCACGTCTCGAACAACAGCAGGTCGAGTTGGAGCAAACGAACTCCCAGCTCGAGGAACAGGCTCAGCAGCTTGAATCTCAGCGGGACGATCTTGAGCGTGCCAATTCTTCGAGCCTGCTGAAGGCCCGCGAATTGGAGCAGGCGAGCCGCTATAAGTCGGACTTCCTCGCCAACATGTCGCACGAGTTGCGCACACCGCTGAATTCGTCTCTGATTTTGGCAAAGCTGCTTGCCGACAATCCTGACGACAACCTTACCGCTGAGCAGGTGAAATACGCCCAGACGATCCAGTCGTCGGGCAACGACCTTCTCAACCTCATCAACGATATTCTCGATCTTTCGAAGATCGAGGCGGGTCATGTCGACATCAGGCCAGAACCAGTGTCGGTCGAGCGTTTGGCCAACAACCTGCGTCAGGTCTTCGAACCGGTCGCCACCAACAAGGCCCTCGCCTTCCAGGTTGAAATCGCAAATGAATGCCCTCCGGTCATTGAGACGGACCTGCAGCGGCTGGAACAAATCCTCAAGAACCTTCTTTCCAACGCCTTCAAGTTCACGGAGCGGGGTAAGGTATCGCTGTCGATGAACCGGACGGGCGATGGTCAGGTCGCGTTTGCCGTAACAGATACCGGGATCGGTATTGCCGACGAGCAGCAGAAGCGGATCTTCGAGGCGTTCCACCAGGCCGACGGCACAATCAGCCGCAAGTACGGGGGTACGGGCCTTGGCCTGTCGATTTCCCGCGAGCTTGTGAGGTTGCTGGGAGGAACCATCCATATTGACAGTCGGGAAGGTAAGGGGAGTACCTTCTCCATCACACTCCCACAATCCTATGATCCGTCGATCGTCGTCCCACGAGCCCCGGTTGGCAATGCCCTGCCCATGGCCGATAGCATCCCGGTGTCGACGGCAAATTCCGCAATTCCGACCTCTCGCTCAATCGTGGAGGACGATCGTGCCCTTCCCTTGGACGACCGCCGTATCCTGCTGGTCGTCGAAGACGACGACACCTTTGCGGGCATCCTGCGCGACCTTGCACGCGAGATGGGGTTCCGATCGCTCGTTGCGGGCACCGCACAGGATGCCTTGGACCTTGCCCACCAATTCATGCCAAGCGCCATTGTTCTGGATGTCGGTCTTCCCGACCAATCGGGACTTTCGGTCCTCGATCGATTGAAACGCGACGTTCGTACACGGCACATCCCAATCCATATTGTTTCGGCTGACGACTATACGGAAACCGCACTCTCCCTGGGCGCGGTGGGCTACATGCTCAAGCCCGTCCAACGCGATCAACTGGTGGAGGTGCTTCGAACGCTCGAAGCAAAGTTGGCGCAAGATGTTCGCCGCATCCTTATCGTCGAGGACAACGAGGTCCAGCGCGACGCCGTCGCCAAACTGCTGACCTCACACGACGTTGAGACAATCAGTGCCGGCACCGCTGCAGAGACCCTCGCGCTTCTGAAGGACCAGACCTTCGATTGCATGGTGCTCGATCTCTCTCTCCCAGACGCTTCCGGCTATTCGCTTCTTGAAACGATTAGCAAGGACAGCGTCCATTCTTTCCCGCCTGTGATCGTCTACACGGGTCGCGTCCTTTCGGCTGACGAAGAGCAAAAGCTCCGACGTTACTCGAAGTCCATCATCATCAAGGGTGCAAAGTCACCGGAACGCTTGCTCGACGAAGTCTCGCTCTTCCTGCATCAGGTTGTCTCCGAATTGCCCGATGAACAGCAGAAAATGATCCGCAAGGCGCGGCACAGAGACGCGCTTCTAGAAGGCCGCCGTATCCTGATCGTGGAAGACGATGTTCGCAACGTCTACGCCCTCACCAACATCCTGGAGCCTCGCGGAGCCGTCGTACAGATCGCACGGAATGGCCAAGAGGCGCTCGATGCTCTTGACAAGTCCTCCGGGGACCAGACGTCGAAGATTGATCTGGTGTTAATGGACGTTATGATGCCTGTTATGGACGGACTTACTGCTACCCGGACGATACGTCGAAATCCCGATTGGAAGAAGCTGCCCATCATCACCTTGACTGCGAAAGCGATGCCCGACGATCAGCAGCGGTGCATTGATGCGGGCGCTAACGACTACATGGCGAAGCCTCTGGACGTCGAGAAACTCTTGTCCCTCGTGCGCGTGTGGATGCCTCGGTGAGCGACACTTTCGAGAAAATCGAGGACATAGAGATCCGACTGCTGCTGGAAGCGCTCTATGTCCGCTATCATTATGATTTCCGCAATTACGCAATGGCGTCAGTGAAACGTCGCCTGCGGCAGGCGCGCGAACAGCTTGGCTTCGCGACAATTTCGGCTCTGCAGGAGGCGGTTCTCCATGACCCGGCCATGCTCCCTCGCCTGCTTGGCTATTTGACCGTCCAGGTAAGCGAGATGTTTCGGGATCCGCAGTATTTCCGATCCATACGTGACAAGGTCGTCCCGCATCTGAGGACCTATCCTTCGCTCAAGATTTGGATCGCCGGCTGCAGCTGCGGTGAGGAGCTTTACTCCTTCGTGATCCTTTTTCGCGAGGAAGGTCTGGAGGATCGAACAATCTTTTATGCGACTGATATCAATCAAGATGCGCTTCAGATCGCGGAAACCGGCGTCTATGATCTCGACCGAATCCAGATATTCACTGAAAACCATCGCAAGTCGGGCGGCAAGACTTCGCTTTCGGACTATTACTCCACCGGGTATGGAAGGGCGTCGTTTGACAAGACGCTGCGCCGGCATGTGGTCTTTTCCGATCATAGTCTGGTGACCGACGCAGTGTTTGGCGAGATGAACCTGATCTCTTGCCGCAATGTTATGATCTATTTCGATCGTCCGCTACAGGACAGGGCGATCGGGTTGTTCAAGGACTCACTGGCACGAAAGGGCTTTCTTGGACTGGGTTCGAAGGAAAGCCTTCGTTTCTCCAAACATGGCCCATCGTTCACCGATTTCGTGCGTGAAGAGAAGATCTATCAGAGGTCTGGCCGATGACCGGAGCCGCACCAGAGGCAGTTGTCATCGGCGCATCAGCGGGCGCGCTGGAGGCTCTTTCGGCCATTCTGCCTGCGCTGCCGGCAGCGTTCAAACTGCCGATCATCGTGGTTGTACATATTCCGCCCGACAAAAGCAGCGTGCTTGCCGAGCTCTTCAATGCCAAATGCGCGCTTAAGGTGGTGGAGGCTGAGGACAAAGAGCCACTTATGGCAGGTACCGTCTACTTTGCTCCGCCCGACTATCATTTGCTTGTTGAGGCAGACAAGTCGCTCGCGTTATCGAGCGACGAAGCCGTGCTTTTCTCCCGCCCGTCCATCGACGTATTGTTCGAGTCGGCCGCCGACGCATACGGCGCCGCCTTGGTCGGCATCATTCTCACTGGTGCAAATCAGGATGGGGCGGCGGGTCTCAAGGCGGTCGCCGACGCCGGCGGCATTACACTCGTGCAAAATCCGAATGAGGCCTTTCAAGATGCCATGCCACAGGCGGCGATTGACGCCGTGCCAAACGCCCTAATGCTGTCGCTTAGTTCTATAACTTCTTTTTTACAAAAGGTTTGACCCATGACTCCCGTCAATTTTTTGCTGGTCGACGATCTGGAAGAAAACCTCCTCTCTCTTGAGGCTCTGCTTCGCCGCGAGAATCTTTCGCTTTTAAAAGCGCGGTCCGGCGATCAGGCACTGGAGCTTCTTCTGGAGCATGATGTGGCGCTGGCCCTGATTGACGTTCAGATGCCCGGTCTCAACGGCTTTGAGCTCGCCGAGCTGATGCGCGGAAACGAGCGAACGCGCAGAATCCCGATAATCTTTGTCACCGCCGGCAGCACCGACGATCGTCGCCGTTTCGCGGGCTACGAGGCGGGCGCGGTGGATTTCATTCAAAAGCCTATCGAGCCGGATGTGTTGCGTCACAAGGCTGAGGTTTTCTTCGAACTCCACCGTCAGCGTCAACAAATCGAGATCCAGCGAGACCAACTGCAGGTCCAGGCCGAGGCGCTGCGCGAGGCCGACCGAAGAAAGGACGAATTCCTGGCGACCCTTGCGCACGAACTTCGCAATCCACTCGCCCCGCTTCGAAACGGCCTCGACCTGCTGCGTCGCAATCCTGACGGGCAAAAGGCCACTGAAATTAGGGATATGATGGACCGGCAGCTCGATCATCTTGTACGACTGGTCGACGATCTCATGGACGTCGCGCGAGTCAGCCAGGGTAAGATCGAGCTCCGAAAAGAGAAAATCAAAATTGCAGATGCTGTCCACTCGGCAGTCGAAGCAAGCCGTCCGCTCATCGACAGTGCCGGCCACGCCTTCGAACTCGATGTTCCGAACGTTGACTTATGGATCGATGCAGACGCGACGCGCGTGTCACAAGTCGTCTCTAACCTTCTTACAAACGCTGCAAAATATACGCCGTCTGGAGGACGTATCCGTCTCTCAGTTGCCGCTGATAGCAGCAAAGTGCTGATTAACGTCACGGACAACGGAATTGGTATCCCCGCCGAGATGCAGGACGACGTCTTTCGTCTGTTTGCGCAGATCGGGGACCATCGCGAGCGATCTCAAGGGGGGATGGGGATTGGTCTGGCTCTGGTCAAGCAGTTGGTTGAAATGCATGGCGGCTCTGTCAGCGCCTCGAGCGATGGTGTCGATCGGGGTAGCGCGTTCACGATCCGTCTGCCTTTGACCGCACCGCCAGCGACTACCTCGCCCTCCGAACCAGTAGCCGAAACGGCGGAAAAACCTCCTCGGCCGCTGCGAGTTCTGGTCGTCGACGACAACCCCATCATCGCGGACACGATGGGCATGTTGCTGGAAGACATTGGCCACGAATTCGAGGCTGTCCATGATGGGAGAGAGGCGCTGGACGCCGCCAGGAGCTATCTCCCTGACGCGATACTGCTTGATATTGGGTTGCCGGGAATGGACGGATACGAGGTCTGCAGAGCATTCCGTCGGGACATGTTATTCGAGGACACCATAATAATCGCGCAGACCGGCTGGGGTCAGGACAAGGATAAACAACTAGCGAAGGAGGCCGGGTTTGATTTCCATCTCACCAAGCCAGTTCCCCTCTCGGATCTCCAAACCATACTAATGAGCGTGGCCCGGAGAAACTGAAGGGTGTTGGAGGCACCTTTCGCAGCTAAGAAGCTCATAGTTGGCAATGGGAAATTTGACACGCGGCAACGCGGATCACACGCGGCCTGTCCCACGTCGCGGGCTATGCGCCTTCCGCGTTGATACCATCTCGGCATTTTCGCAACGCGCTTCTCGTCTATTTTATCCACTTCGTGTACTGCCCGGCGTGCAACCACGTCACTAGAAACGCGCAAAAATGGTTTCGATACTGCGGGCAAAGTCCTGATCGGAGACGGGCCGAAAACTTGGAGTCACTGAGGATGCGAAAAGACCGTTTCGGCAGTCCCGATCGTCGTCCCAACCTGGATGGTCCAAGATCGGGTAGAGACAAACGCCTTCGAGTGGAACGCCGGCAGCGATTGCCGCTGAAGCTTCCACAACAACGTACTGGATCCACGATGCCCTGCGATCGCCTTCTATACCGGTTTCGGCTATTAGAATAGGACGACCGTAACGGGCGTACGTCTCCACAAGAATATTTCGAAGTGGTTTGTATTGTTGGTGCCCGACATCGATCGGAGACCCTCCGTGGATCCATTGATTGTTGAAGTAATAGTTGACACCAACGATATCCAGGTAGTCAGCTCGGCCTCCGATCTGTGGCCAAATCCTGCCTTCGATCAAATCCCAACCTTGAAACTGTGCGAGCCGGTGGCCTTCGGCGGCGGCAGTTTCCCACGGGCGTGCGCGATCCGCGACGACGTTGATAACCGGATCGCAGTGGACAAACCGGGCGCGCGCATCGACCTCTCGAATCGCGTCCATGGCTGCGATTGAGGCGCGTGCTAACTGAACCTTCAACTCAAACCCACGATGTCTCGAGAAAGGATTCAAGTACGCGGCGTCGCCTCCACCCCATGCAAAGAACGAGATCTCGTTTACCGGGCAGTAGAACGGAACCAGGTCGGTTTCATCTCGCACGACATCGGCGCATGCTCCGGCAAATTTTGCGAAACGCTCGACGAATTTCGGCGACCAGATGTCCAGATCGTCGGGCCAACCATAGTGGAGCAGATCCCAAATGACCTGCGTGCCTGAGAGTGATGCCGCCCTCAGCATTGAGCGAACGCTCGACCAATCGTAGCTACCTGCTCTATCAATCAGGTGCCACCGGAACCCGTCGCGAACTGTTCTTATGCCGAACTCTTGTAGGCGCAGATAGTCTTGATAAGCGTGGTCATCATGCTGCGTGGCGTGGATGACATCCAGACGACGCCCGTGCTGTTCCCCTTCTCTTTGCCGCAGACGATGGGTCGAGCATTCGAAGCCGCCTTGCAAGAAGGATTTGAAAATCTTTTTGGGACGCCCGGCCTGCCGTTCGAGCAGAACGTCCGAGAACAATTTCTCCCACAGCGGTATTACAGCCGCAACGCTGTAGCGCTCCTCGATCTTCAGCCTCAGCTGCTGACCGAGGCGTTTGCGCTCATCTCTATCTACGATCAATTTTTGAATGCCTACGGCAACTGCTCCCACATCTGCGTACGGAACCAAAAGGCCGGAGACTCCATCCTCAATTTGCTGCAGAGCACCGTTGTCAGGCGTTGCGATGACCGGAAGAGATGCAGCGCCTGCCTCTGCGATCACGTGGGGCATTCCCTCGCCCTTGGAAAGCCAGACGAAGATATCCATTGCTGACAGGAGATCCGGGACGTCAGTCCGGTCTCCAAGGAAGGTCAACCTTGTGCCGAGACCGAGCGCGGTTGCACGCTGACGGAGCTCAACAGCGTAATCGGGGTGAAAGGCGTCAGGGCCGCCGACGACGACGAATTTTGCAGTTGGACAACTTCCCTGAAGTGACGCCGCCGCATCGATGAAGTCCTCGACGTTCTTTTTGGGGTCCAGTCTTCCCACCCACCCGATAAGGACCTCACTTTCGTCGATCCCGAGCTCCGATCGAACCGCGCTACGTCGACCGTTTCCGAACTCGCTGAGATCGACCATCGAGGGAATTTCGACTGCATGGGACTCGCGTCCAGGCATTCGGGCTGCAGCCGCCTCGGTAATTGCGCGACACACACCAACGTAACGCGAAGTGAAATGCTTTGGCCCTGCTTCGGCTTCAGATACCAGCCCCCCATGCTCGATTAGCGGCGGGCGCAGCTTAAGCCTTTCCAAGGCAGGGTATATGTCGGCGACGTTCTGGCACGAGACGACGAGGTCATATGCCGGCACCTTCCCCGCGAGGTAAGCAACCGTGTCATCGAATGAGAGATCGTAAGGTGTTGTGTCGACGTGTACGCCGAGCGCTTTAAGTTGCTGGTGTGTTTGTTCCGGCATCCCAGGTTTACGAAAGCACGCGACGACATCTATCTTGTACCGATCAGGATCCAGGTTGGCTGCAAGAAGACGAACCTCCGTCTCCTCGCCGCCGACGACGAGCCAGGCGAATACAAACAAAATTCGAGTAGGCGATTTATCGTCCCCGATCATAGGTCAGCCTGAAAGACGATCTGGATAAAGTCTGGTCGATTGTCGATCAGACTTCGCAGGAACACGGGGCCCTGTGACATCGGTACAATATCGGTTATGAGATGTTCTCTGATAGCCTGGCCATCTCTGCGGAGTAGTTCGACCGTATCCGCTGCCAGTCGGCGCCTGTCCCAGCTCGCAGAGAGCCCCCGTGGCACTCTGTTAATCTGAGCGCATTTGATGCTTAAACCGTTGTGATGGAATTCCTCCCCAAGTCGTAGTTCGGGAGAACCGCCCTGATAGAACGCAAGATCAATGACGACGCCTTGAGGTCGCAGTGCTTTCATTGCGAGATGCAGGCTTTCAGTGCTGGCTCTGGTCTGGAACACAATGTCGGCGCCCCGACCCATAATCCCGTCGTGCCATCGCGCCTTAGTGTATTGCCACGCCTCGTCATCGGTGACGGCGACGAATCCTAAAGCCTCAGCCCTTGCGCGTCGGAATGACGATGGGTCGGTGATCACCACTTCGGAAGCGCCCGCTTTCCGGGCAAACAGAGCGGTCATAAATCCGACGGGTCCTCCGCCGCAGACGAGCACAGGTCGTCCGGCGATGCTCGCGCCGAGCGATGGAACATGGGATCCGAAGACTTCGGCATCGGCGTGCAGGATACCGTTGGCAGCAATTGGACCCATCTGAGCTGCAAAGATCCCAAGGATCGGGTCGACATCATCCGGGAGCGGGATGAGTGTTTCGTGGTAAGGGTCGGCTGTATGCCCGCTTTTATGGCCATAGGTCGCAGATACAATCTGTCCATCCTGAAAACCCGCCGCCCTGGATTCGACGATCCTCCCCACTTCCATGTAGCCAAGGAAGGGGACCGGATAATGAAGATCGGCCTCGTTTCGCACGAAGACGCCGCGCTGACCGTCGAAGCGAGAATGGAAGTATGGATTGGTATTCTTGAGGAACGTTAGTTCCGTCCCCGCTGACAGTCCCGTGTACAGCGTCTCCAGCCTGACTTGTCCGTCAGGCGTTGGTCCTTCCTCATACTCAAACAAATAGGCTTCCGACGGGCCGTGAACGCCAAGAGATCGGACTAACCGGTGACCAGCCGGCAAAGGCTGGTCAAGATCGACGTGTTGCGATTGAAGCGGCCGCAAGGTGTTTCTATCGAATGACGCAGGCTCCAATCTCACAGGATCGCCGCTGTTGGCCGACGCAATAACGGCGAGTGCAAGCCGGTGCGTAACAAGCGCGTCGCCGTAAGGGCAACGAATGTTGTTCGGGCCCCCTGCTACCGCATCGATGAAATCCCTATCTTCCCTCCACACCGGGTCACCAACAGCTGCGCGAACTGGGCGACCCCGACCGACATCAACCATGATCTCATGATCGTTAAGCTCGATCGCCAATTTGTCAGCGAAGATGTGGAGACCGACCCGATGGCTCCAACCAAGCAGACAGGTCGATGAGATGTTGGCTAACACGCCAGTCTCGAAAGTCAGGTTGGCTGTGGTTACAGTTGGAACGTCAAGGCCAGGGAAATCCCCGCGGTCCACATGGCCTGTCCTGCCGTAAACCTCAGTGACTTCGCCGACAAGAAACCGGGCAAGATCAAGAAGGTGCGTCGTTTGCTCGACCATCTGCCCGCCGGACTGCTCCTCCTTCCACCACCACTGAGGAGGCGGTGTCGAATCGAGCCAATACCCGGAAAGGAGCTGCGCTGGATTGTCTTGAAGTAACTCGCGCGCTTCATCGACAGTATCAAGGTATCGCCAGTGGTAGCCAACGCCTGTGACCAGGTCTGCGGCACTGACCTTGTTAGCGATTTCTTCTGCAAGCTCGATGTCCCTCGTCAGTGGCTTCTCGACGAAAAACGGAATGCCCCGCTCAATCAAGTCAAACTCCGGCTCGCCATGAGCAAACGGTGGAATGCAGATATAGACCGCATCCATCTCCTCGGCGTCGAGCATCTCTTTATGCGATGTATAGGATCTCGCGCCAAAGCGGGAGGCGGCCGCGTCCGCGCGACCAAGGTCCGGATCGCAAAAGGCAACAAGTTCAACGTCGTTGAAAGTCGCAAGAATGTTCAGGTGGCGTTGCGCGATACCGCCAACACCAATGAAACCGAGGCGCGTCTTCGTCATCGTGTTACCCTTCGAGCTTTGAGAGCTTACGTGGCGGCCGTAAACCTCGGCCGTCTCACTAACCATACGGGAGGCGGTGAAATGGCGTCGGTACCTTTCAAGCCCAGCTTCGCTGGCAGCCTTTAGTCGGTCGGCATCCTGGAGCGCCCGGATGACGACCTCGGCAATGGAAGTATCTTTTCCCGGCTCAGCGAAATACGCATGTGCTTCTCCCAAAGCCTCGACGCTTCCGCCAATTCGGGTCGAAACGACCGGCAATCCGACCGACATGGCTTCGAGGACCGCTAGAGGGAGCCCTTCGAACTGCGATGGGAGAATGAAGAGATCCGCCGCCAGCATCAGGTCAGCGACGTCGGCTCTCGATCCCAGAAAACGCACAAGCGATGTAAGCCCGAGATCCTCCACAAGAGCTTCCAAATTCGACTGCTCCTCCCCCGTTCCCACGAGCAAAAGAATAGCCGACGGGACCGCTTGCAAGATCGTGGGGAAAGCCCTGATGAGGGAGGCGTGATCCTTTTGCGGGGTAAGACGCGCAACGGTCAGCAGAACAATCTTCCCCGCGATCGCAAGTTCTTTATCAATCGAGCCCGACGGTTTGGTCGGTGTCATCGGCTGAACACCGTTCCTGACGACGGTGATGCGATCGCTAGAGACCCCTTCCGCTAGGTAACTTGCCTTGGCAGCTGCGGAGACTACGATGTATTGGGAAATACGTTCCGTGGCTGAGCGGTAACGCCGTTTTTGCTCGGGATCGGTCAGCAAATATGGAAGGTGCTCAGTCCGGATAACGGGGACATTGCAATCGATACCGGCCGAGGAAAGTTCATGGCCTTCCCAGCCTATTCCAGCGTGGACGTGCAAAAGATCAACGCCGGCACCCTGCAACCAGCCGCGGAACTCTACATCATCTCTCGCCGACTTTACTCGCATGCCGCGCCGAGCCGCCCGCGGGAGCAAGCCAGTACGGTCGTCGCCAACGAGCGCGAATGTTACGTCGAACGTCGCTTGTAATCCTTGTCCGAGGTCGAGCATATGCTCACCCAACCCCGACGGCTCCAGGCTGTCTGTGGCGATAACCACGCGCTTGGCGTCAGACATGGAGTTCTTCTCGTACGACCGCGTGTTCCACCAAGGCGCTCATCTTTGCGAAAGTCTTGTCCCAAGACGACTCGGAAAGCTTTTCATCGATCGCGGCACGCCAGGCCGGATCGCAGGGATCCATTCGACAAGCCTCGTCACAGGCTGCAGCGAAACGTTCCGCTCCATCCACGAGAAACACGCCCGGTATATTGCCGTAACCTGCCACGACATCCGCGATACGCGTGCTAACGACCGGAACGCCGGCAGCAAGATATTCAGGGGTCTTTGTGGGACTGATATAGCGGGTGGCATCGTTGTGCGCGAATGGCATCAAAGCTGCTCGCCAGCCGCTTAGAAATGCTGGAAGCTCATGGTAGCTTTTTCGACCGAGATAATGCAGATTCGCTCGTTTAGGCAGGTCCGATGGTGAAATCTTCACGACGGGACCCACGAAGACGAACGAAAAGTTCGGCCGCGTTCTCGCGACTTCATCTACTAACTCGAGGTCAATCCGCTCATCGATGACGCCAATATAGCCGAGGCGCGGCAAGTCGATCGATGTCTGGTCGTTGGGCGTGTCATTGAGGGCTCTCGCCGAGCCAAAGTGTGTGACATCGACACTCGACGGAAAACAGTGGACGTTGGTGTGACGATTGCTTTTGGCTTCGAAAAGGCTCTTTCCGCCAGTAAATACCACATCCGCCCGGCTCAATAGCGCACCCTCGGCATCCTTCAGGTCGGGTGGTGCAAACTTGAAATTTGCGAGTTCATCCATGCAGTCGTAGACAACCGCATCCGCGTCGACATGACGGGCAAAAGAGAACATCAAAGGGGTGTAAAACCACATAATCGGCTTGGCTCCGCAAAACGAAGCGATAACCTCATCGAGCAGCCGCGACAAAGCAGCTTGTCGCTCAGCTTCGGACCACCAATGAGGGACCCGCGGTCGGACCGCTTTAACCGCTGTTCCCTCGAAGCTATGCACTTCGAAGTATGCCAGATGGTGGTCGGTTGGAATGAACTCTTCGAAAAAAATGACCAGCCGATCGCAAGAGAATCGTTCCATCAGATGCTGCGGTCGTTGAACCACAAAGTCCCAACGGAGGTGGGAGAAACAAATTATCGGTGAGCGATGATCAAGCGCCTTGAAAGCCGTCACAAGATTCATGCCAAATCCCCACGCTGTGTTGCGTTAGTGAACCTGCATTTATGACGATGGTTCCTTGCTCCCAAAAATAAGATGCCCCCTCGGATTTGACCGGATGGCGTGTGCAAGCTTGTCAATCGAGGCGGGCCAAAGCCAGTTTTCACAGACGGTCTGTCTTGGCGAAAAATCACTCAGTCTCGCGAGCATTTCGACGATGCCTTGGGCGAACAGGGAACTGTCGACAGCCAAGCCAGTGTCACGCGTGATGTACTGCAGTCCGCAGGCAAGTTTGTTGTTTGCTAGCACGGGAATCCCTGCGAGCATGTATTCTGTGAGAATGGCCGGCGCGCCGTCATCCACGCCGCAGACCACCCCAATCTTCGATTGGCTCATGTATCTATTGACTTCGTCATAGCCCACGCCTGGAGGCCCAATGAATTCAACGTTCAGGCCGAGCTCCGTTGTTCGAGCTTTGAACGTGTCGACCAAATCTCCATAGCCGCAGACACAGAGGGCTTTGAGCGGCGCGGTAATTTTTGCCAATGCCTCGAAGAGGATGTCGTGACGCTTGTAGGGTTGCGCTGCGGCTACATAGATGACGTCATACACCTTCTCCAAGCCCAGTGGCCTGAACATGGTCTCGGAGGCGAATTCAGGCCCAATTGGTAGCACCAATGTTGCCAAGCCTGGATGGACGCGCTGCACTTCCGCAGACTGCCAATCGGCGCCGGTTAGGATAAGATCGAAATGTCGGCTGACTTCAGGCGGAATACGTAGCGCTGGCGCATCGATCGAATTGTAGATCTTAAAGCTTCCGCTGCATGCGCGCATGATTTCTTCGTCAACGCCGAGCCCCCATACACATAAAATTTCTGGTGCTCTAAAGGCGGCGATGTGGCCCAACATGTCGTTTGAGGAGAAGGGAGGCACTGGACCGTTCATTCTGAATGACCTGCGCGTCAGCGGGTCGTTGTCTCGACTGACAATAGCTGGCTCGGGATTGCGACTGTGGGTCCAAATCTCGGCGCTGTCGACAAGCCTAGATCGTAAGAACGCAAGCGGGAGACGCTCCATGTAGCTGCCTGCCACTTCGAACGCCTCCTTGTGCTCCCTTCCAGACGCGGATCCCCCAATGCCACGTGCCTCCCACATAGCTTGAAATTCGGCGGCTAGCGGGAGCGCCACATCCTGGAAACATCCTTCCTGGTAGTCACTGATAACTACAAGCCGCCTTTTAGCATGACCAACAATCTCATCCATTGCTTCTGCCTACGTTGTCCCAACCGGCGGCAGTCGCGAAAAGAGTTTCAAGAAACGGCAGGCGCTCATCGGTCTCGGTACTCAAGTCAAACAGAACCCGTTTCCCTTTCGCGTTTGCTCGTGCCGACTTTCTCCACTTCTCCAGTATCGAAGCATCTGGGCGCTTGTGAAATTCGATTGCGGTTCCGTCTGGCCCTGCAAGAACCGATGCTATACCCAGGTGGCCCGCTCGCGCTCGTATGCGCATAGCTCGAAGCAAGACCACCACTGGGTCGGCGAGTTCGCCGAAGCGATCCAACATCTCCTCCTCCAACTCGTCAAACTCTTCCATCAACGTCATCTTTTGAAGACGGGTATAAAAGCTCAGTCGCACTGTTGGATCGGGAACGTAATCGGACGGGATAAAGCCCGCTACGCCGATCTCGAAATTGGGAAGTTCAAACGAAGCTGAGACTTCTCCACGAAGCAAGCGTACCGCGTTTGCAAGAAGCTCTTGATAGAGACCAGTTCCGAGAACCTTGATGTGTCCCGCCTGCTCCTCGCCTGCCACGCTACCACCGCCACGCAGCTCAAGGTCGTTCATCGCCACGTCGGTACCCGATCCCAGACGATCGAACTTGAGCAGTGCGGATAGACGCTGGCGGCTATCATCGCTTGCCTTCCCATCCGTCTCGGTCAACAAGTACGCCAGCCCTTGCGATCTGCCTCTTCCAACGCGGCCGCGCAATTGATGAAGCTGTGCCAGACCAAATCGGTCGGAACGCCAGACGAAGATCGTGTTCGCGCGGGGTACATCGAGACCGCTCTCAACGATGTTGGTTGAAAGTAGAATGTCGGCCTCGCCTTCGGAAAAGCGGACAACTGCATCTTCCATCTTATCTACCGCCATCTTGCCGTGCGCCACCAGAACCTCAAGCTCTGGCGCTATCTCCATAAGCATTGCTTGGAGCGGAGCGATGTCGGCGACCCGTGGGGCGACAAAAAAGGACTGTCCGCCTCGACGTCTCTCGCGCAGCAAAGCTGCCCGGATCGTCGCCGTGTCGGTTTGTAGGATGGAGGTCCTGACGGGGCGGCGACGCGCTGGTGGTGTTGTGAGCAAGCTCACATCTTGAACCCCGATGAGAGCGGATTGCAGGGTGCGGGGAATAGGCGTCGCAGAGAGGGCCAGTACATGGATGTTTGGCGAAAGAGCCCGTATAGCGGCTTTGTCAGCAGCGCCGAAACGGTGCTCCTCGTCGATAACAACCAGCCCCAGCCTCTGAAAGCTCAGGTCCTTCCTCAGGATTGCATGGGTTGCGATTACAATATCGACGGTCCCATCATTTATCGCATCGAGCGTTTGCTTGACCTCGCCGTCTTTCACTGCGCGCGACAGCAGGCCGACTTTGAGACCCGATCTTTCAAATCGCTTTTTAAACACATCGTAGTGTTGCCTGGCCAGAATAGTTGTCGGCGCTACCACTGCCACCTGCATGGTGGACATTGCAGCAGCCGCCGCAGCCCTCAGAGCAATTTCGGTCTTTCCAAATCCGACATCCGCGCAAATCAGACGATCCATAGGACGGCCACTGGCCATATCGGCCAGACATTCATCGATGGCGTTCATTTGGTCGGTCGTGAGAGTGTAGGGGAAGCGCGCAGCGAATTTTTGGTACCGGTCTTGCGGTGGCGATAGCGGCTCTGATTTTGTCTCGGACCGTCGACGAGCAACTTCCACGAGATGTCTTGCTGCGAGCTTGATATCCTGCTCAAGGTCATCTCGCTTCTTCGCCCATCCTTTCGTGTTGAGCCGGTCCAAGGTGACGGAAGAGGCTTCGGCCCCGTATCGCCAAAGGAGGCCAAAATCCTTCATCGGAACGATGATCGAAGCACCCCCATGATATTCGAGCCGCACGGTGTCAAATTCTACGCCCTCGACAACGGTGGTTTCGATTGCGCGCAAAATTGCGACCCCATGGTCTTCATGGACGATGACGTCTCCAATCTGGAGATCCGGAGCACGGAGCGTCGACGCTGCGAGGTTGCGTTGGTGGCCGATCGGCGGACCAATAATGTCCTGGCAAGCCACCACCACCAAATTTCGCTTACGATCTATGAACCCTTCTGTCCACGGGACCATTCCGCTTCGGACACTCGGTCCTGCCTCCAAGAGTTCTTGCCAAGTTCTGGTAGGCGCCACTTTTGTGGTCAGCGATTTGCTCAGGCGATCCGTCAATCGGGTCAACTGAGGTTCGTCCCCCACTATAGCGAGGGAGGCTCCGTCGGCGGCCGCGTTGTTGGCAATCTCCATTAGGGCTCTGAACCCTTTCCCTCCTGTTTCTAGCGGTAAATAGCCCTCCGTATCGAGCCTCGACCAGCCGGGCGACGTGCGCGTGTTTTCCCAGGTTTCGCGATCGAGATAGAGCGAGCGCTGCGTCAAAGGCGCCCCGGCCGATATTCGCGCGTCCTCTATAATCTCGAGATATTCGTCGACCCTTTCGTCTACCTCGTCCTCTACCAAAAAAACAGCGGGTCTCAACAAGTCGAATACCGTTTGGAGTGTGCCATAGTTTGCAAGAATCTGGGCGTAAATGGCCTGCCCACTCGGTGGTTCTACGAGATTCTCGGGGCGGAGGACGACTTCGGAAGCTGGTCCAAACAACATCGTTTGAACGCTTGCTTGCGTGCGTTGTGTCGCCGCATCATAAAACCAGAGTTCCTCGACAATACCGTTTCCGTTCAGATAGCATCGCATTGGTTGGTTACCACCGGCAGGAAATATATCAACGACGTCCTTTAGGATCGCGACCTCACCAGGTTCATCGACGACACCGTCGACCGCGTAGCCTGTCTGCGAGAGGAAAGCTTCGAACGATGAGAGATCAAACCGGCTGCCGACGGCTACTTTGAAATAGGTCGACTGGATAACATCCGCAGGTGGGACCCGCTGCAGCATTGCCTCAAGTGATGTCACGCATAGTCGTCCGCCCCGCTCCGTCGCCAGCCAGTCGCGCAGGGCATCCATTCGCATTCCCATTGAAGCTCTCGATGGCGGTACCCTATCGTATGGAAGACAATCCCACGCGGGCAGATATATGAGTTTGCTCCCGAGCGAGATGCAGTCGCATGCCTCGACGATGCGCTTTGCACGCCCGTCCGAGCGTGCGACGAAGACAATATCTTCACTGCGGCTGGCTTCGACATGGCGCGCCAGCTCACTGGCGACAAAGGCTGAATTTGCAGCGCAAACTTGGTTTTGGGGATCTACTGACATCAAGCTGAACCATGTATCGGGGAAACGGGCAAACTGGCGGTAGTCAACGACAGTCATGTGACTAGGTTCCGGACAGCTGCCCATAAGATCGATGGGCGGAGAAATGCGGCACACGCCACACACAGTCGTCCAATGGCCTCTGATCGAGTTCACCAAACAAAGGCTCAGTGGGCCATTTTCAGGTGCAAGCCTGAGCGCCCAAAGTCAGCCACCGATCCCTCGTTTGGCCGCTCAACGCCACGTTATCTGCTTTAGGGTAGCTCGTACCAAGCCAACCCGCGTTTCACGCTACCCGGAACTCTCTCGATAAACGCAAGTTAGAGCAGGATCGCCACGGTTTTGTCCCTTGTCCGCCTTGGCGACCGGCGAAGGGTTGGTGTTCGCTGATCCTTCGCCGCCCCTCGCTCCTCCCACGGGGGCTTCTCAAAGGGATTGGCTCCATGCGCATATTTTTTTGACAAATCACATTTAGCTTGGCTTTCGCTTCAAATTCAGAGGCTTGGAACCAATTGGCGTGGCGGTAGTCGTTGTGGTCAATCACGCGCCGGTGGTGAAGGAGCATCTGGGGCGAGCTCCAAAGGTGGGGTCACAAGCTTTTCTTGCCTGCAGCAGATGTCAAGATTGCGCCCGTAGTGAATGTCCCTATGTGCAGCTTAACATCACAGCTCCTTCCCAGTCTCGACCCTTCTCGTGACCGATTTACTACGCATATTCGCTGGCAGTCGTGAGAGTACGGGTCGGTCCAGATCGGCGTGTTGCCGACGCGACGCCGGGTTCGCGACAAATAGGTTGTGCCGAAGTGACCGCTCGTCCTGGCGATGTCCAACCCTCCCCAGTTTTGCCATGGACGCAAGCCTACTATCAAGCTCGAGTTGGATGCTTTCTTAGAGTAAGCCAAATCTGAAATCGCGTACGATTATCTTCCAGGACGACCGGTCCCCAATCCCGATCGTTCGTTATCGGAAAAGTCCCCCCCGTCGACCAGATAGGTAACCCAGGTGTGTGCCTTGCCTAGTCGGAAGCCAGAAACGCTGCAACGAGGCAAACGTCTTTTCGACGGTGTCTACGGTCAGTGTGCTTTGCCACCGGCCTCGCCAACGGCGTCGACAAAGAATACCCGTGCGTCATCCGCACTCAGGCGACCATCGAGCGCGGCTTTGCAAGCCATGCGGGCACGTAAAAACTTCAGGCCACTCATATTGGGCCACCTGTCAGTGAGGCAGGTCATGGCCTCAAACGGACCACCGATAACCTTCTGTTCCTGATGCGGGAAATTCACAGCTACTGGGGCATTCCAAGCATTATTCGCCATCATATCCTCCCAACGACGCAATATCCTCGTCATCGACAATATTTAGGGTGCATCATCAATTAGCAAAGCTCCTAATTTCGTTGGTACGGTTCCAGACGGAAAACTTTACCTAAGCGCGCTGGCGAAGCGGAGACCGCCAAACCGCCTCGTCGTCGATACAACTGAGCTGATCGGGAATCTCCATTTGACGGCCGCCTGCGCGGCGCTATCGACCTCAGTTTAGGGCGCTGGATGGAAGCCGGGAAGTTTGCCCATCGCAGCCGCAGTGACCATCGCGTTAAACCTCGCGAGCACTCAAATGTCTGCGGCGCTCCATGCCAAAGGCAAATTCACTCTTCGGCGATCATGGCGATCATGGCGATCGAAATCTTGAGCCCCGGGACCTTTACGGGGAGTTTTGCCCCCTGGCGCGCCGGAGGGCGCGCTGGAAACCACCTTAGCCACTCCTCATTCATGCCCGCAAAATCCTCTTCTTCAGCGAGGATGACCGTAGCACTCACGGCCCTGTCTAGATCCGTGCCGGCTGCCTCCAGGATGGCGGCAATGTTGCGAAGCGCTTGGGCGGTCTGCTCCTGGATAGATATCCCCACAAGCTCACCCGTCTCTGGCGAGTACGGCGCCGTGCCCGAGACAAATACTAGGCCCCCAGCCTTTACAGCATGGCTAAAGTACGGAGATGCTTTTGGCAGCGCCGTAGACGAGACAATCTCACGAGACATCCACTCCTCCGGGTTCGACTGCAGAGCGAAAGATTACGATGTTGAGTGCGTCTGAATGTCCGCCTCAGGTCAACCCCAGTCAAGGTCTTACGGCCACACGATTTCACTGGCTTCTCGAGCCGTCGTGCTTTCGCCCGCTTTAGCAGGGTGCAATCTGCGGCGATTCAGCGCGTCAGATCATCTTATCAGCGGCATACATAGGCGGTGACCTGCATCTCCGCCAAGCAGCCGTGACAGGCTTACGACTTGTTGACTCACCAAAGGGCGAACAATACCCTGCGAGTTCAGTCGTTAGGCTTGTCCTCAGATGACAGATCCATCTCTTCAGCGGCGTCTTGCCGCCATTGTCGTTGCCGATGTGGTGGGATATTCTCGCCTGATGGAGGCTGATGAAGTCGCGACGGTGGAGAACCTCCGGGCGCTCCGTTCCGGCGTTATCGAGCCCGCCGTGACGTTCCACAACGGTCGAATCTTCAAGATCGTAGGCGACGGCTTCCTAATCGAATTCGC
>UBQW01000001.1 GCA_900467745.1 Hyphomicrobiales bacterium
CAGGTCTCGCTCGCCCAGGCCAGCCTGGCCGCAGCCGTCCAGCAGATGGCAACCGACTACGTCGCCCTCAACGTCGCCATCGGCGGCGGCTACAACCCGGGTGGCAACGCTGCCCCGGTCAAGGTTGCCGCAAAGACAAACTGAGACGACGACAGAAATTGAGAAAAAGCCCCGGTTCGCCGGGGCTTTTTTGAGCGCTCGTCGTGTACGATACCGTAAGATACGCCCCTTGCTCATCCGCATCCTGTAAAATCGCTCCCGGTTTCGACTGATCGTCGCAACCGCTCCAGCACCAGTACGGAAACAGGGGAGTGAGACAATGGGCAACTTGAAACCGCTAGGCACGGCGCTATTGGCCGGACTGTTCCTGGCGACCCTAGCCGATGTATCGTGGAGCACAGAGCAGGCGCAGCAGCGCCAGGCGGGGCGTGACGTCAAGCAGACGACGCGGCAGAGCGCCCGCGATACCAAGCAGGATTGCCGCGCCGCCAATCAACAAAGCAACGCGGCATGCCGGCAAGACAAGCGGCAGACCAAGCAGAGCGGTCGGCAAACCGCGCGCGACCTGAAATACTGAAACGCCACGGGGACACGCAACGCTCCGCTTCGATGAAGCGTTGCGTACCTCTCTAATGCCAGCAATCACATGCTGGCCTGCACGCTGTGCAAGCCAGCATAAATCCCGTCGCGCGCCATCAGATCCTCGTGCCTGCCTTCCTCGACGATTCCGTCGGCGGTGAGCACGAGAATGCGGTCGGCGTGGCGGACCGTCGACAGGCGATGCGCGATGACGACGGTGGTGCGCCCCTTGGCGAGTCCGAGCAGCGCCTGTTGCACCGCCCGTTCGCTCTCGTTGTCGAGCGCGCTGGTGGCCTCGTCGAAGATCAGGATCGCGGGGTTCTTCAAAAACGCCCGCGCGATCGTCAACCGCTGCCGCTGCCCGCCCGAAAGCCGCACCCCGCGCTGGCCGATGTCTGTATCGTATCCGTCGGCAAGCGCCATGATGAACTCATGCGCATTGGCCGCCCGCGCCGCTTCTTCCACCTCCGCATCGGTGGCATCCGGCCGCCCATAACGGAGATTGTCGGCTACCGAGCCGGCGAAGAGATAGACGTCCTGCTGCACCACGCCGACATGGCCCCGCAACGACGACAGCGTGACATCACGGATATCGGCGCCATCGATCAGGATCGACCCCGCCTGCACGTCGTATAAGCGGGGAATGAGCGAGCACAAAGTGCTCTTTCCCACGCCCGACGGGCCAACCAGCGCCACGAACTCGCCGGGCGCGATGGTGAAGGAGAGGTTCTCGAACACACCAGTCGTGTCAGCATCATAGCCGAAGCTGACATCCTCGAACCGGATTTCTCCCTTCGGCGCGGGAAGCGCGCGGGCACTTGGACGGTCGACGATATCGGGCTCGACATCGAGAATCTCCATCGCGCGCACGAAGCCGGTATATCCCTCCTGCCAGAGCCGCACGAAATTGGCGAGCCGCTGCACGGGATCGACGAGCACCGCCACGCAAAGCAGGAAGGTCAGGAGATCGGCCACCGTCATCGCCGACGACACGATCCTGATGCCGCCGATGACGATGACGAGGATGGTGATGAACTGCGCGAAGCTCTCCGTTCCCACGGAAAACCACGCCTCGCTGCGATAGCCATCGGCACGGCTCACGAGAAAGCGCTCGTTCTGAACGGCAAAACGATCCCTCTCCAGCCCCTCATTGGCGAAGGACTGCACCACGCGGATGCCCGCGAGGCTGTCTTCCAGCCGCTCGTTGACGCCGGCGATCTGCTGCTTGCTGCGTTCCAGCGCTCGGTTCATGCGGCGATTGAAATGGAGCGCGTAGGCGACCGCGAGAGGTGTCAGCAACAGGATTAACCCCGCCAAAAGAGGATCGATATAGAAGAGCACCAGCATGGCGCCGCCATATTTGAGGATGGCGATCGAGACATCCTCGGGGCCATGGTGGAACAGCTCGCCAAGCCAGAGAGAATCGCTGGTGATGCGGCTCATCAGCTGCCCGGTGCGCTGGCGATCGTAGAAGCTGAAGGAGAGCTTCTGGCAATGATCGAACAGCTCCTGCCGGACGGCGGCTTCGATGCGCGCGCCCATCACATGGCCGCGATAATCGACGAAGAACACCGCGATCATCTGCACCGCGAGCAGCGCCAGCATCACGGCGCCGACCTTGAGGATCAGCACGGTGGCCTCCCCCGCATCCACGATCACGAGAAGGCGGTTAGTGACGATATTGGCGCAGATAGGCAACGCCACGGCGGTCGCCGCGACGAGAATGGCGCAGATGACATCGGCGCAGAGCAACGGCAGATGCGGACGGTAGTAGCTGAGAAACCGGGCGATCCAAGACCGGCGCCGCGCATGTCGATCGGCGGTGGTATCAGGCTCGGAAGTGGTCGGGAGTGGTTTACGACGCGGCGCGTCTTTTCGCGCGCGGGCGAATTGAATAGACATGAAGCGGAGTGTCCTTGTGAGTGATCGTTCCTTTCGTTCTGGACAGGATCGCTTTCATGACAGTCTCCCTGGACGAGTTTGCGTTCAGCTTCGCGCCATCCTTAACAGATCAGACGCCAAGCCGCAAAGGCCGCTCCGGGCAGAAAATCAGAAAAACACGCTTAACGTGCGTTAACGGCGCGGGCCACGCGTCGGCCGGCCATTCGGCCTTTACCCAGGATTTCGAACCGGATCGAGACATTTCGGCCTCTGTTGCCAGCCGTTTTTGGTCCATCGTTTCGTTCCGCGACAGCGCGTCTGTCGCAGCCTGAAACACCCGCAAGCCTTAACCTTACTGGGTAACCAATCCATTAGCATCCTGTTGAAAACGAAGGCGGTTATGGCAATCTTCAGCCATGACAAACATCCGCTCTCCAAGATCCAACGCCGATGATATGGGACGGTCGCGGGAATGCGAAAGCGTCTGCAAAGGGGCGATAACCGAAGTTGTCCGTCGCGCAATCGCGGCGGGATGGCGTGAAGCAGAAATCGCGCTTCACCTGGCAGACGCAGCAGAAGATTATGTCATCTACCTGGCAACCAAGCCGGACCGTCGCCTGAGGGCGGCAAACAACAACTAGTTGCGAATGGGGGCGACTGACGTCGCCGGAGCAAGGCCTGCTTACGAGGGGAAGCGACCTGCCTGCTTCGAAACATACGCATCGAGACTGCCTGCGGCGCCATCGCCGCACGATGATTTGAGAGCGGCGTCCCACCCGCCGAACAACAGCATGGCCTCTCAAACGAGGCCATGCGGTTTTATCTTTCCGGGCTCAGCCTTGCTGGCTCAGCCGGCCTTGCTGGCTTAACCCTGCGGCCGGTTTCTGAAGGCCTCGGCTTCCGCGTAGAACTTCTTTTCCCACTCCTTGTGGTTATCCAGTCCTTCGCGGATGAACGGCGTGAAGACGGCGAGGTTCATCAGCGCCCAGTTGACGAAGCGGGCCGGAAACTTCAACGGCTTGTCGAAGTCGACGAACAGCACCACGCGGGTCTTGTCCGTGTGGTTCCAGGCCTCATGCTCGTAGGCATCGTCGAAGATCAGGGCCTTGCCCTCCTGCCAGTGGCAGATCTGGTCCTTGACGCGGATGGCGAGCTTGTCGGCCGGCTCCGGCACGATCATGCCGACATGCAGGCGCAGCACGCCGTTATAGGGGCCACGATGCGCCGGCAGATGCTTGCCCGGCTCGAAGATCGAAAACATCGCCGTCTTCAGACCGGGGATCTTCTGCACCGCGCGCCAGGTTTCCGGGCACTGCGCGATGTTCTGTTCCGACTTCACGCCGAAACCGAGGAGGAAGAAGGTCTTCCAGCCGGAATCGGTCGAGATCGTCTTCACGTCGGTCGAGATATCCTGGAAGGTCGGCAGCTCGCTCTGGCGCACCAGCACGCGCTCCAGCTCGGCGCGGATCTGCGGGTAAGCGGCCTCGACCTCTTTCGCCCAGGGGAAGGTGGCGTTGTCGTAGACCGGCGGATTGCCGAGCTTGGCGTATTTGTAATTCAGCTTCTCCGCCCAGGCGACGATGCCCATGAAGAACCGGGTAACCGGGCTTGGGCGGCCCATCGGGGCGATGCCGGAGGTGCCGAAGGTCTGTCCCTCGGGCTTGGAATCTGCGGCTTTTGGGGAGGTAAGGTCAGCGGTGCTGTCAGTCATGGGTGTTCCAATGCGCGATGCTTAAACTGTCATCTGTCACTCAGGATATGGACATCGCAGCCGATTGCGCAAGTCAGGCCTCCGTGAGGTGAGGTCAAATATCGCGACCCCGGGGGCCATCTCCCCTGGTGACTGGGGGCTTTCCTCGCATACGACCGGATTCCATTAAAATCAATGGGAGACCGATTTGGAGAACAGGTTGACCACGAGCACGCCCGCGATGATCAGCCCAAGGCCGATGACAGCAGGCGTATCCAGCCGCTGCTTGAAATAGATGAGGCCGACGCTGGAAATCAGGACAATACCGAGTCCGCTCCAGATCGCATAGGCAATGCCCACAGGGATCACCTTCAGCGTCTGCGACAGGCAATAGAAGGAGGCGGCATAGCACGCAACCATCAGCGCGGTCGGCCAGAACCGACTGAACTGCTGCGAGAGCTGCAGCGCCGTCGTGCCGATGACTTCGAGCGCGATCGCCGTAAACAAAAGCGCATAGACCGCAACCGGTGCCATGATGGTTTATCCTCTATTGCAGGGAAGTTAGCGTGCGGTCAGCTCGACCAGGCGTGCCAGAAGCGCCTGGCGCTGCGTGTCGTCGGAGGCGCCACCGATCATGTCGGCGAGCCAGAGGCCATCGGCCGCGAAGCGCACGATCTGCGCATCGATAGACGAGTCCGTGCCTACATATTCCTCGATCCGCCCGTCGATCCACTCCCCCCAGCGCTGCCGCAGCCGCGGCTCGGCCAGAAGCGCGATCGTCACCTGCGCCCAGTGGCCGGCATCGTCAGGGCTGTCGCGCAAGCCGGCGACGGCGTTGAGGTAGGCGCGCGTGAAACGGCCGTGCGGCACCGGATCCTCGCGCATGCGCTCGTCGAGATCGGCATCGAAGCGCGCCAGGAGATCCTCGAAAAGCGCATCCAGCAACGCGTTCTTGGTCGGGAAATGGTGGAGAAGCCCACCCTTGCTGACCCCTGACGCGCCGGACACGGCATCGAGCGTCACAGCACTCATCCCCTGCTCGTTCGTCAGGCGCGCGGCGACATCCAGCAGCTGCTGGCGGACGATGGCGGGTTGCTTGCGGCGGTGATGAGCGTTTGACATGATGCATAAAGATACCGTCTGGACGGTTTTGTCAAGATGTCCTGAATTTCGATCACCGAGGTTGGCGCGAAATGTCGCGCTTGGTAGTGCTGGTTACGGTTGCGATCGAGACTGTGGCGGTGCATGAAGGAACAAGCTGTGAGGAGCCGCGCCGTGAGCGAGAACACCATTACACTTTACGAGGCCGTCGGCGGCGACGCGACGATCCGGGCGCTGTCGCATCGTTTCTACGAGCTGATGGACACGCTGCCGGAGGCGAGCCACGTCCGCGCGGTTCACCCGCCGACGCTCGAGGGCAGCGAAGCGAAATTCTACGAATACCTGACCGGCTATCTCGGCGGCCCGCCTGTCTATGTCGAGAAATACGGCCATCCGCGCCTGAGAAGCCGCCACTTCATCGCCGAGATCGGCCCCGTCGAGCGTGACGAGTGGCTCTTATGCTTCCGCCAGGCGCTGGAAGAGACTGTTCCGAACCCGAAGCTGCGCGAAATCATCCTTCCGCCGATCGAGCGGCTGGCCGATCACATGCAGAACAAGCAATAGGCTCCGTATAATGACACTCAATCAGCGCTTCTCGCCACTTTTCCTGGTGCTCTCAGGCCTCTTCGGCTTCGCCGGCGTGGCGCTGGCCGCAGCCGCCGCTCACCTTGACGGCGACGGACACTTCCTCGCCTCGGCATCCGCCATGTGCCTCGCCCACGCCCCTGCCCTGTTGGCACTGGCATTGGCGGGCGAAAAGCTGAAGACCGCATGGCTCGCCGGGCTCCTTATGGGCGTCGGCACGCTGCTCTTTTCAGGCGATCTGGTGACGCTTCGCTTTGCAGGCTCTGGCCTGTTTCCGATGGCGGCGCCCACGGGCGGCTTCGCCATGATGTTCGGCTGGCTGGCGATCGCCGCCGGCGCCGTCTTCCGCAACCGCGCCGGATGATCTGCTGAGACTAACGGTTATGCCTGCTGCGGGATGCGTCCGAAGCGCAGCAGATTGCCATGCGGATCGTGGATGTAGAACTCTTGCATGTTCCACGGCCGCACCGTCATGTCGCTGAGTTTCTCGACGCCGCGCGCCCTGTATTCCGCGTGAAGCGCGCCGATGCCGCCGCCGCGCAGATAGACGGATGTGCGCTCGCAGAGCGACCGATCGTCCGTCAGCCAAAAATGCAGCTCCATCTCGTCGCGCCGCAGGATGAGATAGTCCTTGTCCTGATAGACGATCGTCTCGAAGCCGAGCCCGCCGCGATAAAAGGACAGCGTCTCTCCTATGTCGAGCGACGGCAAAACCGGAAGAACCTCGATACGGTCAGGATTGTCAGCCACCATCGCTCAGATCCCGTCCACGACCTGAAAGCCCTCGAACACGGGCGGCCCCTTGTACATCGCCTTGCGGTCGCCGGCATTGCGATGGGCGGCGCGGAACTGCTCCGACTTCGTCCAGCTGAGGAAATCCTCTTCGCTGCGCCAGATGGTGTGCGAGGAAAACAGCGTATAGCCCTCCTCCGCATTCTCGCGGCCGCGCAGCAACCTGAATTCCACGAAGCCGGGCACGTCCGAAAGGCTGGAATCGCGGTTGCGCCAGACGCTTTCGAATTCCGTTTCCGACCCGATCGATACCTTGAAGCGGTTCATTGCGATAAACATGGGAACACTCACGCCTTGCGTTTCCTCTCGGCCTCGGGAGCCTCGAAGGCTACCACGTTCCGGCCGTCGAGCGCATCCCGTCCAAGCGGCTTTTCCGGCAATTCGCCGGGCATGCGCGCTTCCCAGATCGGAAACTGCTCGACATTGGGATAGTACCTGCGCCGCTCTTCGCGTTCCATCATCAGCTCATAGAGTTCGGGAACCATGCCATCGCCATTGTGGGCGGCCAGCTTGTGCAGGCCGATCAACGTGTACCCTTCCGGGTGTCTATCGCTCATCGGGTGGCGTTTCGCTCGTTCATGGTCGTCAGCGCCCGCTCGAGGCTGGACTTGCTGCCGTTGCGCAGCGGAATGAAGGTCTTGCCGAACTTCTTGCAGCCGGTCTTTACCCTCAAGCACGCATCATGGCTGATACAGTCGATCGGGCAGAAGACGCAGTCGACCGAAGGAAGCACCGTATCGATGCGCGATACCGCCTCACGCAGGCCTCCATCGTGGTGGATCAGCTCGGCGCCGAAGTTGCTGGCGATCTGGCGCAGATGCGCCACCTGGCAGTCACGCCCGCCGACATAAAGGAAGCTGCGGCCATCGAGCTTGGAACGTCCGGAGGTCTCTTCAACCGTGCTTGTATCCGCACTCACGCGGATTTCCCGGTTAGAACCCTTCTTCGCCTTACGCGCCATTGACCACCCGTTGCTTCATTGATCGGCACACGATTGCTGCGTGTGTGGGTGGACCTTATTAAACTTGATTTTTATAGTAAAGTATAAAGTTGATTATTTTCATCATATTTTCTCAAGGGCCCGATTTTATCATCGGGCCGCTTGTCGTCAGCGCCCCGTCGTGACCTGTACTTCCTGGGTAAAGGTCCAGATCGGCTTGCCCCATTCGGCCGGCAGCGGCGGGAATGGTGCTGCGCGGCGAACGCCATCGACAACGGCGGCGTCGAGTTCGGGAATGCCGGAGCTGCGCGCCACCGACAGGCTGCTCACGCCGCCGGAGCCGTTGATGCTCAACCGGATGCGAACGCTCATCGCGGCGTTCATCCGCCGGTATTCGGAAGGCACGCGGACGGACCGACGGATTTTCGATTGCACCTTGCCCGGATAGTTGGCGACAGCCGCACTGCCGGATCCGCTGCGGCTTGCCGCGCTGCGCGAATCCTGGTCGGAAGCCTGATCGACGCCATCTGATGCGCCGCGGCGGCTATCCTGCTTGTTTTCGCCCTGAGAGCCCGAGCGTGTAACGACCTTCTTAGGCGGCTGCTTCTTCTCGACCGGCTTCGGCTTCTCGACTGGCTTCTGCGCAACCGGCTTCGGATCCGGCGTCGGCACGGTCTCCGGCTCAGGCGGAATTTCCGCCGTCTCGGTCGGCTGCACCGGCGCCACGTCCTCAGGGGTCGCGGGCGGCGTCTCGGTCATCTCCGGCTGAACCTCCGTCGGCACCTCGGTTGCCATAGGCTGAACCACGGAGGTCTCGGCCGGCACCTGCGACGTCAGAACCTCAGGCTCGACTGCCGTCATGTTCTCAGGAGAGACGCGCGTCACTTCCTGCGTCGGCGCGACAGGCTGCGGATCGACTGGCTGGGCGTCGGGCTGAACCTCCGTCGGCTGCTGCGCTGTCTCGGGCTGCACCTCTTCCGCGACAATCTCTTCCGGCTGCGGCTCGGCCTTCTCTTCGCCCGACGATGCCTGGTCGAGATCCGAATCGCCGAGCATGATCACGCTCACCGTCTCGCCCGCCTCTTCCTCCGGCTGCTCCGGGGTAACGACGACGCCGACGATCAGCGCGATGGCAAGAGCGCCGTGGAATATGAAGGAACCGATGCAGGCAGCCGTCACGCCGAGCTTGCCGCGATGTGGCCGGGTGGCCGCCGGCATCTCGACGCTCGCATCCATCAGCGGCGCCGCGGCATGGCCGTTGCTCGCGCTGCGCGGATCCTGCGGGAAGGACGAAATCTGCGCCTGGCGCGTATAGTGGAGAACAGCCTCGGCGGCCGGCTGGCGCGCCACGTTGCGAAGATCCGACAACTCGTGGCCGGGATGCATGCCCGGATTGTTGTCGTTCACACCGCCATCGGCGACCGTCTCGTCGAAGAGAACCTGTCTCGGCTTTGATCTCGCTGAAACCACCATTTTGGATGCCTTGTACCGCTGCAACGCAAGAGGCCGGGGCTACCCCCGGCCGTCGCTCAACCTTCGAAAGGAATGGAAACCTGGGAGCGGGTCACAAGACCCTTCATGCACTCACCCTTGTCGGGGCCTTCGCACGCCGGCGTGTCGTTGATCAGCACCCGCGTCACCGCTTCGCATTTCACATTCGGCATATCGAACTGCCGCACCCGCTTCTTGCCCTGCGGCAGATCGCGGAAATCGAGAACCGTGATCTTGTCGACGGCGTTCTTGTCGTTGAAGAAAGCAAGCTCGAAGGAGACCTTGGTGATGTCTTGAGGCAGCGTGTTCAGCGCCACGAAGGTCATCATGCAGCCCTTCTGCGATGTCGCCAGCCCGTTGAGCTCCACATCGAGCGCCGCCTTAGGCGCGGCTGCCGCGGCGGGCTCCTGCGCATAGGCCTGGATCGCGCCCGTCAGCACCAGAGAGCCGGCCGCCAAAAGCGTTGCAAATCGTGTGACCGGCCTCGTGACTACCATTGTGTCTCTCCACTGAATTTCAGAAACTTGACTTACAAAGTCCGCTATTGCGTCTTTAAAAAATGATGACTATGAGAGTCAAGATACTTGTAGGTCGCAGGGGCCTTTTTTGGCCTACCTAGAGAAGCAAAAAAAGCCAACGAAATGATGGTCGAGAAGACGGACACACTGAAGCAAACGCTATTGCCGCGCGACGCCGTGGCCGACGTCCGAATCCTGGAGAGCAGCGAGATTTTTCGCGGCGCCAACGAGATCGTCATTCGCCACGATGGCGCTTTGTACCGCATGAAAATCACCCGCCAGGGCAAACTAATTCTGAATAAGTAGGGGTGGACAATGACTGAGAACACCAAGCCTTCACCGGCCGAGATCCGCGCCTTCCGCGCCGAAAATCCGAAGATGCGCGAGCGCGATATCGCCGCCCAGCTCAAGGTTTCCGAGGCAGCGCTGGTTGCAGCAGAAGTCGGCATTTCCGCCACCCGCATCGACGGAAGCGCGCTCAAGCTTCTCGAACGCGTCGCCGAGCTCGGCGAAGTCATGGCGCTTTCGCGCAACGAGAGTGCCGTCCACGAAAAGATCGGCGTCTACGAGAACATCAAGACCGGTGGCCAGGGCGCCATCGTGCTTGGCGAAAACATCGACCTGCGCATTTTCCCGAGCCGCTGGGTCCACGCCTTCGCGGTCACCAAGAAGGATGGCGATCAGGAGCGCCTGAGCCTCCAGTACTTCGACAAGGCCGGCACCGCCGTCCACAAGGTGCATCTGCGCCCGGCCTCTAACGTCGAGGCCTATCACTCTATCGTGAACGACCTCAAGATCGAGGACCAGTCGCAGGACTTCGTCGCGGACGACAGCAAGACGGTGGCCGACGAGAGCGGCAGCGTCACCAAGGATGAGCTGCGCGACCACTGGAGCAAGATGACCGACACGCACGAATTCTTCGGCATGCTGCGCAAGCTGAAGATCGGCCGCCAGGCCGCCGTGCGCACCGTTGGCGACGACTACGCCTGGCAGCTCGACAACACCGCGACCGCAGAGATGATGCACGCCTCGGTGAAATCCGGCCTGCCGATCATGTGCTTCGTCGGCAATGACGGCATCGTCCAGATCCACTCCGGCCCGATCTCCAACGTCCAGCCGATGGGTCCGTGGATCAACATCCTCGACGAGACCTTCCACCTGCACCTGCGTCAGGACCACATCGCCGAGACCTGGGCCGTGCGCAAGCCGACCAAGGATGGCCACGTCACCTCTGTCGAGGTCTACGGCGCCAATGGCGAAATGATCATCCAGTTCTTCGGCAAGCGCCACGAAGGCTCGGCGGAGCGCGCAGACTGGCGCGACATCGTCGAAAGCCTGCCCAAGGCGACCAGCGTTGCGGCGTAAGCCGAAGGAGATGACGATGTCGAACCACAATCGCGGGGCATCCAAGACGACATCCATGCTGCGGGGCCTCATGGCCCTGCCGCTGGCAGCCTCGCTCCTCGCCTTCTCACCGGCTGCCCATGCTGAAGACAAGATCGACAGCACCCGCCTGATCTCGATCGGCGGCGACCTCACCGAGATCATCTACGCGCTCGGCGAAGAAAAGCACCTGATAGCCCGCGACACGACCAGCCTGTTTCCCGAACAGGCCCTGAAGCTGCCCGATGTCGGCTACATGCGCGCGCTGTCGCCGGAAAACATCCTTGCCATGAACCCGACGGCGATCGTCGCCGTCGAGGGATCCGGCCCGCCGGAAGCGCTCACCGTGCTACGCAGCGCCAGCGTCCCCTTCGAGACGGTGCCGAACGCCTATACGCGCGACGGCATTCTCGCCAAGATCGACAAGGTCGGCGCGCTCCTCGGCGTCGAGCCAAAGGCCGCCGAACTGCACAAGCAGGTCGCGACCGATCTCGACGCGGCGATTTCAGACGCTGCCAAGCACCCGGAAAGCGAACGCAAGCGCGTTCTCTTCATCCTCAGCATGCAGGGCGGCAAGATCATGGCTTCGGGCACCGGAACGGCGGCCGATGGCATCATCAAGCTCGCCGGCCTGGTCAACGCCGTCGGTACCTTCCCGGGCTACAAGCCGCTGACCGATGAGGCGATCATCGAAGCCAAGCCCGACGTCATCCTGATGATGAACCGTGGCGATGGCGCAGGCACCAAGAACGAAGACCTGATGAACCAGCCCGCGCTGGCGCTGACGCCCGCCGTGCAGAACAAGGCGATCATCCGCATGGACGGCCTGCACCTGCTCGGCTTCGGACCGCGCACCGCAAGCGCCGTGCGCGAGCTCACCAAGGCGATCTACGGGGGCTGACCATGGCGGTATTGAACGACATGGACGGACGTCGCATCGTGTTTTCGGCCTCGGGGATGCTTGAGCGTCACCGGGCCGGCGATCGCTCGCTGCTGGCACTGGCGGTCATCGCGCTGCTGGTGGTCGGCTCCGTCCTGTCGTTGCTGTTCTCCGTCACGACGGGCGCCTCGGATGCGTCCTTCCTCGACGTGATAGCCAATGTCGCCGGATCGGATGATGCGCTCAGCATGCGCGACCGCATCATCATCTTCGACATCCGCATGCCCCGCGCCATCCTCGGCTTCCTCGTCGGCGGCTCGCTGGCGGTGTCGGGCGCCGTCATGCAGGGCCTGTTTCGCAACCCGCTGGCCGATCCCGGCCTCGTCGGCGTCTCCTCCGGCGCCGGCCTCGGCGCGGTCGTCATGATCGTGCTTGGCGGCGGCTTCGTCGCCCCGCTCTACGTCCTGCTCGGCATCTACGCGCTTCCATTCGCAGCCTTTGCAGGTGGCCTCGCCACGACGCTGCTGCTCTACCGGATCGCCACCAGCAACGGCCAGACCTCCGTCGCGACCATGCTGCTTGCCGGCATCGCGCTCGGCTCGCTTGCTGGCGCCATGACCGGCCTGCTCGTCTACATGGCCAACGACCAGCAACTGCGCGACCTCACCTTCTGGGGCATGGGCTCCCTCGCCGGCTCGACGTGGACCAAGATCGCCGCCGCCGGCCCGATCATCCTCCTGTCCTTCATCGTCGTCCCCTTCCTCGCCAAGGGCCTCAACGCCATCACGCTCGGCGAAGCCGCCGCCTTCCACATGGGCGTTCCCGTCCAGCGGCTGAAGAACATCGCCATTGTCACCGTCGCGGCCGCGACAGGCGCATCGGTCGCCGTCAGCGGCGGGATCGGCTTTGTCGGCATCGTCGTGCCGCATGTGCTCCGCATGGCGATCGGCCCCGACCACCGCTATCTGCTGCCGGCCTCGGCCCTGCTCGGCGGTTCGCTGCTTATCTTCGCCGACGTTATCGCCCGCACCATCGTCGCGCCCGCAGAACTGCCGATCGGCATCATCACCGCGGCCGTCGGCGGCCCGTTCTTTCTCTGGATCCTGCTGCGCCAGCGTTCCCGCCTTGCCCTTTGAGTATCTGCCATGATCGAAGTCTCCGGCGTCTCCGTTCGCCTGTCGGGCAAAACCATCGTTGAAGACGTCGGCTTCACCGCCGCCTCGGGCAAGCTGACCGCGATTGCCGGGCCGAACGGCTCCGGCAAGACGACCACGATGAAGGCCGTATCCGGCGAGCTGCCCTATAACGGCTCGATCCGCATCAACGGCGAAGACGTGCGCGGGCTGCAGCCATATCAGCTGGCAGCCGTGCGCGGCGTGTTGCCCCAGGCGAGCAACATCTCCTTCCCCTTCACAGTGCGCGAAATCGTCCGCATGGGCCTGACCTCGGGGCTGAACCGCAATCCCGAGCGCGCCGAGCAGACGGCAGCCAAGGCGCTGTCTTCGGTCGATCTCGACGGTTACGATGGACGCTTCTACCAGCACCTCTCCGGCGGTGAGCAGCAGCGCGTGCAGCTTGCCCGCGTGCTTTGCCAGATCTCCGAGCCCGTCGTCGACGGCAAGCCGCGCTGGCTTTTGCTCGACGAGCCGGTCTCCAGCCTCGATATCAGCCACCAGCTGACGATCATGCGGCTTGCCCGCGCCTTCTGTGACGCCGGCGGCGGCGTCATCGCCGTGATGCACGACCTCAATCTGACGGCGCTCTTCGCCGACCAGATCATCCTCATGCAGCAGGGCGGCCTCGCGGCCCGCGGCACGGTACACGAGGTGCTGACCGACGAGACCATGCACTCGGTCTTCGGTTGCCCGCTGCGCATCAACAAGGTGCCCGACGACGGCACCCCATTCGTGCTCGCCCACAGCGCCGTCGGCGGCTGATCACGCGCGGAACCTTTTGCCCACAACCGGCGTTAAGCCATTGATTTGGGTCATTGCCGGGCATCTGTGTTCATGCAAGCTTGCGTTCTGATCCTGTGTTTAACCAGGCGGTGCGAAACCGCGCCGTAACAATGGAGAAAACCATGGCATCTTTCCTTCAGTCCGGCCGTCACCGTCGCAATGGCAGCGCCGCTCTTCACAACATCGAGGCAACGGTCGAGGACCAGATTGCGTCCCTTCAGGATGAGATCGCGTTGCTGACGAAGTTGATCAGCAAGAACTCGCGCAAGCAGAGCGAAAAGCTCAGCGCCCAGGCGGCATCCGGCTACGAAGATCTCGTTGCCCGCAGCGAGGACTTGCTGCGCGACCTGCAGGATGGTTATCTGCGCGGCGCTTCCGAAGTGCGCGACACCGTTCGCAGGCACCCGGTCGCCACCATCGGCGCTGCTGCCGCATTCGGACTGGTCGTTGCCCTCCTGGCACGACGCTAAGGAGGCTAGATGCTGTTCCCGATCCTCAGCCTCCTGGTAGGCACGAGTGTTCACCGCACCGTTGCGCGCACCAAGCGCAACGGTATTTTCATTGCCATCGCCGCGATTTTCGTGCTGACCGCCTATGCGCTGGCCGTCACAGCCGGCGCGATCTGGCTTGCCGGCATTTACGGCGCCGTCGGAGCAGCACTCTTCCTCGCGGCCTGTGCCCTTCTGATCGCCATCATCGTGATGATCGTCATGATGGTGATGAATGCGCAGGAGGCCCGGCGCGTCAAGGAACGCAAGCAGGCATTCGAGACGGCCGCAGCGGCCAGTCTCGGCATCATCCGCTCGCAGCCGCTTCTGACCGCCGGCGTCATCGCCGCCATGGTCGCCGCCAATCTCTTCACTTCGAAGGATCGCAACTGACACCGCTGCCGCTTTTGTAAAACGCATAAAAAAACCGGCGCCCGCAAGGGGCAGCCGGTTTTTCCTTGTCCAATCAATGCGCTCTCAGAAGGCGAAGGCCTTCGAGGTCAGCGGCGACGAGGTCGCATCCGGTCCGAAATCGGCTTCACCAGTGATCTGCAGCATTTCCTGCAGCCGCTGGCGGGCGCGATTGACGCGGCTCTTGATCGTTCCGACCGCGCAGCCGCAGATTTCGGCGGCTTCCTCGTAGGAGAAGCCGGATGCTCCGACCAGAATGATCGCTTCGCGCTGGTCGCTCGGCAGTTGCTCGAGTGCCTTCTTGAAGTCCTGAAGGTCGAGCGCGCCATATTGCGATGGGTGCGTCGCCATGGATTCAGTGAACAGGCCGTCGCTGTCCTGAATCTCGCGTCCCGCCTTGCGCATCTGGCTGTAGAGCTCGTTGCGCAGGATGGTGAAGAGCCAGGCCTTCATGTTGGTGCCCATCTCGAAGTGGTCCTGCTTGGCCCATGCCTTCATGATGGTGTCCTGCACGAGGTCATCGGCGCGGTCGTGACGACCGATCAGCGAGATGGCGAATGCGCGCAGGCTTGGGAGAGCCGAAAGGAGCTCGCGTTTGAAGCTTGGTTGCTGCTTGTCCATAGATCAACCTTCACTTCGCTGCTTTGGCCGAGGCCATTTCGGCCTGGTCGAGCTTTTCGAGGAGATCGAGGAAACGATCGGGGATCGCTTCTTCCTGAACGGCAGCATAAAGCGACCTCAAACGCACCCCAATCTGGCTGTTGGGATCCATGATATCGCTTGCACGTAACTCAGCGCGTTGGCCGTCTATGTCTTCGTTGTTCCGGCTTGTCATTAACTTTTCACTTCTTGTCCGTTGTCTCTAAGCCTCGCGTACCGCTGCGGGAAAACCTTCATTCCGGTCCCTCGCCGTCTCGGTCGAATTCTCGCCGGACAACCCTCTCGGAATGCATGTCGTGTCACAGGTCAGTTTACGATGAGCCCCTTCTCGTGGGCAGTAGAATGCGCGGTGGTAAAAAAAGTTCCTGATCATCTGGAACTTTTTTCAGGTAGTGTGCGTTCTCGATGCACTGGAGCTGTTTTTCGGCCCTGCTTATGGGAGCTTTCTATGACACTTTCTACTCGAATTGCGCCGCACCTTCCTTATCTGCGCCGCTATTCACGGGCGTTGACCGGCACACAGACATCAGGCGACGCGTATGTCGCCGCAGTGCTTGAGGCAATCATTGCCGACATATCCATTTTCCCTGACACATCGAACGACCGCGTCGCACTCTACAAACTGTTCACGACGCTGTTTGGTTCCTCGACAGTGCAGATTCCAGAGCCCTCCTCCCCTTACGCCTGGGAGCAGCGTGCCACCATCAATCTCGGCAAGGTCTCGCCGCGCGCCCGTCAGGCCTTCATCCTGGCCTCGGTCGAAAACTTCCGCGTTGGCGAAATCGCCGAAATCCTCGACAGCGAGGAAAGCGAAGTGGCGACCCTGCTCGACAGCGCATCGCGCGAGATTTCCCGCCAGGTCGCGACCGATATCATGATCATCGAGGACGAACCGCTGATCGCCATGGATATCGAGCAGATGGTCGAAAGCCTCGGCCACCGCGTCACCGGTATCGCCCGCACCCACACGGAAGCCGTGGCGCTCTATAACAAGACCAAGCCGAGCATGGTTCTCGCCGACATCCAGCTTGCCGACGGTAGCTCGGGTATCGACGCGGTCAACGACATCCTCAAGACCTCGAGCGTTCCGGTGATCTTCATCACCGCCTTCCCCGAGCGCCTTCTGACCGGTGAGCGTCCCGAGCCGACCTTCCTCGTCACCAAGCCATTCAACCCTGACATGGTCAAAGCTCTGATCAGCCAGGCGCTTTTCTTCAACGAAAGCACGAAGGCAGCCGCCTGACGCTATATTTCAGCAATTGCGGAACAATGCGAAAAGGGGAGCGTTCCAGTCCATCTGCAGCGCTCCCCGGATATTAAGATTTTATCTAGCGCTTGCCTCTAAAAAGAAGCGGTGGGCGGACTTTAGGGTCTGCTGGCGGCATAAACGGATTGAAGGAAGGGCGGCTGGGTGAAGAGGACTGGACCATTGGCCGGCACGCCCTTCGCATTGGAAGGCAAGGAGCTCTTGATGGAGCGGGCGCTCGCGAGCGCCGGCATCGCCGTTGTCTATCAGGATCCCGATCTCGGCATCGTCTACGCCGAGAACCTCCCCGCGCATCTTGAACACGCCGTTCTTCCCGGCGGCAGCGACGCCGACATGTTCGGCGAAGTCCACGCACGCAATCTCGAAACACTGAAGCGCAAGGTGCTGGAAACCGGCACGCCGGCCTGCACGGAAGCCGACATCGCCATCGACGGCGAAATGCGCACCTACGAAATCAAGGTGCAGCGCGTCACGCTCGGCCACGAGATCGGCCTGCTGTCTATTATCACCGAGATCACTGAGACCAGACACCGCGAGAAGGTGCTGAAGTCGCTTCTGCGCGAACTCTCGCACCGCTCGAAGAACCTGCTTGCCATCATCCAGGGCATCGCCACGCAGACCGCCCGCAACACGCTGTCTCTCGACAGCTTCCTCGTGAAATTCCGCGGTAGGCTGCAGTCGCTGTCGAACTCCCAGGATCTCATCACCGACAGTAGCTGGCGCGGCGCCTTCCTCTTCGAACTCACCCGCAAGCAGTTCGCCCCCTATTGGCCCGAGAGCGCCGGCCCCCTGCCCGTCACCGGGCTCAATGTTCACCTGACGCCGAACGCGGCGGTGCATCTCGGCCTTGCGTTGCACGAGTTGATCGTCAATTCGGCGACCTTCGGCGCCATTGCCGGCGGTGCGCCCGCGATCGCGCTCGACTGTCAGGAAACCATGCACGGCGACCGCAAGGCGATCAGCTTCACATGGACCGAAACGCTGCCCAACGACGAAGTCCACGAATTCAGCGACAACAGCTTCGGCCGCATCGTGCTCGAGCGCGTCGTGCCCTCGTCGGTCAACGGCAAGGCGGATCTGCGCCTGACGCCGGGCCGCATCGAGTATCACCTGCTGATCCCCGACACGGAATTCGAGATCCTGAAGCGCGCGCCGCAGCAAGTCGACGGCGTCTGACCGTCACCACCTGACATTCCATCGATTTTTATTGAATACCACGCACAAGAAAACAGCCAGTGCGAGGGCGGCGCACCGGCTGTTTTCACTCACCGGGAGGGGACCGTGAGTGTGATCCGAAGGTGGTTTGGGGGCGCGCATTTTTGGGTCGATGCGATCACCATTCGGATATCGCCATAACGGACTATGCGAGGAATGGTTCCCGCTCTTCACGAAAAATCTCTGATTTTTTCAATTATTCTTCCGCAGTGAAGATCGGCGCGGCCGCAAGCGCCCATCGAGCAATTTGACAGCAATCAACTCAAAATCGAAAAACCATTCTAAAACAGCAGGATACACCTGCCACCAAGCCCGCCTCATGCTAAAATTTTACCGTTTGATAAATTTTTTATCCTGAGTTACGCTTCGTCCCACTGGCCGTTTACCTATAATGAGGGAACTTCAATGGAACGTCTGGACACTGGGATTCATGCTGGCCGGCTTTCGCCCGCCGAGTATGACAAGAATTTCTCCGACCTTCACCCCCGCTTCGACAAGCACGAGGCCCTGGTCGCCTCCGACCGCTGTTATTTCTGTTATGACGCGCCCTGTATGACGGCCTGTCCCACCGCCATCGATATCCCGCTCTTCATCCGGCAGATATCGACTGGCAATCCCCTCGGCTCCGCCAAGACCATCTTCGATCAGAACATCCTGGGCGGCATGTGCGCCCGCGTCTGTCCCACCGAAGAGCTCTGCGAGCAGGCCTGTGTGCGCAACACGGCCGAGGAACGCCCCGTCGAAATCGGCCGCTTGCAGCGCTACGCCACCGATGCCGCGATGCAGGCGGGCAAGCAGTATTACACCCGCGCCGCCTCGACTGGTAAGAAGATCGCCGTCGTCGGCGCCGGCCCGGCCGGCCTTGCCGCCGCGCACCGCCTCGCGGTCAAGGGCCATGAGGTCGTGATCTACGACGCCAAGCCGAAATCCGGCGGCCTCAACGAATACGGCATCGCCACCTACAAATCCGTCGACGGCTTCGCGCAGAAGGAAGTCGACTATGTGCTGTCGATCGGCGGTATCGATATCAGGCATGGCCAACTGCTCGGCCGCGATCTTCAACTCGCCGACCTGCAACAGCAATATGACGCCGTCTTCCTCGGCATCGGTCTCTCGGGCGTCAACGCGCTGCGTGTCGAGGGCGAGAACCTCGCGGGCGTCGACGACGCTGTCGATTTCATCGCCGCCCTGCGCCAGACCGACAACAAGGCCGACATCGCCATCGGCCGCCGCGTCATCGTGCTCGGCGGCGGCATGACCGCCATCGATGCGGCCGTGCAGGCAAAGCTGCTGGGCGCCGAGGAAGTGACCATCTGCTACCGCCGCGGCAAGGAGCACATGAACGCCTCGGAGTTCGAGCAGGATCTCGCGACCTCGAAGGGCGTCATCATCCGCCACTGGCTGGCGCCGAAGGCGATCCTTGCGCAGGACGGCAAGGTGGCGGCCCTTGAGGTCGAATACACCACGCTGTCGGAAGGACGCTTGGCGACCACGGGCGAAACCGGCGTGATCGCAGCCGACCAGATCTTCAAGGCGATCGGCCAGGCCCTCGTTTCGTCGAGCCTTGGAAGCCTGCGTCTGGAATCCGGCCGCATCGTCGTCGATGCCGAAGGCCGCACCTCGCTTGACGGCGTCTGGGCCGGAGGCGACTGCGTCTTCGGGGGCAACGACCTCACCGTCTCGGCCGTCGCCAATGGCCGCGACGCCGCCGAATCCATTCACCGCATGCTGGCCGCTGATGCGCAGCCGGCCGTTGCCGTCGCCTGAAGGGGAGAGTGAACCATGGCTGATCTCCGCAACAATTTCGTCGGCATCAAATCGCCGAACCCCTTCTGGCTCGCCTCGGCGCCGCCGACAGACAAGGCCTACAACGTCGAGCGCGCCTTCAAGGCGGGCTGGGGCGGCGTGGTCTGGAAGACGCTGGGCGAGGAGGGCCCGCCCGTCGTCAACGTCAACGGCCCGCGCTACGGCGCGATCTGGGGCGCCGACCGCCGCCTGCTCGGCTTGAACAACATCGAGCTCATCACCGACCGCGACCTCTACACCAACCTGCGCGAAATGAAGCAGGTGAAGATGAACTGGCCGGACCGGGCGCTGATCGCCTCGATCATGGTCCCCTGCGAGGAGGAGAGCTGGAAGGCGATCCTGCCGCTGGTGGAAGAGACCGGCGCCGACGGCATCGAGCTCAACTTCGGCTGTCCGCACGGCATGTCCGAACGCGGCATGGGTGCCGCCGTCGGCCAGGTGCCTGAATATATCGAGATGGTGGTGCGCTGGTGCAAGCAGTACACCCGCATGCCCGTCATCACCAAGCTGACGCCCAATATCACCGATATCCGCAAGCCCGCCCGCGCGGCGAAAGCCGGCGGCACCGACGCGGTGTCGCTGATCAACACGATCAACTCGATCACCTCGGTCAATCTCGACACCTTCTCGCCGGAACCCTCGATCGACGGACGCGGCAGCCATGGCGGCTATTGCGGCCCGGCGGTCAAGCCGATCGCGCTCAACATGGTGGCCGAGATCGCCCGCGATCCGGAAACCCAGGGCCTGCCGATCTCGGGCATCGGCGGCGTCACCACCTGGCGCGACGCGGCCGAGTTCCTGGCGCTCAGCGCCGGCAACGTGCAGGTCTGCACGGCGGCAATGACCTATGGCTTCAAGATCGTCCAGGAGATGATCTCGGGCCTCTCCGACTGGATGGACGCCAAGGGCCACCGCAACCTCGACGACATTACCGGCCGCGCCGTGCCCAATGTCTCCGACTGGCAGTATCTGAACCTCAACTACATCGCCAAGGCGAAGATCGACCAGGACGCCTGCATCAAGTGCGGCCGCTGCCACATCGCCTGCGAGGACACCTCGCACCAGGCGATCACACAATTCGTCAATGGCGTCAGGCACTTCGAGGTGATGGAAGACGAATGCGTCGGCTGCAATCTCTGCGTCAACGTGTGTCCCGTCGAAAACTGCATCACCATGGAGCAGCTACCGTCAGGCAGCCTCGACGAACGCACAGGCAAGACCGTCGATCCCAACTACGCCAACTGGACGACGCACCCGAACAACCCGATGGCAAGACAGGCCGCGGAGTAGTAGAAATTTGCCAAACGGATCCCTTGCACTTGAGGGATCCGACCCCAGCGCAAACGCTATTTTCAAATCTTTTCGGGATTCAACCCCGCAGCTCGGAGTCTTGCCGAGATTTTCTTCATTTTTGTAAATTCCGTTCCCCAAGCCCCCCCAAGACCAAGTTGCTCACAAAACTCTTTTCCGGAAACATTTTCGAGAAGATGAGCATACTTTAGAACTTGTAGATGCAGCTCCGCGACGTAAGCATTCCTAGGTGCAGCTTCGATTTCCTTTTTCATTTCATTATAAAATGCAGCGATCATCACTTATCTCCCTACTGATCTATGCATTATGCATAAATATTTATGCATAGAAAGACCTTTTGGGGATATGGGCACTGCTTCTAGAGAATATCGCTCGCCCTCGCACCCGTAACACCACCCGAAAACACCTTCCGATAAGCCCCCGGGCTGGTCCCCAGCCGCCGGCGAAAATGGTGCCGCATCGTTGCCGGCGTGCCGAAGCCGCAGGCGGTCGCGATGTCGTCGAGCGATGCCTCGCCCTTCCGCTCCAGAAGTTCGCGGGCATGTCGCAGCCGCTCGCTAAGCAGCCATTCGCCGACGCTCGATCCCGTCGTTGCCTCGAAACGGCGCTGGAAAGTCCGTTGGCTCATCCCCGCCTTTGCCGCAAGCAGGCTGATCGGCTGTTCCTCGTTCAGCCGCGCCCGCATCCACTCGATGAGCGGCCCGAGCCGCACGCCTTCGCGCGGCTGCGGCACCGGCGCCCGGATGAACTGCGCCTGCCCGCCCTCGCGATGCGGCGGCACGACGAGACGCCGGGCGACCGAATTGGCCGCCTCCGCGCCGAAATCGCCGCGCACCACATGCAGGCAGAGATCGATGCCGGCCGCACTGCCCGCCGCCGTCAGCATCCGCCCTTCGTCCATGTAGAGCACATCGGCATCGAGCCCGATCTCGGGATAGCGCTCGGCGACGGAGGCGACATAGCGCCAGTGCGTCGTCGCCCGCTTGCCTGCAAGCAATCCCGAGGCGGCCAGAACAGCAACACCTGAGCATAGCGACATGATCCTCGCCCCACGCCTATGCGCCGCTTGCAACGCCTCTATCAGCCCGTCGGGCACCGGCGCATCGATCGACCGCCAACCGGGAACGACGATCAGATCGGCATCCTGGAGATCGTCGAGACCGCCATCGACGGTGACGCTCAACCCACCGGCCGCGCGAAGCGGGCCGGGTTCGACACCGCAGGCGCGAAAGCGATACCAGTTCGACCCCATCTCCGGCCTCGGCAAGCCGAAGACCTCGTAGGCGATGCCGAATTCGAAGGTGCACAGGCCGTCATAGACGAGCACGACAACCTTGGGTCCTGATAGTGCGGCAATATTTGGCATGATCTTTACGCTAGTCGTCATTATGGCCAGTTTCGCCAACATCTATCATCGCGCATCTTCTGCGGCAACAGCAACGACAGGAGACGCTGATGACCGACATGATCCCCGAACCACAGCCTGCAACCCACCCCGCGACACCAAGCTACGTCGCCGAAACCCCGGCCGCGGCACCCGAGGCGATCGCCACCTACTACGCCCGCAAACTCGCCTTCGAGACCGATTGCTGGGACGTTCACGCCTCGCTTGCATCGGGACGCATCGACTTCGTCCTCCTCGACGTCCGCTCTCCAGCCATGTTCGAGCGGTCGCACGTGCCCGGCGCCCAGAACCTGCCGCACGGCAAGATGACGGCGCACCGCATGTCTCAGTGGCCATCGGACACACTCTTCGTCGTCTACTGTGCCGGCCCACACTGCAACGGAACCGACAAGGCGGCCCTTCGCCTCGCCAGACTCGGATACCGGGTCAAGGTGATGATCGGCGGCATGACCGGTTGGGCCGACGAAGGCTTCGATTTCGAAACGGGACCGGCCAACGAAGCTGCATAGCAACGGGCATATGCGCCGAACGGGGAGATTGAGTTTTCCGTCGCGGCGCGCATAGTCATCGCAGGCTGGAGAGGTGGCCCGCATGACCCGTCATATCGTTGCCATCGGCCCGCTGCCGCCGCCGCTACACGGCTTCTCCTTCGCCACGGCGGCGATGGTGGACCTGCTCTTGGAAGACCACACGGTCGTCACCAGCAACCTCTCGCCACCGGCAGGCGGTTCCCGCCTCTGGCGGCACCCAGCGAAGGCAATCAAGGTCTTCGCCGCGCTCGCCAGTCTCGCACGCGAGCGCGGACACCCAGACAAGGCCTGCTACCTCGCCTGCGACGGTGGCTTCGGCCAGCTTTACACGCTGCTCCTGGTCGCCTTCGCCCGGCTCTTCGCCTACCCGACCTACCTGCATCACCACAGCTTTCGCTATATCGACCAGCCGAGCCTCACCATGCGCGCCATCCTGGCGCTCGCCGCTCCCGACCTCACCCATGTCTTTCTCTGCGGCATGATGCGCGACCGCTTCACCGACACCTATGACCGGCGCCTGCACACCGCCATCATCTCCAACGCCGCCTTGGTACCGCCGCAGAGCGAGGACGCAGCGATCCCCGCCCGCCCGCTGACCATCGGCATGCTCAGCAACCTCAGCCGCGCCAAGGGACTGGAGACGTTTCTCGATCTGCTGCGACAGGCGATCCTGCAGGGGCTGCCGATCCGCGCCGTCCTCGCCGGCCCGGCGACCGATGGCGCCGACCGCGCCATGATCGACGCAGCGCTCGGCGAATTCGCGGGTGCGCTCGATTATCGCGGCCGCGTGCTTGGCGACGACAAGGCGAAATTCTACCGCGATATCGACGTCTTCGTCTTCCCGACGACCTACGCCAACGAGGCCCAGCCCCTCGTCGTCTTCGAGGCCAAAGCGGCCGGAAACGACGTGATTGCCTACGATCGCGGCTGCATCCGCAAACAGCTCGATGAGACCGACCTCCTCATCCCCGCCGATGGCGCGTTCACGGATATAGCCATCGCCTGGCTCTCGGAAATCCCCTCGGATGACAGGCGAGACCAGCGACGACATGAGGTCCGGCAGGTCTACGAGATCAGGCAGAAAACCGCGCGGAAGCAGGCGAAGTCCTTGATGCAGTGAAATTTCCTGCCCGGCGGGTGGAAATCCGGATGGCTTGACGCATATTTTCAATCCTGCTCATTAGAGATCTATCTCGCGTCCCGAACCGAAAACTGGAAATCCCACAGCATGCCCCCTTGCAGCGCGCTTCGCGCACACACCAGCGATTGCCACGCAGCGGCAGACGTTTTTCCGGTTCGCCCGATGGCAGACGCTGCCCCGTATGATCGGGAGCATGATCAGTCGTGAACGAGAATTCGAGCGAGAATTTCGGCAAGGTCGACCTCACCAATTGCGACCGCGAACCCATCCATCGCCTCGGCGCCATCCAGCCTTTCGGCTTCCTGCTGGTCGTGTCATCGGATTGGATGGTGGCGCGCGCCTCCGCCAATCTCGAACAGTTCGTCGGCATCGCCTGCGATGAGATCATCGGCCAGCCTGTCTCGCGCGTCATCAGCGGCAAGACCATGCACACGCTGCGCAACCGGCTGAGCATCATGCGCGGCCCCGATGTGGTCGAGCGCCTCTTCGGCATCGAGCTTTCCGAAGGCGGCCCGCTCTTCGACATCGCCATCCACATGAGCGACGAGCAGGTGGTGATCGAGGCCGAGCCCTCGCAGGAAGGCGCGCAAGGCGGCTCGCCCGTGTCGATCCGCAGCATGATGGGCCGTCTCGACCAGGCCGAAACGCTGGAAGCCTTTTTCCGCGAAGGCGCCCGCCAGGCCCGCGCGCTGACCGGCTTCGACCGCGTCATGGTCTACCGCTTCGACGAAAGCGGCGCCGGCGAGGTGGTGGCGGAAGCCGCGCGCGCCGGCATCGGCTCCTTCCTCGGCCTGCATTACCCGGCTTCCGACATTCCTGTGCAAGCGCGTGCGCTCTACACCCGCAATCTGTTCCGCATCATCGCCGACATCGATGCCGTCAATGTGCCCCTGGTGCCTGAGATCGATGCGCATGGACGCTCGCTCGATCTCTCCATGTCGATCCTGCGCTCGGTATCGCCCATCCACATCGAGTATCTGAAGAACATGGGCGTCGGCGCCTCGCTGTCGATCTCGATCGTCGTCGACGGCAAGCTCTGGGGCCTGTTTGCCTGCCACCACTATTCCGCCCGCCTGCCCTCCTTCGAGCGGCGCACGACGTCGGAATTGTTCGGCCAGATGTTCGCCTCACGGCTGGAGAGCCGCGAGCGTCGGCTTGCGCTTGAGTTCGAAACCAAGGCCCGCCAGATCGCCGACCGGCTGCTGACCTCGGTCGCCGACAATGCCAGCCTGCTCGACGATCCCTCCTGGCTGATCGATGCGCTGGCGGACGCAATCCCCGCCGATGGCATCGGCGTCTGGATCAACGGCCGCTCGGCACTGAACGGTATCACGCCGTCGCAGGCAGAGTTCGCCGAGCTCGTCCGCGTCCTCAACCGCAACTCTGCCGGCCGCGTGTTTTCGACCGACAGCATCGCCGAGACATGGCCGGGGACGATGTCCGGCGACATCGTGGCCGGGCTGATCGCCATTCCGATCTCCCGCTCGCCGCGCGACTACGTGGTTCTGTTCCGCCAGGAGATCGTGCGCTCCGTGCGCTGGGCGGGCGATCCGCACAAGCCCGTCGAATACGGCCCGAACGGCCCACGCCTGACGCCGCGCAAGAGCTTCGAGACCTGGTCCGAACTGGTGCGCCAGCACTCGCAGCCCTTCTCCGCCGCCGAACGTCGCGTTGCCGAAACCATTCGTGTCACGCTGATCGAGGTCGTGCTGCGCCTGACCGATGAAGCCAACGCCGTGCGCCAGCAGGCCAACGAACGGCAGGAACTGCTGATCGCCGAGCTGAACCACCGCGTGCGCAACATATTGAGCCTCATCAGCGGCCTGATCCGCCAGTCGCGCGGCACGACGGATAGTACCGACGAGTTCATCGGCCATCTCGAAGGCCGCGTGCAGGCGCTGTCGCGCGCGCACGACCAGATCACCCGCGACCACTGGGCGCCGGCGCCGCTGCGCGCGCTGCTGCAGGCAGAAGCCGCCGCCTATCTCGGCCCGAATGCCGCGCGCATCATCATGAACGGGCCGGAAGTGCTGCTCGCGCCGCAGGCATTCTCCATCTCGGCGCTGGTGTTCCACGAACTGGTCACCAACAGCGCCAAATACGGCAGCCTCTGCGACAGCGGCACCGTCGGGGTCGATTGGCACAAGGACGATGCCGGCAATCTCGTCATCCACTGGCGAGAAAGCGATGGCCCGCCTGTCAAGCAGCCGACCCGCCAAGGCTTCGGCACGACGATCATCCGCCGCTCGATCCCCTATGAGCTCGGCGGCCAGGCGGATGTGCGCTATGAGCCTGAAGGCCTCGAGGCGCATTTCCTGATCCCCGAGAAGTTCGCGACCTTCGCCGATGGCGCGGTGTCCCTGTTGCCGGAGCAATCGTTGCAATCGGCCAAGGCCATTCTGGAGACGATCAAGGACCGGCCGCTGGATGGGCTCGACATCCTGCTCGTCGAGGACAACCTCATCATCGCGATGGATGGCGAGGACATCTTCCTGCAGCTCGGCGCCCATAGCGTATCGCTTGCGCCGAATGTCTCGAACGCCCTGGTGGCAATCGATAGCCGCAAATTCGACCTAGCCGTTCTCGACGTCCACCTCGGCGAGGAAACGAGCATCACCGTGGCCGAAAGGCTGGCGGCGAAGGGCGTGCCGCTGATATTGGCGACGGGTTACGGCGAAGGGGTATCGCAGGCCTATGGCGCCCTTGGCGCCAACCTGCTGCAGAAGCCCTACACGATCGAGAGTGTCGCAAGCGCCCTGTCGCGTATCGCGCCGATCGTCAAATCATGACGCCGGCTGGTTCGTCCGCACGCTGAGGCCGTCCACGAAGAGCTGTTCGAGAAAACGCGCCGCGTCCTCGAACCGCCCCTCGCCCGATTGCCCCTGCCCGAGCACGGCGCGCACCTGCACGTCGAAGTCGGCGTAGTGCTGCGTCGTTGACCAGATCGAAAAGATCAGGTGGTAGGGATCGCACTTGACGATCTTGCCGGCCTTGGCCCAGCTACGGATGACCGCCGCCTTCTCGTCGACCAGTTCCTTCAGCGGCCCCTTCAGCTCGTCCTCGATATGCGGCGCGCCCTGCAGCACTTCATTGGCGAACAGCCGGCTCTCGCGCGGGAAATCCCGCGCCATTTCAAGCTTGCGGCGGATATAGCCGCGGATTTCGCTCTCGGGATTGCCTTGCGCGTTGAAGGCACGCAGCGGCTCAAGCCAGGTGAACAGCACGCGGTCGATCAGCGCCCGGTGCATCGCTTCCTTGGTGCGGAAATAATAGAGCAGATTGGGCTTCGACATGCCCGCCACTTCTGCGATCTGGTCGATCGTCGAGCCGCGAAAACCGCTCACCGAAAACACATCGAGCGCCGCTTCCAGGATCTGTTCCTCTTTCTCCTCCTGGATGCGGGTGCGCCGCTGTGTTTTCGCAGCTCTCGGGATCGCCATGTCGCTAATTTTTCTCTTTCAAATTCAACTATTTCAGTCAACTTTAAACAGCGGCGATACCGTGCCGAAAAACTGAGCATCTGCCCTGAATTTTGTCGGTAATTTTCCTGATTTTCGCCTTGAGCCCGACGCCGGAAGTTGTAATGTTTACCAGTCGGTCAAATTATCCGTCAGAAGCAAATCAAAGGCAACTGACGATTTTCAGACGCTAACAAAACAACAACGGCGCTGAAACTGACCACGGGAACAAGCGGACATGCCTCACGCATGCGCCGCATAAAAACTGGTGAGGAATACGGATATGGTGGCAGCACCAGGCGAGAACATGCGCGTCAACGGGGACCGTCTCTGGGACAGTCTCATGGACATGGCGAAGATCGGCCCGGGGATCGCGGGCGGCAACAACCGCCAGACGCTTACCGACGCCGATGCCGAGGGCCGCAGCCTCTTCAAGACATGGTGCGACGCCGCCGGCATGACCATGGGCGTAGACAAGATGGGCACGATGTTCGCGACCCGCCCCGGCACTGATCCCGATGCGCTCCCCGTCTATGTCGGCTCGCATCTGGATACACAGCCGACCGGCGGCAAGTATGACGGCGTGCTCGGTGTGCTCGCCGCGCTGGAAGTCGTGCGCACGATGAACGATATGGGCATCAAGACCAAGCACCCCATCGTCGTCACCAACTGGGCCAACGAGGAAGGCGCGCGTTTTGCCCCCGCCATGCTCGCCTCCGGCGTCTTCGCCGGCGTCCACGACATCGACTACGCCTATTCCCGCAAGGATCCTGATGGAAAGACCTATGGCGACGAGCTGAAGCGCATCGGCTGGCTCGGAGATGAAGAAGTCGGTGCCCGCAAGATGCACGCCTATTTCGAATATCACATCGAGCAGGGACCGATCCTCGAAGCCGAAAACAAGCAGATCGGCGTCGTCACCCACTGCCAGGGCCTCTGGTGGCTGGAATTCACGTTGACAGGCCGCGAAGCCCACACAGGCTCCACCCCGATGAACCTGCGCGTCAATGCAGGCCTTGCCATGTCGCGCATCATGGAAATGGTGCAGGGCGTGGCGATGGGCGAACAGCCGGGCGCCGTCGGCGGCGTCGGCCAGGTCTTCTTCTCGCCGAACTCGCGCAACGTGCTTCCAGGCAAGGTCGTCTTCACCGTCGATATCCGCACTCCCGACCAGACCAAGCTCGACCGCATGCGCGCCACGATCGAGGCCGAGGCTGCGACGATCTGCGACGCGCTCGGCGTCGGCTGCTCGGTCGAGGCCGTCGGCCATTTCGACCCCGTCACCTTCGACCCGAAGCTGGTAGACGCCGTCCGCAACGCCGCCGATCGCCTCGGCTACAGCTACATGAACATCATCTCCGGCGCCGGCCACGACGCCTGCTGGGCCGCCAGGGTAGCGCCAGCAACCATGGTCATGTGCCCCTGCGTCGGCGGCCTCAGCCACAACGAGGCGGAGGAGATATCAAAGGAATGGGCGTCAGCTGGCGCGGACGTGCTGTTCCACGCGGTGGTGGAGACGGCGGAGATTGTGGCGTGATCCAATTGCGCCTATATTCCAGGGGTGAGTTCCCGCCAACGGAGGCTGGTGCATGTCGTCTGACGATCTCATCCTTGAGTATTTGCGTGCCATCCGTGGCACCGCCGAGCGACTTTCCGACGACATGCAGGTCATCAAGCAGCGCCTGGGCCAACTGGAAGGCCACATGGCCACGATCACCGGCAACTACGCACTCCTATCCAACCGCCTCGATAAAGTCGACCAACGCCTGCTGCGCATGGAAAGTCCACCTCAAAGGGATTGAGCAATGTCAGACAAGGTCACCAACGAGCTTATCTACGAAACGCTCAAGCGGATTCAGGAAACGCTCGGATTACACACACAATATCATCTCGAAACCAAGGAGCGGCTTGGCTTTCTTGAACAGCAATATGCGAGCATCTCGCGGCGCGTCGATCGCATCGATGAACGCCTTGAGCGTGTCGAGCGCAGGCTTGACCTCGTCGAGACCTGAACCAGCCTTCGACAAGCATTTTTCGGAAGGCGTATTTCATATTCATTAGACTGCTGGACACGGCGCGACGGCACCGTGAACGGTGCCCCGTCTCATAAAAACAGGGAACCCGACCAATGAGCACAGTCATCAAGAACGGCACCATCGTCACCGCCGACCTGACCTACAAGGCGGATGTGAAGGTCGATGGCGGCAGGATCGTCGAGATCGGGCCCAACCTCTCCGGAACAGAGACGCTCGACGCCACCGGCTGCTACATCATGCCCGGCGGCATCGATCCGCACACCCATCTCGAAATGCCCTTTATGGGCACCTATTCCTCCGACGATTTCGACAGCGGCACGCGCGCGGCGCTCGCCGGCGGCACGACGATGGTGGTCGACTTCGCCCTTCCCGCCCCCGGCCAGTCGCTGCTCGAAGCGCTCACCATGTGGGACAACAAGTCGACCCGCGCCAATTGCGACTATTCCTTCCACATGGCGATCACCTGGTGGAGCGAGCAGGTCTTCAACGAGATGAAGACAATCGTTCAGGACAAGGGCATCAATACCTTCAAGCACTTCATGGCCTACAAGGGCTCGCTGATGGTGAACGACGACGAGATGTTCGCCTCCTTCCAGCGCTGCGCCGAGCTTGGCGCGCTGCCGCTCGTCCACGCCGAAAACGGCGACGTCGTCGCCTCCATGTCGGCGAAGCTGCTCGCCGAAGGCAATAACGGCCCCGAGGCCCACGCCTATTCCCGCCCCGCCGAAGTCGAGGGCGAGGCAACCAACCGCGCCATCATGATCGCCGATATGGCCGGCTGCCCCGTCTATATCGTCCATACGTCCTGCGAACAGGCGCACGAAGCCATCCGCCGCGCCCGCCAGAAGGGCATCCGCGCCTATGGCGAGCCGCTGATCCAGCACCTGACGCTCGACGAGACCGAATATTTCGACAAGGACTGGGACCACGCCGCCCGCCGCGTCATGTCGCCCCCCTTCCGCAACAAGCAGCACCAGGACAGTCTCTGGGCCGGCCTCGCCTCCGGCTCGCTGCAGGTCGTCGCCACCGACCACTGCGCATTTACGACAGACCAGAAGCGTTACGGCGTCGGTGATTTCACCAAGATCCCCAACGGTACCGGCGGCCTGCAGGACCGCATGCCGATGCTCTGGACCTACGGCGTCAACACCGGCCGCCTGACGATGAACGAATTCGTCGCCGTCACCTCGACAAACATCGCCAAGATCCTCAACATCTACCCCCGCAAGGGCGCCATCCTCGTCGGCGCCGATGCCGACCTCGTGGTCTGGGATCCGAAGCGCTCCAAGACGATTTCGGCCAAGACCCAGCAATCCGCGATCGATTACAACGTCTTCGAGGGCAAGCAAGTCACCGGCCTGCCGCGCTACACGCTGAGCCGCGGCGTTGTCGTGGTCGAAGAGGAGACAATGAAGACCCGCGAGGGCCATGGCGAGTTCGTCAAGCGCGAACCGGTCACCGCCGTCTCCAAGGCGCTCTCCACCTGGAAGGAAATCACCGCGCCGCGCAAGGTCGAGCGATCAGGCATTCCGGCAAGCGGGGTGTGATCGATGTCGCGCGGCAGGCTGGTTCTTACCCTCGTTTCGCTTGCCGCGCTGACCTCCGCGGCAAGCGCCGACACCTTGCCGATCAAGGGGAACTACGGCAACAAGGACGGATGCGCCTATGCCAAGTCGGGCGAATCCACCGGCTCGGAAAACTTCTTCCTGCTGACATCGGAAGCCATCACTACGGCGGCCTCCGCCTGCACCATCGAGAAGGTGCTGAAGACCGAGGGCAAGAACTTCACCGCCAAGGTCTCCTGCGAGGCCGAAGGCGAAGAAGCGGCAAGCGAGGATACGGCAAAGATCACCTATGGCCCGAAGGGCTACACGATCGGCTTCACCTCGGATGCCAGCATAAAGTGGGGGCCGCTGCCGCTATGCAAGTGACATCACACCGGCACGTTCCCATCCAGCTCCGGCAGGAGCACGACGCTCTCCTGCTCGTTGGGATCGGTGCGCGCGATGATCGCCGTGCAGGGCGTGCTGCTGAGATTGGCCGGCAGATGCGGCACTCCGGCGGGGATGTAGAACAGTTCGCCGGCATGCACGATGACATGGTGCTCGAGATCGTCGCCGTACCAGGTGTGCGCCTCGCCCGACAGCATGTAGATCGCCGTCTCATGCGCCTCGTGCAGATGCGCCTTGGCGCGCACGCCGGGCGGAATGGTGAGAAGATGCATGCAGATGCCCTTGGCGCCGACCGTCTCGGCGGCAATGCCCTGAAAATAGCTCAGCCCCTGTTTTCCGTCGTAGGAATGGTCGGGGCGCACGATATGGCAGGTCGGTTTTGATGTCGCATCCATCGTCGTCCTCCTCAAAGCTTGCTGGCGCGGCCCAAACCGCCGCCCATGATATCACGCAAACCGCCGCCGCGCGGGGAAAACAGGATCGATCCGCATTGACGCAAGCTGCCTCCGTCGTATCCGCCAAGGATCTGTGTCTCACCTACCAGGCCAATGACGCGCCGGTGCATGCGCTGAGCAACGTCAACCTCGATGTCCGCAAGGGCGACTTCGTCTCCTTCATCGGCCCATCCGGCTGCGGCAAGACCACCTTCCTGCGCGTCATCGCCGATCTTGAGAAGAAGACCTCAGGCGATATCACAGTCAACGGCATGACGCCGGAAGAGGCCCGCAAGGCCCGCGCCTACGGCTATGTCTTCCAGGCGCCGGCGCTCTATCCCTGGCGCACCATCGACAAGAACATCGCGCTGCCGCTGGAGATCATGAACTACCCGGCCGATGAGCGACAGAAGCGCATCGCCGAGGCGCTCGATCTCGTCGGCCTGACGGGCTTCGAGAAGAAGTTCCCCTGGCAACTCTCCGGCGGCATGCAGCAGCGCGCCTCGATCGCCCGTGCGCTGGCCTTCGACGCCGACCTGCTTCTGATGGACGAGCCCTTCGGCGCGCTGGACGAGATCGTCCGCGACCATCTGAACGAGGAACTGCTGAAGCTCTGGGCGCGCACCAACAAGACCATCTGCTTCGTCACCCACTCGATCCCCGAGGCGGTCTACCTCTCGACCAAGATCGTCGTCATGTCCCCCCGCCCCGGCCGCGTCACCGACATCATCGACTCACCGCTACCCCGCGAACGCCCGCTGGATATTCGCGAGTCCCCGGAGTTCCTTGAGATCGCCCACCGCGTGCGGGATGGGCTGAGAGCGGGGCATAGCTATGAGCATTGAAGGTCAGCGTTCTGTGGCTACCCCCCTCTGCCCTGCCGGGCATCTCCCCCACAAGGGGGGAGATTGGCTGGGCGCGATCACTCGCTCCACTCTCATTGTTTGGGGATGCCGTCGCAACGAGTCGATCTCCCCCCTTGTGGGGGAGATGTCCGGCAGGACAGAGGGGGGTAACCGACGGCACACCCTCGCCAATGCGAGGCAAGCCGCATGACCCCAGACACCCTCAAGGACAAGATCATCCCCGTCACATCAATCCTGGCCGCCCTCGTCGCCATCTGGTACGTCGCGGCCATCCTTATGAACGCCTCCTTCCAGCGCGACATGGACACCCGCGCCGGCCAGACTCCGACAACGATGGAGTTCATCGAGAAAACCCTCTCGCAGCCCAAACCCCTCCTGCCCGCCCCGCACCAGGTGGCGCAGAACGTCTTCGAGAACACCTTCCTGCGCAAGCTCACGAGCAACCGCAGCCTCGTCTATCACGCGGGCGTCACCCTCTCCTCCACCGTGCTCGGCTTTACGCTCGGCACGCTGCTCGGCATCCTGATCGCCGTCGGCATCGTCCACATCAAGGCGCTCGATCGCAGCCTGATGCCGTGGATCATCACCTCGCAGACCATCCCGATCCTGGCGATCGCACCGATGGTGATCGTGGTCCTCGGCGCCATCAACATCACCGGCCTCATCCCCAAGGCGCTGATCTCGACCTATCTGTCATTCTTCCCCGTCACCGTGGGCATGGTGAAGGGTCTGCGCTCGCCTGAGGTCATGCTGCTCGACCTGATGCGCACCTATAATTCCTCCCCTGCCCAGACCTTCTGGAAACTGCGCGTACCCGCCTCCGTGCCCTATCTCTTCACCTCGATGAAGGTGGCGATCGCCGCCAGCCTCGTCGGCGCCATCGTCGGCGAGTTGCCGACGGGAGCGGTTGCCGGTATCGGCTCCAAGCTGCTTGCCGGCTCCTATTACAGCCAGACCATCGACATCTGGGCGGCGCTGATCGCGGGCTCGCTGCTCGCGGCGCTCCTGATCATGGTCGTCAGCATCGCCGCGAAGATCGTCGATCGCGCCATGGGCGGGAGGTCGGCATGAAGAACGCGTCCTGGCAGGCAATCATCGCCCTCCTCCTCACCATCGCCGCCGCGGCAACGCTGCCGCTGTTCTCCGCCGCATCAGGCAAGCCATCATCGGCAGGCATGACGGCGATCACCTTCATCCTGATCGCGGCATCCGCCCTCATCTCCCTGCTCCCGCAGTCGAAGACGAGCCGCGCAACGGTGCTCTTCATCGGCGCCCATGGCGGCGCCTGGCTGCTGCTGTCGAGCCTCACAGGCAATGAAGGCTACGCGGCAAAACCCTTCTTCCTGCTGATGGCGGCGTGCTGGCTGCTTGCCTGGCGCACGGTGAGCGAGATCGTCGAGATCAGGACCAGCTCGCGCGCGGACGACACAGCATTGCGGCTCCTGGTGCCCGCCATCTTCGGCGCCTGGATCCTGATCCTCTGGGAAACCGCCACGCGCGGCGCCGGCATCCCCTTCGTGCTCCTGCCGCCGCCAAGCGCGATTGCGGCGCGCATCGTCGGATCGCTCCCGATCCTCGGCGACGACGTCAGGCAGACGATCTTCAAGGCCGTGCTTGCGGGTTATGTCATCGGCTGCGGCGCCGGCTTCGTCGTCGCCATCCTCGCCGATCGCGTCGCCTTCCTGCGCCGTGGCCTGCTGCCGATCGGCAACATGGTCTCGGCCCTGCCGATGATCGGCGTTGCCCCGATCATGGTCATGTGGTTCGGCTTCGACTGGCAGTCCAAGGCCGCCGTCGTCGTCATCATGACATTCTTCCCGATGCTGGTGAACACCGTCGCCGGCCTTGCCGCATCCGGTCCGATGGAGCGCGACCTGATGCAGACCTACGCCTCCAGCTACTGGCAGACGCTGCTGAAGCTGCGTCTTCCGGCGGCCATGCCTTTCATTTTCAATGCATTGAAGATCAACTCGACGCTGGCGCTGATCGGTGCCATCGTCGCGGAGTTCTTCGGTACGCCGATCGTCGGCATGGGCTTCCGCATCTCCACCGAGATCGGCCGCATGAATGTCGACATGGTCTGGGCCGAAATCGCCGTCGCGGCGCTGGCAGGCTCGATCTTCTATGGCGTCGTCGCCCTCGCTGAGCGGGCGGTGACGTTCTGGCATCCGTCTATCCGTGGTGGCTAGGCGTCGCTTATTCCCGACACTGGGGTCGGGCGTAAAGAAAGAAAAAGGGAACAAGAAAATGAAAAAACTGGTTCTTGCAATGATGGCGAGCGCGATGGCGATGGCGGCAAGCCACGCGATGGCCGCCGACAAGGTGACGCTTCAGCTGAAGTGGGTCACCCAGTCGCAGTTCGCCGGCTATTACGTCGCCAAGGAGAAGGGCTATTACGAGGAAGAAGGCCTCGACGTAGACATCAAGCCGGGTGGTCCTGATATCGCGCCCGAGCAGGTGATCGCCGGCGGCGGTGCCGACGTGATCGTCGACTGGATGGGCGGCGCGCTGGTTGCCCGCGAAAAGGGCGTTCCGCTCGTCAACATCGCCCAGCCTTTCCAGAAGTCCGGCATGGAGCTGATTTGCCGCAAGGACGGCCCGATCAAGACCGAAGCCGACTTCAAGGGCCATACGCTCGGCGTCTGGTTCTTCGGCAACGAATATCCCTTCTTCGCCTGGATGAACAAGATCGGCCTGAAGACCGATGGCGGCAAGGACGGCGTGACCGTTCTCAAGCAGAGCTTCGACGTTCAGCCGCTCCTGCAGAAGCAGGCCGACTGCATCTCCGTCATGACCTATAACGAATACTGGCAGGCGATCGATGCCGGCTTCAAGCCTGAGGAACTGACGGTCTTCAACTACACCGCCATGGGCAACGACCTGCTCGAGGACGGCCTCTACGCCAATGAAGAGAAGCTGAAGGACCCGGCCTTCAAGGAAAAGATGGCCAAGTTCGTCAAGGCTTCGATGAAGGGCTGGAAGTACGCCGTCGAGAACCCTGATGATGCGGCAGGCATCGTCGTCGATGCCGGCGGTCAGGACGAAAACCACCAGAAGCGGATGATGAGCGAAGTGGCCAAGCTGATCGGCGACGGCACCGGCAAGCTCGACACCACGCTCTACGACCGCACCGCCAAGGCCTTGCTGGACCAGAAGATCATCAGCAAGGAACCGACGGGCGCCTGGACGCACGACATCACCGACGCGGCCGCCAAGTAAGAAGCGGCGACCAAGTCGTATCCAATGAACGAGGGACGCGCGGGCTTGCACCGCGCGTTTCTCATTTAAATCATAAAAAATTCGCGGCGTTGTCGGATCAGCGTCGGCTGACGGGTCATAGGAATGACGGAATTGCGGATCAACAAACCGAATGCCGGCATCACGGAATGGTGATTGATCTCGGCCGTCGAGATTACTAATGTGCGCCGCGAGGAATTATTTTCCGCCGGGCTTGTGCGTGGGGCAAAACGATACCACGTAGAAGTCGAGTTTGCCGGACGAGGGTCATCTTACGGAGTAAGAGACGGCAAAGATGCGGGAATATTTCTGAGCTTGCACTTACGGGAGAAGGCCTTCGCGAGCTGAGGACAAGGCGCGAGTTTGGCCAACCTTTTTCAAAGACTGGACAAAGACGCATGGTACGCATGACGCCTAAAACTCTACGCGCCTCCACCCTGATCGCGGCTGCCTTTGCCGCATCGGTCGCGTTCGCTGAGGAAAACCAGCCGCCAAAGGCACAGCAGAACCTGCCTGTGATTGTCGTCACGACCGCTGCCAAGCGCGCGCTGGTCGATCGCGTCATCGGCACCGGCACGATCCGCCCGATCGAGGAAGTCTATATCCAGCCGCAGGTCGAGGGTCTCTCCATCCGCGCGCTCAACGTCGATGTCGGCGACAAGGTTACGGCCGACAGCACGATTGCGACGCTGAACGATGATGCGCTGGTGCTGCAGAAGGCGCAGATGATGGCGACCAAGGCCAAGGGCGAGGCAAGTCTCGCCCAGCTCCGCGCCCAGCTGGTCGAAGCCAAGGCCAATGCCGAGCAGGCCCGCCTGCAGCAGTCGCGCGCCGACGAGATGGGCAAGAAGGGCACCGTGTCCACCGCCCAGGTCGAGCAGGCCGACGCGACCGCCGCGACCGCCAATGCGCGCGTCTCCTCGGCGGAACAGGCAATCGAGGTTGCAATCGCCGACCTGAAGGTGATCGACAGCCAGATCGCCGATGCCGACCTGAAGCTGGCGCGCACGGACGTGAAGACGCCTGTGTCAGGTGTGATCTCGGCCAAGAACGCCCGCATCGGCGCCATTGCCGCCGGCACCGGCGAGCCGATGTTCACCGTCATCAAGGATAGCGCCATCGAGCTCGTCGCCGAGCTGTCGGAAACCGATATCCAGAAGATCAAGGTCGGTCAGCGCGCCATCGTGACGCTGTCCGGCAACCGCACGAAGATCGAAGGCAAGGTCAGGATCGTCTCCCCGACGGTCGACCAGTCCACCCGCCTCGGCCTCGTGCACATCTATATCGACGACGAGAGTGCTGCCCGCTCCGGCATGTATGCCAGCGCCGACATCATCGTCGCCGAAAAGAACGACATCGCCCTTCCCCTGTCGGCGGTCACCACTGGCCGTAACGGCTCCACCGCCCGCAAGGTAGAGGACGGCGTCGTCAAGCAGGTGAAGGTGACGACAGGTATCCAGGATGGTGGCTTCGTCGAGATCTCCGAAGGCCTGAAGGAAGGCGACACCGTCGTCGCCAAGGCCGGCGCCTTCGTTCGCGACGGCGACAAGATCACCCCTGTCACCGAAGCCGTATCGGCACAATCGAACTGACCGAGGCCAATCCATGAATTTCTCCGCATGGTCGATCCGAAATCCGATTGCGCCGCTGCTCGCCTTCGCGCTGCTGGTGTTCGTGGGCATCCAGGCCTTCTACAAGCTGCCGATCACCCGCTTCCCGAATATCGACGTTCCCGTCGTCTCCATCAGCGTCACGCAAAGCGGCGCCTCGCCGGCCGAGCTCGAAATGCAGGTGACCAAGGAGGTCGAAGACGCGGTCGCCTCCATCAGCGGCATCGATGAAATCCAGTCGACGGTCACCGACGGCCTGTCGCAGACGGTCGTCGTCTTCCGCATCGAAAAGCCGACCGCCGAAGCCGTCCAGGATACCAAGGACGCCGTCGACAAGATCCGCAGCGACCTGCCTGCCGGCATCGAGGAACCGATCGTCAGCAAGGTCGATGTCGAAGGACAGGCAATCCAGACCTTTGCCGTCTCTTCCCCCAACATGACGCTCGAGGAGCTGTCCTGGTTCGTCGACGATACCGTCAAGCGCGCCCTTCAGGGCCAGCCCGGCATCGGCCGTATCGACCGCTACGGCGGCGCCGACCGCGAAGTGCGTGTTTCGCTCGATCCCGGCAAGCTCGACGCCTATGGCATCACCGCAGCCGACGTGAACCAGCAGCTGCGCGGCACCAACGTCAACCTGGGCTCCGGCCGTGGCCAGGTTGCCGGCAACGAGCAGACGATCCGCACGCTCGGCGATACGCGCGATGTCTCGCAGCTCAACACGACCACGATCAGCCTTCCCAACGGCCGCTTCGTGAAGCTCTCCGAGCTCGGCACGATCGATGACACCTACGAGGAGCAGAAGTCCTTCTCGCGCTTCAACGGCACGCCGTCGGTCACCTTCGCCGTGTTCCGTGCGAAGGGCGCCAGCGAAGTCTCGGTCGCCGAGACCGTGTCGGAAAGCCTGACGGAAATCCGCAAGGCCAATCCGAACGTCAAGATCGAGATGGTGGATGACAGCGTCTACTTCACCTACGGGAACTATGAAGCGGCCCTTCACACGCTGATCGAAGGCTCGATCCTCGCCGTCATCGTCGTCTTCCTTTTCCTGCGCAACTGGCGCGCAACGCTGATTGCCGCCGTGGCGCTCCCCTTGTCTGCCATTCCGACCTTCTGGATCATGGATATCATGGGGTTCTCGCTGAACCTCGTGAGCTTCCTGGCGCTGACGCTGGCAACAGGTATCCTCGTCGACGACGCGATCGTCGAGATCGAAAACATCGCCCGCCATATCAAGATGGGCAAGACGCCCTACAAGGCAGCGCTGGAAGCGGCAGACGAAATCGGCCTCGCCGTTATCGCCACGAGCTTTACCATCATCGCCGTCTTCGTGCCGGTGTCGTTCATGCCAGGCATCGCCGGGCAGTATTTCATCCAGTTCGGCCTGACGGTCGCCTTCTCCGTCTTCTTCTCGCTCGTCGTGGCGCGCCTCATCACACCATTGATGGCCGCCTATCTGATGCGCGCGGAAGACGGCATGGAAGACCATCACGACAATGACGGCACGATCATGCGCGGCTACACGCGCCTGGTCACCGGCACCACACGCAAATGGTACTGGCGCTACACCACGCTGCTCTGCGCCATCGCATTCCTGATCGGTTCGATGATGTTGCTCAGCCGCGTACCCGGCAGCTTCATGCCACCGGACGATTCCTCGCGCGTCGTGCTCTCCGTCGAACTGCCGCCGAACGCCACGCTTGAGGATACGGCCGCCGCATCGACCAAGGTCTACGACGCCGTGCGCGGGGTCGACGGTGTGGAAAGCGTCTTCGTCCTCGGCGGCGCCTCGCCGAAGGGCGACCTGGAGCTGCGCCGCGCAACCGTGCGCGTCATCCTCGGCAACATCGACCATTCGCTGCTGAAGACCCTCGTCAACAAGGGCCTCGGCGGGCTGCCTGTTATCGGCAACCTGATCCCGAAGATGGAAGAACACGGCCGCACGCGTCCGCAGTGGGATGTCGAAAAGGATATCTTCGCCGCCGTGCGCGGTATCCCCGACGTGCGCATCTCCAAGGTCAACGACCGCGCCGAGCGCGACCTCACCTTCAACTTCCTCTCCTCCAACGAGGACGATCTGAACGAGGCCGTCAGCCTGCTGGAATCGAAGCTGCGCGCGTCGCCGATCCTGGCCAACGTCTCCTCCGAGGGCGCCCTGCCCCGTCCGGAATTGCAGATCCGCCCGCGCATGGCCGAAGCCTCCCGCCTCGGCATCACGCCGCAGCAGATCTCCGAGACGATCCGCGTCGCCACCATCGGCGATATCGACGCCAACCTCGCCAAGATCTCGCTCGACGACCGGCAGATTCCGATCCGCGTGCAGGCATCGCTCGATGTCCGCCGCGATCTGGCCTCCATCCGCGCCATCAAGATCAAGACCGCGAGCGGCGCCAGCGTACCGCTCTACAGCGTCGCCGATGTCGACTATTCGGAAGGCCCGAGCTCGATCAAGCGCAACAACCGCAACCGCGTTGTCGCCATCGGCTCCGACGTGCCCTTCGGCACGGCGCTCGATACCTCGACCGCCGAGTTCAAGCGCATCGTATCTGAAACGCAGCTGCCGAAGAGCGTGCATCTGGCCGAAAGCGGTGACGCCAAGGTTCAGGGCGAAATGGTCCAGAGCTTCGGCAATGCCATGCTGATGGGCCTGATGCTGGTTCTGGTCGTGCTGATCCTGCTCTTCAAGGACGTGATCCAGCCCTTCACCATCCTGTTCTCGCTGCCGCTTGCCATCGGCGGCGTGGCACTGGCGCTGATCGTCACCCAGAACGCGCTCTCCATGCCGGTTCTGATCGGCATCCTGATGCTGATGGGTATCGTCACCAAGAACGCCATCCTGCTTGTCGATTTCGCGATCGAGATGAAGCGGCATGGGATGGAGCGTGTCGAAGCCATGGTGGAAGCGGGCCGCAAGCGCGCCCGCCCGATCATCATGACCTCGATCGCCATGTCGGCGGGCATGCTTCCCTCGGCGCTCGGTGTCGGCGAAGGCGGCTCGTTCCGCTCGCCAATGGCAATCGCCGTGATCGGCGGCATCATCGTCTCGACGGTGCTGTCGCTCGTCGTCGTGCCCTCCTTCTTCCTGATCATGGACGACCTCTCCCGCCTGCTCGGCTGGCTCTTCGGCCGCCTTGTCGGCAAGAAGGACGAAGAGCAGCTGCCGCTCTCGCCCGAGGAACTCACGACCGCCGTCACCAACCTCGACGGCCGCGTCACCGCGATCGAGAAGCCCGACGACAAGAAGGGCAAATCCGGCGGCAACGTCGTCCGCCTGCCGCCCTTCGCGGCGGAGTGAACGTATCACACGAAAAAGCCGGGGTTCGCCCCGGCTTTTGACCTCAAATGTGGCTTAAGCGGCCATTCAGACCATTTCTAGCGTATGGGCTTCTGATCCGGGTTCGCGGCAAGGAATTCGCCGAGAGCCGGATCCTCGGCGTGGCGTTGCTGCTGATCGACAATCACGAACTTGTTGCCCAACTCGACCCGAAGCAAAGTCAGAAGCTGATCCACATCCCTATTGAAGCGGTCGCACCTGCCCTGCGTCCAGAGGCTGGGAGCCAGCTGATGTAATGGGTTGAGATAGCCGAGATATTCTTGGTCGAGACGGTCGATGATCGAATGAACGTTGCGCGGCAGCGAGATTCGAGGAGGTTCTGAAACATCCCCCTCAGGGTTATAGTAGGTCGCATCAAGCGGACCATCGCCCAAAGTGGATCGTGTAGCCTCATCACCTGCCCAAAGACAGCCGCCGGCTCCGAAATCAAAGAAGAATCGCAGTGTGCCCTTTGTCATGGCGCGAGTAGCCATGTTTCATGAAATGTCCGCAAGTGGCGCATGGCTGCGACCTCACGCTTTCTTGTTTCTTGCTCCCACTTGATGCAGATCAACTTTCACCGCAACCATTCCGGCTAGTTTAAGCGCATGGCAGGCGCGGCCTGCGACCGACGAATGTGGAGAAAGAGATGACGACGGGCTTGAAACTGAGCAATGTGCACAAGGCCATGCTTGGCGAAACCATTCTTTTTTCCGGCCTCAACCGGGATGAGCGCAACGCGCTTCTCGCTTGCGCGACCATCGTACGCTACCAGACGCATGACATGCTGTTCCATCAGGGCGAACGGGGCGAGTATTTCTATTGCGTACTGACGGGCTTCGCCCGCCTTTATCGCCTCGGTGGCGACAATCAGGAAGGCGATATCCGCATCTGCGAGCCCGGCGACAGCTTCGCCGAATGCCTGGTCACCGATGGCGGCGATTATCGCTATGGCGCCCAGGCCATGGAGCACTCGATCTTCGCCCGCTTCAATCTCGAGCAGGTCCGGGCGCTGATTGAACACCGGCCGCATATCGGCATCGCCATCATGCGCAGCCTCTCGCAGCACCTGCTATCGACGATCGATTGCCTGGCGAGCGACCGCATGCAGACGGCGCCCCAGCGCGTCGCGACCTATCTGCTCACCCATTGCAAACCGGAAGGCCTGGCGGCGAAGATGCGGCTTCCCTTCCAGAAAAGCCTCTTGGCACGAAAGCTTGGGCTGGCACCCGAGGCGCTCTCCCGCGCCTTCTCATCTCTGCGGGCCGCCGGCGTTACCGTCAGCGGCCGCTCGATCGAGATCAGCAATCTCAACGTCCTGAAGACGATCCCGGCGATTACAAGCCGCCATGCACCTTGAGGAAGTCGACGATCGCGCCGATGCCGTCGCCGCGCTTCATGTCTGAAAAGACGAAGGGGCGTGTGGCGCGCATGCGCGTCGCGTCCCGGTCCATCACGTCGAGATCGGCACCGACATAGGGCGCCAGGTCCTTCTTGTTGATGACGAGAAGGTCCGATTTGGTGATCCCGGGCCCGCCCTTGCGCGGGATTTCCTCGCCCTGGCAGACCGAGATCACATAGATGGTGATGTCGGCGAGATCGGGCGAAAAGGTTGCGGCCAGATTGTCGCCGCCAGATTCGATGAAGACCACGTCGAGATCGGGAATGCGCTCGTTGAGACCGGCAATGGCCTGCAGGTTGATCGTCGCGTCCTCGCGAATGGCGGTGTGCGGGCAGCCGCCCGTTTCCACGCCGACGATACGCTCCGACGGCAGCGCCTGCATGCGCATCAGCGCCTCGGCATCCTCGGTCGTGTAGATATCGTTGGTGACGACGGCAACCGAATATTCGTCGCGCATCGCCTTGCAGAGCTTTTCCGTCAGCGCCGTCTTGCCCGAGCCGACCGGTCCACCGATGCCGACCCGCAGAGGTCCATTTCCTGATTTCATATCGTGCACTCCAATCGAGAATAATCATAGCGCGTCAACCGCAAGGCGGCCACCGGCAAATGGCGCAGATCGTTAGCGACAAGCGCCGCTATCACGACCGAAAAAGCCGCGTCGATTGCGTCTCGTGCCGTAGCGAGACGATATCGGCCTGCACGGTTGCCGAGCCCAGTTCATCGAGCGTCGAGCACGCCGCCCGCCGCGCAAGCAGCGCGATATCCGCCTCCCGCGCCGCCATGATCGCAACGCCATCCTTCTGCCCAGCAACGCCGAGCCGGATGCCGGCGGAAACGGCCTGCGAGACATAGGCATGCAAGAAGGCAGCGACCGCCTTTTCAGCGCCGATCCCATGCGCGCCGGAAACGCCTCCGACGGCAACAGGATAAGCCACATGTTTCGGCAGCCGTGTGAACACCTCATCAGGCCACGCTCCGGCCGCCGACAGAAAGGCGTCGCCGAGCAGCATCGTTTCCTGATGCCGCTCGCGCGATCCCGCCAACGCCTCGGCAAGCTCGGCCACCTCGGATAGCGCCGAGGCGTTGCCTTGCACCCTGTTGCTCTCGGCCAGCAGCACGACGTCGTTCCAGACGGCGCCGTGATCCATCATGGCACCAAGCCAATCGCCAAGCGATGCGGCATCGTGCACGAGCCCATCATGCACCGCCCGCTCCAGCCCGCCCGAATAGGCAAACGAGCCCACCGGAAAGGCCGGCGAAAGCCATGCCATCAACCGCAGCAGCGCCTGAAGATCACCGTTCTCGGTCATGGCTCAGTCGTGCGAATGGTTGTGCCCATGATCATGTCCATGGTCGTGTCCGTGACCGTGATCGTGATCGTGTCCATGCGAATGGCTGCCATGGGAATGATAAGCGCCGCGCGCCGGCTGGAACGGCTCGGTGACATCCGAGACCGTCGCACCCAGCCCTTCGAGCATGGCGCGGATGACATGGTCGCGCAGGATCAGGATACGCTCTTCCTCGATCTGCGCACCCAGATGCCGGTTGCCCAGATGCCAGGCGAGCTCGATCAGATGCAGGCGATCGCGCGCCTTGATCTCGAACAGCTTCTCGTCGGCCGCAACGATCTCCACCAGCTCGCCATCGCCGAGCACCAGCATGTCGCCATTGGCAAACAGCACCGGTTCCTTGAGATCGAGCATGACCATCTCGCCGTTATCGAGATGCAGCAGCTTGCGCCTGAGGTGCCTCAGATCATGCGGCAGCACGACCTTGTGCGTTGGGTGAGAAGACGGCGTGCCGGCCGGCAGATAGGAGGTGATGTACTGCATGATGTGTCCATTCCGGTTCAGGCGAGGAGCATGCAAAATCGGCTGGAACCGCGCAAGGGTCAAAACGCCGTATTGCGCACTATACGCGTGTCGTTGCAACGCTCTAATGAATGGCGGACGACCTGCCGTCGACGTTGGTTTCATCCTGGCTGAGACGCATGCGGCGCTGCAGGCCCTCATCCTCGTGGACGACGCGATTGCGGCCGAGCGTCTTCGCCAGATAGAGCGCCTTGTCGGCGGCGGTGTAGGCGGCCTGCCTGCTTCGTCCGTCGAAGAGCTCCGCGATACCGGCCGACATCGTGACATTGAAGCTGCAGCCATCGAGCGCGATCGTCCGTTCGGCAAGCCGGTTGCAGGCGGCCCGGATCTGCGCCACCCGCTCCTCTTTCAAGGGAGCAATGACGACAACGCCGAACTCCTCACCGCCGAGCCGCGCAATAGTCGAATCCGAGCTGAAGGCCGCCGACAGCTCCGCTGCGACGGCAACGATGACAGCATCGCCGCAGGCATGCCCATAGCGATCGTTCACCGCCTTGAAGCGGTCCACATCGAAGATCGCGAGACAGGCTGGCTCATCGACATCATCGAGCGCCTCGGTGAACGCCCGCCGGTTCAGGAGGCCGGACAGCATGTCGGTGCGGCTCAGCTGTTCGAACTCGGCGCGCGAGACACTGAGCTGATGCATGGCATAGCCCGCGACAAGGGCCAGCGCTCCCGATACGATCCCGCCGATCACCCAGGATAGCGCCACGCCATAGATCACGGCATGCTCCAGCGAAACCGGCAGCATGCCCGCCCAATCAAGCGGCAACAACAGCACCGCGATGACAAGCGAGGAGAGCATCACCGCGGCGAAACTCATCTTCAGCGCATAGGTATAAATCGTCAGGCGATTCCTGAAATCGCCGAGCTCCGCCTCGAGTAAAATGTGCATCCGAATCGACCTTCTAGCCCCTCGCCAAGTCTATTGATGAGACACGAACCGCTGCCGGGGTCTTAAGGGAATCACTAGGATTTTAGCGAGTTTTGTAAATTGTTCGTGCGCTGCACAATGGATCGAAACGCGACGAAAATGGCTCTGGAAACGGCCGCGACCCCGCGCACCTAAGAAATTGATAAATCACAGTTTTCAGGATTTCGCCGGCCGCCGCGTCCCATTTCGGACGCAACGCCCCATGGTGGAACAGCGCACAATCATGATGCAACTTTAAGAATGCATTGCTAAACGTGTAGTCAGATATTGGCCGGCACCGTGGCGCCGGCCATTAAAGCTGATCAGTACATGAAGTAGCGCTGCGCCATCGGCAGCGAGGTGGCCGGTTCGCAGGTGAGCAGCTCGCCGTCGGCGCGCACCTCGTAGGTCTCCGGATCGACCTCGATATGGGGCGTCAGGCTGTTGTGGATCATCGATGCCTTGGAGATGCCGCCGCGCGTGTTCTTGATGGCGACGAGGTCCTTGGCGACGCCGAGGCGACCCTTGAGGCCGGCGTCGAGCGAGGCCTGAGAAACGAACGTGACCGACGAGTTTGTGCGCAGCTTGCCGTAGGCGGCGAACATCGGGCGGTAGTGCATCGGCTGCGGCGTCGGGATCGAGGCGTTCGGATCGCCCATCGGGGCCGCCGCGATCGAGCCGGCGAGCAGGACCATCTCCGGCTTCACGCCGAAGAAAGCCGGGTTCCAAAGCACGAGGTCAGCGCGCTTGCCGACTTCGATCGAGCCGATCTCGTGGCTTACCCCTTGAGCGATCGCCGGGTTGATCGTGTATTTCGCGATATAGCGGCGGACGCGGAAGTTGTCGTTATCCCCCGTCTCCTCCTTCAGCGGACCGCGCTGGCGCTTCATCTTGTCGGCCGTCTGCCAGGTGCGGATCGCCACTTCGCCGACGCGCCCCATGGCCTGGCTGTCGGACGAGATGATCGAGAAGGCGCCGATATCGTGGAGAATGTCTTCGGCCGCGATCGTTTCCTTGCGGATACGGCTTTCAGCAAACGCGATATCCTCGGGGATCGACGGCGACAGGTGGTGGCAGACCATCAGCATGTCGAGATGCTCGGAAATCGTGTTGACCGTGTAGGGCCGTGTCGGGTTGGTGGACGACGGGATGACGTTCGACTGGCCGCAGATCTTGATGATATCGGGCGCGTGGCCACCGCCCGCCCCTTCCGTGTGGAAGGCGTGGATGGTGCGGCCCTTGAGCGCCCCGATCGTATCCTCGACGAAGCCGCTTTCGTTCAGCGTGTCGGTGTGAATCATCACCTGGATATCGTATTCGTCGGCAACCGAGAGGCAGCAATCGATCGCAGCCGGCGTCGTGCCCCAGTCCTCGTGCAGCTTCAGCGACGACGCGCCGGCCAGCACCATCTCCTCGAGCGCCGCCGGCAGCGAGGCGTTGCCCTTGCCCGCGAGCGCGAGGTTCATCGGGAAGCCGTCGAAGCTTTCGATCATCCGCTCGATGTGCCAGGCGCCGGTGCAGGTGGTGGCGAGCGTGCCGTGCGCCGGGCCGCTGCCGCCGCCGAGCATGCAGGTGATGCCGGACATCAGCGCTTCCTCGATCTGCTGCGGGCAGATGTAGTGGATATGCGCGTCCATGCCGCCGGCGGTGATGATCTTGCCCTCGCCGGCTATCGCCTCGGTCGACGGGCCGACGATGATGTTGACACCCGGCTGCGTATCCGGATTTCCGGCCTTGCCGATGGCGTGGATGCGACCGTTCTTCAGCCCGATATCGGCCTTGACGATGCCGGTGTGGTCGATGATCACGACATTGGTGATGACGGTATCGACCGCGCCCTGCGCCCGCGTCGCCTGGCTCTGCCCCATACCGTCGCGAATGACCTTGCCGCCGCCGAACTTCACCTCTTCGCCATAGGTGGTGAAATCCTTCTCGATCTCGATGAAGAGCTCGGTATCGGCAAGCCGCACCTTGTCGCCGGTGGTCGGGCCGAACATGCCGGCATAGGCGGCGCGGGAAATCTTGTAGGGCATGGGTCAGGCTCCTTGGGAGGACGAACGGGATGCGGACGGATAAAACCGCGTGACGCGGCCGGCGGCGACGTAAGCGTCGACGAGCTGCCTTTCGGCGGCAAAGGGATGCCACTCCCAGCCTTGATGGCCAAAGCCGGCAAGCGCGATCGGGGCATCGGGAAATCGGTTCATGACCTCAGCGATCACGATCATGCCACTGCTCGGCACAACGTGAGGCGCGGGATCAAATGCCGCTAGCGCCTGGTCGACGCCATCATGAATCACTTTGTCAACGACCACATGCGTCTTGCCAGCGTCCTTGCAGAAGCTGCTGAATTGACTCGTATAGTCGTCGCAGAAATCATCGAGCTCGGGATGCGAGACGGCCAACGGACCCTTCAGCGCCGCAAACTTTTCCGGATCGCGCACGCTCCAGATTTCGGAAGCTTCGACCACGGCGGGATGCGCACGCCACGCCTCGGAAGACAGCATCGCCTTTGCGGGACGGCCGGTATTGCACACGCCGACGACATCGGTGCGGCCGGGGCTCCCCTCATAGGATCGGCATTCGTTGAACCGGATGACGTAGCGTGCTGCTGCAACAGCCGCGGCCCCTTCCGCACCGATCTCACCATTGCCGACGATCATGATGCTCTCTGTCACCTCAGTTGCTCATCGCGTCTTCGAGCGTCTTGAGCTCCTTGGTCCGGGCATCGGTCACGTTGGCGATGCAGCCGGCCACCAGCATCGGCTCCATGGTGCCGCCACGCGCCTGAAAGCCCTCAGCTTCGCATTGCGCGTCCCGGTAGGTAATCCAAGCGCGCTGAGCGGTTACCAGAGCTTTCTCCGCCCCCTTCATGTCGCCATCCTGATCGCTATCAACAGCAACCATGGCGGCGCGCGTCTTCTTGTATTGAACGTTGAGCGCCTTGTCGGCCTCGTCCTGCCGCGCCCGCTCGCAGAGCGTCATGTCGGTCTGCGTCGTCGGGCTCTTGCAGTCGACCTCCTCGCCGCTGGCGCCACCGGCCGCCATCAGCGCCAACAGCCCGAAACCCATAGGCATAAAGAAACGCATCATCTCCTCCCGAGACATGATCACAGCTTGCCCATCACCAGCTGGCGGAAGCCATAGACTTCGCGCTTACCCCCAAGCGGGATCAGCGTGACCGAGCGCGTCTGGCCGGGCTCGAAGCGTACCGCGGTGCCGGCGGGAATATCGAGCCGCATGCCATGCGCCTTCTCGCGATCGAAGGAGAGCCCGGCATTGGTCTCGCCGAAGTGATAGTGGCTGCCGACCTGCACCGGACGGTCGCCGGTGTTCGACACCTCGATGGTCACGGTCGGCGCGCCGGCATTGAGTTCGATTTCGCCTGGTGCGGCAATGATTTCGCCTGGGATCATGATTTTCTCCTCACGCAGCCTTCATGGACGCGCAGCCCTCGGCCTTCAGTACGCGTTTCGTCGATGCCGGGTTATTGATGAGCTTGGCCGCCGGGCGCACCGGCCGGCGCACCAGTTCGCCGCCGCAATTCGGGCAGATGCCTGAAAGCACGTTGTCGGCGCAATCAGCGCAATAGGTGCACTCGAAGCTGCACATCATCGCCATCAGGCTTTCGGGCGGCAGATCCTTGTCGCAGCATTCGCAATTGGGTCGAAGCTCGAGCATGACGGCCTCAGCGGATTGGTTCGTGAACGGTCACGAGCTTCGTTCCATCGGGGAACGTCGCTTCCACCTGCACGTCGTGGATCATCTCGGCGATGCCATCCATCACCTGGTCGCGGCCGATGACATGGGCGCCGGCTTCCATCAGCTCGGCCACCGGCCGGCCGTCCCGCGCGCCTTCGACGACGTAGTCGGTAATCAGCGCGATCGCCTCGGGATAGTTGAGCTTGACGCCCCGCTCCAGCCGCCGCCGCGCGACCATCGCCGCCATCGAAATCAACAGCTTGTCTTTTTCTCTTGGTGTGAGGTTCATCGTGCATCCATCTGCTTGAACTAGAGATTCCAGACTTTCGGCACAGGCGCGCCGTTGCGCAAGGCTGAAATGATCGGGATCAGGATTTTTCGAAGTGCGAAGCCATCCGACGCCGCGAGCCGAACAACGAGCTTGCCGGCCCAGCAGCTTGCGCCGCCCATATGGCCATCGAGCAACGGCCTGACCGCATTGAGATAGCTTTCCGCCTGCGGCCCGACACAGAGCAGCGTCGCGAAGGCGACCCGGCCCGAGAGCACCGCCTGCTCCCGCGTCAGCGCCTGGACCTCGCCCGCGAGCCTCAGATCCTCGGCATGGCAGAGCCGGCCTTCCCTGCGTATACGCCAGCGGTCGCGAAACAGCCCGGAGACAACCGCCTCGCCCATCGCCTTGCGCCCGAGCAGGACCGCTTCGACGGCCAGAAACTCCGCGCCCTCGTCGAGACCGACATCGAGCCGCCGATAGAGCGAGGAGCGATCGAAGAGGATGGTTTCCTGCGGCAGCCAGTCGACCCGCGCATTGGCGCCGACCTGAATTTTCGTGGTGATCTCGGCGGTGCCGGCGGACGCCTTGTAGATCTTCTCGCAGGCCTGCGTGGTCACGTCGATGCGCGTGCCGGGGCCGGCAACGACACTCCAGTCCATGCGGTCGCCACCGGTGAGACCACCGGCCGTATTGATGATGACGGCTTCCATCGAGGCATCGAAAGTATCGGGCAGCCGGATCTTCGCGGCACCCTCCTGATAGAGCTCGCGGATGCGCGTACGCCCGCCCAGCGACTTCGCGGCCAGATGCCCGCGGCCTTCGGCCCTTTGCGGTCTGGTGGCTGCCGCGGCGTTCGTCATTCCATGCCCTTTTCATGCCGCCGGTTTGCCCGGCCGTTCTCATTCAACCCTGTAACTGATTGAAAGCAAGCAATTTCCGTGCCGCGCGAAGGACACCGCAATCCCGGCACCGGCCAACAGGGCGCATGTCGTCGAGTGCCTTTAAAAGCGGCGAATGCCGATCAGACGGTCAGATGCCGGCGCGCCTCCGGCGTATCCAGCGTCTCCGCCAACCCCTCGTGGACGATCTCGCCGCGATCCATGATGTAAACGTAATCGGCAAGCTCCCGGCAGAAATCGAGATACTGCTCGACCAGCAGGATCGCCATGCCGGTACTGTCGCGCAGATAGCGGATCGCCCGGCCGATATCCTTGATGATCGACGGCTGGATGCCCTCGGTAGGCTCGTCGAGCACGAGGATCTTCGGCCGCGTCACCATCGCCCGCCCGATCGCCAGCTGCTGCTGCTGCCCACCCGAGAGATCGCCGCCGCGCCGCCCGAGCATGGTCTGCAGCACGGGAAACAGGCTGAAGATATCGTCGGGAATGTTCTTGTCGCGGCGCGTAAGCGGGGCGAAGCCGGTCTCGAGATTTTCCTTCACCGTCAGCAACGGAAAGATCTCGCGCCCCTGCGGTACATAACCGATACCCTGCTTGGCGCGCGCATAGGGCGCAAGTCCGTTGAGCTTGGTGTCGTTGAAAGTCACCGTGCCTGAAGACAGCGGATGCTGGCCGGTGACGGCGCGCAACAGCGAACTCTTGCCGACACCGTTGCGGCCGAGCACGCAGGTGATCTTGCCCATCTCCGCCTTCAGCGAGATGCCGCGCAGCGCTTGTGCTGCGCCATAGTGGAGGTTTGCGTTTTCGACGGTCAGCATGGTGCCATCTCCTGGCGAATTGCGGATGTAAAGACCCCTCCCCAACCCCTCCCCACAAGGGGGAGGGACTGGGCTGCGGCGTCCATCGCCACAAGCAGTATCGAGCGGGTCTGGCAGAGAGGGTTCGCCCTGGTTAAGCCCCTCCCCCTTGTGGGGAGGGGTTGGGGAGGGGTTTTGCTTGCAACAAAGAGCGCCAACATCCCTCACCGCCCCAGATAATTCTCGATCACCTTCGGATCGGAGCTCACAAAATCGATCGACCCCTCGGCCAAGACCGAGCCTTCAGCGAGGCACGTCACCTTCACCCCAAGATCCCGGATAAAACCCATGTCGTGCTCGACAACGACGACCGACCGCGTCTTGGCGATCTCCTTGAGCAGGATCGCCGTCTCCGCCGTCTCCGCATCCGTCATCCCGGCCACCGGCTCGTCGACCAGCAACAGCTTCGGCTCCTGCGCGAGCAGCATGCCGATCTCCAGCCACTGCTTCTGCCCATGGCTGAGATTGGCGGCGAGGTCATCGCGGCGATGCGTCAGGCGAACGGTCGCGAGAATCTCCTCGATGCGCGACCGGTCCTCGCCCGACAGCCGGTAGAACAGCGTCGAAAACACCCCGCGCCTGCGGTTCAGCGCCAGTTCGATATTGTCCCAGACCGTGTGGCTTTCGAACACCGTCGGCTTCTGGAACTTGCGGCCGATGCCAAGCTGGGCGATGTCGGCCTCGTCGAGCTTGGTGAGATCAGTCTGGCCGTTGAAGAACACCTGGCCGGTGTCCGGCCGGGTCTTGCCGGTGATGATGTCCATCATCGTCGTCTTGCCGGCGCCGTTCGGGCCGATGATGGCGCGAAGTTCGCCCGGTTCGATGACGATCGACAGAGAATTCAGCGCCTTGAAGCCATCGAAGGAGACGGAGACGTTGTCGAGATAGAGAACGCTGTTGGGTTTGACGTCAGGGATCATGGCGCTCACTCCGCGGGCTGGATTTCTGCGTCGACGCCGTCCTCGCGTTTCGCGGGCGGCGTGTCGCTGGAGGATGGCTTGCGCTTGCCGACATACTGGCCGATCGTGCCGACGATGCCCTTGGGCAGGAACAGCGTGACCGCCACGAACAGGCCGCCGAGCGCGAAGAGCCAGAATTCGGGGAAGAGACCGGTAAAGATCGTCTTGCCGCCGTTGACCATGATGGCGCCGATGATCGGCCCGATCAGCGTCGAGCGCCCGCCCACCGCCGTCCAGATGACGACCTCGATCGAGTTGGCCGGCGCGAATTCGCCGGGGTTGATGATGCCGACCTGCGGCACGTAGAGCGCGCCGGCAATCCCCGCCATCATCGCCGAGACGACGAACGTGAAGAGCTTGAAATGCTCGACGCGGTAGCCGAGGAAGCGCGTGCGGCTTTCCGCGTCGCGCACGCCCACCAGCACCTTGCCGAACTTCGAGCGCACGATGGCCGACGCGATCAGCAGCGACAGTGCAAGCAGGATCGCGGTGGCCGAGAAGAGTGCAGCGCGCGTGCCGTCGGCCTGGATGTTGTAGCCGATGATATCCTTGAAATCGGTCAGGCCGTTATTGCCGCCGAAGCCCATGTCGTTGCGGAAGAAGGCAAGCAGCAGTGCGTAGGTCATCGCTTGGGTGATGATCGAGAGATAGACGCCGTTGACGCGCGAGCGGAAGGCGAACCAGCCGAAGACGAAGGCGAGCAGCCCGGGCACCACGAGCACCATCAGCGCCGCGAACCAGAAATGGTCGAACCCATGCCAGAACCACGGCAATTCCTTGTAGTTCAGGAACACCATGAAATCGGGCAGGATCGGGTCGCCGTAGCTGCCGCGCGTGCCGATCTGGCGCATCAGATACATGCCCATCGCATAGCCGCCGAGCGCGAAGAAGGCGCCGTGACCGAGCGAGAGAATGCCGCAGAAGCCCCAGACGAGATCGAGCGCCAGCGCCAGCAGCGCGTAGGTCAGATACTTGCCGAACAGCGACATGATGTAGGTCGGGATATGCAGCGGGCTTGTTACAGGCGTCATCAGGTTCAGGACCGGGACCAGAACGGCGAGCGCCAGCAGGATGAAGAGCGCGACGATGATCTTGCGATCGAGAGACCGGAGAAGGAAGGCCGTAATCATGCTTCCACCGCCCTTCCTTTGAGTGCGAAGAGCCCACGCGGCCGCTTCTGGATGAAGAGAATGATGAGGACGAGCACCAGGATCTTGCCGAGCACGGCGCCGGCAAAGGGCTCGAGGAACTTGTTGACGACGCCGAGCGACAGCGCGCCCACCAGCGTGCCCCACAGATTGCCGACGCCGCCGAACACCACGACCATGAAGCTGTCGATGATGTAGCTCTGGCCGAGATTGGGCGAGACGTTGTCGATCTGGCTGAGCGCCACGCCCGCCATGCCGGCAATGCCGGAGCCGAGCGCGAAGGTGAAGGCATCGACCCAGCCGGTGCGAATGCCCATCGACGACGCCATGCGTCGGTTCTGCGTGACCGCGCGCATCTGCAGGCCGAAGGCGGAACGCTTGAGCAGCATCAGCAGCGTCACGAACACGGCCATCGAGAAGACGATGATCCACAGGCGGTTCCAGGTGATCGACAGGCCGCCGAGTTCGAACGCGCCGGACATCCAGCTTGGATTGCGCACTTCGCGGTTGGTCGGCCCGAAGATCGAGCGCACCGCCTGCTGCAGGATGAGCGAGACACCCCAGGTCGCGAGCAGCGTTTCCAGCGGACGACCGTAGAGATAGCGGATCACGGTGCGTTCGATGACGAGGCCAACGAAGCCGGTAAAGATGAAGGCAGCGGGCACCGCAAAGGCCAGCGAATAGACTTCGAGGCCGGGGAATGTCGAGGCGATATACTGTTGCACGACATAGGTCGTGTAGGCGCCGATCATCACCATCTCGCCATGCGCCATGTTGATGACGCCCATGACGCCGAAGGTGATGGCAAGGCCGATGGCCGCAAGCAGCAGCACCGAGCCCAGCGACAGACCGTACCAGACGTTCTGCACCACGTCCCAAAGCGCCAGGCTGCGGTTGATCGTGTTGATATGCGTCTGGATCTCGCCCTTGAGTTCGTCAGGCGCGGTCGCCATCGCCGTCGTCAGGATGGTCAGCGCATTGCGGCCGCCACGGGCGGCGATCGTGTCGATGGCGGCCTTCTTGTCCTCGGCGCCGACATCGCTTTTCAGCACCATGACGGCGCGAGCGGCTTCCATCGTCTCCTTGACCTCGCCGTCCTTCTCGGCGGCAAGTGCGGAGTTCAGCAGTTCGAGATTGGCGGGATCGGCATCGCGCAGCAGCCCCTGGGCAGCCGCAAGGCGGGCGCGGCGATCGGGAGAGAGCAGTGTCAGCTGACTCATGGCCGAAGCGATGACGCCGCGCAGCGAATTGTTGATCCTGACCTTGGACATGTAGTCCGCATCGATATCGGCGACGGCCTCGCCGCTGATCGGATCGGAAAAGGTCGGCTCGTCCTCCGTGCCGCCCTGAAGCAGAACCGGGCCACCGCTTTCCGAATTCACGTAAAGCTGGCCGTCGCTGAGCTGCTGCAGGATCTGGCTGACATGGGCATCGCCGGATGCGACCAGCGCCTTGATGGCGACCTCGCGCTCCGGGAAATCGCCGACGCCGAGCGCGTCGACCAGCGCGTGGATGTCTTCCTGCGCCTTTAGCGCCGTGGCGAATGCCGGCAGGGCCAGGCACAAGGTCAAAAGCAAAATCTTGATGGCGCGATACATCGGCTTTCTGCCTCGGTTATCGTTGGCCTTCCGGCGCAATCGGGAAGAGAAAATAAACAGTCCGTGGGTTCGGTCCGCCAATTGGGACCGTCCGCCGTCCGAAGCATCAAGGCCACGCTTCGGAGAGAGAACTTCCGCCCGGACAGGAGGGCCGGACGGAAGCTGTTTTCAGGCTTTTAGAGTGAAGGGGTGTCCACTCAGGAGCCCTTGCCGCCGCACTTGCCCGTTGCGACATTGAAGTTGCCGCAGTTCATGGGCTTGCGCCAATCGGAGATCAGGTCCTTGGAGTCCGGCAGGAAGTCGGACCATTCGTCGCCGACGACAGCAGGGGTCTGCTGGACGATTTCGAACTGGCCGTTCGCCTGGATTTCACCGATCAGCACCGGCTTGGTGATGTGGTGGTTCGGCATGACAGTGGCGTAGCCGCCCGACAGGTTCGGAACAGTGGTGCCGATGATCGTGTCGAGAACCTTGTCCGTGTCGGTCGTGCCGGCAGCCTGGACCGCCTTAACCCATGCGTTGAAGCCGATATAGGCAGCCTCCATTGGGTCGTTGGTCACGCGCTTGTCGTTCTTGGTGTAGGCATGCCATTCCTTGATGAACTTCTTGTTCGCCGGGCTTTCGACCGACTCGAAGTAGTTCCAGGCAGCGAGGTGGCCGACGAGCGGCTTGGTGTCGAGACCGGCAAGCTCTTCTTCGCCGACCGAGAAGGCGACGACAGGAATGTCGGTTGCCTTGACGCCCTGGTTGCCGAGTTCCTTGTAGAACGGAACGTTGGCGTCACCGTTGATGGTGGAGACGACGGCGGTCTTCTTGCCGGCGTCACCGAATTCCTTGATCTTGGAGACTTCCGTCTGCCAGTCGGAGAAGCCGAACGGCGTATAGTTGACGATGATGTCTTCCTTCGGAATGCCCTTCGAGATCAGGTAGGCTTCCAGGATCTTGTTGGTCGTGCGCGGGTAGACGTAGTCGGTCCCTTCGAGAACGAAGCGCTTAACGCCTTCCTTTTCCATCAGGTAGTCGACAGCAGGGATTGCCTGCTGGTTCGGAGCGGCACCCGTGTAGAAGATGTTGCGCGAGGACTCTTCGCCTTCATACTGAACCGGGTAGAACAGGATGGAGTTGAGCTCTTCGAAAACCGGCAAGACCGACTTGCGCGACGAGGACGTCCAGCAACCGAAGACGGCCGCGACCTTGTCCTTTTCGATCAGCTCGCGTGCCTTTTCGGCAAACAGCGGCCAGTCGGAAGCCGGATCGACGACGACGGCCTCGAGCTTCTTGCCGAGAAGGCCGCCCTTCTTGTTCTGCTCGTCGATGAGCATCAGCATGGCGTCTTTCAGCGTCGTTTCGGAGATCGCCATCGTGCCGGACAGCGAATGCAGAACGCCGACCTTGATGGTGTCGTCAGCCGCAACGGCTCCATGGAATGCGGCCGTGGCCGACATGACGGCGCCGAGCACGGCACCGGAAACATATGATCGCAGATTCATCTGGTTGATCCCCTCTTCTTGTTCCGACAACAGGCCTGAAACGGCGATTAACTGTTGCTTAAGGGACTATCCGGTGCTGCACTGCGAAAGCGTATACGCGAAATGACGTAGGTGACGGGGCGAAATGTGCAGTTTTGCGTTGCACTGCACTCTTAAGCCCCGCACTGTTCCATGTTACGAACGCATGACAAGGGGAACGAAGGGGCCGATTACGGGCATGGCAGCGCGGCAACGCATTATTCCGGTCAGGCGCGAATATAATCGCTGGGTCGCCAACCAGACGCTGGAAGACTATGCGCTGCGCTTCACCGCCAAGAGCGCCCGGCAGTTCTCCTCTCAGCGCATCTCGCAAACGGCGATCGGCGCCATCTCCTTCCTCGCGCTGGAGGCAATCGGCGGCGCGATCACGCTCTCCTACGGCACCACCAACGCCTTCTACGCCATCATCGTCGCCTCGATCGCCATGCTTGCCATCGGCCTACCGATCAGCCGCTACGCCATCCGCCACGGCGTCGACATCGACCTTCTGACCCGTGGCGCGAGCTTCGGTTACATTGGCTCGACGATCACCTCGCTGATCTACGCCAGCTTCACCTTCATGCTGTTTGCGATCGAGGCGTCGATCATGTCCGGCGCGCTGGAGCTGACGTTGGGCATTCCGCTCTGGATCGGCTATATCATCAGCGCCGTCATGGTCATCCCGCTCGTCACCCACGGGGTCCGGCTGATCAGCCGCTTCCAGCTCCTGACGCAGCCCTTCTGGATCGTTCTTAATATCCTGCCCTTCCTCTTCATCGCGGTGATGGACTGGGAGAAGTTCGATCTCTGGCGCGCCTTCTCCGGCATCCGCCACGCTTCAGGACCACCCGGCACCATCGCCCCCTTCGATCTCGTCGAGTTCGGCGCCGCCTCCGCCGTCATCCTGGCGCTGATGTCGCAGATCGGCGAACAGGCCGACTTCCTGCGCTTCCTGCCTCCGGAAAAGCAGACCAAGTGGCGCCACCGCCTTGCCGTCTTCCTCGCCGGTCCCGGCTGGGTCATCATCGGCGCGCCGAAGCTCTTGGCCGGCTCTTTCCTCGTCGTGCTTACTTTTGCTTCAGGAGTGCCCGCCGACCGCGCCGCCGATCCGGCGCAGATGTACCTCACCGCCTTCGGCTACATGATCCCCTGGCACAACGCCGCGCTGCTGCTGATGGCCGCCTTCGTCATGGTTTCGCAGCTGAAGATCAACGTGATGAACGCCTATGCCGGGTCACTGGCATGGTCGAACTTCTTCTCCCGTTTGACCCACAGCCACCCCGGCCGCGTCATCTGGCTGGTGTTCAACGTCGCTATCGCGCTGCTTCTGATGGAACTCGGCATCTACCGGCTGCTCGAGGAAACGCTCGGCATCTTCTCGATCATCGCGATGGCCTGGCTCTGCACCATCTCAGCCGATCTCTTCATCAACAAGCCGCTCGGTCTCGCCCCTCCTGGCATCGAGTTCAAGCGCGCCCATCTCTACGACATCAACCCCGTCGGCCTCGGCGCCATGACGCTGTCGGCGACCATCGCGCTCATCGCCCATTTCGGCGCCTTCGGCACGATCGCCGCCTCGCTCGCACCCTACATCACCCTCATCGTCGCCCTGATCGCCTCGCCCGCGATCGCCTGGGCCACCAAGGGCAAGTTCTACCTCGCCCGCAAGCCGCGCCAGAGCTGGAAGAACCTGACGAACATCACCTGCTCGGTCTGCGAACATCCCTTCGAGCCCGAGGACATGGCCTGGTGTCCCGCCTATGCCGCGCCGATCTGCTCGCTCTGCTGTTCTCTCGACAGCCGCTGTCACGACATGTGCAAGCCCAATGCGCATCTGAACGCGCAGGTCGGCTATGTGGCGAGGGCGGTGCTGCCCGAAACCATCGTCCAGAAGCTCACCACGCGCCTCGGCCGCTACGGCATCGCCGTCATCCTGGCGCTCACCGCTGTCGGCGCCATCCTGGCGATGATCGCCCACCAGGTCTCCTCGGCCTCGCCGGCGACCGCCGAGGTCGTCAACGGCACGATCCTCATCGTCTTCTTCGTCTTCGCCGTCATCGCCGGCGTCGTCTGCTGGTTCTATGTGCTGGCGCATGACAGCCGCGTCGTCGCCGAAGAGGAATCCTCGCGCCAGAACACGCTGCTTCTGAAGGAAATCGCCGCCCACAAGAAGACCGACGCCGCCCTGCAGGCCGCCAAGGAAACCGCGGAGGCCGCCAACCGAGCCAAGAGCCGCTATGTCGTCGGCCTCAGCCACGAGCTGCGCACGCCGCTCAACGCCGTACTCGGCTACGCCCAGATCCTTGAGCGCGACGAGACCATCCCGACGCCGCGTCAGTCGTCGATCAAGGTCATCCGCCGCTCGGCCGAACATCTCTCCGGCCTGATCGACGGCCTGCTCGATATCTCGAAAATCGAGGCCGGCCGCCTGCAGGTCTATTCCAACGAGATCAACATCCAGGATTTCCTCGACCAGATCGTCGACATGTTCCGCCCGCAGGCGCTCGCCAAGGGCTTGACCTTCAACCACCAACGCGCCCCCGCCCTGCCCCAGTTCGTGCGCACCGACGAGAAGCGCCTGCGCCAGATCCTCGTCAATCTGCTCTCCAACGCCATCAAGTTCACCGACGAGGGCACCGTCACCTTCGACGTCGCCTATCGCAGCCAGGTGGCCACCTTCACCGTGACGGACACCGGCCGCGGCATCGCCGAGAAGGACCTGAGCCGCATCTACGAGCCCTTCCAGCGCGGCGAGGCCGACAGCATCCGCCCCATGCCCGGCCTCGGCCTTGGGCTTACGATCACCCAGCTTCTGACCAACACGCTCGGCGGCGAAATCTCGGTGACCAGCGAAAAGGACAAGGGTTCGACCTTCAAGGTGCGCCTGATGCTCTCGGCCGTGCTGCGCGAAATGGCGGCTCCGCCGCAGGAAAAGAAGATCGTCAGCTACGACGGCCCACGCCGCACCATCGTCGTCGTCGACGACAACGAGGACCACCGCGAGATGATGCGCGAGATCCTGGTGCCGCTCGACTTCGTGGTGCTGACGGCGGCAAGCGGCACGGATTGCTTGACGCTTATCGAAGGCATCCAGCCGGATCTCTTCCTCGTCGACATCCTGATGCCGGGCATGAACGGCTGGCAGCTGGTCTCGCGCCTGCGCGAAGCCGGCCAGACCGCGCCGATCGTCATGCTCTCGGCCAACATCGGCGACGCCGCCGCCCATGGCGACAGCGACGACAGCCACAATGACGCGATCGGCAAGCCGGTCGACATCCGCCGCTTGCGAGACAAGCTTGCCCTGCATCTCGGCCTGAAATGGCTCTACGCCGAAGCGGCTCCCGCAGCACCCAAGAAGACCGAGCAGGTCCTGCAAAGCCCGGGCGACGCGCATGTGCAGGAACTGCTGCGTCTCGGCGAGATCGGCTACATCAGGGGCATCGAGGCCAAGCTCGCCGACCTTGCCAAGGTGGACGCAAATCAGCCATTTACCGAGGAACTTCGATCCTATGTCGCCGCCTTCGACCTGAACGGCTTCATGGCCTTCCTGCATCGCTTCGACGAAAAGGTGGAACACATTGGCTGAGCTCCCGCGCGACATCGTTCTGTTGGTCGACGACTCGCCGGAAGCGCTCGGCTTCCTCACCGATGCGCTGGAGCAATCCGGATTCTCGGTCCTGATCGCGACGTCCGGCTCGGCAGCGCTCAACATCGTCGAGCGCATCACCCCCGACCTCATCCTGCTCGACGCAGTGATGCCCACCATGGACGGCTTCGAGACCTGCCGGCGCCTGAAGGCCAACCCGGCGATCAGCCAGATCCCCGTCATCTTCATGACCGGCCTGACCGAAACCGAGCACGTCGTCCACGCGCTCGGCTCCGGCGGCGTCGATTATCTGACCAAGCCGATCAACATCGATGAACTCCGCGCCCGCATCGGCGTGCACCTTAAAAACGCCCGCTCCGCCCAGAGCGCCCGCGTGGCCCTCGACGCGGCCGGCCGCCATCTGCTGGCGGTCAAGGGCGACGGCAACATTCATTGGTCGACGCCCCAGGCCACCCGCCTCGTCAACGCCGCCATGGGCAGCGACGACGGCATGGACACGGTGATCTCGACCATCGCCGCCTGGATGAAGGACCGCACCGCCTCCACCATCGCCGTCGCCCCTGGCGGCCAGGACGTGCTGCAACTCGCCTTTCTGGGCACGATCGGCCCCGACGAATATCTCTTCCGCCTCACCGCCAGCCAGCGCGCCGACGACCAGGTACTGCGCCAGCGCTTCGCGCTCACCCACCGCGAATCCGAGGTGCTGCTCTGGATTGCCAAGGGCAAGGCCAACCGCGACATAGGTGAAATTCTCGGCCTCTCCGCCCGCACGGTGAACAAGCACCTCGAGCAGATCTACGTCAAACTCGGCGTCGAAAACCGCGCCTCGGCAGCGGTCAAGGCGGCGCATGTGTTGCATGAGACTTGAGCGGGCTCTGACAGCACAAAAGGCGCTCACACTTTAGAAAGCACACACGGATATCCTTGAGCGACGCCCTCACCCTGGGCATGGCATCAAGATGATATCCGGCAGGTCATGAAGGACAGGCTTTATTATGTGGATCGGCTGCGGATTTCCGCCTTCGCGATCCTGATCCTCTATCACTCCTCGGCGGCCTTCTTCACCGACATGGGCTGGCTGATCCATAGCGATCGCACCAGCCCCGCGCTCTCGCTCATCATGGAATTCCCGCGCGCCTGGCGGCTGGCGCTGCTGTTCTTCGTCTCCGGCATGGGGGCCGCCTTCTCCTTCCGCTCGGATTCCAGCCTCGCCTTCCTGCGCAAGCGCACCATCCGCCTGCTGGTCCCCCTGCTCTTCGCCATGGCCGTGCTCGTCGTGCCGCAGGTCTGGTACGAGCGCATGTACGAGACCGGCTATGACGGTTCACTGCTGACATTCTGGCTGACGCGCTATTTCACCGAGGGCCGCTATCCGACCGGCAATTTCACCTGGGCGCACATGTGGTTCGTCGCCTATCTGCTTGTGATGTCGGTGATCTGCTACCCGATCTTTCTCTATCTCAGCCATCAGGGCAACGCGATCATGGCCTGGTTCGAGCGCGTCGCAAAATCAAGCGCGATCTATCTCTTCTTCCTGCTGCCGCTGGTACTCAACCTCGCTCTGACGCCGTTCTATCCCAAGGAAACCAATGCGCTCTACAATGACGGCGCCTGGTTTGCGGTCTGGGCAAGCTGGTTCGGCCTCGGCTTCCTCGTCGCCCGCAATCACCGCAGCCTGATCGAGCCGATCATCGCCAAGCGCTTTGTGAGCGCGGCAATCGCGCTGGCCGTCACCGTATTCCTCTACGTCTTCGCCTGGCTGGCGCCAGCCGAGCAGGCGATCGGCAGCTACGCCGATGAAACCCCGCTCTTCAAGGCCGCGATCTTTCTGCTCGCCTGGTCGATGATCCTGACGCTGATCGGCTTCGCCGCCCGTCATTTCAACCAGCCGGACGCGCGGCTGGTCACCGTCAACCGCTTGGTCTTCCCGCTCTACATCATCCACCAGACGGTGATTGTCGGCGCGCTCTATTATGTGCTGCCGCTCGGCCTGCCCGCCGTGCCGAGCTTCATCATCATCGCCGCCGCGACCTTCGTGCTGTCGAGCCTCTTTGCCATCGCGGTGGACTTCATCCCTGGCCGCGCGCGCCTGCTCTTCGGCCTCGAAGCCAAGCCGCGTGGCCCCTCTGGCGAGCGAAAGACCGTCGGCGCCCAGCGATAGGCGGGATCAGGCCACCCGGTCCGGCGGCTCGCGTCCCTCGAAAAAGGCGGTAATGTTGTCCACCACCTTCATCCCCATCGCATTGCGCGTCTCTTCCGTAGCGCTGCCGAGATGCGGCAGCAGAACCACATTCTCCATCGCGCGCAGCTTCTCCGGCACCTGCGGTTCCGCCTCGTAGACGTCGAGGCCAGCGCCGCGGATCACGCCCTTCTCCAGCGCTGCGATCAGCGCCGCCTCGTCGACCACATCGCCGCGTGCCGTGTTGATCAGATAAGCCCCAGGCTTCATCGCCGCGAAACGGGATGCGTTCATCAGGTGCCGGTTCTCGACTCCACCTGGGCAATGCAGCGACACGAAATCACTCGCCGCCAGCACCTCTTCCACGGTTGCGAGCTGCCGCGCGCCATATCGCGCCGCTTCCGCCGCATCGACCGTCGAGCGGTTGTAGAACACCACGTCCATGCCGAAACCGAAATGGCAGCGTTGGGCGAAGGCCTTGCCGATGCGCCCGAAACCGATGATCCCCACCGTCTTGCCCGTGACCTTGGAGCCGATCATATGCGTCGGACACCAACCCTTCCATTCGCCGGCCCGGATCTGCCGCTCGCCCTCCCCGCCACGGCGCGCGACCGAAAGCAGGAGCAGCATCGCGATATCGGCGGTGCAATCGGTGAGCACGCCCGGCGTATTGGTCACCGCAATCCCCTTGGCCTTCGCCGCTGCGATGTCGATATGGTTGTAGCCAACCCCGAAATTGCCGAGCACCTTGGCCCGGATCTCGCCTTCGAAAACCGACGCCGGAAGCTTGTCCGACACGGTCGGCAGCACGGCGTCGTGGGTGCGCAACGCCTCCGCGATCGCGTCCGGCGACATCGGCAGGTCGTCGGTGTTGAAGGTCGCGTCGAAGCGCTCGGCAAGAACGGCCTCGACGGCGGAGGGCCAGCGGCGCGTAAGCAGAATCTTGGGGCGGGACATGGCGTATCCGTATCGTCTGCGGCTGCGCGCCGATCGGCGGCAACCTGTTGAATTCGCCGGCGATCGTAACCGGGTCATCCTCGATCGCAAGGCCGATTAGCCGCCAGATGGTTCGCTGCCGCCCAAAACGAAAGAAGCCCGGTGCGAGACCGGGCTTCCAAGGTGAGAACGAAAGTTCTTACTTCGCGTCCTGCGGGAAGTAGGAGAACTTGCCGTCTGGGCCCTTCTTCCATTCGTACATGACGTAGCCTGGGATCTTCGGGTCGCCCTTTTCGTCGAACGAGATTTCGCCGAGAACGGTCTTGAACGGACCCTTGGCCTTCATCGCTGCGGCAACGGCTTCAGCGTCGGTCGAAGCAGCTGCCTTGGCAGCTTCAGCGATCGTCTGCATCGCGGCGTAGGAGTACAGCGTGTAAGCTTCCGGATTGAAGCCGGCAGCCTTGAACTTCTCGACGAGTGCCTTGTTGTCGGGGTTCAGCGTTGCGTCCGGGCCGAACGTGTTCAGCGTGCCGGCGACTGCGTCACCAGCGATCGATGCCAGTTCGTTCGAAACGATACCGTCACCCGATACGAGCGTTGCCTTCAGGCCCTGGTCGGCAGCCTGGCGGATGATCAGACCAGCTTCGGTGTGGAGACCACCCCAATAGATGATCGAAACGCCGGCTTCCTTCATCTTGGCGATGAGGGCCGAGAAGTCCTTGTCGCCGACGTTGATGCCTTCGTACATGGCTTCGGTGAGACCAGCGGCATTCATGGCCTTCTTGGTTTCGTCAGCGAGGCCCTGGCCGTATGGGGTCTTGTCGTGAACGACAGCGATCTTGGCGTCCTTGAAGTGGTCGGCAAGGTACTTGCCGGCGATACCGCCCTGCTGATCGTCGCGACCGCAAGTACGGAACGTGTTCCAAAGACCACGCTCGGTGAACTGCGGGTTGGTCGCAGCCGGCGTGATTTCGAGGATGCCGTTTTCAGCGTAAACTTCGGAAGCCGGGATCGAAACGCCCGAGTTGAAGTGGCCGATGACGAACTTGACGCCGTCAGCTGCGAACTTGTTGGCAACCGAGATACCCTGCTTCGGGTCGGACACGTCGTCGCCGAGCACGATCTTGATCTGCTCGCCGTTGATGCCGCCAGCAGCGTTGATGTCGGCAGCTGCCTGCTCGGCACCCTTCTGGAGCTGTGCGCCGAACGCAGCGTTCGGGCCGGTCAGCGGACCAGCAACGGCAACCGTAATATCGGCCCAAGCGTTGCTGCTGAAGGCGACCATCGCCGTCAGAGCCACTGCCGACAGAAGAGACTTCTTCATTATGTTACTCCCAGTTTTTTAGCGGGTTCCGTTCCATTACCCAGCGCATCACCCACTTTACTGCGCTGGGAAACCTGTTCCACTCGGAGAGGTAATTTGTCCCTAGATTCAACCGGCTGTCAATGTTTTGCCTTCCAGGAGAAGGGCGACGTCTTTTCGTAGAGCCAGTAGTAATTATTGACCATCTGATTGGTCCGGCGATAACGGTATCCCGCCGTCGCGAAGATCAAAAGAAGGACGAAGTCGATGGCGTAATAGAACACGCTCAGCACCGGTCCGTCGAACAGCGCGTGATGCAGAAACTGCATCGCGGCCGCCAGAAGCACGCTGTAGCCGATGACGATTGGATAATCGCTCCAGCCATCGGCAGCAGCCTTGCCGGAACGCCACGCGGTCCAGAAGCCGATCAGCACGACGATCAGGCGGATGACGCTGCGAACGCCGGTATCGCCTTCAAAGAAAAGTCCCTGCATATCAAAGTCTCCCCTTCGTCATGCTCAATGCCGTCCGCCTTCGAGATAGGCGGCGCGAACTTCAGGATTGGCGAGCAGTTCCTGGCCGGAGCCCGACATCGTCACCTTGCCGTTGACCATGACATAGGCCCGGTCCGACAGCTTCAGCGCCGCGAAGGCGTTCTGCTCGACGAGGAACACGGTGAGCCCCTCATCCTTGTTCAGCTTCTTGATCGCCTCGAAGATGCCCTTGACGATCAGTGGTGCGAGACCCAGCGACGGCTCGTCCAGAAGCAACAGCTTCGGACGCGCCATCAGCGCGCGGCCGATCGACAGCATCTGCTGCTCGCCGCCCGAAAGCGTGCCGCCGCGCTGCGTCTGGCGTTCTTTCAGGCGCGGGAACATCGCGAAGATCTTCTCGACGTCTTCCTTGAAGTATTTCAGGTTATCGAGGCCGGCGCCCATCTGCAGGTTTTCCATCACGCTCATGCGCGGGAAAATGCGGCGTCCCTCAGGCGACTGCGCGATGCGCAGGCGGGCGATTTCATGGGTCGGCATCTTGGTGATGTCGCGGCCTTCGAAGATGACCTTGCCGGCGCGCGCCTGCGGGCTGCCACAGATCGTCATCATCAGCGTCGACTTGCCGGCGCCGTTGGCGCCGATCAGGCTGACGATTTCGCCCTGGTTGACGTGGACATCGATGCCGGCGAGCGCGCGAATGTTGCCGTAATAGGTTTCAACACCCTCGACCTTGAGAAGTGGTTGACCGGTCATCAGTGCGTACCTCCTTCGAGGTTTTCGACGTCTGCGATCACCTGTTCCACTTCCTCGTCTTCGACACCGAGATAGGCCGCGATGACCTTCGGATCGTTCTTCACATGGTCTGGCGTGCCATCGGAAATCTTCTGGCCGTATTCGAGCACGACGACGTGGTCGGAAATTTCCATGACCACGGACATGTCATGCTCGATCAGGAGCAGCGACGTGCCCTCGTCACGGATGCCGCGCAGAAGCGTGTTCAGCGTCAGCGATTCCTTCGGGTTGAGACCGGCGGCCGGCTCGTCCAGGCAAAGCAGCTCCGGTCCGGTGCACATGGCGCGCGCGATCTCCAGACGACGCTGAGCGCCGTATGGCAGGTCGCCGGCGGGATCGTCGGCGCGATCGATCAGATCGGCCTTCTCCAGCCAGTAGCGGGCAAGCTCGATCGCGTTCTTCGCTTCCGCGCTGTAGCGACCGATCCCGAGCAGGCCGAGAATGGTGTAGCCCGATGCCAGCATCAGCTTGTTGTGCTGCGCGACCAGAAGGTTTTCGAGAACCGTCAGGCCGGAGAACAGTCGGATGTTCTGGAACGTGCGGGCGACCTTGGCTTCGCGGGTGATGCGAAAGTCCGGCAGACGCTCAAGCAGATGTTCTCTGCCATCCTTGTGGCGCATGGTGATCATGCCCATGGTCGGCTTGTAGAAACCGGTGATGCAATTGAACACGGTGGTCTTGCCGGCGCCGTTCGGGCCGATCAGCGCGGTGATCTCGCCGCGCTTGGCCTCAAACGAGAAGTCGTTGATGGCCATCAGGCCGCCGAACTTCATCGACAGATGCTCGACCTTGAGCAGGGTATCGCTGGACATGTTGGTTTCCTGAGGGCTCATCAGCCGTGGCCCTCCTTGGTGAAGCTTCCCGATACCGATTTCCGTTCTTTCAGGAACGCCGTCGGCTCACGCGATCCAACGAAGCCGCGCGGCTTGATCAGCATGACGACGACCATCGCTAAGCCGAAGAGCAGCATGCGGTAGAGTTCCGGCGTGAAGTCGGGTCCGAAGATGAGCTTCAGGAACTCCATTTCGCGCAGCGCCTCGGTACCGCCGATCATGACGATCGCCGCGATCGCGATGCCGGTCAGCGAACCCATGCCGCCGAGAACGACGATGGCGAGGATGACGGCCGATTCCAGGAAGACGAAAGATTCAGGCGATACGAAGCCCTGGCGAGCGGCGAAGAAGGAGCCGGCGAAGCCGCCGAACATCGCACCCGTGGCGAAAGCCGTGAGCTTGGTCGTCACCGTGTTGATGCCGAGCGAACGGCAGGCGATTTCGTCTTCGCGAAGCGCTTCCCACGCACGGCCGATCGGCATGCGGCGCAGGCGGATCGTCACGTAGGCCGTCAGAAGGCACAGCGCCAGGATCAGATAGAAGAGGAAGATCTTGTAGTAGGCCGACGAGATCGGCAGGTGGAACAGCTTGGCGAAGCCATGCGGGCTGGCATCGAAGGGGATGCCGAACAGCGTTGCCTTCGGAATGCTGGCGATACCGAACGTGCCCTTGGTCAGATCCGTCCAGTTGATGATCACGAGGCGGATGATTTCACCGAAGGCCAGCGTCACGATCGCCAGGTAGTCACCGCGCAGACGCAGCACCGGGAAGCCGAGGATGATGCCCCAGAGACCGGCGAGAATGCCCGACAGCGGCAGAAGAACCCAGAAGGACAGGCCGAAATAGCTGGAGAGCAGCGCGTAGGAATAGGCGCCGACCGCGTAGAAGGCGACGTAGCCAAGGTCGAGCAGACCGGCAAGACCGACGACGATGTTCAGGCCCCAGGCCAGCATCACGTAGATCAGGATCTGGATACCGAAGTTGTCGACCCACTTCAGCGAGCCCTGCGCACCGACCAGCGCCACGATGACGACGGGATAGAGCACCAGCGCCAGAAGCGCGATCTTCAGGAAGTGGGCGTGGAAGAAGCCCTTCTTGTCGGAGATATCGAGCTCGCCGCTGCGCGCCTTGGCAAGCTTGCGGGCATCGAGATGCGGACGCAGGAACACCACGATCGCAAACCGGCCGACCGCCGCGATGGCGACGAAGATCGCGAGCAAGCCCCAGCGCTGAACGACGACGAGTTCGTTGCTGATGTTCTGCTGCGTGCCGAGACCGACATAGAGAACGAACATGCCGAAGGAGATAACGGCTGCGAAGATAGCTTCTTTAATACCCTTCTGGACAAGTCCGGATGCGGGCTTGCCAGGGGCGTTTTCAACATTTGCCATGACGTTAAACCTTCTCGACTTCCGGCCGGCCCAGGATACCTGTCGGCTTGAAGATCAGCACGAAAGCGAGGATGGCGAAGGTCGCCACATCCTTGTAGGCGATGGTGAAGTAGGCCGACCAAAGGCTTTCGATCAGGCCGATCATCAGACCACCGAGAACGGCGCCCGGAAGCGAACCGATACCGCCGAGAACGGCCGCCGTGAACGCCTTAACGCCAGGCACGAAGCCGTCGTTGAAGTTCACCACGCCGTAGTACATCAGGTACATCGTGCCGGCGACGGCAGCGAGTGCGGCGCCCATGATGAAGGTCACGGAGATCGTCTTGTCGACGTTGACGCCCAGCAGCGCCGCCATCTTGCGGTCCTGCTCGGTGGCGCGCTGTGCGCGGCCAAGCGCCGTATGATTGACGAGGTACCAGAACACGGTGAGCAGCACGGCCGTGATGATGATGATCACGATCTGCTTCAGCGAGATGGTGACGCCACCAATGTTATAGACGCTGCTGATCAGCGGCGGGATCGGCTTGTTGCGCGGACCCTGCGTCACCTGGATGAAGTTGGACAGCACGATCGACATGCCGATCGCTGTGATCAGCGGCGCCAGGCGGAACGAACCGCGCAGCGGGCGATAAGCGACGCGCTCGATCGTCCAATTCCACAAACTCGTCATCAGCATCGCGATAAGCAGCATTGCCAACAGCAGAACAGCCACTGGAAGACCGGCAAAGATGGATGTGAGGACGAGAAAGACGATAAGGGCGGCGAAGCCACCGATCATGAAAATATCGCCGTGAGCGAAATTGATCATGCCGATGATGCCGTAAACCATCGTATAGCCGATAGCCACGAGGCCATAGATGGATCCAAGAGTCAGCCCATTGATGAGCTGCTGGACAAAATATTCCATATGTCTTTCCCCTGGACACAGAACCGTAAAAAGCCTGCGTCTCTTGTTATTCGAGCCCTTGTTGAGCCCTTGATTAAAGATTTCATACTGCTTTCAAGGCAAAAGGGAAGTGTAAAATTTCAAAGCTCCAAAGTTCTTTGCCGTTTTGGTGAAAATGACTTTTTCGAGTTCAAAAAGTTGATTTTTTCAACACAATCCGGCCTCCGACGCCACTTTTCACCGCAAATTCACTTTTCCCTATGATCTTTACCCTTCGCTGATGGATGGAAAATAGTCAAACCACACCTGCGTCCTTTTGCGACGGTCGACCGGCGGTGCAATGAAGCGTGAAAACGACTATATGAGAAGCATGATGGAGAAGGGATCGAACCGACCCGCGATGCTCGAAACGTTTGAACGCGCCGCCCTTGAGGCTGGCAAGGCGATCATGGATGTGTACCGCGCAGGCTGCACGGCGGCCAGCAAGGCCGACAACAGTCCGGTGACGATCGCCGACGAGCAGGCCGAGCGGATCATTCTCGCCCACCTCTATCGCGATTTCCCCGATATTCCGGTCATCGCCGAAGAATCGGTCGCGGCCGGCATCGTGCCGGCGGTCGGCTCGTCGTTCTTCCTGGTCGATCCCCTGGATGGCACGCGCGAATTCGTCGACAAGCGGCCGGAATTCACCGTCAATATCGCCTTCATCGTCGATGGCCACCCGGCCGCCGGCATCGTCTTTGCGCCCGCGCTGGGCGTCGCCTTTCTCGGCGAGAACGGCACGGCCGAGAAGCTGCATGTCGGACCGGACTTTCGTGTCGAAAAGCGGCTGCCGATCAATGTGCGCCTCGCCAAGGCCGAACGCACGGCGCTCGCCAGCCGTTCGCATGACAGCCCGCAGACCGCACGCTTCCTCGCCGAGCAGGCCATCTCGGAGTGCAAGAATATCGGCTCGTCGCTGAAATTCTGTCTTCTCGCGGAAGGAGAAGCGGACGTCTATCCGCGCTTTACCCGCACGATGGAGTGGGACACCGCGGCCGGCGATGCCATCCTGCGCGCGGCCGGCGGCTGCACCGTGACCCTCGACGGCCGCCCCCTCACCTACGGCAAGACCCGCCAAGCCCACGACGCGGATTTCGCCAACCCGGATTTCATCTCCTGGGGCAACGCCCCCCGCCTTTGAACGCGGGGATATTTCTCACAAATATCCCTTTGAAATCAGCGCCGGCTCCCGCGCGCTGTCCCCGCTTCCCGACACACCCCTACGATTTGCGGCAGTGAAACCTGCCGCGAACACCGGAGCTAGATCGTGTCGGACCAGACCAACAACCTCGCCTTGCCCTACATCCTGCCCTCCCAGGCGCAGAAGCACGTGCCGCACAACGAGGCGCTGCAACGTCTCGACACCGTGGTCCAGCTGACGATCATCGCCGAACGGCAAGGACCACCCGAAACACCTGTTGAAGGCGGCCGCTACCTCGTCGGCGCCGATCCCGAGGGCGCGTGGCTCGACCGGCACGGGCTCATTTCCGTCTGGCAGGACGGCGCATGGGCCTATCTCTCGCCACAGCCCGGCTGGCGCGCCTTCTTTCTCGATACCCGCCAGCTGCGTGCTTTCGACGGCACGAACTGGAACGTCATCTCCCTCGATGCGGATGGCGCGCTTCCGATGATCGGCATCAACGCGACAGCCGACGAGATCAACCGGCTGGCGGTCGCCTCCGAGGCCAGCCTCTTAAGCCACGCAGGACAAGGCCATCAGCTGAAGATCAACAAGGCCGACCCGTCTCAAACAGGCACGCTGCTCTTTCAGACGAACTGGTCGGGCCGCGCCGAGATGGGCCTTGCGGGAAGCGATGCGTTTTCGATCAAAGTCAGCGGCGATGGCAATGATTGGTCGACGGCGCTCGTCGTGGCGCTGGATGGCGTGGTGCGCATGCCCGCGCGGCCGATCGTGCGGGCATCGCTTGCCGGCACAGTGTCTCCACCACCGGCAAGCCGCACCGGCTTCACGGATATTCATGCTGGACAAGGCGGTTTTGAGCTCGGCGCCCCCGTGCCGGCTGGCTCGGGCGGGCGGCTGATCGTCCCTGCCGACGGCTTCTACCTGCTGTCGCTTTCTCTGAGCACCCTCGCCTCATCAGGCCACGGTGTGGCGATCGAGATCAACGGTGCTACCGTCGTCGCCAACGCAGGCGGACCCGCCTCGACATCACCAACCCGACAGAACGCGACGACAATCGCCTGGCTGAACCAGGGCGATTGGCTCGCATTGCTTCACAGCGGCACAGCGCAATACGAGTTTGGACCGGCAAAGACCGAACTCTGCGCCGTCATGCTCTGAGCGAGTTACAGCAGGCGGTAGCGGAACGCCCGCGCAACCGCCTGCATCCGATTGACGGAATCGAGCTTGCGCATCGCACTCTTCAAATATCCGACCACGGTGTGCGGCGAGAGCTCGAGTATGATGGCGATCTCATCGCTGCTCTTGCCCGCCGCCGACCAGCGCAAGCATTCGATCTCGCGGCTGCTCAAATTCTCCAGCGGCTGCTCGGTCACCTGCAGGCGCGCATAGACGTCGAGAAATTCCATGGCGCTGAACACATGCGCCATCGCCTCCTCGCGCGAAAGATCCGCCCGCGCGCCCGAAAACGCAAAAATATAAGGCTGGCGATCGGCGTCATGCAGCACGAAAGCAAATGTCCGACGAAATCCGAGCTCGCGAAACAGACCGGTAATCCGCTCGTTCTTCGGGTTGGTCACGCTGCTTTCGAACGCCCCGCCGCCAAACGAAACCGGCAGGCTCGATTTTCGGAGCTCCGAAACAAGCGCACTATTGTGAAACAGGTCATCTTCGTCATAGGCGGCAACGAGGCTGTCGGGCCAGTTGCTGAAAATATGGTTTCCCGCAAAGCCGCCATTGTCGCCATGTGGAAAACCCGCGAACAAATAGTGGTTGAAACCCGCCGCTTTCGCGAGACGCGCGAGGCGCTCCTTGGGATCCGGCGATGGACTGGACTTCTCTGACGATAAAAAAACAATATTCGCCGCGCCGTCTTGAACGGCGCGTTCTTCATTCCGCATCGATTTCGTCCTTCAAAGGCTAAACTTGCCTGAAAACGGTCTTCTGGCAGCAACAATCAAAGTATAGGAAAAGAAAAAACGGCCGCTTCGACGTTACGCGAAGCCTGAAATTCTATTCCCAACGCACGCAGAAACAACAATCGCGACGACACGCGACGTTCTATCTGCCCCTGGGGAGGCTTATAGTTTGATGAGGATCAGACAACTAATATTCATTGTGCATGGCTCCCATGCACTTATGACAAATTTACGCAAGGGAAGCCGTGCGCGAAGCGCGCGCAAGCGTCATCATGCGACGCGGTTAAATTTATTATCAAAGTCTTACGACGCGTTTAGGCAATTTTTAAATGTGACAAGCTAGAGTGGCTCTCGTGGTCTTGAGTTGTGTAGAGAGTCCAATGACCGAAATGATACGTCCCCGAGTGAAATATGTCATCGGCCCCGATGGCAGCCCGCTGACGATTGCGGATTTGCCGCCGCCGAATACTCGGCGCTGGGTAATTCGCCGTAAGGCAGAGGTTGTCGCAGCTGTGCGCGGTGGCCTGTTGAGCTTGGAAGAAGCTTGCGAACGCTATACCCTGACCGTCGAGGAGTTTCTCTCCTGGCAGTCATCCATCAACAGCCATGGTCTTGCCGGCCTGCGCACCACGCGCATCCAGCAGTATCGCCATTGATTAGTTATTGAAGTTGATTCCATTTCAGTTCGGGCCGACCGCACATCGCAAGATGTGAAGCCGGCCCGAAGCTTTTGCTGCTTTCCGGCGTTTATCTCATTGCCGAACTGAACCGACGCTCTGAAGCGCGGCCACCGTCCACAAAGACCACCCGGACAGCGGCTGCGCGAGCAAGGCTCGGCATTTTCTCTTCGCAAGCGCCGAACCACCTGCCTCCCCTTTCATCGAACAATCCGTCACCTTGAGCGGCCTTTGCTTTGCGCCGGCGCCATGGCACGTTTGCTTAAACGCACTCGAAAGGAAGGCAGCCCTGATGAAGATCACCAACGAAGAAAACGCATCGGGCGGCCGCTACGTCGCCGAGCTCGAAGGCCATCAGGCCGAAATGACCTATTCCCGCACATCGCCGACGCTCATCATCATCGATCATACCGGCGTGCCGGATGCGCTACGCGGCAAGGGCGTCGGCCAGGCACTGGCGCTGCATGCCGTCGAAGCCGCCAGAACTGGCGGCTGGAAGATCATCCCGCTCTGCCCTTTCTTCAAGGCGCAGGCGCTTCGCCATGAAGAATGGCGCGACGTCATCAACTGATCTTCTGAAGTCGAGAAACGCCAAAAGCCATGTATGACGGACAGCACGCCCGTCATGCATGGCTTTTATGAGATGACACCCCAGATGCCCGAAGGCATCGATCATCCTGGCTTAGGCTCGTGCCCGAACCGCCCCGTCGCGCTCTTCGAGCGCGGCAGCGCGTGCATATTCCGCCTGCATCTCTTCGAGCGTCTGCTCCAAGGCCTCTTCCTGCATCCTCAGTTCCTTGATCGAAACCTGAAGATTGTCCGCGCGTTGGCGTGCTGCCTTCGCGAAGGTGGGATAGGCGAAGTGATTCGGGTCGGAAATGCCGGACTTCTTTTCCTCGACGACGATCTGGCTCTCCAGATCCTTCGTCATACGGTCAAATTCAGACATCATCATCTGCAACTGCTGCAGCTGACGACGCTTTTCGTTCACCTGAAACTCTTTCAGACGAACTAGGCTCTCACGCGACTTCATACGCATTACTCCAGTGATGCGAGACCCCGGCTTCACTTGAAACCGCCCATTAGCTGCCGCTGTCATGCGACTTGCCCAAAAAATTTCCCTCGGCGTTAACAAAAACCTACCGCTGGTAACCTTTCGTTTACGGGCATCGTTAATGATAGTGCCGATGATTTAAGGGTCGGTAAACACAACTACGCGATTTCCGGTCCGTTTCATTGGTGAGTCGAATGAATCGCTTGCCGGCCTTTCTTAATGTAACAGTTGAGAAGAGGGCCTTGCGGATTCTCGTTGGAAAACAGCGGAATGGACAAAATATTTAATAAATTGATTACCTCTTGCCAGAGTGAATCAGAATTTGTTAACCATTTCGTGGCAGCTTCCAAATCACGCAGTGACATTTCTGTATCGCGTAGGGGCCAGACCACCTTTCGGCGGCGGTAAAGGGGATAAGAATGCGGGTACTACTCATCGAAGATGACAGCGCGACAGCGCAGAGCATCGAACTGATGCTCAAGTCAGAAAGTTTCAACGTCTACACCACCGATCTTGGTGAAGAAGGCGTCGATCTCGGCAAGTTGTATGATTATGATATCATCCTTCTTGATCTCAACCTTCCAGACATGTCCGGATATGAAGTGCTCCGCACTCTCCGTCTGTCCAAGGTTAAAACACCGATCCTGATCCTCTCCGGCATGGCCGGCATCGAGGACAAGGTTCGCGGTCTCGGCTTCGGCGCCGACGACTACATGACCAAGCCTTTCCACAAGGACGAACTGGTTGCTCGCATCCATGCGATCGTCCGTCGTTCCAAGGGTCACGCTCAGTCGGTCATCATGACCGGCGAACTGATCGTCAACCTCGACGCCAAGACCGTCGAAGTCGGCGGCCAGCGCGTTCACCTGACGGGCAAGGAATACCAGATGCTGGAGCTGCTTTCGCTCCGCAAGGGCACCACGCTCACCAAGGAAATGTTCCTGAACCACCTTTACGGCGGCATGGACGAGCCGGAACTGAAGATCATCGACGTCTTCATCTGCAAGCTGCGCAAGAAGCTTGCAAACGCTGCCGGCGGCGCAAACTACATCGAAACCGTCTGGGGCCGCGGCTACGTTCTGCGCGAGCCTGACGGTGCCGAGTACGCCGAAACAGCCTGATATCCGATTTCGGTCCCTACGCCGATCATCCTTAAGATCCCGCCTTCACGGCGGGATTTTTTGTGTCTTGCACACGTCTGAAACGACAAAAGCCGCCCTGAAGGCGGCTTTTGCATGTGGATAGAATGGGAATATCAGGCGGCGATGGCGCGATTGCCGAAGACCGCGGTCAGGATCTTGCGGTCGAACGGCTTGAGCAGGAAGTCCGTGGCCCCTGCCCGCTTGCCCATCATCAGCTTCTTCAGGTCGGCCTCGATCACGCAATAGTAGATCTTGACCCCCTTGCCGCCTTCCATGGCGCGAACCGCCACGATCAGATCAAGCGCGCCATCCATGGACGAATCGACGATCAGGTAATCGGGCAGTTCCACCTGGCAGTGGGACAATGCTTCGCTGGCGCTGGAGGCTTCACTGACCATGAAGTCGAGTTCGGAAAGAATCCGCTTCCCGACCTTACGAACGACGTCCGACGAATCGGTGATCATGAACCTTTGCATCGCTGCTCCATTGCCCAGCTCCTGTCCCGGCGGGCATCTTCACGGGCAAGGATAGAAACATTCGGCTAAGGAAGTATTACTTCGATACAAGCAATGTGCCGGGAATCTATCCCGGCGCTGTTTTAGATCAGGCCGGAATGACTTCGGCGGTGAAGACGATCTCTTCGGCGCTGGCGCTATGGCCAAGCTTCATGCCGCACTCTTCCGCGAGCAGCACTGCGTAATAGGGCTGGATCGTATGGGCATCGATCGCTTCTTCGATCTCACCCGTCGAGATCTCCACGAACTTCGGCGGCAGGCGCATCAGCTTGCCCTTGGCGACGAGCGTGAACTTCGCGTCGAATTCCGGGTTCTCAAGCGTGATGTCGATCTGACCACCGCGCGGAATGGACGAGTAGGCAACCAGGAACAGGTTAAGCAGCAGCTTGACGCGGTTCTTCGCAATGATCGCGCGCGGTCCGTTCCAGACCACTTCGGTCTTCTTCTCGGCGGCAGCGAAATCCTTGGCGGCGCGTTCTGCCTCACCGGTGTCGATCGAGGCGCCGACGGAGCCGGAAGCGCCGAAGGCAAGGCGTGCGAATTTGAGACGAACCGAGGCGTTCAGCGCGCTGGTGCGGATAAGATCCATGGCGTCTGCATCGGCGCCGCCCTCGTCGAGCAGTTCAAGGCCGTTGTTGATCGCGCCGACGGGCGAGATGACGTCATGGCAAACACGGCTGCAGAGAAGCGCGGCCAGATCAGGGCCGGTCAGGGTAAGGTTTGGATTCTTCGACATCATTGTCTCCAAGAGGGCGGTGATTCATTCCGCCACACATATTGCTTCATCATTGCACGAAGTTTGCGAGCGTACTCGGCGCCATAATGACACCATATTTGGTAAACCGATTGTTAAGACCATCCGCGCAAAATGATAGAAACGCCGGAAACGGCACCATGTATCGACCATGATGAACGGATGACACCATGCGCCCCTCAATCCTAGGAAGATTCCTGGCCGACTGCCGGCGGGTCTCGATGCTCGCGATCTCGTGCCTGATGCTCGTCGCGACCCAGGCCGCGGCTCAGCAAGCCAGGAATGATCAATACTCGGTTCAAGAAATCGTCGACGCCGGCCACTCCTTCTTCGGCTCGACCAGCGGTGGCCTTGCAAAGGCGGTCGAGGCAGCCTTCCAGAAGTACGGCTTGCCGAATGGCTACATTCTCGGCCAGGAAGGCTCCGGCGCCTTCATCGCCGGCCTCACCTATGGCGAAGGCCAGCTCAACACCAAGAACGCCGGCGAGCATCCGCTCTACTGGCAGGGTCCGTCGCTCGGCATCGACTACGGTGGCCAGGGCACCCGCGTCATGATGCTGGTCTACGACCTGCCGTCGACCGACGCGATCTATGCCCGCTTCGGGGGCGTCAGCGGCCAGGCCTTCGTCATCGCCGGCTTCGGCATGACGCTGCTCAAGAACAACAACGTTCTCGTCGTGCCGATCCGCACCGGCGTCGGCGCCCGCCTCGGCCTCAACGTCGGCTATATCAAGATTACCCCAAATCCGACTTGGAACCCCTTCTGATATCGTCATCACGGCGAACTCTGTGTCGCCGTGACCCATCCGCCACTTGCCCTAACGGCGTTGGCCGCTTAATCATTGGCTGACGCAAATCAACTTCTGGAAGCAGTGGCCTCGCCGTGATCGAATACGCGCTCTTGTTCGGATTGGGCTTTCTGGCCGCGGCGTTCCTGGTTTTCCTCGTATCGCCGGCCGTTCATCGCCGTATCGTCTGGTACACCGAAAACCGCATGCGCGCGACGATGCCGCTCAGCCCCCAGGAAGTGCGTGCGCAAAAGGACATGGTCCGCGCGCTTTACGCCGCCGAAAACGCCCGCACCACGCAGGATCTGATTCGCGAACGCGAAAAGTCGATGTCGCTGCAGTTGAAGCACGACCAGATCGCCCGCGACGCCGGCCACTTCGCCTCCGAGATCAGCGCGCTTCAGGCCCAGATCGCCGACATGAGCGTCGAAGCGGCGGAGCTGCGCTCGCATCTGCGCAAGGACGAGAACTATATCAGCCAGCTGAAGACGAGCCTGCACATCGCCGAACAGGCAAGTGCCGCCAAGGAAGGCGAACTCGATGCTCTCCGTATCCGCCTTAACAAGATCGTCGAACAGACCGACAATCTGAAGATCGACATGGCCGCGCGCGAGACCGAGCTCGAGAACCTGAATTTCAAGCACAGCGGATTGCGCACCGAGCGCGACGAGCTTCGCCAGGACGTCGGCCTGCTGCAGAAGCGCGCCAAGGATGCCGAACAGAAGCTGACGCAGCAGGAACATGCTGTTCTGCGTCTGGAAGACCGCGCCGAGCGCGACAAGGCGACCCTAGCCGACAAGGAAGCGCTTCTGACGCGCCGGCAGCAGGACCTGACCAAGCTCAAGGATCAGGTGAAGGCCGCCAATGCAGATATGCGCAAGGCGAACCGCGCGCTTCGCTCGGCCGGCCTTGCTCCCCTCGTTCTCATCCCGCCGCAGGAAAAGCCCGTGCCGGAAGAAGCCCCGATCTCAGAACTCGATACCGCCGCGGTCGCAGCCCGCCTCGCAGAAGAAGTGCGCGCCCGCAGCGCCGCCGTTTCCGAGGAAATCCTCGCCGCCCGGCTGAACACCTCCAACGACGGCGCGATCCGCGAAGAGATCGCGACCATCGCGGCCGACATGGTGGCCCTGACCGCCATCAACGAAGGCAAGGCCTCGCCGATCCGCGAGCTGCTACCGGAGACGTTGGAAACGAAGGAAGGTGAGCGCATCGACCTCGCCCAGCGCGCCGCCACGATTCTGTCGCAGCCCGGCTAAGCCTAGCCGCCAGCAGATCTCAGATACGCTTGGCCGTGGAAGACATGGCAAACAGCGCGATGCCGGTCGCGGTCGCGACGTTGAGGCTGTCGAGCCCCGGCGATTGCGGAATGCGGGCGCTGCGGAAGCGCGACAGCACCGCCTGCGGCAACCCCTCACCTTCCGTGCCGACCACCAGCGCCATGCGCTCCGAGGCCGGAATGGAGCGGATATCGACCTCGCCGCGCGGCGACAGCGTCCAGATCGCGAAATCCCGCTCTGCCAGTTGCGTGAGCAACTCAACCGCATCACCACCACGCTGATAGGGAACGCTCAACACCGAGCCGACAGAAACGCGCATCGCCTTGCGATAAAGCGGATCGCACGAGGTCTCGTCGAGGAAGATGGCATCGGCATCGAAGGCGGCCGCATTGCGGAACATCGAGCCGGCATTGTCGTGATTTGAGATACCGCAACCGACCAACACCAGCGAACGCTCCGGCAACCGGTCGATCAGTGCGCCAGCCTGTGGCTGACGTCGCCCCAAGGCGAGTACGCCGCGATGCAAATGGAAGCCGACGATACGGTCGAGCACATCCGCTTCCGCGACGTAGACGGGGACGTCTTCCGGCAGCCGTTCGAGAATATCGGCAACGCCGTCGACGCGGTTGCGCAGCAACAGCACCTTCTCGGCCGCGAAATCGCCGCCCATCAGGTGCGCCTCGGCAAGCATGCGCAGCACGACAGTACCCTCGGCGATAAACCGGTTATGCCGCCCGGTCAGATCGCGCTCGCGAATATCGCGAAACTCGGCGATCTCAGGGTCGTCGGCATTGTCGATCGCAATCAGCCGAGGGGCCATCGTTATCAGCCGCCGTTGACAGTCACGTCGGCGATGATGCTTCCGGCCTTGATGTCGAACACCAGCGCCTTGGCCACGCCCTCGGCCGTCTTGCCGAAGAACATGATCTGGCCGCCCGAAAGCGAAGAGGACTGGAGAACGAAGCCGGCGGGCAGGTTTGCCGTCACGGAAACCGGCGCATCCGACGGAATTCCGGCGGATGAAATCGCGACCGGCTCCTTGGCCGGCGCCCGCATCGTCTTGTAGACAACCGCGCCGAAGACCGCCATAAGGCTCACGAACATGATGAAGCCCGAGACGATCTGCAGGCGGATCATCTTGCGTCGTACATTTTCCATTGCCGGATCGAGGGGCTTTTCTTCCTGATCGTCTTCTGGCTGGACATTCGTCATATATGGCGTTCCATTCTATAAAATACTTCGGAGAAGAAGCGTCTTGAGCGACCCCTTTAAACAAGCAGCCGGCAATATGAAAGTCCTGACGGCGGATGAACATGCCGAAGGCCGGCTTGATGCGTGGATGACGGCTCAGCTCGGCGAGGAATTCTCCCGCAGCCGCGTCAAGGTGCTGATCAAGGAAGGCCAGGTCACGTCGAAGGGATCAGTCGTCGCCGATCCGCAGAAGAAGGTCCGCCCCGGCGACGTCTTCGAGATCAACCTGCCCGAGCCCGAGGATCCAACGCCGAAGGGCGAGAATATCCCGCTCGACATTCTCTATGAAGACGACGACCTGATCGTCATCTCCAAGCCATCCGGCATGGTCGTGCACCCCGCCGCCGGCAACTGGACGGGAACGCTGGTCAACGCGCTCATCTATCACTGCGGCGACAGCCTGTCGGGCATCGGCGGCGTGCGCCGTCCTGGCATCGTGCACCGCCTCGACAAGGACACGACCGGCGTCATGGTCGTCGCCAAGAACGACGTCGCGCATCGCCACCTCTCCGCCCAGTTCGCCGACCACGGCCGCACCATGCCGATCGAGCGCGCCTACCAGGCCGTCGTCTGGGGCCGTCCGCGCACATTGACCGGCAGCATCGACGCGCCGCTCGGCCGCGACACCGGCGACCGCACGCGCCGCGCCGTCAAGCGCCCGGGCACCGCCGATGCCGACGAGGCGATCACGCATTACGAGGTGATCGAGCGCTTCCACGAGACGCCGGATGCGCTGTCGCTCGCCTCGCTGGTCGAGTGCCATCTGGAAACCGGGCGCACCCACCAGATCCGCGTCCACATGGCCCATATCGGCCATCCGCTCCTCGGCGACACCGTCTATGGCGCAGGCTTCAAGACCAAGGCCAATCTCCTGCCGGAGGCTGCCAAGAAGGCGGTCAATGGTTTCGGCCGCCAGGCGCTGCACGCCTATATGCTGCAGTTCGAGCACCCGCGCAGCGGCGAACTCATGCGCTTCGAGGTCCCCCTGCCCGATGATATGGTGGCGCTGGTCGATGCCTTGCGCAATGCCGAACTGTAACGGCATCGTGAAGCGGGCCTGAGCCTTGAACTACGGTTTCGCCACACTTATCTCTACACTGACTTCGTGCGGGCTTTGACAAAGCCGCACGTTCCCGGTTCGCCTTCAAGACGCAGGGACGCGTCCAAGCGGGGATCGGAATTCAGATAGGAGGGTGCAAGAATGGCCCGAAGCAGTTTGCCGTCCATTACCGCCGGCGAAGCCGGTCTCAACCGTTATCTCGACGAAATCCGCAAGTTCCCGATGTTGGAGCCGCAGGAAGAATACATGCTGGCAAAGCGGTATTCCGAACATGGCGACCGCGAGGCTGCGCATCGTCTCGTCACCAGCCACCTGCGTCTCGTCGCCAAGATCGCCATGGGCTATCGCGGCTACGGTCTGCCGATCGGCGAAGTCGTGTCGGAAGGCAATGTAGGCCTGATGCAGGCAGTCAAGAAGTTCGACCCGGAACGCGGTTTCCGCCTGGCAACCTATGCCATGTGGTGGATCAAGGCCTCGATCCAGGAATACATCCTGCGGTCCTGGTCGCTCGTGAAGATGGGCACCACCGCCAACCAGAAGCGTCTGTTCTTCAATCTGCGTCGCCTGAAGGGCCGTATCCAGGCCATCGACGAAGGTGACCTGAAGCCGGAACACGTGGCAGAGATCGCAACCAAGCTGCGCGTCTCCGAGGAAGAAGTGATCTCGATGAACCGCCGCCTGTCCGGCGACGCCTCGCTCAACGCGCCGATCAAGGCGTCGGAAGGCGACAGCGGCCAGTGGCAGGATTGGCTCGTCGACGATCATGACAGCCAGGAAGACGTGCTGATCGAGCAGGACGAACTCGACACCCGCCGGCGCATGCTGGCGAAGGCGATGAGCGTTCTGAACGACCGCGAACGCCGCATCTTCGAGGCACGCCGCCTCTCCGAAGATCCGGTAACGCTTGAGGACTTGTCGAGCGAGTTCGACATCAGCCGCGAGCGGGTGCGCCAGATCGAGGTCCGCGCCTTCGAAAAGGTCCAGGACGCCGTCCGCAAGGACGCGCTCGACCGCGCCAAGGCCGTCCGCGTCGTCGAAGCCACGGCGTAAGCGAACCAAGCCCCAAAAGACAAAGGGCGGGTCTCACGACCCGCCCTTTTCGTTTACAGGGTTCCCAGCACCGCCGCGCCCGCCAGCAGCAAGCCCGTCAGGATATTCGCCAGGAACAGCCGATAATTCACCTCCGGGCGAATAAGGTCGATCCGCCCGGTCTGCCACGCAAGATGGGCGGCAATCACCAGAATTCCGAGCATATAAGGCAGCGACATCCCAAGCAGCCAGCCGCCAAGTGCCCATGCGCCAACGGCCAGGCCGTAGAAGACGCCAATGATCGCCTTGCCATGCCGGCCAAACAGGATCGCCGTCGATTTCAGCCCAAGCCGGGTGTCATCCTTGACGTCGACATAGGCATAGACCGTGTCGTAGCCGATCTGCCATGCAATCGCCCCGCCCCACATCAGGACGGCCCCAAGCGGGATGTGCCCGGCGACCTCGGCCCAGGCCATCAGCATGCCCCAGTTGAACGCCGCGCCAAGAACGGCCTGTGGCCAGTGCGTGAAGCGCTTGCAGAGCGGATAGATGAAGACGAGCGGAACGACACAGATCGCGACCAGCCGTGTATAGGGCGAAAGGAAGAACAGCAGCGACGCAGCCAGCGCAAGCTGAACCGCCAGAAAGCTCACTGCCTGCAGGATACCAATCTGGCCATTCGCCAGGGGCCGGAAGCGCGTCCGCTCGACATGGCCGTCAAACTTGCGATCGGCGATATCATTGACGGTGGAACCGGCACTTCTCATCAGCAGGGCGCCGAGCGAAAATATCAGCAGCTGCCGAATATCGGGAAAGCCGTGCCACGCCTGGATTAGCGCCGCCCAGCATGGGAAAAGCGTGAGCCATATCCCGACGGGACGATCCAGCCGCGCCAGACGCGTGTAGGGTCGCCATGTTCTGGGGAGCCTGCGCTCCACCCAGTCGTCGAGGTTGATATCGCTCAGATCCGGGCGGCTCGCAGCGGTCATCTTGTCCAAACTCCAAATCCAGAAAGCCCGGCAACGAAGGGGGGCCGATCTCGTCAAAAAGGGCAAGTCTCGCGACCTGCCCTTTCCTGTATTTGTTCAGCCTGAACGACCGGCCTTACTGGCTGGTCGAGACGTCGCCGGCTGCGTTCCATTCGCGGATGGCGGCGTTGAAGGCTTCGACGCCGGTCGGGCCTTTCTGCATGGTCAGAAGCGCGCGGCGGCCGTTGCGGTAGGTGATCGGGATATCGATCCAGTCACGCGTCGACAGCAGGTCGAGATTGGCCTTGCGGGCATCCGGATAATCGTTGAGCGCGATCATGTGGAAATCGTCGGTGATCTTCGCGGGCACCGCGACAAGGGGATCACCGCGATCCTGCTCGGTCCGCTTCATCGAAATGCGCTGAACGCTGTCGATCGCGCCACCTTCGAAGTTCGCCGGCAGCGAGAACACCATTTCGACGATGTGGCTGGCCGGAAGCGAGGGATCGGAATTGCGCTTGAAGTTGATCTGCGCCGTGAGGTTCCGCTCGGGCACCGTCAGCGTGCCCTGAACGGAAGCTTCCTGCTTGCCATCGGCGCCGGCCTCGTGGTGCAGGCTCCAGACGATCGAACCCTGGATCGCCGTCGGCGAGCTCTGGCCGATGCGCTCCTCATAGAGGAACATCTTTTCGCTGGAACCGGCAGGCGCGGTCTGGCCGGCAGCGGGCGGCGTGGCGGACGCTGCGGCGGCAGGTGCGGCTGTGCCGGAGGCGGCGGCCGGCGGTGTCGTGCCTGCGGCGGCCGGTGCGACCGGGTCGGCGGAAGCGACATTCTGCTCGGCGACGGACTTGCCTTCGGCGACCTGCGTGCTCGGTGCAGCCGCCGGGCCGCTATCGACCTCGGTGCCATCGGCCATCAGCCGCTGCGTGAACTTGTTGCCGGCGGCCGAACCGTCGGCGGGGGCGGCGCCGCTCTGCGCGGCATCAGGCGTCGCAGCAGCCGGCTTGGCATCGCTCGTCTGGTCCGCAGGCGCCGTCGTGCCTGCAACAGGCGGCGTCTGCGCGGTCTGCGACGGTGCTGCGCTGACGAGGCCCTTGACCATTTCGGTGAGCGCGGCCTGGTGCGTATAGGCGGCATAACCGCCGCCGCCGACAACGCCCAAAGCGATCAGAAGCGCGATGATGGAGCCGATGCCAAAACGACGGCGCTTCGGTTCCATGCGGAAATTCTTGCCCTGGAACTTCGAGGCGATGTCGTCGTCGCTGTTTCCAAGCGACAGGCCATCGTCATCCTCGGCAACGACGCCGCGATTGTCATAGCCGCGAAGCCTTGTTGCTTCCTGCCAGTCGTCGCCGGCCAGAGGCTCGTTTTTCGGCGCCGGTCCGCCATGAATTTCGGAGAAAAGATCGACATCCTCGTAGGATGTGGCAGCCGGTGTCTTCTTGTCGTTGTCGATCGGCGGCAGGTCGTCGAACGCGGCGGCTTCCCAGGAGAAACTCTCATTGGCAGCCGGCATCTTTGCCGGTGCAGCCGGTACCGGCGCCGCAGCGTAGTCGATGCTCGACACTACTTCGTCGAAGGCGCGCGCCGCATCGTTTGCGGCAGGTGCGGCATGCGAGGTCTCGGAGAACTGGCGCAGTTCCTCGAGCGCCCAATCCGTCGGCTCAACCGTCTTCGTGGACGGTTCCGGTACTTCCTCGGCCGGCTCGTTCCACACCGGATCGAAATGACCGGCGGCGTCGGCATGAATGGGATCGTCCTGCGTCTGCTCGACGAACTGATGCGGCGGCTCGAACACCGGAACCGGCTCGACGAGGCGGTTGCTCAGGTCGAAATCGCGCGCGACCGACTGCGCCCGCGGCGCATCATCGATGACAGGCTCGGCATAGGGTTCAACGTCAGGCGCGGCAGCGAAATCCTGGCCATGCGTCTCGCGCGCGGCGTCATACTGGTCCTCGACCGGCATCTGCCAAGGCTCGACCGGCTCCGGCTCGGAGGCGGCGGACACATGCGGCGCTTCCTCGAACACGGGCTCGGCATGCGAATGCGCGGGCTCGTGATAGACTTCAGGCTCGGGCTGAACTTCCGGCTCTTCGTGAACCTCAGCGGCATGCACCGGCGCCGGCTCTTCGTAAACCGGCTCCTCATGCACGGCAGGCTCGCCAGCAACCGGAGCCTCGGGCTCGACGGGCGCTTCGTAAGCCGGTTCCTCGTAAACGGGTTCTTGCGCGGGCGCCTCGTAGGCCGGGTGCTCGTAAGCGGGTTCGGCCGCCGGTGCCTCTTCCGCCTGTTCGGCGACTGGCTCCGGTGCTGCGGCAACCTCTGGCTCGGGCGCGGCTTCCGGCTCCGCCGGCGCTTCTGTCACCGGTTCGGCGACGGCGACCTGATCCTCGGCCGGCAGCGCATCGGCATGCTCGGCTTCGACTTCACGAATGGCGGCTTCGAGCTTTTCCAGCTGGCGCTGCAGCATGGCCTCGGGCGGACGCGGCTTCATGTTCTCGAGCTGCCGCTGTACGGCACCGCGAGCACGCTCGTAAACCTTCACCCGCATATCGGGAGTGTTGTCGGTCAGGCCGTCAACCGCCCGCCGGATAACTGCGATAAAATCCGCCATACGTACTTTCTCTAAGAGTGTGGTTCGCCGCGCGAACCACACAAATAATCATATAAAACCTTAATCCTCAAAAGGATCGGTCACAAGTATGGTGTCATCGCGCTCAGGACTTGTAGACAGGAGAGCGACGGGGGCGCCGATCAGCTCTTCAACCTGGCGGACATACTTGATCGCCTGGGCCGGCAGATCGGCCCAGCTGCGCGCGCCGACGGTCGATTCCTTCCAGCCCTCGAGCGTGATGTAGACAGGCTCGACGCGTGCCTGCGCAGCCTGGCTGGCCGGAAGATAATCGATCTCCTTGCCGTCGAGCTTGTAGGCGACGCAGATCTTCAGCTCGTCGAGGCCGTCGAGAACGTCGAGCTTGGTCAGCGCGATGCCTGTGATGCCTGATGTCTTCACCGTCTGGCGAACCAGAACGGAATCGAACCAGCCGCAACGGCGCGGACGGCCGGTATTGACGCCGACTTCGCGACCGACGGTCGAAAGATGCTTGCCGACTTCGTCGTTCAGCTCGCACGGGAACGGACCTTCGCCGACGCGGGTCGTGTAGGCCTTGGTGATGCCGAGAACATAACCGATCGCAGTCGGGCCGAGACCGGAACCCGCGGCAGCCTGACCGGCAACCGTGTTCGACGAGGTGACGAAGGGATAGGTGCCGTGGTCGTTGTCGAGCAGGGCGCCCTGCGCGCCTTCGAACAGGATGCGGGCGCCGGCCTTGCGCTGGTCGTCGAGGATACGCCAGACCTGGTCGACATAGGGCAGAACCTGGTCGGCGACGTCGTTCAGCTCCTTCTCCAGCGATTCCACCGAAATCTCCGGCAGGCCGAGGCCACGGCGCAGAGCATTGTGGTGCGTGAGCAGGCGATCGATCTTGGCCGGCAGCGCTTCCTTGTCGGCGAGGTCGATGGCGCGGATCGCGCGGCGGCCGACCTTGTCTTCGTAGGCGGGGCCGATGCCGCGGCGGGTGGTGCCGATCTTGGTGCCGCTGTTAGAGGCAGCATCTTCACGGAAGCCATCGAGATCGCGGTGCAGGGAGAGGATCAGCGGCGCGTTGTCGGCGATGCGCAGAATCTCGGGCGATACGTTGACGCCCTGGGCACGCAGCTTCTCGACTTCGGCGACGAAATGATGCGGATCGACGACGACGCCGTTGCCGATGACGCTGAGCTTGCCGCGCACGAGGCCCGACGGCAGCAGCGCCAGCTTGTAGCTGACACCATCGATGACCAGCGTATGGCCCGCATTGTGTCCGCCCTGATAGCGCACGATCACATCGGCACGTTCCGAAAGCCAGTCGACAATCTTGCCCTTGCCTTCGTCACCCCATTGCGAACCGACCACAACTACGTTCGTCATTCACGTCTTCCTGTTAAAGGCGGATTTAACCGCTCCCTGCTCAAACCCGCGCATCTATAAGGCTTTGTTTTTGGGAAAGCGACCCTGTATTGCCGTCTGAATTGGCTTTTTACGTGACAAATCAGCTATTGGCAGGCTATTTGCCGCCATCGTCGGAGGAAGTTCTGCGCCCGCGCAGCCGACCGGGAGAGAATCGGCCGTGCAGTTTGCCGCCTACATATGCCTTGTCGTTGCCGCTATGTGCTGGGGTGGCAATACCGTTGCCGGAAAACTGGCGCTCGGTCACGTCAGCCCGATGATGCTGACCTCCCTGCGCTGGTTCGTCGCAACCGCGATCATTGCCGCCATATCCGTGCCGCAGCTGAAGCGCGACTGGCCGGTCGTGCGCAAAAACCTCCCTCTGCTCTTCTTCTACGGCATCGTCGGCTACACGCTGTTCAATGCCATGCTCTATTCCGCGGTAAAATATACGACCGCCATCAATGTCGCAATCGAGCAGGCAGGCATCCCGATGCTGATATTCCTGCTCAACTTCCTATTCTTCCGCACCGGCGTGTCTCTGGCCCAGATCCTGGGTTTCGCGATGACCTTGCTCGGCGTTGCGCTGACGGCCGCCCACGGCAGCCTGACCACGCTTCTGGAGCTCGGCCTCAACACCGGCGACGGCCTGATGCTGGTCGCGGTCGCCGCCTATTCCGTCTACACCATCTTCCTGCGATGGAAACCGCCGCTCGACTGGCGCACGCTGATGGCCGTGCCGGCACTCGGCGCCATGCTGAGCGCGCTGCCGCTTCTGGCCTGGGAGGCCTCGAAGGGTGCGGCTCAGCTGCCCGATGGAATCGGATGGCTCATCACCATCTACACGGCGATCTTCGCCTCGCTGACGGCGCAGGTCCTCTATATCAAGGGCGTGGAATGGATCGGCGCCAACCGCGCAGCGCTCTTCATCAATCTCGTGCCCGTTTTCGGCACGCTGTTTTCGGTCGCGCTACTCGGCGAAGCGCTGCAGACGTTCCACATCGTGGCGCTGGTTCTGACGCTCGGCGGCATCGCCATCGCCGAAAAGGGCCGCCCCAATCGAGTGGCCCCAGCGACGTCGGACGCGAGCTAGTTAGCCCAGTTCCAGCGTGGTGACGCCGAAGACATTCTTCAGCGGAACGGTGGGAACGGCGCCGCGATACATGCGCGCCGTCTCGAACACCGGCTCCAGCCCCATGCCGACGGCAAGCGCCACCGCGTCGCGATTGTCGGAGGGGATATCGATGAACACCCGTGCGCCCTTCGCCTCCTGGCCGAGCGTGGAAAGCAGTGCTGCGGCGCTATCCGCATCGGCGGCAAACAGCGGACCGATCTTGTATCCGTCATAACAGCGGCGGATCGTGCCATAGCCACGGATCTTGCCGCTCTTGCGCACGACGGCCGTGCGCCGATGCTTGCGGTTGGTGCACCACGAGGTCACGAAAGCCGGACGCTGCGCCGAAAACACGCTGGCATCATAGCGCACCAGCCCGTCCAGCTTGTCGGTCACCGGCGTGGCGGTCAGCGACGACGACGGCAAAGAGCCGATCACGCCGCCATAGCGAACCGTCTTGTAGGCTTCCTCAAAGCCAGCCTTGCGGTAATTCTCCTGCTGGGCGATGACACCGTCGAGCCCGATGCTGCGGCCATTCGCAGACGCGATGCCGGCATCCCAGATTGCCCTGCCGTAACCCTTGCCGCGAAATTCCGGGTGAACCATGTAGAGCCCGAGAAAGGCCAGGTCGTCGCCATATTTGACGACGGAGATCGAGCCGACAGGGACTTCGCCAACCGCGCCGACGAAAAACCCCGATGGATCCGCGTCATGAAAGGGAAGCGAATCGTCGAGACCTGGATTCCACCCCTCCTGGCGCGCCCATTCGAGCACTAGCTCCAACTCACCGGGCCGCATGGGGCGAACGGCAAACTCCGAATTCATGCAATCTTCCCAATCAGGCCCACGGCGAGCGCACACAGGCGGCGTACTATTGTGAAATCAAGTCTAGCGGCCGCAAAACGCGATCGATGACCAGGAAACATGTTCTCTACGGAAGCGATCTGCATCGATCGACATGACGTCGGACACAGAAAACCTTCCGGCCGGAATCATCATGGAACAAGGAAACTGTAATCTCAAGATAATTACTTAAGAGACCATGAAGCTCACTGGGCTTTGCGAGGTTTGAACGGAAAAGAACTTTCGCCGACATCGCATCCCCGCCTCCCGACACTGAATTAGGATATTTTTCCCAATTCTTACAGGAGACCCTCAATGCTTCTCGGTATCGGCCTTTCGACTGCCCAATCCCCCGCCCGGCAACGCCCCGGCCCTCGCGCAATTGTCGCATTCGGTGACAGCCTGACCGAGGGCGCAGGTGCATCGTCCCGCGACCATACCTTCCCGTCCATTGCCGCCGGCCTCTTCGATCCGCCGAGGACGATCATCAATCGCGGCATCGGCGGCCAGACCTCGACCGAGATCGCGGCCAGACAGGGCGGCGTGCCGTTGCTGCTTGCCTTGGCCGGCGGCGATATCAGAAACCTCTATCCGCATACGCGCGACTGGATGGACCGGTTCGAGACCGGCATCGTCAACGGCCTCACGCATGAATGCATCAACAAGGGCACCGACGAAAACGGCCTGCCCTATGGCGACGTCAGGCTCCATGGGACGGCGACGGCCGGCTTCACCGACATCGGCCGGCAGACATACGGCGCCATAGCCGCCAACTACGCCGCGGAACCCGGCAGCCCCTGGACGATCTCAAGCGCGATCCAGATGATCGCCGGCTCTACAACGGGCATAGCGGGCATGCGCCTTCTGCTCATCGAGGCCGACGAGCTCGGCGGCTACCTCGCCGAAATCGCCGCCCCCGCTTTCGCCCTCGACGGCACGCGGAGCCACGTCTCGGCGACGGCGACGAACACGCACGGCTTCATCCGCTCGACGCATCTGCTCGACATCATCCCGGGCGGCGCCATCGACATCACACTACGCATTTTCCCCGGCCAGTTCGAACAAGCCGCGGCCGCGACCGCGCTGCAGCTGACACCCGGCGACGGCGAAATCCCGGCCTATCACCCGGAATTCTCGCAGCTCTATCGTTTCGATCAGGATAGCGAAGGCTGGCTGCCGCGCATCCAGGACGGCCACGCGGCCGCGGTCTCGACGCTAGACGGCAAACTGATCGTCGAAAACGACGACGCCGGCGTGCTGCGCGGATGCGAGCTCGCCATCACCGAAATCCCGGGCGGCCAGATCATCCCGGGCGGCAAACTCATCCGCATCGCCTTCGACATCGATATCCTCGACGGGAGCGGCCAGATCCATGTCGGCGGCCTCGGCGCACCGGGCGGCAGCTGGGCGACGACGACATCGGACGGCGACCCCACATGGGCGATCTCGGCAAGCGGCCATTACGAGCTGGTCTTCACTGCCGGCAATTTCGCCAGCGCAAACGCATCCTGCGGGGCAATCGCCTTCCTCAGCAGCGGCAGCCCTCTCCGCTGGTCGCTCGACAATGTCGTCATCGAATGGGGCGACGAGACCCCGCAAGTGGAGGTCCTCTATCGATCGGTCGAGGCGCTGCACGGCGCCAATGGCGCCATCGGCCTACGCGGCACGCTGGCCGGCGTGGAGGGTACGCTGACGACCGATGGCGGCACACGCCACGTTTTCACGCGCAGCGATGCGGGCGACGCCGTGGCCGTCGCATACGCCACGCCCTTTCGCCCCAGCGATGCGACCACCGGCCAGATCCAATGGCTATGGGCCGGCCGCAACAATGCGGTCACACCCGAGACCGTTCTCTCCGACATCGCGGCCATGACCGCCCATGTGCCCGGCAGCCGCTATCAGATCGGCTCGATCCTGCCTTCCGCCGCAGATACTCCCGAAACCCGCCAAACGATCGCCACCCTGAACGCCAATCTGGCCACCCTCTACGCGACACGCTTCGTCGATCTCCACGCCGCACTCGCCGCCGCAGCCAATCAAACGACCGAGGACCAACAGGACATCGCCGCCGGCCTCATTCCGAGATCACTTCGCACCGACGCCTTGCATCTGAACGACCGGGGCTATGCGATCGCCGCCGAAGCTTGGGTGTCGGCGACCATGGCTATGGGCTGGTAACCCGAGCACGGATCGGCCGCGCCGGATTGCCGGCGTAAACGGTCCATGCGACAAGATCGCTGAACGCAACACCCCGCGCGCCGAGAACCGCTCCCTCCCCGATCGAAACGCCGGGGCCGACAAAGGCCTCGGCGGCGACCCAAACGTCAGCGCCAATGGTGATCGGCCGAGCCGTAAGCTGGAAGGATGGGTCATCGATATCATGCGAGCCGGTGCACAGATGCGCGCCCTGCGAGATCACCACGCCACGCCCGAGGCGAACAGGCGCAATGCAGTAGATGATCGCCCCACGACCAATCAGCGTATTCTCCTCCATGGCGAGATGCGGCGGATACCAGATCCGCGCCGATCCATGCACCCGTGCATTGTGCGCCAACCGCGCCCCAAACAGCCGCAACAGAAACGCCCGCCACCGATGTAACGGCGCCGGCGTCCCGGCCGCGAACAGCGCCCAGGTGATCCCCCAGGTCAGACGCAGCAAACGATGCCTGACACCAAAACTCGGCCCGCCCTCACGCGAGCCGGACTGCGCGGCGTCGAGTATGCCGAGATTTTCCTGCACCTTATCGCTCATCGCCGCAACCTTTCCTGATAGGGCAGCGCCGGATAGACTTGGTGTCGGACCGGCCGGGCCAGAGCCAGAACAACCGCGACCTGGCAAACGAACAACGGCAACACGGCGCCAACAGGGCCACGCAAAAGGATCGGCAGCGACGAGGCAATGAGAATACGCAACACGCTGACGCCACCAAACACGCCCCACTCTGCCATCAGCACCGACCGCAGCAACATCGCCGCAACCAACCCGCCCAGCGCAACGCCGGCAAAGCCGAAATCCATGTAGAGATCGCAGCCGACGAAGAAGGACAGGTTCGGCGTCCCGTACATGCCCGCCGCAAACAGCTCGTTGCCGACATCGAGCCCGCCCACGACAGGCTTTCCGGACCAGATCGCGCGCGGCACGAAGAACAACAGGATGGCGGTGAGCTTCTCGCCCCACATCTGCTCATGCGCCGACATGAAGCGCACCGCATGAACCGCCATGTCGAAGACATCGACCGAGGGAATATCGAAGAAGTTGCCGAAGACGGATATCTCGGAGAGACCACCCACGCCGTCCAATCCAAGGCGTGTGGTGATACTCAGCACCGGAAACAGGATCGTCAACGCCAACAGTCCGACGACATAAAACCACGCAGCCGCAACCCTGCCGCCGCAAAGCGCCAACACGACCGGCCCCCATACGGCCAGCAGCATGAAGCGCGGCGCATTGAACGGATTTCGCGCAACCGCCAGCAAGGCGATAACGAGAAGCAGCGGCGCGAGAGAAATCAGTCGCGACCGGGCGCCATGAAACCGCACCGCGACAAAGCAAGCGGTCACCGACTGTAATCCGAGAAAGAACAGGCTGCCGATGAAGGCCTGCGTGGGGTCCTGCTCCAACCGCGACGACAACAGCCGCTCCATTCCGCCTTCGGATGCGACAAAGGATACGAAGGCGAGCGCGTTCAAGGCCAGCAGAACCAGCATCGGCAATGTCGAACCACCCGCTTCGGCGGCCGGCTCGTCTCGCTCCATCGAGACAAACAGAAACGGCAGGCAGAAGAGCACCACGATCAGCATGGCGGCAACAAACTCCTGCGGTTCATAGGCATAGGCCGTGATCGCGGTCGCGCCGCCGATCCGGTCCCCATGCATGCGCTGCAGGGGCGAGATCACGAAGTAGACGAAAAGGCAGAACCAGAAAACATCGCCGACCTGGAACCGACGCGACCGAATTCCGTGAAGCCCGACCAGAACCATGAGGAACATCGGCAGCGTGAGCAAAACGACGAAGAGGCTGTCGGCGAAGAGCAGATTGGCGAGATAGAGCGCCGTAACGGTCGTGAGCCTGATCATGCACCGACCCGCAGTGTCTTCCGCCCGCCCACTCGCCGGAACACCGAGGGCCAAATGACGAGCGCCCCCACCACATGCGTCATCACTTCCGCCACGGCCAGTCCGACAAGCCCGAGCAACGCCCCGAGACCAGCACTCGCCGCAAAGCCGATCAACATGGCCAGCACGGCGGCGACGGCCACGACCCGAAAGCGGCCAAGCCCTTGGGCTGCCTGCGCCAGCGTCTGCGAGAGCGCGCCGGTCAGCACGCCGACAGAAAAGAGCGCCACCACTAAAGCGGACTGCGCGAAGGCGCCGCTCATCAGCAAGAAACAGCCGCCGCCCGCCAGCATCAATCCAAGCGTCAACGCGATCGCAAGCAGCGTCGCCAACCGCTGCGCCTCAAAGCCCGCCCTCACTGTGGCGCCAGCCGGTTGAAGAGCGCGGACCATGCCAGGAAAATGCGCGCGCCGCACGAACTCCAGAACCTGCGAGGCGGCCGCCGCGATCTGCCTGCCATAGACGAACAATCCCACACCCGCCTGCCCCAGAACTGCCGCGCAGACCACGATCTGAAACCGAAACGACAGCTGCCCCGGCAGGATCGCAACGAGCGCAGCCGCACCCTCACGGGCAAAGAGGCCGCAATCAGCGACGCTGACCGGCGCCACACGCATCGGCCAGCCCAGCCGCCAAAGCACGGCCAATTGCGCAACGACCGCGACGGCGTAGCCCAGCGACAGCGCCACCCCGAGGATCATGCCCGCATCGGCCGATTGAGCGCCCGTCACAGTGAGTGCGATGGCGGACGCGATATAGGCAAGCATCCCGGTCAATCCGCTGATGCCACTGAGCCCCAGCCCATCGAAGACGCCCGCCGCGTTGAATGCCGAGATCAACAGCGCAGGCACCGCTGCGGGGACATAGGTCCGCGAAAACCCATCTCCGCCAAACCAAGCGTAGATGAGCGCCGCCACCGACAGCACGAGTGCAACGCCGAGCCGAACAGCCGAGGCCTGCCAATAGCAGCGCCGCGCCACATCCAGGACCTCGCGATCCCCCGCCAGCGAAATCCGTCGCGCGACGACGACAGGCGCGCCGAAGTCGATGATCATCAATGCCAGGATCGCAAAGGAGAAATGCGTCGCGAACGCTGCCAGGAGATCGAGCGCGCCGCGATGGATCAGCCATGTCTGCGCCAGAAAGATCGATCCCTGCCCGATAGCGAAGCTCAGGATCAACAACGCCGCATTGGTAGAGCCGCGCGGCCGTCCGCACATCGCAGAGAGCCTATCCCACCGAGGAAAGCCGCTTCTCACGCAGCGCTCCGCAGCAGCTGGCTCTCGATCCAGGCATAGGTCTTTTCCAGGCCATCCATCAGGCGCTGCGTCGGCCGCCAGTACAGTGTTTCGGCAATCAACCGATTGTCCGATCTGCGCCCGCGAACGCCCATTGGGCCGGCCACATGCCGCTTGTGCAGCCGCTTGCCGGCGATCTCGCACACCATATCGACCAGCCGGTTGATGCTCACCATTTCCTCGGAGCCGATATTGACCGGCCCGGCGAAATCCGAGCGCATCAGCCGCATCGTGCCCTCGATGCATTCGTCGATATAGAGGAAGGAGCGCGTCTGCAGGCCATCGCCCCAGATCTCTATCTCGCCGCCATGATCCGCCTGCGCAACCTTCCGGCAGATCGCCGCCGGCGCCTTCTCCTTGCCGCCGTCCCAGGTTCCCGATGGACCGAAGATGTTGTGGTAGCGGGCGATGCGGCAGGTCATGCCGTGGTTGCGGGCATAGGACTGATAGAGCCGCTCGGAGATCAGCTTTTCCCAACCATATTCGCTGTCCGGTGCTGCGGGATAGGCGGAGGATTCTACGCAATTCGGGTTGTCGGGATCGGCTTGGTTGACGGCGGGATAAACGCAGGCCGACGAGGAGAAGAACATGCGGCCAACCTCGCGCCGGCGGCACAGATCGGCGACGTTGAGATTGATCGTCGCCGAATTGTGGATGATATCGGCATCGTGCTGGCCGGTGAAGATATAGCCAGCCCCGCCCATATCGGCCGCCAACTGGTAGACCTCGTGGAAATCGCGATCGATCACCCGTTCGCAGACGTCTATCAGCCTCAGATCCCCGACGATGAATTCGTCGGCCACGCTTTCCTCGTAGTCCGGCAGCTTCAAATCGACGCCGCGAACCCAAAAGCCGTCGCGCTTCAGGCGGGCAACGAGGTGGCTGCCGATAAACCCTCCGGCGCCGCAGACAAGTGCAGTCTTCTCCAGCATGCAACGCCCCCCAGCGCTAGATTGCCTGTTTCTCCATCTGATAGAGACCAGCGAAAATCGCCTCGAAGCGATCGGTGATCGGCTCGATCGCGAAATTGGCGCGGGCATAGGCAAGGCCGTTCGAGCCGAGCCGGCGACGCAGCCCAGCATCGTCAGCAAGCCCACGAAGATTGTCGATGAACCCCGCCGCATCATCAGGGTCCGACGCAAGACCGGCATCGGCGCGCTCGATGAGCCGCCGCGCCAGGTTGTTGCGTGGCACAGAGGCCAGCACCGGCCGCCCGCATCCGAAATAGGTCAGCACCTTGGATGGCACGCAGAAGGCCCCGGCCCCCTCTTCGATCATCGCGATCAGAATATCGGCGCCCCCGAGCACATCGGGCAGATCAGCAAACGGCACCCACGGCTTTACGCGCAGATTGTTGACACCTTCCACCGTCGCCCTGCACGCCAGGCTTTCGGCAATCGTGCCCTCGGAATGAACATCGATCGCAACAGGCAGCGCTTTCGCAGCCTGCATCAGCAGATCGGGATTGTGCTTGTAGCCAAGCGTGCCGGCATAGACCACCCGGATCGGGCCATTGCCGATTTCGCTCTCGGACTGTTTCGGTTCGACTGATCGCATTTCATCCAGCGGCGCCCAGTTCTCGATGACGGAGATCCGACCCGGCGCGATGCCGTTTTGCCGGAGATATGGAACGAAGTCGTCGGTGATTGCGACGACATGGTCGCTTTGCCTCAACAGACCGAATTCCAGCCGTTGATATCGGCGCGCGACCGCATTGCCGATCAGCGGAAACGTTGCGGGCAGAAAGCGGCCGATGGCCTCGCTGTAGATATCCTGCAGCCAGAACACGAACCGCGCTCCGCAGGCGCGCGCGGCTTTGTGAATCACGGCCTGCGTATCGAGCGGCGCATTGGAGGAAAGCACGATGTCAGGCTGGAACCGTCTTATCTCATGAGCCACCATCCGCCCGAACTCGATCTCCTGCGCGCGCCGCTTCAGGAAGCTCGATTTCTGGAACGGCTCGGACAGCGAAAGGCCGGCGATACGAAACCGGAGTGGATCGTCCGGCCGCGCGGCGAGATCACCCTTGGGCGTCTGGAAGCTTTCGGAATAGACGTGGAGAACCTCATGCCCGCGCCGCGCCAACGAACGCGCAAGCTGCACCTGAAACGGATGACCGGAATAATCGTGGACAAGAATGCGCCTTGCACGGACCATGCGTCGCTCTTCAACGAATGAGTGAAATCGCTATTTCAAATGCCTGCAATCAAGCGCCACCGAAAAAAGCCGGGGCGCAGCCATGACGCGAATAAGGTTGCATTTATGAATGGATTAAACCTTTAGTAACGCAACTAGTGTGTCAAGCGGACACCGCCGATAAACGCCTGGATTGCACCTAAAGAGGTAGGCCACGGCGGGAGCGACGGCCTCCAACCCCCTACCCAGCATAGGCCGTGCGCCACAGCGGCTTGGCCTTGAAGCTGAACCAGTGGCGCTGATCCTGCCCGTTCAGCACCGCGATCACAGGCGTATCACCACCGACATTCCCCTTCAGCGCCGCCACAGCCTTTCGCGCGACGTTCTGCGGCGTCCGCGCCCAGCGCACCACAAAGAGCGCGACGTCGCAGAGCCTCGCCAGATAGAGCGCATCCACCGCCGCCTCAACCGGCGGCGTGTCGATGACGACGTAGTCGAAATGCAGTCGCGCCCGAGAAAGAAGCGCCCGCACCCGCGCGCTCATCAGCAGTTCGTCGGTGGCAAATTCGGCCGGCCGCGCGCCCAGGATGACGGAGAGGTTCGTGGCGTGGTCGACGGCCACCATGCTGGCGAGCCCCGGATCGGCCTCACCGCGCAACAAATTGACGAAGGCGGGTGTCGGCTCGCGATCGACGTGGCGTGAATGCTGGGCTTCCTGAGATCGCAGTCGATGAGCAGCGTGCGCTTTCCCGCAAGCGCATAGGTGCGCGCCAGGGCGGTGGCGAGCGTCGATTTCCCCTCCCCCGGAAGGCTGGAGGACACCATGATCACGATGCCCTCCTCGCCGGCATCCTCCAGCACAGGATGCCGGCTGAGAAGCGCTTGCTCGACCGACACCCGGATCCGCCGGATTGATTCCGAAAAGACAGAGAGCGGCGCCGTCATGATCCGGTCGGAGAGCCCGCGCCCATGCGGCCGCTCCAGCTCGCCACCCTCCTCATGCGGCACCACCGAGGCCAGCTGGATGTTCAGCACCGCCTCAACCTGATCCTCCCCGGTAAATCCGCCAACGAAGAACTCCCGCAGCAAACCCGCCCCGATACCGAACCCAAGCGCGACGAGGCTCATGACGCCAAGGATCGCGGCAACCCTCGGATAGGATGGCTCGATCGGCGGCAAGGCCTCCGAAATCACCCGGCTGTCAGCCAGTTGCAGGCTGGCCTGTGCCTCGAAATCCTGCAGTCGCGTGAGCAGGTTCTGATACTGCGCCCGCGCGATCTCAGCCGATTGCTGCAGGCTATAGAACTGCGTCAACGTCTCGGAAGGTGTCGCCAGCTGCGGCGTGCTTGCCGGTAGCGTGGCCGCCCGATTGAATTGTGCATCGGCGACGCGCAAGCCCATATTGCCGTTGCTGAAGGCATCGCGCATGCCGACATTGACGGCGAGGAAGGCATCCAGCCGCCCTTCGTGGCTCGCAAGGCTGTCCTTGGCGGCACTCACCTGGGCTTGAAGGCTGTTGCGGGCCGCGATCGTGCCCGCCACCTTGGCGTCGATCTGATGCCTGATGTAAACTGAAGCCATGCGATTGGCGAGAAGAGCTGCCTTCGCCTCATCCTGTGATGTGACGCCAATGGTGATGAGATAGGTCAGCCCCTCGCGACGAACGCGGACGGCATCCTTAAACAACGCAAGAGTCTCGCGCTCGGCAGCATCCGTGGCACCAGACGACACGCTACTAAAGCGCGCTAGGGTGCCGCCAAGATCGAAATAGCCGGATCGCGGCGCGAATTCCGGGTCATCGGCCAGCTTGCCCTCGCGCACGACATCGAGAAGCACCGCATCGGACTGCGCGATCCTGACCTCCCCCTCCACCCGCGCGTTATCGGAGGCGCTGGCAATGGCCGCGCTGTCCGGTGCCAACAGGTTCTTGGCGCTGGTATCGACCACGACAAGCGCCTGCGCCGTGTATCGCGGCGTCAACACCGTCAGGACGATGGCGGTCAAAGAGAGAATGGCGGCGGCGGTGGCCAAGACCACCCATATCTGGCGACGGAGAAGGCCTGAAATCATCCTGAGGTCGGCAATATCGCTCATACGAATGCATATCCTCGGAAAATGAGATCCTATACCCGCTCCAGTATCAATGATGAAAAATTACCACAGAAGATTGAAGGCATAACCCTAGATCAAAGTGGTAGCGCGCTGGAAGAGATCGGGCAGACCCCGAAAGGCCTGCCCGATGATGTTCTTATCTGTACGGCTCGAAGAGCGCCTTGATCGCGTCGACCTCGTTCGGCCGGATCTCGTGTCCGCCGGGATGCCATACGGTCGTCACGTCAGCGTTCTGGCGCTCGTAGTAATCAGCCAGCGCCTTGGTAACCGGCACGGGGCTGATCGGATCGCGCTCGCCGGCGGTGATCAGCACCTTGCGGCCCGCCAGACCGGCATTCGCCTTCGGCTGGAAGGGAATGAGCGGATGCATCAGCGCCGACGCATCGAACAAACCCTTCTCGATCAGCACGTTGGCGAGAATGTTGGCGCCGTTCGAAAAGCCCAGCCCGAGGATCGCCGAAGCCTGGTGCTCCCTTGCGAGCTCGCTGACGTAACCCGCCATCTTGTCGGTCGCCCGCGCCAGATCGGCCATGTCGTAAACACCCTCGCCGGTGCGCTTGAAGAAGCGCGCGGCGCCGTATTCCGAAACGTCACCACGCGGTGAGACAATGGTTGCCTCGGGCAGAAGCTGCCGCGCGAAGTCGAAGAACTGGTTCTCGTCTCCGCCCGTCCCATGCAGGGTGAAGAGAATAGGCTTACCCGCGGCACCGGCATGCAGCCGGTGCACATATCCATGATCGGTCATATCGATATCCTTAGCTTATGCTTCCAGCGGTTCGAGGTGCTGTTCGAGCAGCGAGCGCAGATGCTCGTGCTGCGTCGGCAGCTTCAGCGCTTCGCCGAGATGCGCCGTATCCTCGTCCCGGTCGAAGCCCGGTTCGTTGGTGGCGATTTCAAACAGCACACCGCCTGGTGTGCGGAAATAGATCGCCCAGAAGTAATCGCGGTCGATAACCGGCGTGACCTGGTATCCGGTGTCCATCAGGGCCTTGCGGACCTCCAGCTGCTTCGCGCGGTTTTCGACGGCGAAGGCGACGTGATGCACCGAGCCCGCACCCGGAAGCGCCCGCGAGATGTTCGGCATCGTTTCGAGATCGATCAGATGCGCGCCGTTGCCGCCGGGAATGGTCAGGCGCTTGACGCCATCGCGCTCTTCCTGGACCTGATAGCCCATGAACTTCAGCAGCTCCGATGTCGCGCCGTCGTCGCGCAGCCGCATGGCAACCGAATGGAAGCCACGGATCGCCTGATCTTCGCCGATACCACCATGCGTCCAGGGCAGACGGGCGTCGTCCTTAACCTCGACGAGCGCAAAGCCGTCGCCATCGGGACCGGCAAAGTGCAGCCGCTTCTCGCCGAATGTCTCCTCGGTCTTCAGCCCAGTCACGTTCAGCTTGGCGAGGCGATCGCTCCAGAAGCCGATCGAACCCTCGGGAATGGAATAGACCGTCGTTCCGACTTCGCCGGTGCCGGGACGGCCCTGCGCCATCTTCGGGAACGGGAAGTAGGTCATGATCGTGCCCGGCGCACCGTTCTCGTCGCCATAATAGAGGTGATAGACATCAGGAGCGTCGAAGTTGACGGTCTTCTTGACGCGGCGCAGACCGAGCGCGTTGGTGAAGAATTGATTGTTCGTCTGGGCGTTCGCAGCCATCGACGTAACGTGATGAAGACCCTTGATCTGGTCGAGCATTTGAGACCCCTTTCTGGCCCGCCTGGCGGGCTGTTCGATGGGTCATAGATGATCCTTATCCGGCCGTTGGAATAGTCCCAGCGACCGGAACGCATTGTCTACTTTTAGTGAACGACGACAGGGCGTCGTTCATCGCAAGCTATTCGTCGTCAGGATTCTCGGGAAGCTGCCAATCGATCGGCGAACGTCCATGCTCCTTGAGAAAGGCGTTCGCCCTGGAGAAGTGATGGCAGCCGAAAAAGCCGTTATGCGCCGAAAGCGGCGATGGATGCGGGGATTTAAGAACCAGGTGCCGGGATGTATCGACGAAGGCCGCCTTGCGCTGCGCATAGGCACCCCACAATATGAAGACCACCGCATCGCACTCGTCGTTGACCTTGCGGATGACGGCATCGGTGAAGGTCTCCCACCCCTTGCCCTGGTGCGATGCGGCCTGCGCCTCCTCGACCGTCAGCACGCTGTTCAAGAGCAGAACGCCCTGCCGCGCCCAGTGTTCGAGAGAGCCGTGGCGCGCCGGCGTAATCCCGAGATCAGCCTGCAACTCCTTGTAGATATTGACCAGCGACGGCGGAATTCGGATGCCGGGCTGCACGCTGAAGCACAGGCCATGCGCCTGGCCCGCGCCGTGATAGGGGTCCTGTCCCAGGATCACGACTTTCACATCTCTAAGCGGCGTCAGGTCAAGAGCCCTGAAATATTCCGATCCCTTAGGAAAAATCCGTTTCCCCATCTGCTTTCGCTCGATAAGGAAGCTTCTCAGCCTTTGCATGTAGGGCTGCTCGAACTCTGTGGACAAGGCGCTCTTCCAGCTGTCTTCGAGTGCGATGGTCTGTTCATTCATGCAATTGCCTCCACCAGCTCGCCAAAAACGAGCTGTAAACTTGCGTCGAAAAGGGATTTGGCGGACATTTTACCGGTCGCCGGCCATCAAAGTTTACGAACTTTGAGTAGTCTGCTTTCAAAACACGGTCGAATTCAAGCGTTGCCGAGGGCTTATTCAGAATGAAATTTGGGACAAGCGGGCTTCGCGGCCTTTCCGAGGATCTGAAGGGCCGGGCTTCGGCGCTCTATGCGACGGCATTCGGTCGCTATCTCCTCGAAAGCGGGCGGGCAAAGGCGGGTGACCCGATCCTTATCGGCCGCGACTTTCGCCAATCCAGCCCTGAGATATCAGCCGACTGCATCAAGGCGCTCGGCAAGCTCGGCTTTCCGATGATCGATTGCGGCACGGTCCCGACGCCGGCGCTGGCGCTCTACGGCCTGCATCTTGGCGCCGCCTCGATGATGATCACCGGCTCCCACATCCCCGCCGATCGCAACGGCATCAAGTTCTATCGGCCGGATGGCGAGATCGACAAGGCCGACGAAGCCGCGATCACGGCAGCGGCAGCCGATCTCGACCGCACCGGCTTCGAATGGCCGCTGGACGACCGGCAAGCCGAGGATCGGGCCGCCGCATGCCTCGACCTGTTCACGAAGCGCAACGCCAGCCTGTTGCCCGCCAATGCGCTTGTTGGCCTGAAGGTCGGCGTCTACCAGCACAGCACCGTCGCCCGCGATCTCATGGTCGACCTGCTCAAGCACTTCGGCGCAGAGGTCAAGGCTTTCGCGCGCTCCGAGCACTTCATTCCCGTCGATACAGAAGCCGTCTCGGAAGAGACCATTACACTTTTGAAGCAGGCTGCACGCGATCATGGCCTCGACGCCATCGTGTCTGCCGATGGCGATGGCGACCGGCCGCTGGTGACCGACGAGACCGGCACCCCGCTGCGCGGTGACCTCCTTGGCCTGATCGCCGCCAACTTCCTCGGCGCCAACGCCGTGGTGACACCCGTCACCTCCAACTCCGGTATCGAAGCATCAGGCTCGTTCAGCGTCATCCGCACCCGTGTCGGATCGCCCCTCGTGATATCAGGCATGCAAGAGGCGCTTGTCGCTGGCAAGATCGGCGTTGTCGGCTTCGAGGCCAATGGCGGCACGCTGGTGGCGAGTGACTTCAACCTCAACGGCACCACGCTGCTGGCGCTGCCGACCCGCGATTGCTTCCTGCCTGTTCTGGCGACACTGGCGCAGGCGGCCGCAAACAAGCGCCCCCTGTCGATCGTCGCATCCGGCTACGCGCTCCCCTTCGCCGCCGCCGACCGGCTGGAGAACTTCCCGGTCGAGACCAGCGCCAAGCTGATGGCGCATCTGCGCGCAAGCCCGGCCAATCTCTCCGACTTCCTGCAGCCGATCGGCGCAGTCGGCAGCACTAGCGATATCGACGGCCTGCGCGTGACGCTTGCCGACAAGCGCATCATCCATTTCCGCCCATCGGGCAACGCGCCGGAGATGCGCTGCTACGTGGAAGCGAAGACGGAGAGCGCTGCCACCGACCTTCTAGCAGCCGGCTTGGCGCGCATCCGCGCTTGGGCAAGCGCAAACTGATCAACGATTAAAGACCATTCGAGGACACATCCAGATGACGCAGAAGATCGTTCCGGTAATTATGGCAGGCGGCAAGGGCACGCGCCTGTGGCCGCTGTCGCGCGCCGCCGCCCCCAAGCAGTTCATCCGCTTCATCGGCGATACTACCCTTTTCCAGGACACGTTGCTGCGCATCTCCGACAAGACGCTCTATGAGCCGGCGATCGTGATCACCAACGAAGAATTCCGCTTCCTGGTCGCCGAGCAGGCCCGCGAACTCGATATCTCGCTGTCGAGCATCCTTTTGGAGCCGATGGCCCGCAACACGGCCGCTGCCGTTGCCGCAGCCGGCGCGCTGGTGCGCGACCGCTTCGGCGAGAGCGCGATCATGCATGTACTCGCCTCCGACCACGAGATCGATGCCGATCAGGTCTATTTCGACGCCGTGCGCGCAGCGGTCGCCGCCGCATCCGCAGGCAAGCTCGTCACCTTCGGCATCAAGCCGACGGAACCGGCAACCGGCTACGGCTATATCGAAGGCGGCGAGGCGCTGCCGAGCGGCGCGCTGTCAGTCAAGCGCTTCATCGAAAAGCCGCCGCTCGCAAAGGCCGAGGAAATGCTGGCATCGGGCGGCTTCTACTGGAACTCCGGCATGTTCATGTTCCCGGTCGCCAAGCTGCTCAGCGAAATGACGACCTTCGCCCCCGATGTCCTCAAGGCCGCCGGCGAAGCGGTCGCCCAAAGTGTCAAGGATCTGGACTTCATCCGCCTCGACAAGGCGGCCTTCGCCGAAAGCCCGGATATCTCGATCGACTACGCGGTGATGGAGAAGACCAAGAACGCGGCCGTCGTTCCCTCCCCCTTCCAATGGTCGGATCTCGGCAGCTGGGATGCGATCTGGAAGAGCGGCAATCCTGACGAAAAGGGCAATGTCGCCGCTGAAAACACCACTGTCGTCAACACCCGCAACTCGCTGGTCATGACCCACGGCGTGCATCTGGCGGTCAACGGCATGGACGACGTCGCCGTCATCGCCAGCGAGGATGCCGTCTACGTCGGTCACCTCAAGGACAGCCAGGACGTCGGCGCCATCGTCAAGATGCTGGCCTCCAAGCCGGCGACATCGAAACTCACCGAGACACACCCGACCTCCTACCGTCCCTGGGGCGGCTACACCTCGATCTTCAACGGCGACCGCTTCCAGGTGAAGCGAATCTTCGTCACCCCGGGCAAGAAGCTGTCGCTGCAGAAGCACCACCACCGCTCCGAGCACTGGATCGTCGTCAAGGGCACGGCGGAAGTGACGATCGGCGAGAACGTGCAGATGCTGCGCGAAAACGAATCGGTCTACATCCCCCTTGGCGAAGTCCATCGCCTCGCCAATCCGGGCAAGATCCTGCTCGAACTGATCGAAGTCCAGACCGGCTCCTACCTCGGCGAAGACGACATCATCCGTATCGTCGACGAGTTCGGCCGCAACTGACCTCTTGGTTGTCTTGAACTTATAAAATTACCTCTGTAACACCATCATGGTCTTGCCATCAGGCAGGGCTTTGATCGGTGTTTGAGGAAAATTTCCATGCGTATTGTGATGATCGGCTCGGGCTATGTCGGCCTTGTCTCGGGGGCCTGCCTCGCGGATTTCGGCCATCATATCACCTGTGTCGACAAGTCGGCCGCCAAGATCGATGCGCTGGAAGCCGGCCAGGTGCCGATTTTCGAACCCGGCCTCGACACGATCATCGCCCAGAACCGCGCCGCCGGACGCCTGGATTTCTCCAAGGATCTCGCCGCCCCCGTCGCAGCCGCCGACGTCGTCTTCATCGCGGTCGGCACGCCCTCGCGTCGTGGCGACGGTCATGCGGACCTGAGTTATGTCTATGCGGCGGCGCGTGAAATTGCCGCATCGGTGCAAGGCTTCACCGTCGTCGTCACCAAGTCGACGGTCCCCGTCGGCACCGGCGACGAGCTCGAGCGCATCTTCCGCGAAGAGTTCCCCGACAAGGACATCGAGGTCGTGTCCAACCCGGAGTTCCTGCGCGAAGGTGCCGCCATCACCGACTTCAAGCGCCCCGACCGCATCGTGCTCGGCACCGAGGAGCCGCGCGCCATCGAGGTCATGCGCGAAGTCTACCGCCCGCTCTATCTCAACGAAGCTCCGCTCTATTTCTGCGAACGCCGCACATCCGAGCTGATCAAATACGCGGCCAACGCGTTTCTCGCCATGAAGATCACCTTCATCAACGAGATCGCCGACCTCTGCGAGCAGATCGGCGCCGACGTGCAGAAGGTCGCCAAGGGCATCGGTATGGACAAGCGCATCGGCGACAAGTTCCTGCATGCCGGCCCCGGCTATGGCGGCTCGTGCTTCCCGAAGGACACGCTGGCGCTGGTCAAGACCGCGCAGGATCACGACAGCCCGATGCGGCTGATCGAAACCACCGTCGCCATCAACGACAACCGCAAGCGCGCCATGGGCCGCAAGGTGGTCGCCGCCTGCGACGGCAATGTGCGCGGCAAGAAGATCGCCATCCTCGGCCTCACCTTCAAGCCGAACACCGACGACATGCGTGACGCGCCCTCGATCACCATCATCCAGGCGCTGCTCGACGGCGGCGCGACAGTCCACGTCTACGACCCCGAGGGGATGGATGCGGCGAAAGACCTGCTCGGTCCGGTCGTCTACGGCAAGGATCCCTATGAGATCGCCGAAGGCGCCGATGCGCTGGTGCTGGTCACCGAGTGGGAGGAATTCCGCGCGCTCGACTTCAAGCGGCTGAAGACGCTGGTCAAGACGCCCGTGCTGGTCGATCTGCGCAACATCTATCCGATCGCCGAAGTTACCAGGCACGGCTTCAGCTACTTCGCGGTCGGCAAGAAGAGCAAGGCATAGTCAAAAGCAGGGCATGAGCATGCGGTATTTCATCACCGGAACGGCCGGTTTCATCGGCTTCCATCTCGCGCGCCGGCTTCTGCAGGACGGCCACGAGGTCACCGGCTTCGATGGCATGACGCATTATTACAACATCAAGCTCAAGCACATGCGCAACGCCGCCCTCGCCCAGTTTCCGGCCTTCAAGCCGGTGACGGCGATGCTGGAGGATCGCGCGGCACTCGAACAGGCCGTCGCGGCCGCCAAGCCGGATGTGATGATCCACCTCGCCGCTCAGGCCGGCGTGCGCTACAGCAACGAGAACCCGCAAGCCTATCTGAACTCGAACCTGATCGGCTCGTGGAACATCCTGGAGATCGCCAAGAACACCGGCGTCTCCCATCTGATGTTGGCCTCGACCTCCTCGATCTACGGCGCCAATCCGACCGTTCCCTTCCACGAAACTGACCGCGCCGACGAACCGCTCACCTTCTACGCCGCGACCAAGAAGTCTATGGAACTGATGGCGCACAGCTATGCCCATCTCCACAAGATCCCGACCACCGCCTTCCGCTTCTTCACCGTCTACGGCCCCTGGGGCCGGCCTGATATGGCGCTCTTCAAGTTCGTCAAGAACATGCTGGAGGACCAGCCGATCGAGATCTACGGCGAAGGCAAAATGAGCCGGGATTTCACCTATATCGACGATCTCGTGGAGGCCGTTGTGCGGCTTTCCGCCGTCGTGCCCGCCGAAAGCAATCGCGTCGCGTCCGAGAAGGTCGAGACGCTGTCGCGCCAGGCGCCGTTCCGCGTCGTCAACATCGGCGGCGGCCAGCCGATCAGCCTGCTCGACTTCGTCGATACGGTTGAGAAAGCCCTTGGCCACCCGGCCAAGCGCGTCATGCTGCCGATGCAGCAAGGCGACGTGCCACGCACCTATGCCAGCCCCGACCTCTTGCTGGCGCTGACCAGCTACACGCCGAGCACCTCGCTCGAGCAGGGTGTCGCGGCTTTCGTGGAATGGTATCTCGAAGCGCGCGGCGAACTCGACACCGCCGCCTGATTTTCAACCCGCGACGAGGGCCGAAAACTTGGCGTCGATCTCGGCCGCCGGCACCGGCCTGCTCAGCGCAAACCCCTGCAAGGCATCGCAACCGAGCTTGGCCAGCGTCGCGGCATGCCGCTCGGTCTCGACACCCTCGGCGATCACCTTCACACCCAGCGCCTTGGCGATCTCGATGATCGACTTCACCACCCGCCGCTGCTCGTCGGAGGTGTCGATGGCGTCCACCAGCTGGCGGTCGATCTTCAGCCGCGTCGGGCGCAGCCTGACGAGGCCGATCAGCGAGGCATGACCGGAGCCGAAGTCGTCGATCTCGATCTCGATGCCCATCAGCTTGATCCGGTCGACGCTCTGCATCATCTCGTCGTCGCAGTCGTCGAGGAAGATCGTCTCGATCAGCTCGAAGACGATCGAATTGTCAGGGATATCCAGCGCTTCCAGATCGCTGATCAAGAGCGGATCATAAAGCCGCTGGCCGGAGATGTTCACCGAAATCCTCGGCACATCGAAGCCACGCCGCTCCCATTCGCGGCGATCCCTTAGCACGTGCCGCAGGATCGAAGCGTCGATTTCGGCTGTCAGCCCATGCTCGTCGGCAACCTTCAGGAAATCCGCCGGCGCCAGAATGCCACGCTCCTTGTGCCGCCAGCGCGCCAGTGCTTCCAGCCCGACGATCTCCCGCGTGCGGGCGTCGAATTGCAGCTGGTAATAAGGAACGATTTCGCCTGCCGTCAGCGCCAGCTTGAGCTCCTCGGCGATCCGCCGCTTGCCCATCAGCTCGTCCTTCAGCCGCTGCGTGAAGAACTCGATCCGGTCGCGCCCGCCGCTTTTGGCCGCGTAGAGCGCCATGTCGGATTCGGCCAGAAGATTGGTATCGCCGCGATCGGCCGACCATGAAATGCCGATCGAACTGCCCGATTGCAGCATCTCGTGGCCGAAGCGGATCTTCTTGCGCAGCCGCTTCTGCACACGGCGCGCAATCTCCCGCAATTCGTCCATGCTCTCGAAATTCACGAGCACGATGACGAACTCGTCGCCGCCGATGCGCGCCGCCATGCCGGTTTCCGGCAGCACAGCGGCGATCCGCAAGGCCGCCGCGCGCAGCACGGCATCGCCGGCGGCATGGCCGTAGCTGTCATTGATCTGCTTGAACTCGTCGAGATCGAGATGCAGCACCGCCAGCGTCGAGACGCTTTCGTCTTCGGCGAGTTCCGCTATCCGCTTGTCGAAGAAACGCCGGTTCGGCAGGCCGGTCAGGTAGTCGTGCGCGGCCGCATGCTCGATGAGCGCCGTGCTCTCCTCCAGCGCCAGCGCGCGGGCCTCCGCCACCTCGCGCTGCCGCGCCGCCTCGGCGTTGAGAAGCACGTCGGCGGTCACATCCCATTCCGCGCCGATGAACGATGGCGCCCCCTCCTCGCTCACATAGAAATGCGCGCGCGAGCGGATGTAGCGGATCTCGCCATCCGGCCAGATGATACGGAACTCCGAATTGTACTGGCCGCGCTTGGCGATGGCGTCGTTGAATTCCTGGGTGGCACGCGCGCGATCATCGGGATGGATGGCATTCGACCAGATCGATGTCGGCACGGGACCGCTGCGCTGGCCGGTGCGGTAGAGGCGATGCATCTGCACGTCCCAGGAGATCTCGTTCGACCGCAGGTCATGCTCCCAGACACCGATCTGCGACGCATCGAGCGCAAGCTCCAAACGCCGTAGAAGATCTTGAAACTCCCGCTCCGAGCGTATGGAGTTCTTAGATGCCAAAGCCATTCATGCCTCACGCCACGTCAAAGCGAAACCCATCCCCGTGCCCGCCAGCAACCACGATCACCTACCAGTGATTGCCAAGTGTGACATTAATTAGAACACCCTAAAAATCTATCAATGATTGCATGCCAGCGTGCCAGCACTATTTATTGTTCGTCAGGGACCGTACCGACCATCAGGATTTTCCGCGTTCGCGGCCAGCCTTTCGCTCCAGCTGCAGCAGCAATCCGCTGTGATCTGTATCGCCATTGCCATCCTCGACGAACGCGGCAAACTCCGCGCGCACGGCCTCGGTCAGCGGCAAGGTCAGCGCCAGGCTTTTCGCCTCGGCGACAATGTTGTTGAGATCCTTTAGCTGCAGCTTGGATGGGCCTGCGCCTCCGAAATTGCGCTCCACCATACGTTGACCGTGGATCTCAAGAATTCGGCTCTCGGCAAAGCCGCCGCGGATCGCCCGGCGAAATGCCTCCGCCGACCCACCACCGGCCTCGACCAGCATCATCGCCTCGGCCACGGCGCCGATGGTAATCGCCACGATCTGCTGGTTGCCGAGCTTGGCGAGCTGGCCCGTGCCGCTTGGCCCCACATGCGTCACCCGGCCGAGCGCGGAAAACACGTCGCTCAGCGCATCGACAACGTCGGCGCTGCCGCCCGCCATGATCGCCAGCGTACCGGCCGAAGCGCCGACGACGCCGCCGGAAACCGGCGCATCGAGATGGCGGATGCCGCGTTCACTGAGCCTCGCCGCATGATCGCGCGCCGCCTCCGGCGTGATCGAACTGCAATCGATGACGACCGCACCGGGCGCTAGCGCCTGTGCCACACCTTGCGAGAACAAGACGTCACCAACAGCATTGCCATCGCTGAGCATGGTGAAGACAACGGATGCGCCCTGCACGGCCGCGACCGGCGTCGCGGCGACATCAGCACCATCGACCCTCAGCGCTTCGGCTTTGGTGATGTCGCGGTTCCAGGCGGTAACGGCAAATCCGGCATCGAGCAGACGCCGCACCATCGGCGCGCCCATCAGCCCGGTGCCCAGAAACGCGATCGCCCGTTGTTGACTGCTCATCGGATACTGCCTTCCATTTCGTCTTCTATATGCACGCGAATGATCTCTTCGAAGCTCGTCTCCGCCACGAAGCCGAGGCGCGTTGCCCGCTCCGGCGCGAAGGCCCGCGCCCACCCGCCGACGATCCTCATCACCAGCTCGTCCGGCTCCCGCCGGATCAGCGCCACGGCCTTGTCGCCCGCGATAGCGCGCAAGGCCTCGATCTGCTCGCCAACCGAGGCGCTGACGCCGGGCATGGTCAGGCTTCGCTGCGCGCCGAGCGGTTCGAGATCGATGCTGGCGGCATGAATGAGAAAGCCGACCGCCGAGCGCGGCGAGGCATGCCAGTGGCGCACCGTATCCGGCACCGGAAGAATGGCCGGCTGGCCTGCCAAAGGCTCGCGGATGATACCGGAGAAGAAGCCGGAAGCGGCCTTGTTAGGCTTGCCCGGCCGGACACAGATCGTCGGCAACCGAATGCCGACACCATCGATGAAGCCGCGGCGCGTATAGTCGGCGAGCAGCAGTTCGCTCATGGCCTTCTGCGTGCCGTAGCTCGTCAGCGGCGTCAGGTTGAAGTCGTCTGGGATGACATCGGGCATCGGCGCGCCGAAGACGGCGATGGAGGAGGTGAAGACCACGCAGGGACGATAGCCATCCTGCAGATGCGCCAGGCGGATCGCCTCGAACAGCGCCCGCGTCCCCTCCAGATTGATGCCGTAGCCTTTCTCGAAATCGAGCTCGGCCTCCGCCGAAACGATGGCCGCGAGGTGGAAGATGATATCCGGCCGCGACCCGACGATCAGCGCCGCCTGCCCCGGCTGCGAGATATCGGCCGCACTCGCATCCACCCGCCCGGCAAAGCCGACAGGTGCTGCCGGCGCCACGACGTCGACCAGCGTCAGGCGACCGATCGCCTGCCCGGACAGTTGCCCGTCGGACACCAGCCGTTCGGTGAGCTTGCGCCCGATCATGCCGGCAGCGCCGATGATAGCGATATGCATGGAACCTCCTCTCGTGACAGGCGGCGAAGCAGTAACCACCCGTATCCCCTCACAATTGATAGGGCCGCCCGCGCCGATGCAAGCTCAAAAAGCCATGCTGCATTGCAAACAAAATGCTGGACATATCGCGCCGGATCCGTGAACCCGAGCCGACGAAACGCGTAAGGATCCTGACGATGAAACTTCCCCCGCTCCCCTACACCTCGCTCGACTGGCATGCGCTGCCGGCTACCGAACACAAGGGCGAAACCGGAACGGCGACATGGAGAACGCTGAACAATGGCAATGTCCGCATGCGGATCGTCGAGCTCTCTCCGGGCTATCTGGCGGACCACTGGTGCGATCGCGGCCACATCGTCTATGTGCTCGAGGGAGAGGTGACGAGCGAGCTGAAGGACAGCCGCAGCTTCGTGATGAAGCCGGGCATGGGATACACGGTCTCCGACCACGGCGACGACGCCCACCGCTCCAGAACGACATCAGGCGCCAAGATGTTCATCATCGACTGACCGCTCTTCCAAAACTAGAAAGGGCGGAACTCGCGTCCCGCCCTTTGCTCTATTTACCTGTATCGGAAGCCTATTCGGCCGCCATCCGGATCACCTCGGCCCCACCGTGGCCGTTGTGGTCGTCGTCCTTGTGCTGCACCAGCGGACGGTTGCCCGCCAGCTTGCGGATCAGCACGTAGAACACCGGCGTCATGAAGATGCCGAAGAAGGTGACGCCGATCATGCCGGAGAACACCGCCACACCCATGGCGGCACGCATCTCCGCACCCGCGCCGGTCGATACGACAAGCGGCACGACACCCATGATGAACGCCATCGACGTCATCAGGATCGGGCGCAGGCGCAAGCGGCTGGCCTCGACCGCCGCCTGAACAGGCGTCCGACCTTCGAATTCCAGCTCGCGGGCGAATTCCACGATCAGGATCGCGTTCTTCGCCGACAGGCCGACAAGGACGATAAGGCCGATCTGGGTGAAGATGTTGTTGTCTCCACCTGTGAGCCAGACACCCGTCAAGGCGGCCAGCACGCCCATCGGCACGATCATGATGATCGCGAGCGGCAGCGTCAGGCTTTCATACTGGGCAGCCAGCACGAGATAGACGAGCAGCAGCGCCAACGGGAAGACGAGCACGCCCGAGCTGCCGGCAAGGATCTGCTGGTAAGTCAGATCCGTCCACTCGAAGCCGATGCCCTTCGGCAGCGTTTCGTCGGCGATCCGCTCGATGGCTGCCTGTGCCTGGCCGGACGAGAAGCCCGGTGCCGGACCGCCATTGATATCGGCGGCAAGGAAGCCGTTGTAGCGGGTCGTGCGTTCCGGTCCCGTCGTGGCATCGACCTTGAGCAGTGCCGACAGCGGGATCATCTGCCCCGAAGCCGAACGCACCTTCAACTGGCCGATATCATCGGCATGGGCGCGGAACTGCGCATCTGCCTGCACGCGGACGCTATAGGTACGGCCGAATGCATTGAAGTCGTTGACGTAGAGCGAGCCGAGATAGATCTGCAGCGTTTCGAAGACATCGGTCACCGACACGCCGAGCTGTTCGGCCTTGGCGCGATCGAGGTCAGCGTAGAGCTGCGGCACGTTGATCTGGTAGCTCGAGAACAGGCCGGCCAGCTCAGGCGTCTGGTAGGCCTTGGCGAGGAAGGCCTTGGTCGCTTCATCCAGCGCGTTGTAGCCCAGGCCCGCCCGGTCTTCGAGCTGCAGCTTGAAACCACCCGTCGTGCCCAGACCCTGGACCGGCGGCGGCGGGAACATGGCGATGAACGCATCCTGGATCGCGCCGAATTTCTGGTTGAGCGTCATGGCGATCGCTCCGCCTGAGAGATCGGGCGTCTTGCGCTCTTCGAAAGACTTCAGTTTGACGAAGACGACACCGGCATTCGAGCCGTTGGTGAAGCCGTTGATCGACAGGCCGGGGAACGCGATGGCGTGTTCAACGCCGGGCGTTGCAAGGGCGATGTCGCTCATCCGCTTGATCACGTCTTCGGTGCGGTCGAGGCTGGCGGCGTCGGGCAGCTGCGCGAAGCCGATCAGGTACTGTTTGTCCTGCGCCGGCACGAAGCCGCCGGGAACGGCGTTGAACAGGCCATAGGTCGCACCGGCAAGCGCCAGATAGATCACCATGACGATGCTCTTGCGCGACACCAGACCGCCGACACCCTTACCATAGGCATTGGAGCTGGCGCTGAAGGCGCGGTTGAAGCCACGGAAGAACCAGCCGAACACGAAGTCCATGCCGCGCGTCAGCCAATCCTTCGGCGCATGGTGCCCCTTCAGGAGCAGGGCAGCCAGAGCCGGGGAGAGCGTCAGCGAGTTGATCGCCGAAATCACGGTCGAGATGGCGATCGTCAGCGCGAACTGGCGATAGAACTGGCCCGACAGGCCGGTGATGAAGGCCAGCGGCACGAACACCGCCACCAGCACCAGCGCGATCGCGATGATCGGACCGGACACTTCCTTCATGGCCTTGTAGGTCGCGTCACGCGGCGACAGGCCGTTTTCGATGTTGCGCTCGACGTTTTCGACCACGACGATCGCGTCGTCCACGACGATACCGATCGCAAGCACGAGACCGAACAGGCTGAGCGCGTTGATCGAGAAGCCGAAGACATACATGACCGCGAAGGTGCCGATGATCGAGACCGGAACCGCGATCAGCGGAATGATCGAGGCGCGCCATGTCTGCAGGAACAGGATGACGACGATGACGACCAGCGCGATGGCTTCGAGCAGCGTGTCGACGACCTTCTCGATCGAAGCACGGACGAACTGCGTGGTGTCGTAGACGATCTCGTATTTCACGCCTTCAGGCATCGCCAGCTGCAGCTCGTCCATGGTCTTGATGACCTGGTCCGAGATGGTGATGGCGTTGGAGCCGGGTGCCTGGAACACGGGGATAGCGACCGCCGACTTGCTGTCCAGCAGCGAGCGCAGCGAGTAATCCGAAGCGCCGAGTTCGACGCGCGCGACATCGCGCAGACGCGTGATCTCGCCATTGGCGCCGCTCTTGACGATGATGTTGCCGAACTCCTCGGGCGTCTGCAGACGACCCTGGGCGTTGACGTTCAGCTGGATATCGACACCGGTGAGGCTCGGCGACGCACCGATCGTGCCGGCAGCGGCCTGCACGTTCTGGGCGCGGATGGCATTGGTGATGTCGCTCGCCGCCAGATTATGCTCGGCCGCCTTCTGCGGATCGATCCAGATGCGCATCGAATAGTCGCCCGACCCAAAGATCTGCACCTGGCCGACGCCCTCGATGCGGGCAAGCCGGTCCTTGACGTTCAGGACGCCATAGTTGCGCAGATAGGTGATGTCGTAGCGATTATCCGGCGATGTCAGGTTCACCACCATCATCAGGTCGGGCGAACTCTTGACCGTGGTGATGCCGAGCGCGCGCACTTCCGTCGGCAGACGGGGCTCTGCCTGTGAGACGCGGTTCTGCACCAGCTGCTGCGCCTGGTCGGGATTGGTGCCGAGCTTGAAGGTGACCGTCAGCGTCATCACGCCGTCGGATGTCGCCTGGCTGGACATGTAGAGCATGCCCTCGACGCCGTTGATCTGCTCTTCGAGCGGCGTGGCGACGGTTTCGGCGATGACCTTCGGGTTGGCGCCGGGATAGGTGGCGCGCACGACGATCGATGGCGGAACGACCTCAGGATATTCGGAAATCGGCAGCGATCGCATGCCGATCAGGCCGGCGACCACGATGAGGACCGATAGCACCCCGGCAAACACCGGGCGGTCAACAAAGAATCTGGAGATATTCATTTCAAAGCCCTCTCCGGGATGAAATTTGGGATGCAACGACACTCTCCGGCGGTTGGGATACCGCCGGTAGGGGTAGAACTGAATGCTGTAAAAGCCCTCTGTGGCCTGAGCGGCCACCTAGCCCCTCCCCCTTGTGGGGAGGGGTTGGGGAGGGGTCTGCGTCTTACTTGGCCGCGACCTTTTCTTCCATCTGCGGTGCGACCACCGCGCCCGGACGAATGCGCTGCAGGCCGTTGACGACGATCTTGTCGCCGACGGCAAGGCCGTTTTCGATCACGCGGTCGCCACCCTCGGCGATGCCGAGCTGGACCGGCCGGTAGCTGACCTTGTTCTCGCCATCGACCACGAAGACGAACTTCTTGTCCTGGTCGGTGCCGATCGCCCGTTCGCTGACAAGGATCTTGTTCTCTGCCTTCGGCTGGCCCATGCGAACCCGCACGAACTGGCCCGGGATCAGCTTGCCACCCGGATTGTCGAACACGGCGCGAACGCCGATCGTGCCGCTGGAGGCATCCACCTGGTTGTCGATCAGCTGCAGCTTGCCCTTGATCGGCGTGCCCTCATCGGCAAGCGTGCCGACTTCGACGGGGATCTGCTCAAGTGCCGGAACCGCGCCATCGGCGGCGGGAAGCTGGGCAAGCGCCTTGGCGACCATGCCTTCGCTGGCGCTGAAGCTGGCGTAGATCGGATCGACGGAGACGAGCGAGGCCAACTCCGACGAGGTTGATCCGGCCGCAACCAGATTGCCGACGGTCACTTCGAGCTTGCCGACGCGGCCGGCGACGGGTGCCTTCACCTCGGTGTAGCCGAGCTCGAGCTGTGCCGAGCGAAGGGCGGCCTGCGCGGTGCGAAGACCGGCCTGCGCTTCGGTGAATGCGTTCTGACGCTGGTCGAGATCGCTCTGCGAAATCGTCCGGTTGTCGGAAAGCCTGCGGCCGCGATCAAGCTCGATCTGCGCGAGATTGACCTTGGCTTCAGCCGAAGCCACCTGGCCCTCGGCCTGCGATACGGCTGCCTCATAGGGTGCCGGATCGATGGTGAAGAGCAGATCGCCGGCCTTCACCAGCGCGCCTTCGCGGAAATGAACCGACTGCACGGCGCCGGCGACACGCGAGCGGATCTGGACGCGATCGACGGCTTCCAGCCGGCCCGAGAACTGTTCCCACGCGGTCACGTCGCGGCTGCCGACGACGGCAACGGTGACAGGCACCGCGGGAGGAGCGGCCTGTGCTTCTGCGGTCGCCGCCGTGGCGGTGCCGCTCATCGGCAGTTCGAAAAAGATTGCTGCGGCTGAAACGGACGCAACAAGGCTCAGACCGGCGCCCACAAGGGCCCAGCGCTTCTTACTGGACGTCATTGGTATTCTCCTTACGGCCCCCACGGCCGTGTATTGATCAGGTCTTCAAAGGTACGGGTTGCCTGCGCATGTCGCGAACGAAGCTTCCGAATTCTTGGGTGATGCTTTCGCGCCAACCCGGAGGCTTGTCGGACGTCCCGCCGTAAATCGAAGGCCAGCCTGCCCCGGCGGGAGAGACATGCTGACGAACTGATACGCCGGCCTGTTTCAGGCGATCGGCGAACCCAAGCGTCTCATCACGAAGGGGATCGTCCTTCGCGGTGAAGATCAGTGCGGGCGCAACGCCCGAGATGCGTGAACACAGGCACGGCGCCGCATAGGGATGGCACCCGCCGCCGCTGAGATAATGGCTCCACCCCGCGGCCCAACGCTCGCGCATGCCGATGCTGTCGGCTTCGCGCATCGAGGACGATCCCATGAACGGATCGACCAGCGGCGAGATCAGTACCTGACCATCGAGGGCATCGGCATAGTGATCGCGAGCCTTGAAGGCCACGCTGGCGGCGATGTTGCCACCCGCTTCCTCGCCGGCAACCAGCAGCGCGGAGTTGCGGTCACCGAGACCCGAGGCGCGCTTGTTGGCCATGTAGGAAAACAGCGAGTAGCCGACTTCGAGAGGCTTCGGAAAGACCCCGCCCATGGGAGCGTTGTAATCCGCCACGACCACGATGGCGCCGGCACTCGCGATTGCTTCCGCAACGGCATTGTCCTGCAGTCCCGAGGACTGGAAAGCACCGCCGTGGAAGTACAACACGATCGGCGAACCCTTACCGTATTCGGCGCCCTGATAGATACGCGTCGACACGGGGCCAATGGCCACCTTGTCAAACACCATGTCTTTCACTTGCACCGTCATCGTATCGATCCTTGCGTCGCGGGTGTAATGTTGCCGTTGCAACATATTGCCCAAGGCGACGGCTTGCAATTTCTGAAAAAAAGATATTGTTATTCCACTCACGGAATAAGAAGCCTCAATACGATTACACTGTTCCGGATTTCGAACAATACCGCACTGCAACCTACTCAGGTGAATTCCGATGGACCAGCTCTCGGCAATGCGCGCTTTCATTCGCGTCGTGGAGACAGGCAATTTCACACGGGCCGCCGACACGCTCTCGATGCCCAAGGCGACGGTGACCAACCTCATTCAAGGGCTTGAAGCGCATCTGCACACCAAGCTCCTCAACCGCACCACCCGCCGCGTGATGGTGACGACCGACGGCGCGCTCTATTACGAACGCGCCGCCCAGATCGTTTCAGAGATCGCCGAGCTCGATGGCAGCCTCACCAACTCGCAAGGGCTTCCGAACGGACGCCTGCGCGTCGAGATGGCCGGCGCCTTCGCCGACTGGATCGTCGTGCCGGCGCTTTGCGATTTCTATCAGAAATACCCCGATATCCGCATCGACCTCGGGGTCGGCGACCGCACCGTGGATTACCTCGCCGAGAACGTCGACTGCGCGCTGCGCGCCGGCACTCCGGCCGACCAATCCTTGATTGCACGCCGCGTATCCGAGGTGGAACTCATCACCTGCGCCTCGCCGCTCTACCTCGAGAAGTACGGAGCACCGGCGAGACCGGAAGAGCTTGAAAACGATCACTATTCAGTCAACTATTTCCGCGCGCAGACCAACCGGACGCTTCCGTTCGAATTCCGCAAGGACAACGAAGAGTTGGAGATCAATCCGCGCTATCTCGTCTCGGTGAACGACAGCAGAACCTTCGTGACGGCAGCCACCTCGGGGCTCGGCATCGCGCAGTTACCGCACTTCATGATCCGCAATGAGTTGGAAAGTGGTGCGCTTGTTCAGGTGCTGCCGGAGTGGAACCGTGAGCCGCTCGGGCTCTACATCGTCTATCCCCCGAACCGCCACCTCAGCAACAAGGTCCGCGTCTTCGTCGACTGGATGGTCAAGCTTCTGACCGACGCCAAACTGGATGCCCGCTGACAGAACTGCGGCCCGCGAGGCGTTTACCTTCAACGGGCCGCAACCATATGTTTTGCCATTTCTTCTTTCACTCTCTGCCGGGTCACCAGGGAACAATGGCTCGGCAGTTATTGAGGTCTGATGCGTAGGATTGGAGGAGTCCCGCGCATCCCTACATTGCTAATATAGACAATCGTGATGCAAATGTAAGAGGATATTGCAGGCTCGCCGTTCCAAGGCGGAGCACAACCCTATCCCCTTAAAGACATTGGCATTTTTCAACGCCTGATATCCACAACAGGGCACTACCGGAAGGCGAGCGGCGCGAAAGCCGCCCTCCCCAAGACACAAATCAGATCATGCCGCCATTGGCGCGCAGCACCTGACCGTTGATCCAGGACCCATCGGGACCAACGAGGAACGAGACGGCGGCGGCGATATCCTCGGGCGTGCCCAACCGCTCCAGAGGATTCATCTTCGCCATCCGCGCAACCAGCTCCTCGGACTTGCCGTTGAGGAACAGATCGGTGGCCGTCGGCCCCGGCGCAATCGCGTTGATGGTGATGTTGCGGCCGCGCATTTCCTTCGCCATGATCCCCGTCATCGTCTCGACGGCGGCCTTGGTCGCAGCATAGACACCATAGGTTTCGAGCTTCAGCCCGACCACCGAGGTCGAGAAATTGACGATCCGGCCGCCATCGCGCATCCGCTTTCCTGCCTCGCGCAGCGTGTTGAACGTGCCCTTCAGGTTGACGTCCATGATGCGCTGGAAATGCGCGTCGTCGGCATCAGCGATCGAGGAAAGCGCCATGATCCCGGCATTATTGACAAGCACGTCGACGCCCCCGAAGGCTGCCTCGGCCGCGTCGAACATCCGCCGCACAGCCTCCGCATCGCTGACATCGGCCTTCGCCGTCAGCGCCTTGCCACCGCGCTTTTCGATCGCGGCAGCCAGCTCTTCGGCCGGCGCGGCGTTGCCGGAATAGTTGATCACGACGGTAAATCCGTCCTGTGCAAGCCGATCGGCAATCGCCGCACCGATGCCTCTGGAGGCGCCGGTCACGATCGCAACCCTGTTTTCCGAAACCGTCATTGTCGTTCTCCTTGCTTGGAAGCGCGATATCGCGCCGTTGGAGAGAAGATGCCGCTTTTCTCGCGGCGGATAATCATCCATTATTCGCCATCACTATCCGGATACAGCGAACAGATAAATGGACAGATTCGATGCCATGCGCGTCTTTTGCCGTATCGTCGAGCGCCGCAGCTTCACCGCCGCCGCCGAGGATACCGGCCTGCCACGCTCGACGGTGACCGATGCGGTCAAGCAGCTCGAGGCCCGCCTCGGCGTTCGCCTGCTGCAGCGAACAACGCGCCACGTGAGCCCGACGCTCGACGGCGAGGCTTACTACCGTCGCTGCCTGTCGATCCTCTCGGATATCGAGGATGCTGAGGGCGCATTCGCCGGCGCCAAGCCGAAAGGCATGCTGCGCGTCGACGTGCATGGCACGCTGGCGCGCCATTTCGTGCTGCCCAACCTGCCGTCCTTTCTCGAAGCCTATCCCGACATCGAACTCTATATGAGCGAGGGCGATCGTCTCGTCGATCTCGTGCGCGAGGGCATCGACTGCGTGCTGAGGGTCGGCATCCCCGCAGATAGCGACATGGTCGCCCGCCGCGTGGCGATGCTGGAGGAAGTCACGCTCGCCTCGCCTTCCTATCTCGCTCGATATGGAACGCCCGAGCATCCCGACCGGCTCGACGGACACCGCATGGTCGGCTTTCACTCCAGCGCCACCGGCGCGCTGGCGCCGCTCGAGTTCCTCGTCGGCGGCCAGATCCGCAACGTCACCCTGCCCGCGACGCTATCAGTCAACGCCGCCGAGAGCTTCCACGCGGCGGCACGCCTCGGTCTCGGCATCATCCAGGTGCCGCGTTATCATGCCCAGCGCTATATCGACAGCGGCGAGCTCCAGCCCATACTGCAGGACTATCCGCTGACGAAAACGCCGGTCTCGCTGCTCTACCCGCGAAACCGCCAGCTCTCGCCACGCGTCCGCGTCTTCATCGAGTGGTTGACGAAGGTGTTCGCGAGGCAAACATAGGCATACGAGAAAGACATCGGCAAACCCATCATCGGGAGCAAAACCATGACCATCACAGACATATCAGTGAATGCACGCGAGGGCGGCTTTACCGTCATGTTCGGCGACAAGACCGGCAACAGCATTGCCGTGACGCTTTATAATGCAGCAACACCCGGCCTGACCCGCGACAACGCCATCTCCCACGCCCGCCAGCTGCTTCTCGCGGCGCACGACAGCTCGGCCGGCGACGGTCCGCGCAGCAAGGATGCGGCAACGCTGGAAGAGGAACTGGACGAAGGCCTCGAAGACACCTTCCCGGCAAGCGACCCGGTCTCCGTCACCGGCTCCTCGATCCCGCTGCATGATCCGAAGCCCGGCCGATAGATCATATGGACGACAGGACAGGCGCGCTCGGCGCGGCACCGATTGCGGGCGACGCCCTTACCCGCTTCTTCGAGCGCGATGCGATCTCCGTCGCACGCGAGCTGCTTGCCTGTCGCGTCACGGTCGCCGGCATCGGCGGGCGCATCGTCGAGACCGAGGCCTACTTCCCCGATGACGAGGCCTCCCACAGCTTTCGCGGCCCGACGCAGCGCAACGGCGCCATGTTCGGAAGACCGGGCAATGTCTATATCTACCGCATCTACGGCATGCACTGGTGCCTGAACTTCGTCTGCACCCCCGGCTCCGCCGTGCTCATCCGCGCCATCGAGCCGGAAATCGGCATCGCCACGATGATCGAACGCCGTGGCACCAACGCACTCACGCAGCTCTGCAGCGGCCCCGGCAAGCTCTGCCAGGCGCTCGGCGTCACCATCGCCCTCAATGATCGCCTGCTCGACCGCGACCCCTATTCGCTCACGCCGACGGCACCGTCGCCGATCGTCAGCGGAAAACGCATCGGCATCACGAAAAATGCCGAAGCACCATGGCGCTTCGGCATTTCAGGGTCTCGCTATCTCAGCAAACCGTTTCGCTGATCATTCCATCACGGCGCTGTGGTCCATGACCGGCGCCACCTTGGGCTTGCGCAGCAACAGCACCAGCGGAATGACCGCCAGCGACATGATCATCAGCAGCTTGAAGTCATCGATATAGGCGATAACAGTCGACTGCAGCGTGATCAGCTCGTTCAGCGCCGCGCGACCGGCGGCGGTGAGCGGGCTCATCCCTTGTGCTGCCGCGGCATCGAAGGCGTGGTTGAACGGCGTGACATAGGCGGCGATGTTCTCGTGGTTCACCTGCGCGTTTTCGACCAGCAGAGCCGAGACGATGGAGATACCCACGCTCGAGCCGATGTTTCTCGACAGGTTGTAGAGACCGGTGCCGTCGCCGCGCATCTCCGCCGGCAGCGTCGAAAACGCGATCGTCGTCAGCGGCACGAACAGGAAGCCGAGACCGGCGCCCTGGATGAAGCCGACAGAGACGATCGTCCACTGCGAGACATCGGGCGTCCAGCCGGTCATGTCATACATCGCCCATGCCGTCAGCCCGAGGCCGAGCACCAGCAGCAGGCGCGTGTCCACCTTGCCGATCAGCCGCCCGACGATGAACATGCACAGCATTGTACCCATGCCGCGCGGCCCCATGACGATACCAGCGGTGATGACGGGATAGCCCATCAACGTCTGCAGGTAAGGCGTCATCAGCGCCAGAGAGGCGAGATAGGTGATCCCGATCACGAAGATGAAGATCATGCTGACGGAGAAGTTCCGGTCGAGGAACAGCTTCGGATTGACGAAGGATTTCTCCGCCGTCAGCGTGTGCACGACAAGCAGATAGAAAGCCGCGGCACAGATGATCGCCTCGATCATGATTTCGCCCGAGGCGAACCAGTTAAGCTGTTCGCCACGATCGAGGAAGAGCTGCAGTGAAGCGATGCCGAGGCTCATCATCCCGAAGCCGAACCAGTCGAGCTCGGCAAGCGCGTCCAGCTTCGTCTCGGTCACGTAGATCATGATGCCGGCAAAGGCGAGCGCCCCGATCGGCACGTTGATATAGAACACCCACCGCCAGCTGATGTTATCGGTGAGCCAGCCGCCGATGACGGGGCCGAGCACCGGCCCGACCATGACAGACACGCCGAACAAGGCCATGGCGGACCCGCGTTCTTCCGGCGTGTAGATATCGAGCAGAATGCCCTGCGACAGCGGCACCAGCGATGCACCGAACAGGCCCTGCAACAGGCGGAAGCCGACAATCTGGTTCAGCGATTGCGCCAGACCGCAGAGCACGGAGGCCACGACGAAGCCGGTGATCGCCGTCAGCAGCACCTTCTTGCGGCCGAACTTGGCGGCAAGAAAGCCCGACGGCGGCGTCATGATGGCGGCCGCGACGATGTAGGAGGTCAGAACCCAGTTGATCTGGTCGGCGCTCGCCGAAACGCTGCCCTGGATATAGGGCAGTGCGACGTTGGCGATCGTCGTATCCAGCGCCTGCATGATGACGGCGAGGATGACACAGGCCGTGATCATGCCGCGGTTGGCGACCGGGACGAAGGACGCGGAGGCAGCGTTACTCATGATCTCCGCCCGAGCGGCCCAGAAGCTTGGACACGAAATCCGGCAGGCCGCGCGCGTGGCCGGTATCGACATCAACGACCGTGCTCATGCCGACGCGAAGCGGCGGCTTGCCGGCTGCATCCTCGATGCTGACGCGCATCGGGATACGCTGCACGACCTTCACCCAGTTGCCGGTCGTGTTCTGCGCCGGCAGCAGCGAGAAGCTGGAGCCGGAAGCCGGGCTGATGCTCTCGACCTTGCCCTTCCAAGTCACACCCGGATAGGTGTCGACATAGATGGTGGCCGTCTGGCCGGGCTTTACATAGGTGAGCTCGGTTTCCTTGGGGCTGGCATCGATCCACAGATTGTTGGTCGCGACCAGCGAGAAGGCCTGCGTCGATGCCTCGAGATAGGAGCCCGGCTGCAGCGCGTTGACATTGGTGGCGATGCCATCGAAGGGCGCCCGCACCACGCTGTGATCGAGCTGACGCTGCGCGTCGTCGACCTTGGCCTTGGCTTCAAGATAGAGCGGGTTCTGCTCGGCAGGCTGGTCGGCATTGCCGCCGAGCTGGGCGAGCGTGGCAGCCGCCTGCGCCTTGGCGACGGCGACCTTCTGCTGGCCGGCCTGCAGATTGTGCTTGGCCTGGTCAAACGCCGTGCGGGTGGCCGCGGAGCTGTTCAGCAGGTTCTGCTGGCGGTCGAATTCGGTCTGGAAATACGGAATGTCGGCCTCGGCCTGGGTGATCTCGGCCAGCGACTGCTGGTAGCTTGCTTCCAGGTTGAGGATCTGGTTACGCACCGCGCCAAGCTGCGCCTTGGCGCCGTCGAGCGCGATCTTGAACACGTCCTGGCGAAGGCTGAACAGCACCTGCCCCTGCTTCACCGCTTCGTTTTCATGCACGTTGATCGTGTCGACGATGCCGGAAACGTCGGTGGTCAGCCCGACCATGTCGGACTTGATGTAGGCGTTGTCGGTCGACATCACCTGGCCGCCATTGACGTAGTAATAACCGCCGATCACAAGCGCGACGGGCAGCAGCGCAAACAGCACCGGCCGGGTCATGCTGCGCTTGCGGCGCGGGGGCGTGGTCACGGGCGGCGCGACGGCGGTGACAGGCGCCGGAGTGGACGATGGCGCCTCGGCGACGGTTTCCTCGCGAGGAGAAACCTCGTTCGTTTCGGCAGCAGTATTGGCATCGGCGTCGGACACGACGCGCAGGGGAGTTTTATCAGCCATGGTTGGTCTCGTTTTCGGCCAATGCCAGGGGGGTCCGGCAGGCCTGCACTAGGTTGGTCTTCATCTGCGACAGGATTTGGAAAAGCTGCTCCCGCTCTTCGGCGGAAACATCCTCCAGGGCTTCGCCTCGCGTCACATCGCCAAGTCCGCGCATTTCCGCCAGAAGCGGATGTGCCTCCTCGCGCATGTAAAGCAGCCAGATCCGGCGGTCCGTCGGGTGCTGGCGGCGCTCGATCAGCCCGCGCTCGGCGAGCTTGTCGAGAATGCGTACAAGTGTGATCGGCTCGATCTCCAGCATCTCCGCCAGCCCGCCCTGGTGTATCCCCTCATTGTTGGAGAGATACGCCAGCGCCTGCCACTGCGACGACGTCAGCCCAAGACCCTTCGCCCGCTGCTCGAAACGCTTTCGAAGCAGACGTGCAACATCATGGAGGAGGAAGCCGAGAGGCGGATTGCTGTTCATTGAAGACTGCGCGAATAGTAAGCACACTTATAATGTGCCTAGATATATTGAGCAGGTGCAACATACAAGTCACCTTCGGTTGATTATTCGCCTTCTGCGATGAATTTATCGCACCCGGCTAAGGAACATGCTGCCGAAACCCGTGAGCGTTGACGCCTGCGCGATACTCTCCCTGATTTCATTGACCTCGACAATTTCAACCCACCGGGATTTGCTTTTCGTCAAGACACCCGTTTATATGGAAATCCAGAGGCTTACCGGGTGGGGACCTTCCCGGCCAATCGATCGCAACGGCATGCAAGTCGTGAGCGCTATCAGCGCCACGAACGTAAGACAGCATTAGAAATAGGCGAGCGACACACAGTCGCTCGAGTACCGCCTGACATGAAACGCATTCTTTCAGCATAGTCATGGCGGCGTGTTTGGCCGCCCGAATGGGGAGCCGCCATGCCTTTCTCGCTTCGATACGTCTTGGCCTTCAGCAGCGTCGCGTTCTTACCCCTCGCCTCATCCGCCCAGCAGGCCGCTTCTCCGCCCCCGCCGCCCGTCACCGTGGCCAAGCCCGTTGTGCGCGAGGTCGTCGACAACGACGAATTCATCGGCCGCTTCCAGGCAGTCGACGAGGTCTCGGTGCGCGCGCGTGTCGGCGGCTATCTCAACGAGGTCGATTTCACCGACGGTGCGCTGGTGAAGAAAGGCGACAAGCTCTTCGTCATCGACCAGCGCCCCTTCGTCACCGCGCTTAACGAGGCCAATGCCGCGCTCGAAGTCGCCAAATCCACCCAGACCTACGCCGAGGCGCAGTTCAACCGCGCGCAGAGCCTCGCCACCAGCGGCAGCCAGTCGGTCTCGACGCTCGATGATCGCCGGCGTGAATGGCTCTCCGCGCAGGCCAATGTCCGCGGCGCCCAGGCAACCGCCGACCGTGCGGCCCTCGACATGGAATACACCACGATATCAGCGCCGCTCAGCGGCCGCATCGACCGCCGCCTGATCTCCACCGGCAATCTGGTGCAGGCGGACCAGACGATCCTGACGACCATCGTGTCGCTGGACCCAATCGATTTCTACTTCGACGTCGATGAACGCCGCCTGCTGAACTTCGCCGATACGGCGCGCAAGCTCGGCAAGGATCTGCAACTGGGCGGCGGCGGCGTGCCTGTCACCGTGACGATCTCCGACCCGACCGCCAAGCCCTTCACCGGCAAACTCGACTTCGCCGAAAACCGCATCGACAACGAGAGCGGCACCATCCGCATCCGCGCTCGCCTCGCCAATCCCGACCTGATCCTGCAGCCCGGTCTCTTCGGCCGCGTACAGGTGGAGGCGTCCAACAAGTACAAGGCGATCCTTGTTCCCGACGAGGCGATCGGCTCCGACCAGAACGAACGCGTCGTCTTCGTCGTCGGCACCGACGGCAAGGTCTCGACCAAGCCCGTGCGCCCCGGCCCTAGGCTTTATGGCTACCGCGTCATCCGCGAGGGCCTCGATGGCACCGAGACGATCATCGTCAACGGCCTGATGCGCGCCCGCCCCGGCGCCACCATCACGCCGCAGATGACCGAGCTGCCGCAGGAACGGCGCGACACGCCGCCGGATAACGCCGCGACGGAGACGCCACAATGAGGTTCGCTCATTTCTTCGTCGACCGCCCGATCTTCGCGGCGGTCATCTCGATCGTGCTCCTCGTCGTCGGCAGCATCGCCTACACGCAGCTGCCGGTGTCGCAATATCCCGAGATCGCGCCGCCAACCATCGTGGTGCGCACCTCCTATCCGGGCGCCGACCCGCAGACCATCGCCGATACGGTCTCCACACCACTGGAGCAGCAGATCAACGGTGTCGAGGACATGCTCTACATGTCCTCCTATTCCAGCGCCGATGGCGCCATGTCGCTTACCATCACCTTCAAGCTCGGCACCGATCTCGACAAGGTGCAGGTGCTCGTCCAGAACCGCGTCTCGATCGCCCTTCCCCGCCTTCCCGAAGAGGTGCAGCGCCTCGGCGTCACCACCGACAAGAGCTCGCCCGACCTGATGATGGTCGTGCACCTGCTCTCGCCCTCGCACCGCTACGACCAGCTCTACGTCTCCAATTATGCCCGAAACCGCATCCGCGACACTCTCGTCCGCCTCGATGGCGTCGGCGACGTGCAGGTGTTCGGCGAGCGCCAGTATTCGATGCGCATCTGGCTCGATCCGCAAAAGCTCTCCGCCTACGGCATGACGTCGGATGACGTGGTGTCGGCCCTTCGCGACCAGAACGTCCAGGTCTCCGGCGGCAAGATCGGCGCGCCGCCCGTAACAGGCAAGAACGCCTTCGAATATACGGTCAGAACCGACGGCCGTTTCTCCGACGTGCGCGAATTCCGCTACGTCATCGTCAAGTCGACAGGGGCCGGCCGGCTTGTGCAGCTGCAGGACGTCGCCCGCATCGAACTCGGTGCGCAGGACTATGTGACGAACAGCTATCTCAACAACGACCCCGCCGTGGCGCTCGGCATCTTCGCCCGCCCGGGAACCAACGCGCTCGATACCGCGCACCAGATCCAGTCGCTGATGAAGGACATCTCCCAGACCTTCCCGCAGGGTTTGGAATACCGCATCGTCTACGACACCACCGAGTTCATCTCGGAATCGATCACCGAGGTCTATCGCACCATCGCCGAAGCCGCGATCCTGGTGGCGATCGTCGTCCTCGTCTTCCTGCAATCGTGGCGCACCGCGATCATCCCGATCATCGCCATCCCGGTCTCGCTGATCGGCACCTTCGCTGTGCTGCTCGCCTTCGGATTCTCGCTGAACATGCTGACGCTGTTCGGCCTGGTGCTGGCGATCGGCATCGTCGTCGACGACGCCATCGTCGTGGTCGAGAATGTCGAGCGCAATCTCGCCAAGGGCATGACGCCGAAGGAAGCCGCGCATGTGACGATGGACGAAGTCGGCACCGCCGTCATCGCCATCTCGCTGGTGCTGATCGCCGTCTTCGTTCCGACCGCCTTCATCCCCGGGATTTCCGGCCAGTTCTACAAGCAGTTCGCCGTGACCATCTCGGTCACCACCGCGATCTCGGCGCTGAACTCGCTGACGCTCTCGCCGGCACTCGCCGGTATTCTGCTGAGGAGCCACGATCACCAGCACACGCGCAACAACATCGCCTTGCGTTTCGGGCGCGGTCTCGCGAACGGCTTCAACAACGGCTTCGATCGCCTGAGCCGCGGCTATTCGTGGATCGTCAGGCATCTCGTCCGAAGCTGGATCGGCATCACCTGCTCGCTGCTCGTCTTCGCCGGCCTGCTCGGCGCGACCTATTTCATGATCACCAAGGTCCCGTCGGGCTTCATCCCGACCATGGACCAAGGATACGCCATCGTCGTCGTCCAGCTGCCCGATGGCGCGTCGCTGGCGCGAACCGATGCGGTGGTCAAGCAGGTGGGTGATATCGCCCGCACGGTCCCCGGCGTCGGCAACGCCGTGCAGTTTGCCGGCTTCAGCGGCGCGACCTTCACCAACGCCTCCAATTCCGGCGTCGTCTTCGTGCCGTTCAAGTCGTTCGCCGAGCGCGAGGAAGGCGGCGAGACCGCCAACAAGATCATCGGCGAGCTGTTTGGCAAGCTGCAGAGCATCCAGGAGGCCTTCATCATCGCCGTCCCGCCGCCTTCGGTGCGCGGCGTCGGCAATTCCGGCGGCTTCAAGATGCAGATCCTCGATCTTGAAAACGCCGACATGACCCGCGTGCTCGGCCTTGCCCGCCAGATGATGGGCGCGGCCGCGACGACCGAAGGCCTGACCGGCGTCTTCACGACGTTCTCCGATGCCAGCCCGCAATATTACCTCGCCATCGATCGCGACAAGGCCCGTTTCCTCAACGTGCCGATCCCCAACATCTTCAACGCGCTGTCGATCAATCTCGGCGTCGCCTATGTCAACGACTTCAACGCCTTCGGCCGCGTTTACCAGGTGCGCGCCCAGGCCGACCGGCAATACCGCATGGACCGCGAGGACATCTTAGGCCTCAAGGTGCGCTCGGCCACCGGCGCGCTGGTGCCGCTCGGCACGCTGATGGATATTCAGGATTCCAGCGGCCCTGCCCTCGTCCAGCGCTACAACATGTATGTGTCCGTCCCGCTGCAGGGCAACCCGACACCCGGCACATCGACGGGCGACGCGCTGAAGAAGATGGAGGCGCTGGCCGCCAAGATCCTGCCGCCCGGCACGACCTTTGAATGGACCGAACTCGCCTACCAGGAAACCCATACCGGCAACACGGCGGTCTATATCTTCGCGCTCTCGGTCATCTTCGTCTTCCTGGCGCTCGCGGCCCAATATGAAAGCTGGGTCCTGCCGCTGGCGATCATCCTGATCGTCCCGCTGGCTGTGCTTGCCGCGCTGATCGGGGTCTGGTTCAGGGGCATGGACAACAACGTGCTGACGCAGATCGGCCTGATCGTCTTGATCGGCCTTGCGGCGAAGAACGCGATCCTGATCGTCGAGTTCGCCCGCCAGGCGGAAGACGAAGGCAAGTCGCCGGTGGAGGCAGCCGTCGAGGCAAGCCATCTGCGCCTGCGCCCGATCCTGATGACGGCCTTCGCCTTCATCTTCGGGGTGCTGCCGCTTGCGATCGCCACCGGCCCCGGCGCGGAAATGCGCCAGTCGCTCGGCACGGCCGTCTTCTCAGGCATGCTCGGCGTCACGATCTTCGGTCTGTTCCTGACGCCCGTCTTCTATGTCGCGCTACGGTCGTTCAGAAGGAAGGCCCGGCCAGCAGAGACAGTGGAACCGGATGCAGGCGCCCCGCCGGCCGAAGCCTCGTCATGAGGCTCGGCGGGCGAGCGTCGCCTGTTTCGAGCGCGAGCTGGAAAGCAGCTTCCTCAGCGGCTTCTCGATGAGTTCGTAGGCCGCGGTTCCAAGAACCACGCCGGCGAGAACACACACCGGAGCCATGACGGTGGCTGAGAGGCCGATCACCTGCCCCGCCTTGGCCACCACCGAGATCGCCAGCGTGTGCCAGAGATAGATCGAGTAGGAGGCGTCGCCGAGATAGGTGAGCAGCGGCATGCGGCCGAGGCTTCCGGCCGCCTCCAGCGACACCATCCCGTAAACAAGCACCATCGCCAGCGGACCGCAGATCCCGGCATTGAACTCGGCGCCCATCAGATGGATGGCGGCGAAACCGGAAAGGGCGGCGCCCACGCAGGCCAGCCCCAGGCTGGTGCCGGCGATCCACCAGCGCAGCCACAGCTCGGCAATCAATACGCCGCCGACAAACTCGAGAATGATCGGTCGCGTGTAGGTGTAGAGCGCCGGCGTCGTCGGCTGCAGGATCTGCCCGGCCAGGAAGAAGCCGCCGAACAGCGCGAGCAGAAAGGCGAGACGCCATTTGCGCGGCAGGAAAAGCGCGCCGGCGAAGAGCACATAGAAGAAGATCTCGAAATTGAGCGTCCATCCCTGCACCAGCACCGGCCAGATATCGCCGGTGCTCGGCGAATGCGCGGGAATGAAGAACAGCGACGCAAGGATATGCGACGTCGTCAGCTGCAGGTTCGGAAACAGCCCGGCCACGGCGCCGGCGATCATGATTGCTGTCACCAGCCAATAGGATGGCGCGATGCGGCGCAGGCGGTCCAGGAGAAAGCCCTGCGGCGTCATCGGCCGGCGCTCGCTGATCACCCACATGATGAAGCCGCTGATGACGAAGAACACATCGACACCGGCAGCCCCGATGGCGAAGTGCTCGCCGGACTTCTCGGCCGCGTGAAAAACAACGACAGCAAGCGCCGCGAAGGCGCGCAGATATTGGATGCCGTAAAGGGTCTTCATCCGGTTTCCTCAAATGACCGGTCAATGCCGGCCGACAATGCTGTTAAGTGCTAATGCATCAAAGGTTCGGGCTGCCGTGCCTGCCGCGCCCATGCCGCGACATCAGGCTGGCGGCGCACGCTCATCAGCTTTCCGGCGCAGAAATAGAACAGGAACGTCCCGACATTGTAGGGCGTCAGAATGTCGATCTCGACGAAGGAGCGGATCAACAGAAGCACGCAGATGGCAAACAGCAGATAGGATTCATCGTTCCTGATGTCTTCGATCAGGCGACGGAGATGCCCCCACAGGATCTTCAGGAAGGTGAAGACCAGGATCAGAAGCCCGACGAGGCCGAGCTCGACCGTCGTTTCGATATAGGTGTTGTGGAAGTGGAAGCCGCTGCGCGAGCCGATGAAGAACTCTTCCCATAGGCGCTCCGGCTCCGAGAAACCCTGAACCCAATAGGCCTGGTAGCCGACGCCGAAATAGGGATTGTCGGCCGCAGCCTTGATCCCCTGCTGCCACAGATAGGTGCGGCCCGTCAGCGTCGAATCCTTGCCGAAGATCCCGAGCACGGCATCGACCGCGCCGAGATAGACACCGGCCACCGCAAGCACGATCACCGCGACCCCGCCGCCGATGACGAGCAGCTTGCGCTGGTCGGGCGTCAACGTCAGCACGACACGCAGGCCGACCATCAGCGCCAGAACCACGACGGCGGTCAGGACCGAAGTCGCCGATTGGCACATCATCAGGCAATAGGCCGACAGCAGCCCGACGACGCCTGTGGCACCCAGCCATGATGGACGGCGTTCGCCGAAGATGAAGACAGTCGCGAAGCAGGCGATCAGGCCGAGCGAGGCGTAGAACCCGAGCTGGTTCTTCGACGCGAAGGCACCGACGAAGCTGTAGGTGTTGTCGATCACGTCGAGCTCGTAGTGCCCGAAGAGCACCGAATAAACGAGCACAATGCCGATACCGGCGACCATGCCGAGCGTCAGCGTCTTGGCATCCAGCACCCTGACCGCAATCAGCGTGCAGAGCACCTGCGTGAAATATTGAATGGCGGCGCGCATCGACACGCTGGGTGCCGCCGACCAGAAGACCGACAGGAAGGCGATCGCCGCGAAGGCATAGATCCAGATGTAGCGATTGTAGTTGCCGAGCACCTTGCGGTAATCGACCGCGATCAGCGGCAGCCAGAGCGCATAGTAAAGCAGGATCGACACCTGCCCGAACCGAAGCGAGTAGGCGAACGAAAAAAGCGAAATCGCCACGGCGGAAACGGCATAAGCCACATTCCCGCCGGGCTGGATGAGCGCCGACTTAGCGATACGCATACTGCCTCGTTACCTCATGGCCAGTCCGGCGGTGACCTTGATCAGATCGCCGGGCTGCAACGCGGTGCTTTCCTGCACCGGGATTTCCTTCGGCTTGCCGTCCACGTCACGAATGACGGAGTAGGCAATGCTGGCCGCACCCGTCGACGTGTCGAAGCGGGCGGCATCCGTGGACTGGGTCAGCGCCTCGGCCATCAGCGAGTTGCTGGTGGTGAGCTTCAGGTTGAGCTGGTCGAGCTGCGCGTCCGCACTTTGCTTTTCCTGGGCGAGCTGGGCGTCCCAGTCGTTGCGAAGCGTGATCTCGTCCTGGTTGGCCTTGCTGATATCCTGCTTGGCCTTGAGCGAGTTCGTGTCGATGTCGAGAAGCATCGCCTCGAGATCGGCCGCACGTTGCTCCGCCGTCATCTTGCGGGCGCTGAGCACCAGCCCCTTCTCGGCGAGATCGTCGACCTTGTCGCGATCGGCCGTGGCCAATTCCAACTGACGCGTCTGCGTCTGCGTCTTCTTGGCAAGCGTCTCGACTTCGCTCTGCAGCAGAGCCCTCAAGTCATCGAGTGCCTGAAGCTGTAGCGTCAGCCGCTTCTTGCGCGAGGTCATGAGCGCATTCTCGCTGTCGACGAGCGCTCTGGCCTCAGGCTTGTCCTTCAGTTCGGCCGGAATCTCGAAACTATCCTTATTGTCGATTTCGGCCTGAAGACGAGCCTGCTTCACCAGAAGCCGCGCCCGGTCCGCCATGTAGACGACGGCGTCGCCCTTGGCGTTGATGAAATCGCGCGCGAACCGCTGGCCGGAATCGGCCCGGCGAAGGCCGCCGGCAAGGCTGACGGCCTTGGCGACGGTGAGGTTCGGCGCGAACGGAAACTCACCCGGCTTCTCCACGTCTCCGGAGAGATAGACAGGGCGGAATTCCGACAATTCGACGGATGCCGACGGCCGGTCCTTCAAGGCGAACTGCTTCTGAAGGGCCATGCCGATCTGCTTGGCGATGGCGTCGGTCGTCTGCCCGGAAGCAGCGAGATCGCCGACGAATGGCAGCGAAATGCTGCCGGATGGGCCAACCGTGTAGTCGCCGCTGACGACAGACCAGTCGCGGATCGTCCCATCCGCCGTCTGCCATTCGGCAACTCGAATCTTCACTTTATCCATGGTTCCAAGGCGGTAGTCGTCCGCGCTGGCAATGAATGAGGACAGCAGGAATGCACTCAACCCGGCAGCGACTGCAACACCGGATCGAAGGGCACGGGATCGCCCAGCCTGACTGCCAAATAGACGTACGTTCATATTTTTCCCCGTGTTTCGTCCCGACGGCGAGCCATAAGACGTGCTCGTCGGCGTAAGGATGCCGTTAGTAGCTTCCGCGCTGAGCGCAGACGGCGGGAATGGTCTTTGCGATGATCGCAACGTCCCGGGCCATCGACCAGTTTTCGACGTAGTGGGTGTCGAAAGCGACGCGAGCGGCATAGGAGACATCGTTGCGTCCGCTGACCTGCCAGAGACCGGTAAGGCCTGGGCGGGACTGCAGATAGAAGACGGCGGCGTGCTCGTACATTTCAAGTTCGTCTTGAACGACGGGACGCGGACCGACGACACTCATCTCACCGCGAATGATATTGAAGAGCTGGGGAAGCTCATCAAGGCTCAGCTTGCGCAGCACAGCGCCAACGGCAGTTACCCGAGGGTCGTTCTGCAGCTTGCGCGTGGCGCGCCACTCATCCATGGCGGAAGGGTTGTTGCGCAGGTATTCCTGCAAAACCTTGTCGCCATTGGTGACCATTGTCCGAAACTTCAGGCAACGGAATTCCTGGCCATTGTGGCCGATGCGGCGATGGCCATAGAAGGCCGGACCCTTGTCCGTGAGCTTCACAAGCAGCATCACCATCAAAAAGATTGGGCTCAGAAACAGAAGCCCGAGGCAGGCGGCGGACACATCGAATGCCCGTTTTGCGAAGCCGCCTGTGGGCGGAAACGCGTTTTCGTGAACTGCGCCATAAAATGGCGAACTGTCCGATCTCGTCGCAGACTTCATAGAGGTAACTCCACTTATGTTTGCCGTTTGGTCGGTTAAGGCTCAGGACGCTTAGCTAGCGCTGACGAGTTGGGAGTGTATGAGGGGATTTTGTTTTTTTAAGCCACGTTTTTAAAACCGCTCGTTATCGAACGTTTTTGGAAACATTTGTTCAACTTTTTGTATTTCAGAGGTCGCTGAAACATATTTAGATTCCACCAAAGCGATCAAAACTATATTTGCAGACCGAAATAAAATGTCCTGTGACTTCTTGCCAATACACCCTGAACGAAGTTTACAGGGGTAACCGTCCCCGGTCGAAAGTTCTTGGTTACGGCCATCACTTCTCCAACGGACCTTTTTTTAAACTTGAACGGAGCCGTTTTATTGCATCGCAGCATCAATTTTGCGCCGCACTCACAAATCGTTTGAAATTAAAACTTTGTAATAAAAGTTGAATGCGAAACGCGGCCACTACACCTCAGCGGGTATCGATTGTGGCATAAACAAGAACGTGCATTGCCGAAATCGATGCAACCCTCTGATCGAAACCCAACTTTAACGACGTTTTCCGATTGGCGGGCGCACGGGCCGATAAGTGGCATTTTTACCAATACGCGGAACAAACCTTTAAGGTGACGCTTGTAGTTACTGAATACAGGCGCAAAAGACGTCTTCACCGCTTTAGTTACATGACGAAGTCCTGTAAAAAGAATCTACAAAATGGTCCTGGTGTGGCCGCGTATTCAATGGCTGTTCATTGAAGGGCACCATCTGGGGAGGCAACAAATGTATGCACCTCGCGTTTTTGTCAGCATGTTGGGCGCACTCGCAGTGTTCGCCGTCGCGACCTATTGGCTGAGCGGCTCTCTATCCGGCACCATCATCAAGACCGTGATCTGCGCGATCCTGCTGCAGGCAGGCTATTTCGGTGGCGTGCTCTACCTCGTCTGGAAGGAAAGCAAGGAGCGCAACGGCGCCAAGCGCGCGCCCGGCCGCGCCGAGGAAGCTGAAAAGCTTCACGTACCGCCTTTCAACAGCTCCGAGCCGTTCAATCGCTAAGCGTCAAGGGCAGCCTGACTGCTCGTTCGCCGCTCACGAACCCACCCTTCGTAACATCATGTGAAGCGCTCTTTGTTGTCTGCTGCGCAGCAACGTCCTAGGTCTTGGGCGAAACAACGGAGGTAGAGCGTGGCTGAAACAGCTAGCATATGCGTCATCATCGCCGCCAAGAACGCGGCCGATACGATCGAAATCGCCGTCAGATCAGCACTTCTGGAAGCTGAGGTCGCCGAAGTCGTGGTCGTCGACGACGGCTCGAGCGATTCCACGGCGCAAGCCGCCGAACGCGGCAACGACGCCACCGGCAGGCTCAGGATCGTCAGGTTCGAGAAGAACAAGGGCCCGTCGGCCGCGCGCAATCATGCCATCGATATCTCCACAGCACCGCTGATCGCCATTCTCGACGCCGACGATTTCTTCTTCGCCGGCCGCTTCTCGCGCATGCTCTCGGACAATGATTGGGAGTTCGTGGCCGACAACATCGCCTTCGTCGATGCCGACACGGTCGCCCAGGCGCCGCAGAAGCTCGACCGCTTCGCCGAAAACCCTCTCTATCTCGACCTGACGACCTTCGTGGACGGCAACATCTCCAAGCGCGGCGTGCGTCGCGGCGAGATTGGCTTCCTGAAGCCCGTCATGCGCCGAAGCTTTCTCGACAAGCATCAGCTCCGCTACCGCGACGACATGCGCCTCGGCGAGGATTACGATCTCTACATCCGCGCGCTGGCGCTCGGCGCCCGTTACAAGGTGATCCACAGCTGCGGTTACGGCGCTGTCGTGCGCGGCAACTCGCTGAGCGGCAGCCACCGCACGGAAGACCTGCGCCGCCTTTACGAGGCGGACCGTTCGCTGCTGAAGGATTTCAAGCTGAAGCCGATGGCGGCGGACGCCGTGCGCCGGCACGAACAGCACATTCGCGCCAAATACGAGCTGCGCCACTTCCTCGATATCAAGAACCAGAAGGGCGCCGGCGCCGCGATCACCTATGTCGCGACGCATCCCTCCGCCTTCCCGGCAATCGCCGGCGGCATCCTCGCCGACAAGACGGAGCGCTGGCGCAACCCGGATGGCGTAGCGGTCACCTCGAGCGGCGACCGCCTTCGCTATCTGCTCGACGCGCCGGCGGAGTAAAGCATATCGCGCAAAAGTGTGCCGCGGTTTTGCGGCACCGACATGCGATAAAGCAAAGAGCAGTTATTTTACCAGCTTGCCGGCGGCGAGCTGGAATGCGCTCTGGATCAACCTTGGATCCTGCACCAGCCAGCGGGCGAGCAAGCCGAAATCGGGCCGGCGGCGGCGTTTGAGCTGCCCCACCTGCCCCCACAGCGCCTGCTTGCGCGCCCGGCTCTTGTAGGAGCGGATGGTCGCAATCTCGCGCGGCCGCGAGGCGAAGCGGCTTTCGAGCCGGTCGAGCGCCATCCAGGTGATGAACTGCTGCTTCAGATATTCCGGCGACGTATTGTCGACGCCGTGGAAGATGTTGATCCCCTCGCCGCGCAGCGCACCCGCATCGGCGCACAAGAGAACCTGCCTGGCCGCCAGCATGCAGTCGCAGAAGAATAAAACGTCTTCCGCCGCCAGCCGCAGCGCCGCATCGAAACGCACGCTCTCGATCAAGGGGCGGCCGATGACCATGCACGACATGTGCAGGAACGCCCAGTCGTTGATCATCACCCCGGCGATATCGGGAACCGATAGGATGTGGGGCGTCTCCATCAGACGCTTGGCACCGTCGATCTTCGCGAGCGCCGCGATCCCGAAGTGATAGTCGAACTCCGCACCGCCCTCGATCGACGCCCAGTAGCAATCGCCGCCGAGCGTATCCATGGCCGTGAACGCGTTTTTCAGATGATCCGGCGTCCAGATGTCGTCCGAATCGAGAAACGCGACATAGCGAGTGTCGGCGGGAACATGATCGAGCCCGGTATTGCGCGCGCCGCCCGGCCCGGCGTTCGGCTGGCTGACGACGGTGATTCGCGCCCGCTCTTCGACGCTGAGTGGTGCCAGCTCGCTTGCCGGCGCATAGGGCGACTGATCGTCGACGACGATGATATCGAAATCCTGAAAACTCTGCGCAAACGCCGACGCAAGCGCCCGTCTGAGGATGCCGTCATCCCGCTGGTAGAACGGAATAATGATCGTGAAAGTCGCCATACTCTCTCCCTGAGAGGTTCGAATTGGTGCTTCGGTCGGCACATTTAGCCGTGCCATCTAGGCCAGCTGCTGCACCGCACAAGCATCAGGGGCATTTCGGCCGAAATTTGTCAAAGGCGACACGAAGACCGCTGACGGCCCCTCGATCCGGAAACGCTCCATTCCGGATCAAACCGCCCCATTCCGACCATAAATGGTGAACCACTTGCGGACGGCTACTGTAACATTTCCTCTCATTTGATAAAAACTTTCGTGCGCCGCACCACGTCTTTTGCGCCTAAGCCAGTGAATATAATCATTTTCTTGAATGCACTGCTGACACTGGCTTCTGGCCGGGACGAGAACACTTCAGCCGCGCATTTTTCGCGGGCCGTTACGGCAAGTAGTATCCGTTACGAAACGGCGTGATCGATCACTTTTGCTGCAGTGCCATATTTTCTTCCGTGAATTCGCCCTAACTTCCCTCGCTGCGGGCTGAAGTCTGCTCTGATTGAAACGGTTGCAAAGGGGAGCTGCGACCCAAAAGGGGTGACTGACAACGTGAATGTTGATACCAACGTGTCCTCACGGATCAACCTGATGCGGATTGTGCTCATTTCGGGCATCGTCTTCGTACACATACCATTCAGCGACCAGACCAGTCCCTTCGTCGGGACCTACGGCGCCTTCGATTGGCTGAGAGTATTCCTGGCGGAAGCGCTGTTCAGGGTGGGCGTGCCCTGCCTGAGTGCGATTTCCGGCTATCTCCTGTTCCGTGGCGGCCTGGAGAATTTCAGCTACCTGAAAACGGTACGCACGAAATCCAAGACCGTGCTGCTGCCATTCCTCTTGTGGAATGGGCTGTTCTTCCTGGCGATCCTGGTGGCGCTCGGCGTCGGCCTCGGCGACGGATACGTGCCGAACCCGTGGCAGGCCTCGGCGCGCGAGCTGATGACCCAGCTGTTTGCGGTCGAAGACTTCCCGGTCAACGTACCGCTCTATTTCCTGCGCGACCTCTTCGTCTGCATCCTGCTGTCGCCGCTGCTGGCATGGCTGATCCGCCATGCGCCGCTTTTGACGCTTTCGGTGCTGCTCGTGGTCGCCGTGGTGCCGGAGGCATCGCTCTATGTCGTCCTCAAGCGCTCCATCCTCTTCTCGTTCAGCCTTGGTATCTACATCGGCCTGAACAAGATCGACCTGAAGGCGCTCGACCGCTTCGCCACGCTTGGCGCGGTCCTCCTGCTCGCCAGCTGCGCGGCGCTTGCCACCGTCATCTACATGACCGGCCCGAGCCTGCCGGATTGGGTGCAGTTCCTGCGCAACACGCTCGCCATCTTCGGCGCGCTCGGCTTCTGGCTCTTGTCGGCGCCGCTGATCGAGACACAGATCGGCCAGCGCCTGTCGAAAACCGGCAGCCTCAGTTTCTGGATATTCTGCGGCCACTATCCGCTGCTGATCTTCATGTGGATCGTCTGGGGTAAAGCCGGCGTCAGCTTCTACCCGGCCTTCTTCCTTTTATCGCTGGCGGTCCTCTTCCCGTTCCTGGCTTTCTCGAACAACCTCTGCCGCAAGATTGCCCCTCGCCTCTACGCCGTCATGACCGGCGCGCGGGCCAAGAAGCCGTATGACAAGCCGGTTTCCGCGGGCGCGGCTCCTTCCAAACTCGCTACACAGCAAAGGTGACACATGACGACCAAAATCGCCCATGCGCGAAAACTTTGCCCCACACTCGGCATCATCGGCACGCTCCTCGTCGGCGCCTCCTCGGCTTTCGCCCAGCAGGCCGCGCAGCAACCGAGCGCCCCCTCCTTCGTGGAGAACTTCGATAAGCTCGACCGCAGCATCTGGTACATCTCCGACGGCTGGAATAACGGCCCACATCAGAACTGCACATGGTCGAAGAACCAGGTGAAGGTCGAAGGCGGCGCCTTGAAGCTCTCCTTCGCCGAGGGTCAGTCGAAGGACCGCAACTATCTCTGCGGCGAAATCCAGACCAAGAAGCGCTTCGGCTACGGCACCTACGAGGCTCGCATGAAGGCGGCCACCGGGTCCGGCCTGAACTCCGCCTTCTTCACCTATATCGGCCCGGCCGACAAGCAGCCGCACGACGAGATCGACTTCGAGGTGCTGGGCAAGAATTCCGGCCAGGTGCAGGTCAACCAGTACATCAAGGCCAAGGGCGGCAATGAGAAGCTGGTTCCGATCGGCGCCAATGCCGATGACGGCTTCAACGACTACGCCTTCGTCTGGGAGCCCGGCCGGCTGCGCTATTATCTGAACGGCAAGCTCGTCCAGGATGTCACCGATCCCGCGAAGATCCCCGACAGCCAGCAGAAGATCTTCTTCAGCCTCTGGGGCACCGACACGCTGAAGGATTGGATGGGCAAGTTCGCCTACACCAAGCCGACCTCGCTGGAAGTCGACCGCTTCGCCTACACGGCCCCCGGCGACAAGTGCCAGTTCCCTGAATCGATCGCATGCACGCTGAACTGACCAGCGCCGAAGGCGCACAAATGACAAGGAGTGCCATGCTCAAAGTCCTGTATCTCGTGCATGATCTGGCGGATCCCGCCGTCCGGCGGCGGGTGCTGATGCTGCGCGAGGGCGGCGCGGAGGTGACGCTGGCCGGCTTCCGGCGCGGCGAAAACCGTCTCGCCGAAGTGCACGGCATCACGCCGATCGAGCTTGGCCGCACCGCCGACGCCAAGTTCGCGCAGCGCATCGGCGCTGTCGTAAAGGCAATGAGCGGGCTGAAAGGCCTGCTGAATAGCGTCGACAAGCCCGACGTCATCATCGGCCGCAATCTTGAGGCGCTCGCGGTCGCCGACCGCGCCAATGCGATGTTCGGCGGCGATGTGCCCGTCGTCTACGAATGCCTCGACATTCACCGGCTGCTCTCGCGCAACGACATGATTGGAAAGATCATGCGCGGCGCAGAAGCCCGTTTCGGCCGCAACACGCAGCTGATCATGACGAGCTCGCCCGCCTTCATCGAACACCACTTCGCGCCGCGCTCCGGCATCAAGGCCGAGACGCTGCTGATCGAAAACAAGGTCATATCAATCGACCAGGCGGTCCAGCCGAGCATCGCCCGCCCGCTGAAACAGCCCGGCCAGCCCTGGAAGATCGGCTGGTTCGGCGCGCTGCGCTGCAAGAAGTCGCTGATGATACTCGCCGAGTTCTCGCGCCTCATGGAAGGCCGCGTCGAGATCGTGCTGCGCGGCCGCCCCGCCTATTCCGAATTTGAGGATTTCGACGGCTTCGTCGCCAGCGAACCCTATCTCCGCTTCGAAGGCCCCTACAAGAACCCCGAAGATCTCCGCGCGATCTACGACGACGTCCACTTCTCCTGGGCGATCGACTTCTTCGAGGAAGGCCTGAACTCCAGCTGGCTGCTGCCGAACCGGCTCTACGAGGGATGCCTCTACGGCACCGTTCCGATCGCGCTCGAAGGCACGCAGACCGCGCGCTTCCTGCGTGAAAAATCAATCGGCCTCGCGCTTCCGGACGCAAGCCCGGCGGCACTGCGCACGCTGTTCGAAACCATGACCGGCGAGCGTTACCATGCGCTCAGCGACGCCGTCGCCTTGACCGATCAGAAAACCTGGCTTGCCGACCGCAGCGACTGCGAAGCGCTCGTCGCCAGCCTTTCCCGCCTTGTGCCTGCTGCCGTCGAGAGGGGCGACAGCAGTGCATCCGCACCGAAAACCGTATCTCCAGAAGGGTGGACAACCATGCAGCCTGATGCCAGTTCCAGCGTCTCCAGTCTCATAATCATCCCCTGCTTGAACGAAGAGAAGCACATCGAGCCGCTGCTCGCCAAGCTGAGCCGCGAAATCGATCACATGAACGCCAAGATCGTCGTCGCCGACGGCGGTAGCAAGGATGCGACGCGCGAGATCGTCGCCCGCATCAGCATGTCCGATCCGCGCATCGTGCTGCTCGACAATCCCCGCCGCCTGCAGAGCGCCGCCACCAATCTGGCCGTCGCCACCTTCGGCCGCGACTACGACTATCTCATCCGCATCGACGCCCACGGTGACTATCCCGACGATTACTGCCGCCGCCTCGTTGAGGAAGCGGTCGCCACCCAGGCCGATTCCGTGGTCGTGTCGATGGAAACCGTCGGCTTCGGCATGTTCCAGAAGGCCACCGCCTTCGCCCAGAACTCCAAGCTCGGCAATGGCGGCTCGAAGCACCGCGAGGGCGCCAAGGGCCACTGGACCAATCATGGCCACCACGCCCTGATGCGCATCGCCGCCTTCGAGGCCGTCGGCGGCTACGACGAGACCTTCAGCCATAATGAAGACGCCGAACTCGACTACCGCCTGAAAAAGGCCGGCTTCGGCATCTGGATGACCGACAAGACCCGCATGGTCTACTATCCCCGCTCCAGCGTCGCCACGCTGTTCCGGCAGTATCTGGGCTACGGCCGCGGCCGCGCCAAGAACATCCTCAAGCACGGCAGCATGCCGAATGTTCGCCAGATGCTGCCGCTTCTGGTCGTTCCCGTCTTCATCGGCGCATTTCTCGCCGTGGTGAACTGGGCCGCCGTCATTCCTTTCAGCCTGTGGGCGGTCGCCTGCGTCGGCTACGGTTTCTGGATGGCGATCGGCCAGCGCAACCCCTACGGCCCGCTGGCCGCCGTATCGGCCATGGTGATGCATTTCGCCTGGTCGGCCGGCTTCTGGATGGAACTCCTCAGCTTCCGCGGCAGAAAGGTGGCGTCGTGAACCAGCCCCCCGAGCACACTGAGAAGCAGCAGACAAAAAAGCAGCAGACGAGACAATTGCAGATCGACATCGGCATCTGCACCTATCGCCGCGCTTCGCTTGACGAAGCGCTGCTGTCGCTGGCCGTGCTGGAGGTTCCTCCCGGCTCGCACCTGCGCATCATCGTCGCCGACAACGACAAGACCCCGAGCGCCAGGGAGCGCGTCGAGGCGCTTCGTCCGCGCATCGCCCACGAGATCGCCTATGTGCATTGCCCGGCATCGAACATCTCGATCGCTCGCAACGCCTGCCTCGACAACGCCACCGGCGATTTCCTGGCTTTCATCGACGACGACGAGGACGCCAGCGAAGATTGGTTGGTCGAACTCCTCTCGACCGCTCGATCAACCAAGGCCGACGCCGTTCTAGGACCCGTCCGCAGCGTCTACGCGGACACCGCACCGCGCTGGATGCGGGTCGGCGATTTCCATTCGACGCTGCCCGTCTGGGTCAACGGCGAAATCCGCACTGGCTACACCTGCAACGTCCTGCTGCGCCTCTCCTCGCAGAGCCTCGCCGGTCGCCGCTTCAATCTCGCGCTCGGGCATACCGGTGGAGAAGACACGGAATTCTTCAGTCACATGCATGAGGCCGGCGGCAAGATCGCCTTTGCCGAGAAGGCCTATGTCTATGAACCCGTAACCGAAAACCGCGCCGATCTCTCCTGGCTCGCCAAGCGCCGCTTCCGCTTCGGCCAGACGCACGGACGGCTGTTGCAGGAAGCCAGCACAGGCCTCAACCGGCCGAAGCAGATCGCGCTTGCCGCGGCGAAGGCCGGCTTCTGCTACGCCGCCGCCCTCGCCTGCGTCTTCTCGGCCGTGCCGCGCTACCGCTATGCCCTTCGCGGCATCATGCATTCCGGCGTCGTCAGCGGCCTGCTCGGCGTGCGCGAAATCCGCCAGTACGGAACGGCGGAGGCTGCATGAAGCAAGACATGCCCGACGTCAGCTTTATCATCGCCGCGTATAATGCGGCGGCGACGCTCGGAAAGGCGATCGACAGCGCGCTTGCCCAGCGCGGCGTCACGGTCGAGGTGATCGTCGCCGACGACTGTTCGGCCGATGAAACCAGGGCGATCGCCGAAAGCTATGCCGACCGCAACGTCCGGCTGATCGCGCTCGCTCGCAACGGCGGCCCGTCGGCGGCGCGCAACGCCGCGATCTCGGCCGCCACCGGCCGCTGGCTGGCGGTGCTCGATTCCGACGACACGGTCGATCCCGACCGGCTGCGCCGGATGATATCACGCGCCGAAAAGGCCGGCGCCGAAATCGCCGTCGACAATCTGCGTGTCATCAGGACCGACGGCACGCCGGCCGAGACCATGTTCGCCGAGGACGCGCTGGCGCAAATGCCGACGCTCACGCTTTCCGCCTTCATTCGCTCCAACGCCCTTTTTCAAACCACCCATAATTTCGGCTATCTGAAGCCGATCTTTCAGCGCGCCTTCATCGAAAGCCATACCCTTCGCTTCGACGAAAGCCTGAAGATCGGCGAGGACTATCTCTATCTCGCCAGCGCCATGGCGCTCGGCGGGCGCTGCGTTTTCGAACCGCTTGCCGGTTACGACTACAATATCCGCGAAGGATCGATCTCCCGCGTTCTTTCGCTTCACCACATCGACGCCATGATCGAAGGAGATAAGACCTTCCTTCGCAATCACACGCTGGATGCCGAAGCAGCCGCCGCCCAGGATTTCAGGGCAAAAAGCCTGCTTCGGGGAAGAGCGTTCCTCGTTCTCGTCCAGAATATCAAAGACCGGTCGATCCTCGGAACGATCAGGACAGCCTGGGGCACCCCATCCGCTGTCGGGCATCTCAGCATGCCCATCGCAGCACGGGCCAACCGCGTTATCGCGTCGCTCCGCAAACTGATTGGCCCGCAGGCCGACCTCACAGCCATCGATGGCACGACCCGTTCCCGCAAAGGATAGAGCCATGAACCAACGGAACCTCACCTTGCACAGCTCTCTGCCAAAAGCGCCCGACGACTCCGATTCCTTCATCGACATCGATCGCCTGATCGCGATCCTGATGCGCCGCGTCGGCTCGATCGCGCTCTGCGTCGGGGTGACAGTGACGCTGGCGGTGATCTACCTTCTGTTCTCCACGTCGCAATACACGTCGATGACGCAGATCCTGCTCGATGACAGCATGACCAAGTATGCGCAGGACGCCACGCCGGTGGCGAACTCCCAGCAGGTCGACATGCAGATCGCCAGCGCGGTCGAAATCCTGAAGTCCAATCAGCTCGCTCTGCGCGTCGTCGATGCGGAGAACCTGCAGGACAACGCCACCATCCTCGATCCGCCCGCCTCCCCCGTTGGCCTGATCAAGTCTGGCGTCAAGCTGCTCGCCAGCGCCGTCCTTCCCGGCCGTCCTCCGGTTTCCGAAGACGACGCCCGCGCCGGCCGCCGCCAGAAGGCAGCCGCCCTTATTCAGGAAGCCGTCGCCGTTTCGCGCGTCAACCGAAGCGCGGTTCTCGCCGTTTCGTTCCGCTCGACCGACAAGCTGCTCGCCGCCCGCATCACCAAGGCCTACGCGACCGCTTATCTGAGCGACCAGCTGAACGCCAATTTCGACGCCACCGAAAGCGCCTCCGTCTGGCTGCAGCAGCGCCTGACAGACCTGCGCGAACGCTCGCAGCAGGCAGCGCTTGAGGCCGCCAATTTCAAGGCGAAGAACGGCCTGACGTCAGCCAATGGCGAGCTCATGTCCGAGCAGCAGCTGGCCGACCTCACCAAGCAGCTGATCGTTGCCCAGTCAGACGCCGCCAGCACCTCTGCCCGCTACAACCAGTTCAAGCAGATCATTGATCTCGGCCCCGAGGGCGCGGTCAACAACGCCGCCATCTCGTCAGGCCAGGCCAACAATTCCGTGATCCAGGATCTGCGCACGCGCTACATCAATGTCAGCAAGCGTGAGCAGGAAGTCACGACGAATTTCGGCGCCGACCATCCGCAGGCGGTCGCACTCCGCTCAGAAAAGGAAGATCTGACCCGCCAGATCTTCCAGGAACTGCAGCAGCTCGCTTCGAACGCCCGCAACGAATTCGAGGTTGCCCGCTCGCGCGAGGCATCGCTGCGCCAGAACATTGATCACCTGACCGGCAAGAACTCGGAGGCCGACAAGTCCATCGTTCAGCTGAACGACCTGGAACAGCGCGCGTCTGCGCTGAAGACGCTCTACGAATCCTACCTCGGCAAGTATGAAGAGGCCTCGCAGCAGCAGTCCTTCCCGATAGCCAAGGCCCGCGTGATCTCCGAAGCCGGCATCCCGGTCTCGCCGTCCAGCCCGAAGCGGACGATGACGCTTGGTCTCGCCATCGTTCTCGGCCTGATGGCCGGCGGCGGCCTCGTCGTGTTCCAGGAATTCCGCGAACGCTTCTTCCGCGTCGAGGGCGACGTCCGCACCATTCTCGGCCTGAAGTTCCTCGGCTACCTGCCGCTGGTCGGCAAGCCGCCGCGCGAACGGAAGATCTTCCGAAACCCGAGCCAGCTTGCGTCCGAACCCGGCGATCCCGTTGGTGACGATGGCGCCACTTTCGAGCGCATCATGCGTGTCGTTCTGGAAGCGCCGCGCTCGGTCTTCGCCGAAACGCTCCGCAACGCCAAGCTTGCCAGCGACGTCATGTTCCAGGGCCGCTCCGACCGCGTCATCGGCGTCGTCTCGGCGATGCCGGGCGAAGGCAAGTCGACCACGGCCGCCAACTTCGCGGCACTGCTCGCTTCAAGTGGCAAGCGCACGCTCCTCATCGACGCCGACCTTCGCAATCCGGGCCTGACCCGCATGCTGAAGACGCCGCCGCAGCATGGCCTCGTCGAAGCCGTTCTGGGTGAAATCCCGTGGGCCGGCGCCGTTAAGGTCGATCCGGCCAGCAAGCTCGCGATCCTGCCCGTCGTCTCCAATGACAACCTGATGCACACCAGCGAACTGCTGGCATCGCAGGGCATGTTCAACCTGATGGAAGCTGCACGCAAGATGTTCGACTACATCGTCGTCGACCTTGCGCCGCTCGGCCCCGTCATCGATGCCAAGGCCTTCGCGCCGCAGGTCGATGGCTTCCTGTTCGTCACCGAATGGGGTGAGACGCCCACCAACCTGGTGCGCGACGTCCTGAACGCCGAGCCGCAGATCAAGTCGAAGATCCTTGGTGTGATCCTCAACAAAACCGACATGGCCGAACTCGGCAAGTTCACCAACTTCGGCGGCACCGAGCGTTACCGCCACAAGTACACGAGCTACTACACCGAAGAGACGCCGAAGATGCGGGAAACCGCCGAAGCGGATGCCTGATCAAGTAGAGAACAGGCGCACCTCGCCCTGCCATAACCGCGCGACAGTCAACCTGTCGCTGCGGTAGGCGCCGGTGTCGAGGTTGAGCCGCATCTCCTGCACGTCGGGCTGATCGACCGGCGTGTGCCCGTGCACGACGAGCTTCGGCAGCGGCAGATCGCTTTCGATGAAGCGGTGGCGGATGAAGACCAGATCGTCATCCTGCTGATTGTCGATCGACCGCGCCGGATCGATGCCGGCATGCACGAAAAGCACCGCCGGCGTGTCGATCATGATCGGCAGCGCGCGCAGGAAGTCGATATGCGCCTTCGGCAAAGAATCGCGGATGAATGCATCCCGCTTCGAAGCGGTGCGGAACAGCCCCGGCATCTGGTTCGGATCGATGCCGTAGGAATGCAGCAGCGCATCCGCACCGGTCATCATCCAGCTGTCGTAGGACATCTTGCCGTCGAGATAGTCGAGCATCATCATTTCATGATTGCCCGTCAGGCTGATGCGATCGAAATCCTCAGGCACCGGCTGCATCAGGTGCGAAATCACCTGCGCCGAGGCCGGCCCGCGGTCGATATAATCGCCGAGCGTGATGATGAGCTTGCGCCCCGGCAGGCGCGACGCATCGTCGAAAATCGCCTGCTCGGCCTGTCGCAAGAGATCGAGCCTGCCGTGAATGTCCCCAATCGCGTAGATCGGCATATCGCCGGGATCGAGCTGGAGCCGTGTGCGAGGGTTCGACGGCATATGGTACCTCATGCTGAATATGTCATGGGTCGCGGAGGCTGCGCCTTTCATCAGGCAGCGGCAAACACGACCCAAGACAGCGCCCACGCGGGCAATGGAATGTCAGTAACACTCTTATTTCTTAAAAAACACGCGCTATCTTCGCGCAGCCACCCCGCGAAGACCATCGCCTCACCATATAGTGAGTATCCTATGAATCGGCAGCACGGTCATGGGACAGGTCCATCACGGCCGAAATCATCGGAGATACCGGTGTAGACGCGAAACGCCGTCGCTCAGGCGACCGACATCGGCACCGTTTCGTCGCTCTCGGTCCACTTGTTGTTGCCGGATGCGACGAACTGCTCGAGCGTCATGTTGTCGAGGATATCGGCAATCGCGTCGCGCACATCGGTCATCGACCGGCGCACCTGACAGGTCTCGGGATCGGAACAGTCGTCGCAGGCCTCAAACGCGGTGCGGCTTGCGCAGCGGATGGGTGCAAGCGGACCGTCGAGCGTGCGGATCACATGGCCGATGCGGATTTCGGACGCCGGCCGCGACAGCGAATAGCCGCCACCCGGCCCCTTCTTCGAGCGAAGGATGCCGACATTGCGCAGTTCGAGGAGGATGGTGTCGAGAAACTTCTTCGGAATATTGTTGCGTGCCGCCACATCGTTGATGAACGCGGTTTCGCCCGGTGCAAGCCGTGCGAGATCAACCAATGCCTTCAGGCCGTATTTTCCTTTTTTTGTCAGCATTTCCGAATACCTTAAGCTCCTCGCGTGATCCCCTGTAGCGCAGGGAATAGCGCTGAATCTGTCCAGAGACAACAAATGACATCGTTTATAGAGTTTATATGGCGAAGTGTTGCCCTATGGCCCCTCGGAAGACGGCTTATTTGCAGCTGGAGGTGACGTCGCGGCGCCCGGATCAGGTCCATCGCTCTTGAAAACGGCGAAAGCGAGCGCGATCATCACCACGACAAAAACCGCCGCACCGATAAGCGCCCAGACCGAAAGCCTGCGGCCTTCGCTGAGCATGCGCTCTTCCCTGTCATCCAGACGACCCGGCCATTCGTTAGCCTGATCCGCCGAGCCTTGATCTGTCCGGCGTTGATCCGTCAAGCGATCGTCATGATCTGCCATATCGCATCTCCAGCAGGTTCCGCCGGTCGTCAGATCAACGGATCACGACCCTGCGCGATACTCCGGTTGAGCTCCTCGGCGATATCGCGCGCGTCCTCCCTGGAAAGCCCGACCAGGTCGCGTCCGTTGCTTGCCGCCGGCAGCGCGGTCATGGAATCCACGACCGTCCACCGCCCCGAGGGCTCGCGGCGGATCTCGTAACGCAACGGTTCGTCAGGACCATCACACTCCACGAGCATCTACCTCCGTAAGCTATGCTCTCTTATGTGTGCCACCGGCACGCTTCGGCAAGGATGCCGCCGCCAACTCCGTCAGTTCACGACGTCGGGAACGTTGGCCTTCAGCTCCTTGATCCAGACCCGCGCATTGCCATCGGACGGCGCGCGCCAGTCGCCGCGTGGCGAAAGCGACCCGCCCGACGTGACCTTCGGCCCGTTCGGCGAGGCCGAGCGCTTGAACTGGCTGATGGTGAAGAAGCGGAAGAGGAACGTTTCCATCCACTTCTTGATCACGGGAAGATCGAAGGCGCGGCGCTTGTCCTCGGGGAAATGCGGCGGCCAGACACCGGCGTCGACATCCTTCCACGCAGAGTAAGCGAGGAAAGCCACCTTCGACGGCCGCAGCCCGAAACGGGTGGTGTAAAACAGCGCGAAATCGTGCAGATCGTAGGGACCGATCTTGTCTTCCGTGCTCTGCATCACCCCGTTCTCGTCAGCGGGAACGAGCTCCGGCGAGATCAGCGTGCCGAGAATGCGCTCCAGCGTGGCCTTCGCGTCGGCGTCGAAATCGCCGGTGCGGATGACCCAGCGGATGAGGTGCTGGATCAGCGTCTTTGGCACCGAGGCGTTGACATTATAATGGCTCATCTGGTCGCCAACCCCATAGGTCGACCACCCCAAACCGATTTCCGACAAGTCGCCTGTGCCGAGCACCAGCGCGTTGCGCTGGTTGGCGGCGCGGAACAGGAAGTCGGTGCGCAGCCCGGCCTGCACGTTTTCGAAGGTCACGTCATAGACCGGCTGCCCGCCGGAGAACGGATGTTTGAGGTCGCGCAGCAACTGCAGCGCCAGCGGCTTGATATCGATCTCTTCCGCCGTCACCCCGATGCTGCGCATCAGCGCCCAGGCGTTCGACTTGGTCTCGTCGCCGGTGGCAAAGCCCGGCATGGTGAAGCACAAAATGTCGGAACGCGGCCAGCCGAGCTTGTCATAGGCGCGCGCCGCCACCAGCAGCGCATGCGTGGAATCAAGCCCGCCCGAGATCCCCAGGCAAAGCCGCTTGATCCCCGTCGAGCGCAGGCGCTTCATCAAGCCCTGTACCTGAATGTTGAAGGTCTCGTAGCAATCCTGGTCCAGCCGGCTCTCGTCAGCAGGCACGAACGGGAAGCGCGCGACATCACGCTCCAGCCCGATATCGCCCTGCGGCGCCTGGAACTGGAAGCCGATGCGCCGAAACGCGCGATCGGGCGTCAGGTTGAGCGTCGCAGCATCGTTGAAGGTCCCGGTGCGCAAGCGCTCCAGCCGCAGCCGCTCGACATCGATGTCGGCAACGCACATCTGCGACGTCATCGGGAAACGCTCGGTCTCCGATAGCATCGAGCCAAGCTCGTAGATGCAGGCCTGTCCGTCCCACGCCAGATCCGTCGTCGATTCGCCGGGCCCGGCGGCCGAATAAATATAGGCAGACAGGCTGCGTGACGATTGCGAGGCGCAGAGCAGCTTGCGGGTTTCCGCCTTGCCGACGGTGATGTTGCTCGCCGACAGGTTGGTCAGGATGAGCGCGCCGCCGAGCGCGCCGAAATCGCTCGGCGCGGCCGGCGCCCAGAGATCCTCGCAGATCTCGATATGGAAGCTGAAATCGGGCCGATCCTCGGCCGCGAAGATCATGTCGATACCAAAAGGCACGGTCTCGCCGGCGACCCCGATCGTCTGGCCCCGCACCGTCCGCCCGGAGGCAAACCAGCGCTTCTCGTAGAATTCGCGATAATTGGGCAGATGCACCTTCGGCACGACGCCGAGAATACGGCCGGCGTGAATGGCGATGGCGCAGTTATAAAGCCGCCCCTCGTGCTGCAGCGGCGCGCCCACCAGGAGAACCGGGGTCAATGCCGCACTCGCCGCCACGATCTCGGCAATCGACGCATCCACCGCCTTCAATAGCGCGTCTTGTCCGAGAAGGTCATCGATGGAATAGCCCGATATTCCGAGTTCCGGAAAGACCATCAGGCCGACACCCTGCTGATGGCCCTGCCGCGCCATATCGAGTGTCGCCTTCGAATTGAAATCAGGATCGCCAACCTCGCAGATCGGCGTGCAAGCCGCCACGCGGACAAATCCCTGATCATAAACCGAATAGAAATTCACGAATGCCTCCAGCAGCCAAGCGCTTCGCAAGGATCATTACATCCAAATGCGGCAGCGCAAAACCGCATCTCTTTGCAATGCTGCTTCCTCAAGGGCTCATTCTTGCAAACTTCTGAAACATGTCTCAATCGGAACTTTACCTGAAGTTGCACACATCGCGAATATATCGCGATCATCGGTGAAAAATTACAAAACTGTCATAAAACGATGAGGTCAACGCCCTATAGCGACCGCGCGCGCCCTTCGGTTTTTCCACCAACAGAGTTCTGAATGCCAAACCTCGCTCCCGTCCACGCTGGACTGCTCCGGGAAACTATGCCCGGTGAGCGGCGCGTGGCGTTGACGCCCGAGGATGTCGGCAGCCTATCGACCCGCTTTTCGATCAGCTTCGAGCGCGGCTGCGCCGCCGCCGCCGGCTATGAGGATGAAGCCTATATCGCAGCCGGTGCACGGCCCGCCAGCCGCGAGACGATCGGGCGCGACTGCAATCTCTTCGTCAGCATCCGCAAGCCGCAGGACGCGCGCGGCTTCGCAGGATCCCCGACCCTGCTCTTCCTCGGCTCGGCGCTCGACACCAGCGAGCCGGTCGCCCGCGGCCTCATGCTCGACCTCGCGCGCCTCGAAGGCGTCGCGGATGCCGGCAGCATGGACGTGGCGACGCGACAGGCGGCCATCTGCGGCCACGCCGCGGTTCTCGAAGGCGCCCGCCAACTCGGCATCGGCCACCCGATGCTTGTCATGGATGGCGCAAAGGCACGTCCGATCAAGATGGCTGCCCTTGGCGCTGGCGCGGCTGCCCTCCAGGCGATCGCTACCGCCCGCCGTCTCGGCGCCCTCACCTATCTTTTCGGTTTCACCGACGACGATCGCGAACGGGCCGAACGATTGGGCGCGAAGTTCGTGGCGATGAACCCCTCGCTCGCTAGCGCCCACGCTTCGACAACCGACGCTCTAGTCGCAGCCAGCCGCAAGCAGCTGACCGACCAGTTGCAGGACATGCAACTCATCTTATCCAGTGTCGGCGGCTCGACCGGGCGCGCACCTGTTTTGATTGACGACGCATCGCTCCCCCTGCTGACGGCGGGCACCGTCATCATCGATCTCGAGGCCGCCGCCGGCGGCAATTGCGCGATGACCAAGGTGAACGAAATCATCGCCCATAACGACATTAGCATTGTCGGAACAACTACTTTAGCGAGTGCCGATGCGCACCAGTCGAGCCACCTCTTTAGCGAGGGCGTTCGCAGGATGCTGGAGCGGCTAACGACACCGGACGGCCGCCTTCAATTCGACCTTGAAGACCCGTTGACCCGCCATCTGATTGGCGAACGATTCGCTGGCGTGAGTGCTGCATCATGACCGAAGGACAACCGTAATTCGGCAATAGTATTGCATTGCAGCACGATAGACGTGCATAAGCATTTCGCCATATAGTATTGAGATAGCTCGATTATTGGGATTGGGCTGCTGATGAACCGCGTTCATCGTCGTAAAAGTTGCCTTTCTGCAACACCGTCTTTTTGCATCGCAAATATAACGAATTATGACTGTATCTGTAATTGATACATTTAAGCCGAAATGTAATTTGCCGGTCACGGGAACATCACGTCCCCGTGAGGGCTTGTTTAAAAAATTGGGGTAGGTAGGAGCCGTTTTCGGCAGCAATAACCTGTGCCCAATCCTAAATAGATTGGACTCAACTATGACTATTCGTATGATGCTCATCAGCTCGGCAGCGGCTCTCGCCGCCGTATCGGGCGCTCAGGCTGCAGACGCTATCGTCGCTGCTGAACCGGAAGCTGTAGAATACGTTCGCGTTTGCGACGCTTACGGCACCGGCTACTTCTACATCCCGGGCACGGAAACCTGCCTCAAGGTTGGCGGTTACCTCCGTTTTGAAGTCTACGGCGGCCCGAACCAGAAGGGCACCTCGGACTGGAACGCTCGTACGCGCGCCCAGGTTCAGTTCACCGCCAAGAGCGACACCGAGTACGGCCCGCTGACCGGCGTTATCGTTCTCCGTAACAACGGCGACAACTCTTCGACGACCACGACGCTCGACTCCGCTTACATCGACATCGCTGGCCTGCGCGCTGGTCTGTTCTATGGCTGGTGGGACGATGGTCTCTCTGGCGAAACCGATGACATCGGCTCGCCGGTAACCCTGCGCAACTCCATTCGCTACCAGTACGAAACCAGCGACTTCTACGCTGGTATCGCAATCGACGAACTGGAAGACGGCTACTACAAGCCGGGTGAAACCGCCAACAACTTCGGCGTTGCCGCTGCTATCGGCGGTAAGGCTGGCGCCTTCACGTACCAGATCACCGGCGGTTACGACACCGACAACGAAGAAGGTGCAGTTCGCGCCATGGGTACCGTTGCAATCGGTCCTGGCACGCTCGGCCTCGCTGGCGTTTACTCGTCTGGCCCGAACTCCTACTACAACAAGTCCGAGTGGGCAGTGGCTGTCGAATACGCCATCAAGGCAACCGACAAGCTGAAGATCACCCCTGCATTCCAGTACTACGGCAACTACGGCATCACTGCCGGCCAGTTCCGTGACAACTACGACGCTTGGAAGGCCGGCCTCACGGTTGACTACCAGATCGTTGACAACCTCTACGTCAAGGCAACCGTGGACTACACGGACGCCGACAACGCAGACAGCATCACCAAGGGCTTCTTCCGCCTGCAGCGCGCATTCTAATAAACTTCGGGCGCCACTCTTCAATCACGCCGGATCCTCTGATCCGGCGTGAGCGAGGAATGGCGCCCGAATCAGGTGTTTCTGATCAGATTGACCTCCGATCAGTTTACGGAAGGTGGTTCGGTTTCCCTGCTGAGCCACCTTTTGCTATTGGCTGAATGGATTATTCCGCGGCGTCACGCCGGTCGGCCGCACGTGTACCGGCAGCATCAAGCTTGTGCCGCTCGACATCGAGGCGACGCAGCTCCGCGACGCTATCCTCGACTGTCACCGCTCCCAGCATATCGACAACCGCCTGCTCCGCCCGGTCGCAGAGATATTCGGAGAGATCGCCGATATTCTCGCCCACCAGACCCGCATGCGGGATTTCGTGGCGCGTCGCCCAGAGCTTCCTGCTTCCCGTCACCGCCGCATAAATCTCGCTGAGCAGGATTTCCTTGCTCGGCCGCGCCAGCCTGATTCCGCCCTTGCTCCCCGCTGCCGAAACGAGAATGCCGCTCTCCGTCAGCGGCGGCAGCAGCTTGCGCACGAAGCTCGCATTCGTGTCGAGCCCCACCGCAAGCGATTGGCTCGTCGAGCGCACGTCGGCCTCGTCGTTGACGGCAACGCTGACAACGATCTGCATCGCCGTGGAAAAACGCGTATCGATCATGCTGATCTTCAGCCTTGGTTGAAGGCAACAGGTGGCGGGGACACGGATTGACTGAGCCACACGCTGCAGCGGTAGAGGAAGTGATATTTCCCCTGAAATTGCATTGTCAATGAAGCCGATCCTAAATCACACTTGTTTGATACCCGGCTACCACTCTTAGCTAAAGCCAGCCGATCCGCCTGAGCGCCCACAGCGTCGCGATCGACGTGATCGTCACGAAACCAACGATGACGATGAACGCCCAGGTATCGTTGACCCCGGGTATCCCGCCGACATTCATCCCGAACAGCCCGGCCACCACGCTGGGCGGCAAAAGCAGCGCCGCAAGAGCCGCCAGCCGGTTCGAATTGCGGGCGATGCGCTCGCTGATCACGGTCGACAAGTCATCGTGCAGAATGCCCGTCCGGTCGCGGATCGCGTCGAGATATTCGATGAAGCGCATCAGCTTGTCGATCACTTCCCGCAGCCTCAGCTTGTCGCGTTCGAGCAACCATGGCGCATCGTCATGCTCGATACGGTTCAGCGCATCGCGCTGCGGCGCCAGATAGCGGCGCAGCTGCACGGAGCGGCGGCGCAAGAGCTTCAGCCGCTCGCGCACCTCGCTCGCCTCGCCGTGAAAGATCATCTCGTCGAGCTCATCGACCTCCTCGTCCATTCCGTCGAGAACAGGTTCGAGGTCGCGCACCAGCTTCTCGCCGATCAGCGCCAGGAGATCGCCGCTGCGCTGCGGCCCCTTGCCCTTCTCCAGCGCCGCCCTGATATCACGAAGTGCCGTGATATAGTGCCCACTGTCGCGCAGCGAAACGACACGGTTGCCATCGACCCACAGATGCAGCGGCACGAGATCGAGCCCGGAATGTGGCTCCTCCGCCTCATCGGGAGCGGTGGCGCAAACGCCGCGCAGGATGATCAGCAATCCGTCATCGACTGGCTCGACGCGCGGCCGCGTCTCTTCCTCCAGCAGCGCTTCCGCCACGAAACTGTCGAAACCGCCCTTGGCGTTCACCCATTCGGCGGCCGCCGGATGATCGCGCTCCAGGTGCAGCCAGATCACGCCATCGCCCGGCTTCCAGGCGCAGACGTCATCCATGTCGATCTGCCTGCAGCCGCCTCGCCCATCAAGGAGCAACGCAAAGCGTATCCCTGGTTCGACACCGTAGCTTGCCATCGGCGCACTCGCAGTCTTCATTGCCGGTCCTTGCCCGCCGGGGGTGACGGAAATAGAGCCAACTCTCTGAATATTCGGAGGGATTCTAACATGTCGCGGAAACGACGCAACATCAGCCTTGCCCCGTGGCGCGGGTCGGGTCCATAAGGCCGCGAAAGCCCGCGCCACCCGCGCCCGTCATCCACAAGCCACATGCCTCTGGTCGTGCAGTTTGATAATTATGTCGTAGACAGGCTCTACACGTCGCGTTTCTATCCCTAAAATCCGATCTCAATATTCAATCAGGGTCGCACTCAATGGCAGAGTTTCCTAAGCAGGCTAAGGTCGTCATCATCGGTCTCGGCGGCATCGTCGGCGCATCCATCGCCCATCACCTGATCGAGCGCGGATGGGACGACATCGTCGGCATCGACAAATCGGGTATCCCGACCGACATCGGCTCGACCGCCCACGCCTCGGACTTCTGTTACACCACATCACACGACTATCTCTCGGTCTGGACCACCCAGTATTCGATCGATTTCTACGAGAAGATGGGCCACTACTCCCGCATCGGCGGTCTCGAAGTCGCCCGCACCGGCGATGACGCCTGGATGGAAGAGATCAAGCGCAAGCTGAGCTCCGCCAAGGCCTTCGGCACCCGCGCGCATTACGTTTCGCCCGCTGAGATCAAGGAAATGTTCCCGCTGATCGAGGAAGATCAGGTCCAGGGCGGCATGTTCGATCCCGACGCCGGCCTCGTCATTCCCCGCTCGCAGACCGTTGCCGGCAAGCTGGTCGATGCCGCCGAGAAATCCGGCAAGCTCAAGATGTTCGGCAACACGCCGGCTCAGTCGCTGATCGTCGAGGGCGGCCGCATCAAGGGCGTCGTCACCCATCGCGGCACGATCATGGCCGATCACGTCATCGTCTGCGCCGGCCTCTGGGGCCGCCTGATTGCCGAGATGGTCGGCGAAGACCTGCCGGTCATGCCGGTCGATCACCCCCTCACCTTCTTCGGCCCCTATAACGAGTTCGAAGGCACGGGCAAGGAAATCGGCTACCCGCTGCTGCGCGACCAGGGCAACTCCGCCTATATGCGCGACACCGGCGACCCGAAGACGACCGAAGGCGGCCAGATCGAGTGGGGCTATTACGAGACCACCAATCCGCGCATGTGCCACCCGCGCGAGCTTCTCGAAAAGCACGAGGCGCGCCTCTCGCCCTCGCAGCGCGACCTGGAAATGGAGCAGATCCTCGAGCCGCTCGAAAAGGCCATGGAACTGACGCCGATCCTCGGCGAACTCGGTTACAACGAAGGTCACTCTTTCAACGGCTTGCTGCAGGTCTCCGCCGCCGGCGGCCCCTCCTGCGGCGAGAGCCAGAAGGTACGCGGCCTCTGGTACTGCGTCGCCATCTGGGTCAAGGACGGCCCGGGCTACGGCAAGCTCATCGCCGACTGGATGACCGACGGCCGCACCGAGATCGACCACAACTCGATCGACTATTCCCGCTTCTATCCGCACCAGCTGACCGAGGACTTCATCGCCGGCCGCTGCTACGAAGCCGCGCAGAAGATCTACTTCCCCGCCGTCCACACCCGCGAACCCTACGCCTCTGGCCGCAACGCCAAGCGCTCGCCCTTCTACGAGCGCGAAAAGGAACTCGGCGGCTACTTCATGGAGCTCGGCGGCTGGGAACGCGCCCATGGCTACAAGGCCAACGAGCACCTGCTGGAGAAATACGCCGATCGCGTTCCCGTGCGCGAAAACGAATGGGACAACCGCCACTTCTGGCGCGTCTCCAACGCCGAGCATCTGGCGATGAGCGAGGATTGCGGCATCGTCAACCTCAGCCACTTCCACATGGTCGACCTCGAAGGTCCCGATCATGTCGAGCTGCTTGAGTGGCTCTGCGCCGCCAAGATCGGTGGTGACGCAAACATCGGCAAGGGTATCTACACCCACTTCCTCGACGACGAGGGCATGGTGCGCGCCGACTTCACCGTCATCCGCATGGCCGACCGCTGCCGCCTCATCAACGGCGCCGATGCCGGCCCGCGCGACTTCCACTACATGAAGCGCGTGGCCGAAGATCGCGGTCTCGACGTGACGATATCAGACGTCTCGGAAAAGTTCATCACGATCGGCATCTGGGGGCCCAACGCCCGCGACACGCTGAAGAAGGTCGTGGCCGATCCGGCAGCGCTCGATCCCGAAAACTTCGCCTTCGCGGCCATCAAGCCGATCGAGATCGCGGGCAAGACGGTCACCGCCTTCCGCATCTCCTATGTCGGCGAACAGGGCTGGGAGCTGCACATGAAGTACGAGGATGGCCTCGCCGTCTGGGATGCGCTCCGCGCCACCGGTGTCATGCCCTTCGGCGTCGAGACCTACGCCAACTCGCGCCGCATGGAAAAGTCGCTGCGCCTGCAGAACGGCGACCTGCTCACCCAGTATAACCTGCTGGAAGCCGATCTCGCCCGCCCGAAGGTCAAGGAAGCCGATTTCCGCGGCAAGGCCAAGCACCTGGAATACAAGGCCCGCGAACACCAGCCAGCAATGCTCTGCACGCTTGTCATGACCGAAAACACCGACAGCAAGGGCGTCAAGCGCTACCCCGTCGGCTCCATGCCGGTCATGGACCCGGAAACAGGCAAGTCGCTGGTCGATAGCCTCGGCCGCATCTCCTACACGACCTCGGTCGCCTACGGCCCGACCGTCGGCAAGAACATCGCGCTCGCCTACCTCCCGCAGGAATACTGCCAGGTCGGCCGCAAGCTCAATGTCGAATACTTTGCCGAGACCTATCCGGTCGAAGTCGTCAGCGTCGGCTACAAGCCGATCTACGACCCCGAGAACCTGAAGCCGCGCACCTGATATCAGGTCGAGCCTCGCAAAACAAAACAGCCCGCGGGATCTCTCCCGCGGGCTGTTTTGTTTCCAGTCTCATGGAAAAAACCGGCAGCACTCTCGCGCTGCCGGCCTCTTATCCTAGTGTTTCTCGCCGCGAACGGCGGTCACGTCGGCTGCAGATACGGCGGCGGCCTTGTTGTGCCAGCCGTCGCGCAGGAAGGTCGCGAGTGCGGCGACTTCGTCATCCGACAGGCGGTTTTCGTAGCCCTGCATGCGCAGCTTCATCGGGCGATCCGGCGTCGACGGCAGTTCGGCGCCGTGCAGGATCACGCTGATCAGGCCCTTGGGCGACTTGGCATCAACCAGCGAGTTGCCATCGAGCGCCGGGAAGGTCTCGCCGGCACCCTTGCCGCTCACCATGTGGCAGGCAGCGCAGTTGTCGATGTAGAGACGCGGGCCGAGCGGCATGTCGGGCTTGGCGTCCGAAAGCAGCGTTTCGGTCGCCGTCACCTCTGCCTTCTCCGGCTGTGCGGCCGAAGCCGAACCACCCGCGCTGCCGATCTTCTTCAGATAGGTGGCGATGGCGAGGTTGTCGTCGTGGCTCATGTACTGTAGCGAGTCACGAACGACGAGCATCATTTCGCCGGTTGCCGACGAGTGAGCGTTGCGGGCGGTCGAGAGATAAGCCGCCAGCTGCTCGGTGCTCCAGGTCTGCGGACCACTTGCCGGGCCGCGAAGATCAGGGGCCGTGAAGCCGTCGATCTCGCCGCCGGAAAGGAAGGCCTTCGACGAATTGTCGATGCCGTCCTGCGCCATGAACAGGTTGCGCGGGCTGTGGCAGGCGGCACAGTGGCCGGCGCCTTCGACGAGATACTTGCCGCGGTTGAACTGCTCCTCCTCGCCCTGCTCAGGCTTGAAGCCGGCCGCGTAGCTGGCAGCCAGCCAGTTCCAGGCGCGCAGGCCGAAGCGCATGTTGAACGGGAAGGAAAGCTTGGTTTCCTCCACCTTGTTCGAGACAGGCTCGACCTCGTGCATGAAGTAGTCGTAGAGCGCCACGACATCTTCTTCCGAGAGCTTGCGGTAGTTCTCGTACGGCATGGCCGGATAGAGATGCGTACCGTTGGGCGTCACGCCGTCGTAGAGGGCAGCACGGAAATCGGCGAGCGTCCAGTTGCCGATGCCGGTGTCCTTGTCGGGCGTGATGTTGGTGGTCCAGATCGTGCCCATCGGGCTCTGGATGGCGCGGCCGCCGGCGAAAGGCTTGCCGCCTTCGCTGGTGTGGCAGGCCATGCAGTCCGATGCGCGCATGACATATTCACCCTGCCCCTTGGCCGGCTTGAAGTCGGCTGCGAGCTGAGTGGTCGGGCCGGTACGCTGCACCGGCACGAAGATGAAGGCGACAAGGGCGATGACACCCAGAACGACGAGCGTTCCGATGATGCGGAGAAAGGTTTTCATCTCTGTTCTCCTTATGCCAGCGGCCGCGGGTTGGGCAGGTAATCCTTGCGGATGTGGTGCGCCGCCCAGTAGGCCAGACCGCCGACCATGCCGGTCGGGTTGTACTGCGTGTTCTGCGGGAAGACGTTGGCGCCCATGACGAAGACGTTATGGCAATCCCAGGACTGCAGGTAACGGTTGAGAACCGAGGTCTTCGGATCGTCGCCAGTGACCGTGCCGCCGGTGTTGTGGGTGGTCTGGTAAGGACGGACGTCGAACATGGCGCCTTCCTTCTTGAAACCTTCCTGCAGCGTCGTCGGGTTCATCGACTTGGCCAGCGGCTCCATCTTCGACTTCATGAACTGTGTCTGGCGGATTTCGTTCTCATGCCAGTTGTAGGTCATGCGCATCATCGGACGGCCGTGGCGGTCCTTGTAGGTCGGGTCGAGATCGAGATAGTGGCCGCGATAGGACATGACGGAGCCGTGGGCGCCGATGTTCATCGAGTGGCCGTACCATTCGCCGATGCCCTTCTTCCAGCCAGCACCCCAGCTTGGCGTGCCCGCAGGAAGCGGCATGGTGTGGCCCGGCTGGCCGTTGGTCTGGCCGGCACGCCAGTAGGCGCCGCCGACAAAGCCTTCCTTGGCGAAGTCGATATTGTCGATGCCGAAATCGTCGATGCAGAAGCCGTTGGCGCCCGTGCCGATGAAGGGGTTGAAGTTCTCGTCCTTGAAGAACAGCGTATAGCCACCGGTGATCTGGTAAGCATAGTTACGGCCGACGACACCTTCGTTGGTGACCGGGTCGTAAGGCTTGCCGATGCCGGAGACGAGCATCAGGTGAACGTTGTTCAGCGCAAAGGCGGTCAGGATCACCAGATCGGCCGGCTGGAAGACTTCCTCGCCGGTCTTGTGGTCGAAATAGGTGACGCCGGTCGCGGTCTTGCCGTCTTCCGCCTTTTCGACGCGCAGCACTTCCGAGTTGACGCGATACTCGAAGTTCTTCTTGCGCTTCAGGGCATCGATGATCGCCGTCTGCGGCGAGGACTTCGAATAGTTGTAGCAGCCGTAGCGCTCGCAGAAACCGCAATGGTTACACGGGCCCATCTGCATGTTGTATTCGTTGACGTAATCCTTGGAGGCAATGCCGCCAGGGCTCGGGAACGGGTGATAGCCCGCAGCCTTCGCCGCATCGCGGAACTTCACGCCATCCCAGGTCGACGGCATGGCCGGCATCGGATAGTCGTTGGAACGCGGCGCCTCGAACGGGTTGCCGCCCTCGACGATCTTGCCGTTGACGTTGCCGGCCTGGCCGGAAATACCCGCGACCTTCTCGAAGCGATCGAAATGCGGCTCGAGCTCTTCGTAGGTCATCGGATAGTCCTGGATCGTCATGTCCTCGGTCATGACGCCTGCCCCGAACTTTTCGGTCACGTAGGACTTCAGGCGGTATTCCGACTGCATCGGACGCCAGTTGAGACCGTTCCAGTGCGTGCCGGCGCCGCCGACACCGGTGCCGAGCAGGAAGGTGCCGAGGCTGCGGTAAGGCAGCGCGGTCTCATCCAGCGAACGGCGAATGGTGACGGTCGTGTTCGCCGGCTTTTCCATCATGCCGTAACGAATGCCGTACTTCAGCTCGTCGATCATGTTCGGGTACTGGAAGTCGGGAACGGTCGCCTGGTCGTGACCGCGCTCCAGCGCCAGAACCTCGAGGCCTTCATTGGCAAGCTCGATGCCCATGATCGCGCCCGTCCAGCCGAAACCGACGAGAACGACGTCTTTTTTCTTTTCTGTGCGTGCCATGATCGTTAGCCCCTTTCGCCGGAGATCGAGACGGGGCCAAGCGGATACTTGACGTTATGCTTTCCGACCCACTCCTTGTAGGAGCCGCGCGCGCCGGGGAAGCCGATATACTTCCAGGCAGCCATGCCATGGTTGCCGCCATACATGGGGTCGGAGAAGTAACCTTCCTTGGTGTTGGCGAGCAGGATCGAGAAGAACTCGCGCAATTCAGGCTTGATCTTCATCTCGTCCTTCTGGAGCGAGGTGAGCGCCTTGTCCTGCGTTGCCGCGTCAAGCTCGGCGAAGATCTTGCCGTGGGTGGTCTTGCACCATTCGTCGAACAGCGGGATCGCCTGCTGGTAGATCTCCAGCGGGTTGAGCGGGGTCTGCCAGCCGCGCAGCGGGCTCGCCGCCGGCTCATAGGGGCCGACCATGTACCAATCCGACGCCTTGCCGTAATCGCCGGCAAGCTGCTTGTCGATGAAAACGGGAACGCGCGTCTCGATCGCGCCGGGGCCATCGCCCTCCGACGGAATCAGTCTGGCGACCGCAGCCATGACGAAGGCCCACTCCGTGGGCTGAAGACAGTCCGGCTTGTATTCGGTGAGCGCGACGGGTTCGGGTTTCTGTTCGGCTTTCGCTCCAACGGCGATACCGGCAATAGCCGCGGTCGCCGCGGAAGCTTTCAGGAAGCTTCTGCGGGACGGCAGGCCCGGGAGGTCTCTCATGATTGGCTCCTTTGTGGCTGTGGGAGGCAGCCACCGAGTGTTGCTGAAGCGTCAATTCAGCGCAGGGCAATGTGACGCTAGCGCCGTACGCCCGCTTGCCTCAGGTGACAAGCGCCCTGAGGTGAAAACTGGTTCCATTTTAGATGAAAGCGAGAACTATTTTGCACATGTGCAAACTTTGGCGCGATATTTATCGCGTAAAATTCGGTATTTCTGGAATTTTCTACTCAGGTATAATGAGTTGACAAGGCGCGGTTGAACGCAAAACGCCCGCTCGAAACCGAGCGGGCGTTGCTGTTCGCGTCAGGCGATCCTTAGTTCGACCCGGAGGCCGCCACCAGCACCGGCTTTTCGCTGTAATCCCTCGGGAACAGCTGCTTCAGCGCGGCGACCTTCGGCAGATCGTTGATGACGATATAGGGATAGGTCGGATTGTTCGTCAGAAAGTCCTGATGATACCCCTCCGCGGGATAGAAGCTCTTGCCCGGCTCGATCTTCGTCACGATGGCCGCGTCGAAAACCCGTGCCTGGTTCAGCTGGCTGATATAGGCCTTGGCCACCTTGGCCTGCTCATCGTTGGCGGGGAAGATCGCCGAGCGATATTGCGTGCCGGTATCGGGCCCCTGACGGTTCAGCTGCGTCGGATCGTGCGCAACGGAGAAGTAGATCTGCAGCAGCCGGCCGTAGCTGACCTTGCTCGGGTCGAACACGACCTTGACGGACTCGGCATGGCCGGTATCGCCGCCGCTTACCGTTTCGTACTGCGCGGTATTCTTGGAGCCGCCGGCATAGCCCGACGTCGCGCTTTTCACGCCGTTCACATGCTGGAACACGCCCTGCACGCCCCAGAAGCAACCGCCGGCAAAGGTCGCGGTCTCGCTGCCACCGCCGGCCGGTTCGTCCAGAACAGGCGCCGGAATGACCCGCGCCTCTTCGGCCGATGACGGCGTGAAATACATCGCCAGCCCCGCGGCCAGCACGCCCGCCGCACCAAAGGCGACGATGCGCATCGAGCGCCGTGTAGTCGAACCCTTATGATCAGTCATGCCCTTGTGGTCAGTCATGCCCTTATGATCAGCCATGATGGTCTCCTATCAACCGAAGGTGAAGGCGTAGGCTTGTACGCCGGGATCAAGAAAGCGGATTTCGAATGTGTGATCGCCAACGGCGCCCGGCTCGCGGATGAGCTGGTAGAGCCGCTGCGCGGTCACAGTGCCGTTGCCATCGGCATCGGTATCGGCCCCATGCCCGTCACCGGGCGGCTTGCCGTCGAGGGTCACCTGGAAGCGCACCGGCTTGCCATCGGCACCCGGACCAAGCACCAGATGCAGATCGCGGGCATGGAAGCGGTAGTAGATACTGCCGTCCTTGTCGTTCAACGCGGCCTGCTCGGAACCAACAGTCCAGTTGCCCGTCAGGCCCCATTCGTTGAGCCGCGGTGTCGCCGCGACATAGGTATGGGCTGCGTCGTTGACCGTGCCTTTCTGGTCGACGAAGTTCTCGGAACGCTGCCAGCCGACATAGGTTTCCGGCGATTGCACATCCGCCTGGTTCGATGCGGCTTCGGCACCGGTCGCCTTGACGTCGACCATATCGGCGGCGACGTTGGTTTTGCCCGCCTCCGCCAGAAGCTGCTGGATCACCCGCTCGGAACCGTCGTAATCCCCCTCGCCGAAGTGATGATGGCGCACCCTGCCCTCGGCATCGATGAAATAATGCGCCGGCCAATACTGGTTTTCGAAGGCGCGCCAGATGGCGTAGTCGTTATCGATGGCGACAGGATAGGTGATCTTGAGATCGCCGATCGCCTTCTTGACGTTGTCGATGTTCTTCTCGAATGCGAACTCCGGCGCATGCACGCCGATCACCACCAGCCCCTGATCCTTGTACTTCTCCGCCCAGGCGCGGACATAGGGAATGGCGCGCAGGCAGTTGATGCAGGAATAGGTCCAGAAATCGACGAGGACGACCTTGCCCTTGAGCGACTGCGCCGAGAGCGGCGGTGAATTGAGCCACTGTACGGCGCCATCCAGCGACGGCATCGTTCCTTCGACCGGAAGCGCTTCAGCGGCAGCCTTCTTCGGCCCGCCCTTCATCATCATCGCGTTCGAGCCGGCCATCATCGCATTGTTGCCTGACATCATGGCCGGAGCGTTGCCGGACATCATCATCTGGTTGCTTCCGCTCATCATGGCGTCGCCCTTCATGACGACTGAGGCGGTATTCTCAGCCGTCTGCTGCTGCGGATGCAGCTTGTCGATCAGGCTCTGCTCCAGCGTCCCGGTGCTGGCCAGCGAGGCCTGCGTGAGGAAACCGGTATCGAGGCCTAGACCGATCGCCACCACAGCGGCCAGAACGGCAACGCCAAGCCCGCGACGCACCCACTCACCGACGCCGAGCGACCGCTTCATCGCCTGATACACCCGCCCGCCAATCAGCAGCGCCAGTGCCAGCGACGTCGCGGCACCCAAAGCGTAGGCGAGCAGCAGCAACGTCGTGCCGACGCTCGCTCCCTGCAACGCAGCCCCCGTCAGGATCAGCCCGAGAACCGGGCCGGCGCAGGGTGCCCAGAGCAGCCCCGTGGCAACACCGAGCAAGGCCGACGCCGCAACGGTCGATCCGCCGCTGCGGGAGCCTCGATCGGCCGATTGCGACAGCCGCGCCCCGAGCGATACCAGCGGCCGCGTCAGATAATCGGACAGGGCCGGGAATAGCAGAATGACACCAAAGACGGCGAGCAAGACAAGCGCCGCATAGCGGCCATACTCGTTCGCCTGCACCGCCCAGCCTCCGCCGAGCGCCGCCAGTGTCGCAACGGCCGCAAACGTCGCGGCCATGCCGACAAGCATCGGCAGCGTGCTGCGCAGAAACGGCTGGCCGGCGCGCGCGAAGACGAACGGCAGCACCGGCAGGATGCAGGGGCTGACGATGGTCAGCACGCCGCCGAGATAAGCGAGAATGAAGAGGATCATGTCAGGTCCCGTTGATCAGGCCGAAGCCGGATGAAATGTCAAAGCGACACCGTTCAGGCAGTAGCGCAGGCCGGTTGGTTGCGGCCCGTCGTCGAAGACATGCCCGAGATGCCCGCCGCAGCGGCCGCAATGAACCGCCTCGCGCACCATGCCGAACTGCGTGTCGCGCGTCGTGCCGACGACCTTTGTGTCAAGCGGCGCCCAGAAGCTCGGCCATCCCGTGCCGCTGTCGAATTTGGTCGCGGATGCAAAGCCGTCCTGACCGCAGCCGGCGCAGGCGAAGTTGCCCTTGCGCTCTTCGTGAAGCAGGGCGCTGGTGAAGGGGCGCTCGGTCCCCTCCTCGCGCAGAACGGCATATTGATCCGCTGTCAGCATCTTCTTCCACTCGGCATCCGTATGGGTGACGGGAAAGGTCTCAGCGGCCGAAACCTTCGAACGACCGAGAACAAGCAGCAGGCCGATCGCGGCAAGGCCGGCACTGAAGAGCAGTCTGCGTCTATTCATCATCTCGTGGTCTCCTCGACGGTATGAAGTGTGTCTGACAGCAAGTACGGGCGGCGCAGCCATTTTGTTACGTGCCACACTCGAAATACCTCGCTCTCGCCAAAGCGCCGGCCGGCGCATCAGCAGAGCAATATATTCAAGCGAATACAACGCTATACGAAAGCCAAACCCGCCTTCCGGGCAAGCTGCGACTGCCAATTCACCAATATGTGATTGTCTAATGGACGCTTGTCTTGTCGGATCGAACGCTGCTTGGTCGAAATTCGACACCGGAAACGAGAAAGGCGCCAGCCTTGCAGCCAGCGCCTTTCGCAATAACGACGATGATGTTCCGGTCAGACCGGACGATGCAGGAAGGCCGGCATGCGGGCGCTCTCTGACAGAGTCGAGAGATAGAGCCGCGCCGTGTCGAGCGCCTCGCGGATCGTCACGTCCATGTCGAGATAGCGATAGGTGCCGAGGCGGCCGACGAAGGTGACGCCCTCTTCCTTCTCGGCACGCGTAACATATTGCGCCAGCTGCTCTTTCTCCTCGACCATCCGGATCGGATAGTAGGGAATGTCATCAGGCCCGCAGGCGCGCGAGAACTCGCGGTAGCAGACCGAACCCTGATGCTCCTCCCAAGGAGAGAAGTGCTTGTGCTCGGTGATCCGGGTAAACGGCACCGAGGCGTCGCCGTAGTTCATGACCGCGCAGCCCTGATAATCGCCATCATAGCTGAAGCGCTCGAAATCAAGCGTCCGGTAGCCGAGACGCCCCGCCTCATAGTCGAAATAGCCGTCGAGCTGGCCGGAATAGAAGACATGGCTGGCATCTGCATGCTCTGCACGCTCGAACCGCGTGCTCAGCTTCACCGTGATATTTGGATGGTCGAGAATGCGGCCGATCATGTCGGTATAGCCATTCTCAGGCATGCCCTGGAATTTATGGAAGAAGTAGTTGTCGTCGTAGTTGAAGCGCACCGGCAGTCGCTTCAGGATCGAGGCGGGCAGCTCGGTCGGCGAGCAGCCCCATTGCTTCTCGGTATAACCCTTGAAGAAGGCCTCGTAGAGATCCTTGCCGACGAAGCGCATGGCCTGCTCTTCGAAGGTCTGCGGATCGGTGATCGTCTTGTCCGCCTGCTCCTCGATGAATGCCCTCGCCTCATCCGGGCGCAGCGTCTTGCCGAAGAACTGGTTGATCGTGTGCAGATTGACCGGCAGCGAATAGACGCGTTCCTTGCTCGTCGTCTTCACCCGGTTCTTGTAGGGCATGAAGGTCTGGAAGCCGTTGACGTAGTCCCAGACCTCGGCATCGTCGGTATGGAAGATGTGCGGCCCGTAGACATGCACCATCACGCCGGTATCGGCGTCGCGCTCGGTGTGGCAGTTGCCGGCGATATGGTCGCGGGCATCAAGGATCTCGACCTTGTGCCCCGCCAGCGCCAGTTCCCGCCCGATCACGGCGCCCGACAATCCGGCGCCGACGATCACGATCTTTCCATTCCCCTGCATTCTCTAAAGCACCCGTTGCCTGTGGCCTTGCGGCAAGTTGAAACCCCTTGAGCGATGGACCGGCAGCGTTAAGCCGTCGGCTCCGTCCACAGGCGCGTATCGATGGCGAGCGGCGCGTAGTCGTTCCACTGCGCGAGCTTCTCGCGGTAGTGGCGACGATAGCTCGCATCGTCCTCGAACTCGCTGAGCGTCTGCACCAGCTCGGCGCCGATCTCGTAATAGGCCTCGAGGTTGCTGAGGTCAGGCGTCGGCGTTTCGCCGCGCTCGGCTTCGCCCTGCATCTGCCAGAACAGCTGTTCCAGACGACGGGCGAGACCCGGAATATCGCGCAGCGCACTGCCCTCGCGCTTGTCCTTCAGCGACTGGCGAATGGCCGCCAGGCTCGCACGATCCTTGAAGAAGCCAATGGCGCGCTTGACGTAATCATCAGGCCCGCTGCAGGCAAGCTCCGGCACGCCGGCGGCGGCCACGATGCTGTTGCAGAAGCGCGAGGCAAAGCTCTTGCCCGGGACCGTGAGCACCGGCAGACCCATGGTGATCGCGTCGCCCGCGGTCGAATGGGCGCCGTAGGGGAAGGTGTCGAGGAAGAGATCGGCAAGCGCAATGCGCGCCAGATGATGCGCGTTCGCCGCCTTCGGCGCGAAGATGATCCGCGTGGCATCGATGCCGGCCTTGACGGCGGCCTGCACGAGGCGGTCGTTCACGGCATCGTCTGCCGCGAGCAGCCAGAGCACGCTGCCCGGCGTCGCAGCCAGGATCGTCATCCAGCGCGCGAAGCACGGCTCGCTGATCTTCTGCATGCCGTTGAAGCAGGCGAAGACGAAAGCATCGTCAGGCAGACCGGCCTGCGCGCGCGTCGGCTGCGCCGCGATCACCCGCTTGCGGTCGATCGGCTGGTTGCAGGCGATCCGCAGAACCTTTTCCGTATAGTAGATCTCGTTTTCGACGGGCACGATCGTCTCGTCGGCGATCATGTACTGGTGCACGGGGCTACCCATCGAACCGGGATAGCCGCAGAAATTGACGATGACAGGCGCCGGACGATAGGCGAACAGCTTCGTGCGGGCATGCTTGGTGTAACCGTTGACGTCGATCAGGATATCGATCTCGTCCTTGCGGATCAGGTTGGCGGCATCGGTGTCGCTGAGCGTGCTGATATCGCGCCAGCCATCGACGGCCGCCTTGATGCGCTCCTGCGTCGCGTCACCGGTGCGCGGCTCACCGCAGTAATAACCGAAGATCTCGACCGTCGTCTTGTCGTGCAGCTCCAGCACTTCGCTGAGCGCGAAGCCGACGGCGTGATCGCGCAGATCCGACGAGACATAGCCGACGCGCAGGCGCTGGCCGGTGCCCGTCTTCACGCGAGCAGGCTTGCGCGGGAAGGCGGAAAGGTTCGGGCGACCAACGAGCGTCTTGTTGTAGCGATAGGCCTTGGCCAGCTGATAGAGCGGGTCGTCGGCGTAGCAGGAAAGCGTCAGCGTCGACATGGCATCGAGCAGCTGGCGGGCACTGACGTGAATCGACGGTGTCAGGATCGGCCACTTGCACTGCCGCTGGCGCAGCGACGTCCAGTGCTGTCCGGCTTCCGGCCGGTTCGGCTGCAGCTCGATCGCCTGCCACAGCGTGGTTTCGGCAGCCTCCAGCACGTTGCCGCCTTCGAGAACGCGGCCGATATGCTGAAGCGTCATCAGGCGATGCTCGATGCGCTCGCTGGTGATGTCGCTGGTCATCTCGACATAGCTGCGCCATTGCTCGACGGCCTGATGGCCGAGACCGCAATCCTCAAGCGCACGGCCGAGGTTGATATGCGCCGGGCCAAAACGCGGATCGATCTTCAGGCAGGCACGCAGCGCGCTGATCGCGCCGGCCACGTCGCCGGCATTACGCGATACCACGGAATAGTTGAAATAGGCGAGATGCAGCAACGGATTGCTGTCATTGAACGCGATCCATGTCTTGTAGAGCTCGGCCGCCTGCTGCCGTTGATCGGCGTTCGCGAGACCTTCCGCGATGGCGATCAGGTCGCCAAGCGACAGGCGTTGATGGCGTGCCTGCTCCAAAATGTTTGCGATTGGAGAGACTTGGCTCGATGCAATGGCGGTGTTCGCGTTCATGGACGTCCTACGGCAAGGCGGCCGGATGGCCTGGTGTCAACAGACGCACGAAAGCGTCGGGCTCCTTGCTATCGGATAGAGCTTGCGTCGGGCTGGCTGATTGGCCCGCGAAACTGTGCAGAACGCCTGAAATCAAGGCTGTCTGGCTCGATCTGCCAAAACGCAAAACGCCGCCCGATGTGATCGGGCGGCGTCCTTATTTCGGTTTGGTTCCGGCTTACGGGTTCAGCGCTGCGTAGGCTGCGAGAACCGCGTCGACCTGGGCCGAGTTCAGAGCCGGCACCTGCGTCGAGGTGAAGGCGCCCAGCTGGTCGCTGTTCATGGCCGCGATGTCTTCGGTCTGCAGTCCGGCCAGAGCCTTGTTGCTGATCGCCGCGATTTCGTCGGTCGTGAAGGTCGAGATGTCCTCGCTGGACATCGCGGCAATCTCCGCCGAGCTCATCACCGCGATCTGGCTGCTGGTGAAGGCCTGAACCTGATCGGAGGTCATTGCCTCGATCTGGGCCGTCGTCAGCGAAACCACCTGGCCGGTCTTCAGGCCAGCGACCTGATCCGTGGTCAGGACCGCGATATCGTCGGTGCTGAGCGCCGCGACCTGCTTGGCGGTCAGGACACCGAGCTGATCGGTGCTCATGGCGACCATCTTGTCGGTCGACAGCGAGGCGATCTGGCTGGTGGTCAGAAGCGCGATCTGGTTCGTCGTCAGAGCCTTGAACTGATCGGTGCTCATTGCCTCAATGCTGGCCGCGGAGAGTTCCGTGATAGCCTTGGTGCTGATGGCCGCGATCTCGTCGGTGGAGAACGAGCCGATATCGTCCGTATCCATCGCGCCGATCTGGGCGGCGGTGAGAACCGCGATCTGACCGCTCGTCAGTGCCTTGACCTGATCCGACGTCATGGCGGTGATCTGGTCCGTGGTCAACGAAGAGACCTGGGTCGACTTGAGCACAGCGACGTTGTCGGTGGTGAGAGCCGCGACTTCGTCGGTGGTCAGCCCCTTGACCTGGACCGCCGTCAGCGCACCGACCTGATCCGAAGACAGGAGAGCGATGTTGTCGGTCTTGATCGCGGCAAGCTGGCCGGTCGTCAACAGGGCGATCTGGCCGGTCTTCAGAGCCTTGAACTGATCGCTGCTCAGCACGCTGATATCGTCAGTGCTCAGGCCGGTCAGCGCCTTGGTGCTGATCGAGGCGATCTCGTCTGTCGTGAAGGACGAGACACCATCGGTCGACATGGCGCCGAGCTGGGCCGAGTTCAGCACGCCGATCTGGGTGCTGGTCAGGGCCTTGATCTGATCCGACGACATCGCCGTGATCTGCGCCGTGGTGAGAGCGGCCACCTGGTCGGTCTTCAGCAGCGCCACGTTGTCGGTGGACAGAACCGCAACGTCAGCAGCGCTGATTGCCGCGATCTGCTTTGCTGTCAGAGCGCCGATCTGGTCGCTGCTGAGGGCACCTGCCTTATCGGTCGTGAGCGACGCGATCTGAGAGGTGCTGAGCAGTGCCACCTGACCGGTGGTGAGCGCAGCGAACTGGTTCGTGTCAAGCGCTTCAAGCGTGTCTGTCGACAGAGCCGCGATGATCTTGGTGTTGATCGCCGCGATTTCGTCGGTCGAGAAGGTCGCGATGTCATCGGTGGACATTGCAGCGAACTCGTCGGCGGTCAGAACACCGACCTGACCGCTGGTCAGGGCCTTGATCTGGTCGGAGGTCATGGCGCCGATCTGCGTGTTGTTCAGAGCGGAAACCTGGCCCGAGCTCAGCAGGGCGATGTTGTCGGTGCTGAGTGCCGCGACTTCGTCCGTGGACAGTGCCGCGATCTGCTTTGAGTTCAGGGCGCCGACCTGTTCGCTGCTCAGAAGAGCGACGTTGTCGGTGGACAGCGCGGCGATCTGGCCGGTGCTGAGCAGAGCGATCTGGCTCGACTTCAGAGCCTTCACCTGGTCGCTCGTCAGCGCGTTGACATCGGCGGTGCTCAGACCGGCAAGTGCCTTGGTGCTGATGGCCGCGATTTCATCGGTCGAGAACGAGGTGATGTCGTCGGTGGTCATGACCGCGAGCTGGGTCGAGGACATTGCACCGATCTGGTCGGCGGTCAGTGCCGTGACCTGATCAGCCGTCAGCGCATTGAGCTGGTCGGTGGTCATGGCCGCGATCTGGCCGGTCTTCAGAAGTGCGACGTTATCCGTGGAGATGACGGCGATGTCATCCGTGGTCAGAGCGGCGATCTGCTTGGAGCTCAGGGCGCCGAGCTGATCGCTACCCATTGCAACCATCTTGTCGGTCGAAAGCGATGCGACCTGGCTGGTGGTGAGCAGCGCCACCTGGCTCGACTTCAGGGCGGCGAACTGCACCGTATCCAAAGCTTCGAGGCTGTCGGTGGAGAGCTGTGCGATGACCTTCGTGCTGATCGCGCCGACTTCGTCGGTCGAGAACGTCTGGATGTCGTCGCTCGACATTGCACCGATCTGGGCAGCCGTCAGAACCGCGACCTGACCGGTCGTCAGTGCCTTGACCTGATCGGTGGACATGGCGTCGATCTGAGCCGTCGTCAGTGCCGCTACCTGCGTGCTCTTCAAGAGACCGACATTGTCGGTCGAGATCGCGGCAACGTCATCCGTCGACAGCGAAGCGAGCTGGCTGGTGCTCAGCGCCAGGATCTGGTCGCTCAGCAGCTTGGTGATGTTGTCGGTCGTCAGCGCGTTGAGCTGGATGGTGCCCATGGCTGAGATCTGGCTGGACTTCAGAGCAACGACCTGGTCGCTGCTGAGGCCGTTGACCGCTTCCGTGGTGAGACCCGAGAAAGCCTTCGTGCTGATCGCAGCGATTTCGTCGGTGCTGAAGGTCGCGATGTCCTCGCTCGACAGAGCATGCAGCTGACCGGAGGTCAGTGCGCCGACCTGCGTGCTGGTCAGAGCCTTGACCTGGTCGGACGTCATCGCGTCGATTTGCAGGCTGCTCAGCGAGGCAATCTGCGTCGTCTTCAGGATGGCGACATTGTCGGTCGTCAGGGCAGCAAGTTCATCCGTCGAGAGAGCGGCGATCTGCTTGGAGTTCAGGGCACCGACCTGGTCGCTGCCGAGAGCAGCCACCTGATCCGTCGTCAGCGATGCAACCTGGCTGGTGGTCAGAAGCGCGATCTGGGTCGACTTCAGAGCCTTGACCTGATCGCTATCCAGCGCAGCGAGGCTGTCGGTGGACAGCTGTGCGATGGCCTTGGTGCTGATCGCACCGATTTCGTCGGTCGTGAACGTCTTGATGTCGTCGCTCGACATCGCGCCGACCTGGCCGGCCGTCAGGGAGCCGACCTGTACGCTCGTCAGGGCCTTGACCTGATCGGTCGAGAGGTAGCCGATCTGAGCCGTCGTCAGGGAGGCGATCTGTGCCGTCTTCAGAATTGCGACGTTGTCGGTCGAGATAGCGGCAACAGCGTCGCTGGAGAGACCGGAGATCTGCTTGGAGGTCAGGGCGCCGACCTGGTCGCTCTTCAGGAGAGCGATGTTGTCGGTGGAGATGGCGCCGAGCTGAGCGCTGCTCAGAAGGGCGATCTGGCTGGACTTCAGCGCAACGATCTGGTCGCTGCTCAGTGCAGCAACGTCGTCGGTGGAGAGACCCGTCAGAGCCTTGGAGCTGATGGAGGCGATTTCATCCGTGGTGAACGAGCCGACGCCATCCGTCGACATTGCGCCGAGCTGTGCGGAGCTGAGGACGCCGATTTGGCTGCTGGTCAGGGCCTTGACCTGGTCGGACGACATCGCAGTGATCTGTGCCGAGCTGAGCGCCGCGACCTGCGTGGTCTTGAGGATAGCGATATTGTCGGTCGTGAGCGCGCCGATTTCGTCAGCGGTGAGCGCTCCGATCTGCTTGGAGTTCAGGGCGCCGACCTGGTCGCTGGTCAGGAGAGCGACATTGTCGGTGCTGAGCGCGGCGATCTGGCCGGTGCTGAGCAGAGCGATCTGGCTCGACTTCAGGGCGATAGCCTGGTCGCTTTTCAGAGCGCCGATGGCGTCGGCCGACAGGCCGGAGAGAGCCTTGGTGCTGATCGCTGCGATTTCGTCGGTCGTGAAGGTCGCGATGTCGTCGGTGCTGAGGGCAGCGAGTTCCGACGAGGTCATCGCACCGATCTGGGCGCTGGTGAGTGCGGAGATCTGCTCGGAAGACATTGCGCCGATCTGGCCGTTGTTCAGAGCGGCGATCTGGCCCGTCTTCATGGCGGCAACGTTGTCGGTGCTGAGAGCGGCGACATTATCGGTGGTGAGAGCTGCAAGCTGCTTCGAGGTCAGGGCGACGACCTGGTCGCTCTTGAGCGCTGCGACCTTCTCCGAACCCAGCGATGCGACCTGCGAGGTGGTCAAGAGAGCGATCTGGCTGGACTTGAGCGCTGCGAACTGCGTGGTGTCGAGGGCTGCGAGCGTCGCGGTCGAGAAGCCGGCCAGCGTCTTGGTGCTGATGGCGGCGATCTCGTCGGTGGTGAAGGTCGCGATGTCTTCGGTGGTCAGCGCGCCGAACTGTGCGGAAGAGAGAACAGCGGTCTGCGAGGAGCTGAATGCGCCGACCTGGTTGACGTCGAGTGCTGCGAGCTGGTCGGTGGTGAGGGCCGCGACCTGTGTCGTCTTCAGCGCGACGATCTGGTCGGTCGAGAGCGATGCGATGACGTCGGTGGAGAGCGAAGCAAGCTGCTTGGAGCCGAGAGCGCCAATCTGCGCGCCGGTGAGAACACCGAGAAGATCGGAATTCAGCGCGCCGAACTGGGAGCTGCTGAGAAGAGCGATCTGGCTGGTCTTGAGCGCGATGATCTGGTCGCTGTTGAGCGCTGCCATGCTATCGGTGGTAAGGCCGCTGAGAGCCTTGGTGCTGATGGCCGCGATCTCGTCGGTCGAGAACAGAGCGATGCCGTCGGAGGAGATGGCGCCAAGCTGAACCGAGGTCAGTGCAGCGGCCTGCGAGGAGGTGAACGCAGCGACCTGGTCCGTGGAAAGGTTGGCGATCTGTGCGGAGGAGAGCGCACCGAGCTGCGTGGTCTTCAAAACGGCGATCTGGCCGGTCGTGAAGGCAGCGACGTCTTCCGTACCCATCGCAGCGATCTGCTTGGAGGTAAGAGCGGCAACCTGGCCGGTCGAAAGAGCGCCGATCTGCTCGGACGAGAGGTTCGCGACTTCAGTGGTGGAGAGAGCGGCGACCTGCGCGGTGGTGAAGCCGCCGAGCTGTGCCGTGGAAAGAACTGCCAGCTGCTCGAGCTTGAGGCCAACCAGCGCGGTCGCCGTTACGGCGCTCATCTGCTGGGAGGAAAGAGCAACGAAGTCCTGGGTTTCGATCGCGCCGAGCTGCGTGGAGCTCAGTGCCTTGATCTGCGTTGTCGTGAGCTGTGCCACGTCATCGGATGTCAGGTTCGCGATCGCGGTCGTCGACAGCGCCCGGATCTGATTGACGGTCAGAGAAGTTACAATGGAAGTCATGGACGAGCGCCCCTCGCGTTAGCTGATCAAAAGACATCATCCCGCTTCGTCGGTCAGACGCGCGCAGCCGCACTTAAGCCAGCCACACGGCGTCGTCGGCATCAACGATCCGGGTTTCCTGTCGGAACAAAATTGGGTCAAACTAAACATGGCTCGGACGAGCCAGCGCAAAAGGAGGGCATCATGCGCCCAGAGCCAAAGCGGCTCTGATCCCTACGCCAGTGAACGCGAAATTCTTAACCCCCAGCACCATTTACCAGCGTCCATCATGGACCCACCGGCCAACCGCGCCCCTCGGCAGAGCTATCGCGAGCAGTAAAACTCTTATTCGGCAGTCTTTAATTTCGAGTTAACGTCGACTGTAGCTGAGCTGCACTCTTGTTACAGATTCGGTCGCCGGAAGTTTAAATCGCCATTTTTTTAGATGCAATTGGCACACTACGTATTTTTTTAAGCCGAAACCGGACAGTCGACTGGCGATTGCAACAATGATCACCCACACCAAACAGGACTTACCGCATCCCATCAAAATGATAGAACAGGAAGGAGAAAAAACCCTCCCCAAACATGTTTTGCTTCATTAATCGCAAGATGAGCTATTAGAAATATTATAGAAATAACGCAAAATCATCATGAAGCAGCAAGTTACATGATGATTCGAAGCGTCGGATAATAAATGTCGGCGCGTTGCTCCAGCAGCATAGCCCCGCCCACCGTCAACAATTTCCAACCATTTTTGGGCCATTCCCGCCAATCGGACCTGGGCGGGCGGTAAGAATGCTGCAGCGCACACCGATTCGCGCCCGAAGCAAGCCCGGCACAAGTAAAATAGCGTTCATGGAGCTATATGGGTGATAGGGACGACCAGAATGCGACTGTCTATATTGATTAGAGGCCATAACTTTCTTGAGAAGGATCGTTTCGGCCTGCCGATGGACGGGCGGGACAACGCCACGTCCTTGCTTGAGAACGTGATCGCGCCCATCCGCGCGAAGAACCCTGATGCAACCGTCTATCTGGCGACATATGAAAGCCCGGCGCTGGCCGAGCTGCAGGAAAAATTCGCGCCATGCGAACTGATCTTGCTCGACCCCAACGGCAGTTCGCAGGCCGAGACCTACAAGGAAGCGCTGAAGCACGTCTTCCAGAAGACCGAATACGACGCGCTTGTCGTGGTCCGCTTCGATCTGGCTTTCAAGAAGCCGTTCGACGCCTGGAACCTGAAGATCGACATGAACAGCATCCACTTCACCTGGAGAGAATATCGCGACTACTGGCGCGATCACCGCCGTGTCGGCGATGCCATCCACGTGATCGGCAAGGCCGCCATTCCAGCCTTCCATAACGCGCTGATCATGAACCAGCTGGCCGGCCGCGGCCACCTGCATATGATGTACTATTACCTCCGCACGATGCACGACAATCTGAAGTTCATCGAGGACGGTTACTTCGATACCAACACGCTGTTCGCGAACCCCGAATGCGTCAACCCGCTCTACACGGTCTTCAACCGGCCGCGGCTGACCAGCATGGCAGGCAGCACCGGAATGGTTCTGCACGAAATCCGCGCGGAATAACGCGCAAGCAGTCAAACAAGAACGCCCGCATCGNNCGATGCGGGCGTTCTTGTTTTATAGCACTGTCTTCCGAGTATAGCGCCCGCGAAACCATCCGCGAACGCCCTTCTTCAGGTAGATCAGACCAGATACTTGTCGTTCTTTGCGCTCGGGATCTTCACGACCGTCACCGTCGCATCGGTCAGCGCCTCGAACTGGTTGACCTTGCCGGGCTCGATATCGATGATGCTTCCCGCTTCCCACACCTGGTCGATCATCCGCACCGTGCCGGAGACGACGAGCGTGATCTCGCGCGCGATCTTGTGATAATGCGCCGCATCCTTGTCGCCGGCGACGTAATGCTTCACGCCGACCTCGAACGCATCCGTCTTGACGACGGTGGGGTCGAAGTCGCCAATGAACCAGCCGCCGATCATGTCGTTGAGGGTGAGTGGCTTCTCGCTCATTTGTCACCTTCGGTGACGGACAGCTCGATCAGCTGGCGATCCGACTTGATCGGGTGGAAGTCCTTGGCGTTGATCGGGAAGATCCCGATCTTCTTCCCCTCGAGCACCATCTCGTTATAGACGGGGCAGACATAGAACATGTTGTTGTGCCGGGCGTCCTTGCGGATCGCGTTCTTCGCCGCGCGCACGAAATCGCGTCCCTGCCGGAAATAGTAGAAGCCGGCCGTCGCATTGTCGCTGATCGGATGCTTCTCGGCCGCCTCGACCACCATGTTCTGCTCGTCGAGCCGGACGAAGGAATAGCGCGGATGCACCGACTTGAAGGTTATCGTTCCGCCATCGAGCTCGCGCTCCACGAAGTTCTGGATCACCCCGTCGAAAGGAACGGTCAGGAATTCGTCGCCGTTGATGATCAGCAGCGGCTCGTCGTTGTCGATGTAACCGGCGGCGAGCAGCGCCGTGCAGGCCGCCCCTTCGGTCTTGTCCTCGACCGAGACCACCGCGGCCTCCGGCGACAGCAGGCGCACGACCTCGTCGAGATGGTAGCGCGCCAGGTCCTTCTTCTGCATGGCCACGATGATGCGGTGGCCGTCGATCTTGGCGCATTCGGCCAGCTGCCGCTGCACCAGCGGTACGCCGTTGATTTCCACCAGCGCGGTCGGATAGGCTTCCATCGCCTGGATGCGAGGCTCGCCGGCTATCAGGATCAGAATATTCATCGCAAGCTCATCAACCGTGGATTTTTCGAATGGTCTCGGTGATCGCAGGATAGTTCACATCCGCGATATCGTTCACCACCATGACATGCGCGCCGGAACCCTTGGCCGCCTTGATACCGTTCTCGTTGTCCTCGACGATCAGGCATTCCTCGGGCGTCAGGCCCATCATGGTGATCGCCTTGACGTAGATTTCCGGGCTCGGCTTGCCGTGCTTGACGTCTTCGTTGCTCAGCTGGAACTCGAGATAACCGTCGAGTGCGGCTCGCGACATCATCAGCGACACCGTGCTCTTGATCGAGTTCGACGCCACGGCGAGCCGGTAACCGTCTTCTCGCAGCCGCGCCAGCGCGTATTCCTGCTTGAAGGTCGGCTTGCACTTGGTGTGGATCATCTCGGTCGTGTAGAGCTGTTTCATCTCGTTGATGAACCCGTGCAGCGCCTCGGGAAGCCCGCGCGTCGTTGTCAGGATCTCGAGCTTGCGCCGTGTCGGCAAGCCGTCGAAGATCGTCAGGTGCTCGTGCAGCGGAATGGTGTATCCGAAGAGCTCGAGCGCCCGGTTGAGCGCCTCATAGTGCCATTCGCGTGCGTCGATCAGCACGCCGTCCATGTCGAAGATAATCGCCTTAAGCGTGGTCATGCTGCGTCCCGGCCTGTCAAAATCAGTTGCGCGCGCTCCGGAAAGTCGGTGCAGACGGAAAGCCCGTCCCGCTCGTTGAGCCCCGAAGACACCAGCCACTGGAGAAATGGTTCATATTCGTCGTGGCGACCGTGAAGATCCGGCGCCACCAGCGTGGCCTGCTTGCCGTCGGCGAGAATGCGCTCGATCAGCGCCGCGTCATACCAGCGCCCCGGCAGGAAGTTGTCGATCCACACGCCGGTCACGCCAGGGTCGTCATAGAGCGACGCCTCGCGCTCATATTCACTGAGACGCGTGAACGAGACCATCTTGCGCTTCACGCCCTGGATGAGATCGGGAACCGACGCATCGAACAGAAAGTAATTGCTGTAGCCTTCGCTCGAGAGCACTTCGGCCAGCATGTCGTGCAGACCATCGGCCTTGATGTTCAGCGCCAGCAACGGCGAGCCGTACTGCTTGGCAATCCGAAGCAGCTCGGCAAAGGAGATCTCTCCCCCGCGCGGAATGTCGTGCGAGATCACGATCGAAGGCGCGCCGTCCGCCTGGCTGTCGCGCACATCGGTCTCCGTGCCGAAGCCGAGCGAGAAGGAGCGAACGAAGGCCTCGACGGAGTTCTTCTCTTCCGGCGTCTTCCAGTAGCCGCGATGGCTCAGAACCTCGATCATAGAGAAGCACCCAGCGACCGCGTCACGTCGACGGACAGAGGCAGGCTCTGGAAATGGGTGAGATCCTCGGGCACGCCGAGACCGTACATGCCGGCATCCACCGAGCCGATCGAATAGGCGCCGATCTTCGAGCCGTCCTCGATCATGAAATTATAGACCGGCGCCACGTAGAACTCGCCGTTGACGCGGAAATCGCGCTCGATCATCCGGTCCGCATAGGAAACGAAGTCCGAGCCCTTGCGGAAATTGTAGATCCCGACGGTCGCGTGGTCGGAAATCACCTGCTTCTCGACGACGTTGTCGATATAGCCATCGGCGCCGAAGGAAACGAAGCTCCACTTCGGATCATCCGCCGTCATGGTCATGATCATCCCGTCGAGATCGCCCATGGCCCGAAGATAATCGTCGATATCGACGTCGATATACTGGTCGCAATTGGCGATCATCATCGGCTGATCGTTGTCGATCTCGTCGCGCGCGAGCAGCACCGTGCAGGCGGCCCCCTCTGTCACCTGCTCGACGAGGAAGATCTCGCAGCCCGGCGCCCAGGCGCGCAGGTTCTCGCCCAGCCCGTGCTCCCTGATATGGGCGGCCTGGCAGATGAAGATGAACCGATGCTCGACCGACGGGCGAAGGTTTTCGATCACCAGCCGGATCATCGGCACGCCGTGCACAGGCAGAAGTGGCTTGGGGAGAGTATAGCCGGCCTTGGCGAAGCGGCTTCCATGCCCTGCCATTGGTACGACGATGTTCAACATTGCGTATATCCCGAATTGTATCAGCTTACACCGTGAGGCGACCCATAACGGCCGAAGCTGGCGTCACGCTGTCCCGGATGGGCCAGATGCCCGGCTGAGCAAAGAAACTTGCCCGAAATGAAACGACCCGCGCGGATCACTCCACGCGGGTCGTTTCATCTATTCTTATTCAGTGTCTTTCAGACGCATACGGGAAATATTTCACAGGCTTCCGGCTGACTTGAAGACGACCTCAGGATTTCTTCGTGAAGACGCCGAGATTGATCAGCTGTACGCGCCGGTTGTTCGATCCCGATGTATCCGTGCCCGGGATCGGCATGTATTCGCCGACGCCAACAGCATAAAGCCGCTGCGGATCGACCGCGAAGGTCGTGGATAGAGCTTCCTTGATGGCGGCCGCCCTCTGCTCGCTAAGATCGAGATTGTGCTTCTCGTCGCCCGTAGAGCTTGAGTGCCCGACCACCAGGAATTTATAGTCCCAGAGGTTCGGATGATGCAGCGCGTCGGCAAGCAGGCCGAGCGTGCGGTAGGAACTCGGCTGGATCGCAACGGAATCGTTCTCAAAATTGATCTCGACCACCATCTGCGGCAGCTTGGCGATGCGCTTCCAGTTCGGCAGCTCCGACATCTGCTTGCTGCCGCCGCTGATCGCCTCCTGCCGCAGGATCTCGAGATCGATGGCTGACGCAGCAGAGGTCAGCTTGCCGAGCCCCTTGACGATGCGCTCCTGCGACACTTCCTGCGCCGATGCCAAGGCAGGAACGAGGATAACCGCCGCCGCGAGAATGATTGCTTTCGAAAGAACCCGCTTCATCATCTCATCTCCATCCCGCATTGGTGATTGTCTGATTGCATTCGTCGCTGACGCGCGGCTGCTTCTTGATCAGGCAGGCAAGCACGAAGCCGTCGCCCTTGATGCCGTTGCAGCTCTTCGACATGTCGCGCTGGCAGACGCGTTCATAGGCCGTCTGCGCCTGTTCGCGCGTCGTGATCGATTGGAAGACGGTACCAAGCGAAGCCTTGCAGCTCGGCGAAACCTTCGCCGCGTTCTGCTGCAGGCAGTCGGCGATGCGGCCGCTGCCGAGGTTCAGTCCCTTGCACAGTTTCTGGATGTCGGAGCCGCAATCGCTTGCGAGCTTCGTCACCGCATCCGCATAGCTCAAGGTCTGCGCCGACGCTCCCCAGGCAAGGCCCATGGAGACACACGCAACGGCCGTTATCAGAATCCCTCGTCTTGATCTTTTCATCCTATCCGTCCCTGACTGGTCACATCGACGGGCGGGACGATGGCATGATGTCGCGCGAACGGAGCGTATATTACCGTAACGCACATCGGCCTTGGCGGGCTGAATTGGAGCCGTCACACCACTGCAACAGGAGTCGGATCGACCTCGACGGCCCGCATTCGAAGCCTTTTCCAGGCCGTTTCGGACCGCAGCCGTAACATACCGTATCTTACAGCCACCCCCGCGTATCATACTGCCTTCGCTTCTCCATCCGCCCTATCATCCCCTGAGGATGAACTTGGAGGACGTAGAGATGACATCGACGCAGACATCCGCACCCCATTCCATGGCCAGCGCCGAAGAACTGCGCAAACGCGCCCTTGAGCTCCAGATCGCCGAAATGGAGCGCGACGAGAAGATCAAGGCGCGAGAAGCTGAAAAGCATGCCGAGTTCGTCGAGGACTTCTTCCGCAAGCATATCGACGAGAAGGAACGCGCGATGATCAAGCGCCTCGTCATGAAGGCCGCGGCGGATGGCAAGTACGAAGCGATGATCTACAGCTTCCCCTCGAGCTTCTGCGACGACGGCGGCCGCGCCATCAACAACAGCCTTCCAGGATGGCAGAAGACGCTTCAGGGCAAGGCGAAGGAGCTTCTCGACCTGTTCGAACAGCTTGCCAAGCCGCAGGGCTATGGGTTGAAGGCGATGATCATCGATTTCCCCGGTGGCATGCCCGGCGATGTCGGCCTGTTCCTGACCTGGGAACCCCCGGTCAAATAAAGCCCCGGGAGGGGCAGCACGAGCGCATCGATTTGACGGGTGGCGGTTGTTTCGGACAGCCGCCACCCGAATGCGTATCGGCCTATTCGGACACGACCGACCAGTTGTTGTCGGGATTGAAGGTCTTGATCGCCGCCGCCTTCTTCTCCGTCTCCGGCCCGAGGTCGCGCTGGTAGATCACACTCATGCCATTGGCGATGAATGTCTGCACACCTGTCTCCCGGTACTTGACCGGCCAGGCAATCACCGCGAAGCCCGCCGTCATGTGACCGTTGACGATGTAGCTCTGCTTGCCGCCGAGCACGTTGTCGCCCTGCCCCGTCAATATCCGGTAGTGATACCCGAAGTAGCCCTCGCCGCGCTTGGCCTTGCCGAAGGCGGCGGTCTCGATCAGTGGGCCGGCCGGGCTGTCCTCGTCGCCGGGGCCGGCCTGCCAATAGAGCCCATCCCGTTTGCCGGGCGAACTGATCAGCTTCTGCGCATACTCGTAGATGCCAGAACCAGTCCGATCCTCAGAGGCATAGATGTGCTGGGCGATGACGAAATTATGGATGGTCTCGATCGTCGCGAGCTCGTTTTCGCCGATGCGGCGGTTGACGATCTCCTCCAGCCCGGTGCGCGTGTCGAAGGTCCACTTGTCGTCGGCGCCCTTCGTCAGCGGAAACGGCAGCGGCCAGAGCCTGTCGCCGATGGCGACGACCTTGCGGCCATCGAGATCCTCCAGCTTCATCAGCCGCGACGCGCCCTCGCGGATCAGCGCATAGCTGACCATGGCCGCGTTGTTGTCCTTGAGCTTGTCGGCCTTCAGCCCGAGCAGCTCCGCAAGCCCATTCAGATCGTTCGCCGCCAGCACCGCCTTCAGCTTGTCGAGCGCCATGTCAGGCGTGTCGAAGGACGGTTGCGGCGCCTTGCCGATGAACTCCGAGAGGGCGGTCTGCGCTAAGGACGAACTTGCGAACGTCAAGGGCAGGACCACGCCAACCAGCAAACGCATCAACTTCAGTCGCAATGCCATGGTTGCCTCCATTGGCTCTGGAAACCCGGTCAGATCCTATCGTCTTCCACCGCCGCCACCGCCGCGCCGTGGCGGCGGACGCGAATGACCGCCACCGCCACGCCCGCCGCCGCCGGCATAAGACCTCGGTGCCGGGCGGCTCTGCGCGCGCGGCGCGCCGCGCTGACCGCCACCCATGCTCTGGCCGCCACGTTGTGACGCAATGGCTTCGCGGCGTCCTGACGATTGCGGGTTGCCGAGCGCGTTGGGCCGAGAGCGGTTGTCCGGCCTCGCCGCCATCTTCGGCGCGCCGGAATTCTTCTTCACATTGCCCTTCGATGGACGATTGGCCCCGGCATTGCCGGGGCGAGCGTCCGGACGAGAGGAATTCGCCGGACGGTTGCCGGCATTCGGGCGGTCCGCCGGTCTGTTGGCGATGCCCGGCTTACCGTTGGTCTTCAGGCCGTTGACTGTTCCCTTGCGGATATCGTCGGCGCGGGCCGCCGTGTTGCGTCCCCCTGCCCCGAGATCAGCCCGGCGGTCGCCGACCTGGTTCTTCAGCTGGTTGCGCTTGTCGCCCTCAAGGCCGGACTTGATCGCGGTGCGATCGAGATTGGCGAACTGGCTCTTGTCGATGCTGAGCTTGCTGCGGTCGACCTTCGTCCAGTCGACATCGTTCCACTTGACCTTGCCGTTGAAGTTCCGGTCGTTGAAGCAGTTGTTGCAATCGATATCGACATCACCGTTCCACCGGCCGCCCCAGACCCCCCAATCGTCCCAGTTGACGATCGCCGCCCAGGCGACGCCGGTGACAGCACCCGCGAAAAACGCGGCGCCCGGATAGTAATAGTTGTCATAGGAACTCGGATAATAGGAGATCGGCTCTGCCGCGTAGCCCGGCTCGTAGAGCATCTGCGGCTCATATTGCGGGATATAGACCTTCTGAGGATCGGTCGGGCGGATCACCACGTTGTTGTTTTCGGTGACGACGGTCACCTTGTCGTCGGTCTTGATGATGTTCTTCGCCACCGCCTCGTCGCGCAGCTGCTGGATGGCAACGAGCACATCCTTCTGCTGGTTGGTTAGCGCATCGCCGAGCTTTTGCGTCCAGTCGAGATCGTCGCTCATCATCTTCACGATGTCGGGATAGTTCAGCAGCGAAATGACGCTGCCGTCCCAGTCATCCTTGGGCTTGAGATCGGCGTTCTTTTTCTTGGAGTCCAGGAAGCGTTGCGCCTCGATGATCTGCAGCGGGAAAAGCGACGCCGCCGAAATCGCTGCGACCAGTTCGTCCGGATAAAGCGCGATACGGGCGACCAGCACCTCCAGCTCATCCTCGGACAAGAGGTCGGTCGTGGCAGCAGGTGCCGCCGGGGCCGGCGCGGCAGCGGGAGCCGCCGTTTGCGCGAACACAGAGGATGGCTCCTGCATGGAGATGAGCGCCAGCGCCGTCAAACCAGTTGTCAGGCCAGCGGTTAGTCTGAACGATCTTGATTTCATGACGCGTCGACCTTTCCGTGCAAATGGCGATGAATGCTGCTCTTGGCGCGCTCCATGTCCGAGCACTCAGGAGCGCTTGAGCGATACGACGTTCGATTGCGACAGCGCCTCGCCGATTTCGCTGAGAAGCGCCTTCTCCAGTTCCTTGTATTCCTGCCGACGCGCCTCCCGCTCCGTGCGCGGAAGATCGTCGAGGTGGGTCAGCGTCTCCAGGATCACCGCGAGGTCCTCGCACATGCTGCGGAACGTTTCGCTGACCTGGTAGAGATGCCGGACCCTCTTGGCCTTCTCAGGGAAATGAACCTCGGCGACGGCGAGTGCGGACAGTCGCGGTACATTGCTTACTCTCCAGCTCATCGCACGCCCCCACCGCCGATCTCCCCCCAGGAAGACCAGCTGATTATAGGGCGATTGAGCGCGGGCGCAGACGTAAGATACGCGAAGATACGCGGCATCCGCGCTCCGTGCGGTTGACGATTGAAGGATACGGACCACGTCAATTCGCGCGCCAAGGTCGACGATCGGCGATGTCTCGCATGACAGCGAAGAGCTACTCGCCCGCCCCTGATCCGATAGATGTTACGTGATGCTACGGGCATCGCCGCCAACGCAGGTCTATTGTTTTTGCGTATTCCCCGCACCCGCTGAGGTCGACCATTCGTTGTCGAAAGGCAAAAACCGTGTTCCTCGACTATTTCGCACTGGGCGTTCTGTTCTTCGTCGTGATCACATTGTTTTACGCAGTGATCGCGATCCACGACATCCCGCACCTGATGGCAAAGGCCAGAAACCATCCGCATCAGGATGCGATCCATGTCGCGGGATGGGTGAGCCTGTTCACCCTCCACGCCATCTGGCCGTTCCTGTTCATCTGGGCAACGATCTACCGCGAGGACCGCGGCTGGGGCATCCGCAGCGATGGCAAACTGTCGCCGGCGCAGGAGGCCAACGCTGAAATCGCACGCCTGCATGCTCGCATCGCGGAACTCGAAGGCCAGTCGGAAGGCCAGACATCGGAGAGGGAGAACGCCTGATGGACCTGCTTCTCATACTGACCTACGCGGCGCTCTGCTACGCGATCTTCAAGATCTTCCGCATCCCGGTGAACCAGTGGACGCTGGCGACATCGGTTCTCGGCGGCATCTTCCTGATCGGCACGCTGCTGCTGATGATGAGCTACAATCATCCCTACACCAGCGACGCGCGTATCTACTTCACATCCGCGCCCGTCATCCCGACGGTCGGCGGCCAGGTGATCGAGGTGCCGGTGACGCCCAATGCGCCGCTGAAAAAGGGTGACGTCCTCTTCCGCATCGATCCGCGCCCCTATCAGTTCACCGTCGACCAGAAGACGGCGGCGCTCGCCGAGGCCAAGCAGACGGTGCTGCAGTTGAAAGCAGCACTCGACGCCGCCAACGCGGCCGTCACCGGCGCCGAAGCCTCCAGGGATCGTTCGTTGCAGGCCTTCGAGAAATTCCAGGCGTCCAACGAAAACGCCAAGTCGAGCGGTCGTGGCGCCGTCTACTCCGAACTCGAAGTCGAAAACCGCAGGGGCCTCTACCTTACGGCCGAGGCCGCGGTCGATACCGCACGCGCCCAGGCCACGCAGGCAAGACTGGCCTATGAATCGGAAATCAACGGCACGAACCCCACCGTCGCCCGCCTGCAGGCCGAGCTCGCCAACGCTGAATACGAGCTCGATCAGACGACGGTCCGCGCCCCCAGCGACGGCTACGTCACCCAGGTCTTCCTCCGCCCTGGCATGATGGCGAACCCGCTACCGCTGCGCCCGGTCATGGTCTTCATCGACAGCCAGGACCAGATGTTGGGCGCCGCCTTCATCCAGAACTCGCTGCAACGCGTCAATGTCGGCGACGATGCCGAAGTCGCCTTCAAGGCGGTTCCCGGCAAGATCTTCAAGGCGCGCGTGCAGGGGATCATCGACGTGATGGCGCAAGGCCAGCTGCAGCCCTCCGGCGCGCTGATCGACCCGCAATCGCCCGAACGCGCAGCCCCCGGCCAGACGATCGCCAGCATCGAGCTCCTCGAGAGCACCGAGGGCTACCAGCTACCCGGCGGTGTCGTCGCCGAGGTCGCCGTCTACACCCACCACTGGCACCACGTCGCGGTCTTGAGAAAGGTGCTGCTGCGGATGAGCAGCTGGATGAACTACGTCTTCCTTGAGCATTGAGGGGAGAAGGCCGGTCCCGCTCTTATGGGTGGGGCCGGCACGAACATGGGAATAGCGATGACGAAGTAATAAGGAGCCCGCGGTGATAGGCAGTCTTCCGATGTTGCGAGGCCTGAGCGGTTTCAGCAGGGATTGGCTGAAGAGCGATATCCCGGCCGGGCTGTCGATTGCGGCCGTCGGCCTGCCGAGCGCCATCGCCTATCCCGCCATTGCCGGTCTTCCCCCGGAAACGGGCATCTACGCCAGCATCGTCGCGCCGATCGCCTACGCGATCTTCGGCCCCTCGCGGCTCCTCGTCGTCGGCCCCGATGCGGCCACCATGACAGTGCTTGCCGCGGCGATGGGCACGATCGTCGCCGCCTACCCCGCCGGCACGCCGGTCGATCGGGTCGCCATCGCGGCGGCACTCGCGCTCGGCGTCGGCATCTGCTGCATCGCCGCCAAGCTGCTGCGCCTCGGCGTTCTCGCAAGCTTCCTCTCGCGCCCCATTCTCGTCGGCTTCTTCGCCGGCGTGTCGCTGTCGATCCTCGTCGGCCAGATCGGCCGCTTCACCGGCGTGAAGATCGAATCCGACGGGCTGGTCCCGCCGCTGGTCGAGATCGCCGGCAAGAGCGGCCTGATCCACTGGCCCTCGCTGCTCCTCGGCCTTGCGATGTTCGCGCTGCTGTGGCTCGTCCGGGCGTTCCAGCTCAAGATTCCGGGGCCGGTGCTGGTCGTCGTCCTCTCGGTCGTGCTCTCGGCCATCTTCGATTTTCAGGGGCGCGGCATCGCCGTCGTCGGCGACATCCCGAGCGGCCTGCCAAGCTTCTCGCTGCCCGCGCTCCACCAGATGCCACTCGACAAGATCATACTCGGCTCCGCCGCGATCTTTCTGGTGAGCTTCGGCGCGGGCATCGTGGCAGCCCGCAGCTTCGGCTCGCGCACCGGCGAAGAGGTCGATGCGAACCAGGAGCTGATAGGCCTCGGCGCCGCCAACATCGCGCCGGGGCTGTTCGGCTCGTTTCCAATCAGCGTTTCGGATTCCCGCACGGCGATCAACGTGTCGACCGGCGGCGTCTCGCAGGCGGCCGGCCTCGTCTCGGCGGCAACGCTGATCGCGGCCCTCGTCTTCCTGCACAGCGCGCTGCGCATCCTTCCCATTCCGGCGCTGGCCGCAATCCTCGCCATGGCGGCGATCAGCCTCATCGACGTCCACGAACTGCGCAAGATCTGGCGCATCAGCCGCATGGAGTTCATCTTCGCGCTGATCGCCATGTGGGGCGCCATCAGCTTCGGCGTCCTCAACGGCGTCATCGTCGCGGTCGCCGCAACACTGGTCTATCTGCTGCGCCAGACGATGTTTCCACGCGACGGCCTGCTTGGCCGCATCGACGGCCGGCACGGCTTCTTCGACCTTGCCCGCCACCCCGAAGCGCGCCCGGTCGACGGCGCCGCCGTCTTCGCGGTACAGGGCAGCATCCTCTTCTACAACGCAGATTACATCAGAAACCGCCTGACTTCGGTGGCGCGCAACCTGCCCGCCGAAACCCGATGCCTTGTGCTCGATGCCAGCGCGATCACCCATATCGACAGCACGGGCGCCACAGCACTCGAGGCCGTGGCCGAAATCCTCGCCAAGCGAAACATCACCTTCGCGATCGCCGATCTCAGCGAGGAGAGCCGCGGCATTCTCAGCCGCGCCGGCGTCATCAGGACGATCGGCCCGGACAACATCTTCAACGGCAGGGAAGAAGCGCTGCGCGCGCTGATCGGAAATTACGACCAGCCGGACGCGAGGTCGGCAGGCAGCACGGCTTAAGAGCACGGAGGGAGAACCATGGACGAGATACTGGAAACCAAGGGTCACGACCCGGAGCCATCGGCAAAGTCCAACGGCAAGGACAAGAAGAAAAAGAAGTCGTGGGATTACGACAAGCAGATCGCCCGCCTGCAGGTGGAGCTGGCGCATCTCCAGGCGTGGGTCAAGAAATCGGGCGCCCGGGTGGTCATCGTCTTCGAAGGCCGCGACGCCGCCGGCAAGGGCGGCATGATCAAGCGGATCACCGAAAAGGTCAGCCCGCGCGTCTTCCGCGTCATCGCGCTGCCCGCCCCCACCGAACGCGAAAAATCGCAAATCTACATGCAGCGCTACATCAACTATCTGCCGGCCGCCGGCGAAGTCGTGATCTTCGACCGCAGCTGGTACAACCGCGCCGGCGTCGACCGCGTCATGGGGTTCTGCAGCGAGAAGAAGGTGCAGCGTTTCCTCGAACTCGCGCCGCGTTTCGAGGCGGCGATCGTCGAGAGTGGCGTGACGTTGCTCAAATACTTCCTGACGGTCAGCGAGGAGGAGCAGGAGCGTCGCTTCCGGCGCCGCATCGACGACCCGGTCCGGCAGTGGAAGCTGAGCCCCATGGACGTGGAGTCCTATCAGCGCTGGTGGGACTATACCCGCGCCTATGACGAGATGCTCCGGATGACCGACAGCAATCACGCTCCATGGTGGATCGTTCCCTCGGACGACAAGAAGCGCGCCCGGATCAACTGCATCTCGCACATTCTGCAGTCCATTCCCTACGAGCGCATCAAGTTCGAGGAGCCCGATCTCGGCAAACGCCAGAAGCGGCCGTCGGACTTCATCGAGGACGGCAGCGTCCGCCATGTCGTTCCCGACACGACGCAATGAGGCCTAGCGCAGTTCCAGCAAAAGTGCGGCGTGGGATATGACGATGGACCAGACGAACGACCTGAGCATGGCGGCGAAGGACGCCGGACAGATCTCGATCGAGGCAAGGGTCAGCGACCTTGTGCGCCTTGGGATCATCGGCCTCTTCGCCTATTGGACGGTGCTGCTCATCGCGCCGTTCGCGCTGATCGTCGTCTGGTCGGCCATCCTTGCCGTCGCGCTCTACCCGATGTTCAACGCGCTCTCGCGCCTGATCGGCAACCGGCCGGTGATTGCCGCGACGGTCATCGTCGTCGCCTGCCTCGTGCTCATCATCGCGCCCGTGGCGCTCGTGGCGGTCAACTTCGCTGATGCGGTGGAAGGGCTGGTCGGCAAGCTCCAGGCGGAGAGCTTCGCGCTGCCGGCAGCACCCGAGAGCATTCGCGCATGGCCCGTCATTGGCGAACGACTCTATGCCGGCTGGAACAAGGTGGCCGGCGATCTCGCCTCCAACATCATCGAGTATCAAAAGCCGATCCTGCATGTGATGGGCATCGTGGTCGCTAAGCTCGCCTCGATCAGCGGCGGCGTGCTGAGCTTCGTCGCCTCCGTCATCCTCTCCGGCTTCTTCCTCACCCAGTCGACGCGGCTCGCCGAAACCATTCAGGTTCTGGCAAGCCGCGTCGCCGGCGACCGGGCGTCGGCTTCGCCAAGCTCGCGGGGACGACGGTCAGGAATGTCTCGCGCGGCGTCATCGGCGTTGCCTTCCTGCAGACGCTGATGTGCGGCCTGTGCTTCGCCTTCTTCGACCTGCCCGCGCGGGGCGCACTGACCTTCATCATCTTCATGCTGTGCGTGATGCAGCTGGGTCCGGGGCTTGTCCTCGTGCCGGCGATCATCTGGGGCTGGCTCTCATGGCCGACATCGGTCGCCCTGGCACTGACCGTCGTGGCGGTGCCGATCATGCTGGTCGACAACGTCCTGAAGCCGATCCTGATGGCGAAAGGTCTCTCGACGCCGATGCTGGTGATCCTGATCGGGGTTATCGGCGGCACGCTATCCTATGGGCTGCTGGGCCTGTTCCTCGGGCCGATCGTGCTCAGCGTGTTCTACGAACTGCTGCGCGCCTGGGCCTGGCCGCCGCGTGAAAACACGGAAACAAAGCCGCTTATGCCGATTGATTGAGCAAGGACAAAAGAAGGCTGAACGACCTCACCCCTGAGATCTGAGTCCTCCGGAGCAATAGAGGATGACCTCCTGCTCGATCTCATCACACAGCTCGGAATATTCCGCGATCAGACTTTCCTGCAGCGGCAGTTCGCTGCGAAACCGGTCGAGCGCGTCTGCAGCCAATGCGTAGGACTCGAACATGTCACCGAGCGCTTCCGTGGGCACACCTGCCAGCACATGCCGGATATCCGGCAGTCTGAGCATCAGCCTCCTCCGTCCGCGCTCCCGGTTCATGGTTTACCTCCGCATTCGCTACTCCTTGTACGAATCCCTGAGGGTGTCGGATTGTTCCGCGATGCAACAAATATCGCTTTTTATCGACAAACAGCCATGAGGATGCGGGCCGGCATAAGGTTTACTCCGGCAGCGCGGTGTGACGGAAGAAGGTGACGATGGCTTCGTCGGGCACGCCGAACCATGTCGTGAAGAGGTCAACGAAATCGGCCGAGGCGTAAGTCTGGCTAAGCGCGCGATCGACTGCGAGACGGAAGTCTTCGTCACCGCGCGCCAGTTCCAGCCCCAGCGGCTCATAGGTGAAATGCCGTCTGAGCACCACCAGATTGCCGGCATTGTCGCTGCGGGCGGCCGCATCCATCAAGAGCGGCATGTCGCCGAAGAGTGCTGCCGAACTGCCGTCGACGACACGCTCGATACCGATCGCGTAGCTTTCCACCGGCACCGATGTCGCCGCCAGCTGGAACGTCTTGATCCGCTCAGCGAGCCAGCGCTCGCTGGTCGTCCCCGCGATCGACGAGAAGGTCTTGTGCTCGAGGATGGTACGAGCAGGAGAGCCGCGCCAGATCGGCCGGCTGGTGGGCTGCCCATAGGCCAGCACCTCGGTCAACGCCAAAGGTGCGCTCTTGCTCAAGACCACGCCCGTGCCGCTCGGAAAGATCGGCAGCGAGAAGGATACCTCGGCGCGGCGCGTGAGCGTGATCGGCTCTGCCCCGCAGACGAGATCCACCGTCCCGTCCTTTATCGCCGGCTCCCGCCCCTTGTCCGTCAGCGGCACCCACTCGACGTTGAGTTGCGGCAGGTTCAGCGCCGTCTTCAGGCTGTCGGCGATCTTCCCACAAAGCGCGACCGCGTAGCCGCCGGGTGCCGCCTGCTCGGTCTTGAACGAGAACGGCCGGGCATCCGGCTCATAGCCGAGCTTCAGCGAACTGCTCGTCTTGATCCGGTCGAGCGTCTGCGCTTCGGCGGACGACAGCGCCATGGAGGCCGCCGCGCCGGCGAGGATCGACGCGGTCAGCAATGTCTTGAAGCGCTTTTTCTGTTGCATGACACATCCTCCCCGGAACTATTCGGCCGCCGCGACACGGTTCAGGCCGCTGGCAAAGCGCGGCGCGATCCGGCCGTAGATGATGAAGCTGATACCCGTTACCAGCATGCCGCCAAGCACCGCGTCCTTGCCCGACGCGTAGATCGCGAACACGCTGTAGAGCATGCCGAGCGTGGCGATGATGGAGTTCAGCCGGTACTTCGCCGGCGGCACGCCGGCCTTCTTCATCATCACGAAGAGAGCCGAAAGCGCCACGATGTAAGGCAGCACGTTGGTGACGACCGCGAGGTTGACGAGCGCGGAAAACTGCTCGTTGAGCGTCGGCGAGATCGTCATCAGGGCAAGCCCCGTCTGCACGATGCCGAGGATGATCATCCCCTGGACCGGCGCCCCCATCTGGTTCACGCGCGAGAAGATCGCCGGGAACATCCGCTCTTGTGCTGCCGTGCGCGCCGTCTGCGCGATGGTGAACTGCCAGCCGAGCAGCGACCCGACGCAGGCAAGCACCGCGAGCGCCATGATGATAGACCCGATCGTCGGATTGAACATGGTCGCATAGGCAAGCGCGAAGGGACCGGTCGAGGCCGCGAGATCGGCATTCGGCACAATGCCCTGAATGACAGTCGTCGACAGGATGTAGATGACGGCAGCGCCGAGCGTGCCGAACATGCAGGCAAGCGGCACGTCACGCTTCGGATTTTCGACGGCATCGGAGTTCTGCGCCGCCGATTCCATGCCGAGGAACGCCCAGAGCGTCAGCGAGATGCTGGATCCCATGCCCTGCGCCAGCGTCAGCCCCTTCGGGTTCCAGGCAGCGCCGAACGTGCTCGAACTGAACCAGAACCAGCCGATGATCGACAAGAGGCCGACCGGGATGATGACGCCCCACACGGTGATCGATCCGATCCGCCCGGTGATGCGCGGGCCGCCGAAATTGGCCGCCGTGGTGATCCACAGGAGGGCGATCAGCGCGACGCAGGTCATGACGGGCGTCGAGGTCAGCACCGGAAAGAAGCCGGCGAGATAGCCCACCGCCGAGATGCCGATCGCGACGTTGCCGATCGCCAGCGACAGGAAATACAGGAAGAAGACGAGGAAGTAGCCGTCCTTGCCGTAGGCATCCTCTGCATAGGCAGACATGCCGCCGGGACGCTGGTTGAACAGTCCGGCCTGCGCGAAACCGTAGGCGATCGCCATCGAGCCGAGCGCCGTGACGATCCAGGAGAGCAGCGAGATGGCACCGACCTGCGCCATGTTCGCCGGCAGCATGATGATCCCCGACCCCATCATGTTGACGGCAACGATGAAGGTCAGCTGCATCAGGTTCATCTTCTTCTTGGCCGTGGTATCGGCCGCAGCATGCATTGTGTGATCGGTCATGATGACACTCCCCTCGCCCTACTCGCGCACGACATATGTGTGGAACTTGATGCGCCCATCGATCCGTTCCTGGAACACGCCCTGGACCTCGTAGTTGAAGCCCGGGAAGCGGTTGAAGGACTCCTCGAAGGCCAGGAAATAATCGCGCATAGGCCGCGCCCGGTCGTCCCAGCGCTCTCCGGGCACGATCACGCCGATGCCGGGCGGATAGATCAGCGCCAGCGTCGCCGAGATGCGCCCGGCGGCTTCCGACAGCGGCACGTAGTCGACATTGTTGGCGACCAGCGCCTCGTAGGCCTGCTTCGACGAGATCGCCGGCTCCGGAAAGCTCTCGGAGCGGAAGCACAGGCGCTGCAACTCCTTGACGCCGGCGGAGCGATAGAAGCTGTGCATCTCCTTGCAGACCTGCCGCACGGTATAACCCTGATAACGCTCGCGATTGGCGGCGAAGACCGTCGGCAGCACATCCTGCAACGGCGCGTCGCGATCCCACAGGTTCTTGAACTTCACCAGCTTGGCGACCAGCGTGTTGAGCTTGCTCTCGTCTTCGGCCGGCGTCAGCAGGAAGAGCAGGCTGTTCAGATCGCACTTCTCCGGCACGACGCGCTGCTCGCGCAGATAGTTGGCAACGACGGTCGCCGGGATGCCGAACTCGCGATATTCGCCCGTCTTGCGATCGATACCCGGCGTCAGAAGCGTCAGCTTGTTGGGATCGACCATCGTGTAGCCGGGCGCATAGCCGGCATAGCCATGCCATGTCGCCTCCGGATCGAACCGCCAGCACTGCTGCTCGCGCTTCAGGACATCGGTCGGCACGTCCTCCCACCGGATTCCGGCGAGATCGCCGGTATGTTTCGAGCCGGTGACGGAGATCTTGTCCGGCACGAAGGGATCGAAGAACCATTGCTCCTCGGCGCTCGTCGCCTTGCTCTCGTAATGCTGGACGAAGCCGCGCAGCTTCTTGCGCACCTCGATGCCGAGGCCGATGCAGCGGTCCCAAAGCATCTCTCCGGCCTTGCCCTCATGAACCTTCGCATTGACGTCAAGCGAGGCGAACAGCGGGTAGAAGGGCGATGTCGAGACATGCATCAGCAGCGATTCATTGAAGCGCTTGTGCTCGATGAAGCGGCGCTGGTCGCTGATATGCTCGTCGCGCTTGTGGATCTGCGACGCCTGCGAAAAGCCCGCGCCTTGCTTGTGTACCGACTGCGTCGAAAACAGGCCGGGCATGTCGGGCTTGAGGTCCTTGAGCCGCATCGGGCTATGGCCCTCGAACAGCGGATGAAAGGCGTTGTAGCCGATCCAGGCCTCGTCCCAGAGCACGTAGTCGCAGAGATGGCCGATCTTCTCCATGACCTGCCGGACATTGTAGATCGTGCCGTCATAGGTGGCGAGCTGGATGCAGGCGAGCCGGAAGGGCCGCTCGGCATTGGCCCGGCTCTTGTCAGCCAGAAGCGGATGGGCCGCGATCTGCTGGCGCAGCCAGCCCTCGTCCCACGCCGCCCAGTCGACGGCGCCGATCATGCCGAAGGAATTGCGCGCCGTCGGCAGGTAGATCGGGATAGCTCCCGCCTGCACCAGCGCGCCCTGGTGCAGCGACTTGTGATTGTTGCGATCGAACAGCACGAGATCGCCGGCGCGCAGCACCGCGTTGGTCACCACCTTGTTGGAGGTACTGGTGCCGTTCAGGATGAAATAGGTGCGATCCGCCCCGAAAATCCGCGCCGCCTGCTTCTGCGCCTCGACGGCGGGGCCTTCGTGGATCAGGAGATCACCGAGATCGACGTCTGCATTGCACAGATCGTTGCGGAAGATGCTCTCGCCGAAATACTTGAAGAACAGCTGCCCGGCCGGAGACTTGCGATAGAACTGCCCGCCCTGGTGGCCAGGGCAATCGAAGGCGATATTCGCCTCGCCGTCATAGGCCATCATGCCCCCGAAGAACGGCGGCAGCAGCGATTTGCCGTAGTTGATCAGGCTGGAGACGATCTGCTTGGCGTAGAAGGCCGGCGTCTGCTGGCCGAGATAGACGAAGCCATCCACCTCGCCCGCCATCTCCACAACGTCCATGTCCGAGATACTGAGCGTATCCGCCATCGCCCAGACCGGCGTGCGGAAACCCGCCTCGCGCAGCGAGCGGAGAAAGCCGCGCGCATAGGGAAGCAGACCGCCTTCGACTGAGCCGATATAGGCGCCCACCGACGCGTCTTCCGAAACGTCGGCCGTGTAGTCATCGCGAAGCTCGACCTCGAAATTGTCAGCGGCAAGCTGCGCCAGCAGCTCCTGCACTTGGCGGTTGTCACGATCGACGACGGCGACGATCTTCAGCATCTTGTTGAACGGTATCGCAACCGTCGGGGATTTCACGTCGCGCGGGATCATTGGACCGCCCCCTCCGCCACGCAATCGACGAGGTAGCGGCGCCCGTTGCTGCCGGCCTCGAAGCGCAGGCCGTGAATATCGGTCTCGAAGCCCGGAAACTTGCGGTCGAAGTCGCGCGCGTAAAGCAGGTAATCCTGGATGGATTTCGTCGTTTCGGTGATCCGCTCTCCCGGCATGATCAGCGGAATGCCGGGCGGATAGGGAACGATCATAACCGCCAGGATGCGGTTCATCAGCTTGTCGATCTCGACGCTCTCGATCCGCCCCTTGACGAGATGATCGTAGGCATCGGCCGGCCGCAGCGCCATCTCGGGCAGCACCGTATACATCTCGCGCTGCGCCTTCGGCACGTCGTCCTTGCGGTAGATGGCGTGGATCTGCTCGCATAGATCGCGCAGGCCCATGTTCCCATAAGCCTCCGGATGCGCGGCGGCGAGCGCCGGCAGCGCGCGCGTCAATGGCGCGTTGCTGTCATAGAGATCCTTGAAATTGATGAGCTCGGTGACGAGCGTGCTCCACTTGCCGCGCGTGATCCCCATCGAGAACAGCACGAGAAACGAATATAGCCCGGTCTTCTCGATCTCGATCCGGCGCGACGAGAGGAACTTGGTGATCACGGCCGCCGGTATCCCGTGCTCCCGCATCGTCCCATCCGCCGAAAGCCCCGGCGACAGGATGGTGACCTTGATCGGATCGACCATCACATGGTTTTCGGCAAGCCCGGTAAAGCCATGCCAGGCGTCGCCGGGCTTCAGCACCCATTCCGCATGCGTATCGCTCGGCGTCTCCTCGGCGATCGTGGGTTCCCATACGTCGAACCACCAGCTCTGCCCCATCTGCCCGCGCACGACGTTCATCGCCCGGCGGAAGCTGATGGCCTCGTCGATCGTCTCCTGCACCAGCGCGCGGCCGGCCGGCTGCTCCATCATCGCCGCGGCGACATCGCACGACGCGATGATGCCGTATTGCGGCGAGGTCGAAGTGTGCATCATGAAGGCTTCGTTGAAGCGCGTGACGTCGAGCTTCTTGTTTTCGGCGTGCTGGATGTGGATCATCGACGCCTGCGAGAAGGCCGCGAGAAGCTTGTGCGTCGAATGCGTGGCGAAGGTGATGGCGTTCTGCGAGCGCGCCGGCTGCGTCGACGAGATGCCGTGGAAGCCGTCGTAGAATTCGTGGAAATTCGCGTAGGCATACCATGCCTCGTCGAAGTGCAGCACCTCGACTGAATCCTTCAGCGACACCTTGATGGCGTCGACATTGTAGCAGAGGCCGTCATAAGTCGAGTTGGTGATCACCATCAGCCGCACCTTGCCGCTGGTCTCACCGGCAAACGGGCTGGCCGCGATCTTCTGTGCGATCGCCTCCGGCGTGAACTGATCCTTGGAGATCGGCCCGATGATGCCGAGCCCGTTGCGCGAGGGGATGAGATAGATCGGCGTTGCGCCGGTCATGATCAGCGAATGCAGGATCGACTTGTGGCAGTTGCGATCGCAAAGCACGAGATCGCCGCGCCCCACCATGCCGTGCCAGATGATCTTGTTGGCGGTCGAGGTGCCGCCGACGACGAACAGCGTCTCATCCGTGCCGAAGATGCGCGCCGCGTTGCGTTCTCCCTCGGCGATCGGCCCGACGTGATCCAGAAGCGACCCGACGCTGCCGACCGACACCGAGATATCCGACCGCAGCGTGTTCTCGCCGAAGAAGGTATAGAAGAGCTGCCCGACCGGGCTCTTGCGAAAGGCGACACCGCCGCCGTGGCCCGGCGTATGCCAGGAATACGCCCCCTCCAGCGTGTAATCCATCAGCGCCTTGAACATCGGCGGCGGCAGCCGGTCGAGATAATTGCGCGCCGCCTGCACGATGGCGCGCGCCATGAACTCGGCGGAATCCTCAAAGAGCCGCAGGAAGGCGTTGGCGTGGCGCAGCACGCTGGCCGGCACGTCTTCGGCCGTGGTGTCGTCGCCGAACAGGAAGATCGGCAGCCGGTCGTTCTTGCGGCGCTTGGCGCTCAGAACCTCTTCCAGCACCTGCCAGCGCGATGCCTTGTCCTCCGTCCCATCGACGGAAACCAGCCAGGCGGACTCCGTGTTGAAGATATGCACCAGCCGCCGCGCATCCTCATAAGTGACGCCGGAGACGACACGAAAACCTTCCGCCTCGATGGCCGCAGCCAGATCGCGCATCCCACGGCCGGCAGCGCTCTTGCCGTCGAAATCCTCGTCGATGACTGCGATCGGAAATGATTTGTGGAATTCCATGCGCCCCTCCAGAACCCAAGTTTGGACAGCGGCTGTCATGCCGCTGCGTGCGTCTGAGATTGGGCGGATGGTACACGGGAGGTTGCGGACCGTCGTTGATTGCAGTCAACGTGAAGGCAAAAGCATAGGGCGATGAGAAACGATGCCTATTCGGCCCATTCGGCATCGGCTGTAAAGGCGATCGTCAGCCAGCGATTGGCCCCCTCGCCGCCGATCCGGTCTCCGATATCGTCGCGCAGCGCGTCCCATTCCTCGATCGTCTTGGCGGGCAGTCCCTCGGGAACGATGAAGTAGAGCTCGACCTCGGTCGCCCTTCCGACGCGCGCGACATAGGCGCGATAGGAGAGAAAGCCCAGCCGCTCGACGGTCTCCGACGCCACTTGGTCGACATGCTCCTGCAGATCGACGGGCGCGATCAAAAGCACCTCGCTCAGCGCCTTCCAGATCGTGCCGATCGGCAGCGGGATCATGACGAGGCAGACGAGGCCGAGCACCACGGGGTCGACATATCGGGCGATCCAGGCCATCGGCGTCGGCAGCACCGCAAGACCGATCACGAAGGCCACAAGCAACGCAAACGCGATACCGCCGGACATGATCCAGGCCTTGATATCGAGCGCGATGAAATCGGACTTCAGGCTGCGGTTCAACGCAATGCCGATCGACGCCATGACCACGCAGACGACAAGCGTGGCGCCGGAATAGACGATCGCGGCACCGAAATGCAGCTCATGCCCGCCATTGATGACGCTGATGACCGCATTGATCAGCGCGTAGACGGCGACCGTCATCAGCAGGCAGCCGTTGAGCAAAAGCACGATGGGCTCCAGATGCCAGAAGCCCATGGTGAAGCGATTGCGGATGCGGCCGGACTTGGCATTGCTCTCCGCCGACCGCACGATCAGGCTCGATACCCAGAGCGCAAGCCCGGTCATCGCCGCATCGGCCAGCGAATAGACGCCGTCGAAGGCGATGGAAAATGAGCCCGAGATGATGCCGAAGACGATGCCGAGCGCCGCCACCACGACGGTCGCCGCGATCGATATGCTCAAAAAGCGCTGCTCGTTCCGCATCCTTGTCTCCGCTGGCTGCCCATCTCATTTTAGCGCGTTCACACAAATGGTGAAGGCTTCAGACGTGGCGGCGTACTACGCATTGATCCGGATTGCGAGCCTTGCGGATTGGGAAGAGGATGCCCGTGGCCGCACAAGCCGGGACGCTATCCCGGGCCGTCCGACGGCCATGGTCCACAGCGGTGAACCGATCTTCGGGAGGGATTTCATGACGACCTCGCAGAACGGCAAAAGCCTCGGGCTCGCCGCCTGTACCGCCATCGTCGTCGGCAACATGGTCGGGTCCGGCTTCTATCTATCGCCGGCCGCGGTCGCCCCTTATGGCAATCTGGCGATCCTGGTGTGGATGATCATGGGTGCCGGCGCGATCTGCCTTGGTCTCACCTTCGCACGGCTTGCCGGCATGGTGCCTGCCGTCGGCGGTCCCTACGCCTATACCCGGCTCGCCTATGGCGATTTCGCCGGCTTCCTCATCGCCTGGGGCTACTGGATCTCGATTTGGTCATCGCTTCCCGTCATCGCCATCGCCTTTACCGGCGTGATGATCGATCTCTTCCCCGCGCTCGGCAATCGGCTCACCGCAACCATCCTGACGCTCGGCGTCATCTGGACGATCGTGCTGGTCAACCTGCGCGGCGTCCACGCGGCCGGGCTCTTCGCGCAGGTGACGACCTATGCCAAGCTCATCCCCTTCGGCGCCGTCGCCATCATCGGTCTCCTCTATATCGACACCTCGCATTTCGCCGAATTCAACCCGAGCGGCCAGTCGCTGCTGCAATCCTTCGCGGCCCTGGCGCCGCTGACCATGTTCGCCTATCTGGGTCTGGAATCGGCTACCGTTCCCGCTGGCGATGTCCGAGACGCGCGCCGAACAATCCCCCGTTCGACCGTGCTCGGTATCTCCATCGCCGCGGCTCTTTATGTGCTTGGCACCGTCGTCGTGATGGGTGTCGTGCCGCGCCCGCAACTCATCCACTCCGTCGCCCCCTTCTCGGAAGCGGCGGGGCTGATGTGGGGGCGTGGCGGCGAATTGGCGATCTCGATCGCGGTGGTGATCTCGTCGATCGGCGCGCTCAATGGCTGGACGCTGCTGATGGGCCAGGTGCCGATGGCCGCCGCCCGCGATGGATTGTTTCCACCGCTCTTCGCCCGTCTCTCCAGCCGCGGCGTGCCGGCCATCGGCATGGTCGTCTCCGCCACCTTCGCGACCCTGCTCGTCCTCGTCCAGGCGGTCGGATCGGATAGCTTTGCGGCGGTCTACCGACTGATGGTGGGGCTGAGCACGATGACGGCAGTCGTTCCTTATGCCTTCTGCGCGCTCGCCGGCACCCTTGTCGCATCGCGGCTGAGCAACGGGCAAAAGACGCCCCGCATCACCGTCATCGAATTGATCGCCTTCCTCTTCGCCATGTTCACCCTCTATGGCTCCGGCGCCGAGCCGGTGCTCTACGGCATGGTGCTCCTGATGCTCGGCATTCCCGTCTATGTCTGGCAAAGGCGAAACGGCGATGTCGCGCGTACGCAAAGCGTCGAAACGCAAAACGGGGCGCCGATACGCCCCGCCGCCTCTCTCTGATCTTTGGGCTCTTCCGGTCCCGCCCATTCACCCGTGCCAGCTGAGCCCACCGAAGCGGCCGTCGATGATCGTGCCCAACTCGCCCCGCACCATACCGGCGATATCCGCAAGCGCCCCGATCGCCGCCGCCTTGCCCGTCGTCTCGGCGAAATGGCATGCGGCATCGACCTTCGGCCCCATGGAGCCCGCCGGAAAATCGAACTGCTTCATGTCTCCGGGGCGGGCCTTGTGGATGGCCTTTTGCGACGGCTTGCCCCAATCGAAGCAGACCGCCGGCGCATCGGTCGCCATGATCAGCAAATCGGCGCCGATCTCGCGCGCAAGTAGTTCCGAGCAGAGGTCCTTGTCGATGACGGCTTCGACGCCAGCAAGATGACGCTCCTTGCCCTTCTCGTACATGGTGGGTATCCCGCCGCCGCCTGCGCAGATGACGATGGTACGCTGCTCGAGCAGCCACCGCACCGGCCGGATCTCGAAGATGCGCCTGGGAAGAGGTGATGCAACGACCCGGCGCCACTTGTCGCCATCCTCTTTGAACACCCAGTTCTTTTCCGAGCGAATGCGATCGGCATCCGCCTTATCGTAAACAGGGCCGACGAACTTGGTGGGGTTCGTGAAACCGGGATCGTCGGCATCGACCTCGACCATGGTGAGCAGCGTCGCCAGCGGCTGCTCGAAGGGCAGCACATTGCCGAGTTCCTGCTCCAGCATGTAGCCGATCATCCCCTCCGTCTCGGCGCCGAGCACGTCGAGCGGATAGGCCTCATCAGGCTTGTAGGCTGCGCCCTGCAGAGCGAGCAAGCCCACCTGCGGCCCGTTGCCATGGGTGATGATCAGCTGATGCTCGGCGGCCAGCGGCGCGATCGCCTCGGCCGCCACCCGCGTATTGCGTCTCTGAACATCCGCGGTCATCGCTTCCCCGCGCCGGAGAAGAGCGTTGCCGCCAAGCGCGATGACGATCCGCATCCTAGTCTCCCAATGTCGCGACAAGCAGCGCCTTGATCGTGTGCAGCCGGTTTTCCGCCTGCTCGAAGGCGACGTTAGCCTCGGATTCGAACACTTCGCCCGTCACCTCCAGGCCGTTGCTCATGCCGTAATCCTCGGCGATCTGCTTGCCCAGTGTCGTTTCCGTGTCGTGGAAGGCCGGCAGGCAGTGCATGAACTTGGTCTGCGGATTGCCGCTCGCCTTCATCAGCGCTTCGTTGACCTGATAGGGCGTCAACAGCTTGATGCGCTCGCGCCAGACGTCCTTCGGCTCGCCCATCGACACCCAGACATCGGTGTGGATGAAATCGACGCCCTTCACCGCCTCCTTGGGATCGTCGGTGATCAGAAGCCGCGCGCCGGATCGCTCCTGCAACTCCCTCGCGATCTTGATGTATTCCTCGGCCGGCCACAGCGATTTCGGCCCGCAAATCCGGACATCCATGCCCATCAGGCAGCCGACGATCAGCAGCGAATGGCCCATGTTCGAGCGCGTGTCGCCGATATAGGCGTATTTGATATCGGCGATCGGCTTGTCGGCATGCTCGCGCATGGTCATGACGTCGGCGATCATCTGCGTCGGATGATACTCATCCGTCAGGCCGTTATAGACGGGCACGCCGGCATAACGCGCCAGCGTCTCCACCCCGTGCTGCGCCGAACCGCGATATTCGATCGCGTCATACATGCGGCCGAGCACGCGCGCCGTGTCCTTGAAGGATTCCTTGTGGCCGATCTGCGAGCCGGATGGATCGAGATAGGTGACATTCGCGCCCTGGTCCGAGCAGGCGACCTCGAAGGCGCATCGCGTGCGCGTCGAGGTCTTTTCGAAGATCAGGCAGATCTCCTTGCCCTTCAGATGCTGCTGCTCGGTGCGGGCATATTTGGCCCGCTTGAGATCGCGCGCGAGATCGAGAAGGTAGCGGAATTCACGCGGCGTATAATCCTGCACGGTCAGAAGCGAACGGTTGCGCAGATTGAAGCTCATGGTCTTGCTCCGTAGGGCTGTTTCAGGATGTCTGCTGTCAATAGGCGGGGTCGCGCCAGATCGGGCATGTCATGCAGTGCCCGCCGCCACGACCGCGGCCGAGTTCGGAACCGCGAACGGTGATGACCTCGATGCCCGCCTTGCGAAGAAGCGTGTTGGTGTAGGTGTTGCGGTCGTAGCCGACCACGACGCCGGGCTCCAAGGCGACGACGTTGTTGCCGTCGTCCCATTGCTCGCGCTCGGCCTGGTAAGCGTTCCCGCCTGTTTCCACGACCCTAAGCTTGCCGACGCCGAGCGCCTTGGCGACGATATCGAGCATCGGCTCCGTCTCCGGATGAATATCGAAATTGCCGTCGTCATCGGTCTGCACCATGCTGTAGCAGCGGATCTGATCCACGACCTCGGCAAACAGCGTCACCACATCGCGGTCGCAGAAGCTGAAGACCGTGTCGAGGTGCATGGCCGCCCGGCTCTTCGGCATCAGGCAGCCGATGACCCTGGTAACCGCCTTGTTCTTGAACAAGGCGCGCGCGACCTGGCCGACCGCCTGATAGGTGGTGCGCTCGCCCATGCCGATCAGCACCGTTCCATTGCCGATCGGCATGACGTCGCCGCCCTCGATCGAGGCGTTGGCGAAGTCCTCGTCGCTGTCGCCCCACCAGATCTTGAAGTCGCCGTCGCGGAATGTCGGGTGAAACTTGTAGACCGCCCGCTGGATCAGCGTCTCGGGCTGCCGCGCCGGCCAGAACATCGGATTGCAGGTCACGCCATTATAGATCCAGCAGGAGGGATCGCGCTGGAAGAGCGTGTTCGGGATGGGCGGAATGACGAATTCGGTCTCCGACAGCGCGCTCAGCATCAGCGTCTTCGCCTTGACGTCGGGCAGGTCGGAGATGGCGATGCCGCCGATCATGAAGGCCGCGAGTTGTGTCGCCGGCATCTCGTCGAGCCAGGGCCGCACCGCCTCGGCGATCTGCGAGCCGAGCACATTGGGTGTGATACGGCGATCGAGCACGAAGTCGCGCGCCGGCTTGTCGATAAGCGTCTGCGCCAACATGTCGTGCAGTTCGAGAACCTCGACGCCGCGCTCCTGCATCTTCAGCACGAAGTCGTAGTGATCCTTCTGCGCCTCGTGAACCCAAAGCACGTCGTCGAAGAGTAGATCATGGCAATTGCCCGGCGTCAGCCGCTGATGGGCGAGCGACGGTCGGCAGACCATCACTGTTCTGAGCTTCCCGACTTCCGAATGAACCCCAAAACCGCGCATCGCGCTCTCCTCCAAGCTGCCTGGGATAGCGATCGCCCTGCTACCCACGGATGGGATGAGCCTAACGGGACGGGTTCGGCCGTGTCATTGATCGCAAGCAATGCGCGGAGCGGTATTGCCGGTCAGCAGGCCATCGCGATGGCCGCGGTCATTCCACGTAGAAGACGAGATTGCCGTTGCGCGCCCGCGTGACCCACTCGATATCATCAGGCGTCAGCTTCTTCGCCTTCAGCTGTTCGACCAGCCATTTGTTGGACCGCGCAGCCGCCCGAACGGCTTTCACCTCATCCGGCTTGCCCGGCTGATGCAGCGCGCCGGTTTCGATCGCCGTGCGATAGCTGACGACCGAGAACCGCTTGCCGTGATAGGTCTTCACCGCATCGGGCAGGTTTTCGGCCCAGTTCATGCGCCGATATTCCTTGCGATCCTGTTGCGCACCGACAGGTGCCGCCATCACGGCGGCGATCGCAATGCCTGTCGCAAGAACCAGCTTTCTCATCGTAGGGGCTCCATCGAGAATTGGGGGCGCGAATTGGGGAAAGTCCCGCGATAATAGGCCGCTCGAGGAAAGGAGGCATTGAGCCGGATCAACGCATGCGGGCGCTTGAAACGTCCAACATCAATGTTTTCAACGTGTCGGCTACCACAGATGTTACGCGATGCTACGCCTGAAGAGCGCGGTGTAGTGGTAATATACAGTTAGGTAGAGGGTGGATTGGGCAACCGCGCTCTAACGCTTTCGTTGCATTTGAGGGAGAGTTTACTCGATGGCGAATGACCTGACCGTGCACCTCGTCGACGACCAGGAGATACCGCGGCGATCCCTGACGTTCCTGCTGATATCCTCGGGCTTCGCGGTTCGCGCCTATGAGAGCGCGTCGGCGTTTCTGGATCAGCTGCCGGTCTCCGGCAGGGCATGCCTCGTCAAGGTCACGCGCATGTCCTGCACGGACGGGCTGCAGCTTTTGGAGCGGTTGAACGCGCTCAACGCCAACATCCCCACGATCCTCGTCGGCGGCGACGGAGACGTGGAGACGGCGGTGCAGGCCATGAAGGCGGGCGCGGCCGATTTCATCAAGAAGCCGTTCGAAGATCAGGCGCTGATCGCCGCGATAAACCAGGCCACATCGCGCCGGGCGCCTCCCGCGCCGACGCCGGTTGATATCGAGACCGTCGCCAACAGGATGCGGCAGCTGACAGACCGGGAACACCAGGTTCTGGCTGCCGTTCTTGATGGTCTGCAGAACAAGATGATCGCCTTCAACCTCGGCATCAGCGCGCGTACGGTTGAAGTGCATCGCGCCAACGTCATGGCGAAAATGGAGGCGCGCAACTTGGCGGAACTGCTGCGCATGGTCTTGACGTCAGGCGGCATGCCGCAACCCGCCGCGCCTCGCGGCCCGGCTCTACCAGCGGTACCGGCAAGGCTACTTTAAGCTGCGTTCGACAAAGCCATTGAAACCACACATGGATATGGGATATGCTCCATTAGTAGGGACTAAAGATGATTGCGTGATCGTGTCGGAGGGGCATCATGAGTAGCGCAAAACTCGAGTTTTCGGGCGAACCAGGACCTAAACCGGACGATATCCTCCAGCAACTCGAGCGTGTTCTCGCCAGCGACGAGTTTCACTCGCCCGAGCGTGGCCGGAAGTTCCTGCGCTTCGTGGTCACCGAGACCCTCGAGGGACGCGCCCAGTTCCTCAAGGCCTTCACAATCGCCAACGAAATCTTCGGCAGGCAGAGTTCGTTCGACGCCCAGAACGACCCCGTCGTCAGGATAGAAGCCGGCCGCATTCGCCGTGGCCTCGAGCGCTATTATCTCGTCGCCGGGCAGTCCGATCCGATCGTGATCACCATACCCAAGGGCGGCTACGTCCCGCATTTCGATTATGCCGAGCCATCGCACCCATCCGCCGCTCCGGCGCCTCGTTCCGAGCCCGCGACGACACGCGCACCAGCCGGTCGCAAGACGCGAGATACCAGATCGTTCGCCGCGCTGGCGGTCGGAGCAACACTCCTGATCGCCGCGACAGCCGGTTACTTCCTTTGGCCGGCGGGCTTGCTAAACGGCCGGATCGGAACGCATCAATCCCCGGTCGCCGAAACCTCCAGCCCGATCATCGTCGTCGAAAACTTCCAATCGGACGGGGAGGAAGGCGCCACTGCCGATATCGCTCAGGGGTTGAGGGACGAGATCATCGGCCAGCTCGCAACCTTCGACGACATCATCGTCGTCGCCGATCCATCGAGGGCCAAGGACGGAAACCTGCACGGCTTTGCCTTGCAGGGCAGCGTTCAGCGCGACGGCAACAGGCTGCGCTCGATCTCGAGGCTGATCCGCCGCTCGGATGCGGCTGTCATCTGGGCGAACAATTACGACGCCGATCTTGGCGCCAAGAGCATCCTGCAGATTCAGGCCGATATCGGACAGGATATCGCGGTGTCCGTCGCCCAGCCCTACGGCGCGATCTTCGTCACCGATACCGACAAGATCGCCGAACCGTCCTTGAGCGAAATGGGCGGCGCCTACGACTGCACGCTCGCCTATTACAGCTATCGCCGGGGAATGGATGCAAAAAGCCATGCCGCCGCCCGCGATTGCCTCCTGCGCGCGACCGAGCGCTTCCCTGATAACGCCACCTCCTGGGCGCTGCTGTCGCTCGTCTATCTCGATGAAATCCGGTTCCGCTATAAGCTCGGCGCGAAGCCATCACCTGAGACCATGACGCTGGCGACGAAAGCAGCCGAGCGCGCAACGACACTCGCTCCAAACAATACCCGCGCGCTGCAGGCAGCGATGCTGGTCAGCTTCTTCACCAACGATATCGACAAGGCGCTGAAACTCGGCGCCGCCGCCTATGCCGCCAATGCCAACGACACCGAGGTCGCCGGCGAATACGGGCTGCGGCTCGCCATGTCCGGAAAATGGCAATCCGGCTGCGAGCTCGTCTCCCGCGCCGTCAACAAGGACGCCGGCCCCAAGGGATATTACGAAGTCGGCATGGCGCTCTGCGCATATATGCGCGGCGACCTGCAGGCCGCCGAGCTTTGGTCGCGCATGTCTGACCTGGAATACAACCCGATGCACCGCCTGGTTCTGCTCTCCATCCTTGGAGCGGAAGGCAAGACCGAAGAAGCCGCGCAACTGAGAGACTGGCTGAACGCCCACGCGCCCGAGATGATGAAGAACGTCCGCGAGGAAATATCCCGGCGTCTGCAGCGCCCGGAAGATCTGGAGCGCATGCTGACCGGGCTGCGCGCGGTGGGCGTCGCCAACGAGATGGCCGGCCTCAGCGCCGAACGCCCGAACGCAAGCAGCCCAAAGTGAACCGACAAAGCGTGACCGGCCAACCGGACATCGCTAGCGCCGCTGCGACGCATCCTTGATTTCACTGACTGCCGCGATGTCCTTGACGACCCGCGTGCCGATCGCGTCCTGCAGATCAAAGACGTTCTGCCCGGTCGTGTCGTGATCGAACCGCTTCGCCCATATCACCCGTCCGTCGGCGCTGCGGATCAACCGCAGCTGCACATGCAGCGCATCGTCCTCGAAGGTGACATTACCCTGCAAGGCAAACACCGCGTTCCCCGCCGCGTCCGCAGGGGAAGAATTGGCGGGCGTCATGACCACGACACCATCGAGCCTCGTCAACTGCGAGATGATCTGGTCGTTGAGCCCCCTGGCGATCTCCGCCCCGCCTGAGGGAGCGCCGAGGACAGCAAGCGGCTCGACGATAACACGCGCACCGCCTGCCTGATCCCGCGCCGCCGCCGGTCGGTCGGGCGCCGGCGCAAGATACTCCTCAAGCGGACGGATGAGCGCCAGCATGGCAAGCGCCGCGAAGACGACGGGAACGCCGACCGGCACCAGAAGATCGCGATAACCAAGCTTGCGCGCGCTCCGCCGCGGCTGCGCCGGGCCGCTCGCCTCGCCCGAACCCGTGGCCGGCCCGTTCACCGCCGCTTGGTCTACGGCTCGCCGCTCGAAACGCGGCGCGTAATGCCCCTTGGGAATGGTGATATGCACGGGGTCGCCACCGCCGCAGACGAGGTAATAGCGCTCCAGCGCCCGCCGGATGCGGCCGGCCTCGATCCTGACAACAGGATCGCTTTGCGCATCGAAATCCGCGCCGCGACCGAACACCGCCTGCGCGATATTATAGGCGGTCAGCTGCTGGGCCCGACCATCGACCGCCTCTTCGACAACGTATCGCAGGAAACGACGGCCACGATCCGGCGCCTGGAACTCGCGACTTCTCAAGATCCGCTCGAGCTGGTCGATGATCTCGGCACGGTTCTGTTCGGCGTCGCGGTTCTCGCCGTCGCTCGATGCCATCGATCCCTCCTGCGGAAAGACCCGGTCGTTCTGTGGGGCTGGGATTCTCACCTTGGGCCGTTATACACCCCGTGCGCGAAGTGAGCTTCCGTAGCACTACGTAAGGGGAATTTCGAATGTGCCGCGCTGCCCGATTTGCCTATTCTGTGGGGAATGGAGGGAGATACGATGTTGCATGTTCACGATCTGCGACAGGAGCCTATCCAAGTCCCCACGCGTCCGCGCGCCTTCGAGCCTGCCGCCCATGCCGACCAGACGATCAGGCTGAAACAGGACCAGATCGTCTATAGCGAGGGCCAGAAGGTGCTCGCTTTCTACCAGGTGGAAGCCGGCGCGATCAGGATCTACCGGCTGATGCCGGATGGACACCGGCACATCTTGTCCTTCTGCGCCAAGGGCGATTGGTTCGGCCTCGAACAGGGCGACTGCCGCGCAGACTTCGCCGAGGCCGTCTGCGAGGCAAGGATCCGCCCTTTCGCGACGACGGCAAACAGCACCCCCACGGGCAGCCTGCTCAACATCGCGCTCGCCAATCTGGCAAAGGCCCAGTCGCGGCAGCTGGCAATGATCGAACAAAGCGCCTTGAAGCGCGTCGCCGTCTTCATAGAGGAGATGGCGGAGCGCCACCCCGGCGAGAACGAATTCGACCTGATGATGTGCCGCAGCGACGTCGCCGACTATCTCGGGCTGACCATCGAAACCGTGGCCCGCTCCTTCACCAAGCTGCGCGAGAGACACATCATCCGCCTCAAGGGCAAGCTGCAGCGACGCGTGCAACTGATGGACAGGGACGCGCTCGCCGCCCTCGCGCTCTAGGCTTGGTGAACGCGCAACGACAAATCGCAAACGATATCGCACCGGAAAAACAGGAGATCTCGATGACAAATGTTGCGCTTCGACGTTCCGCTAGACGCCTCGTGCCGGCATTGCCGATAGCGGCCGCCACGATCGCCCTGCCCTACCTCGCCGGGACAGCCACGGCTTATGCCGCCGATGATCCCTTGAAGAGCTTCCCCATCGTCATCCACTGCCAGCAGAAGGATACGACCCACATCTTCTACCTCTCCAGGGTCACCGACGCAGGCCTCGCAACCTACGTCGCCTCCGATCGCATCGCCGGCACCATCTCGCTCGACGGCCAGGCCAAGGCAGTCGTCGGCGGCGAAGGCGGCGGCAATTGCGTCGGCAAGACGCTCGCGGATCTCCGCGCTGCTCATCAGGCCTATGATCTGAAGCCGCAGTGAGACCAGCTCTGTGACACGAGCCAAGTGACAAGAGCTAAGTGATGTCGGCCAAGTGATGCCATCAAAATGACGCCGGCCAAGCGATTCAAGCCACAGGCTTCCGCGCCGGTCAAACCGCCGCGTCCCGACCAGCGCCGGCGTCCACCATGCGCTTGAGCTGCTTCTCTAGATTCCGCGCTCCGCCCTACCCCGCATACTGCACCAACCTCCGCTCTCCGCCGCCGACAACCGGGCGTCGGCAGAGGCAACCTCGTTGCGGCTTGCCCTGCCGGGGCAGTCAGCGTTAGTCTTAGCCGACCATCGCAGCGATCCTTGCGCCATGACGGCCCCTGACGAGTATCGCGCCGATGGGCACGTGGCTTGCGAGGAGACGCCGATGGACACCCCGACAATCGTCATCGACTATGCCGGGATCATCCAGACCTCGCTGGCGCCGGTCTTTCTGCTGGCGGGCACGGCAGCCTTCGTCGGCATCTACGCCACTCGCCTCGGGCGCGTCTCTGACCGGCTGAACGAGGTTGTCGAGAAGAACGAGCCCGACGACAAGCGAGAGCGGCAGCTGATCTATCTGCGCCGGCGCACGCTGGTGCTCGAAATCGCGGTCATCCTCGGCGTCATCGCCGGCATCTGCACCTGCTGCGCGATCCTCAATTTGTTATCCGGCGCGCTGGCGATCCGCATCCGCCCGCTGAACCTCGTCTGGTTCTTCGGCAGCGCCATCGTCGCGCTGATGCTCTCGCTCATTGCCTTCCTGATGGAATTGCTCGCAGCCGGCCGCAGCATCCTGCTGCAGATCCGCGAAAACCGACATCCGAAGGTTGGTCGGTAAGTCTGTAGTGTTTTTTCTGGAAAGGAAGATTGGTTGCGGGGGCAGGATTTGAACCTGCGGCCTTCAGGTTATGAGCCTGACGAGCTACCGGGCTGCTCCACCCCGCGCCAGCGCAACTCCTTCGGAGTTGTCGCGTCCGAGTAAACCCTTTGGGTTTACCGGTACTGCCGGAGCAAAACCCTATTGGGTTTTGTTCCTGTAAGGGACGCACCATTATATGCCAGGTGCGTCGAAGTTTCATTCTGTATGTTCGGCCCTTCAAAAGCAAAAGGCCGCTTGCGCGGCCCGATGTTTTCGGCTGGGCCGAAGTTTCGTGATGAGAAGATTTTAT
>UBQW01000018.1 GCA_900467745.1 Hyphomicrobiales bacterium
CCCATGGACTTCCCCCGCCCCTGCCATACCTACCCCTCTCGGAGGTAACCCATGGCCGAAGTCCTGCTCTTTCACCACGCCCAGGGGCTGACGCCGGGCATCCATATCTTCGCCGATCATCTGCGCGACGCCGGCCATGTCGTCCACACGCCCGATCTCTTCGATGGCCATGTCTTCGCCAGCATCGACGAGGGCATGGCTTATATCCAGGCCACCGGCTTTGACGCGCTGCGCGAGCGCGGCGTCAGGCTGGCCGATGACCTGCCGGCCGAGCTTGTCTATGCCGGCTTTTCCTTTGGCGTCGTGCCGGCGCAGCAGTTGGCGCAGACGCGGCCCGGTGCGCGCGGTGCGCTTCTGTTCCACGCCTGCCTGCCGATATCGGGCGAATGGTCCTTCGGCCCATGGCCTGAGGGCGTGCCGGTGCAGATCCATGCCATGGATGCCGACCCGATCTTCATGCGCGAGGGCGATATCGATGCCGCCCGCGAGATCCTGGAGCACGTGAAGGACGCGAGCCTTTTCCTCTACCCCGGCGATCAGCACTATTTCGCCGACAGCTCGCTCCCCTCCTGGGATTCCGACGCCGCCGAAGTGCTCACCCGCCGCGTCCTCGACTTCCTCAGACACGTCAACGGCGCCGGCGACGGCCTGCCGTAAACAGAAACGGCCGGCGGATGTGTCCATCGCCGGCCGTGAGAGATAATGGGGTTTGGGCAGTCTTTTTCTTTATTTCGGCATGAGGCCTCAGTCTTCGTTGGCCGCCAGCTGCGACAGCACCTGCCCGCGCCCGCGCAGACGCAGGATCAGCGGGATGATGAAGGCGGCAGCCGCCACGATCAGAAGCCCGGCCGCGATCGGCGACATGACCAGCGTCGTCACATCCCCCTGGCTGATGGCGAGCGCCCGGCGCAGCTGCTGTTCGGCAAGCGGCCCGAGGATCAGGCCCACCACGGCCGGCGCGATCGGATAGCCGAAGAGCCGCATGATGTAGCCGAGCACGCCGAAGCCGAGCAGCATGCCGAGCTCGAACACGGAAGGATTGGCGCCGATGGTTCCGAGCGTCGCAAACAACAGGATGCCGGCATAGAGCCAGGGCTTCGGAATGGTCAGCAGACGCACCCAGAGCCCGATCATCGGCAGGTTCAAGACGAGCAGCATGGCGTTGGCGATCAGCAGGCTGGCGATCAGGCCCCAGACGAGCTGCGGATTGTTGGCAAACAGCAGCGGCCCCGGCTGCAGGCCGTATTGCTGGAAGCCGGCCAGCATGATCGCAGCCGTCGCCGTCGTCGGCAGGCCGAGCGTCAGGAGCGGCACCAGCGTGCCGGCGGCCGATGCGTTGTTGGCAGCCTCCGGTCCGGCGACGCCTTCGATGGCGCCGTGGCCGAATTCCTCCGGGTTCTTCGCCAGCTTCTTCTCGGTGGCGTAGGATAAGAAGGTGCCGATCTCGGCGCCGCCGGCCGGCATCGCGCCGATCGGAAAGCCGATCGCGGTACCCCGCAGCCACGCCTTCCACGAGCGGCCCCAATCCTCCGCCGTCATCCACAACGAGCCCTTCACCGCCTCGACCTTCTCCTCGATGGAGTTGCCCTGAGCTGCGATATAGAGCGTCTCGCCGATCGCAAACATCGCGACCGCAAGCGTCGTCACCTCGACACCATCGAGCAGGTCGGGCACGCCGAAGGAAAGCCGCGCCTGCCCCGTCTGCTGGTCGATGCCGACCATGGCGAGCGCGAAGCCGATGAACAGCGAGGTAAGACCGCGCAGCGCCGAATCCCCGAAGGCCGACGACACGGTTACGAAGGCGAGCACCATCAGCGCGAAATATTCGCGCGGCCCAAACACCAGCGCCAGCTTGACGATATAGGGGGCAATGAAGGCGAGCCCGAGCGTGGCGATCAGGCCGGCCACGAACGAGCCGATCGCGGCTGTGGCCAGCGCCGGTCCGCCGCGCCCGGCGCGCGCCATCTTGTTGCCCTCGAGCGCGGTAACGATCGAGGCGCTTTCACCGGGCGTATTGAGCAGGATCGAGGTGGTCGAGCCGCCATACATGCCGCCATAATAGATACCGGCGAACATGATCAGCGATCCCGCCGGATCGAGTTGGTAAGTCACGGGCAACAGAAGCGCCACGGTCAGTGCCGGCCCGATACCAGGCAGAACGCCGACGGCGGTACCCAGCGTCACGCCGATGAAGGCGTAGAGCAGGTTCATCGGCTGCATGGCGACCAGGATGCCCTGGAACAGGAATTCGAAGGTATTCATCGCATCATGATCCTAGAAGAACAGTCGCTCGAGCGGCCCGGCGGGCAGCGTGAGCTTCAGGAGCTGCGAGAAGATCGCCCAGACGATGAAGCTGAAGACGATACCGAAGGGGATCGAGTACCACAGCTTGCGCTGACCGAAGCCGCGCGCGGTGAAGGCGAACATGAGCCCCGTCGCAATCGAGAAACCGGCGGTTTTCAAAAGCAGCATCTGCGCCGCAAGGCCGGCAACGACCCAGACGACGGGAGCGATTTCTTGGCGCTCGCGCTCGGGAAACTCGCCGCGAATGGCTTCGAAGACGGTCCAGATCCCGAGCCCGATCAGCCCGAAGGCGACGACCTTGGGGGCGGTTGCCGGTCCGATGCGGTCATATTGGGCGATGACGCGCATATGCGAGGCATCCCATAGCATGACGGCGGCAACGGCGAAGAGACAGATGGCAATGACCAGCGCCGCCCAATCGGGGCGGCGCTTTTCTGCCACGGGTTGGTTACCCATGCTCATTGAACAAGTCCGATGTCTTTGAGGATCGTTTCAGTCGCCGAGACATCCTTGTCGAGCTGCGCCTTGAAGGCGTCGCCCGCGAGATAGGTGTCGGCCCAGCCCTTGGTCTTCAGCAGTTCCTGCCAGCTGGCGGACTTCGAAAGCTTGTCGAAATCGGCGGTGACGGCAGCAGTCTGCTCCGGCGTCAGGCCGGGAGCGGCCGCGACCATGCGCCAGTTCTGCAGGCTGACGTCGATGCCGGCTTCCTTCAGCGTCGGCGCGTCCACGCCTTCGATGCGCTCGTCGCCGGAAACCGCAAGCAGGCGCAGCTGGCCGGACTTCACCTGCGATTCGAACTCGCCATAGCCGGAGACACCCGCCGTCACCTGGCCGCCGAGGATAGCCGCCAGCGCTTCGCCACCACCGGAGAAGGCGACATAGTTGATCTTCGTCGGATCGACGCCCGCAGCCTTGGCGATCAGGCCGACCGCGATGTGGTCGGTGCCGCCTGCAGAGCCGCCACCCCAGGAAACGGAACCCGGATCAGCCTTCAGCTTGGTGACGAGATCGCCCATCGTCTTGATGTCGGAGGACGTGGGCACGACGATCGCCTCGTATTCGCCCGTCAGGCGCGCGATCGGCGTCACGTCCTTCAGCGTTACCGGCGACTGGTTGGTCAGGATCGCGCCGACCATGACATAACCGCCGACGATCAGCGCGTTCGGGTTGCCGTTGTTCTGGCCGGTAAACTGCGCAAGACCGATGGTGCCGCCGGCGCCCGGAACGTTCATCACCTGAACGTTGCCCGAGATGCCTTCCTTCTGCATCACGGTCTGCAACGAACGCGCCGTCTGGTCCCAGCCACCGCCGGGAGCGGCAGGCGCCATGATGGTGTAGTCGGCGGCATAGGCCGGCAGCGCGATTGCCGCCGCAAAAATGCTGGTCAGGAAAATATGCTTCAAGAGACTGTCCTCCAAATGCGCGGTCGGTGACCGCGCGTTGTTCTCGATCGTATCGGGAAGGACAGCGCACACGGACGCGAAAACGCATCCGAAATATCTGGCGAAACTCCTCCCGAAACTTCCCCTATCCGCCTCCACGGAGTTGAAGTTCGTCAAAAGGGACCACAACAAGCTGTCATTTAGCTGACACCCCGGGCTTATCCAGTCAGGATGGACACTTTTTTGCCGCAATTCGAATTCTTGGCCGAAACGGCAGATTTCTGATTGATGTCGGGAACCCTTGTCGCCCTTCGACGTTAGACGAAAGTAATAGGGGAATTTGCGCCATGAGCACGCACATCGACATCAATCAGATCAACGACGACCACCAGAATGACCGCTTGCGGGAAGTCTGGAGCGTCGCCGATTTTTCGCGCCGTCACCGGCTGGAAAAGGAAGAGGAGCAGCGCCTTTTCAAGCTGTTCGGCTCCTTCGCGACGAAGCAGGAACTGCTCTCGAACGCCCAGCGCCCCTGCCGCTTCCGCTGAAAAGCGGAGCGTAGCGCGAATAGGTCAAAACACCCATCCCCGGTGAACACTGCGGGCACGCTGTCGAGCGGCCCGCCCATACGGCATCATACGACGCCGAAGCTGACCTGCTTTCACATCAGATAAATGAGAATTTGGAGAACCGCCCGGCGGATCACGACGCCAGCGGCATCAGGAAGCGCGGCGAGATCAGCGATTTGCCGAAGCGGATCGCGGCCGCGTAATCGAGCGCTTCCGATACCTTCTCCGGCCAATGCGGCTTGGAGACCACGCCAACGGCGCTGCGGCTGTTGCGCACCATCTCGGGATTGCCGGTGACGAAGACGACGGTCACGCCATGCTCGCTGGAAAGACGCTCGGCGATCGCGGGGCCGGTCACGCCATCGGCAAGCTGAACATCCACCAGCGCCACTTCTGCCTGCTCGGCAAGCTCCAGTGCTTCGTCCAGCGTTCGGGCCGGGCCGATGACGGTGTGACCGAGATCCTCGACGATGGATTCGAGATCGAGCGCGATCAACAATTCGTCTTCGACAATAAGAATATTCATGCGGTAGTGCCCATATCCTTGGCCATATCTGTGGAATGCATGCCAGCCTGAACCTCGAAAACGCCTGACGACGCGATTGGTTCCCGACCTTTCCAATTTCCTAATATGGAGCCCGAGGGTTAAAAGAATAGTAGCCGCGCCATACCAATTTTGGGCTTTAAATGTTCAATACAATCCCGCATCTCCCGGCAAAACCGATGAAATCGGGCGAAAATATACTTATGCAACCCAGCCGATATAAATGCGCCAAAACAACACGCCCAGCGCTTATCCGACACTGATCTAGCACTTACTGCGTGCGCAGCACCTCGTTCCAATGCGCGATCAGCCGCGCTCGCTTCACCTGGTCGAGATAGACCATCAGCCCGGGGCTGACAGGCACGGGCCTCAGCTGCGCGCCGAGCAGCGCCTGCATGGTGTTGGCGGTGTTTTCGCCGGTCACCTCGGGGCTGACGGCGGGGATCTGCAGCTCGCGCGCCATGATCGTCTGCCCTTCCTTCGACATGAAAAAGGAGAGGTAGCGCCGCCCGAGCTCCGGATTGGCCGCCGCCTGCGGCACCAGCCCGATACGGGACATGACGACCGTATAATCCTTCGGCAGCACGATGCCGACCTCTGGATGGCGCTTGGCCCAATCCGCCGCGTAGGAGCCGAGGATATTGTAGCCGAGCACGAAGCGCCCGTCCGACACCCGCTCCAGGATCGCCGAGCTCGTCGAATAAAGCTTCACCCCGGCGGCCCCCATGGCGCCGATGACCGACCAGATGTCACCGAACTGCTCCTGGTCGCGCGCCATGAACAGGAAGCCGACGCCGGAGCGCTCGATATCATAGGTGCCGATCCGCCCATGCACTGCATCGCCCTTGCGCTTTAGATAATCGACGAACTCGGCGCGCGAACTCGGCGGCTCCTCATTGACGAAGCTCGGCTTGTGATAGACGAAGACGGCGGGCTCGAAGGTCAGCGCATAGGCCGTGTTGCGCCAGTTCGCCCATTTCGGCCAGATCCCGCTCATCGGCAGGTTGCTCGGCTGCGCATAGCCGTCGTTGGAAAGCTTCACCTGCAGGTCCATGGCGGAAGAGAAGGCGAAGTCCGCCGTTGACTTACCCGCGTCCGTCTCCTGCACGATACGATCGTAGATCTCTCCCGTCAGCATGTCCTCGTAGGTGACGGCGACGTCGGGGTTTGCCTCCTGAAATCCGCGGATCATCGGCTGCGCCAGCGGCTCGTCAAGCGAGGAATAGACGACGAGCACGGGTGCGGCGGCATTGCCCGACACAGCCGGATAGAAAATCGGCTCCGCCAGGGCCAAGCCCGGACAGAGCAACATCAACGCAAGTAGTGGCAGTCTCCTCATGGAATGAGAATGCATGACTGCGCTATCCGGCACAAGTGAGCACCACCCGCCCCATTTGCCCGCTGCCCCATGCTGCACATGCTCAATGCCCGCCCAAAGGCGTAACCGTCGCGCGCGACAATCAGCGCCAAAGACGTTAGACTTCCCGCGACCCAGTTGCCCTATCACGCGGAGGCCGCATTGGAGCGACGACTGACAGCCATCCTCGCCGCCGATGTCGTCGGTTATTCCAGGCTGATGGGCATCGACGAGGCTGGCACGCTGAAGGCCTTCAACCGTCATCGCGTCGAGCTGATCGAGCCGGCGATCCTCGAATATGGCGGTCGGGTGGTGAAGCTGCTCGGAGATGGTCTGCTGGTGGAATTCGGCAGCGTCGTCAACGCCGTCGCCTGCGCCGTCGAGATCCAGCGCGGCGTAGCACTCGGCAATGCCGAGGTGCCCGAGGACCGCCGCATCCGCTTTCGCATCGGCGTCAATCTCGGCGATGTCATTGTCGAGGGAGGCGATATCTTCGGCGACGGCGTCAATGTCGCGGCACGGCTGGAGGCCGTGGCGGACCCCGGCGGCATCGCCGTCTCCTCCTCGGTCCGAGACCATGTCGGCGCCCGTCTCGACCTGCGTTTCGAGGATCGCGGCCGTCAGACGCTGAAGAACATCGAGCAGAAGGTCCACGTCTACGCCGTTCTCGTCGATCTCCCCGATCAAAGCACCGGCGTAGCCTCCGAAACGCCCATCGCAGGTACCCGTTCGATCGTCGTGCTGCCTTTCACCAACATGAGCGGCGACCCCGATCAGGAGTATTTCTCCGACGGCCTGACGGAAGACATCATCACCGATCTGTCGAAAATCTCGGGCCTGCTGGTCACCCCGCGCAACACCACCTTCGCCTACAAGGGCCGGGCCATGAAGATAGGCCAGATCGCCTGCGAGCTATCGGTTCGCTATGTGCTGCAGGGCAGTGTTCGCACATCCGGCGGCCGCGTGCGCATCAGCGCCCAGATGATCGATGCCTGCAACGAGGACCACCTCTGGGCCGATCGCTACGACCGCGACCTTACCGACATCTTCGCCATTCAGGACGAGATCGCCCATGCGATCGTCGGCCAGCTGAAGGTCAAGATGCGCCCGGAGGAAGTGCGTGCGCTGGAAAGCGACCCCACCACCAATGTCGAGGCTTACACCTACTATCTGCGCGGCCGCAAGTTCGCCCGCACCATGACCATGTCCTATCTGATCATGGCGAGGCGCATGTTCTACAAGGCGGTCGAGCTTGATCCGAATTATGCCCGCGCCTATGCCGGCATCGCAGATTGCGACAGCGCGCTCTACATTTGGTACGCCGCCGAGCTGCCGATCGACGAGATCCTCGAGATGACTTCGAAGGCGCTGGCGCTCGACCCCGATCTCGCCGAAGCCCACGCCGCCCGCGCCATCGCGCTGCATCACGCCGCCCGCGACGGAGAAGCCGACATCTATTTCGCAAGGGCGCTGGCGCTGGATCCCAATCTCTTCGAGGCCAATTTCCACTTCGCCCACCGCCTGTTCAAGCGCGGCCAGTTCGAGGATGCGATCATCTATTTCGAGCGCTCCGCCAGCCTCTACGGTGACGACTACGTCTCCCCGGTCCTGCTCGCCGCCGCCTTCCGCTCGCTGGGACTTCCCGAGGATGGTCGCAAATGGGCCGCCGAAGGGGCGGTCCGCGCCGAACGCGCCGCCGAGCAGAACCCCGGCAACTCCGCCCCCGTCCACCGCGCGGCCCTTGCCTACGCGCAGATCGGCGACGACAGGCGCGCCGTCTCCTGGATCAACCGCGCGCTCGCCATGGACCCGCACGACGTCATCACCCGCTATAACGCCGTCTGCGTCCACGCCTTGCTCGGAGAAACCGACCGCGCCGTCGAGCACATGCAGCAATTGCTCCCCAACAGCTCCTCCTACCAGATCGGCTGGTTCGAAAACGATTCAGACCTCGACAACATCCGCACCGACCCGCGCTTCATCGAGCTGATGGCCGCCATCGCGCAGCAGTGAAGCCATAAAAAGCGCATCGTGACATCGCCAGCGCCGCCCTGTAGTCTCCGGCAAAAATCAAGGGAACATCCGTGCGCATTCTACTGGTGGAGGACAATATCGCGCTGGCTGACGGGCTGTCGGCCATTCTGCGCGGCACCGGCCATGCCGTCGATGTCGTCAATGACGGCGCATCTGCCAATGCGGTGACGGCGGCAGAAAGCTTCGACCTCGTGGTGCTCGATCTCAACCTGCCCGAGATGGACGGCCTCGACGTGCTGCGCGCCATGCGCGCCCGCCAGAACCAGGCCGCCGTCCTCATCCTCACCGCGCGCGGCACGCCGGAAGAGCGCGTCAAGGGCCTCGACCTCGGCGCCGACGACTATCTGATCAAGCCCTTCGACATCTCCGAATTCGAGGCCCGGGTGCGCGTTCTCCTGCGCCGCCAGGCCGGCCTGCATTCGGCGACCGTCAGCTTCGGCGGCCTGTCGCTCGATCTGAATTCGCGCGCCTTCTTCTCCGGCAGCACGCCGCTCGATATCCCCGCCCGCGAGCTCGGCCTGCTCGAAATCCTCTTCATGCGCGCCGGCAAAGTGGTTGCCAAGGAAGCGATCATCCAGTCGCTCACAGCCTTCGACGACGACATCTCCGCCAATGCGATCGAGCAATATGTCAGCCGCCTCAGAAAACGCCTCGCCCCGCATGGCCTGACAGTAAAAACCGCGCGGGGGATCGGCTACTACCTCGACAAGCTGCCCGAGCCCGCACCCGATATCGCCGCTCCCGAGGCCTCATGACGTCGGCCTATTCGCTCCGCCGTCGCCTCCTCTTCTGGCTGCTGATCTCGACCGCCGTCATCGGCATCGTGGCGCTGGCCGACACCTATCGCGAGGCCGTGCAGACCTCCAACATTGTCTCCGACCGCGTTCTCGCCGGCTCGGCGCTGGCGATCGCCGAGCGCGTCGTGGTTGCCGAGGACGGCTCGCTGCAGGTCGATATCCCCTATGTTGCGCTGGAAATGCTGACATCGGCCGCGCAGGACCGCGTCTTCTACCGCGTCGACGGCCCACCCGGCGACTTCATCACCGGCTACCAGGCGCTCCCCGTCATCAAAAACACCAAGGGCGACGGTGCTGCCTTCGCCGACGATCGCTTCCGCAACGAGCCGATCCGTGTCGCCACCCTCAACCGCTCGGCCTCGACGGGCATCCGCTCGGTCCCCTTCACCGTCACCGTCGCCGAAACTACCATCGCCCGCCGCCAGCTCGCCCGCGCCATCCTGCTGCGCTCGGCGCTGCGCCTCTCCGTGATGATCCTCGGCGCCGCCATCATCGTCTGGATCTCCGTCACCGTGGCGCTGCGCCCGCTCTACAAGCTGCGCGACGCGATCGGCGAACGCAGCCCCGACGACCTGCACCCGATCGAGCAATCCGTCCCGAGCGAAGTCCAGCCGCTGGTCGATACCGTCAACGGCTTCATGATCCGGCTCGAACAGGCGCTGGACGCACTGCGCAATTTCACCGGCAATGCCAGCCACCAGCTGCGCACCCCGCTCGCCATCATCCGCACACAGCTGGCGCTTTCCGCCCGCGCCACCTCGCTCGCCGATGCCCAGGCCGTCGCGCTGAAGGGCGACCAGGCCGTGGCGCATGCCGAACGCGTGCTCGCCCAGCTGCTCCTGATGGCGAAGATCGACGCCGCCACCTCGCGCGAGGCGCTGACCGCGACCGCGATCGACCTCACCGCCATCGCCCAGGAGATCACCGGCGAGCTGATCCCGACAGCATCGGCCGCCGGCATCGACCTAGGCTTCGAGGGTGACAAGCAAGAGATGATCCGCGCCGAGCCGCTCCTGATCGGAGAACTCCTGCGCAACCTCACCGGCAACGCCATCGCCTATGCCGGCCACGGCGCCGAGGTCACCGTCCGCATTCGTGGTCTCGACGATGCCGTGCTGCTAGAAGTCGAAGACAACGGCCCCGGCATCCCACCCGACCAGCTCGCCGCCGTCCGCCGCCGCTTCTCCCGCGCCGACCAATCCGGCGCCCCAGGTGCTGGATTGGGATTGCCGATCGTCGAGGAGATTTGCGGGTTGTTTGGTGCAACGCTGGCGCTGGAGGCGGGGATTGGTGGTAGGGGGCTCAGGGCGACCGTGAGGTTTGGGCGGCTGTAAGTTTTATGTGAATTCAATTGCCGGCAGAGCCTGAAGCCCCCTCATCCGCCTGCCGGCACCTTCTCCCCGTTGGGTAGAAGGGACTCGTGGCCTGCCACTCGCGCCAACCTCCCCTTCCCCCCAGCGGGGGGAAGGTGGCCCGAAGGGTCGGATGAGGGGGCCGCGCGGTAAAACAGCAGACCAATCTAGCCACACCCACACCACTCCCCTTGAACCACCCCTCCCTACCTTGCATTCTCTCGCTGCATTGCACACACTGCACCCGGGAACAGCAAATGCCGTACAACGATACGGCCGCGGATAAGGCAGTCCATGTCGATCAAAGCCAGCATCTATCACCTGACGCATTACAAATACGACAAGCCGGTCCGCCTCGGGCCTCAGATCATCCGCCTCAAGCCAGCGTCGCATTCCAAGACGCGGGTGATCAGCCATTCGCTGAAGGTCTCGCCGGCGAACCATTTCGTGAACCTGCAGCAAGATCCCTACGGCAACTATCTGGCCCGCTACGTCTTCCCCGACCCGGTGACCGAGTTCAAGATCGAGGTCGATCTTGTCGCCGACATGACGGTCTACAACCCCTTCGATTTCTTCATCGAGGAGAGCGCCGAGATGTGGCCCTTCTCCTACCCCGAGGAGATCAGGGACGACCTGAAGATCTACATGCAGCCGCAGCCGGTGGAGCCGGCACTGGCAGCCTATCTCGCCGGCATCGACCGCACGCCGATGCGAACCACCGATTTCATAGTCGGCCTCAATGCGCGGCTGAAGAACGACGTCGAATATGTCATCCGCATGGAGCCCGGCGTGCAGTCGCCGGAGGAGACACTGAAGCTGGCGCTCGGCTCCTGCCGCGATAGTAGCTGGCTGCTGGTCGAAATCCTCCGCAATCTCGGCTTCGCCGCCCGCTTCGTCTCCGGCTATCTCATCCAGCTGACGCCCGATCTGAAGGCGCTCGACGGCCCCTCCGGCACCGAGGTCGATTTCACCGATCTCCACGCCTGGTGCGAGGTCTATATCCCCGGTGCCGGCTGGATCGGTCTCGACCCGACCTCCGGCCTCTTGACCGGCGAAAGCCACATCCCGCTTGCCGCCACGCCGCACTATAGCAACGCCGCCCCGATCTCCGGCGCGCTCTACGGCCACGCCAACACCGAGTTCGCCTTCGACATGAAGGTCACGCGCGTGGCCGAACATCCGCGCATCACCAAGCCTTTCTCCGACGACAGCTGGGACGAACTCAACGCGCTCGGCGCCAAGGTCGACAGCATCCTTGAGGCCGAAGACGTCCGCCTCACCATGGGCGGCGAGCCGACCTTCGTCTCGATCGACGATTTCGAATCCGCCGAATGGAACACCGAGGCCGTCGGCCCGACCAAGCGCGAGAAGGCCGATATCCTGATCCGCAAGCTGCGCGAGCGCTTCGCCCCCGGCGGCTTCCTGCATTACGGCCAGGGCAAGTGGTATCCCGGCGAAAGCCTGCCGCGCTGGACCTTCTCGCTCTATTGGCGCAAGGACGGCAAGCCGATCTGGCGCAATCCCGAGCTCATCGCCGGCGAAGGCAAGGACACCGGCGTCGCGGCCGACGACGCCGCCAACCTGCTCGGCGCCATCGCTCGCGAACTGGCGATAGAACCCGACATGGTGCTGCCGGCCTATGAGGATCCGGCCGAATGGATCCTCAAGGAAGGCAGCCTCCCTGACAATGTCGATCCCTCGAATTCCAAGCTCAAAGACCCGGAAGAACGCAACCGCATCGCCCGCGTCTTCGAGCGCGGCTTGACGACGCCGACGGGCTATATCCTCCCCGTCCAGGCCTGGAACGCCCAGGCATCCGGCCAGCGCTGGATGAGCGAGCGGTGGAAGACCCGGCGCGGCAAGATCTTCCTCGTGCCCGGCGACAGCCCCGTGGGTTACCGCCTGCCACTCGGCACCCTGCCCTACGTGCCCCCAGCGCGCTTCCCCTACATCCACCCCGCCGACCCCTCGATCCCGCGCACGCCGCTGCCCGACGTCTTCGTGCCCTCGGGCCGCGCCATGCCGGAAGCCTCGCGCCACAGCGAAGAGGCCGGCCAGAGCCGCGTCGAGCAGACGCTGGGCGAGATCGGCGGCGCCGTGCGCACTGCCATTTCGGTCGAGCCGCGCGACGGCCGCCTTTGCGTCTTCATGCCGCCGGTCGAGCGGATCGAGGACTATCTCGAGCTGATCGCGGCTGCCGAAAACGCCGCCGCCGAGCTCGGCCTGCCCGTCCATATCGAGGGCTACTCGCCACCGCAGGACGAGCGCATCAACGTCATCCGCGTCGCCCCCGACCCCGGCGTCATCGAGGTCAACATCCACCCGGCCTCCAACTGGCAGGACTGCGTGGCGATCACCAGCGTCGTCTACGAGGAAGCCCGCCAGTCGCGCCTCGGCGCCGACAAGTTCATGATCGACGGCCGCCACACCGGCACCGGCGGCGGCAACCATGTGGTGGTCGGCGGCGCCAATCCAGGCGACAGTCCATTCCTGCGCCGCCCAGACCTGTTGAAGAGCCTGGTACTGCACTGGCAGCGCCATCCCTCGCTCTCCTACATGTTTTCAGGAATGTTCATCGGCCCGACCAGCCAGGCGCCGCGCATCGACGAGGCTCGGCATGACAGCCTCTACGAGCTGGAAACGGCACTTGCCCAGATCCCGGCGCCCGGCCGTGGACCGACGCCCCTGCCCTGGATTACCGACCGTCTGTTTCGCAACCTCTTGATCGACGTCACCGGCAACACCCACCGCGCCGAGATCTGCATCGACAAGCTGTTTTCGCCCGATGGCCCGACCGGCCGCCTTGGCCTCGTCGAGTTCCGTGGCTTCGAGATGCCGCCGAATGCGCGCATGTCGCTCGCTCAGCAGCTTCTGGTCCGCGCCCTCATCGCCCGCTTCTGGAAGAACCCGGCCGATGGCCGCTTCGTGCGCTGGGGCACCACGCTGCACGACCGTTTCATGCTGCCGCACTTCGTCTGGCAGGATTTCCAGGACGTGCTGGCCGATCTCAAGCAGAACGGCTTCGACCTCAGCCCGGAATGGTTCAAGGCGCAGCTCGAGTTCCGCTTCCCCTTCTGCGGCGAGGTCGAATATGAGGGCTCGAAGCTGGAGCTGCGCCAGGCGCTGGAGCCCTGGAACGTCATGGGCGAGGAAGGCGCGATCGGCGGCACCGTGCGCTATGTCGATAGTTCCGTCGAGCGCCTGCAGGTGAGGCTTGAGACCAGCAATTCGTCCCGCTACACCGTCACCTGCAACGGCCGCACCGTGCCGCTGACGCCGACCGGCACCGCTGGCGTCTCGGTCGCCGGCGTCCGCTTCAAGGCATGGCAGCCGGCGTCGGGATTGCACCCGCTGCTGCCGGTAAACACCCCTTTGACCTTCGACATTTATGATACATGGTCGAAGCGTTCGATCGGCGGCTGCATCTATCATGTTGCCCATCCGGGCGGGCGTAACTATGACACCTTCCCGGTCAATGGTAACGAAGCCGAAGCCAGGCGTCTGGCGCGATTCGAGCCATGGGGGCATACATCGGGCGGCTATATCCCCGCGATCGAGACCGGATCGCCGGAGTTCCCGCTGACGCTGGATCTGAGACGACCGGCAGGCATTTAGGCGCATTAGACTAGGGGTTCATGGGCAAGAAACCGGCAAGAGAGCTGCGGCAGCAGAAGAGCGAGCGCATCGGCAACGAGGCGGTGCTCGGCTATCGCCCGCCGCCTGGCGTCGCCGACGAGATGGTCGACCAGAACGGCGCGATCCGCCCGGTCTGGCAGCGCTTCATGGCGCATCTGAGCGGCATGCCGGAAAAGGACCTGACGGAGCGCTTCGCCCGCGCCGACCGCTATCTGCGCGATGCCGGCGTCTTCTACCGCGCCTATGGCAGCACCGGCAGCGCCGAGCGCTCCTGGCCGCTCTCGCCCATCCCCGTGCTCATCGACGAGCGCGAATGGGAGAGCCTGTCGGAAGGCCTCGTCCAGCGCGCAGACCTGCTCGAAGCGATCGTCGCCGATATCTATGGCGACAACAGGCTGGTCGAGGATGGCGTTTTGCCTCCTGCGCTGATTGCCTCCAATCCGGAGTTCCAGCGCCCGCTCGTCGGCGTCAAGCCGGCCGGCGGCCACTATCTGCATTTCTGCGCCTTCGAGGTCGGCCGCGGCCCCGATGGCAACTGGTGGGTTCTGGCAGACCGCACCCAGGCCCCCTCCGGCGCCGGCTTCGCGCTGGAGAACCGCGTGGCGACCACCCGCGCCTTCTCCGATATCTATGCCGAAACCCCGGTGCACAGGCTGGCCTCCTTCTTCGGCGCCTTCCGCGATGCGCTGCAGGGCATGAAGCACAGCGGCGACGACCGCATCGCCGTGCTCACCCCCGGCCCCGCCAACGAGACCTATTACGAGCACGCCTATATCGCCCGCTATCTCGGCTTCATGCTGCTCGAGGGCGAGGACCTGACCGTCGTCAACGGCAAGGTGATGGTGCGCACCGTCTCCGGCCTGAAGCCGATCACCGTGCTCTGGCGCCGCCTCGATTCCGCCTATGCCGATCCGCTCGAGCTCAACCAGACCTCGCATATCGGCACGCCGGGCCTCGTGGAAGCGCTGCGCGCCGAGAGCGTCACGATCGTCAATGCGCTCGGAAGCGGCATCATCGAGACCCGCGCGCTGCTCGCCTTCATGCCCACCATCTGTCGCCGCCTCTTTGGCCAGGAGCTTAAGATGCCGTCGATCGCCACCTGGTGGTGCGGCCAGAAGAGCGAGCGCGACCATGTCGCCCAGAACATCGAGAAGATGGTGATCGGCCCGGCCTATTCGCGCGCGCCCTTCTTCGACGACAACGGCGAATCCGTGCTCGGCTCGGCGCTGCGCGCCACAGCTCGCGATTCCATTGGAGACTGGCTGAACACCGACGGCCCCAAGCTCGTCGGCCAGGAAGCCGTGACGCTCTCGACCACGCCAAGCTGGGTGAACGGCAAGCTGGTGCCGCGGCCGATGTCGCTGCGCGTCTTCGCCGCCCGCACAAAGAATGGCTGGCAGATCATGCCCGGCGGCTTCGCCCGCATCGGCGCCGGCGACGACGTGGCGGCAATCGCGATGCAATCGGGTGGCGCCGCGGCCGACGTCTGGATCGTCTCGGACAAGCCCGTCGAGCGCCACACGCTGCTGCCCACCGAGGCGAGCTTCACCCGCAACATGCCGGGCAGCCTTCCCAGCCGCGCCGCCGACAACCTCTTCTGGCTCGGCCGCTATATCGAGCGCGCCGAAGGGGCGCTGCGCATCCTGCGCGCCTGGCACGCCCGCTTCGCCGAGGCCGCCGATCCGAGCCAGCCGCTGCTGGCCGATGTCAGCGCCTATCTCGCCGCCGTCGATATCGACACCGAGGACGCGGTGCCCGACACGCTGCTGCGCAACATCGACAGCGCCGTCTATTCGGCCAGCAACATCCGCGACCGCTTCTCGCCGGATGGCTGGCTGGCGCTGACCGATCTCGCCAAGACCGCCCGCCGTTTCCACGCGACAGTGTCGCCGGGCGACGACGCAAGCCATGCGATGACGATCCTGTTGCGCAAGCTCGCGGGCTTCGCCGGCCTCGTGCATGAAAACATGTACCGCTTCACCGGCTGGCGCTTCCTCTCGCTCGGCCGCCATATCGAGCGCGCGCTGCACATGACCCGCCTGCTCGGCCACATGTCCGGCCCCGAAGCGCCCGATGGAGCGCTCGACATGCTGCTCGAGATCGGCGACAGCGTCATGACCCACCGCCGCCGCTACAACGTCAACACGGCGCGGCTGACTGTCACCGACCTTCTGGCGCTCGATCCGCTCAACCCGCGCTCCATCCTCTTCCAATTGAACGAGATCCTGCGCGAGGTCGAGCAACTGCCGAATGCGCTCACCAACGGCCAGATGTCGCCCTTCTACCGCGAATCCATGCGCCTGCGCTCCGGCCTCGCCGTCATGACGCCCGAGACGATGACCGACGACGTCTATCGCAGCCTCGAACGCGAGCTCGAAAACCTCTCCGATCTCCTCGCGCAAACCTATCTGGGGTGATTACGTGCTCTACGATCTGTCGCTGCACATGGGCTATAGCTACGATTGGCCGGCCTCCGGCGCCCGCCACATCATGCGCCTGCTACCTCTGTCGCTGCCCGATCGCCAGCGCCTGATCGCAGGCTCGATCAAGGTCTCGCCGACGCCGGACGAGCAATCCAATTTCACCGATTTCTTCGAGCACCCCGCGACCTCCTTCATGGTCCGCGCGCCCCATGAGAAGCTCGACATCCGCATGCACGCCCGCGTTCAGGTCGAGAGCCACTCGATCACGGCCGATTTCTCGCCCGTGCTCGCCGATCTGCCGGAAGAGATCGCGTGCGTCTGGTCGCTGAAGCCCGGCTCCCCGCATCATTTCCTCGGCAACAGTCCGCGCCTGATCGAGACGCCCATAATCTCGGAATACGCCCAAGGCGTCGTCCAGCCCCGGCTGACGGTGCTTGAAATCGCGACCGCCCTTTGCGCCGCGATCCACAAGGACTTCACCTACGACGCCGAGGCGACCAACGTCGACACCACGCCGATCGAGGCCTTCCGGCTGAAGCGCGGCGTCTGCCAGGATTTCAGCCATGTGATGATCCAGGCGCTGCGCAGCCTCGGCATTCCCGCGGGCTACGTCTCCGGCTTCCTGCGCACCATCCCGCCGCCGGGCAAGGAGCGGCTGGAAGGCGCCGACGCCATGCATGCCTGGGTGCGCGTCTGGTGTGGCGAAACGACCGGCTGGGTGGAACTCGACCCCACCAACAACATCCCCGCCGGCACAGACCACATCGTCGTCGGCTACGGCCGCGACTACTCCGACGTCGCCCCCGTCATCGGCGTACTGAAGAGCTATGGCGGCCAGCGCGCCGTACAGGCGGTTGATGTCATTCCGGTGAAGTAGGTCCGGTTTCCGCCGAAACGCGTGAGAAAGCGACAATTCGCTAAAATTAGATCAGACTCATAAAGCTGACCTAAATGAAGATGGTCCAAGGATATCTGCATACTTTGGAAAACCATCTCGGTGAACATCATGCGCGCCTTGTCCCTGCTGAAGACCACGATCGCCCGTTTCTCGAACGACCGCGGCGGCAACTTCGCCATGGTGACGGCGTTGATCGCCACCCCGTTGCTGCTGGCGGCAGGCGTCGCGGTCGACTTTTCCAATGCGTCCGCGCAAAGGACGAATCTGCAGGAAATTGCCGACGCAACCGCGCTAGAAGGTGGCAAGGTCTTCGACGGCACCAATCTTGCTGCAGCCACCACCAAAGCCCAGGCCTTCCTAAAGGGCTATTCCGCGCAGATGCCGAGCAATGTCACGTCGAGCATGACCGCCGATGGCCGGACGTTTAAGGTTGCCCTTAATGCGGCGGTCGACACATCGCTGATGAAGATCGCCAATTACAACTCGATTCCGATTGGCGTGAACGCAGCCGCCATCGCGCCGGTGAAGCCGACCAAGATCACCTTCACCCCGACCTACGCAAAGGGCTTCTGGTACAAGATGATCTCGGTCATGGTCGTTCGCCCCGGCAGCACCGCCGAGACGACGTTGGCAACCATCGTCTACCAGCCCACGACCTTGTCCGACGACGGCAAGGGCATCATGACGATGGTTCCGGCGACGGGAACCATCGACCTCGGCAACTACACCAAGCTGATCCTGAAGATGGACATCAAGAAGGACTACTGCCCGACCGGCACTTTCGGAAAGGCAGTCGCCCCCAATCAAACCGTATTGTGCACGCCCACGCTCGCGGCATCGAGCAAGGTCTACGACAGCACCCTGCGCACCGACAATCCCAACCAGATGGACTCGCTCTATGTCGACGGCAAACAGCTCCAGAAGGGCACGGCCTATCCGCTGGAAGCCTATTTCGGTTGCGCGTCCAAGCAGAGCCACGCCTGGGAAGACGGTGGCGGCGGTCCCACCCAGGACTTCTTCTACACCGTCAGCGCCGATTGCAGCGGCTCGGATAGCACCTATGTTCGCCTGACGCAGTAACATCGATTTCATCGCAACGGAAAAGCCGCCCCGAACCGATCCGGGGCGGCTTTTTGCTGTCGTGAAACCTGAGGACGGCCACGTCGCGCGACGCGATCATGATGCATGAAAGCAACAGCGCCGGACACAATGTAGCGGAAAGCCAGATGCCGCCGGAATTCGTGTTGGAAAGCGACATTCCGTTAAAATTGAAGCAAACCCGTAAAAACAAGCTCAATGAATTGGGCGCATGACTGCCACATTGTCAAAGCAACTATTTGGGTGAGCATGATGAACACCTTGCTATTTATGATGAATGGCATTTCCCGATTGATGTCCAATCGGGACGGAAATTTCGCGATGGTCACGGCCATTGTACTACCGGTTCTGATTGGCAGCGCAGGTGTTGCCATCGACCTTTCGAACATGACCATGCAGAAGCGTCAGCTTCAGGACGCCGCTGACTCGGCAGCCTTGGCAGCCGCGACGGCGCTGGCCAACGGCAAGGTCACCACGGATGCACAGGCTCAGGCACTGGCAAAGGATTTCGTTGTCGGACAAATGGCCAATTCTATCAGCGCCTCCGATACGACGGCACTGAAAAACTCCACGACCGTCACCATCACGACGACGACGACCGCGACCAGCAAGAGCTACAAGGTCAATGTGAACGCAGGCTACAGCATGAGCCTGACGCCGCTCATGAAGGTCCTTGGTCAGGACAGTGTCGCCATTGCAAGCAACAGCACCTCCACCAGCGGCATCAGCGAACAGCGAAGCGCCGTTTCCATGACCATGATCCTCGATCAGTCCGGCTCGATGCTGGCCGACACCTCGACGCTGGATCCCAACAAGAGCAAATGCGCCAAGTGGGACGAATCCGGCACGCAGATCACAGAGAGGAGCGGCTGGACGACCATTACCGAGTTCAGCCCGTGCTACATCAAGAAGATCGACGCGCTAAAGACCGCCGCCAATCTGCTGTTGGACGAACTGGAAAAGGCTGATCCATCCAAGCCCGCCAAATATAGCCGCACCAACGCAATCGGTTGGAACAACATTGTTCGCAGTTCCAGTAATTTTGTATGGGGCACGAAAGATACGCGCACCTTGGTCAATGGATTGTCTGGCGGCAACGGCACAGAATCCTACGCCCCGATGAAGGCGGCTCACGCGGGCCTACTGGATAGCCCCGCAGGTTCTGAAGCCAAGGTACAGGCGGCGGCTGGTAACACCAAATTGACGAAATACATCGTCTTCATGACTGATGGTAACAACAACGCCACCAGCTCGGACACAAATACGCTCAACGAATGCACGACTGCGAAGAACACCGACAATATCAAGATCTATTCGGTTGCCTTCATGGCCCCTGCCGGTGGTCGTGGGCAGGCGCTGTTGAGAAGCTGCGCATCTAGCCCCAGCTATTACTTCCAGGCTGAGAGTATGAGCGATCTGGTCGCAGCGTTCCAGAAGATCGGTCAGGACGCAGCCTCCGACAAGACGCTGCTGACCCAGTAAGCCGGTCCGATCCCCACAAAACAAAAAAGCCGCTCCGGAACAAACCGGAGCGGCTTTTCGTTGTTGTGCAATCCGATCTATCAAAATCAGAAAGCCGATAAAAATCAAGTTCTTTCCGTCGTCCACGGGTGCCCTGCGTCAATTTTTCCGTTTGCCGGTTTTCCCTTGTTGCAAGTGCGTAGTAACGGTGCATAAACTGCATCGCTAGTGCGTGAGTAAATCGATTGAAGTACGTATAACCTACTGAAACCAAAACAGAATTGGCGAGCCCTGACGATGACCACCGTTTCGAAGCCCACCATCCCCTCTCCCGCACCGCGCAGCTCAAAGCCGGAAATTCTCGCAGAAGAAATCATCGAGCGCCTGACCTACCGCATCGGCAAGGATGCCAAGGTTGCCAAGCCGCATGACTGGCTGACGGCAACGATCCTCGTCATCCGCGACCGCATCATCGACAAGTGGATGGACAGTACCCGCAAGGTCTACGCCACCGGCGCGAAGCGCGTTTACTATCTATCCCTCGAATTCCTCATCGGCCGCCTGATGCGCGATGCCGTGTCCAACCTCGGCCTGATGGAAGAGGTCCGTGACGCGCTCGCTTCGCTCGGCGTCGATGTGTCAGTCATCGCCGGCCTCGAGCCGGATGCAGCGCTTGGCAATGGCGGTCTCGGCCGCCTCGCCGCCTGCTTCATGGAGAGCATGGCCACCGTCGACGTGCCCGCCTATGGCTACGGCATCCGCTATGTCCACGGCCTGTTCCGCCAGCAGATGGCCGATGGCTGGCAGGTCGAGCTGCCGGAAAGCTGGCTCGCCCACGGCAACCCTTGGGAATTCGAACGCCGCGAAAGCGCCTATGAAATCGGCTTCGGCGGCTCGGTCGATGTCGCCAACGGCGCCGATGGCGAGCCGCGCTATGTCTGGAAGCCCGCCGAGCGCGTCATCGCCGCCGCCTTCGACACGCCCGTCGTCGGCTGGCGCGGCAAGCGCGTCAACACGCTCCGCCTCTGGTCGGCCCAGCCGATCGACCCGATCCTGCTCGACGCCTTCAACGCCGGCGACCATATCGGCGCGCTGCGCGAGAGCAACAAGGCCGAAAGCCTGACCCGCGTTCTCTATCCGGCCGATGCCACGCCTGCCGGCCAGGAGCTGCGCCTGCGCCAGGAGTTCTTCTTCTCGTCGGCCTCGCTGCAGGACATCCTGCGCCGTCACCTGCAGCAGTATGACGATTTCACCTCGCTGCCCGACAAGGTGGCGATCCAGCTGAACGACACCCATCCGGCCGTCTCCATTGCCGAACTGATGCGCCTGCTCTGCGATGTGCACGGGCTGGAGTTCGACCAGGCCTGGGACATCACCCGCGGCACCATCGCCTACACCAACCACACGCTTCTGCCCGAAGCGCTGGAAAGCTGGCCGGTGCCGTTGTTCGAGCGCCTCCTGCCGCGCCACATGCAGATCATCTACGCGATCAACGCCAAGGTTCTGCTCGAGGCCCGCAAGACCAAGAATTTCTCCGACACCGAAATTCGCTCGATCTCGCTGATCGAGGAGGGCGGCAGCCGCCGGGTGCGCATGGGCAACCTCGCCTTCGTCGGCTCGCATTCGATCAACGGCGTCTCGGCGCTCCACACCGACCTGATGAAGGTCACGGTCTTCGCCGACCTGCACAAGCTCTATCCCGACCGCATCAACAACAAGACCAACGGCATCACCCCGCGCCGCTGGCTGCAGCAGTGCAATCCGGGTCTGACGGGCCTGATCCGCGAGGCGATCGGCGATGATTTCCTCGACGACGCCGAAAAGCTGCGTGCGCTGGACAAGTTCGCCACCGACAGCGCCTTCCAGGAGAAGTTCGCCGCCGTCAAGCGCAACAACAAGGTGGCGCTCGCCAATCTGGTTGCATCGCGCATGGGTGTGAAGATCGATCCGTCGGCGATGTTCGACATACAGATCAAGCGCATCCATGAATACAAGCGCCAACTCCTGAACGTCATCGAGGCCGTCGCGCTCTACGACCAGATCCGCTCGCGTCCCGAGCTGGACTGGGTGCCGCGCGTAAAGCTCTTCGCCGGCAAGGCGGCGCCGAGCTATCACAACGCCAAGCTGATCATCAAGCTGATCAACGACGTCGCCCGCACCATCAACAACGACCCGGCCGTGCGTGGCCTGCTCAAGGTCGTCTTCGTGCCGAATTACAACGTCTCGCTGGCCGAGGTCATGGTTCCGGCCGCCGATCTCTCCGAGCAGATCTCGACCGCCGGCATGGAAGCGTCGGGCACCGGCAACATGAAGTTCGGCCTCAACGGCGCGCTCACCATCGGCACGCTTGATGGCGCCAACGTCGAAATGCGCGACAATGTCGGCGAGGACAACATCAAGATCTTCGGCCTGCGCGCTGATGAAGTCGCCAACCTGCGCACCGACGGCCACAACCCGCGCGCCATCATCGAGGCCTCGCACGAGCTGTCGCAGGCGCTCTCGGCCATCGGCTCCGGCGTCTTCTCGCCGGATGATCGCAATCGCTACTCCGAGCTGATCGAGGGCATCTATTCGCACGATTGGTTCATGGTCGCCGCCGATTTCGACGCCTACGCCCAGGCCCAGCGCGAAGTCGACGACCTCTGGAACGACAAGTCCGCCTGGAGCGAAAAGACCATCCGCAACACCGCCCGCATGGGCTGGTTCTCGTCGGACCGCACGATCCGGCAGTATGCCAAGGAAATCTGGAGAGCCGGATGAAAACGCCGAAGGCGACCCCTGAAGTCAAGCTTCCCTGGGAAATTTCGGCAGATGAAATAGCGGCAATCCTTGCTGGCGCGCATTCCAATCCGTTTGCCGTTCTGGGCGTCCACAAATCGGGCAGCGTTTACGTTGCCCGATGCTTCATTCCCGGCGCCGAAGAGGTCACCGCGATGTCGCTCGACGGCACCGCGATCGGCGATCTGGCGCTTCAGCATCCGGATGGCTTCTTTGCCGGCACCATCTCGGTCAACAAGCAGGTGCCGGTGCGCTATCGCGCCCGCCGTGGCGACGCCGAATGGGCCGTCACCGACCCCTACAGCTTCGGCCCCGTTCTCGGGCCGATGGACGATTACTATGCCCGCGAAGGTTCCGACCTGCGCCTCTTCGACAAGATGGGCGCGCACTGGATCAAGCACGAGGGCGCGCAAGGCATCCACTTCGCCGTCTGGGCGCCGAATGCGCAGCGCGTCTCCGTCGTCGGCGATTTCAACAATTGGGATGGCCGCCGCCACGTCATGCGCCTTCGGTCAGGCGCCGGCATCTGGGAAATCTTCGCCCCGGATGTACCCACGGGCGTCGCCTACAAGTTCGAGATCCGTGGCCAGGACGGCGTGTTGCTGCCGCTCAAGGCGGACCCCTTCGCGCGCCGCAGCGAGCTGCGCCCGAAGAACGCCTCGGTGACCACCCCTGAGCTGTTGCAGGAGTGGGAAGACGAGGCCCACCTCAAGCATTGGAGCGAGATCGACAAGCGCCGCCAGCCGATCTCCATCTACGAGGTCCATGCCGGCTCCTGGCAGCGCCGCGACGATGGCACGTTCCTCTCCTGGGACGAGCTCGCCGCTCGCCTCATTCCCTACTGCGTCGACATGGGCTTCACCCATATCGAGTTCCTGCCGATCACCGAGCACCCCTATGATCCGTCCTGGGGCTACCAGACGACGGGGCTTTATTCGCCCACCGCCCGCTTCGGCGAGCCGGAGGGCTTCGCCCGCTTCGTCAACGGCGCCCACAAGGTCGGCATCGGCGTCATCCTCGACTGGGTGCCGGCGCATTTCCCGACCGACGCGCATGGGCTGGGCTGGTTCGACGGCACCGCACTCTACGAGCACGAGGACCCGCGCAAGGGCTTCCATCCGGATTGGAACACGGCGATCTACAATTTCGGTCGCACCGAGGTCGTGTCCTATCTCGTCAACAACGCGCTCTACTGGTCCGAGAAGTTTCATCTCGACGGCCTGCGCGTCGATGCCGTCGCCTCGATGCTCTACCTCGATTACTCCCGTAAGCACGGCGAGTGGATCCCGAACGAATATGGCGGCAACGAGAACCTCGAGGCCGTCCGCTTCCTGCAGAACATGAACACCCGCATCTATGCCGAGCACCCCGGCGTCATGACCATCGCCGAGGAATCGACGTCATGGCCCAAGGTCTCGCAGCCGGTGCATGAAGGCGGCCTCGGCTTCGGCTTCAAGTGGAACATGGGCTTCATGCACGACACGCTGAGCTACATGAGCCGCGAGCCGGTGCATCGCAAGCATCACCACAACGAGCTGACCTTCGGCCTGCTCTACGCCTACTCGGAAAACTTCGTGCTGCCGCTCTCCCACGACGAAGTGGTGCACGGCAAGGGCTCGCTGATCGCCAAGATGCCGGGCGACGATTGGCAGAAGTTCGCCAACCTGCGCGCCTATTACGCGCTGATGTGGGGCTATCCCGGCAAGAAGCTTCTCTTCATGGGCCAGGAATTCGCCCAGTGGAGCGAATGGAACGAGGCCGGCTCGCTCGATTGGAACCTGCTGCAGTACCGCATGCACGAGGGCATGCGCCGCCTGGTGCGCGACCTCAACTTCACCTACCGCAGCAAGCCGGCGCTCCACGCCCGCGACTGCGAGGGCGAAGGCTTTGAATGGCTGGTTGCCGACGACCACGAGAACTCGGTCTTTGCCTGGCTGCGCAAGTCGCCGGGTGAAAAGCCGGTCGCCGTCATCTGCAACATGACGCCGGTTTACCGCGAGAACTACGCCGTCAAGCTGCCCACCGAAGGCCGCTGGCGCGAAATCCTGAATACCGACGCCGACATCTATGGCGGCAGCGGCAAAGGCAATGGCGGTCGTGTCCAGGCGGTCAACGCCGGCGGCACCATCGTCGCATCACTGACCTTGCCGCCTTTGGCGGTTATCATGCTTGAACCTGAGACTTGAGACTGGTGGGAGGAAGACAATGGTAGAAAAACGCATTCAGCCACTTGCCCGCGATGCAATGGCCTATGTTCTCGCCGGCGGCCGGGGGAGCCGTCTGAAGGAACTCACCGACCGACGCGCCAAGCCCGCGGTCTATTTCGGCGGCAAGTCGCGCATCATCGATTTCGCGCTGTCCAACGCGCTGAACTCGGGTATCCGCCGCATCGGCGTCGCGACCCAATACAAGGCGCACTCGCTGATCCGCCACATGCAGCGCGGCTGGAACTTCTTCCGCCCTGAGCGCAACGAGAGCTTCGACATCCTGCCGGCCTCCCAGCGCGTCTCCGAGACGCAGTGGTATGAAGGCACCGCCGACGCGGTCTACCAGAACATCGACATCATCCAGGACTACGGCGTCGAGTACATGGTCATCCTCGCCGGCGACCACGTCTACAAGATGGACTACGAATACATGCTGCAGCAGCATGTCGACAGCGGCGCCGACGTCACCATCGGCTGCCTCGAAGTGCCGCGCATGGAAGCCGTGGGCTTCGGCGTCGTGCATGTCGACGAGACCGACCGCATCATCGATTTCGTCGAAAAGCCTGCCGATCCGCCTGCTATCCCCGGCAAACCGGACAGCGCCTTCGCCTCGATGGGCATCTATGTCTTCCGTACCAAGTTCCTGATCGAGGAACTGCGCCGCGACGCCGCCGATCCGAATTCCAGCCGCGACTTCGGCAAGGACATCATTCCCTACATCGTCAAGAACGGAAAGGCCGTCGCCCACCGCTTCGCCAGTTCCTGCGTGCGCTCCGATTTCGAGCGCGAGCCCTACTGGCGCGACGTCGGAACCATCGATGCCTACTGGCAGGCCAATATCGACCTGACGGCGATCGTTCCCGAACTCGACATCTACGACAAGTCCTGGCCGATCTGGACCTATGCCGAGATCTCGCCGCCGGCGAAGTTCGTGCATGACGACGAGAACCGCCGCGGCTCGGCGACCTCCTCGGTCATCGCCGGCGACTGCATCATCTCGGGTGCCACGCTGAACAACAGCCTGCTCTTCACTGGTGTGCGCGCCAATTCCTACTCGAAGCTCGAGGGCGCCGTCGTGCTCCCGAGCGTCAAGATCGGCCGCCACGCGCAGCTGACGAATGTCGTGATCGACCACGGCGTCGTCATTCCGGAAGGTCTTGTTGTCGGCGAGGACCCGGTTCTGGACGCCAAGCGTTTCCGCCGCTCCGAAGGCGGGATCTGCCTCATCACGCAACCGATGATCGACAAGCTGGATTTGTAGACGATGAAAGTTCTTTCGGTTTCGTCCGAAGTCTTCCCATTGATAAAGACAGGGGGCCTGGCCGATGTGGTCGGCGCCCTGCCGATCGCGCTGAAGCGCTTCGGCATCGAAACCAAGACGCTGATGCCCGGCTACCCCGCGGTGATGAAGGTCATCCGCGACCCCGTCGTCCGCATGCGCTTCGACGATCTCCTGGGCGAACCGGCGACGGTTCTGGAGGTCAATCACGAGGGGCTCGATATCCTCGTCCTCGACGCGCCCGCTTATTACGACCGCTCCGGCGGCCCCTATCTGGACGCGACAGGCAAGGACTACCACGACAACTGGCGCCGCTTCGCCGCCTTGTCGCTTGCCGGCGCCGAGATCGCCGCCGGCCTGATGCCCGGCTGGAAGCCGGATATCGTTCACGCGCATGACTGGCAGGCGGCGATGACGCCCGTCTACATGCGTTTTTACCCGACGCCCGAGCTCCCGAGCATCCTCACCATCCACAACATCGCCTTCCAGGGCCAGTTCAGCGCCGAGATCTTCCCAGGCCTGCGCCTTCCCCCGCAGGCCTTCTCGGTGGAAGCGCTGGAATATTACGGCAATATCGGCTTCCTGAAGGGTGGCCTGAAGACCGCGCACGCGATCACCACCGTCAGCCCCTCCTATGCCGGCGAGATTCTGACCTCCGAATTCGGCATGGGTCTCGAAGGCGTGATCGCCAGTCGCATCGAGGCGCTACACGGCATCGTCAACGGCATCGACCACGAGGTCTGGGACCCCGCCACCGACGCCGTTCTGCAGACGCATTACACCGGCGCGACGCTGAAGAACCGCGCCGCCAACCGCGCAGCCGTGCAGGAATTCTTCGGCCTGCACGACGACAACGCGCCGATCTTCTGCATCATCAGCCGCCTCACCTGGCAAAAGGGCATGGACCTGATATCAACCTGCGCCGACGAGATCGTCGCCATGGGCGGCAAGCTTGCCATTCTGGGCTCCGGCGATCCGGCGCTCGAGGGCTCGCTCCTCGCCGCCTCCGCCCGCCATCCGGGCCGCATCGGCGTCTCGATCGGCTACAACGAGCCGATGTCGCACCTGATGCAGGCCGGCTCCGACGCCATCATCATCCCCTCGCGCTTCGAGCCCTGCGGCCTCACACAGCTTTATGGACTGCGCTATGGTTGCGTGCCGATCGTCGCCCACACGGGTGGCCTTGCCGATACCGTCATCGATGCCAATCACGCCGCACTTGCAGCCAAAGTGGCAACCGGGATACAATTCTCTCCGGTGACCGCTTCCGGTCTGTTGCAGGCAATCCGCCGTGCGCTACATCTCTATACCGATCAAAAGGTCTGGACCCAATTGCAAAAGCAGGGCATGAAATCGGATGTTTCGTGGGAGAAAAGCGCCGAGCGCTATGCTGCCCTCTATTCAAGCCTCGCCCCGAAAGGCAAGTGACAGAAAATGAACAAGTCCGTATCCACCACCCCCTATCAGGATCAGAAGCCCGGCACGTCGGGACTGCGTAAAAAGGTCCCGGTATTCCAGCAGCCGAACTACGCGGAAAACTTCATCCAGTCGATTTTCGATTCGCTGGAAGGATTTCAGGGCAAGACCCTCGTCATCGGCGGCGACGGACGCTACTACAACAAGGAAGTCATTCAGAAGGCGATCAAGATGGCCGCCGCCAATGGCTTCGGCAAGGTCATCGTCGGCAAGGGCGGCATCCTCTCGACGCCGGCTGCCTCGCACGTGATCCGCAAGTACAAGGCCTTCGGCGGCATCATTCTCTCCGCCAGCCATAACCCAGGCGGCCCGACCGAAGACTTCGGCATCAAGTACAACATCAGCAATGGCGGCCCGGCGCCCGAAAAAATCACCGACGCGATCTATGCGCGCACCAAGGTGATCGACACCTACAAGATCGCCGATTTCCCCGACGTCAATCTCGACCGCATCGGCAAGGACGAGCTTCCCGGCGGCATGCTGCTTTCGGTTCTGGACTCCGTCGAGGACTACACGGCGCTGATGGAAGAGCTGTTCGACTTCGGCGCCATCCGCAACCTGATCAGCCTCGGCTTCCGCATCGCGTTCGATGCGATGAGCGCCGTCACCGGCCCCTATGCCAAGGAAATCTTCGAAAACCGCCTCGGCGCCCCGTCCGGCTCGGTCCGCAACTTCATGCCGCTTCCCGATTTCGGCGGCCACCATCCGGACCCGAACCCCGTTCACTGCAAGGAACTCTACGACGAGATGATGGGCGACGACGCCCCTGATTTCGGCGCGGCATCCGACGGCGACGGCGACCGCAACCTCATTATCGGCCGCGGCATCTTCGTGACGCCCTCCGACAGCCTGGCGATCATCGCCGCCAACGCCAATCTCGCCCCCGGCTATTCCGGCGGCCTCACCGGCATCGCCCGCTCCATGCCGACCTCGGGTGCGGCCGACCGCGTCGCCGAAAAGCGTGGGATCGGCATGTACGAAACGCCGACCGGCTGGAAGTTCTTCGGCAATCTCCTCGACGCCAACATGGCGACGATCTGTGGCGAGGAAAGTGCCGGCACCGGCTCCAACCACGTGCGCGAAAAAGACGGCCTCTGGGCGGTTCTGATGTGGCTGAACATCCTGGCCGTGCGCGGCGAGAGCGTTCAGGACATCGTCACCCAGCACTGGCAGACCTACGGCCGCAACTACTATTCGCGCCACGACTACGAAGGCGTCGACACCGAAGCCGCCAACGGCCTGGTGGATAATCTCCGCGCCCAGCTCTCCAGCCTGCCCGGCAAGACCTTCGGCCCGCTCAAGGTCGAAAAGGCCGACGATTTCGCCTATCACGATCCGGTCGACAAGTCGGTGAGCGAGCACCAGGGCATCCGCATCATGTTCGAGGGCGGCTCCCGCGTGGTCTTCCGCCTGTCGGGCACCGGCACCTCGGGCGCCACGCTGCGCGTCTACATCGAGCGCTACGAGCCCGATTCCAGCCGCCACAACATCGAGACCCAGGAAGCGCTGGCCGACCTCATCGCCGCCGCCGAAACCATCGCCGACATCAAGTCCCGCACCGGCCGCGACGCCCCTTCGGTGATTACCTGAGATAGCCTCTCTAATGCCCGATCGGGAGCAGCGGATGCCTCTACCCCCCTCTGCCCTGCCGGGCATCTCCCCCACAAGGGGGGAGATCGCAAGCGGCTACCCCTCGCTCAACCCGCAACGTTGCCTTGGCTCGACCGCAAAGTTCGAGAGAGGACGCCAAACGGTGCGCCCAGCCAATCTCCCCTCTTGTGGGGGAGATGCCCGGCATGGCAGAGGGGGGTAACACAGCATGCCGACCTCTCTATTTTCCCAAAACCACGGCGCAACCCTAGC
>UBQW01000006.1 GCA_900467745.1 Hyphomicrobiales bacterium
GCCGCCGTTGCCGCCGTTGCCAGCTGCACCGCCGTTGCCGCCGTGGTTGCTGCCGCCGTTGCCGCCGTTGCCTGCAGCACCGCCGTTACCACCGCTGCCGCCGCCGTTGCTGCCGCCATTGCCGCCAGAACCACCGTTGCCACCGCTTCCGCCGAAGCCACCGTTGTTGCTGCCGCCATTGCCGCCATTGCCGGCCTTGCCGCCATTGCCGCCGTCGCCGCCATGGTTGCTGCCGCCATTGCCGCCATTGCCGCCTTTGCCGCCGTTGCCGCCCTTGCCGCCGTTGCCGCCGCGGTTGTTGCCGCCGTTGCCACCGTTGCCGGCCGCACCGCCGTTACCGCCGTCGCCGCCCCACCAGTTGCCGCCAGTGCCGCCGCCGCCGCCGTTGCCGCCGTTGCCGCCCTTGCCGCCACGGTCGTTGCCGCCGCGACCGCCGTTACCGGCTTTACCGCCGTTACCGCCGTCACCGCCCCACCAGCTGCCGGCATTGCCGCCGCCGCCGCCGTTGCCACCGTTGCCGCCATCGCCGCCTCGGTTGTTTCCGCCGTTTCCGCCGTTGCCGGCATTGCCGCCGTTGCCGCCCTTGCCGCCATGGTAGCTGCCGCCGTTTCCGCCGCCGCCGCCACTGCCGCCATTGCCACCGTCACCGCCGTAGTTGTCGCCGCCATTGCCGCCGTTACCGGCATTGCCGCCGCTACCACCGCCACCACCACCACTGCCGTGGCCGTGGCCATGTCCGTGGCCGTTACCATTGCCGGGGTCGTTCCAACCACCGCCATTGTTATTGCCGCCATGATGGCGGCCACGATGACGGCCACGACCGTTGCCGTCATCCTCGCCGCCAGGATCACTGATGACAGTGACAGGGCCGGCGCTCGCGGTGTTGGTACCGCCGCTACCGCTGCCATTGCTGGAAGAACCGTCGCTCCCGTTCCGCCCATTTCGATCATGGTTGGAATCGGTGAAGGGGTTCACGTCAAAAATCGACTGCACCGGGAAGCACAGTCGCTCCTCAATCGATCCCGGCTGCACGTTTCTGCAATCGAGATTGAGCGCCTGAGCGCTCCCTAGGCTCGTTCCTGCCAGCAGAAATCCTACACTGACAGAGAGCTTCAATAGTGTTCTGTTCATTTCGCTCACTCCCATCGTTAACGTGGCGTTAACAGGGAATTTTTATATGAGTGAGCGGTAAATTAGGAAGGACAAATAAAAATGAGGAGCGTACTCAATTCGGCTGCAATTGCATTATTTAGTATAAAAGCATCACCTAATAGTAGATAATCGCGGAACCACTGAATAACTCCAGGAGCTTTATATGCGAAGAATTGCGGCCATTCTAGGTTTTGTTTTGAGTATTCCTTTAATTTCTAGTCAGAGTTTTGCAGGGTCCGAAATTCCCGCCAGCCGTTCTATCTCTCCACCTGTCGGCTTCGGCGCGGCCTGTGCCAAATATGGATGGGTCTGCCATGGAAAGGGCGGCGCCGATGTTGGCGACAAGGAAGCGCTGCGGGCACTCCAGGCGGTCAATCGCTACGTAAATGCCAAGGTGAAGCCGACCGAGGATCGGGTCACGAGCGGCCGTTCGGAGAACTGGACGCTGCCCGTCAACAACAAGGGCGACTGCGAGGACTATGCGCTCTTGAAGATGAAGACCCTGCTCGACATCGGCTTTCCAACCAGCAAGCTGGCGCTTTCGGTGGTGCTCGATCGCCGTGGCGAAAACCACCTCGTCCTTATCGCCCGTCTGAAGTCCGGCGACTACGTGCTCGACAATCTCGCCTACAACGTCAAGCCATGGCAGCGCACGGGCTATACCTTCCTCGCCAGCCAGAACTTCAACAGCAAGGCCAATTGGCAGGTGACATTGGCAGGGCCACGCGCCAGCCAGTTCATCAAGGGCTGAAAGGGCTTTATCGGCGCGATCGATCGCTGAAGGCCGCACAATGCGGCCTTCGCAACCAACGCTGGAATCTCGCACATAGCGGGTACAATTCGATATGTTGCGGGCGAGACACACATCTCGCAATGCAGCATAGACGACCGCACTGCCGCATTTTTGTCATCGAACTGTCACCAACCTTCCGGTAGGCAACTTCCTATCAACAACGATAGGAACGCCCCCATGACTATCCGATCCATCCTCCTGGGCTCCGCTGCCGCCATGAGCATCATGTCGTCCGCGCAGGCTGCTGACGCCATTGTCGCGGCCGAACCCGAAGCCGTTGAATACGTCCGCGTCTGCGACGCCTACGGCACCGGCTACTTCTACATCCCCGGCACCGAGACCTGTCTTTCGGTCGGCGGTTATATCCGCGTCGAAGAACGCTTCGGCCGCAACGTCTCCGGTACGTCCGACTGGAACTCCTGGACCCGTGGCCAGGTCACGCTGAGCTCCAAGAGCGAAACCGAATACGGCACGCTGACCGGCGTCATCACCATGCGTACCAACGCCGAGAACGCCTCCACCCAGACGGCACTTCTGCAGGAAGGCTATATCGACCTCGCCGGCGTGCGCGTCGGTATGCAGTATTCCTGGTGGGATAACGACCGCAGCATGGGCACCGGCGAGACCGATGTGATCTCCAGCAACCAGACGATCCACAACTCGATCCGCTACATGTACGAGACGCCGAACTTCAGCGCCGGCGTTTCGGTCGACGAACTGGAAGATCGCTATCGCACCAAGCCGGGCGAAAGCCCCAATAACATTGGCGTCACCGGCCAGCTCTTCGGCAAGGCCGGCGCCGTCAGCGGCTACCTGCTCGCCGGCTACGACACCGACACCGAGGAAGTTGCGCTTCGCGGTATCCTGTTTGCCGACGTCGGCCCGGGCCAGCTCGGTGTTTATGGCCTGTGGGCCAGCGGCGCCAACTACTACTACGAGGAATCCGAGTGGGCGCTCGGCGCGCAATACGCTTGGAAGGCCACCGACAAGCTCTCGATCATCCCCGGCTACCAGTATTTCAGCAAGATCTCGCTGGATTCGAATGGCGAATTCACCGGCGGCGACGCCTGGCGCGCCGGCGTGACCGTCGATTACAAGGTTGCGACCAACCTGCTCACCAAGCTCAGCGTCCAGTATTACGATCCTGACAACGCGCCCGAGCAGGTCCAGGGCTTCCTGCGCTTCCAGCGCACTTTCTAAGCAAACGCAAAACGACGTGGGCCGCGCTTCGGCGCGGCTCGCCCTCTTCCTGGTCCTATCTTGAGGCGCATCAGCCGCCAACCCGGGCCAACCTGACAGGCAAGCCGCTTCATCGCCATCGACGGCATCACACTGCCATCGCCGATCTACGCGCGGCCAGCGTCGCCTAGCGCGATCGCGACAATTCCAAGCACATAAATCAACGCCCACGGTCTATCCTGCGACACTGAGAACAGTCACCTGCCCCGGAAACGGATCTCGGGCAAGATGGTCGCCGGGTTCGTGCGGGCGGCAACGAAGTTTCATCGACGCCACGCAATAGCCGGCTCAGGACTGAGAAAAGGCGAGGAAGTGTTTTTTTGGTGGCGGAACAATGCGATCCGCCCTATCGTTTCCTCTAGGCAATGGAGGTTGCCGAAGGAGGAAAACATGAACGATAGCGTTTTTGGCTTTCTGGTCGCTGCGGAAATGTCCGCTTTGTTTTGGGCTGGTGTATTCCTGGTGGCCGGCACATTGTCATAAGACGTTGTTATTGCCGGAAAAATGGTAGCGGGGGGCGGAATTGAACCGCCGACCTCAGGGTTATGAATCCTGCGCTCTCACCAACTGAGCTACCCAGCCAAACCACCGAACGATGCCGTTTGCGATGCGCCCGGCTCGTTGAATGAGCGGCTTATAAGGCGGCCTTCACGGTCATGTCAAGCACATGATCGAGAAAATCACCGGGCTTTTGTCACGCCGCCACGGCACCTTCAAGAAGCGCCTTCAGCGACGCTTCCGCCTCTGGCTCACGCTCCGAGCGCTCGATGAAACCACCACCATAGACGCGCGCATTGTCGCCAGGCGCCGAATAAAGCGCGCAGGCCTGACCGGGCGCGACACCCGCTTCGCCAACCGCGAGATCCACGTAGATGCCGGTGTGATCGGCATGCAGCACCGCCGGCGTCGGCATGCGCGTCGAGCGCACCTTGGCGAAACAGGCAAAGCCCTCGCCCGCAGCCGCCTGCGCAAGCTCCTCGTCTCCAAGCCAATTCACGTCGCGCAGATAAACACGGTGTGTTTCCAGTGCTTCCTTGGGGCCAACGATGACACGCCGCGAGCGGGCGTCGAGATAGACGACGTAGAGCGGCTCGCCGGTGGCAACGCCGATACCGCGCCGCTGGCCGATCGTATAATGCAGGATGCCCTCATGCTGGCCGAGCACCCGGCCGTCGAGATGCACGATCTCGCCCGCCAGCGCCGCGTTCGGCTTCAGCTTGTTGATGATGTCGGTGTACTTGCCCTGCGGCACGAAACAGATGTCCTGGCTGTCGGCCTTCTTGGCGACGACGAGGCCCATCTCTTCGGCGAGCTTGCGGGTTTCCGCTTTCGGCAATCCGCCGAGCGGGAAGCGCAGATAGTCGATCTGCTCCTGCGTGGTGGCAAACAGGAAGTAGCTCTGGTCGCGATCGGCGTCAGCCGGGCGGTAAAGCGCGCGACGGCCGGGATTACCGGGCGCCGGATTGGCGCCGGAGCGGATATAATGACCAGTCGCCAGCGCATCGGCGCCGAGCTCGCGCGCGGTCTCCAAGAGATCGGCGAACTTGACCGTCTGGTTGCACGACACGCAGGGGATCGGCGTCTCGCCGGCGACATAGCTTTCCATGAACGGATTGATGACGGTGTCGCGGAAGCGCTTTTCGTAATCCAGCACATAGTGCGGAATACCGAGCGTTTCGCAGACCCGGCGCGCATCGTCGATATCCTGGCCCGCGCAGCAGGAACCGGCACGATGCACGGCCGCACCATGATCGTAGAGCTGCAGCGTGATGCCGAGCACATCATAGCCCTGCCGCTTCAAAATGCCGGCCACGACCGAGCTGTCGACGCCGCCAGACATGGCCACGACAACGCGCGTATCTTCCGGCCTCTTGTCAAAATCCAGTGTGTTCACGGGGGTGCTGCCAATTCAAAAGGGTATCTTTATCCGCCCTATCCTACAGAATTTTGGCGGATTTGCATCGCGACCAACGGGATCGACCGCCGGCTCTTGTCTGGCGGTGGATATAGAAAGGATTGGGGGCGCGTGCAAGGGGCGGTGATTTTGGGGTGGTGGTAGGTGTCTATGGAGAGGTTTGAGCGAGTAGCCCCCTCATCCGCCTGCCGGCACCTTCTCCCCGCGGGGGAGAAGAGACTCGGAGCAGGCCGCTCGCGCCAACCTCCCCTTCGCCCCAACGGGGAGAAGGTGGCCCGAAGGGTCGGATGAGGGGGCCACCCGGCACACCCTCTCCAAACGCACACCGAACTCCCCACTCCCCTCAAGCCGCCGTCGAAGCCACCACACCCCCGCCCGCAATCAACCGCTCGGCTTCAGCAAGCGGCATCGGCTTACCCAGCAGATACCCCTGAACCTCGTGAAACCCTTCCTGCCGCAACCGCAGCAGTTGCGCGTCGGTCTCGATCCCCTCGGCGAGCGTCGTCGCATTGAAGCCGGAGCCGATACCGACCACGGCGCGCACGATCGCCAGGTTGCCGGGGTCGGTGTCGATGCCGGCGATGAAGCTGCGGTCGAGCTTGATCTTGTCGAAGGCAAAGGCGCGCAGATAGCTGAAGGAAGAGTAACCGGTGCCGAAGTCGTCAATGGCGATGCGGATGCCGAGCTCCTTCAGCGCCTTCAAGAGCGGCAGGCTCTGGCCGACATCGGCGAGGAAGACCGATTCCGTGATCTCGATCTCCAGCCGCTCCGGCCGTAACCCGCTCTCGTCGAGCGCCGAGACGACGCTGGCAAGCAGGCTGGTGTGGCGAAACTGGCTGACCGAGAGATTGACAGCCACCTTGAGCTCCGACGGCCAGCGTGCAGCGGTCCGGCAGGCCTCGCGAAGCACCCACTCGCCGATCGCGACGATCAGGCCGGTCTCTTCGGCAACGGGAATGAACTCCATCGGCGGCACCAGCCCGCGCTCCGGATGGTTCCAGCGGATCAGCGCCTCGAAGCCGCCGAGCCCGTCATTTTCCAGCTGTACGATCGGCTGGTAATAGAGCTCGAACTGGTTTTTCTGCAGCGCCTCGCGCAGCTCCACCGTCAGCATGTGCCGGCGCTCGGCCTCAAGCCGCATCGAGGGCTCGTAGAAGCGATAGGTCGAGCGGCCGCTCTCCTTGGCAGCGTAGAGCGCGAGGTCGGCATGCCGCATGAGGACATCGTCGTCGTCGGCATGATCGGGCGCCAGCGCGATGCCGATGCTGCAGGTGACATGCTCGTTGACGCCGTCGAGATCGAAGGGCGAGGAGAGCGACGCAAGCAGCCGCTCGGCGAACCGCTCGATGCAGCCGGCCTCCCGGAAGCCCACCAGCAGCGCGAACTCGTCGCCGCCGAGACGCGCCACGAGATCGCCGTCGTCGGCAAGACCGGTCAGCCGGGCGGCCACCTGGCAGAGCAGCGCATCGCCGGCCGCATGGCCCTTGCTGTCGTTGATATGCTTGAAGTGATCGACATCGAGATAAAGCAGCGCCACCGGCTTGTCGGCGGTGGCAAGCGAAGAGACGCGCTTGATGTGCTCGGCGAAGAAGGCGCGGTTCGGCAGGCCGGTCAGAACGTCGTGCATGGCCATATAGGCAAGCCGCGCCTCGACCGAGCGCTCCTCGGTCACATCCTGCGAGATGCCGAGCAGGTAACGCGGGGCGCTGCCATCGGGCGACGGCAGGGCGCGCTTGACGGTTCTCAAAATGCGCTGCTGGCCATCTGAGCGCTGCATCGTTTCTTCGAAGCTGATCGCCGCCGGCGCCGCGAAGGCCCGCGCATCCTGCTCGCGAAACGCCGCCGACTGCTCCTTGTCGAAGAAAAGATGATCGCTGCGGCCGACCACATCGACAGAACGACGACCGACGATCTCGCCACAGGCTTCGTTGAATAGGATATAGAGACCATCCGCGTCCATGTCCTTGACGAACACGCCGACCGGCAGGTTGTCGACGATGCTGTCCAGAAGCGAGCGCGTGTCGCTGACCTCGCGGTGCGCGGCATTCACCTCGGTCTGGTCCTGCACGATGGCGAGGATCGCGTCGCGGCCGTTGAAGCGCACGCCGCGGCCATAGGTCAGCACCTCGAGCATCGTGCCGTCGGCCTTCAGATGCGTCCAGCGCTCGGCCCGCTCCATGTCGGAGCGCGCATGCACGGCTGTCAGCATCCGCTGGCGCTCATGCGCAGGACGGATGTCGAGCACGGTCATGCCGGCATAGGCTTCACGCGAATAGCCATAGAGATCGACGGCGGCGTTGTTGACGATCAGGAAGCGCAACGTGTCGGGGTCGTAGACCCACATCGGCGACGGATGGGTTGCGAACAGAGACTGGAAATCATCATTGGGAGTATCGGTCGAAACGAATGCTCTCTGAATACCTGTCATCGGCAATGTCACAATCACATGATTTTGATGGCTGATTCCGACAGTTATAGTGAAAAAAACTAAATAAAATCAGAATCATAGTTCGCACAAACTTTAGGCGAACCGCCTTCGCGCTGTGCAGCGCTAACCGCTTGTTATGACGTTTCGCGGCTTTTCTTCACACACTGGAAAGGTCTGCACAAAGATCGACCAGATCAGTGGTGGTTATGGGCGCATTGTCCGTGGTCGGCCAGAACCTCGATCACCCGGCACTGATCGACCCGCCCATGGCCGCATCCGGCGACCATCGCCTCCAGCTCCACCTTCAGCGCCATCAGGCTGCGGATGCGCTGCTCGACGTCGATAAGCCGTGCCTTGGCGATCGCGTCGGCCGAGGCGCAGGACTGGTTCGGATCGTCCTGCAGGATAAGAAGCGTGCGGATGGCATCCACCTCGAAGCCCAATTCCCTGGCATGGCGGATGAACACGAGGCGGCTGATATCGGCGGGCTCGTAGGAGCGCTGGTTACCCTCGCTGCGACTTGGCGCGCTCAGCAGGCCGATGCCCTCGTAATAGCGGATCGTCGGCACCTTCACGCCGCTTTGGCGCGATGCCTCGCCGATGGTGATCTTTTTCATCATTTCCCCCTTGCACCTCTAGTCGCTAGAGGATGTAGGAAGGATGCTCGTCAATGACAAGGAAGCCCATAAGGAAGCCGATGATGAGCGACAGGATCGAGAAGCGCTACAGGGTCGAGGGCATGGATTGCGCCAGCTGCGCGGCCAAGATCGATACCGCCGTGCGCCGCGTCTCCGGCGTCGAGGACGTCTCGGTGTCGGTAACCTCTGGCACCATGACCGTGCGCCACGACGGCAGCAGCGACCTTGCCGCGATCGAAAAGAAGGTCACCGGCCTCGGCTACGGCCTGCGCCCCTTCGCGACCACCGAAGCATCCCGCCCGAGCGGTCACGGCGCCGAGCATGTGCACGGACCGGACTGCGGCCACGATCACGGACACAGCCATGCGCGGGACCACGCGCACGACGACCACGATCATGATCATGATCATGATCACCATGACCACGCACACGATCATGCCCGCGACAGCCAAAGCGCATCCGCCGAAATCGAGGGCCTGCATGGCCACGACCATGAGTCCATGTCCGGCCCATGGTGGCAGAGCCGCAAGGGCCGCCTGACGATCCTCTCGGGCGCCGCCCTCGTTATCGCCTACATCGTCGGCCATCTCGTTCCATCGATCGCGCCCTATGCCTTCATCGCCGCCATGCTTGTCGGTCTCGTCCCGATCGCGCGCCGCGCAATCATGGCCGCGCTGTCGGGCACGCCCTTCTCGATCGAGATGCTGATGACCATCGCCGCCGTCGGCGCGGTCATCATCCATGCCGGCGAGGAAGCCGCGACCGTGGTCTTCCTGTTCCTGGTCGGCGAACTGCTGGAAGGCGTGGCATCAGGCAAGGCGCGCGCCAGCATCCAGTCGCTGACGACGCTGGTGCCGAAAAGCGCCCTTCTCGAAGAGGGCGGCGCAACCCGTGAGGTGCCTGCCGAAACGCTTGCCGTGGGTTCGACCATTCTCGTGCGCCCCGGCGACCGCATCTCCGCCGATGGCGTCATCCTATCCGGCGAAAGCGCGATCGACGAGGCACCGGTAACAGGCGAAAGCACGCCGGTGCGCAAGGGCGAAGGCGACGTCGTCTTCGCGGGAACCGTCAATGGCGACGCGGCCCTGCGTGTCAAGGTGACGGCTGCCGCCGCCGACAACACCATCGCCCGCGTGGTCCGCCTCGTGGAGGAAGCGCAGGAGAAGAAGGCGCCGACCGAGCGCTTCATCGACCGCTTCTCGCGCTATTACACACCGGGTGTCGTCGTCGTTGCCGCCCTTGTCGCCATCCTGCCGCCGCTGGTTATAGGCGGCGCGTGGGACGAGTGGATCTACAAGGGCCTCGCGATCCTCTTGATCGGCTGCCCCTGCGCGCTCGTCATCTCGACGCCCGCCGCCATCGCCGCCTCGCTGTCCTCAGGTGCGCGGCGCGGCCTGCTGCTCAAGGGCGGCGCGGTTTTGGAGACGCTGGGCAAGATCAACGCCGTGGCGCTCGACAAGACGGGCACGCTGACGGAGGGCAAACCAGTCGTCACCGACATATTGAGCTTCGGCAAGCCCGAGGCCGAGGTACTGACTTATGCCGCCGCACTCGAAACCGGCTCCAGCCACCCGCTGGCGCTCGCCATCCTCGGCAGGGCCGCGCGCGACGCCATCGCCATTCCGCAGGCAACCGACGCCAAGGCGCTCGGCGGCAAGGGCGTGACCGCCACTGTGGCCGGCCTTCAGGTCTTCCTCGGCTCCCCCAAGGCCGCCGCCGAACACGGTCCACTCTCGGACGAGCAGCAGGCGCGCATCACGGGGCTGAACGACGAAGGCAAGACCGTCTCCGTGCTTGTCGTCGGCAACCAGCTGGCCGGCGCTATCGCCATGCGCGACGAGCCGCGCGACGATGCCAAATCGGGCCTCAAGGCGCTGACCGACGCTGGCGTCAGGATCGTCATGCTGACAGGCGACAACGCCCGCACCGCTAATGCCATCGGCAAGGAGCTCGGCATCGAGGTTCGCGCCGAGCTGATGCCCGAGGACAAGCAGCGCATCGTCGGCGAGTTGCAGAAGAGCGGCCTGAAGGTCGCCAAGGTCGGCGACGGCATCAACGACGCGCCGGCGCTTGCCGCGGCCGATGTCGGCATCGCCATGGGCGGCGGGACGGATGTGGCGCTGGAGACGGCGGACGCCGCGATCCTTCACGGCCGCGTTTCCGACGTCGCCGCCATGATCGCGCTGTCGAAGCGCACCATGCGCAACATCGGCGAAAACATCTCGATCGCGCTCGGCCTGAAGGCCGTCTTCCTGGTCACGACGATCGCCGGCATCACCGGGCTTTGGCCCGCCATCCTCGCCGACACAGGCGCCACGGTGCTGGTGACGATCAACGCATTGCGATTGCTGCGGCCGATTTCGTCACAGGCTTAAGACTGTGTTAACAGCACGCGTGGCGCGCCTTTTCCCATGAATATTGAGGGATGAAGAGCGCCACGCTCCGCAGGGCGTGTATTCTCCAATCTATTCAACTAGATGCAAATTTAGATCATTAAACCTGTCTTAAAAAGCGACGGCTGTTTGAGAGGTTTTTGCAAGGGGTTGCCTCTATCCGGCGCGAGTCATTCAATTTGCAAGGCTCGCATATGTTACTCGACGGCATATTTTATCCCAATCAACCGCCCAGTGGATCCACATCCACGACAAGCCCTTCACAGAGCGCTCCGGAAACATCGACACCACCAGAGCAATCCGCCTCCCCCTCTCCGGCAAGCGAAGAGCCCATCAGCTACCCGCCCGAGGAAACGGACGACCAGACCTACACCGCTGAGCCGCAGACTAAGCCTGAGGCCAATTCCGAGCCCGAGGCAGCAGCTCCGGCCGGAACCCAGCCGCAGCAGGCACCCCCCACGCAGCCCGCAAGCGAGGCGGCAACATCAGGCGAAGCCAGCGAGCCAGTCGAACAGCCGGCCACGGAAACGCAGCCGGCCAACGCCGCTGAGTCCGCGCCGGCGCAGCAGCAGCAGAACGCCCCAGCTACGCCCGCCAACAACAATAGCAGCACCGCACCGGCGTCCAGCACCGGCGCGTCCAGCGGCACGGCCCCCGTTGCAACACCATTACCGACGTCTCCAACCCACACCGCGGGCGCTTCGGTCACGAAGTCATCGACGACATCGGCAAGCGCAGTCGGTAAGGGCGATGACATCGATCTGACTGATCTGGTCCGCAAGCAGGCGGAGCAGACAAGCCAATCCCAGCGACTCCTGTCGATGTTCGCGGGCGGCTCGACCGGCACGGCGTCGCCGTTCCTGTCGCTTTTCGGCGTGGAAGCCGGCAGCGATGAAAGCCGCGTCAACGCCGTCACGCTTCTCTACCAGCAGTTTTGACGGCGCGCGCCGCAAGACGTCCGCGATCACCATGATAAAGCCCGGCGCATGCTCCCGCGCCGGGCTTTCGCGTTTCGTGAGCCGCAACCGGAAGGCAGCGCTTGCCACATTCTGGAACCTATCTCTTCATCGCGCGTTTGTGATCGAGGAGGAGAAGCACCATGACCAATGATTTCAATCGTCCGAATGCCGCGAACACCCCACCGGCGAAGAGCTCGTCGAAGACCATGTGGGTTGCAATCGCACTTCTGGTCGTCATCGTCGCCCTGGCGGCAACCTATTGGCCAAGGGGTGCATCCGCTCCCACGGCAAGCGCGCCGAGCGCAACGGCACCCGTGACCGAACCCGCGGCACCGGCAACCCCGCCCGCCTCGCAGGCCACCCCGCCGGCTGCAACGCCGCCGGCCGCAGCCCCCGCGACACCGGCCCCGGCAACGCCAGCACCGGCGACGCCTGCTCCCGCAGCACCGGCTCCCGCGAACCCGCAGTAGAGCCGGTTCGATCGTAGATAACGAAAAGCCCGCCAATCCAGGCGGGCTTTTTTGCATGCGTGACCGATGCTTAGTTCTGGCCGGCCTTCAGCACCCGGTGCGTGCTGTCATCGACCGCATTGCCCATCTGGCGACCGTCCTTGGCGAGACCGTTGGCGGTGTTGGCGCAGGACGAGAGCGCCAGCATCGAGGTGAGCGCAATGGCGACGGCAAATCGTGTCATGAAAATCTCCCTAATGATCGGCCGGAGCGGCACGCGATCAGGTAGATAGCGCCCGCCGGTCCGCGATCAACGCCGCCGCGAAAGCGCCGAAACAGAAAACCCGGCACAGTCGCCTGCGCCGGGTCTCTTCACATCTTCCCTGGGAGGAAAGCCTCAATCAACAGCAAATACGAGCGGCTTGGCCTGTCGGATTGCCGGGTTGGCGGTCAATTTTCCAAGGACGTCGTCGCTGACGGGACCATCGACGTAGAGCAGCGCGATCGCGTCACCGCCCTGCTCGCCGCGGCCGAGCTGGAAGTTGGCGATGTTGACGCCGGCCGCACCCAGCGTCGTGCCGATGAAACCGATCATGCCGGGAACGTCGGTGTTGGAGATGTAGACCATGTTGGCGCCGACATCGCCGTCGAGGTTGATGCCCTTGATCTGGATGAAGCGCGGCTTGCCGTCGGAGAAGACCGTGCCGGCGACCGAGCGGGTCTGCTTTTCGGTCTTGACCGTCAGCTTGATGTAGCCGTCGTAAACACCGGTCTTGTCGCGCTTGACCTCGGAAAGAACGATGCCCTTTTCCTTGATCATGATCGGCGCCGAAACCATGTTGACGTCGGCAACCTGGTTGCGGATGAGGCCGGCGAGCAGCGCAGACGTCAGAGCCTTGGTGTTCATCGTCGCGGTCGCGCCGTCGAACAGGATCTCGATCTCCTTGATCGGATCGTCCGAGACCTGGCCAACGAAAGCGCCGAGAACGTCGGCGAGCTTGATGAACGGCTTCAGGATCGGCGCTTCTTCAGCGGTGATCGACGGCATGTTGATGGCGTTGGAAACGGCACCCTTGACGAGGTAGTCCGACATCTGCTCGGCAACCTGCAGAGCAACGTTTTCCTGCGCTTCCGTGGTCGATGCGCCCAAGTGCGGCGTGCAGACGACGTTGGGCAGGCCAAACAGCGGGCTTTCCTTGGCGGGCTCGACTTCGAAGACGTCGAAGCCGGCTCCGGCGACATGGCCGGACTTGATGGCTTCGGCAAGTGCTGCTTCGTCAACCAGGCCACCACGGGCGCAGTTGATGATGCGGACGCCGGGCTTGGTCTTGGCGAGGTTTTCCTTGCCGAGAATGCCGCGGGTCTTGTCGGTCATCGGCACGTGCAGGGTGATGAAGTCGGCCTTGGCGAGCAGCTCGTCGAGTTCCACCTTGGTGACGCCCATTTCCTGAGCGCGCTCAGCCGAGAGGAAGGGGTCGTAGGCAAGAACATGCATGCCCAGCCCAATGGCCTTCTTGCAGACGATGCCGCCGATATTGCCGGCGCCGATGACGCCGAGCGTCTTGCCGGTGATTTCGACACCCATGAACTTCGACTTTTCCCACTTGCCGGCCTGCGTGGAGGCGTCGGCCTGCGGCAGCTGGCGGGCAACGGCGAACATCAGCGCGATCGCGTGTTCAGCGGTCGTGATCGAGTTGCCGAACGGCGTATTCATGACGATGATACCGCGGCGCGAGGCGGCCGGGATATCGACGTTGTCGACGCCGATGCCGGCGCGGCCGATGACCTTGAGGTTGGTCGCAGCCGCGATCAGCTTTTCCGTCGCCTTGGTGGCGGAGCGGATGGCGAGACCGTCGTAATTGCCGATGATTTCGGCGAGCTTGTCCTTGTCCTTGCCGAGCTGCGGCTGGAAATCGACTTCGACGCCGCGATCACGGAAGATCTGGACGGCGGTTTCCGACAGTTCGTCGGATACGAGAACGCGAGGTGCCATTGGGGGCTTCCTTCAAAAGGTTCAACGATGGAATGTAATCGGGATTGCGAGGCTCCGCTTTTTCAGCGGAGCCGGATGCGATCAACTCAGGCAGCGGCCTGGGAAAGCGTTGCCTTCTGGGTCGAAAACGCCCAGGAGAGCCACGGCATCAGCTTCTGCATGTCAGAAGTTTCGATCGTGGCGCCGGCCCAGATGCGCAGGCCCGACGGCGCGTCGCGGTAATGGCCGATGTCGTAGGCGACACCTTCCTTGTCGAGCAGGCTGACGATGCCCTTGGCGAAGTTCGCCTGGCCGTCGGCGTCGAGCGCCAGAACGTCCTTGTCGGTGATCTTCAGGCAGACCGAGGTGTTGGAAGCCGTCTCGGCCTTGACCGAAAGGTTGGCGATCCAGTCATTGGCGGCGACGAAGTCGGCGATGACCTTGGCGTTGGCGTCGGCGCGGGCCATCAGGCCCTTCAGGCCGCCGACATCCTTCGACCACAGCAGCGCATCGATATAGTCCTCGACGCAGAGCATCGACGGCGTGTTGATGGTTTCGCCGGTGAAGATGCCCTCGATCAGCTTGCCGCCCGAGGTCATGCGGAAGATTTTCGGCAGCGGCCAGGCCGGTGCGTAGGTCGTCAGACGCTCGACAGCGCGCGGCGACAGGATGATCACGCCATGAGCGCCCTCACCGCCGAGCACCTTCTGCCAGGAGAAGGTGACGACATCGAGCTTGGCGAAATCGAGGTTCTGCGCGAAGGCGGCAGACGTCGCGTCGCAGATCGTCAGGCCCTTGCGGTCGGCGGGAATGAAATCGCCATTTGGAACGCGAACGCCCGAGGTGGTGCCGTTCCAGGTGAAGACGACGTCGCGGTCGAAATCGATGGTCGAGAGATCGGGCAGTTCGCCGTAACCGGCTTCGATCTTGCGAACGTCCTTCAGCTTCAGCTGCTTGACGACGTCGGTGACCCAACCGGCGCCAAAGCTTTCCCAGGCGACCATGTCGACGCCGCGCTCGCCGAGCAGCGACCAGAGCGCCATTTCGACGGCGCCGGTATCGGAAGCGGGCACGATGCCGATGCGATAATCCGCAGGCACTTCGAGAACTTCGCGTGTGAGATCAATGGCCTGCTTGAGCTTCGTCTTTCCGATCTTCGCGCGATGCGAGCGGCCGAGCGGCGCGTCGGAAAGGGCTTCGAGCGACCAACCGGGGCGCTTCGAGCAAGGGCCAGAAGAAAAATGGGTGTTATTCGGACGGACGTCCGGCTTCGCGGTGGCAGTGGCCATATGTATACCCTTCCAGGTAATTAGCCTCTCGTTGGGGAGAGGTGTCCCGCCGCCGGATTTATTCCTGGTGCCTGTCGCAGTCAAGCGGAAAATCGTCGTGGCTGGATGAGTGCGTTTGGTCACCGCGCAAGATCACGAAAACGTGATCATTAGCCCTTGCACGGCTTGACGCAGATCAAGACCAGCGGGAGCGAACTGCGGAACATGGGGTTCGTAAGCAACCACATGCACCTAAGAAAGTGATTGCCATGAATGCCCCTACAGCCTTTTACAGCACCAGAGCCAATTTGATTATTCCTTTCATGTCGGGCTTCTACGACCGCTTCGCAGAACCCTTCGCATGGGCGGCCATGAGAATCGCCGTCGGCGGCATGCTTGTCGTCGAGGGATGGGTAAAGATCAGCCACCCCCTCGCCCAGGTCGGCTTCGTCGAGAACATCGGGTTCCATCCCGGGTGGCTATGATCGCCGCTTCTGGCCGGCCTGCAGTTTTTCGGCGGCTTCCTGATCGCGATCGGCCTCTTCACACGGCCCTTGGCACTCGCCAACACGATCATGCTCGCCATCACGCTATGGTACCATTTTGCCTTCCCTTACGGCTCGGAGTTTCTGACACCGGCCGGTATCGAGGCACTGAAAAGCGGCACGACCGACTACTTCACCCCCGCCGCGCTCGCCCGGCTCAAGGACGGCGGAGAGGCCTTCCTGGAAGCAGTGCAAACCAAGGCGGAACTCGCTTCGCTGTTCTGGATGGGCGGCACGGGCCTGTTCGCAGCCTTTGGCGGCGGCGCCTTCTCGGTTGACCGCACCTTGCTGCAGAAGGAATTCTGACGCTCGACCACGCCCCAAAACAAAAAGCCGCCCAGCGTACCGGGCGGCTTTTTCTGTTCAATGCACTGGCCTTACTTGTAGACCGGCTGCTGCAGCGGAATTTCCGGAGCCGGCTCGTAGGACGCCGTCTCGCAACCGCCGAACAGGTAGCGGGCGCCGACGCGTGCTTCGTGAACGTTGAAGCCCTTGTCGCGGCCCGGGCCGCCGTTTTCGTTGTAGCCGAACATGTCGCCGCCGTTGACGTGCAGGAAGCGGTAGCCGACGTCGGCCTTGACGTTGCAGGTAACGTCGATCGACGCACCGGCCATCAGGCCGTAGCTGAAGCGCCAGCCGCCCTTGCCGCCGTGGATGACCGTGTCATCGCAACCATTGCCGCTGCCGCTGGTGTCGCAAGACGTGTTGCTCAGGTCCTTCCACTTGACGTAGGTGCCGCCGATGCCGGCACCTACGTAAGGCGTGACGTAGCCGTAGGTGCCGAGATCGACATAGGCGTTGGCCATCAGCGACCATGCGGTCAGCGAGGAAAGATCGGTCGAGGAGCAGGTAACCTGGCAGGCGCCGAATTGCGAGCCGCCGCCATTGGTCGAACCGTGGAAGTCGGACTTGCCGAGATAATCCAGCGTCACGTCGGTGCGCAGGTAGTTGTTGATCTGGTAACCGACACCGCCGCCGATGGTCCAGGCGTCATCGAGATCGGCGCGGTCGAAGCTGGCTTCGCTGGCACTGCTCCCGCCCTGAAAGAATTTCGCGCCACGCAGGTCGTTGAAGCCGTAGCCGACATCGCCGCGCAGATACCAGCCGGTCGCCTCGGTCACGGTGACCTCGGGAGCGGCGATCGGTTCGGCGGGCATAAGGTCCGCGGCATAAGCATTCGAGGTAATGAGCAATGCGGCGAAGACGCCAGACAAGCTTCTCTTCATGGATCCCACTCCAAGGTTCGACGCCTGGCAGGATCGAGCTCCGCCAGTTGAATACGTTTCGGTAAGGATAATGAAGTGGAAACGTTAAGCGCTGCTTAACTGTAATTGGCAAACATCGCCTTTTACTCAAAAGCAAAGGCAACACGCTGATTTGGTTCGGACTTTATTGGTGGAGCACGCATCGGGCGGGTGCGGCCAAAGCCTGCGAAGATTACCTTCATCGCGTCGCTGCAACGCTAATAAAAAGCGCCCGACTTAACAAAGTTAATAGCGGTTCTGGCCGATCAGGCGTAGGGTGCATTGTCGGTCAGGACTTTTAAGGCAATGACCGCTTGGGAGTTACTAAGCGCTTCCGCCCCTTTATGGAGGTGCGCCCATGTCCAAGCTCAATAGAGCTATTTCGTTCGAAGAAGATCTATCGCCCGTTTTCGAGGCCCTGTCGCTTTGGTGCAGGGAGCAGAGATTCGGGCCCGACAGCCTTCAGGGCTGTGCAGCCGCATCGAGGCTGCTCGACTTCTTCGAAGACGGTGCCATCACGACACCAGCGCTTCTCGAGCTCATGCGTCGAGACGTGATCTGACAAAATCGCGATGTACGAATGAGAATGCCCAGCCAAAGGCTGGGCATTGGAAGCTTGTGGACGGTGCCTGACGAAAATCAGGCGGCCGTGCGCACGCTCGAGATCGTGCCGATCAGGTCGTTGACGATGCGCTCGATCTGGCTGCGATCGTCGCCTTCCGCCATCACGCGGATGAGCGGCTCGGTGCCCGACGGACGGATGACCAGACGGCCGCTCTTGGCAAGCTCGGCTTCGGCCTCGGCAATCGCCTGCTGCACATGCAGGTCTTCCAGCGGCTTGCCACCGGAATAGCGCACGTTGCGCAGCAGCTGCGGCACAGGCTCGAAACGGCGGCAGATTTCGCTCACCGTCTTGCCGGTGCGCTTGACCGCGACCAGGATCTGCAGCGCGGCGACGAGGCCATCGCCGGTCGTGCCGTAATCCGACAGCACGATATGGCCGGACTGCTCGCCGCCGACATTGTAGTTGTTGTTGCGCATGTGCTCGACCACATAACGGTCGCCGACAGCCGTGCGCACGAGACCGAGACCCTTGCCCTGCAGGAAGCGCTCCAGGCCGAGGTTGGACATGACGGTGGCCACGATGCCATCGCCGCGCAGCTGCTGGCTCTCGGCATAGCTTTCGGCAATGACGGCCATCAGCTGGTCGCCATCGACGATCGCGCCGTTCTCGTCGACGATGATGACGCGGTCGGCGTCGCCATCGAGCGCGATGCCGATATCGGCGCGCACTTCATCGACCTTCTTCTGCAGAGCTACCGGGCTGGTGGAGCCGCAGTTGAGATTGATGTTGGTGCCATTCGGCTCGTTGCCGATGACGACGACATCGGCGCCCAGTTCCCAGAGCACGGCCGGTGCCACCTTGTAGGCGGCGCCGTTGGCGCAATCGATGGCGATCCTGAGGCCCTGCAGCGTCACGTCGCGCGGCAGCGTGCGCTTGGCATGCTCGATATAGCGGTCGTGAACGCCATCGACGCGCTTGGCGCGGCCGATATCGTCGGACTTGGCGAGCTGCGCGCTCATGTCCTTCTCGAGCAGATCCTCGATCTGCATTTCCAGATCATCCGACAGCTTGTAGCCATCGGGACCGAAGAGCTTGATGCCGTTGTCTTCGTAAGGATTGTGCGAGGCGGAGATCATCACGCCGATATCGGCGCGCAGCGAGCGCGTCAGCATGGCGACGGCAGGCGTCGGAATCGGGCCGAGAACGAAGGCGTCGAGGCCGGCGGCGGTGAAGCCCGCGACCATGGCGTTTTCGAGCATGTAGCCGGAAAGTCGCGTGTCCTTGCCGATAACGACCCGGTGGCGGTGGTTGCCGCGGCGGAAGATCGTGCCTGCCGCGATACCGACCCGCATCGCGAGATCGGGCGTCATCGGAAACACATTGGACTGACCGCGAATACCATCAGTGCCGAAGTAGCGTCTTTTCATATGCACCCCTGTGCCTTGAGCGCGCGTTACGCTGCGCATCGTCGTGTCTGCAAATTGCACGCCTGCGCGTGTTCCCTCGCCAGAGAGGCCTTCATTGAGGCCACCTTATGTCAGCGGAATGCCACAAAACGCGGCAACCATCACGTCAATTAACGAGAAAATCGATTATATCCCGTTACCAACGAAAAAGGCCGGACACCATCTCGGGTGTCCGGCCTTCTCATGATTTCCAAAGAAAATCAGTGTGGTTGCGGCTCCATGCCGCCTTCAGCCTCATCGCCCTTGGCAGGACGCGTACCGGTCTTCGGCACAGCCGAACCACGGCTTGGAGGCGTATCGTCACCGAGATCACGAGACGGCTTTTCACCACGAATCAACGCCTTGATCTCTTCACCGGTCAGCGTCTCGTATTCGAGCAGGCCTTCGGCGATGGCCACGAACGCGTCATGGTCGTCAGTCAGGATGCGGCGCGCTTCGGCATAGGCTTCGTCGATCAGCTTGCGAACTTCCGAATCGATGGTCATGGCCGTCGCTTCGGACACGTTCTTCGACTGCGAAACCGAGTGACCGAGGAAGACTTCCTGCTGGTTCTCACCATAGGAAACCTGGCCGAGCTTGTCGGAGAAGCCCCACTGGGTGACCATCGCACGGGCAAGTTTGGTGGCCTGCTCGATGTCGGACGATGCGCCCGATGTGATGTTCTCCTTGCCGAAGGTCAGTTCTTCTGCAACGCGGCCACCCATCATGATGACGAGACGCGAGACCATCCACTTGTAGCTCATCGAGTAGCGGTCGCCCTCGGGAAGCTGCATGACCATGCCGAGTGCACGGCCGCGCGGAATGATCGTCGCCTTGTGCAGCGGATCGGCCACCGGCACCTTGAGCGCCGTGATGGCGTGGCCGGCTTCGTGGTAGGCGGTCAGCTTCTTTTCGGCTTCGGTCATGGCGGACGAGCGGCGTTCGGCGCCCATCATGATCTTGTCCTTGGCGTCTTCGAATTCCTGCATGGTGACGACGCGCTTGTTGCGACGCGCGGCCATCAGGGCAGCTTCGTTGACGAGGTTCATCAGATCGGCACCGGAGAAGCCGGGCGTACCGCGAGCCAGAACCTTGAGATCGACATTCGGCGCCAGCGGCACATTACGGGCGTGAACCTTGAGGATGCGCTCGCGACCGACGATATCGGGGTTCGGAACCACGACCTGACGGTCGAAACGGCCCGGACGCAGCAGCGCCGGATCGAGAACGTCGGGACGGTTGGTCGCCGCGATCAGGATGATGCCTTCGTTTGCTTCGAAGCCATCCATCTCGACCAGCAGCTGGTTCAGCGTCTGCTCGCGTTCGTCGTTACCGCCGCCGAGACCGGCGCCACGATGGCGGCCGACGGCGTCGATTTCGTCGATGAAGATGATGCACGGCGCGTTCTTCTTGGCCTGCTCGAACATGTCGCGGACGCGGCTTGCGCCGACACCGACGAACATTTCGACGAAGTCGGAACCCGAGATCGTGAAGAACGGAACGTTTGCCTCGCCTGCGACGGAGCGTGCGAGCAGCGTCTTACCGGTACCGGGAGGGCCGACCAGAAGCACGCCGCGCGGAATCTTGCCGCCGAGACGCTGGAACTTCTGCGGATCACGCAGAAATTCGACGATTTCCTCAAGGTCCTGCTTGGCTTCGTCGACGCCGGCGACGTCATCGAACGTGACGCGGCCATGCGCTTCGGTAAGCAGCTTGGCCTTCGACTTGCCGAAGCCCATCGCGCCGCGCGAACCACCCTGCATCTGCCGCATGAAGAACAGCCAGACGCCGAGGATGAGAAGCATCGGCAGCAAGGTGCCGAGATAGCTCAGGAAACCGGAAGAACCGTCGGTTTCGGGACGTGCCGAAACGAGAACATTCTTCGTCTGCAGGCGATCGAGCAGATTGTCGTCGACCACAGGCGTATAGGTTTGGAAGGTGGTGCCATTTTCAACATAGCTGCCGGAGACGCGGTTACCCGTGACGACGACTTCCTTGACGCGGCCCGCATCCACTTCACGCAGGAACTGCGAATAAGGGATATCGCGGGAGCTGGTCTGCGCCGGCGACGTCTGGAACATACTGAAGAGGGCAATCAGCAAAAGAGCTATGATTGCCCACAAGGCGAAATTACGTAAGTTAGGGTTCATCGAACTCCCCAGCACTGGAACGACCGCCTCATGGCGACCGCTTTATTTGGCTTCTAACATAGGATTGCGTCAGGCGGTTGCCAAGGCAAACCCATCAGTTAGATGGTTTTTCCGTCAATAAGACCTAAAGGCGGTTTTGGATAGGGGCGTGTTCCAAAGGCTGCCGCGAGGCTGGCCGCGAACTTGACGTCCAATCGTGTCAAAAAACGGTCGAAGGGCGCGAAATACGGCACGAGATCGATGTGCTCGGCGAGATCGGGCGACGGGTCGGCGGCGAGGATGCGCGGTTGCGCCGCACGGGCTCGGGCGAGCGTGCTTTTGGGGAGGTTTGTGGGCGGCAAGGTACCGCGTTTCGCACCGCCAGCTTCGTTGGGTGATCCCGCGCTCCCCTGCTCTCCGGCTGCCTCGGTGCCTCGCCCGTCTCCTCCCTCATTCCTGTGCTTGTCACAGGAATCCAGCAACGGCGCGTCCGCGCCGTTAGAGACTCTTTTGTGCCCAAGGACTTGGGCACGCTGGATTCCTGTGACAAGCACAGGAATGAGGGAGTGTGAGGCAGGCGCTTGGTGCCCTACTACAGCGTCGGCACCTGCGGCGACTTCAGTCTCTACGGAAGCTTTAAAGGCCAAAGCATCGCCAGCAGCCCCAACGGTCACCTCAGCGCTGGAACCATTCGCCACCACATACCGCCCATCCCAGACGCCGCGCTCGCCGGCAGTAACCGTCAGTGGTGCCAACCCCCGCGTCTCCCGCGCCAGATACAGCCCATCTCGACGAAGATCGAACACCACCCGCCCAGCCGTCATCCGGCCCGGCCGGCCCGCCGCGACGAAGTCGACCACCACGCCAATCTGCTCCACCCCAAGCGCAAACGCCTGCCCGCCGATCACGGCCGCTAGCCGCGCAAGCCCGTGCCCGAGCACCGCCCCGTCAACGCCAAGCCCAGCAACCCCAACCCGCACCAGCATGCCCTCATGCACATCGACATGCGCATCGACCCACCCGGCCGCAGCCTCATCGAGCACCATCCGCGCAGCCGTCATCGCCTCGATCTCGCCGACCGAGATCCCCTCCCCCGCCAGCGCCTGGCGCGTCCGCACCCGCTCGTATTTCACATCCTCGTTGCTCGGATCATCGCTCCAGCCGATACCTCGTAGCCCAAGCATCGCGCGAATATCCGCCCGCAGCGAAGACAGCAGTGGCCGGGCGATCCAGATGCGGCGGTCGAACAGGACCAGATCGGCGATCCCGGTCGTGGTGGCGGCCGAGCGTTGGCCGCGCATGGCAAATGTCTCGCGCTGATCGTCGAGCGTGTGGCCGGTCACAATAATGTCAGCGCCGAGTTCGAGCGCCGCCTCGGCGAGCAGCCCGTAGCGGGCGTCGCGGGCGGCCGCCATGATGCCGGCCTTCGGTTTGGCGCCCTGCCAGATCTTGGTGACGTGAGGAATATCGAGCGATCGGCAGAGAGCAGCGACATCGCGCGCTTCATCGGCCGATTGCGGGCGCAGCGCGTGGTCGACTGTCGCGGCGCAGAGGGAAATTTTGGGGTTGGGCTCGGCCTTCAGCGCATCGAAGAGCGCGATCAGCAGGCCGGTGGAATCGCTGCCGCCCGAAATCGCGACGAGAATGCGCGAGGGCTGGTCAAGCGAGGAGAGAAAGCGGCGTGTCGCCGTCTCTGGAGATAGGATGCCGTCCGGGCGCAAGACCGGAAAGCCTTAGCAGGAGAGACGCTTCTGCTCGCTCGCGACCTTGGATATGACGGCGCGGGAAGCCTTGGGATAACGCTTCGGCACTTCGCGCAGCGTTGCGCAGGCGGTTTCCGTGTTATCGAGTGCGGCGAGCGACATGCCAAGCTTCAACAGCATTTCCGGCGCCTTTTCCGACGTGCCGTACTTCTGGTGCGCGTTCAGGAAGGTCTTGGCCGATTCGTTGAACTTGCCCTGCGAATAGAGCGCTTCGCCAAGCCAGAAATTGGCATCGGCTGCACGGGCGCTGTTCGGATACTGGCCGATATAGGCGTTGAATTCCTTTTCGGCGGTCGAATAGTCGCCTGACAGCACATGGCCGTAAGCAGCCTTGTACTGATCGGCCTCGCTGCCGAGCGACGCCGTCTGCGAGCCGGCTGCACCGACCGGCGGCAGCGGGCTGGAGCCGACTTCGGCGCCCGGATTGACCGAGCCACCGATCGGATTGCCGTTCTGATCGAACTGCATGGAGCCCAGCTGCTGCGGCGGCTGGCCGAGACCGGTGTTCTCAGGGACGTCGGTCGAGGGCGACGTTTCAGGTGCCCTCGATGTCTGGATGGCGCGGGCGACATCGTCGCCACCGCCCTGACCTTGGCCCATTTGCTGACCTTGCGCCGTCTGGTTGGAAGCCGGGATATCGGCTTCGCTCTTCTTCATCGGCTTGGATGCACCACCGGCGCTACCGCCACCGCCGCCGCTCTTTTCCAGTTCCTGGAAGCGGAATTCATTGTCTTCCTGTGCCTTGCGGATGGTTTCCTGCATCTGCAGCAGCTGGAAGCTCATTTCCTCGATGCGGCCGTTCAGCTGGCGAAGCTGATCTTCGAGCTGCTGGATGCGCACTTCCGCGCCGCCGGCCTGCACGTTGACGACGGGCGCCTGCGCCGGTGCCTGGCTGGCCGTCTTGTTTCCGAAATGCAATCCGAATAGCGACGACGCGTTCGCCGACTGGCCAACCCCGGCCACCGTTGCGAGGCAGAGCATGCCCGCCACGACAAATTTCTTCATTTGGTTCGTCCTGTCCCAGTGATTCTTCGCGCCTCGATGGCACGAACAGGAGATTTTTCCAATTGCTTTCAAAAAGCAACGGAGTTCGGCCAAAGTGTGTTCAAAAAGAAAAGGCGGCCCGCGATGGAGCCGCCTTTCCAATTTGTAATAAAACCCGGCATTTTATCGCCGGATCGGCAATTACATGCCGGCGCCACCGAGAACGGTAACGGCGCGGCGGTTCTGCGACCAGCAGGAGATGTCGTCGCAAACGGCGACCGGACGTTCCTTGCCGTAGGAGATCGTCTTCATGCGCTGGGCCGGAACGCCGCGCGAAGCGAGGTAGTCCTTGGTGGCAGCCGCACGGCGAGCGCCGAGAGCGAGGTTGTATTCGCGCGTGCCGCGTTCGTCGGCATGGCCTTCGATCGTGATTGCGTACTTCGGATAACGGCCGAGCCACTGAGCCTGACGATCGAGCGTCTGGGCAGCGTCGGCGCGAACCGAGGTCGAGTCGGTGTCGAAGAAGATGCGGTCGCCAACGTTGACGGTGAAGTCCTGGGCCGAACCCGGCGTTGCGGCGCCGGCACCGAGGCCGAGATCACCGGCGCTGTTGGCCATGTTCTTTTTGTTGGCGCAACCGGCAAGTGCCAGACCGGCGACGAGCGCGATCATGACCGGGTTGCGGGCGAAGTTCTGCATGCGGCTCATTGCCGGGGTATGAATTCGGCTCATGGCCGGTCTCCTTGCGACTTGATTAAGGTTGCCGGACTGTAACCGTTCTCGGTTAATCGGCTTTCAAGAACTATGGTTAACGAATGGTTGATTTGGCCCTCTGTCGCCCCATTCGTAGATTTTTGAGGCGACAACAAGGCAGGCATGCGACTTCCCTACTCCAGAAGCGGCGACCAGGCCGGGTCGGAAGCGTATGCGGGGGTCTTGATCATCTGCTCGTTGTAACCGCTCAGATCGATCGAATAGAGCTGCGGGCCACCTGCACCCGCCGCCTGGCGGAAGAACATGATGACGCGGCCGTTCGGCGCCCAGGTCGGGCCTTCATTGTGGAAGCCCGTCGTCAGGATGCGCTCGCCCGAACCATCAGGCTTCATCACGCCGATCGAGAACTTGCCGCCCGACTGCTTGGTGAAGGCGATCAGATCGCCGCGCGGAGACCAGACCGGCGTGGAATAGGAACCGTCGCCGAAGGAGATACGCGTCTGGCCGGAGCCATCGGCGCTCATCTTGTAGAGCTGCTGGCGGCCGCCGCGGTCGCTTTCGAACACGATCTGGCTGCCGTCAGGCGAATAGGACGGCGAGGTATCGATCGCGGCCGTGGAGGTCAGGCGCGTCGTGGTGCGCGAACGCAGGTCCATCGTGTAGATGTTGGCATTGCCTTCCTGCTGCAGGCTCATCACCACCTTCTGGCCATCAGGCGAGAAGCGCGGCGAGAAGGTCATGCCTGGGAAGTTGCCGACCACTTCGCGCTGTCCGGTTTCCAGCTGCAGCAGGTAGACGCGCGGCTGCTGGTTGGCGAACGACATGTAGGTGACTTCCTGCCGGTTCGGCGAGAAGCGCGGGGTCAGAACGAGGTCGCTGCCATTGGTGAGCATGCGCACGTTGAAGCCGTCCTGGTCCATGATGGCGAGCTGGCGCTTGCGCTCCTGCTTGCTGCCGGATTCGGACACGAAGACGACGCGGGTATCGAAGTAGCCTTCTTCACCGGTGATCTGCTTGTAGATCGCGTCGGCGATGATGTGGGCCACGCGGCGCCAGTTCTCAGGCTGCGTGTAGAACTGCTGGCCGGTCATCTGGCTGCCGGCAAACGTGTCCCAGAGACGGAACTCGGCGCGAAGACGGCCATCGGCCTCCTGCGTGACGCGGCCGGTGACCAGCGCCTGCGCGTTGATGACCTTCCAGTCCTCGAAGCGCGGAGCGGCATCCGGGTTGGAGATCTTCTCGATGAAGGCATTCTTGGCGATCGGCTTGAACAGGCCCGAGCGCTGCAGATCCGCGGCGATAACCTGCGAGACCTGGGCGCCCATGTCGCCCTGCAGGAAGTCGGTGATCGCGATCGGCAGGGGCTCGACATTGCCCTTGTTGATGTTGATTTCGACAAGCGCATGCGCCGGCGTGGCGATGACCGCGGTGGTCATCATGCCAACGGCGACCATCAGGGCGCGGAAAAGGGAACACTTGGTCATAGAGGACAAGCCTTTCAGCATTTTAAAGGGCTAGATCGCTGGGGTCGAAATTGACGATGACTTCGCCCCAGGCGTCGTATTTGTCTTTCGGCAGATTGGTGAACGGCGACGACTTCATGACGGCGCGCTTGGCGCCGCTGGCGAGCGCCATGCGGGTCGATTCGTTGGTGCCGCCGATGGCTTCCACTTCCGGAGCGCCGATGATGTTGCCGTCGGGGTCAAGCTTCATGTGGACCCTGATGCGGACTTCGCTGGCGCCTTCCATGCCGGGAATGACCGACCAGTTGCCGGCGATCGCGCTGCGCAGCGCATCCATTTCGCTCATCGACAGCTTGGAGCCGCCGGTCGCCTTCTTGGCGCCGAGCGAGGCAACTTCCTGCGAACTCTTGGCGCCGCCGTTCGACGGATCCTGTTTGTTCAAGAGCGCGGCGATGTCATCGGCGTTGAAGTCGCTCTTCTGCGCGGAAGAGGCCTTGGCCTTCTCCTGCTTCTTGTCGGACTTCTTCTTGTCCGACGGCTTTTCGTCGGTCTGCGCCTTGTCTTCCGTCTTCTTCTCCGCGGGCTTTTCAGCCGGCTTCTGTTCCGGCGGCTTCGGCTGCGGCTTGATTACAGGTGTCGGCACCTTGTCCGGCAATGCTTCCGCATCCGGCTTCGGCGGCTCGGGCATGTCCTGCGGCTTCTCTTCGGCCTTCGGAGGCGTCGGCGCGATTTCCGGCTTCGGCGGCGTGATCGACGCGACCTGGCTCGGCTCCACCGCCGTATCTTCCTTCATGATGTCCTTCACCTCGTTGGGCACGGGATCATTTTCCGGAAGCGGCTTTTCGGAGGCCTTCGGTGCTGCGGCCGACTCGTTGTTGTTTGGCTTGGCGTTCGGGATCGGCGGCGTCTTCAGGTCGACCTTGTTCTCGCCCATGTTCTCGGCGTTTGCCACATTGGTCGGTTTGGAGGTCGGCTTCGGGGCCGGCTTGTCGCTCGGCTTGGCCGTCTTGTCTCCCTGCGGCAACTGCGTCAGGTCCTCGACAGGCACGAGGTTGACGGGCATGGCCTCGAAATCCTCGACCTTGAACTCCGACGGGGAGCCGATCGAAATCAGCGCCCAGGCGAGCAGAGCACAGTGCAGTACAGCAGATGAGACAATACTGGCCTTCATAGCTCTACTACGGGCCCTTCTTCTCTTGGGTGACGAGACCGATGTTCTTGAAGCCAGCACCCTGGATGCGTGCCATGACATCGGCGATCACGCCGTAAGGCGCGGCCGAGTCGCCACGAACGAAGATGCGCTCATTGTAGCCGGTGGTGGCGATCGCCTCGAGCTTGGCGGCGATTTCCTCGACCGGGATCGGCGTTTCCTGCAGGAACGCGGTACCGTCGTTCTTGACGGAGATCGTGATCGGCTGCGTTTCGGAGTTCAGCGCCTTGGCCTGCGTTTCCGGCAGGTCGATCGGCACGCCGACCGTCATCATCGGAGCGGCGACCATGAAGATGATCAAAAGCACGAGCATGACGTCGACCAGCGGCGTCACGTTGATTTCGGAAATGGCGCCACCTCTGTGGCCACCGCGACGACGCCGACGGTTTCCGCCGCCTCCGCCACCGCTTGGAGCACCCATACCCATGTCGTTCTCTCCGTTTCCGTCGGATTACTGCGCGGCCTGACGCGGCTGCAGCTTCTCGTCGATTTGGCGCGAAAGAATGGCGGAGAATTCATCCGCGAAGCCTTCCATGCGTGCCGAGAGCTTGCCCGCATCGGCGGAGAACTTGTTGTAGGCGATAACCGCCGGGATAGCGGCGACAAGGCCGATCGCGGTTGCGAGCAGCGCTTCGGCGATACCCGGTGCAACGACGGCGAGGTTGGTCGACTTCGAACCGGCGATCGCCTGGAACGAGGTCATGATACCGACGACGGTACCGAACAGACCGATGAACGGGCCGGCAGAGCCGATCGTCGCCAGCGAGCCGAGACGGGCGGAAAGCCCTTCGGATTCGCGAGCAAGCGTCACGTCCATGGCGCGGTCGATACGCATCTGCAGGCCGATCGGCGAACGTGCGCCGCGCTCGAACGACTTCTTCCACTCGCGCATGGCGGCGACGAAGATCGAGGCGAGGCCCGTATTGTTACGCTCCGACAGCGAGCGGTAGAGTTCTTCCAGCGACTGGCCCGACCAGAATACCTGCTCGAACTTGTCGAACTGCCGGCGGGCGCGGCCGAAGGCCAGATACTTGTCGATGACGATCGCCCAGGTCCAGACGGACGCTGCGATAAGACCGAGCATGACGAGCTTGACGACGAGGCCAGCCTGCATGAAGAGCGACCAGAGACTGACGTCCGTGTGAGCCGCTGCCAATCCTACTTGTTCCATTGATCCAAAATCCCCGAATCCAAACGCCCGGCACTTGACCGGGCGGCACAAAGTGATCTCGCAAGATATGTCTGGCTGCCGCCGCCCAAAGCCCTGGTCAAGCTTCCAAGCTCTTATCCGCCTTCCTTGCCGTCAAATTTGGTCAAAGGAAGGCGTGCACCGCACAAACTCTGACAATCCGAGTAAGACACTATTATCGTTAATAGTTCGTTAGCGCCGGATCATAAAGGCTGACTATTGGCGTTAGGATGATCCCTTGGAATACTTGGCCAGATCTCAGATCGATGACCAAAACCGCACAAACCTTGCGCGCGGCAATTCCTTCACATGAAAGTCATGTTTTTGCAAGGGCTGGTTAGCCACATCCGTGCATAGCGGCAATGCGGCAACGGAAGGGCTCTGCCGGAAGACCAGTTAGCAGGACGCATTACGCTCGCTTCAATTCCTTGATTGCACCCGGATCGCGATCGAGCAAACGGAAGAGATTGACGACAGCAGGTGTCGGCATGACTTTGCCGGTCTCGTAGCGCGAAAAGGCGTTGTGCCCCCCACCCGTCAGCTCGGACGCTTCGACCTGATTGATCCGGAGTTTCTTGCGGATACGACGCAACTCGCTACCAAGCGCTTTGCGGGCTTCGAGCACCAAGGCGTCACCGGCGGCCGCATAACGCTCGGCGCTTTCCTGATCATATTCGATCTCGCCGCAGGCATCGCACCGAAAGCCGGAAAGCCTATCCACATCCGCTGTCATATCCCGAAAGACGACCTGATGTGTTTCATTGGCAAAGGGCACCATCTCGCGCTCCGCCTCGCAGCAAACACACAGCTTGGTCATGAACCCAACTCCTTGAACTGTATCACCGGCGCGCCATCGGCCCTGAGCGTCACCTTCACATAGGCCATGCCGGCCGGCGTATCTGCATGGTAGACGTCCTGCCATACGGAACTGTCGGCATATGTGGTCATCGACTTGTAGAGATCTTTTCTCGTCAGACCGCAGATCACATCGATCATCTCCGAGATCGTCAGGCCCATCGCTCTGCCGCCGTCGATCGCGGTCTTGGTGAAAGCTGAAGCGCGGTGGGCTCTCACCACCACCACAATCGCCGCAAGATCGTAATGCGCCGTCCGTTTCTCCATACCCAATATTACCCTTTGAGGGTAAAAATTCAAGGATGGCGCCGGACGATTGGTCTAGATTAGACCTCGATCATCATCTGCTTCGCCAACCCCTCCGGCAGCCGTCGCGGCCGGCCGCTGGCATTGATGACGGCGATGATGACCTTGGCGGCAATCAAGAGCGTGTCGTCGCGGCGGATCTCCTGCGCGAGCACCATCTTGGCGCCGCCGGCCTTTTCGGTGCGGGTCGTCACCGTCAGGATATCGTCCATGCGCGCCGGCGACTTGAAGTCGATCTCCATGCGATGGACGACGAAGACCAGCCCCTCTTCATCGGCGGTGATCAGCTCGCGCTGCTCGACGCCGAGGCAGCGCAGATAGTCGGTGCGGCCGCGCTCGAGGAAGTGCAGATAGCGGGCGTGATAGACAAGGCCGGAAAAATCGGTGTCCTCGTAATAGACCCGCTGCAGCAGGCGATGGCCCGCTTCCGTCAGTTCGCCCGAGATCAAATGCACACCGTCCGCCATAATTTTCTCCAAAGTCGCGCGCCCTCTTTGGCTGAAGACATTCCGCCTTGCAAGCATTGAACAATTGTCACGCTTTCTAAGTAATCCTCGATAGCGAAGGCCAACAAGGAGACGACACCATGAAGATTGCGGTGATGGGCGGAGATGGATTTATCGGCTGGCCAACATCATTGCATCTGTCGGACGCCGGCCACGACATTCACATCCTCGACAACCTCTCGCGACGCTGGATCGACACCGAACTCGGCGTCCAGTCGCTGACCCCGATGGACTCGATCCAGGAGCGCACCCGCATCTGGCATGCCGAGACCGGCCGCCGCATTCACTTCAACCTGATCGATCTCGCGAGGGATTACGAGCTCCTGAAGAAATGGCTCGCCGAAAACCGGCCCGACGCCATCATCCACTTCGCCGAGCAGCGCGCCGCGCCCTATTCGATGAAGAGCGACCGGCACAAGAACTACACCGTCAACAACAACATCAACGCCACGCATAATCTCTTGAACGCGCTGGTCGAACTGCAGCTCGACGCGCATCTGATCCACCTGGGCACGATGGGCGTCTACGGCTATTCGACGGTCGGCGCCGCCATCCCCGAAGGGTATCTGCCGGTCGGCATCGAGACGACGAGCGGCGAGACCGTGAGCCAGGAAATCCTCTATCCCGCCAATCCCGGCTCGATCTACCACATGACCAAGTGCCTGGATCAGACGCTCTTCCATTTCTACGCCAAGAACGACGGCCTCCGGATTACCGACCTGCACCAGGGCATCGTCTGGGGCACCCACACGGAGCAGACCCGCCGGCACGAGCAACTGGTCAACCGCTTCGACTATGACGGCGATTACGGCACCGTTCTGAACCGCTTCCTGATCCAGGCCGCGATCGGCTACCCGCTGACCGTCCACGGCACCGGCGGCCAGACCCGCGCCTTCATTCACATCCAGGATTCCGTGCGCTGCATCGAACTGGCCTTGAAGAACCCGCCGACGCGCGGCGCCCGCGTCGAGATCTTCAACCAGATGACCGAAACCCACCGCGTCCGCGACCTCGCCGAGATGATTTCGAAGCTGACCGGCGCCGAGATCGCCTGGCTGCCCAATCCGCGCAAGGAAGCGCCGGAGAACGAGCTGATCGTGAAGAACGACAAGTTCCGCAACCTCGGCCTCGACCCGATCACGCTGAAGACGGGACTGATGGGCGAGATCGTCGACGTCGCGAAGAAATTCGCCTACCGCGTCGACCGCAGCCGCGTACCGGCGGTGTCGGCCTGGACGAAGGATATCGCGCCGACGATCAACCACGATCCCGAAGGCAAGCGATTGAAGTCGGTGTCGTGAGAAGTGGCGATACACGGGAAGCCTAGAGCACTGAGCCCCCTCATCCGCCTGCCGGCACCTTCTCCCCGTTGGGGAGAAGAGACTCGTTACACCCTCTCGACCTCGTCTGACCTTACCGTTCCTGTAGTAGGGCAGAACGCCCACCACCTACCTCTTCTCCCCAACGGGGAGAAGTGCCGGAGCACCAGCGAGGCGATGAGGGGGCGAGGCTCGCCGAGCGGCCTGAGCGGCAAGCGAAGGCCAACCTCACAGTCCACCCCGAGACCCACGCAAGATGACCTCCCCCAACGCCTACATCACCCTCGTCACCAACGCCGATTACGCCATGGGCGCCACCGCGCTAGCCCGCTCGCTCAGCATGACACACACGACAGCCGACATCGTCGTCCTCCACACCGGCGGCGTCACCGAAGCTGATCTCGCGCCCCTCAGCACCCTCGGCTGCCGCCTCGTCCCAGTCGAACATCTGCCGCTGTCGGACGCCTTCAACGAGCGCCACGCGCGCGGCCAGCTACACGCCGCCGCCCCCTTCACCAAGGGCCGCAAGCCGCTCTTCCACTCGCCGCTCGACAATTTCTGCAAGCTGCGCCTCTGGGAACTGACCGAATACACGACCTGCGTCTTCATCGACGCCGACGCCATCGTGCTGCGCAACATCGACCGGCTGTTCGCCTACCCCGAATTCTCCGCCGCCCCGAATGTCTACGAATCGCTCGCCGATTTTCACCGCATGAACTCCGGCGTCTTCGTCGCAAAGCCTTCGAGGGACACATTCAGCGCCATGCTGGAGCGCCTAGACCAGCCGGAAATCCTGTGGAAACGCACCGACCAGACGTTCCTGCAGGCCTTTTTCCCGGAATGGCATGGTCTACCTGTTTATTTCAACATGCTACAATATGTCTGGTTTACCATGCCTGCGCTTTGGGACTGGAACAGTATTTCCGTCCTGCATTACCAGTATGAAAAGCCGTGGGAAACAGATCATCCGAAGGCCGAAAGCCTGCGGCCGCTGATCGATCTGTGGCAGGCATTCTACATGGGCAACGACGTGCCGGACATATCGGCCATGGCCAATCCGAAAGGGGCAGCATGAAGGTACTGGTATCGGGTGGAACAGGACTTGTCGGTCGCTATATCGTCGAGGAACTGCTTGCAGCCGGATATTCGGTCATCATCGGTGGCCGCCACGCCCCGCTGCCGCGCGCCTTCTCCCGCCCCGTCGATTTCGCACCGCTGTCGCTCGATCCCGAAAAGGACCATATCGAGGCCTTCGACGACGCCTATTTCTTCGTGCACGCCGCCTTCCACCATGCGCCCGGCAAATATCGCGGCGGCGAGGGCGATGATCCCGAGACCTTCAAGCGCTTCAACCTCGATGGCACCGTGCGTCTGTTCGAGGCCGCCAAGCGCGCCGGCACGCGCCGCTGCATCTTCATCTCCAGCCGCGCCGCCTATGGCGAGCATCCACCGGGAACCACGCTGACTGAGGCGACGCAGGAAAAGCCGGAAACGCTCTACGGCCAGACCAAGCTCGACGCCGAGCGCAGCCTGGCGCATCTGGCCGCCCCCGGCTTCGCGACAGCCAGCCTGCGCCTCACCGGCGTCTACGGCAATCTGCGCCCAAACAAATGGGACAAGCTGTTCGGCGATTACCTGAGCGGCCGGCCGATCCCGACGCGGGCAGGCACCGAAGTGCACGGTCAGGATGTCGGCAAGGCCGTCCGCGTCATGCTCGAGGCCGATGCCGGTCGCATTTCCGGCGAGACCTTCAACGTCTCCGATCTCGCGCTCGACACCTGGGATATCCTCGAGCCGATCCGCTGGGAGCACGATTGCGCCAACCGCCTGCCTGTAGCCGCAGACAAATCGCTGCTGACGCCGATGGACACGACCAAGCTGCAGGCGCTGGGCTGGCAGCCGGGCGGACTGCCGCTTTTCGAGGAAACCATCCACGCTCTGGCGACACAGCCGGCGGCCTGACACCCGAACGTCGCATTCGCGCGTTGCTTTTGCATACGCGCGTTGCATTGCGCGCCGTCCGTTCTATTGTCGCCGCCGAAAGAGCAAGGCGGACATCATGAACGCAAAAGACATCAAGGCCGGCATGCGCGCCGAAAGGCTGGCGCTGAGAGACGCCATTCCCGTAGAGACCAGGGCCGCGATGAGCCTAGCCATGGCCGAACACGCCGGCGAGGCGATTGCATTTGATCCCGGCACCATCATCTCCGGCTTCCTGCCGATCCGCTCGGAAGCGGACCTTCGCCCGCTGATGGCGCGGTTTCGCGCACGCGGCGCAAGGCTGTGCGTCCCCGCCATTCTCGACCGCCAGACCATCGCTTTTCGCGAACTCGTGGATGGCGCGCCACTGGTCTCGACCGGCTTCGGCACATCGGGCCCCGGCCCCGATGCACCGGTTCTCGACCCCGAGATCCTGCTTGTCCCGCTGTCCGCTTTCGACAAACGCGGCCACCGGATCGGCTACGGCGCCGGCCATTATGACCGCGCGATCGACCGTTTGAGGCAAAAAGGCATGCATCCGAAACTCATCGGCATTGCATTCGACCGCCAGGAAGTGGCACATGTGCCCGACGAGCCGCACGATGTAAGCCTGGATGCCATCCTGACAGAAAGCGGCCTGCGCTTTTTTGCCTCTTGGATTGGATAGCAATGCGACTGCTTTTTTTGGGTGACATGGTCGGCAAGACGGGACGCACGGCGGTGTGGGATCGCCTCCCCGGCCTGATATCGGACCTGAAGCTCGACTTCGTCGTCGTCAACGGTGAAAACGCCGCCGGCGGCTTCGGCATCACCGAGGACATCTTTCTCGAGACCATCAATGCCGGCGCCGACGTGGTGACGACGGGCAACCACGTCTGGGACCAGAAGGAAGCGGTCGCTTTCGCCGGTCGCAACGACCAGTTTCTGCGCCCCGCCAACTATCCGCAGGGCACGCCCGGTCGCGGCTCCGGCCTGTTTTACGCCCGCAACGGCGCCCGCGTGCTGGTTGCCAATGTCATGGGCCGCGTCTTCATGCATCCGGAGCTCGACGACCCCTTCAAGGCGGCAGAAACCATTCTCGATGCCTGCCCGCTGAAGGAACAGGCCGATGCGATCATCTTCGATTTCCATGCGGAGGCCACCAGCGAGAAGCAGTGCTTCGGCCACTTCGTCGATGGCCGCGCCTCCTTCGTCGTCGGCACCCACACGCATGTGCCCACCGCCGACCACCAGATCCTGAACGGCGGCACCGCCTATCTCTCCGACGCCGGCATGTGCGGCGACTATGACAGTTCGCTCGGCATGGACAAGGAAGAGCCGCTGAACCGATTCATCTCCAAGATGCCCAAGGGCCGCATGGAGGCAGCCACCGGCCCCGCCACGATCTGCGGCGTCGGTGTCGATATCTCGGATGCGACGGGCCTTGCGGAAAAGATCGCGCCGCTACGCCTCGGCCCGAGACTGTCAGAAACCATCCCGGAATTCTGGCGCTAATCCGGGCACGGCCCGCCAGTGACGGAAAAGTGAGCAGCGGTTGCCGGATTTGATCTGGACCGCTGCCGACCCTTGCCGCATCCTTTTGCCAGTGAACGCGCTGGGGACGTGGCATGAAGCTGCATTTTCTTCTCTTCGCAATGACCACCCTCTCCGGCCTGCTGCCCGGCTGGCTGGGTTCTGATGCCGCGCAAGCGCAAGAGGCGCGCCGCAACGTCAGCCAATGCCAGGCGATCGCGCAATCCATTCCCAAGGCCACATTCGCAAGCTTCTCCGGCACTGTCCCGATCGCCGGCGCGGCCGACAACGAGACCGTCACGATCACCTATATCGGCCACTCGACCTTCCTGATCGAAACGCCCGGCGGCGTCAGCATCGCCACCGATTACAGCGGATGGTACACACCGCCGCGCATGCCGATGGTGGCGACGATGAACCGCGCCCACTCCTCGCACTACACGCTGACGCCTGATCCGGCGATCAAATACGTGCTGCACGGCTGGAGCGACGTGCCGGGAGAGAAAGCAAAGATCGACCTGACGGTCGGCGACACCTACATCCGCAACGTCACTACCGATATCCGAGGCGGCTATGGCGCGCCGCAGGCGGATGGAAATTCGATCTTCATCTTCGAGGTCGCAGGTCTCTGTATCGGCCATCTCGGCCACCTGCACTACGAACTGACCGACGCCCATTACACCGAGATCGGCCGGCTCGACATCGTCATGGTTCCCGTCGACGGCGGGCTGACCATGGGCGCCGACAGCATGAGCCGCATCATCAAGCGCCTGCGCTCCTCGCTGGTGCTACCGATGCACCAGCCACGCCCGCTCGCCAACTTCCTCTCGATGTTCGGCCCCGACTTCGACGTCGTCTACGCAACCGGCAACAGCATCGACGTCTCGATGCGCACGCTGCCGAAGAAGCCGCAGATTTTTGTGGCGAAGGGGATGCAGTAAGAGGGATTGCCTCGGTCACTCAGAGCGACAAAAACACCGCAGCCGGGATCGAAAACCGCTCGCTCAAAGCTCGCGCCTGTCTGACATTGATCTGCCGCTTTCCGTTCAGGATCTCGGACACGACCGACTGAGCCCCCACCTCCGGCAAATCGGATTGTCCAAGACCGCGCTCCTCCATGACGTATCGCAACACATCGGCGCCCGTCACCTCAGGCATCGGACGGTTCTCTTCGTCATAGGCTTCGATAAGATCGCCCATCCGCGACGCCAGCAACGCGAGCGGATGATCCTCGTCATCACCGACCTCGGCAAGGATTTCGTCGAGTTGGCCGACAAGACGATCATACTCCGCCTCGTTCGTCGGCATGGCGAGAAGCGGCGCCACATGCGCCCAATGCTCGCTTACCAGCTTCACCAGTGCGCTCATTGTCCTAACCTTTCCACTTTCCCTTGTCGTATCCGGCATGATCTAGGATCTGCTGAATATAGACCTTCTTGAATCTGTATTGCACCATTGCGATAAGCCGCAGCTTGTTTCCGCCGATGTCAAAGACGTGAAGCTGACCGACTTTGTCGGTTGCCGGAAACAGCGATTTCATCGCGGCGAAATCGACAGGCTCCGAGCCCTTCATCAGCCGGTACCAAGTATCAAGAGCATTGGCCGCATGCGGCCATCGCTCCTTCGCCTCCCAGATCTTCTTCTGCGTGATGACGTGCATGGGCCATGACCGTATATCGCAATTTGCGATACCACCTTAGCGCGGATGATTGCCCATAGCAAGTTGCTATATTCGCAACAAAAAAGCCCAGGAGCCAAAGCTCCCGGGCCTCGATCGACTTCGCCGCAATCAATCTCAAGCAAACTGCAGATGCTGACGCACGCCGACATCCGGCATCTTGTCCTCGTCGAGATTGGCTTTGGCGATTTCCCAGCCGAATTTCAGCTTGCTGCCGGTCGACACCCAGATTTCGGCGTCGTCGACATGCATGGCGAGCATCGTCAGTTTCGGGTCCTTCTTGCCGTCCTCGTACCAGGCGGCCACCACCGAGTTCCAGTATTCCTCGATCTTTGACGCATCCTGGCGAACCTCGATCTTCCCGGCGAGGCAGGCGTGGTAGTCGTGGTCCTTGCCGACCACGCAGAAATGAGCGCGCGTTCCAGGTTTGATCGCCCGCACGATCTCCGCGTCCGACTTGGTGTAGAACCAGATGGTATTGGTCTTGGGATCGGCGTTCGGCGCCATGGGCTGCATGTGCATGTCGGCGCCATCGACGCCGAGCATGCCGGCATGAATGTCGTTGACCTGATCCCAGAGCTGGCGTGCCGGGTGTTCCCGTGCCTCGTTGAAACTAGCCATAGCGCTTCCTTCCGTTTCGAATGGTCCGTGTTTGAAACGTCATCTCGCGGGCTTTGTTCCCCAAAGTGAAAACAGATGCTACGCTCCTGGTAACGTGGGGATATGGGGGATCGTCATGCGCATAGCGGCATTGGTCACGCTGGGCTTCGCGTCGGTATTGTGTCTCGCATCGGTCTTGCCCGCCCGCACCGCCGATCGCAGCTTCATGCCCGACGAGAACGGCCAGATCGTTTTCGTCACCCCATCCAGGAACATCGGCTGCACCTATATCCCGAAGGGCGGCACGGAGATGTACAAGCCCGATGACGGCGGCCCCGAGCTCGGCTGCGACCGCATCGAGCCGAAATACATCCGCCTGATCCTGTCCGCCTCGGGCAAGGCCTTCATCTTCGAGATGGAGGGCGACACCGCCTGCTGCAACGATGTCAACGTTCTCAACTACGGCGATCGCTGGAAGGCTGGACCATTCACCTGCATGTCCGATGCGAGCGGCCTCACCTGCCGCCGCAAGGACGGCCACGGCTTCTTCGCGAGCCGCAACAAATACACCGTCGATTGACGCAGCGCCCCGACGCCGCGGCCATCCGGCACGCCTGTTTTCCCTTGAACGCGCCCCGTTTCACTCTTATAAGGCGGCCCATTCCCAACAATAAGACGTGAACAGGGGTGCCATGGCTGGCCATTCACAGTTTAAAAACATCATGCATCGCAAGGGCCGTCAGGATGCCGTGCGGTCGAAAATGTTCTCCAAGCTCGCGCGCGAAATCACCGTTGCCGCCAAGGCCGGTCTGCCCGACCCGACGATGAACGCCCGCCTGCGCCTGGCGATCCAGAACGCCAAGGCACAGTCGATGCCGAAGGACAACATCGACCGCGCCATCAAGAAGGCTGCCGGCGCCGACGGCGAAAACTACGATGAAGTGCGCTACGAAGGCTACGGCCCGGGCGGCACCGCGATCATCGTCGAAGCGCTGACCGACAACCGCAACCGCACCGCCTCCAACGTCCGCTCGATCTTCACCAAGGCCGGCGGCGCACTGGGCGAAACCGGCTCGGTATCCTTCTCCTTCGACCATGTCGGTGAGATCACCTACAAGCTTTCGGCCGGCGATGCCGACAAGATGATGGAAGCGGCGATCGAAGCCGGCGCCGACGACGTCGAGACCGACGAAGAAGGCCACTACATCACCTGCGGTTTCGAAGCCCTCGGCGAAGTCGCCAAGGCGCTGGAAGCCTCGCTCGGCGAAGCTGAAACCGTCAAGGCCGTCTGGCGCGCCCAGAACAACGTGCCTGTCGACGAAGAGCGCGCCCAGTCGCTGCTGAAGCTGATCGACAGCCTCGAGGACGACGACGACGTGCAGAACGTCTATTCGAACTTCGAAGTTTCGGAAGAAGTGCTGGCCAAGCTCTCGGCCTGATCACTTCCGATCGCAATCTTAAAAAACCGGCCCCGGAAACGCGGCCGGTTTTTTGTTGTCCACAGGTCTATCCGCGTGAATCCTCACATACTTGGGTCCCGCGGTAACACGTCCGTGAACACGGGGTGTTTGTTAAGGCCTCGGTAACCCTGGCCGCTTTGAATGCCGCCCATTCGCTCCAGCCGGTCTGCCTCAAGGCCAGCCTCACTTCATACTCTCGGCGGGAAAACGACCCATGAAAAGACTATCCCTTTCACTCTCCATCGCACTTGCAGGCACGCTCGCAGGCGCAGTCACCGCTCATGCGCAGCCATCCATGGTCAAGCAGTTCGACGATTGGGGTGTCTATTCCTACGACCGTTCGGGCAAGACGGTGTGCTATATTCTGACAGTGCCGAAAACCATGCAGCCCGCCGCCGTGGATCATGGCCGCAACTATTTCGTGGTCGGCCGCGCGCCGGGCCGTGGCACCAATTACGAGCCGCAGGCGATCATGGGCTATGACCTGAAGCCCGGCTCGCGTGCCAAGGTGGAGATCGGCGGCAAGGAGTTCACCATGTTCACCAAGGGCTCGTCTGCCTGGGTGCTGGAAGAGACCAAGGAGCCTGATCTGATCGACTCCATGCGCGGCGGCAGCGACATGACCGTCGACGCCGTCTCGCGCCGCGGCACCGCCACCAGCTACACCTACTCGCTGAACGGCGTTACCGCAGCGCTGAAGCGCATGGCACAGTGCAACTGAGCCGATCGCAATGCGTAAGACAAAACTGACGAAGCGCATCTCGGCATGAGGCGCGCTCGAAAGGACGGCATCCGCGTGCCGTCCCCTGCCCGCCTTGCTCGCGGCTGGAAGCGCACGGCGGCGATCTGCCTTGCCGGCATGGCGCTGGCCTGCACCTCGATCGCCGCCAATCCGCTGCTGTCGCAGCCCGCACCCGTCGCGGCCAAGGCCGACAATGGCCCAAAGGGTCGCGAGACCGGGCTGAAGGTTCCCCGCTTCGTGTCGCTGCGGTCGCGCGAGGCCCGCATGCGCGTCGGGCCCTCGCTCGATTACGGCATCGCCTGGATTTACCGCGTTGCCGGCCTGCCGCTGGAGATCACCGCCGAATACGGCAACTGGCGCCAGGTGCGCGACAGCGACGGCGTTTCCGGCTGGATGCACCGCGCGCTGCTGTCGAGCAACCGCACCGCCATCGTCGGACCTTGGCTATCGGCGCACGTGCCCCTTCGCGACGGACCGAGCAGTTCTGCCCGCAAGCTGGCCTCGCTGACCCCTCGCGTGCGCGTCGCGATCAGCGATTGCGATGGCAGCTGGTGCAAGGTGGATGTGACCGGCCATGATCTGGACGGCTTCGTCAGGCAATCCGCGCTCTGGGGCGTCTATCCCAACGAGACGATCAAGTAGAGGCTCAGACCACCGCCATCAGGCGGCGGCCTGCATCCCGGTTGCTGCCGTCAGGCAGCAGCCTGCATCCCCCTCGCTGCCGTCAGGCGGCGGCCTTCATAAGCGTATTGAGCCCGGCGAACAGCTCGACCGACTTCAACCGCGCCTCGATATCGTGGATCGGCATCGAGATGATCAGCTCGTCGGCCTGTGTATCGCGCAGGAATTCTCCGAGCTTGGCCTCCGCCGTCTTCGGTGACCCGACCACGGCGTAGCGCGGCGTATGCTCGACCGTCATCTTCTCCATCGGCGACCAGAAGCTCTCCATATCCTGGAGCGGCCTCGGGAACTGGCCACGCACGTTGCGGCGCAGGTTGACGAACTGCTGCTGCGCCGAGGTGAAGTGATACGCGGCCTCCTCGTCGGTCTCCGCCACCGATCCCATGACGCCGACCATCACATAGGGCTTGTCGAGCACGGCCGAAGGCTGGAACCGGTCGCGATAGATATCGAGCGCCTCCATCAGCGAGTCCGGCGCGAAGTGCGAGGCGAATGCGTAGGGAAGACCGAGCATGCCGGCGAGCTGCGCGCTGTAGAGGCTGGAGCCGAGCAGCCAGATCGGCACGTTGCTGTTCATCCCGGGTACCGAGAGGATCGCCTGGTTTTCGACCGGCGCGCCGAGCAGCTGCTGCAATTCGACGACATCGTTGGGGAAGCTGCTGGCATCGAGATTGCGGCGCAACGCCTGCGCCGTGCGCATGTCGGTCCCCGGCGCCCGCCCGAGCCCGAGATCGACACGCCCCGGAAACAGCGCCTCCAGCGTACCGAACTGCTCGGCGATCACCAGCGGCGAATGGTTCGGCAGCATGATGCCGCCCGAGCCGATCCTGATCCTTTTCGTGGCAGCCCCGACATGGCCGATGACCACGGCGGTGGCGGCACTGGCGATCCCCGGCATGCCGTGGTGTTCGGCCAACCAGAACCGGTTATAGCCGAACGCCTCGGCCCGCTGCGCCATCCGCGCCGAACTCTCCAGCGACTGCCTGATGGTGCTGCCTTCGGCAACGGGTGAGAGATCGAGGATGGAGAAGGGAACCATGGCGCGGCCTGTCGGTGGTTGGATTGGACACCGTATGTAGGTAGCCACACCGCTGGACCAAAGCTCTCACCGCGAAAAAGGCCCGCGCACGGCAACCGGCGCGGACCTGTCATCGAGTTGGAGGGATCAACCAGCCTTTGCCGATCCGATACCGTCGAGCTTGGCGACGGCATCAGCCGGCAGCACGAGATCGGCAACGGCGAGGTTCTCCCGCAGGTGTCCGCGCGACGAGGTGCCGGGGATAAGCAGGATGTTCGGCGCGCGCTGCAGCAGCCAGGCCAGCGCCACCTGCAACGGCGAGGCACCCAGCTCGGCTGCGACATCAGACAGCGTCGAGGACTGCAGCGGCGAGAAGCCGCCGAGCGGGAAGAACGGCACATAGGCCGTCCCCTCGCCCGCAAGCTTTTCGATCAGCGCATCGTCGCCGCGATGGGCAAGATTGTACTGGTTCTGCACGCAGACGATCTCGGCGATCTTGCGCCCGTCTGCGATCTGCTTGGCGGTAACGTTGGAGAGGCCGATATGCTTGACGAGGCCCTGGCGCTGCAGGTCCGCAAGCACCGTCAGCGGCTCTTCCAGCGAGCCCTCGGCCGGGCCATGCACATCGAACATGGCGCGCAGATTGACCACCTCGATCGCATCGAGGCCGAGGTTCTTGAGGTTGTCGTGGACCGCCTGCGTCAGCGCCTCTTTCGAAAAGGCCGGGTTCCAGGATGCATCCGCCCCGCGCACCGCGCCGATCTTGGTGACGATCACGAGGTCGTCCTTATAGGGATGCAGCGCTTCCTTGATGATCTGGTTGGTGACGTGCGGTCCGTAGAAATCGCTGGTATCGATATGATCGACCCCGCTCTCGACAGCCTCGCGCAGCACCGCCACCGCTTCCGCGCGATCTCTCGGCGGCCCGAAGACGCCCTTGCCGGCAAGCTGCATGGCACCGTAGCCGAGCCGTTTGACGGTGCGGTTGCCGAGTTTGAATGTTCCGGACTTCTCAAGATTGGACATGATCTTTCTCCGTTTCGATCAAGACGAGAAATAGGTCAGTCTGGTTCCATCGATAAGACAGGACAATCCGCACGGGCTGTTCGGCATTTCGGACAGTAAGTTGATATCCGCTCACGGCGAAGACGGAACAGGAACCGCCTCGGGCTTGCCGAACCGCAATCCGCAGACGAGCGGCACGCTGACCGCGTAGACGACGATGACGGACAGCCAGATCGCGCCGGGCCATTGCGCCCTGACGAGAAAGTAGATGCTGGAGAAGCCAAGCGGCGTGACGATCGAGGCAAGGCTCACGGCCGATGACAATACGCCCTGGAACCGTCCCTGCTGGCTCTCGTCGACCTGGCGCGTCGCCAGAGATTGCAGCGCCGGAACGCCGATGCCGCCGAGCGCGAAGAGCGGCATGATCGCAAAGATCATCCACCCCTGCGTGGCAAACGCCATGACGACGAGCGACAGACAAGCGCTGGCGACACCGGTCAAGATGGCGCCGCGTTCGCCGAGCAGCTTGACGGCGGGCCCCGGAAGGAAGGCCTGGGCGAGCGTCTGGCAGACACCGAAGGTGCCGAGCGAGAGGCCGACCCACAGACCGTTCCACTGAAAGCTGTCCGCACCCCATAGCGCCCAGCAGGTGCCGTAGACCTCGCCCGTGGCGCTGAAGACGAAGAAGATGAGGACGATGGGCAGCAGGCTCTTCATGGAAAAGAGCCAATGCAGCGGCCGCAGCGGGTTCAATGCCGCAAGATCGATCTTCTCCCGGCTGGGCTTGCGCGATTCCGGCAGCATCAGGAAGGCGAGAAGCAGGTTGCAGCCGTTGAGCACCGCGGCCGCGATGAAGGGCAGCCGCAGCCAATAATCGCCCAGCGCGCCGCCGAGCACCGGACCGACAATGAAGCCGGCCCCGAACATCGCGTTGATGAGACCGAAGCGGCGGGCGCGTTTGTCCTCGGGCGATATGTCGGTGATATAGGCCGACGCGACGGAGACATTGGCGCTGGTGAGCCCGGCGATGGCGCGGCCGAGAAGCAGCATCCAGAGGCTGGGCGCGAAGGCGAGGAACAGGTAGTTGATGGCCGCGCCGCCAAGCGAGATCAGAAGCACTGGCCGCCGGCCGAGCCGGTCGCTGAGCGAGCCGAGCACGGGCGCGAAGATGAATTGCATGGCCGCGTAAAGCGCGGTCATGATGCCGATGGTGGAGGCGACGTTTTCGGTGTGGGTGACGTCCTTGAGCAGCGCAGGAAGGATGGGAAAGATAAGCCCGATGCCGACGGCATCGAGAACGATGGCAGTGAAGATGACGAGAAGTGGTCTGGTAGATGATGAGGTCACAGATTGTGTGGTCATGGCGTGTTCCGATCGAACGCAAGCGCACGAGCGCACGCGGCGCCGATGGCTCACGATAGGGCCTGACGATGCAGGCGATGATGTTTGGGAACGCTGGCCGATCGATACCTGAGGCGGCATGGATGGCGTGTGCTTGACCGCATGGACGACAATTCGTCCACCTGTTTTACTCCGCCACTGAGCGGATCAAGGAAAGCGGTCGCTTTTCGCGATGCGCTTATTTACGCCAATCATGCGCTTGCGGCAAGTGGCTCGCCGGCAGCTTCAGCCGGACGGCTGGCTGACCCGGGCCGAGCATTCGGATGGGGCTGATATCGCCCGCAGCCGGCCCTTGAGCATGCACAGGTCCGGCACCGCCGCTTCAACCGTGAGAAGCGGCGGCCGCAATGCATATCTTACCCACGCCGCCTAAGCACATGCACCTCTGCGCTGTGCTGATGCTCACCCTGCGCCAACGTGAAATTGGCGAGCTGGCGATCCATCTCCACGGCCTCTGTGGCAAGCAGATGGATGGCCGCCGTGCTTTCCTCGACCATCGCCGCGTTCTGCTGCGTCATCTGATCGAGCTCGGCAACCGCCGTATTGATCTGGCGCAACGTTTCGGCTTCCTCGCGGGTGGCATCCATGATCTCGCTGATCTGGCCGTTGATCGCCTCGACGTGACCGCCAATGCCCGTCAGCGCCACACCGGCTCGCTCGACCAGCGAGACGCCGGCCTCGACCTCATGCGTGGATTTCTGCAGCAGATGCGAGATCTCCTTGGCGGCACCCGACGAACGCTGCGCAAGCTCGCGCACTTCCTGCGCGACGACCGCAAAGCCCTTGCCGGCTTCACCGGCGCGTGCCGCCTCGACGCCGGCGTTCAGCGCCAGCAGATTGGTCTGGAAGGCGATGGAATCGATGACCGAGATGATCGAGTTGATCTGCCGCGACGATGCCTGGATCGCCTCCATGGCCGCGATCGTGTCGCGCATGATCTGGCCGGAACCCGATGTCTCGCGCTTGGCGTCGCGGGCGATCCGCTCGGCCTCTTCGGCGCGCGCAAGCTGCGAGCGGACCGACTGGGTAATCGCATCGATGGCGCTTGCCGTCTCGGTGATCGACGCCGCCTGCCGTTCGGTGCGACCGGCAAGATCATCCGAACCGGCGCGCATCTCTTCCGAGCCCGAACGCACCGCCGCCGAATTGCCGCCGATCGCCGTCATCGTGTCGCTGAGCGTCGCCAGCGCCTGGTTGAAATTGTGGCGCAGCCCCTCGAGCTCGTTCGGGAAGCGACGGTCGATCTGATAGGCGAGATCGCCGTTCGCCAGATGCAGCAGACCTTCGTCGATCGCCTCGACCACCTCCTGCAGCGTCTTCGCCTCCGCCTCGCGCTCGGCCATGTGTTGCTGTCGGTCGCGGTCGGCCCGTTCGCGCGTCTCCGCGCTGGCTGCTTCCAGCGTGCGGCTGTCGATGAGCGACTGCTTGAAGCGGGCGAGCGCCTTGGCCATCGTGCCGATCTCGTCGTGGCGGTTCTGGCTGCCGATCTCGACCTCGAGATCACCATCGGCCACCGCACGCGTGACGCCGGCAAGCTTGGCGAGCGGCGAAAACAGCATCTTGGTGATGATCCCAGTCGCGATGGCCATGACCACGAGCACGCCGCAGCCGATCATCGTCAACAGCATCGCGATTTCAAGCGAACCGGCATTGATCTCGCTGAGCCGCATGCTCTCGACCACCAGATAGCGCGCATCCTGATAATCGACGGGCTTCACATAGGCGCGCGCGGCGCCATCGGCGCGGCTGAAATCGTTGACCGACATCGCGGGATTGGCAAACGCATCCTTCAGGAAGGTGAAGGGCGCGGTATCGAGCGTCGCCAACCGGCCGGCCTCGTTGACCGTGACCGCCGACCCATCCTCGGAAACAATCGCCGCCTGCGCCGTGCTGCCGGCAACGATGCCCTTGGAAAGGATGCTGGCGACGACATCGTCGCGCACCTTAAACAGCATCACGCCCTTCGGCTGTCCGAGCTTGACGACAGGCACGGCATAGAAGATCGCCGACGCGCCGTTCGCATCCACCCGCAGGCCGGAGAAGCCGGCGGGCGCGCCGTCGTCGGTCGCTTTGGCGGTGTTTTCGATCGCCTTGGCAAAGGCAAGGCCGGCGCCGGTCGATTTCCACGCATCCGACTTCAGGTTCTCGGCGAAATCGTCGTTCTTCTTGTAGGAATAGAGCACGAAGCCATCGAGATCGGCGATCAGGAGATCGCTGAACGGAGTGTTCTGCAGATCGCGCGCGACCTCGCCCTGGGTCTTCTCATGGTTGGAATAATAGAAACCGCTCGGCGCATCCGGCTTCACCAGCTTCTCGCGCTCGCCGGCTGGGTTCGGATTGTCGGTGATGAACACCTTCTTGAGCTCGGCACGCACATCGCCCGAAGTCTTCTCGATCGTCTTCCAGCCGCTCTTCAGGCTGGTGATCGACATCTGCAGCGCTTCGATGCGGGCGATCGAATTGGCCTGGTTTTCCAGCTGCGCCAGCTGATCATGCAGCATGTCGCCGCGAAAGATCAGCACGCTCTCCTTGGCCTTCAGCGCCTGCTCGCCGGAAATCCGGCTGCTGGCGAAATAGGCGAGACAGTTGATGGCGGCGATCGACAGCGCCGTCAGCAGAATGAAAGTAGCAATGACCTTGAAGGACAGCGACTGGAATCTCTGAACCATGGAAAAACTCGAACCCCTTCCGGAACGGCTGATACCGACGGGGCTGGCGCCCCACAGGCAGGCCTGAAAACAGAACACGGGAAGCCTTCACTCAAGAAAGCTGGCTCCTCTCATCTCTTGTGGATCATAAGTTACCGAGGGAATTTAAATTCACGTAAATGAGCCCTGACAAAAACACCGGGATGTTTTTGTTTTGTTCACATATTGATGGCAGTTATCGCTGATCTGCAATAGGATTACCGCATGCAAAGCGCGATTCGTATCATCGGCATCGACCCCGGCCTGCGCCGCACCGGCTGGGGCGTCATCGAGACGCTGGGCAATTCGCTGCGCTTCGTCGCCTCCGGCACGGTCACGTCCGATGGCGACATGGACCTCGCATCACGCCTCTGCCAGCTGCATGATGGCCTTGCCGACGTCGTCCATGTGCATCAGCCCGACGAAGCCGCCGTCGAACAGACCTTCGTCAACAAGGACGCCGTCGCCACGCTGAAGCTCGGCCAGGCCCGCGGCATCGCCATGCTGGTCCCTGCCCGCGCCGGACTGCAGGTCTCGGAATACGCGCCGAACGCGGTGAAGAAGGCCGTCATCGGCGTCGGCCACGCCGAGAAGAAGCAGATCCACATGATGCTGAAGATCCTGATGCCGAAGGCCGAATTCAAGGGCGACGACGCCGCCGACGCGCTCGCCATCGCCATCTGCCACGCCCACAACCGCGGCGGCGCTCGCATGCGCATGGCAGCGCTCGCCGGCTAGCTTGTTCTTGACTTGTTCTCGTTCCGTGATAAGTAATACCTGAGAGGTATTACCATGCGTGTAACCGAAAAAGGCCAGGTGACGATCCCCAAGGAGATCCGCGACCGATTGAATATCGGCCCGGGATCGGAGGTGGATTTTGTCGCGGACGAGAAAGGCGCTCGGCTTGTGGTCGTCGCCGAAGGCAAATCCACATCGGACGAAGAATTCGCGACGTGGCTGAAAAGCGTTTCGGGTACGTTCGATACGCTCGGCATGACCACGGATGAATATATGGAATGGCTGAGGGGGCCGCGCGATGACCTCGGTCCTCGTTGATACCAATGTTTTCATCGATGTTTTCGGGCCGGAAACGCAGTTCAAGGAATGGTCGTCGGAGATGATTTTGAGGCTGCGCCCGCAAGCGCAGTTCATTCTCACACCGATCGTCTGGGCTGAATTGTCAAGCATGGCGCCGAGTGAAGACCAACTCATGTTCATGCTGGCACGGCTTAATCTGGTGCGCGAAGCGGTACCCTTTCCTGCGGCCTATCAGGCTGGGATGGCACACATCGCCTACCGCCGCGCCGGCGGCGCGCGCGAACGCACCCTGCCCGATTTCCTGATCGGCGCGCATGCGTTCGTCCGCTCCCATCGTCTGCTCACCCGCGACCCCGGGCGCTACCGGGCCTACTTCCCGGCGCTCGACCTCATCACGCCCGAAACCCATCCCATCTGAACTCTTAACCGGCGGACCACCAAACATGATCGGCAAGCTCAAAGGCACCATCGACGAAATCGGCGACGACTATGTGCTCGTCGACGTGCACGGCGTCTGCTACGTCGCCCATTGCTCGGCGCGCACCCTGTCGCGCATCGGCTCGGTGGGCGAGGCCTGCATTCTCTTCATCGAGACCTATGTGCGCGAAGACCAGCTGAAACTCTTCGGCTTCATGACCGCGCTCGAGCGTGAATGGTTCAACCTTTTGCAAAGCGTCCAGGGCGTCGGCGCCAAGGTGGCCCTGGCGGTGCTCTCGACGCTGACGCCTGGCGAGCTCGCCAACGCCATCGCCCTGCAGGATAAGACTTCCATCTCCCGCGCCAACGGCGTCGGTCCCAAGGTCGCGGTCCGCATCGTCACCGAACTGAAGAACAAGGCCCCCGCCTTCGCCGGCGAGGCATCCGCCAATATCGGCCTGAAACAGGAACTCGGCGAAGGTGTCGCCTCGGCTCCCGTCGCCGACGCCGTCTCGGCCCTCACCAACCTCGGCTACAGCAGAGACCAGGCCGCCAACGCCGTGGCCGCCGCGATGAAGACGGCGGGAGAAGGCGCTGACAGCGCCAAGCTGATCCGGCTGGGGTTGAAGGAGTTGTCGCGGTAAGCGCAATTGCCAGGGCAATCGCGCCTTACTATTATACAAAGGTAAGGCAGAGCAACGGAGCGAGATGATGGGCTTCAACATCACGATCACATCCAAGGGACAGATGACGATCCCCAAGGACTTGCGCGATCAGCTGAACGTCAAGGCCGGTGACAAATGCTATGCCTGGGTCCGAAACGGCGAACTGATCATGGTCCCCCGCAACAAACCGCTCAGCGAGCTTGCAGGCATTCTCGGCAAGCCGCCGGTTGATGCGCCACTGTCTCAGGAAGGCATCGATGAGGCGGTCATGGACGCCGTCGTCGAGCGTTATGAAAATGCGACTGGAAAGAGTGAGCGCGAATGACGGCACGCTTCGGCATCGACACGAACGTGCTCTTGCACGTCGCCATGGCTGATGACGCGAGGCAAGGCGATGCCGTGGCGGCTCTGCTCGGTCGCCTGGAGACGGACGATGTGCTCTTCGTCAATGTCTCCGTCGTTCTCGAAGCCTATTGGGTATTGAACCGCATGTATCGCTATCCGAAAGAGCGTATTCTCGATTTCATCCAGGCTGTTCTCGAACGACGGGAATTCGAGGTCGCCGCCTATGAAGCCGTGGGCAATGCCGTCTATCTTTGCCGAACCGCCAATGTCGATTTCGCCGATGTACTGCTCAGTGAAATGAACCGGCTCGACGGCTGCGCCAAAACCTTTACCTTCGACCGCAAGGCCGCCCGCAAAATTCCCGGAATGGAACTTCTCGCATGACCGACACCGCCCGCCTCATCACCCCGGAAAAACGCGGCGAGGATTTCGACGCGACGCTGCGGCCGCAGTCGCTCGACGAGTTTACCGGCCAAGCCGAGGCCCGCGCCAATCTGAAGATCTTCATCGAGGCGGCGAAGAACCGTGGCGAGGCGCTCGATCACGTTCTCTTCGTCGGCCCGCCCGGTCTCGGCAAGACGACGCTGGCGCAGATCATGGCCAAGGAACTCGGCGTCAACTTCCGCTCGACGTCAGGCCCCGTCATCGCCAAGGCCGGCGATCTCGCAGCACTGCTCACCAATCTCGAGGAGCGCGACGTGCTCTTCATCGACGAGATCCATCGCCTCAGCCCCGCCGTCGAGGAAATCCTCTATCCTGCCATGGAGGACTTCCAGCTCGATCTGATCATCGGCGAAGGCCCGGCTGCGCGCTCGGTGAAGATCGACCTGTCGAAATTCACACTGGTCGCCGCCACCACCCGCCTCGGCCTTCTGACGACGCCGCTGCGCGACCGCTTCGGCATTCCGGTGCGGCTCTCCTTCTACACCGTCGATGAACTGGAACTGATCGTGCGTCGCGGCGCGCGGCTGATGAACCTGCCGATGACGGACGAAGGCGCCCGCGAGATCGCGCGCCGCGCCCGTGGCACGCCCCGCATCGCCGGCCGCCTGCTGCGCCGCGTGCGCGATTTCGCCGAGGTCGCGAGAGCGGAAGCAGTCACCCGCGAGATCGCCGACGAGGCGCTGACCCGCTTGCTGGTCGACAATCTCGGCCTCGATCAGCTCGATAAGCGCTATCTCAACATGATCGCGGTGAATTTCGGCGGCGGCCCCGTCGGCATCGAGACGATCGCCGCCGGCCTGTCGGAGCCGCGCGACGCGATCGAGGACATCATCGAGCCCTATATGATCCAGCAGGGCTTCATCCAGCGCACCCCGCGCGGCCGCGTCTTGACCGCCACCGCCTGGAAGCACCTCGGCATGCAGCCGCCGAAGGATCTCGAAGCAGCCCAGTTCCGCCTGTTCCAGCAGGACGATTGAGGAACCCCTACCCCGCTTCGCGCATTGGCATCTCGAAAGGAGATCGTCATGCGCAAGTACCGCATCGGCACTGGTGTCGAATGGAAATGGGGCAAGGGAACCGGGACCGGCAAGATCAAGGAGAGCTTCACCGACGACGTCGAGCGTACGATCGAAGGTGCGGTCATCAAGCGGAAGGCGAGCAGGGAAGAGCCGGCCTATCTGATCGAGCAGGAAGACGGCGGCAAGGTCCTGAAGAGCCATTCCGAGCTGAAGAAATCCGGCTGACGGCAGCCTGAAGCGCCTGCATGCCCCAGCCGTCGCAACGAGGAGGACATGCCGTGACGGCTTTCGACCCCATCCGCCCCTTCCGCAAGCTCGCCTATAACAACGCGCTCGCCAATCATCGCCTGCACATGGCCTGCGCGCTGTTGCAGCCGGGCGAGTTCGAAGCGCCGCGCATGAGCTTCTTCCCCTCGATCAAGGCGACGCTGAACCATATCCTGACGGTGGACTGGTTCTATGTCGATGCGCTGGAAGGCGGCACGCTGGGGCCGCAGGCCTGGGCGGTCGAGGAGCCCTGCCCCGATATCGCAAGCCTTGCCGCCGAACAGAAAGCCGTCGACACAAGATTGGTAATGCTCGCTGAAGCGCTGTCGCCGCCGAAGCTGGTCTCGACAGTCGAGATCCATCGCGGCGAGCGCATTCAGCGGGAGCGGATGGAGGATGTGCTTGGCCACCTCTTCCAGCACCAGACGCATCATCGCGGCCAAGTGCATGCCATGCTGGCGGGCACCAGCGTGAAGCCGCCGCAGCTCGACGAATTCATCGTCTCAGACGATGCCAGGTTCCGGGGCGACGAGATCGCCGCCCTCGGATGGAGCGAAGCACGGATTATGGACTAGAGCAATTCCAGGAAAAGTGCGAAGCGGTTTTCCGTCCGGAATTGCGTGAGAACAAAAGAGTAGAGCAGTCCGCGATTCGAAGAAAAGCGGAACTGCTCTAATCCTGCAGCCGCGCCTTCAGCCCGTCGATGATCGTCTTGCTGAGCAGCGCGTAGTTTTCGTCAAAGTGGTGGTCGCCGGCGAGCGCGATGACATCGACGCCGCTGTCCTTCAGATCCGGGCAGGCAACCTCGTCGTCGTCTTCCTTGCCGTAGACGCACTGGACGATCTTCGGATCTACGGCCTTCAGATCGGCCACCGGGTCGCCCCCGGCGCCTTCGGTCTTGGCGCCGAGCCAGCCCATGACGGAAATCTGGTAATCCACCTCGTGCGACAGCGACAGCAGCGAGATCTGTGCGACAGCGCTCTTTGCCGCCGGCTTCAGCCGTGAGAAAGCGGCCGGCACGACATCGGCGCCGAAGGAATAGCCGACCAAGAGAACATGCTTGACCTTCCACTGCTTGCGGTAGAGCTCGATGATCTTCCCGAGATCGTCCGCGGTTTCCTGCGGCTTACGCTCGGACCAGAAGTAATGCAGCGAATCCACGCCGACCACGGGAATACCCTGCTTCTGCAGCGCGGCACCCACTTCCTTGTCGATATCGCGCCAGCCGCCATCGCCGGAATAGATGATCGCCATCGTGTCGAAGGCGGGCTTGGCGTCGAGGATCGTCAGCGGCAGGCCGAGCGGATTGTCGGCATTGCCGGATGCGGCGATCAGGTCGTCGAGCGTGCTGCTCAGCGTCGTCTGCGCGTCGTCCTGGGACTCGCGAATGTCGATGTCGGAGTGCGCCTTCTTCAGCTCGTCCGCATGCGCGCGGCCGTCCTTGTCGGCATTGGGCGTGACGGCGGCGATGATGGGATCGGGCAGCGCGATGTCGCTGAGGCCATAGATCATCCGGTCGCCGACCGTCTTCTTCTTCGCCGGCGTGCAAAGCTGCTGCGTCAGCGGGATACCGGCCAGCGGATCGATCGCCAGTGTCTGGCCGATGGTCGCATCCGGCGTCTGCGCGGCGATTGCCAGCGCCAGCGCCCCGCCCTCGCCGATACCGGCCACGATCGGCAGGTGATACGGACTGTTGCCGGCGGCGCGCTGCACCTGCTGGCTGAGCGACTCGATATCGGAGACCAGATAGATGCAGCCGTCATTGTCGCTGACGTCGTATTTACGCAGTGCATCGATGTAGGATGGGAAGTCGACGCCGATGACAACGGCGCCCTCGCCCACCAGTCGGTCGGCCTCCGTCTTTTCCTTGTCGCCCCATCCCGCGGCATCCGAGATCAGCATTACGGCGCCCTTGACGTCGCCGTCGGGCAGGAAGATGTGCGGCGACGGGATGAGCCCGGTCTCGAACTCCTGCGTCGTCTCGTCGGCCGCGCGTGCGGCGGGAATGGAGAGCGCCAGCGCACAGGCGGCGGCCAGAATGTGTCTTTTCATCATTTCCTCACGACCCCTTTCAATCCGCCGCCGATCAGGAGCGTCGCGTCCATCAAAGCGATCATCGGATTGCCTCCTCCGGACACCGCAAGATAGCGCGGATGCCATTGAGGGTGAAACTTGGATTTGAAGGCCCTGAGGCCCTTGAAGTTGTAGAAGCGCTCGCCGTGCTCGAACACGGTGCTGCCGATGCGATCCCAAACCGGCGCCGTCTCGCGCTTCGACATGCCAGAAAGCGGGGCCATGCCGAGGTTGAAGTGCGAGAAGCCTTCGGCGCGCAGATATTCCATGATCTGCACGAACAGGAAGTCCATGGAGCCCTTGGGCGCATCCGGCGAGAAACGCATCAGGTCGATGGTCCCCTCGTCCTTGGCGCCGGTGATCAGGATGTTTGCGAAGGCAACGATCTTGCCCTCGAGCTTCAGGATGCCGACCGGCTGGGCAAGGATGTAGTCGGACGTGAACGCACCGAGCGAAAAGCCTTTCTCCTTGGCGTTATGGTCGGCAAGCCAGGCGTCGGAAACAGCCGCCAGCTCGTCCATCACGCCAGGCACGTCTTCCGCCGCGATCACTTCGAAGCTCAACCCGTCGCGCTGTGCGCGGCTTGCGGTCTGGCGAAGGTTCGCCCACTTGCCGCCCTTCATCTCGAAGGTCGAAAGGTCGGAGACGGCGAGTTCGCCGAGCTTGAAGGCGCGCAGGCCCGCATCGGCGCAGTGCGAAAGCAGCGCCGGCGAGATCTGGTAGAACACGGCGCGGCAGCCGGCGGCGCGCGCCGTCTCGACGAAGCGCCACACGAGCTCCGGCATCGCGCTGCGGTCGCCGACGGGATCGAACAGCGCGATCCAAGAGCGACCCTGGCGGCCATACATGATGAAGGCGTCGCCCTTGTCCGAGAACATCACGCTCTTGTCGCCCATGCGCACCAGATTGGCGTCGGCGTAGCGCTGCTTCTCGACGATATCGACAGCGCGCTCCAGCGCCTCGTCCGTGGCCGGCTCAAGCCGGGTCGTTGCCGGCCGCAGAAGGCTGAAGACGGCGATGGCGGTCGAGATGATGGTGATGCCAAGCACGGCGCGCAGACCGCGCGGCGCCTCGTCGGCGAATTCGAACTGCCACCACAGCTCGTTGCTGTAATCGACGTCGCGATAGACGAAGAGCAGGATGACAACGGCGCCGACGCAGACAACGGCGATCGCCGTCAGCCAGGATGCGGTCAGCGTCTGGTTAAGCAGCGAGGCGCGGCGACGGAACAGGCGCCGGCTGACGAACAGGCCAAAGATGAGGAAGGCGAGGAACGCGGCCTCGACCAGCGCCACGGCCTTCAGCAGCGACAGCATCAGTGCTGCCGCGGCCGAGAAGATGGTGATCCACCATGCGCCGTCGAGCTTCTGGCCAAGACCACGCGCGGCGACCACCAGCGCCAGTCCGGCAAGGCTCGCAAGGAAGTGCGCGCCTTCCACGATCGGCAGCGGCAGATAGTTGGAGAGGAACTCCAGGTTGGAATCCGGCGTCGGCGTGACGCTCGAAAAGATCAGCATGACGCCGAGCAGCAGCGATAGCGCCGAAAGGAGCTGCGGCATCAGCCGGATGCCGATGCGGCGGAAACCGGAGGCGACGGGATGGTCGGCGAAGCGGCGAAGCTCGGTTGCCGAGACCGCCAGAACCGCAAGCAGCAGCGGCACGACGTGGTAGATGAGGCGGTAGAGAACCAACGAGCCGAGCACGGCATCGATATTCACAGCACTGCCGAGCGCGGCGATGATAACAGTTTCGAACACGCCGAGGCCGGCCGGCACATGGCTGAGCACACCGAGACCGACGGCAATCGCGTAGACGGCGAGAAACACCGGCCAGCTGATCGCCGTCTGCGGCAGGAGAACGTAGAGAACGGTGGCGGACGCGGCGATATCGAAGGCGGCGACCAGGAACTGACGCGACCATGTGGCGGAATCAGGCAGCCGCAGCGAGAAACGGCCGATGCTGACCGCGCGCCCGCCACGGCCAAGCACGACACCCGCCGCCAACACCAGCACGATCGACCCGCCGAGGAGACGCAAAACCCAGCTGCTGACATCGATGAGCGGCGCGATCTCGTCGGCGATGGCGAGAAGCGCGATGGAGCCGACACCGGCCAGGCCGAGGCCGAAGGCGATGGTGACGAAAGCGATGACGCGGCCGATATCCTCCGGCGTCAATCCGAGCCTGGAATAGGCGCGGTAGCGGATCGCTCCACCGCTCAGTGCGCCGAAGCCAGCCGTATTGCCGACGGCATAGGCGGCAAACGCGGTCAGCGCGACCTGCGGGAACGGCAGCTTCTTGCCGACGTAATCGATGGCGTTGACGTCGTAGAACACCAGCGCGAGAAAACTCAGCGCCGTGAAGAACAGCGCCAGCACGATAGAGCTGATCTTGGTGTCGGCCAGCGCCTGCACCACGTCGTCGTAGCGCACCTCGGTCGTCAGCTGCTCGATCGCGAAACCGACCATGCAGAACACGGCCAGCGTCGCAAGCGCCGTCAGATGCGTCCGATACCGGCTGAAAAATCGCGAGATGCCCGATTCTTCTATGACTTCAATCTCTTCCAAATTGGCGTGCTTCGACATTACGAACCGTCGTAAACCTACATATTAGCGGGAATCATGTCTTGGACATCTAACATAACCTGCATGTAAGTTCTTGGACGCAAGCCCGCGAATACATGCCAACACTACCCCAATGCCGCTTAACGACGCCTGCTTCATCCCCAATTGGGGCATTTTTGGCGCGGGGACAGGGGTTTGAATATTGTATTTTCGTAAGGTTAAAGCCTTCGATGCGCCAATACCGGCATCCGGGGATGCCGGCATGCCGGCTAAGCCGCCGGCTCGGCGCCCTGGTTGTTCTTCTGCGCGGCGTAGCGCGCAGCAGCCGCATTGGCGTCGGCATCATGCGTCTCGCTCGACACCTGCAGCGTCGGCACGGCGAATTCGATGCCGTTTTCCTTGAAGGCGGTGCGGATCATCGCCAGCGCGTTGCGGCGGATGACGAACTGCTCGCCGGGCTTCGTCATCATCGCCAGGCGGATGACGATGGCGAACTCGCCGAACTGCTCGACGCCCTTCATCTTCATCGTCTCGATGATGTGCGGCGCATAGTCGGGGTTTTCGAGCAGCTTCTGGCCGATCTGCTTGATCACCTTCTTCGCCAAGACAAGGTCGGTGTCGTAGGTGACGTTGAGCGTGATCTTGTCGATCGTCCAGTCGCGATTGAGGTTCTTGACCGCGCCGAGCTCGCCGAACGGCACCGTCGTCAAAGGCCCGCGATGATGGCGCAACCGGACGGAGCGCAGGCTGAAAGCCTCGACCACGCCCTTGTGGCTGCCGCTCTCGATGTACTCTCCAACGCGGAAGGCATCGTCCCAGAGATAGAACATGCCGCTGATGACATCCTTGACGATCGTCTGCGCCCCGAATCCGACCGCGACGCCGACGACGCCGGCGCCGGCGATCAGCGGCCCGATCTCGACGCCGAGGCCAGAGAGCACCATCAGCACGGCAATGACGGCGATGACGACAGCGAGGATATTGCGGAAGATCGGCAGCAGCGTCTGAAGCCGCGCCCGCCTTGCCTTCTCCTCATCGTTGATCGAGCCCTCCAGAGGCGAGTCCTCCAGCCTGCCGTTGATATAGGCGCGCGCCAGATGCCAGAGCAGATCGGCCGCGAGCAGGATGACGATGCCGCCGACCGAGCCGCGCACGATCCGGTCCATCATCGTCTCGCCGGCCGCCATCCGCTCGGCCGCGAAGCCGAGAATGCGGCCGAGCCAGAGGGCCGCGATGGTGATGATGACTGCGCGTACGCCACGATCGAGCAGCACCGCCGCGATCCGCTTCTTGGCAAGGAAACCGGCCTCGGCCTTGTGCAGCGCCCGCACCGCAAGCGTGGAGACGCGCAGAACGCGCGGCAACGCCACGAGATAGATGCCGATCCACAAGATGAGATTGAAGCCCGCCACCCATAGCAGCCAGAGCGCTGCGAAATAGATGGTCAGCATCCATGAGGCCGTCGTGCTTTTCTGACCGTCTTCTACAGGGCGCGACCAGACCGCTTCGGTCGCGATGGCGAGCAGCCCTAGCCCGAGCGCGTAGGCCACGAGATAGCGCGACCCCGGCGAGAAGCCCAGCGGCGCCATCAGCTGGATCAGCACCCAGCCGAAGACGAAGTAGATGATGAAGGTGCAGCTGCGCTTGAACCAGAACATCGCGGTGGCGCGCGAGACGTCCCTTTCGCCACCTACATGCGGCAGCGTCACCAGCGCCACGATGAGGCGGCCGGCCGAGATGGTGACGCGCGCGACGATCAGCGCGATGGCAACGGCGATCGCCAGCGATTGCGTGATCGGCGGCCAGTTGAAGAGCACGAGTGGTACGAGCGTGGCGACGCAGAACACCAGCGCCGGCACAATGCGATAGCTCAGATTGTTCGCCGCATGGTGTGCGACCGTGACGACCGCGCCATCTTCAAGTTTGATGCGCGGCCGCGGCACGACCATCCGGAACAGGAGTTCGGCCACCACCCCGGCCAGGAACAGTGCCAGCAGCTCGATGGTCACGAATGCCCAGCCACTCGGCTGCACCTCGCGCTCGACGATCTCAGATGCGTTCTCGACTTCATCGGGCAGCGTCATGGCGGCGCCGGAAACGAGATCGAAGTGACGGCGGGCATGGCCAAGGAAATCGGAGAGAACCGACATCTGCTCGCCGGACATCTCGCCGCCGGGTGCTGCCGGTTGTGCCGGAGTGCTCGCCGGCTGCGCTGCCGCCGGGGCCTGCCCTGCCGGAGCCGTCGGGCTTTGCGTCTGCGCCTGCGTCGCCATCCATTGCTTGACGGCGGGCGTCTCCATGAGCTGCAGCATCTGCCGCACCTCGGCGGGCGGCGGTGCTGCCGGTGTCGGGCTGGGTGTCGCCGCCGGCGTTTGCGCCGCGGCACTCGAAACGATCATGCCAAATGCAAGGAGCGGCAGAAGCCGCCTCATGATGCGCGCACCAAACCCCAGACCCATGCCAGCCCCTCCAATATATATAGCGTAGCTTATATTGAAGCGCGGGAAAGAAAAGCCCGCGCAGCTTGTGGCTGCGCGGGCTTGGATAACCATTATTGCTGAATGGTTTACGCCTTCGGCTTTTCGACGTGGCCGCCGAAGCCGGCGCGCATGGCCGAGAGCACCTTGTTGGCGAACTCGTCGTTGTCGCGCGAGGAGAAGCGGCTGTAGAGCGCAGCACTCAGAACCGGCGTCGGAACGCTTTCGTCGATGGCGGCCATGATCGTCCAGCGGCCTTCGCCGGAGTCCGAAACGCGGCCGGCATAGGCGCCGAGCGCGGGATCCGCATGCAGCGCATCCGAGGTCAGGTCGAGCAGCCAGGAGGTGATGACGCTGCCGCGACGCCACACTTCGGCGACGTCCTGCAGGTTGAAGTCGTACTGGTAATGCTCAGGGTGCGCGATCGGCGCCGTCTCGGCATCGACTTCATGATTATCGGCACCGATATTGGCGCGCTTCAGGATGTTGAAGCCTTCGGCGTAAGCAGCCATCAGGCCGTACTCGATGCCGTTGTGCACCATCTTGACGAAGTGGCCGGCGCCGTGCGGGCCGCAATGCAGATAGCCCTGCTCGGCCGTGCTGCCGGCCTGGTCGGGGCGATGCGCCGAAGGAACGACAACGCCGACGCCAGGTGCCAGCGACTTGAAGATCGGCGAAAGCGATTCAACCACGGCCTTTTCGCCGCCGATCATCAGGCAATAGCCGCGCTCGAGACCGAAGACGCCACCGCTGGTGCCGACGTCGACATAGTGCAGGCCCTTGGTGATCAGCTCGCCGCCACGGCGAATGTCGTCGTGATAATAGGAGTTGCCGCCGTCGATGATGATATCGTCGCTGTCGAGCAGCGGCGTGATCTGCGCGATCACCTTGTCGGTGATCGCCGCCGGCAGCATCAGCCACACGGCGCGCGGACGCGAGAGCTTCGAAACGAACTCTTCCAGCGAAGCGCTGCCGATGGCGCCCTTGCCGACCAGATTGTTCACGCTTTCCGTCTTCGCATCATAGACCACGCATTCATGGCCATCACGCATCAAGCGCTGGACCATGAAGCTGCCCATACGGCCCAAGCCAACCATGCCAAGCTGCATCTCATAATCTCCTGAGAATTGAGAATCTAATCGATATTATGCGCGAATACCTATCACTCGCACTGCAGCACGCAAGCGAAGTCTCCGTCACAATAGCGGGAACGCCGCCGCATATCGCTCTGCTGAACGCGAGAACCGCGAGCCCGCAAGGCCTTCCGCCGAATCTGGAAACTAAAAAAATATTTCGAATGTCAACCGCAAACCGCCAATAAGGCTGCGGCTCATTGCTGCACCGCAAGAATTACGCGCCCGCTGGTGGCATCGCTGAGCATCCGCGCGGTCTCGGAGAACACGGCTTCCGGCACCGAAAGCGTCAGCAGCGCACCCGCATCCACAAACACCTCGGCGACGACGCGCACGCCGGCCGAGCCCGCAAGCCGCGACTTCACCAGAGCCAGATCGGAAAAATTCACCGCGATCTCCGCCTCGACGGTCGCGACCAGCTCAACCGTCTCCGCGGCCCTCAGACACGCGGCAGCGGTGCCGCCATAGGCGCGGATCAGGCCACCGGTTCCAAGCAGCACGCCGCCGAACCAGCGGGTGACGACGACCGCCACCCGGTCGAGCGACTGCCCGTCGATCGCCTGCAGGATCGGCTTGCCCGCGGTGCCGCTCGGCTCGCCATCATCGTTGAAGCGATAGTTCTGGCCGATTCGCCATGCCCAGCAATTGTGATTGGCGGCGGGATCGCCGTGCGCGGCCAAAAACGCCCGGGCATCCTCTTCGGAGCCGATCGGTGCGGCGACCGCCAGAAACCGGCTCTTCTTGACGATCTGCTCCAGGGTTTCGATGCGGATGAGTGAAAACATGGCCACTGCCATATCGCCAGCACCGCGCGCTTCGCAAGCAAAACCGGCTTGAAGCCCAAGCCCCGCTCGCAAATCCCAGCCCCGCTTGCAAATCAAAGGCCACAAAAGCAAAACGCCCGCAGCTGGAAGCAACGGGCGTTTGAAATCTATCTGCTCGTGAAGAGCAGAGATCGCTTGTTAGCGAGTGGCGTCGCGAGCAACGCGCTGGATCTCGGAGCGGTCGATACCGAGGTCGTTCAGCGCACGGTTAGACATGCGGCCGAGTTCGCTGACGGTCTGACGATACTTGCGCCAGTTATTGAAGGAGCGTGCTACGTTCATGATGATCCCCTTTCCCAGGGCTTTCAGCGCTTGGCAGCGTGTTTGCTGCCCGTGTCTCTCTGTTGATGCGAATATATGCATGAAGGCCGACAACGAACAGCGCTAAAGCATCAGAACACCCATGCGCGAAGTGCATAACTAAAACCGTGCTGCTTAATATTTTTGCCCTCAGAAAAGCCGTAAACGTTTTAGGAAAACGCCATTTTGCGGCGATTTCGCCCGAATTCGCGGAATGGCGATTGGCTCGACCACAATCGTTAAAGTGTTTTAACCGTTTTAATCGACGGATATCGGCTTCATGCTTCGGAAAATCGGCGATTTCAGCGTAAGAAAAACTCGAAACGCATCCCGTGCACTGAGCGCATGCTTTATTGGCAAGCCTGCGACGCTGCCCCGGACGGTCCGCGAAAGGCTCACGAGGAGCCGCATGGTCGCCACGAAACCGCAGCGACCATGCCATATTGCCGGCGTTTAACGTGCGGGTTCGTCGGGCGGTCCCTGCTCGGCGAAAGCGCTTTGCACGGCAGCGAGAAGAGCGTGGGATGGGCCGGCCGAAAGCTCGACAAGCTCGTTCAGAAGCTCGGTGAATTCCGAAAGGTAGACATGCCGTGAAAGTGCTTCTTCAGCCAAATTGTCCAGTGCGTCGCAAAGCCCATTGACCGCACCAGCGTACTCGGCCGCCCCCTCCTCGGATGGTACGGTCAAGGCGTTGTTCCGGCATTCGTCAGAAAGCGCGGCGATCGAGTTGGATAGTAATTGTGTCACTGATGACCTCTGGTTCCGATAGTGGCAAAGCTTAAGCGCAAGACGAGTGGCGGTCATGCGTCGGATCGACAGAAAGACGTTTTGGCGTCTGAAAGCTAGTGCCAATCTTTCCCAACAATCGTGACGAGCCTTTACCCCATTGCCAGCAAACCCGGCATACGGCAGTAGAAGCGCGCCGGCGTGATCGAATGCGCTAAGCCGGTGGCCGTGCCAACACCCGCGCAACAAGGACGTCACATGAAGCATATCCTCGCCGCGGCCACGCTCGTTACCACCACCCTGCTCTCGGTCGCCGCCACCCGCGCCGCCGATTTCGGCGTCACCCCGATGACGGATGGCGACAGGTTCATCGGTTGCCTTGCCCAGAACAACCACACCGGCATCGGCTACCTCGCCGTCGGCGACAAGCTGGCGCTGTTTGCCAATGCCGACGCCTTCGCGATCGCCAAAGGTGAGCGCGTCAATGGGACATGGTCGGTGGATGGCGCAGCCGCCGCGGAATTCTCCTCGACTGCCGACAGCGACAAGACCGTGACGATCGACGTTCCGAACGATGCTGCGGCCGTCACCGCCTTGACCTCGGGCAAGGAACTGACCGTCACCGCAAACGGCATCGACGTCATCCTGCCGCTGACGGGCACGGAGGAGGCATTTGCCGCGCTGACGACCTGCATGAAGGAAAACGGCGCTGAATAGCGCCTGACACCAGGGCGCCCGAAGCGCGATACGATTGCCGGAGATGAGAAGGAAGAGTGCGATCCGCGGCAACCGATGGAGGTTTACGATCCTGGGTGCCTACAAACGTAGGTGGGCGCCATATGTCCAAGCCCACGGGCCTGGCCAGGGACAGCTCCCTTTGGATCGAGTATGGCCCCAGGGATTGTGGTTCCTGTCGAGAGGCGCAGATCGCAACTGCTATATAAGACCGATCCATGACGCGCGCCAGAGGCTGACGCGGGCGTCCCGGATTTAATTCGAGCGCTTCAGTTTGGCCCGCTTAGTTCAGAGCCGCCGGCGCCCGGCCGTTCAGCTTGTCGGTTATCCCGCGCAGCTGGCTGCTGACCTCGACGATGGCGGCAGCGATGCTCTCTTCGGTGCGGCTGGTCGCAGCCAGCACCGTGTCGCGGTTGCTGCGCAGGCTATTGAGTTCATCTTCCAGGCTGGCGACGCGCCGGGTCAGTTCCGAGATCTCGTCCATGATCATGATGCCAGCCATGACGGTGATGCGGAGATCGCCGATTTCGCCGAACTGATCCTTGAGATGGCCGACATAGCGGTCGAAACGGGTAGCGAGATCGGTCAGGTGGTCTTCCTGCCCCTCTTCGCAGGCCATGCGATAGGCCTTGCCGTCGATCGTTACCGTTACCTGCGCCATGTCGTCAGTCCTTTGCTAGCGGTCGAGAACCGCGCGGATCGTCTCCATCGCCGTCACCAGACGACGCGACACCTCGCGATTGACCTCTTCCAGCCGGTTCGCGCGGAATTCGGCCTGATCGAGCTCCTGCGCCAGCTTGGAGCGATCGGCATGCACGCGGCGAACCTCACCCTCGATCTCGCCGGTCTCGCGCTGCCGCTCGATCCGGGCGTCGACGGCACTGTCGAGCGCCGAAATCGCCTGCCGGAGCTCCAGGAGCGCTGCATCGATGCTGTTGCCTGTGGATGTCATGTCTTTCCGGTTCCCCGCGCAAGACCCGCGAATCGGTATTGAGGCCCGACGCGATGTTTTCAAAAGGATATGCAGCTCGCCAACTGCCCGTCAATAAAGGCTGGAAGGCGGCAGGCGAGCTAGTTGTGGATGACTGAAATCGACAACTCCGTCAGTGGCCCCACGAGCGGCCTTGTCACACGCCTGTCAACTTTTGTTAAAATCGTTGGTCAAATGTCAAAAATCGTCATTCCGACCCCTCTATTAGGGCTTCGATTTATTGACTTGCCTGCTCCAACTGCTATTTGTGCACCCGCTCTCATTGATGGTCTCCGCAGGCTTGAGGCCATCCCCCGACACCCCGGAACAAGCGGAATAGCGATGATTTCTCCTGAACAACACGACCGGATGGCAAACGCGATCCGTTTCCTCTCAATGGATGCAGTCGAGAAGGCGAATTCCGGCCATCCGGGCATGCCGATGGGTATGGCCGATGTCGCCACCGTCCTGTTCTCGAAGTATCTGAAGTTCGATCCGTTGAAGCCGCACTGGCCAGACCGCGACCGCTTCGTGCTGTCGGCCGGCCACGGCTCGATGCTGCTCTACTCGCTGCTCTATCTAACCGGCTACCCTGATATGTCGGTTGATGATCTCCAGCAGTTCCGCCAGCTCGGCTCCAAGACCGCCGGCCACCCGGAATACGGCCACGCCACGGGCATCGAAACCACCACCGGCCCGCTCGGCCAGGGCATTGCCAATGCCGTCGGCATGGCGATTGCCGAACGCAAGCTGCGCGAGGAATTCGGCGCCGACCTGCAGGATCACTACACCTACGTGATCAACGGCGACGGCTGCCTGATGGAAGGCATCAGCCATGAAGCCATCGCGCTCGCTGGCCACCTGAAGCTCAACAAGCTCATCCTCTTCTGGGACAACAACTCGATCACCATCGACGGCGCTGTCTCCCTGTCGGATTCGACCGACCAGATCATGCGCTTCAAGGCTGTTCACTGGCACACGATCGAAGTCGACGGCCACGACCAGGCTGCGATTGCCGCGGCAATCGAAGAAGCCCACAAGTCCGACAAGCCGACCTTCATCGCTTGCAAGACCGTCATCGGCTTCGGCGCTCCGAACAAGCAGGGCAGCCACAAGGTTCACGGTTCGCCGCTCGGCGCCGAGGAAATCGCCGCCACCCGCAAGGCGCTGAACTGGGAATACGCACCCTTCGTCATCCCGAACGACGTTCTCTCCGATTGGCGCGCCGCCGGCACCCGTTCGGCTGACGCCGTCAAGGCATGGGAAGGCCGCCTCGAAAAGGCAGCGACCAAGGCCGAGTTTACCCGCCGCTTCGCAGGCGACCTGCCTGAGGGCTTCGACGCCGCCATCAGCGACTACAAGAAGAAGCTCGCCGAGACCAAGCCGACCGTTGCGACCCGCAAGGCTTCCGAAGACGCGCTTGAAGTCATCAACGGCTTCCTGCCCGAGACGATCGGCGGCTCCGCCGACCTGACGCCGTCGAACAACACCAAGACCAGCCAGATGCATTCGATCACGCCGACGGACTTCGCCGGTCGTTACATGCACTGGGGCATCCGCGAGCACGGTATGGCGTCTGCCATGAACGGTATCGCGCTGCACGGCGGCCTGATCCCCTACGGCGGCGGCTTCATGATCTTCTCGGATTATTGCCGTCCTCCGATCCGCCTCGCTTCGCTGATGGGCATCCGCGTCGTCCACGTTCTGACGCACGATTCGATCGGCGTTGGCGAAGACGGCCCGACCCACCAGCCGGTCGAGCAGATGGCCTCGCTGCGCGCCATCCCGAACCTGATGATGTTCCGCCCGGCCGACGCCGTCGAAACCGCCGAGTGCTGGCAGATCGCGCTGAACACCAAGGACCGTCCGTCGGGCCTGGCGCTCACCCGCCAGAACCTCACCACGGTTCGTACCGAGTACAGCGAGAAGAACCTCTGCGAACTCGGCGCCTACACACTGGCCGGCAATGCCGACGCCAAGGTTACGATCTTCGCTTCGGGCTCCGAAGTCGAACTGGCCGTCGCCGCCCGCAAGACGCTTGAAGAAAAGGGCGTTTCCGTCCGCGTCGTCTCGGTCCCCTCGACCGAACTGTTCTTCGAGCAGCCGGATGCCTACCGCGCCGAGATCCTCGGCAAGTCGCCGATCAAGATCGCCGTCGAAGCCGCCGTTCGCGAAGGCTGGGATGCGTTCATCGGACCGGAAGGCACCTTCATCGGTATGAAGGGCTTCGGCGCTTCGGGTCCTGCCAAGGATGTCTTCAAGAAGTTCGGCATTACGACGGAAGCCGTCGTCGCCGCAGTTGAAGCCAAGCTTTGATCTGATACAAGGAGCGCCTCAGGGCGCTCCTCTTTGCATATAAACCAAGCCCTACTCTCGGGAGAGACACACATGACTGTAAAGGTTGCCATCAACGGCTTCGGTCGTATCGGCCGCAATGTTCTCCGCGCCATCGTTGAATCCGGCCGCACGGACATCGAAGTCGTTGCCATCAACGACCTCGGCCCGGTCGAGACCAACGCGCACCTGCTGCGTTACGACTCGATCCACGGCAAGTTCCCGGCCGAAGTGAAGGTCGAAGGTGACACGATCACCGTCGGCGGCGGCAAGCCGATCAAGGTAACCGCTGTTCGCGACCCGGCACAGCTGCCGCACGCCGAACTCGGCATCGACATCGCCATGGAATGCACGGGTATCTTCACCTCGCGCGACAAGGCTGCCGCTCACCTGACGGCTGGCGCCAAGCGCGTCATCGT
>UBQW01000012.1 GCA_900467745.1 Hyphomicrobiales bacterium
GTCTGTGATGGCAAGGCGCTGTGCCATGGCTGGGTCCAGGGGCGCACGCCGCGGTCGAGTTCGGCGATGATCTTGTCGGTGATGCGGCTGTAGATATCGGATCGCTGGTTGATGTGCTCTCTTGTCATGTCGGCCTCCATTTGAGGTCGCGACCATCGCGACCTGCTACGGCGGTCCGAAAGCCGGGCTAAGAGCGGCGGCTGGCACCCGCAGGGCCGAAACGAAGAGCAGGACGGCATGGCCGTTGCAGCCGGCGCGAGCCTGGCAGGACCAAAAGCCGGGGCAGGACGCGGTGGCGCTGGCCTCGAAATGGCGGTGACAGGCGGGAGAAACGACGAGAACGTGATAGCTCCAATCTGCGGCGGAACCACTTGTCGGACGTGATCTATCTCGGATCGCAGATCATTGAAGTAGGCTCCAGACGGCATCCACATTCAAAGCGCCTTCATAGAAGAGAAAATGATCCAAAGAACGCATCCGCGACGAGCGGACTTCGATGCCGCGGGTTTTGGTCAACGGGAACACCGTCGTGTGGCCTCGGCAAACGGAGGTCGCGACAACGCTGTCAAAATAGGCGTTGCCACTGTCGATCTGGAATGTGTCCGGTCGCGGCCAGACGAACGGTCGCGCTCGGTCAGCTCGGTTCACGAGCGATCGACGTCGAGCCCCTCGCGCCTTCTGATGCGCGATGCGCCAATTAATCTGGCTGGGAATATCGGGCGAGCATCTGCCGCAGGATCCGGTTTTCTCTAAGGAGTTGCTCATGCCTGTCTGAGCGGGCCATGGATGCAACCGGACTTTCTTTTCTAGTGCCGGAACGGACCGATGATGAAGCCTTCGATTGAGCCGCCGCCATCGGCCGATGGCTGCTCACTTGCTTGAGCCGGTGCGGCTTTGCGATGTGAGCGTTTAACGCGGCGCCTGTAGATTTACGACGGTCGCCCTGCCCGCTTTCCACAACGAGGGTCTTCTCGGTCGATGGAGTGCGTGAAATGACCTCAGGCAGGTAACTCTCATTCTGATGGCTCCTCAAGAGCCGATCAAGCTCGTTGATCCAATCGAAGTATTTGGTTCGAAGAGGATGATCATTTGGCAGGTCGCGTGCTTTGGCCTCAGCCAAACGTTTCTGATCCCGGTTCAATTCGACGTTGAAACCCATCGTGGTCCTTCCTGATGGGTGTGAACATAAGGGGAACGCACGGATTGTGCAATATGTATCCACCGCAGTTTTGCGCAAACCGGCCAGACAGCGATTTTGGGTGCGCGTTCACGGTGGCGGGATCATCCGGCATGGCTGGTGGCTGCGCATAGGGAGGATACGTTCGAGCATCCTAAAGCCTCAGCTTGACGGCAGAAGGCAACGTGCAGCGGCAGCCACGCTCCTTGCTCGTGCAGCATATGGAGCAATGCGCTGCCGGAAAGCCCGGGCATTCTCGCACCACAGTGATTTGGGTATGGCCAATCGCCTGCCCATGCAGGTTTGGTGGGAAATATAATTGGTTGCCGGTCGACCAATCAGGTTTTCTGCGACATGGTCTTATAGGCTTGTGCAAAGCCTTCGAGATCAACAGGAAGAACAATGTTGCTTCCCTGGAGCATGCGCAGGGTGATCGTACCTGACGTTTCCTTTAGCATCGCCGAAAGCAGGTTATCAGGTGCTGTACCTTCAATGAGGCACCCTTGTATCGTGCAGCGTGAAACTGCGGCGGACATCGAAAACTTGGTACCGAAACTTATCTGTACCCCGCCCTGAATTGCGAAGCCCAATGGGAGTGCCAACTGCATTCCGACAGGTCCGCCGTTGGCTTTGGCCATGCTGATGACAGTCGCGATCTGCTTCTGATCATCAGAGGCAAGACGATAGATGATCTGACAGGGCGGATCCATTGCGCGATCAGTGGTGCACTGAACCGCCCACTTGCCGAACTTCTGTTCGGTGATGCTGGAAGGTGAGGCTTGTTGCTGTACAGCGGAGGCAGATGGCGTTGCGGCTTGAGGGGCGTTGTCGGATCCTGCGGCGCTAGCCGGCAATCCAATAAGCGAAACGCTCAGACCTGAAAGTACGAGCGCGATGCGAGAGATAAGATGCATGTCTCTTTCCCAATTATTCTCGTAGGATCTAACAATATCGAGAAAAACGCAATTGCAAGTTCAATATTGACAGAGCGAAAATAACAATGTGAAAGTTTTGGTGGGCAGCATTTCTTCAGCGCAATTTCTATTTCGGCGAGCCAAACATGAATTCGTTAGCTTCGACAAGCTTCGCGCTCTTTTTCTTTCTTGCCTCCGGTGCCGCGATCGCTGAGGACGGGGAAAGCACTATATTCCAAATGCCATCTGAAGGGGCAAGTCAGGCCTTTGTCGAGCAGCTACCCGAGACTGCGGTTGTGCCGGTACCAGGGACGGTCGTGCCATCGCCGAAACCTCCCAAAGCGGCCAAGCCGCGTTCGCCCTCTCCGAAGCGAGCGGTCGCTTATCACAGCATCTTTCCAAACGTAGGAACGGGCGTAAACGCAAGAGCCGATGCTGGCCAGCCTTCTGTGCAGCTTCCAACGGTTGGCGACGGGGTAACGCAATCTTTGTGAAAGCGAAGTTGTCAGGGCAAAGAAGCCTGTCTCAATTTAACGGCAGCATTTAACGGGATCGTCGATGATAGATATTTACCGATATGGGCTTCTTGCAACTGCGATGATCAGTCTGGTCAGCGTTGCGGATGGATTTGCTGCTGACGTTCGCAAGAAGGACCGCTCGGGGTTCTCGGAAATTGAGGTTCCACAAGTGAAGCAACCAATACCGTTTGGCAGCATTCCTGCAGATGCAAGAACGCCGCCAAAGGTTAAGTCCAGTCCTCCTGCACCCAACCAGCCCGTTCAGTGCGGGCCGGAGAATGCTCAGAGCGAAGAATGTAAGGCGAAGTAAGACTATTAGCTTCCAACAGCACTCTTGGCGGCGGGCTGGTTTGCTTTTGCTGGCGGATTGGTCTGGGCCAGCGGCCTCTGGCTGGCATCCTGGACGAGCATAGCGCGCTGGTGTTCCTGCAGGTAGCTCATGAACTGTTGGCCGGCGGCCACATCCTGGAACTGCCAGAGACCAGCCTTTGTCCCTTCGAATATGAGCGAGTAGACCGCAAGCTCGATGCCCTCTTGTACGCCGAGGGTCACAGGCGCGTTTCGGGTCACCCCACCTTCGATCTGCAGAAGCTGATCGACGCCGACAAACCGGAACGCCGAACCTTCAAGCTGAACCGAGTATATCGTCTTTGACGTGGTGACGGAGGCAAGCACCCGTCCCGTTGTTACGCTGACCGCGCGCAGGGCAACTGTGACAATGTCTCTGCGGTATTGGGTGTTGCCACCTATGCCGAGATAGTTGGCGCCGAGGCCACCTGTTGTCTCATTGCTGTCGTATCCGATGATGCCGCCATCTAGGAGCACGCCCGCGAAACGCAGCGGCGGCATTCCGCCTCCCTTGGCGCCGTAGACAGCAGATCGTGTGTTCTGGATGATTTGCCGTTCTTGCAGCAGAGTTTGGAGATCGGTGCGCTCGACAACACTGAACCAGTGTCCGCCGCCTGCCTTGGTCAGTACATCGGTGAGCATTTGCGCTCCGCCCTGCGTCAGTGCGCGCGAATATTCCGCGAAGCTGTCATTCGGCTTGTTCTGTCCGGTCAGGTCCGGGAACGCGTAGACCGCGACATCGAGTTTCTGGACCGGCGGTGGAAGCCTTTCGAGCGCCACTCCGGTCTTGGTGGCTGGTGTCAGTCGCGCGGGCTCGGTGAGCGGATCAAGTTTGCTACCAGCAGGAACGCAGCTACTAAGCGTGATACCGGCCAACAACGCAGCCGCAATGAATTTCGGACGCAACATGAATCCTCGACACTCAACCGTTTGGAAATTTGTGGGGTAGTCCGACGAAATCGGCGAGCCGATTTCGGCTTACGGAGTCGCCGGGATAGTGCCGTTGCCGATCACGATGATCGGGCTTGTACCGGTGCCACCCGTGCCTGATCCGAGATTGCTAAGCGCACTATCGAGGCCGGAGAGATCCGGTGCTGCCGACTGCTGGCCGGACTTCACCCCTGCGCCTTGGGTTTGAGCCGTCGACAGGAGGAAGGGACCATTATTCGGGTTGCCTCCAAATGTCGGGTTCTTCGGAAAGAAGTTCAACTGGCTGGCAAAAGACGGAACCGCTACCAAAGTCGACATGATCAGCGGCAGAACAAACATATGCTTCATCGCGAAACCTCCCCGTTTCATCTTACCATTCACTAGCGTTTAATGAGCAGCCCGCCCCCTGGAAGGCGCGCAATAAACACGTTGACTGGGGCGGACCCCTTTGGCTGGATGACACTAACGTTCATGTTAGAGCCGTTCATTAGCACAAGATTAGACTTAAGATTGTTACCGGCTTGCAACACGTTTACGTTATTGTCATTGCCGATTACTCCGGTCCGAGCAGTATTGCCCGATCCAGCCTGCAATGTATAAACGCTATTTCGTGAACCAATCTGTAACGTGGATGCAAAATTACTTGTTTTCGCTCCCTGCCCGCTTTCTGGAGTGAACATCGACGTGGGTCTTGCCGATGGACCGGGAGCGTATGACGGTACCTGCTGATGAGCGCCGACAACATTCATTGTGGTGACGACATTGGCCGGGATCTGCGCGACATAGGCAGTGTCGGCATAAGCTTGTGCCGAGGCGAGTGTGACAGCAAGAGCAAGCGATAGCGCCTGAACTCCGCGAGACCATCGGATACCGTTCATGTTGGAAAACCGCATAACCAATCCTTTTGATCGTCCATGAGCCTGATGCTCACGGTAGCGTCTCGCACCGTGACGATCATCGTTGGCAAATTCAGCCGGCCAGAGACCTGGGACGTTCATTGCCTGACGATGACCGTACGGCGTCCCGACTATGCTGCTACGAGAGAGTTTATGACGATCCGTGCCACTGTCATCTTACGCGCAACCGCCGATCTGGCCGCTGAGGGAGCGGTCGATCATGAGCGATGCGGACGATACCAGCCTGCCTGTTTCCTCACCCTCGGCGCTACAACACCGGTCGAGAATGTGCGAAGGAAGAGGCGGGGAAAGTCCCCGCCGCAACCCAGTGGATTAACGCTGGCTCGTGACCGCAACGTTGCGGTAGCCGAACTGTGCGGTCACCGAGGTGTTGGAGACGTTTGCACCAGTCGCCTGGGATGTGACGGCATAGTTGCCGGCACCTACCTGGAACGTACCCTGGATGTTCGAGCCGATCATCGACTGCGGTCCGGTCGCCTGGTAGGCCACAGCGACGTTCTGGTAGCCGGTCTGGACGATGCCGGAAGCGTTGGCGCCGGCCGACAGCGGGTTGGCGATAGACTGCGAGGTCAGCGCTACGTTCTCAACGCCGAACTGGGCTGTGACCGCGCCGTTCAGGTTTGCAGACGTTGCGCCGTTCGCCTGGCCGGTGATGGCCGAGTTGCGCTTGCCGACCTGCAGCGTCGCCTGCTCGTTCAGGCCGTTCGTCTGGCTGGCGACCGAGAAGTTATCGTCACCAAACTGAAGAGTGAAGGAGTTGTTTGCTGCAGCGCCACCCAGCAACGTGCTGGCAAGGCTTGACCCGGACTGCGTTGTGATTGCGGTGTTGTCGTTGCCGACCTGCAACGTAGTCTGGTTGTTGTCGGCGCCAGCAACAAGGAAGCCGCCGGCACCGTTCTGACCGACCAGCGCGTTATTTCTGTTGCCGAACTGCAGCGTGGTTTGGTCATTGTCGGCGCCAGAAGAAATGAAGCCGCCGGCACTGCTCTGACCGACCAGCGCGTTATTTCCATTGCCAGCCTGGAGAACAGCAGAGGTGTTGGCCCCACCCGAAGCCGCAGAGGCCTGAAGGACGGTCGAGCCGTTGCCGCGACCGAATTGAAGGGTGGTCGAGCCATTGGTCTGGCCATAACGGTTCGAAGCCTGGCTGGTCAGAGCAGCGTTACGTGCGCCGAACTGGAAGGTGCCCTGGCTGTTGTTGCCACCGGTCTGGCCAGCGATGGATACGTTTCCGAAGCCGAACTGTACGGTATCGGACGCATTGGTGCGGCCACTCCTTGCACCTGCCTGGCTGGTAAGTGCAAAGTTCCCAACGCCGGTCTGGAGTGTGGTCTGGCTGTTGTTGCCGCCATCCTGACCGACGATCGCGCCGTTGCCGATGCCAAACTGAAGCGTTGTCGAGACATTGCCGCCTGGCAGAGAACCGTTAGCCTGCGACACGATTGCGGAATTCAGAGCGCCAACCTGCAAAACGCCCTGGCTGTTGCTACCGGCGTTCTGGCCGATGACAGCACCGTTTGCAACGCCGAACTGTGCGATCGACGAGTTGTTCTTCTTGCCGTTGACCTGGCCGACTACCGCGGCGTTGGCGGCGCCAACCTGGAGAGTAGTCTGAGCGTTCGTGCCGGTCTTCTGAGCGATAAATGCAGAGTTGCCACCACCGAACTGAAGCGTGTCAGAATCGTTGGATCCTGTCGTACCCGCACCCGACTGGCTGGTAATCGCTGCGTTACCAACGCCGCCCTGGATCGTGTTCTGCGTGTTGTGTCCATCGACCTGACCGACGATGGCGCCATTGAAAGCACCAAATTGGCCGATAAACGAGTCATTCGGACCCGCTGCAAACGCGAAAGACGCGCTCGCCAGCAAGATGGCGAGTGTTGAAGCCGTCTTCATTATTCTTCTCCCTGGTCGTCCATAGTGGGGCAAGCGACTATTCGCCGCCCTCGAGAATGTTAATAGTTGATTAACTTTCTCCCGGCAAGGTCGTACTTAATCGAAGGTTAATTTATATAACTCATAACTTAGAAGTACTTTTTCCTTACGCTCGCGTGAAACAATTCGAAATAATATTGCGGTCTATATGTATCGAAATACGTGGTGCAGCATTTTCGATGGGTACTTTTAATTGCAGCAATCGGGCACTTGCTTACGAAATGCTTCGATGGCAAGTTTAATTACAATATAAACCAGTTGACAGGCACGATGACGTTTGACAGTCTCCAGGCAGAGGGAGTTATCGTTAAGGTTGAAGTAATCTTGAGCGGGTCGGAGCTTCCGAAACGCCTGCTCTTCGGTACGCAAAACTTTATCGAGTGGTTGGAGGCAAGACTATCACAGCATGAGCCGTCACCGGTCGGGGCGGATTTAAGCCCAGTCGAACAGTTGGACTACCTGTTCTACTCGTTCGTCTCGGGTAAGCCACTCGTCCATTCCAGGCAGTTCAGAGCCATCCGCGCAGAGCGCAATGCTGTGTGGGAGCTCAAGACGGTGGACTTCAGGATCTTCGGCTGGTTCGTCAAACGAGACTGCTTCGTTGCAGTGTTTGGAGATTGGGCCGATCACGTGAAGGACCACGACTTGTACCGTGGGTACCGACTGGAGATACGCCGTCTTCGACGCGAACTCGGTATCGGCGATGACATGTGTGTAGAGGGAGTTGATCCGGACGATGTCATTTCGATTTGACGTGGGCGCGCGTGCGCGTTCCGCGAGCCGTCTCATCGGTAATATTCGAAGCGATATAATCGCTGCAGTTGTAAGACACAGGACCGCAGAAAACGTTTCCCAGCAGCGGCTGGCAGAGAGTATCGGAATTAGCCGCGCCGACTTGAACTCCTATCTAAGCGGGCAGAAGGACCTCACCCTAAGATCACTCGCGGATATCGCGTTCGCGCTGAATAAGGAAATCGTGGTCGAGCTGCGGGATCCGGAAAGTGGGTCGAAGGGGAACTACTTTGATGCGCCTTCCTTGGCGCCCACCGCCCGCAAGATGGAGCGGTATGAGACAGTAACGCGAACTACCTCTCGATCGATGAGAATCTTTAGAGCTTCTGCATCCGCAGACCAGGACGATTGATCCGCATGCGATACGGCTATTGTATTTTCTGTGATGACATCCGCACCGAACTCGGCGAAAAGCTTAGCTTTATGGGGGTTTACAATGGCGTGCTGCTGTTGCCCGAATTTCCCTACACACTCCCGAAGCTATGCGCCCAAATCAATCTGGTAACCCCCACGAACCTGCCCTATCGATCCATCGTGCTCGAGTGCTTTGCTCCGGGCGAGGACCAGCCTCTGCTCAGAGAAAATCTCGACACCGTCCAATTGGACGAGCAGGAGGAAATGAGTGTCGTGGCTGGTGAGCAGACGCCTGATGTGGTAGTTGGCGCGAGCCTAGTGTTCTCGCCATTGAGAATTCGCAGGCCGGGTTTTCTTTCCATCCGGGCGGTGATTGATGACGAACCTGTCGAAATCTCTTCTCTTCGGATTGCCAAACACCACGATCACTAGTCGGATCCGGTGCTCAGTTACCCTCTTCCGAAATGCGTCCGAATAAATACGCCCGGAAAGGGCATCAGCGCTGCGTTGTCAGTGCCGTATTTCCCGATCCGCGCTGAACGACAATCGACTGACTATTGACGCCTTTCTGTTGGACAGACGCAGTGTTGAAGGCGCCGCTCTGCGCTACAAAGGCCAAGTTCCGTCCGCTTGCCTGATCGACCTGAGCCGTGTTGTAGCTTCCAACCTGAAGAATAAGGGCGGTGTTGCCATTACGGGACGTGGTCTTGGTCAGCCCTGAAGCAAGTTGCTTTGCGGCCAGCATCGTGTCGTCAAGCGTCATAGCAACGTCGCTATAACCTGTCGGCTGCGGCACGGAGATCGCCGAGAATAGATCTTCGGCGGCTGCCGTTTGCGCGAAGGCTAGAACCGGCCATATTAGTGCCCAGGCTGCGTAACGTCGCATGCTGTTTCCCTTTACGAAGAAGAATATGCCTCTCACAATTCTTTAGTTTGAAACTATCAAGAAATATTTAAGGAACGCGCGGCCGCCCAAGTACATATCGACCAGGCCCTGGTTGAATCGAATTTGTTTCTGGCTCTTTGAAGTAAGTACGGTAAGTCCGATGAGGTGGCCGGCACCTGCAACTAGCCACCCTACCGGTTGTCCGATCGCCGCGCTGCTGACAGAACGGTCCGGCCGTTGACCTGGGAGGTAAAGAGGTCGGACACCGTCTTCACACGTCGCCGATGTGTCGGCGACAAAGGCGTTGCCTCTAACTCATTTTGGGCAGGTTTCTTCCAAGCTTTCTTTTCCGATCGCTTCACCCAGCGTGTCTGCGACATATGCACCGCGTACGCCCATCGGTAGCGGTGGCCCCGTCGTTGTGTCCCGGCCCGTTTGATGCTCAAGCTCAGCATTGAGCTCGCCTCCAACGATCAGGATGAGGATCGATAACCAGGTCCAGACCAAAAAGCCTATCAGTGCTCCGAGCGTGCCGTAGGTCGCGTCATAGTTCGCAAAATGGGTCAGATAGAAAGAGAAGCCCAACGACATGGCAAACCAGCATGCCGTGACCAGAACAGAGCCCCAGCTGATCCACCGAAGTCGCGCGGGTTGGCGGCTGGGACCAAAACGATAAATGGCGGTTGTCGCGGTTGCGACAACTATGAACAGGATCGGCCAGCGAATAATCAGTGCCATCTGCTCTTCGAACCTATCGAGCCAGATGTAGGAAAGGAGGATAGGAATAATTGCGACGAGACCAACCACAAGTGTCGCAGAGGCCATCGCGCAGATCGTGAATGCCAGACCGATGAGGTTTAATCGAATGAGGCCGCGCTTTTCTGTTTCATCATAGGCGACGTTCATGGCATCGAATATCGCTAAGGTCGCACTATGGGTGCTCCAGAGCGCAACTGCCAAGCCAAAAAGAAAAGTGATCCCAAGCGTAGAATTACGGCTCGCCGTTAACGTGCCAATCCGCTCGGCGATAAGATCGAAGGCTCCGGGCGGTAGCACGCCTGCCAGCTGACGCAGATGATCTGCCATTGTCGAGGGATCGGCAACCAACCCGTAGAGCGCAACAAGTGCCGATATCGCGGGGAAGAGACCGAGTAAAAGGTAGAATGTAACGCCAGCAGCGATTAGCGTCACCCTATCCTCCGATATCTGATGAAAGACACGCCACAGAACGTCTTTTATCCCTGTGATCGGAATTGCTTCAGGCACCTCGGCGTTGCGACCATGAGGATCGTCTTCGGCCGAAAGTGTCCGCACGATCGGTTTGGTCTTTTGTCTCATCGCGAGAGAAATGCCGATAGCGGTCAGAAAAATCGCTGTTGTTACTACACTTTGCCGCCGCATTTCTTCCCTCCGATCGGCCTCTACCAAATGGAAAAAACGCCGGAGACCGAGAAAAGATGCATGGGTGGTGGTTTGGAAAAGAAACTTGCTAACGGTTAGGTGGGCCTTATGAGGTTACAAAACCTGAAGCCGACAATGCTGGAAGCAATCTCGGAAATTCGCGCCAAGCTACCCGTTGGCGCCTCTCCTTCGAGCACGATTACTCCGCAGTCATCGGTGACCGTAATGCGGGCGTCTGCCAAATCCGACGCATAGGCCAGTGCAGAAGAGAGGCTCGACGATAAGCCGGTAAGGCATGCGCGCGAGGTTACAAGGTCGATTGATTGGGACTGAAACATGACGATTTCCTTTGCAATATAGAAACGTCATTCATCGAGATTTGTTCATCTGCCGTTCATCTTATTTGCAGCCAGATGGCTCATCGTAAATCGCGTTGCCTTTTGAGAAGAGGATTGGTCGGAATGACGGTTTTGCGTGTCATTGCAAATATCGCAGTGACTGACCCTCAACTTGCTCGGCCGTTCTACGAAGAGTTGCTCGGGTTGCACGTTGCCATGGATCACGGTTGGATAAGAACGCTTTCGACGCAAGCGACAATGGAGCCACAGCTCAGTTTCGCGAGCCAAGGAGGTTCCGGTGCCAAAGTGCCAGACCTCTCGATCGAGGTCGACAATCTTGAGGACGTATATCGCAGAGCGGAAGAGGCAGGCTATTCTATCGTCTACCCACTGACGGATGAGCCATGGGGCGTGCGCAGGTCATTTGTCCGCGATCCCTTCGGCAAAATCGTGAACATTTTGGCGCATACCAAACCCTCGTGAGCGAATGTCTGGAGTTGGAACCTTTTCAGCACCTGCAGGCTTCCTGTCTGATCGCACGCCAACTTCGCCTGTCCCTTTCAGGCCGCGATCATGTAAGAGACCCTCGCGCCGCCCTCGCGGGGGTTTCCTTTTACCGCTCGTCGGAGACCGGCTTGAGACAGCTCTGGGCGTAGTCAGTTACGCGGCGCCAACGCCGGCGGTGACCTCCTGAAAACAACGGGATCGCCCGCGCGACTGCCGAGGATAAGTGCTTTACCGGCGAGACAAAGACGTCTCGCTTGAGCGCTGCCAGAACCGAACGGTTCTTCCCCAACGCTGATCAGAAACATCTCCGCTGGACCACGTAGTGCGTACCGGTGAAGACTGCCCTCAATCGTCGATCACTTTTCACCTGGATACTGCTTCTCTTGAAGCAGGTGCGCGAGATGGACAGTGTTTCGGACCAGCATGTCGACGGCGTTCGTCACAACTTCCGGAACCTCCTCGAGGTCGACAAATTCTTTGCTCCCCATTGCTTCTCCCACCCAGTAGGAAACTGCATTGGCCGGGATGGTGAAGCCGACGTCGTTCAATGCCTGATAGATCTCCGCCGAGACATGATGGGCGCCGTCCTCGTTGCCGACGACTGCTACGGCTGCCACTTTGCCATAGGATACCATCCGTCCTTCTTCGTCGGTTTCCTCCAGAAAGGCATCCATCCGTTCCAGAGCGCGTTTCGCGACCGAAGATGGTTGTCCGAGCCAGATCGGAGTTCCCACAATGAGAATATTCGCTTCGAGAACCGCCTTTCGAATGTCTGGCCATGCATCCCCTGCCCCTTCGTCAGACGTCACGCCAGGTTTGATATTATGGTCCGCTAGCCGGATCGTATCGACCTCCACAAGCTTTTCGCGAAGCCCTTCCATGATCAGATCGAGCATTCGGTCCGTGGATGAAGGCTGGCCGCCGCTGGACTTCAGGGTTCCGTTCAGTGCAATCGCCTTGAGTATCATTGGGTCATCCCCTCTATCTTTTGCGCCGAGCCGATCGCCCTAGGTCGTCGCGAGACACTCCGAAGTGGTCAAGCACTAAGTCGACATTGCGTTTGTTGGATTTGAAGTACGCGTCAAAAAGGTCGCCCAGCAAGGGAACTGCGCCTCCCACGAAGTCGATACCGACATTTGTAAGCATTCTTGCAAGCTTGTCCTTTGGAAGGCCCAAGCGGCGGGCCTCGTTGACCAAATAGAGGCCGATCAACGTGCCAGCAGCGTCACCTATTCCCGGGACTAGGCCGAGCACTGAGTCCGCGCCGAGGCGAAAGCGCGTCAGCGGGATGCCGACAGCCGTATCCATGAGCGCTGCAATCGAGGAAAGCCGTCTCAGACGACGGATATCATCGGCGCCTATGCCCTTCTCAACCCTCGGCTGCTCGGGGGTCTCTTGGTAGCGTTTCGAACTCCGGCCGTTTCGAAACTGAGCGGTTGTTGCCATCGAGCACCTCGTCCTACTGCGGTTGCCAGTGCTCAGTCGGCGCGTATATGCGAGCCAGGCGTGGCATTGGGGATAGGCTCCGCGTCCGAGTGGATGTCTCCCGGTGTCAAGCCGTCACCCTGTCGCGCCGTTTCTACCGTCTGGTCGGCGCTGTCGAACGCTGCGAGCTGAACCATGATCTCTTTCGCGCGAAGCACTGCATGGTCGCCGTCAAGGCTTCCGTTGCCGCCAGCCATCGTGACGGAGACCAGCTCACTGCCTTCGCCTTTGAACTCTACCGTGACCGTTCCATTCGCGGAATTGATGACGTGTGTATCGAGAACCTGCATTGCGTTACCTCCACTTGGTGTCGAAGGACAATGCGGATTGGTCGAGTGGGTTCCGAGGATTTGAGCTTTTAACCGTCAAGCCAGTGAGCGGGCAGCGATGATTGGCTATTGACGCATCTAATTCGGTCACTACATTATCTAGCAGAATTCGTCTCTAGTCTTTGACCACGGATGTACTGGCATCGATTATTGAGGCGCATGAAGGAAGGTCGGCACCGGGAGGTTCCGGCCTTTTTCTTTTCCAACGTCAAATATCACAGACACCTCATATCGCTCGCAGCCGCACACGTGGCGAAATGAGTGCCGGCAACGGATGAACCAATCCATGACTCCGGCGTTTCGAAAAAAACACGGAGTACGTCATGCTATACGAACGACCATTACGCGCAAATGAAATGCCAGACAGGGGTCATGCCATTGCGCTTGCGGCCGCCAACGATGCGGTATCCGAATACGTGCGGTTCGTTCGTGACAATGACGTCGGCAACGATCTTATCGATGAGATCGAACTTCCTCTTCCCAAACCCATTTTGGTAGAGGCATTCACACGTGTCATCGCTGCCGAGTGCCGACCTGATATTCGGGCATTGCTTGTGAAGGCTGGACTGACCTTGAGCCAATATCATGTGGGGCTGGGTGAACGCATCAAGGTGAGGCCGATCTACGCCGACGCACGACGCCAGCCGTCAAACCCTTCTCTCGCGCGGAAGTTTGCGTGCAGCTTTCTTTTGACTGCAACCGAGCGGATGCGACTGACTGAAATCTATCAGGAAGCTTTGAAGCGCGGACGTCACTGAGCACGACGAAAGTCCACTTCGCGTTCCAGATCGCCCTCGTGCAACGCTTTGGTGGCGCGCAAAGAATACGGTTGTTCTCGGAGATCGGGACTGTGCCGCGGTTGCTGGCCTGGACGATCAGCCGTTCCTAGTTCCTGTTCAGTTGCGTGTAGAGCCTTGCCAACATCGGCCCTGCCAATTGCTTGCATGATGTAGCACTCACCATTCCCACCAGCCTGCTGATCCGGTTCAATCACGGAGATCAGACAAAGAGTAAGTTTGGTGCGCAAAACTCTCAAGCAGCGGTTTCAGGGTAGTCACGAGAAAACTCACGCGCAGCCATGAGGATCGGCATTAAACCGCAACCAGCAGCGGAAAGACTATATTCGACGCGGGGCGGCTGCTCGCTGAAGTCGCGCCTCACAATCAGACCGTCATTTTCCAGTTCTCGGAGATGCTGCGTCAGCATTTTCTGGGAGATGCCAGGCATGTCTCGCATAAATTGTGATGCCCTCATTGATGGATCGGCAAAGAGGCGGAAAAGAATGGGTAGCTTCCAGCGACCTCTGACCATTCGAAGCACTCTGGCAACATGTGCAACCGATCCATTAGGGCCGAGACAAGCCGCTCTTGGTTCTCGGTCGACAGGCACTTTAAAGTGCGTAATTGCGTCGTTCATCGTCTTGTCCCCTTATCGGTGCAACGCACTAACATGGGAATTGCCAGGTGGATTTGAAACTTGATGATAAAATTGCGCTTGTCACAGGCAGCAGTAGGGGTATCGGCGAAGGAATAGCCAGAGGCTTGGCGCGTGAAGGCGCGATCGTCGTTGTCCACGGCCGCAGCAAGACGAATACGGAGGAAGTTGCCCACGATATCGTCACCAAAGGTGGGCGTGCCTACACGGTCTTTGGCGACTTGACCAAGGATGATGAGGTGCAAAGGCTCACTGACGATGCGCAGACCTTTGGCAAACCAGTCCAAATCTTGATCAACAACGCAGGCGGCTCCGGCGAAGCAGAAGATTGGACGAACACGCGACCGGAGACGTGGGCATCCGGTTACGACCGGAACGTGCTTGCGGCGGTAAGGGTGACCACTCGTGTGCTGCCAGGTATGCGGGCTGCCAAATGGGGAAGGATCATCAATATCTCCAGCATGGCGGCAATGATCGCTCCTGCGAAACGGCCTGATTATAGCGCCGCCAAGGCTGCAATGATTGCGATGACCGCCTCACTAGCGAAGGAAGTTGCGATGGACGGCATTACTGCGAACACGGTATCGCCAGGAACTATCCATAGCGACAGGCTGGACGAAGGCTTCCGCAGGGTTGCCGCTGGGCAGGGCCTTGCATTCGAAGCACCATGGGCTGACATCGAGAAAGCCGTGTTGCCGATGTTTGCCCAAGTGCCAATGGGAAGGGTTGGAACGCTTGAGGAAGTTGCCGATGCCATTGCTTTCCTAGTAAGCCCGAGCGCCAGCTATATCACCGGCGCAAACCTAAGGCTCGACGGCGGCATGTGGCCCGGACTTTAAACCTGCTTGGTTTAAGCTTTGCGCGCTGAAGCAGACTTTAACCGTCTGTTTGCTCCGGCAGTTCCATTGCATCAGCTCGCCGATCTGACGTTCCTTATGGGGATTTAAGATGGAGGCGAGGTGAAAGTCCGGTGAGCCAGGGGCTCGACTCTATTGCTAATGCCGCTTCGCAGGAAGCTCGGAATCGTCCCATCCGCGATCTCGGCAGAATTGCTCACCGGCTCGGACGGCAGCCTTCTGGCTCTCAAAAGGTCCAATCATCTTTACCGTGTTGCGGAAACTTACAACCATTGTGCGTTCGACGTGGTCGAACACGAGTTGCATTCCATCCTCATACGGCATTTCGGCACGACCCTCTTGTGTGACCGCCCTATAACGGTGCGCCGCCAACAAGGTTCCCAGAAAAATAGTACTATTTACGGGAGTTTCAAAAAAGCGCCCTTCACGCAGGCGACATTGGGCGCCAGGGTTGGATGCTTGCGGCGACTTGAACTTCGTCGGTAGGCCCACGGTCGGTACCGAAACTCTAATGGGCCCCTTAACAGGGTCTACCGTCTTGGGGTACAAATCGAAGGTGGACGGCATATCGGGAAAAAGATGTCGAACTGGGCTGGTATCGAAACATGGACGTCTTCGTTGCCCCCCAGGGGTGAGATTGCAGAGCGCTGCGTCGCTCAGGCAGCGCGGGTGAAAAAGGACGTTGATGGAGATGCGGCGACTTTACAGCAATCCAGAAATCAGTATGCGAGCTGCATAGGAAACGTTTTCCGTCAGTACGAGACAGAGCACCGGCAAATTCAGCATATGGTTGATAGCCTCGTCTTGCTGGCCTCAATAGCCGTCCCGTTGATCCTCGCGCTTGTCTTTTACAAGCATTGCTGGCGCCTCGTTGAAAATGCCGTCGTCGATACTAGCGTTGCGGCGATCAAGTCGAAGCGAAGCGCGATGAAGTATCTTGAGCATTTGAAAAGGCGCATCGATGCAAAATCGGGCTCCGACAAAACCCCAGACTAGCACTTTCTGGCCTTCTTGATTGCGAGAGGTGCTTCTTTCGCGTCATCCTAAAAGTTGCAATCAGTTTTATCTCAAACATGAGCTGGGCCGTCTGTACCTGGCGACCAATACGGTAGTGGCGGTCAATTATCCCACCGCGAGGACCCCGATGCCGAAGTTCGGGCGCTCACCACGTTCCATCAATGATCGCGCGGGCTATCAGGAACTTCTGCGCACATCAGAGCTTTAGGAGTGGTACCCAGCAAGGAGCTTCCAATGTCAGTCAACACACCGGTCCTCTATACCCCGCAGGTCGAGAGCTTCGAAGATGACGAGCATAAAACGGTTTCTGAACTTAACGAGACGTTCGACGTCATCTTGACGAAGACTGCGGAGGACTACGGACATGCGGTGCGTTCGGTGCATGCCAAGGCCCATGGCATCCTCGAAGGGACAATGGCGGTCCGAAGCGGGCTGCCTCTGGAACTCTCTCAGGGGCTGTTTGCAAAGCCAGGCACCTACAAGGTCTTCATGCGGATCTCGACGAATGCCGGCGATATCCTTCCGGACGCGATATCTCTACCTCGCGGGCTCGCCATCAAAGTGACCGACGTTCCAGGTGCCCGCCTGCCGGACGCAGCCGGGACGACGCAGGATTTCGTCATGGTCAATGGGCCGGTCTTCCAGGCGAAGACATCCAAAAAGTTTCTTGGAAGTCTGAAGATGCTCGCCAAGACGACAGACCGCATGGAGGGGACCAAGGAGGTTCTGTCCGACGTGCTTCAAAGTGTGAATACGGCGCTCGAAGCCGTTGGCGTGTCGAGCCCGACTGTGCAGTCACTCGGCGGCGCGCCGGATTCAGATCCGCTCGGTGAGACCTACTACAGCGTGACACCCTTTCGCTACGGCGACTACATTGCCAAGTTCAGCATCCGCCCCGTCTCGAGGGAGCTGACCGAACTGACTGGCAAGGAGATCGACACGAAGGATCAGCCTGACGCGATCCGAGATACGGTCCAAGCTGAAATGCAGCATCTCACCGGCGAATGGGAGTTCTGTGTGCAGCTCTGTCGTGACCTGAAAAAGCAGCCGATCGAAGATCCGACGACCCAATGGGATGAGACGGACGCGCCGTTCGTGGCGGTTGCGACGATCCGCGCGGAGCCGCAGGATAGTTGGTCGGAGGCTAACGTCCTGAAGGTCGATGAGCAGATGCGTTTCAGTGTCTGGACGGGCCTGGCGGCTCACGAACCGCTTGGAAACATCAACCGCGCCCGCAAAGCGACCTATGAGCATTCCGCAAAGTTCCGCGAGAGATTCAACCGTTGCCCGATCCACGAGCCGTCCTCCTGAAAATCTTTCTTCTTCGACGTCAGGCGTCGCTCGATCGCGACGCCTTTTCTTTTGACTATTCGATATTGAAAGACCTCAATCATGGCCGACACCATACCAAACCCAGAAGCCGAAGGTCCGTCGGGAGGCTGGGGATCGTTAAAGGGTATCGCCAGCGTTTACGGAGAGAGTAGGCCAACCCCTGCGGCTCTCGCGACGTTGGCGCATCAGAACAAGCCAGGCGGTTTCATGTGCGTGTCATGTGCTTGGCCTAAACCCGTCAATTACCACCCCTTTGAATTTTGCGAGAACGGCGCGAAGGCAACCTTATGGGAGCTGACTTCGCACCGCTGCTCACCCGATTTTTGGCGAGACCACACTGTGTCCCAACTTAGGGGTTGGAAGGATCACGACCTCGAAATGACCGGTCGGCTGACGCACCCGCTTCGCTATGAGGCAGCAACGGATCGCTATGTCGAGGTAGGGTGGGACGAAGCCTTCGATGGTATCGCCAAAGTGCTGAAGGTGCTGGAGAAGGATAGTGTCGTCTTCTACTCTTCCGGCCATGCCAGCCTCGAAGCCTCCTATCTCTATGCGCTACTCGCGCGGCTGTATGGCAACAACAACCTGCCGCAAAGCTCCAACATGTGCCATGAGACGACATCGGTCGGTTTGAACAAGGTCATAGGCTCGCCTGTCGGAACGATCGTGTGGGAAGATCTCGAAAAGGCGGACGCCTTTTTCTTCTTCGGTCAAAACCCTGGGTCAAACAGTCCACGTTTTCTTCACCCGCTCCAGGATGCGAAGAAACGCGGCGCGCGCATTGTCACCTTCAACCCAATCCTTGAACAAGGTCTGATTTCTTTCATCAATCCTCAGAGCCCTGCCGACATGCTCACGGGGCGTGAGACGCAGATTTCCGATCAGTATCATCAGGTGCAGGCGGGCGGCGATATCGCGGCGATCCTAGGCATCTGCAAGCATGTGATCGAGGCCGACGATCGCGCTCTCGCCGAAGGTGGTGAACGTGTGCTCGACGTCGCATTTATCGAAGAGCACACGACCGGCTTTGAAAAGTTCGTCGAGATGGCCCGTTCTTCTTCGTGGGCCGAAATCGAACGTGAGAGTGGCTTGACGGAGGTTGATCTTCGCAAGGCGGGCGAGGTCTATATTGGCGCAAAAAACGTCATTGGCGTCTATGGGATGGGCCTCACCCAGCACAGCCAAGGCGCGCTCAACGTCGCCATGGTGGTCAATCTTCTTCTGCTCAGAGGCAATATTGGCCGGGAGGGTGCGGGATGCTGCCCGGTTCGCGGGCATTCGAACGTCCAAGGCCAGCGAACCGTCGGGATCGCAGAGAAGACGAAGCTTGTGCCGATGGACAAGTTGAAGGAACTCTTTGATTTCGATCCGCCCACGAAGGACGGAATAACCATCGTAGATGCCGTCAAGGGACTGATGAGTGGCAAGGTCAAGGCATTCATAAGTCTGGGTGGTAACCTCGTTCGTGCTGTGCCTGATCAAAAAGAAATGGAACGGGTCTGGGCCGAGCAAGAACTTGTCGTGATGGTGTCGACTAAGCTTAATCGCAGCCACCTCTTCCCCGCCAAGGCTGCTTACATCCTTCCCTGCCTGTCGCGCACGGAGATCGACAAGCAAGAAACCGGCAATCAAGCCGTCACCACCGAAGACAGTTTCTCCCACATCAGCGGGACCGTTGGAAAGCGGACACCCGCGTCGAAAGAATTGAAGAGCGAGCTCGCGATCGTCACAGGGATCGCCAAGGCCGTCATTGCGCCTCGACCGAAGCTGAAGTGGGACGAATGGACCGGGGACTATGCTCTCGTCCGCGATCTGATCGAATACAGCTATCCCAAGGATTTCAAAGACTATAACGCGCGCATGTTCCAGCCTGGAGGATTCTATCGCGGAAACAGCGCCCATGAGCGGCAGTGGATGACGCCAGAGAAGAAAGCAGTGTTCACGGCGCCAGATCGGCTTAACGCGCTTTCGTTTGCGAATGTTAGCGGCCGCTTTAGACTGGTGACGATCAGGTCTAACGACCAGTTCAACACCACCATCTACGGATATTCCGACCGTTTCCGGGGCATCGAAGGCACGCGCGACGTCGTGCTGATGTGCGAGGAAGATATCCGTGCCGCAGGCCTTTCGGCAGGCCAGGACGTGACGCTCGTCAGCGACTTCGACGATGGAGTGCGCCGTGAACTGGCAGGCCTCAAGGTGATTAAGCATGATCTGCCGCGTGGAACAGTCGCCGCCTATTATCCGGAATGCAATGTGCTCAATTCGATCGATCACCACGATGAGCTTTCCAAGACACCGGCGTCCAAGGCCATACCCGTCCGTATCGAACCGAGCGACGCTAACGAAGGCTGATCTGGTCGAAATTTTGCGGAATGCTTTTAGGAAGATCGCGGGTCTCCACGGAGCCGCGACGCATCCTCATCTGCGCGCAAATCCCGCCTAAGTAGAGCAGCGCCCTATCCCCTAACTGTAGCTCGGCCGCCGCTACGCGCAAAAGCGTGGAGTGCGCCAAGCTTGACCTCCGCCCGGTCGTTTATCCTCGGCGGGGAATGCTGATCGATAACACGTTATGTTCCCTGAGTGCAGACGGCACCCAGTGGATTTATGGCCAACCACGACCGCGCGTGGCTGTCTCACCAGGGGTTCCCATTTTACTCAAAAGCGAATATGTTCTTCTTTCGTTCGTATTCAGCATCGTCTTGGGAAATGCCGGTGGTGTTCAAAGCGGGCGTAAGAGACGGGATAAGAAGTTGTGTCAGCGAGCCGATAATCGTTCGTTTACAGTTGAGCGCAGCGAACAAGTAAGAAGAAATTCCTTGGACAAAGAACTCCTACTTCGCACGTTCGCGGTAATCTCATTGTGGTTGCTTGCAAGGCATGTGGCCTCACTGAAGAGATGGTTAGGAACGCGGTCGTAAAACGTCACGGCGCGTCCACGCCTATGCGAACTCTGCGACGTCGGATGGGGCTTGGATGCTCTCGCATGAATGCAGCAGACGGCGTCGATCGCTGCGAGCTCCGTATTTCAGGAAAACTTCTCATCGATGCTGATTGACCTGGTCGCATGTCGCAGCAGCCGGCCAAGCTGATCAGAAAAATCTCAGTTTGGTTCAATGGAGCTTCGCGCGTGAGGAAGTTTCGTTGACCAGCCCTCGTATTGCGGCAACTAACCGTGCCGTCGATGTGACGATTTCGGCCGCGATATCCTGATCGCCCTCTCCAACGTCCTGAGCGAGTTCCTTGATTGATGCTGCGGCGTCGGTGACCAGCCTGGATGACGTCTCTTCTTCACTGGAAAGCCTTAGAGCAAAACTTTCAAGCAGTTTGCCGAATTTGACGAGGACAGCGGTGATTTGCTGGGGCGTCATCGAGAAGGGTTGCAGCTTTTCCGACATATTTGCAGCTTTCCGGAGACACTCGTGTTTGCAAAATAAATGGTTGGGCCGACTTCTCGCACCCGACCTTCCTCGTGGCTCAACAACAATCACGTGCCCTTCGCGGAGACGGTTGGAAACAGCAACTGAGTATTTAGCGCGAGGGCTTATGGCTTCAAGGATCGTCGGCCTAAAGCGGCAGCGGATATGATCGGAGTTGCTAGGTGGGTTGCGAGCTTCGATTTAGATTGCCTTGAAGGCCTCTTTGGCCTGCATTCTAGCCGCACGAAGCCGTACCGTCTTGGCGTCACGGAGGCGTCGCTCTTCCTCGATCGTACTGCGTGCCACCTCATTCGTTCGGTCGCGAGCTTCGATCCGTTGAGCCTGGCTCGACGCTGCGCGCCGTCTCACTGCATCTTTGGTCATAGGCACGTCCTCCTTTCAGACAAACGCACGAAAGCCAGATAGGTCGCGGTACGCGAGCGTACGAAATGGGTGGCTACGCGCGATATATGGTCGGCGATCAAATGGAGACCTTCCCAAGGGTCAAGAAGCGGGGCACAACGGTTCGCGGCGTGATTATTCACCAGGCGCCATGGAAGTTGAGGCTCCTAGCCTTGGGAGATCGACGACAATTACCGTGACTCAACTTTCCGTTTTCGCGGGCAGCACTTTCCGCTTCGACATCCCAAGAACCAAAGTTCCTCGAACGAAGTTGGAAGTTTCGACCCGCCCTCAGTTGCGATGTGAACGGCAGCGAGCTATGGATTCCTCATCGCACCTCAGGGCACGTGGAGCTACATGGCACGATTGATGAGCGGGTCCACTGGACTGCAGCCGGGCTCGGTTGGGCGAGCGTCACTCGCGGTTATCGGCGTGATGTTCCTCGCATTGGTTTGCGTGCTGGGTTTGTGGCTGGTGTCGAGTTATGAAGCAACCGCAAGAAGGGCAGACACTCAGGTAAGCGCTGCTTCCAAAATCGTCGCGGCGAATGCCGTGTGGCTCAACTCGCTTGCTCGCGAGACACTGCACCGCATTGACGACTCCCTCGGGTCAAACGTGCTGTCCGTCGATCCTCAGCGGGTGCACGATCTCAATTCGGCTGTCGCCGACCTCCCGCCCCAAGTGACGGCCTTCGTTGTCGGTGTTGACGGTCTTACGCTTTTCTCGAGTGACCCTAAAATTCAGGCGATGGATGTTTCCGATCGGGACTACTTCACGCGCCTGAGGAACGGCGCGGACGAATACACATCGGCTTTGATCGTCAGTCGCTTGACAAAACGCCAGATTTTCGTGGTCAGCCGCCGGCTCGAACGGAACGGAAATTTCGCTGGGGTAGCCGCTATTGCCTTCAACTCAGATGTGCTCAAACCAATTTGGGATGCCGTTGATATCGGACCGAATTCAACGGTTAGCTTCATCAGGCGCGACGGAAAGATCATTGCACGGCATCCAGAGCCGCCGGGTCCAGTCGATATGGGCGGGTATGTCCTGTTCACTGACTACATGAGAAAAGCGACATCTGGCATCTACCGCTCGCATTCGCCTGTCGACAACCAGGACCGCCTGGTTGGCTACCGCATCATCGAGCGCACACCATTCGTTGCCATCGCGTCTGCCGACGTCGGCGTCCTCATGCAGCCATTCTGGGATGACGCGAAGATCGCTACCTTGTTGGTGATTTTCGCGGTGATTGGCGCATGTGCAGCGGCACTTTGGATTCAGCGATTGATCAGAGAAGACGCCCTGCACACGCGCCAGCTCGCCGCAGCTTTGACGACTAACCAGACGCTGATGCGGGAAATCCATCACCGGGTTAAAAACAACCTGCAGACGGTTATGGCGCTGCTCCGAATGCAGGGATTCGAAGCCGAGGCGGTAAAAAGATTGAACGAGCGCATTACGGCTATGTCTGCTGTCCACGAGCAAATGTACGGTTTTGATCAGTTTAGCGGCGTATCGGCTTCTGAATTCATCCCGTCTTTCGTTAGGACGCTCATTGGTGTCCATGGTCTACCCGTAAGTGTCACATTCGATATCGAGGATCTGATCATTGCGCCTGATCGCGCCACGCCATTTGCCCTCCTGGTCAACGAACTGATCGCAAACAGCATGAAGTATGCCTTCATGGGCCGACAAGCGGGGGCTATCCATGTCAGTCTTCGATCCGTGGCTGATGGCGTTGCAGAATTGTCCGTCGTTGACGACGGAGTTGGCTTCGACGGCAACACGGATAGGCCCGGAATGGGCACACGATTAATCAAGGCGTTTGTTCATCAGTTGGGAGGTGAATTTCGCTTCGTGAAAGACCACGGCACGAAATTTGTTGGATCAATCAAACTTAATGACTGAAATGGGCGGGAACGATCGCCGAGCATAAAATGCTCGAGCACTCACGGTTGAGCGCCCGGTGCATGCGCGGGCAGCCGCGAGGAATAGTGCATTGCAACGCGGCGGCTCAACGGCTGTGTCCGCGGCCACGAGCGGAGACAATTGACCCAGGCTGGTCGTTGCGAACGACAACCCTAGTTTCCGGTTTGGGCATGGTTTGGCGTGAACATGAAATCAGCTGAAAAACGCGGTCCGACATCTTATCCAAATACACCCGAACGGCCGATACTTTGTGGTGCGTGGGCGACTGTGGCATTTGTCCAATCCTGCCCTCACTGACGACGTAAAGGACAGCTTGGTTAAAGATCTTATGGCCGCACGGCGCGATGTAGGGGATGCAGATGGTGATCAAGGCAAGATCGCCGCTGCTCGAAACCTTGTGAATGCTGCGAAGGTCGCATTAGGGGAGCGCGGTGCACCTTGGTGGGAAGACGGTGCGCCTGACTTCAATCGCCGGCTGGTAAGGAATACCCCTTACGCCGAATGGTTCGAAACGTTGGAAAGGCAACACAACTGTCGAGGTGCTAAACGGAACTGAACCGCATACATCGATACCCCTCACTTACCTGTTCTAACCTACTGAGGCGCAAATTTGTTGTTGCAAGGTCGGGATCGGTATGCGTCATAGCCTGACTTTCTGGGCGGTGAGACATACGTTGTCCTTAGCCCCGACAACCCGATATGGAGTGCGGCATCTTCGGTCGATACGACCAGCAAATCGCCCTGAGTTCTCTGAGCTGATGTGGTTCGGCGCCATACGTGTGACTGAAAGTGGCAAAACCGTTGCGTCGGTCTCGCGTGTGCAGGTTATAGACAATAACTGACGGGTGGCTAAAACGCTAAAGGCGATGGAGCCCAGACGGACGGGGCTCCATGCAATGATGACCTCAAGGGCAATTGGTCGGCACTTGGCTGCCCGAAGTAGAAGTTCCTGCGCCATCGGTGGCAGTCGATGAGCTGCCTGCAGTGCCAGGCCCGCGGTTCACTGCTCCAGCGCTGCAGTCCGTGTTGTTCGTGCTACCACCGTTTGACTGCCCGTCGCCTGTAGTCGAATTGGCTCCGTCTGATCCGCTGTCGCTCCCTGTACTGGAGCCGGCGCCGTTTGTTCCTGTCCCGGTACCAGAGTTAGTGCCGCCGTTCGTGCCAGACCCCGCAGATGAGCCTCCGGCAGAGCCTCCTGTACCGCCGCCAGAACCGCCGGACGATTGGGCGAATGCCGAGGTTGCGAGACCGAGCGAAAGGACAGATACAGCGATCAGTTTGTAGACCATGATAGGCTCCGTTTTGAGTGACTACAGTGCTCAACTACGCCAGCTGGTCGTTGTTCCCCACAACGATCGATGTGGAACCAATCTCCCAAGCGACATGTCGACAAAGCATTGCGTCTGAGCTACCCAGGCGTTTTGGTGCCTTTCGTACCGCTTTCGCGAGCCGCTGCCTGTTTTGACTTTCTTGACGGGCGTCTCCACCCCGGCCAACCACTCCCTTAGGAGCTTTCTGGTCTTGGAAGCTTCCACGACGTATGTCTCCCGGTCCATCAATCCGGAAAACGCCGCCACGAAACATCAAGTAATTCTGCGGCCCGGCTCGACGAGCTGATCGACGATATTTCCATTTGTATGAAGATCACCGGTCGCCACTATGGACGGAACTTGCGGGGCGCGAAGCAGACACGTCGAAGGGCACGAGGGGAAATATCATCACAGAACCTCTGTAGCCCCATCAGCCCTGTCACTACGGAGGCTAGACTTTCTCAAACCAGAACCGCTATTCTTTCGACGGAACTGGAAAATTCCTTTCTTAGTTCTAGTTACCCCGCCAATATCCCTTAGGTATCGCCGAATGTCCTCACCAAACCCCGACTGCGGACGATTATTTCGCAGCCGCGACTGGGCAAGCACTCAGCTTGGCCCAAGAGACAAATGGAGCGTAGAGCTCAAGACCTTGACCAATGTCATGCTTGGCTCCCTCCAACCCATGTTGATCGTTTGGGGGCCCGAACAAATCACCTTGTACAATGACGGCTATGCAGAAATGTGTGGCGCGCGCCACCCGGAAGCGTTCGGCAAGCCGTTTTATGAACTCTGGTTTGATATTTGGGATCAGGTCGAACCAATCATCACCGCCGCTTACAACGGCGAAGGGACTGCGATGGACGACATCGAGTTCACCATGCACCGAAACGGGTACCCCGAGGAAACCCATTTTGCGTTCTCTTATACGCCGGTGCGCGATCCTTGGGGAACAGTGCTCGGCATGTTTTGTGCCTGCACCGAAATCACGGCCCGAGTAGCGCTAAGTCGAGAAGAGCGAACGCAGCGCGAACGCTTCCGCCAGGTATTTGAGTTGAGCCAGGGCGGCATCGCGATGCTCGTTGGTCCGGATCACGTCTTTGATTATGCTAACGAAGCTTATCGTTCCATGATTGGCGCTGGTCGCGAAATCATTGGCAAGACCGTGGCGGAAGCTGTACACGAGGTCGTCCGACAGGGGTACATCACCATCCTCGACGAGGTCTATCGAACTGGCGAACCTTTCGTTGCGAAAGGCCTCTCGATCGATTTGAACCGAGGTCCAGCTGGGGAAATGCAGACGCGCGCAATCGACTTGGTCTATCAACCGATGCGTCACGAAGGAGGAGCTGTCACCGGCATTTTGGTGCAAGCACTTGACGTAACCCAAGTGCGAGCTGACGAAGAGCGTCAGGCTCTGCTCTACCATGAACTCGGCCACCGTCTCAAAAACCAGCTTGCCATGGTGCAAGCTATAGCTTCGCAAACACTTCGTAGTTCACCTGACCTGCCGACCGCTAGAAAGCGTCTCTCAGATCGCATAGGCGTGCTCAGTGACGCGCACGACACGATACTTGAGGGAGGCCGCGGTGCTTCGACGGTAACGCAGATCGTCGGCCAGATGGCGGCACTCCACGACGATCTGGGAAGTCCAAGAATTGCAACTAACGGTCCGGCGCTGAAAATCGGTTCTCGTCCGTCATTATCCCTCTCCCTGATACTCCATGAGTTGGCCACCAACGCTGCGAAGTTTGGTGCCCTCTCAGTTCACGGTGGCCGCGTTGATCTGCGGTGGGCGGTGGCGGGCGAGCAGCGGGACCGTTTCGAGATGACATGGACTGAAAGTGGAGGTCCAGCTGCGGTCAAACCTGGGACCACGGGATCAGGCATGCGTCTGATTTCAGCAGGGCTCAACGGCACGTCCGACAGTACCGTCGCCATCGACTATCCGACGAGCGGCATTATCTGTCGCATTGCCGCCGACCTCCAGAGCTTTCAGAAAGAGCATTGAATGGCCTACCGTATCCTTGTCGTCGAAGACGACGGTCTCATTAGAATGGACCTGGTCGACATGCTTGAGGACATGAACTTTGTGGTGCTCGACGCGGCCAACGCGGATGAGGCAATGACGATTCTCGGCGCAGAACCTGACATAAACGCCCTGCTGACCGACATTGACATGCCCGGTTCGATGAACGGCCTCGAACTTGCGCACCACGCCGCCGCCCGGTGGCCCGATTGCAAAGTCGCCGTGATTTCGGGGCGCTATAATCCCACGCAAGGTAAAATGCCCGACACGGCCCTTTTTGTGTCTAAGCCAGTGTCCGAGGTGGCGCTTTCGAAAGCCCTGCAAACTCTTGGTCTCCTTGGCTAGTCTTCGCGATAGGGACGGCTTCGAGGTATAGAACGAGATCGAGGACCGCGGTGTCGCAACGTGTATTGTACGCAGTTTGACTGCGCAATTGAGCCTAAGAGGGATAGACGGGCGATGCTCGAAAATGAATGCACCGACTTCGAACTGAAACCTTCCGGGTGGGACGAGGAAGCCCGCTCAGCGGCGCTTCACTCCTTTAATGTTCTTGATACGCCTCGCGAACGTGACTTCGACGAAATCGCAAAAATCGCGTCGCATATCTGCGGTTCACCAATCGCGGTTGTCAATCTTGTCGATACCAAGCGTCAGTTCTTCAAAGCTGAGGTAGGCCTGGGTACCCGATCGACGCCTTTGGAAACGGCATTCTGCCGCCACGCGTTGCTCGAGCAGGACACCCTTGTCATCCCTGACGCGACGATTGATCATCGTCTGAACAGCAATCCACTGGTCACCGGTGAACCGCATATCAGGTCCTATGCCGGCGCCCTCTTGAAGACGGCCGATGGGCAGCCGATTGGTACCGTTTGCGTTCTCGATTACAGAGTGCGGGAGTTCTCCGACGACCAAATCGAGATGCTCAAGTTTCTTGCGCGTCAGGCGATGACACAGCTTGAACTGCGGCGAACAGTCGCGGCGCAGCAGAAATTGCTGTTGCGTGCGAGAGCGGCTGAACGCCACCGCGCGAACTTCGAAAGGGTCGTGCGTCAGGCTTCCGACTTCATCGGGATTGCCGATCCGCAAGGCAAGGTGCTTTTTTTAAATGACGCTGCGCGTCATCTGGTCGGATTACAGGAGGACGAGCCTTTGCCTCCTGACGTGATGGACTACGTTATCGAGGCGGATCACCAGTTATTCAAAGAGCAGGTCGTTCCAGCGGTGAAGTCCGGACAGAGTTACGAACAGGAAATCCGGCTCCGCCACTTCGAAACGGGGGAAGTAGTACCGGCACTTTACACAATGTTTCCCATGCGCGACGACGACGGGGAGCTGATCGGCTATGGTGTCGTCACCAAAGACCTTACCGAGCTTAAAGCGGAAGACGCTCGCCGAGACGGCATGATGGCCGAGGCAGCGCACCGCATAAAGAACACTCTCTCGATCGTTCAGGCCATCGTTTCCCAATCGCTGAAGAGAGCGACAACTCTGGAAGACGCTAAAGTCGTCATCTCGGAACGGGTCTCGGCATTGGCAAAGGCACAAGATGTCCTGACAGCCGGGGACGGCGTGGTTGCGGACATATTCGATGTTGTCGCAAGTGCGCTCGCGCCGCACGATGCGGGTACCAACCGCTTTTCTGTCAGCGGTTCGGCCAGTCGTTTGGAAGCTCGTCAGGCATTGGGTCTTTCGCTTGCCTTGCATGAGCTCGCCACCAACGCCGCAAAGTATGGAGCTCTGTCGGCCGACGATGGCAAGATTGAAGTTAATTGGACGATCGGCGGCGATGGAGCCTTCCAGATTGTCTGGACCGAGATCGGAGGGCCTCCCGTTGAGACACCGGTCAAAACCGGGTTTGGATCACAGCTGATCACCAAGATGGTCGCCCCGTATTTCGCCGGGAATGCTGAGCTGGAATACCATCCAGATGGCGTCCGCTTCACGTTACGCGGCACTGTTGGGATGCCTGGTGTCTGAGCAGCATGAAAAGCTGGGCGACAACTACGGACACCTCGTTGGATACCGAATAATCAACCAACTGAATAACGCCGTGCGAGCTTTATGAAGAGCTTCTTCAATCCTGGTTCGTCCACGCGATGTGACGCTTCTGAGGCGCTAACCCAAGCCAGCTCTCTCTGACCACGCTCAGGGAAAAACGATCTTGTCTCCCGTACGTCGATGAGATGGACCTGGACATCAGCAGGGACGGCATTGCCGTTCGCGAGCACTTTGCTGTACGCGAAGTTGCCGAAAGGTTTCATCCGAACCCTACCCTTCACACCCGCCTCTTCCCAAGCTTCCTGCTTGGCCGCTTTATGGCTGCTATGGCCATTCATCGGCCAGCCTTTAGGGATAGTCCACCTTTTTGTCTCACGGGTGGTGATAAGAAGGACGTCTGGTTCGCCTTTGTCACTGATACGGTAGCATAGTCCGCCAACCTGTTTTACCCGGCGTTTTGGACGTGAGGGCAGCGATTGACTTAGCAGTCGAGCAAGACCGGACATCCCATCTCCAATAGTAGATTAGTGGAACCCGCACGAGCTGGGGTGTGTGCGGGTTCCGGAGAAACATGCACTGCCTGCTATAACGTCGCGAAGACATGATAGTTGCGACGCCGCTAATATGAGGGAGTGATAGTTACCGATTTGCTAACGAAAAACGCATTCGCTTAGCGAAGATGCCCCGTCAAGCCTGTTTGAAGCTCTCGGAATTGGTCGTATTTCCTGTCGTGGATCCAAGCTCGAATTCCACCGGGTAGGTAAAAAGCGGCCACACTCGAACGAAGGAGCGACTGAACAAGTGTCGCCGGACACCCATTTGTTAGGCTTTATGGGTGCGGGCGTCTGTTGAGCCTCTTGAGATAGCGCTGGTGTCGGCTAGATCACCAACAATGATCGCAGCTTCTGGTCCTTCAAACGGGGGTCCGTTTGCGATGAGCTTGGATGAAGGAAACGCGCATGCCTCACCTCGACACCCCGGACCTTCGCATCACTTTCGACGAAAGCGGATCCCAGCACGGCCATCCGGTTTTGCTTTTACATGGATGGCCAGACGACGCGTCGACGTGGAAGGCCGTCGCGTCCAAATTGCAAGGGCAGCGCCTGCGTCTGATTGCACCATATCTCCGCGGCTTTGGCGCGTCCGTTTTTCGGAACAAGGAGGCACTTCGCACCGCCAACGGGGCCATTCTGGCATTGGATGCGATAGCGCTCATGGATGGTCTTGGTATCGAGCGGTTCTCCGTCGTCGGTCACGACTGGGGTTCGAACATCGCAGAAGCGCTGGCAATGGGCTGGCCAGCCCGTGTCGAGCGTATGGCGCTCCTGTCTTCGCTGCCGCGTATGGGCGGCCTAAAGACGCCGTCGTTCGTGCAAGCACAGCGCTATTGGTATCATTGGTTTATGGCGACGAAGCGTGGAGCCGAAGCGATCGCGAAGGATCCGCGGGGATTTGCTAGGATCCAGTGGGAAAACTGGGGGCCGGATGGATGGTTCGATGAAGCAACCTTCGACGCTGTGTCGAACTCCTTTGACAACCCCGACTGGGTTGCCGTCACGCTTCACAGCTACAAGGTGCGGTGGGGCGAGGCCGAGCCGGATCCCATAAGCGTCTGGCTTGAAGATCGTATCCGGGACACGCGGTCGCTTTCTTTGCCGACGATCTACTTCCAGGGCATGGAGGACGGCGTTAATCCACCTGGTCTGTCCGAAGATTTGTATAAGAAATTCGACGGGCCCTTCGATAGGATTGTCCTCCAGAACGTCGGGCACTTTCCGCAGCGGGAGGACCCTGAAACGGTGGCAAGGGAACTTGCCCTGTTCCTTGGCCGATAGCCGTTCTCACGCGCCTCAGGTAAGAAGGCAGTTCGACTGCCGCGCGCATGATAGCGAGCCATCATCGGCCACCGACTTCGTCAGCAGCCTTACTGTCGTGATAGATGGGTGGGATCGCCGTCACACCCTTGGTACAACGGTCGACCGAAGGCTCGGTATTGACGCAGTGCCCCTCATCAATCGGCCTCTGCCCGCTTTTGCAAGCGTTGCGGGACTGGGTTCTTGACGAAGCGACCCCACACGCTGTCAATTGCCGGCGACGACAACAGTGAAGACAGGCAAATGGGTCCAGAGCAGAGTTTAATCTTCCATCTCATAGCGGACCCGATCGCCCAGTTCGCGATGATCGTCCTCATGCTTGTTATCGCGAGATTCCTGGTCCGCGGAAGACCTACGCACCGCTTTCTGGTTCACATCGCCTTCTTTGCTGTCCTCACTGTGCTGCTAGTCGGTCACGACGTAGCACCATGGACGACGGGCATCGTCGATGAGGACCTCACGCACCGGATGTTCATCGGCGTTGCAAAAGCAACATGGTGGGCCGGGGGCGCGATGGTGCTCGCGAGTTCTGTCCGTGTATACCTCATTTTCGAGCGAAAGCCCCGCGAAGGCCGCCTGCTTCAGGATCTGTTGGTAGCCGTGATCTACCTTGGCGCCGTGCTCTCGATCGTGGCGTTCGTGTTTGATCTACCGGTGCGAACGTTGATTGCCACATCCGGCGTGTTCGCGATCGTTTTGGGTCTGGCCCTGCAAAGCACGCTCAACGATGTCTTCTCCGGTATTGCGCTCAACCTGGGCAGGCCGTACGCAGTTGGAGACTGGATTGAGGTGGAGGGTGGCGTCCGCGGCCAGGTTGTAGAGACGAATTGGCGGTCGACCCACTTGCTCAGCGACACAAACGATCTCGTCGTCGTACCAAACAGCGCTCTCGCTAAGGCGACATTGACGAACCTCACAGGTGCCGACTCCGTTCATGGATCGAAGATCATCATCCGAGCGATGCCGACGCGGTCGCCAGCTGTTATAGAGGAGACGATGCGGACGGTGCTGTTGAGTGCGAATTCTATTTTGAAGACGCCTCCACCATCTGTATCGATCACCGGCCTTGACGGATCCTCGGTCGAGATTGAATTGTCGTTCAAGGTCGCGAGTCTTGGACAGACTGGGGCTGCAAAAAACGAAATCTTCGATCTGGTTTACAGGCACACGAAGGCGGCTGGCATACAGCTTTCAGCACCTGCAAACGCGTTGGCGGAACCATATTTTTCAGACGCAACAAGCAAGCATCCTGGAACTCCCTGGCGCCTGCTCACCTCAATTCCCCTGTTTTCGGCACTGACGGAAGACGAAATGGAAACCGTCGCCAACAGTATGAAGCGACTGACGTTCAAGAAGGGCGTCGTGATCGCTCCTCAGGACGCATCGATGACGTCCTTGATGATTATCCGAAGTGGGGTTGTGGCGATCGAAAAGGACGACGGCGCGGGAAGGAAGGAATTGACCAGATTGGCGCCGGGTGATCTTTTCGGAGAACGCGGCGTCCTAATGGGAGCTCCAGAGCCGGCGGCGATGCGGGCGCTTACTTTGGTCGTTGTATACGAGATCTCCAAAGATCATTTGGCGAGCGTGATGCATGACCGCCCGGCCTTGGTCGAGGAACTCAGTCAACTTTTGGCGAAACGGGTTGAGACAGAAGAGCATCTGCGAGCCGACACCGAAATCGTTTCTGGAGCACGCCCAGTTTCTCTGGCAGCTCGGATACGGCATTTGTTCAGTGTGCCCACACACTAACGTAGTCTGATAATCAAAGCCTTCAGCGCCTATGGTTTCTTGATACTCGCGTGAAATAGCGAGGACGACACAACACCGTACATGCTGGTGCAGTGCATCAAGACCGCCTTTCGTTACCCACTTTCCCCGTAAGCGATAGCTCACGGGTCGATTCCATACCGATCTTGGATCACACGGACTTCATGCTTAGGGATGGACGATTTCATGGTGCAGGGTCGGGATGACTTTTTCTACAAACTCCATGATAGCTTCTAGAGCGTGAGGCGGTTGCAGCGGCCGAGGGAGCGACGTACTGTCTCCACGCTGTCGACCGGTGACTTCATTCTATTGCACCCAGATCACAAAAGAGAACTCGCGAGAGCGAAGCGCAGTCGCTCGATCTTGTTTTGCGGAGTCGAACAGGGCGTGTCGCGCCCTGCCCCCGCACTCGTGTCACAAACGAGCGGTTTCATTAGCTCGGGGTTGCGATTTCCCGCGATGACGAGGCTCAACGCCAATAGCTCGATCGAGTATCAACCGAATTTCGTCCGAGGATGTAGCCAATGCAGAGGCCGATGGCGCCAACCGTCAGGGCGAGACCAGTGGCGGTATGCGGATGTTCAGCAGCGCCGGCAGCGACCGCACTGGTCTCGCGTCGCACAGCGTTCCCGGCGTTCGACGCCACTTTGCGCACACCGGTCGGCTCATCGTTGGGCGTTCCGGTGAATCCGGTCGTGAGATCGTCCTTTGGCATGTCTTGCTCCTTAGTTTGAGGCGATGAAGGAACTAGGGAGGACAAGAATGGTTCCGCTAGCCGGACGTGGGACTAGTTATCCCTGGCGCGCAACGTGAAAGTCCTTGATTTCGATAGCAGCAGCTAGTGAAGGGGTCAGCAGTCGGCGGCCCGTCTTTGGGGTGGCTTGATAGACCGAGACTTGCGTGCAGTTTAGAAGCTCCGCCTGGAGCGTCTTGCTCGTCTAACTCACTCTGCGCAATCCTGATGCGACTAAATTTCCTCGCTGTCCGTGTTGAGGTCATTCCGAAGTCGCAAAGGACCTACCGGATTGGCAAGGTAGAAAAATTGTCGATGTCACAAACGCTGCGGCGTGCCCGTTGATAAGCTGGAAGGAAAGGTCGTTGAGGGGTTCAACCATCTTGATGCGGGCATTCTCGGGCAAAGTTCGGACGTGAAAGGCGGCAGGCGGGTCGTGTTCCTGGCGAGCGACGACGAGGCCGCGGCGACGGAGGTTGGAGCGCTCGTAGAGGAGCTTGGCTTTGCGTCAATCAACCTGGGAGGCGTCTCCAAAGGCCGCCTGCTGGTGCAGGCACGCGGGACAAATGGGGACTTCTGATCTTCAAGGACTTGGTCAAATTCGACTGAGGAGGAAACCCCTCAAGCACACGAGGATCACATGATCGTCGAAGAAAATGTTCAGATCGGTCAGAGCTTCTTTGAAACTTAATTAGCGGGGGGCAAGCAGAAATTGTGGATCTTGGCTGCTAAGGAACCGCTAATAAAGATGCGGCGATCACTCCCTGAGTGCGTTGCTCTACCCGAAACAATGGGATCACAAACCTGTCGCACCTATTGTACGCAAACGTACTAAAATTTTCAGTTGAACATCAATGGTTTGCGGATATTTCTGAATATGGCTTTCAAGCCGCTTCAGTAATTATGGTTCAGCTTTTGCCTCGCTTGGTTGCGAGGCATTTTTCTTCTCGATAGCTGACCGATCACAAACCGGGGACATCGCTTGACCAAGACCGACTGGCCAAAAGAGCCGCTCACGACCGCCGACCTGCAGATGTTGCACGGCGTTCTCGTCGATTGGTGTCGCAACAATGACTGCGATCCTTCCAGCGATCGCGGACGGCTCGCCGCCAAAGCGCTGGTGGGGTGGCATGAGTTCGGTATCCACGATGCGGCCGAGCTTGCCCAACTCATGCGTGATGAGGTTGCAACCGGGAAATCCTGAAATTCTCATGCGGCGTCTGTCCAAGACCCCTTGTGACGCTTTTCGCCGTTCTGATCTTATGGTTGCAGTAGCGCTTTCTTCACCACGTGTGGATCGAATCGTGTTCGGTACGGTGCATGTTAAGTTTCTTGTCATGTCGGCTCGCTAAGACCCTCCGAATGCAAAGCAGAGAGTTGAGATGACCCGTTACGAAGTCGAGATGTCAGACGACCAATGGGTGGTGATTGATCGCATCACAGGATTAGCTCTCCGTAGTGCTTCCGGTGAGCGATGCACTCGGCTAGAAGCTCAGGCTCTAGCCGATTTTCGCAATGGCATTGGAAGCTCCACAGAGGAGCGTGTCCGCACGCGCCTTCAATCCATACGACTTGCGTGGAAAGCTATGCTGGGCGGGCGTCGCTAGTGCCCAAAACCCATCATGCCTGCCGATAAAACGAGAAAGACCCGCTCATCGCTGAGCGAGCCTTTCACCTCCGTCCGAACGCGTGGTCACTCATCGGACGTGCGGCCCTCGTAGCCGCTCGCAATCACTAGCAGAACCCGCTTTCCACAACATTAACGGGCTTAAGCGTAAGACCAGGCAAATCTGGCGGTACGTTACCCTCAATACGCCTAGTGAATGGCAATTGACGTCGGTGCGTTGCAATGGATGGCTAAGCGCCCGACGAAGGCTTCGATAAGTGCAGACGTGATCGCTTGCACCGTCACTATCCCACGATTGTACAAATCGATCCCGGCCGCACCGAGAATTTCGGTCGCACTGTCGTCCGGTGTCACGTTGTAGTACTCGAACCAGTTCCTGACAGCTTCCGAGACCAGCGACACAGCAGGTTCGCTATCCACCATGACGCGCGATCCCTCAGCGTGGGAGTGAAGGCGAACGAGGAAGTCCCACCGCAGCCGCGACGCGCGCCAGTTTGCGATAATCCATGTCCTGTTCTGCCTCAAGCGCGTCGATTTCGTCGACGGTGAGACCACAGGTTTCGGCCACATCTTCCACCGAGTAGCCACGCGCAGCGCGAGCCTGTCTGAGGTTTGCTGCCACCCCTGCCCCCAACCATTCAGAGCTAATGATCGCGTTCATGTTGTCCTCCGTGAGTTTGACGCGAGAACGCCGGAATCGGCAACGAGTTCCGTCCATTCAGACCCGGCATAAACGATTCGCTTTGATTGGGAACGAATCGCCTCCGTAACTATTGATTCGCGACTCTATAGCGTTGACGCAGAGATCAAGGGCCGGAAGGCCGAATAGCCGGGAACGCGGCATCTGCATGGAGAAAACTATGGAACGCGACGAAAACTTCTCGGATCGAACTTCATCGAAAGAACGGAAATCTATCCCACAGGCTGATCAGAGCTCGCGGGGAGCCGAACCGAGCACATCGGTGGAGGATGCTGATGCTACCCAAGTTGCCAAGAACACCAAGGAGGGCATGAAGGATGCGTCCGGCAAGTTGCTTCGCGGCGAGGTATAGATCGTAGGTATTCGCAGGAACAGATTGAGTTGGAAAGGAGCCAGACTTGGGACAGGATTTGCAAGAACAGATAAGGACACGCGCCTACCAAATCTGGCTCGATGAAGGCCAACCAGAAGGGGCTGATCTGCGGCACTGGCTCCAGGCTAGCGACGAGCTTGCCGGTGATGACAATCACGAAACTCTTCAGGAGCTTTTTGACGAAGATGACCGCGAAGACGAGGTCAAACGGATTCGCGAGCCCCAACCAGCTAAATCACGACCCGCATCACCAGTGCCTGCCGTGGACATGACGACTGGCCGTGAGCCGGCGCAACGAAAGATCCGGCAGACTGAAGGTCCTTAGATCAACAGGGTGATCGATGTCGCACTGCTGGCCCGCCAGCCTGACAGCCGCGATCAGTCGTTGATTATCCTCGACGGAAAATTCCGGCATGAAGCTGAGCGATCGCTTCCCACGGGAGCTTAGCCAACACTTCGTCGCTACCGGACCAATCAGCCGGTGACAATATCGGAATTGCTTTCCCGTTTTGAAAAGCTGGAAACGCGTCAATGGGTAGGTGATGGATATGCACCAGTCGGCCCATAGCGCGGCGCGGCCTCGACATTCTGTACTTTCATGAAACCGCTGCCTCAGCAGCGAATTCTGGGAACTTCTAATCGGCGCACGTATTGGTTCATCGAACAGGAGAAGTCAAATGCTTGTACGAGACGTCATGACCCACCACGTTGTGATCGCAGCACCCGATGCCAGCATTCTTCAAGTCGCGCAGATGATGTCAGAGATTGACTCGGGCGTGATCCCGATCGTGAACGATGAGCTTCTTGGTATCGTGACAGACCGCGATATCGTAGTGCGCGCGGTTGCAGAATTGCTCGACCTGGAAAGCCCTGTCTCCGACATCATGACGGAAGGGGTCGAAAGCTGCCTTGAGGACGACGACTTGCGCGAGGCCTCAAGAAGAATGGCCGACCTCCAAATGCGCCGCCTCGTTGTTTTCGATCGGGACGGCAATGTGACCGGGATATTGTCTCTCGGCGACATTGCGGTGCTCAACGAAGAACTGGCAGGTGTTACCTTGGAAGAGATCTCGGACGACGGCGAGCGCCGGTAAGCGAGGTTGCACAAAGCCTTTGTAAGGCGTCCTAGTGCCGGCTCAACGTTTACTGACCGCTTGAATTAGCGGAGCCTTATTATTCGGTCGCGCCAAATATAAGAGGATTGCGAGATTTTGTCGCCAAACCGAAATTGGGCGATCAGACCCGTTTACGATGTGTGATCAAGTCGGACTCAGACACGTGATGGTGGCGATTGCGACGTGAGTGAAACACGGACGGCCGAGCCGGGTAAGTGCCGATCGGTCACGCCGTCGTTTTCGCCGCGGAAGGGCTCGGAAACTGCGGTGAGTTTGCCCTTTCGGACTTCATCAGCATCTGGAAGGGTTTCAAGTTGTGAGCTCTAGTCGTCGCCTCGGTGGCAAAATGTCGACGCTGTAGGGTTGCGGGCGCAACCATCGAGCGGAGATGTGCACGTTTTAAAACTCGATTACTTCGACCGGCGAATTACGGCAGTAGCAACGCCGCCGCTTGCGTCACGTTGGAGACCTCTGCATAGGGTAGCCACTCTGGATTCCCGACTTCCCCTCGCCTGTTGACCCAGACACCCCGCAAACCCAGCTCGTGACGAGCTTTCATATCCCAATACATGCCCATCGCGACATGGACGGTGTCTTCAGGAGTGACATCCATGGCCCGGTAACCAAATTCAAAGAACTCTCGGGATGGCTTGTAAGATTGCGCTTGTTCCGCAGTAATCACATAATCGAAATGCACACCGATCTTCGAGATCGTGGGGGCAATCAGATCGTCGTCCGAGTTCGTGAAAACCGCCAACTTGTATCGCTCGCCAAGTCTCCTCAAAGCTCCTGGAACCTCCGGGTGCGGACCCATGGTTTTCGGTGACTCGACAATACGCTCGATGTCATCGTCGGTCGGCGAGACGCCGTGGTCTTGAAAGGCAGCTCGGAAACCGATGCGCAGGATATCTTTGTACAGGCGATGCGGCTTTTCTGCTGTTAGCCGACGCCCATGCGCGGAAAAGCTCTCGAGTAGATCCGAGGCGTCCGTCGTTTCCACTTTTTGCTGTGCGACCAGGGTGACCTCAATCTCGCGAAGTAGCACCTCGTACCACCGCACAAGTGTCCCATAGCAATCAAACGTGATGACCTTCGGTTTTGGAGTAAGATCGAACATGGTAGGGTCCAACTGAGTACGGGTGTGGGCTACAACGGGATAGACAAGGGAGTTTTCATAAGGACGTCACTATCACGTGAGGCAGCGGTCAGTCCGCCCGTATGTGCGAGCCGCGCCTCGCAATTGGCAGAGGCTCTTGGTCCGAGTGAACGCCGCTTTCGGTCACGTCACCGCCATTCCAAATCCGCGTTGGAATCGCATCATCGAATGCCGCTAACTGCATCATGATTTCTTTGGCGCGAAGAACGGCGTGGTCACCGTCAATGCCGCCGCGTCCGCCTGCGATTCTGACAGAGACCAGCTCGCTACCTTCGCCCTTGAACTCCACGATTACCGTTCCAGCCGAAGAATTGCTGACGTGTGTATCGAGAACCTGCATCGGGTTGCCTCCTGTTGCTGTCGGAGAACAATGCGAAACGATCGACACGGTTCCGTAACCGCCCTTTGCCGCCTGCATCATTGGCCAGTGTCATCGGCGGGTTGTCCGCCCGTTGACTGTCTAACGAAAGTTCCCTAAATCCGGCGCCGCTGCGCCTACTCTACAGGGCTGCATAGGGAAGGTTCGGTCTGCGATAAGCCGGACCTCCGCCGCTTTGCTTTATTGCCCACAGAGCGGGCTTGGTGCATCCGAAGTCGTGCATTCGTCTGATCAGCTCGAGCGCGGTATCACGCGGAACTCTACTCCTGCAGTAATCGAGGGCATTTTTGGTGACATCCAGCATGATGTTATGCCCTCCTGTCTCACCGTAGTGGGAGGTCGATAGAAGATACAGCTAGAAAGTGGTCATTTGGCGAGCGGGTTGCCGAAGAGGTCGGTCGGGATCGCCGTTTCCTGCCCAGTCGATGCCGGCTTATCAGTGATCTTTCCGCCGAAAGACCGGGCGCTCCCCGGGCGCCCCGACCACAGTGCGATCTGGATTCGCTCACCGGCCTTGATGTCACGGTGCGCGACCATGTAACCGCGGTAATCCGGCGCGCTGTCGTGGCCCGCCTTCTCGTTTTCAAAGAGACAAACGTCGCCTGGTTTCGATTTAAATCGCATCTGGCTCATTCCGATTGTGCTGTATGGGCTACATTGAAGCGCAAGGGCCTTCGAGATACCCGGACCGATAGCCGATATACCCAGAGCGCCGGCGCAGCCGCAGATGTGGGGGTAATTTCGCCGAAAAACTACCTCATGGGCAGGACAAAAGCAGGCCTACGAGCTGGAGGTCCTTTGCTCGGTAGCTAAGATCAACCTTTCCGCTTGTCTTTTGGCAGTTCGCGCTCCCGCTGCATAGCAGCAACGATCAGAGGCGCTACTGCTATGGCAATCCGACCAAGCGGCACCCTGCGAATGACGCGAGTTGCTACGGCGCTACCGGCGATGCCGGCAATCAGCTTTCCCCAAGGAAATTTATTCGCCGTCTCCAGATTATCCGTCTTCGTTGTCCGTTTCGGCATGTCTAATTCCTAAATCCGTCGCGGGCTCCTGAAACTTTGTCCGCGAGCATTGTTGGATCTCGATCGCCTTGTCGCTCTAAGCTGTCAAACTCGCGGCTGCCAAGAGACACTTAGGACTGGTGCAACCGACCGAGCTGGCTCCCAGCCTAAACGGGTTGGCAAGAAAAAAGGTTCAAATGAAGAAAGGCAATCTGAGAAACCCTCATTTGACACCCCTGCTCAGTGATCAATGCAGCATCGCCTCAACGCTGAAGGGCTTAGCCCACCGCGGTTCTATCGCGCGAGGCATTTGTATGACGCAGGAGAACAAGCGTCTCAGCATAAATCTCCCGCCGGCGTTCCTCTCTCATCGAATAGAGTCGTTTGCGTTCGTTCGGGGAAACTCGACTGCTTGGGCCTTGCGGCTTAATGTCCTCGGCCTCGACCAGGTCGATCAGAAGGTTTCGCATAACGCGGTTGAGCTCGCGGAGGTCACGCAACTCTGACATCACTGACGAGGCCGCAAGCCTCCTTGCGATAGCTTCGTCAATGGACTTTTCCGCAAGCCTGGTCTTTACAGCGAAGTACCGAGCGATGGCGATCACGCAGATCGAGGCGACTGCGACCAATACGACGACAATCATTGAAACTGCTCCTAAGACCAGCTGTAGATCGTCATCCCTTCGCTATTATTCAATATCCCACGGAAAACTTGGAAGCACAAAACGTTGCCCGTAAGAAAAAAAGCCGCCCTGCAACAGGGCGACCCTCCTGAACTGACAGTTTTCGCTGCTTGATTTGGTCGAGCAGCTTGCACTGGCTTTAGAGAACCGAAACGTTCTCTGCCTTGGACTTTCCGGTCTTGCGGTCCTGACCAACTTCGAAGCTGACCTTGTCGCCCTCTCGGAGCGAACCGCCATGGGCCAAAGCAGATACATGGACGAATACGTCTTGTCCGCCATTCTCCGGCGTGATGAAGCCGAATCCCTTGTCATCGTTGAAAAACTTCACAGTGCCGGTAGCCATTTAATTCCGTTACCTCGTAATTCGGTGTAGATGCGCGAGTAATCTATCGCTCGAGGCCGGCCGGTTCAACCTCACGCGCGATTTGTTTTTGGGCGTATAGTAACGCGATCACCGACCTTGTTGCCAAACAGAACGCGCCAAGCCAGCGTGGCCGGTCAGCACCTGGTGACGAATACTGACTTCAGGTCCACGAAAATCAGCTACATCGTCGTCGCTTTGAACGGGATTGTCCAACTCGTCGAACCAATCGCTGCCTCTGTCGTTAAGCTCAAAACCCAGGAGTGCGACACGTGTTTCAACAGCAACCGCTTGGTCACCACCAGTCCCCGGCCAGCAACGAAACTTTGGCCCTGCACGCCGCAAACGAGGCAGTCAGCGGTTTCGTCTGCTTCGTGCGCGACAACAATGTCGGAAACGATCTCGTCGATGAGATTGAGCTACCCATTCCCAAGTCTGTTCTCATCGAAGCTTTCAAACTTGTAATCGTTGCCGAAGAGCGACCGGAGATCCGTGCACTTCTTCTCAAAGCCGGACTCACGTTGTGTCAGTACCACGTCGGGCTGGGCGAGCGCATCAAGGTCAGGCCGATCACTTCGCCGAAGCGCGAGAAAGCAGAAGACACCTGGCTTGCAATCAAATTCAAGAGGACGCTGCTCTATACAGCGGTAGAGCGAACGCGGCTGACAAAAGTTTATCAAGACGCGCTCAAACTCTCCTTGCATTGATAATGCGAGCAGAAACTATCCTGCCGTCTTGCCTCCAGCTTTCGAAAGGCGCCCTCGGGCTTGAACCGAGTGATCGGCGACGGCTCGGTTCCTGCCACTGCTCTTTGCAAGGTAAAGCGCCTTGTCCGCGCGCAATATCAGATCGTTCATTTCGGAGGCGTCGCTCCGCGGGGTGAACGAGACACCGATACTTGCTGTAATCGTCATTGAGTGCTCCCCTTCAAGCGGAATCCGCATGGCTTCAATTCGCCGGCACACAAAAGCCGCGTCCAGCAATGCCTGCTCCTCGTTGTCCGCATTGTAGACGATGACAAACTCTTCGCCTCCGTAGCGCGCTGCCAGCGAACTCGGTAGGCGATCGAGCGACACAAGAAGGAGAGCTAAGCTTTGAAGGCATTGGTCACCGACCTGATGTCCGTAGCGGTCGTTAATGGATTTGAAGTGATCCAGGTCGATTAGCAATACGGCAGTGCCACCAATTTTGTTGGTGTTGGCAAGCGCGGCCTGTAGAAAGGTTTCGAATGTCCGACGGTTTGCCAGTCCAGTCAACGGGTCTTCCTCAGCAAGCGCCTGCAACACCACGTTCTTTCGTCGGAGTTCGTTTGCAGTATCTCCGTAAGAGAGCACGGCGTCTCCGATCATCGCGAGCTCCGCGAGAACCGGACGCGTCTGAACAGGTACGGTTGGTGTATTTTCACTGATGCGCTTGAGGTTTCCGATCGCCGAGAGGACGGGCTTTGCGAGATGCCGCCGAGCGAGCAGAAGCAGCACGACGCAGAAAAGTCCGGGCATCAGCAAAGTCAATAAGACGGTGTACCTCGTGCTTGCGGCTCCCGCCTCTATCTCCTGGGCAAGTCTGTCGGCCGCGAGCGCCGCGTCTCCGCTGAGCTCCTTTCCCATCTCGTCGATGATCTTGATTGCTTCGCTGTACGCAGCGGTCGCACGTTCTTCGAAAGTAAAGACGGTGGTGTTCTGCCCAGCGCTATCACGGGCCTGCTGCCGAGCTGCAGCGATCTCTTTCGAAAGGGTCGCCACGCTTTTTGATCCCGAAACGACGCGCTCGCCTGCGTCGAAGGGAAACCCTTGCGCGAGCGCCTGTATCTGGAGCTGGATTTGCCGTTCTAGGCGTCTGTCACGCGCAAGATAGATTGCCCTAACCAGAGACGCCAGGCGCTCGGCTTTAACGGCATTACGGGTCTGCGAAAGGATCAGCGGCAACTGCGTTTCACGCGTGAACCTCGCTTCCCGTTCGATCGTCGTCAGCAGGACACCAGTGAAAATAGCTGCCGCGCATGTGTATATGAGGGCAATCAGGAAAAGCCCCCTTCCCGCAGACCTAAGCGAGATTTGACGCGACGACCTCCATTGTGACCAAGACTTCAACATTGGCAGCCTTAGTAGATGCTGAAGGGGAAGTAGGCGTCATTGATCCGGTCGTATGTGCCGTTGAGCTTGATCTCCTTGAGAGCGGTGTTGACGCGGGTGAGAAGCGCCTGGTTGCCCTTGTGCGCGGTGATGTGTGCAGAACTTTGAAGGAAGTCGCTCGAGATCGGGTCTCCGACGTAGCTGTAGGCAGACCCTTCTGGCGTCTCCATGAATGTCAGGAGCTCGATGGCGTCACCGATGAGGAGATCTGCCTTCTTTTCGATCAGGAGTTTTCGAGCCGCTGGCTGGTCTTCACCAAGCAGGATCGTGCTCTTGGAATAAGCCTTCTTGAGATACTCGGCTTGGATCGTCCCGCTTTCAACGGCGATCCGTACGCCTGCCAGAGCTTCCGGCGAACTATCCTGGAACTTCTCATCGCCCACCAGGACGGAGTGAGAGCGGTAATAGGGTTCGGAGAAATCAATCCGGGCAGCGCGCTCTTTCGAGTAAGCCATACTGGCTACGATCAGATCATATTTGTTGGCTTCCAAACCTGCGATGATGTCGTTCCACGGGACGGCCTGGAATGCGCACTCCACGGACATTTTGGCGCAAATCGCCTTGGCAATGTCGACGTCAAATCCCTTAAACTCACCATCCTGGATGAAGTTGAATGGGGGGTAAGCTCCTTCCGTCGCTATTCGTAGCGTCTCCGCATGACCCACTCCAGCGGCCAATAGGGCCGTCAGGCCAAACGCGATACTCAATTGTCGAAGCATTGGTTGATCTCCTCAAGCCCCAACCATAGCCTGCGGCGGCTAATAAAGATTTTCGAAATAAAGTTAAATGTTATGCCGCTAACAAAGCGAACTTCGAAGATGATGAGGTAAGCTACTCCGAGGAGATTTTGAGCGAGGCAAGGAACATTCTTCGCGTAAGCCCGTTCTGCTCATGCAAGGCGTTTGAAATCCACCTTGCCGCGGATGCACCCCATGCGATCCGTTAGAAGCCCGGCGTCGGATCAGCCCGCACCGGGCTTTTCCTTTGAAAGCCGCAGCGTTGCCATCTCAATATCACAATGCCTCAAGCAGCATTCACGAACACAGTGTGCTCTGCGCTCAACCTGAGGTGATAATTTAGCGCTCGGATTTGCAATTTTAGCCCCGTACGATCAACTCTTTTGAGGACAACGTGATGGCCGACCCCAATGCTAAAAACGCGTGCCTGCCCAATCTGCAAGGAAGAGATCAAAGTTGCGGCTACACGTTGCATTCACTGCCATTCCGAAATCCCCCCAGGCGCAGACGGACGCGCGAGGCCGCCGATGATCATGGGCCGACGCATTCGTGCTATGGCGCACCGCGCACCCGCGGCAACATTCAACGCGGGTCCATCTTCAGCGTGCAACGACCTCGCGATCGATGACGCCGGCGTCTGGGAATACATCGGCGAAGACGACGAATATTGCTACTACTGGGGTCCGTCCTGACGCTATAGGGGGAGTTCAGTAATCTGGTTCATCCCATGGGTCACTCCACACTTTTTTGCTGGACGACTCTTTTCTTCCAGGCCATCCTCTCTTCGAGATCGCGTGTGGACCTCCCAGCGTGAACTGGGAGCCAGCTTCTTCGTACCACGCAGCGTCGCAGCCGAAATCAACGAGAGAGCAGAACGTTGAGGCGCTTCAAATATCTGGAAATTGCGTTAGTAACGATACTGGTGGTGTACACCACCTCGGCAATGGCCCAGAGCAAAATCGGTAATGCCACCACCATGATCCTCACCGGTACCTGTGATAAACTGACAATCGGTCAACAGAGGCTCGGCGACAAGTGTGGTAGCAAGCTGCTGAATTTGTCATACCCCGATGGACGCGTTGGTTTCTATTTCATCCTCGATGATGGCCGCGCGATCACGTTCAGCGGAATGGATGGCGCCAATCCGACCCCGGACACAGACGTGGTCGATCTGGATAAGGTGATCGTCGGAATGAAAGGAAAGCCTGACAAGCCTAAGGTGTTCGCCGCGAGCGGCACATGCAAATACGGCAACCCTTACGCGGGTGAATCAACGGTTATCTGCAAGGGCACGATGGTGGACGGGCAAACCTTCTCCGCTAGTTTTACCAGCGACGGCACCCCTCCGAACTAGCGCTACGCGGTCCTTCGTCCGACTAGGTGTCTTTGTAATCGGTGTCCTTGCAGGAAAAGGGTAGACCCCGCGCTCAATGCGTCCCAGGGCCCGCTCACGAAATCACGCAACGGAAACCGGGCCAGCGCCAAAAAGCCGCGTATTTCGCTGGCGCAGCGAAGATCTCCCAACGCTGCGCCTTTGTCCTCAGAAACTCTTGCGGAAACCGAAAGTCACAGCGTTGCTGCGGAAATCCGTGCTCGAGGAGGTACCCGACTGCGAGATAAAATCAAAATTATCTGCAGCCGTAAACCTATATCCGATGTCGAGTGTCGTGTTGTCGAAAAGAGAAACGTCAGAGAACAACCCAATAGCCTGCAGATTGATCCCAACACCCGCATCCAGATGATAGGCGAACGCTGTGTCGCTGTCGTCCATCAACGTTGCAACACCCGCAACTCCCTGCTTGCGAAGGTCAAGGTTCATGAAGCCGACACCACCACCAACATACGGGGTGAAGGCGCTCAAAGCTCCGTCTGCGGCCAAGGGAATATCCAGGTATCCGTTTACATAACCTTGGATGGACCGGGCATCACCAAAGGAGTTGATGCCGCCGAGACCTACGCCACCGATGCTATGCTCGTCGACCGAAGCTGTGCCATAGCCGAGTTCCAATTCCACACGCGGCGAAACGAAACCGTACGCTCCAAAGTCGTAGCCAGCTCGAAGCGCGCTGTAGAAACCGACATCATAATCAGTCGATACCGTTGTGCCGCCGACGCCGAAGCTGGTGTCGTCGAGAAAGTTCACGGACGAGAGCGAACCGATGTAGAAACCGGATACCGACTGCACAGCCGCCGGCTGCTCGACGGGAGCCACCAGGTCTGCTGCAAAGAGCGAGGACGTGGAGGAAACGAGAGCTGTGAGAACAAGAGCTGGAATTTTCATTGCGAACCCAAACTTACGCGCCACAAGGAATTCGTGGGCTTCAGGTTTTGCAAGTAGAAAGGATTGTGCGGCGATCCACCCGCACCCGACGATAACGAAGAGAGCGTGACATAAAAGCAACGAGGATTAAGCTCGCCTGGAACCCTGCATGTCGATAAACAAATGAACATGTTGAGATCTTACTGCGGTCAGTGGCTGCCTCGGTATGTTCGAGCGTGACAGGCGATGACGTCGCCATTGGGGGAGATTTCGTCTCTCCTCCTGCACCGCTATTGAACAACCGTTCGCCGGTCGGATGCCGCCAGCGAGGCTGGACCTGACATGTCAGAGCAAAGCGATTTATGTGTACATATGCCTCAACACATGTTAAATAATTCCCATATTTTTAACATATTGCGATGGACATGTTAAAACCAAGCTATGCTCTTCCCGACCTGCCCCCGCCGACCGACCTCGAAACGGTTGTTGTGCTGAAGGCACTCGCCAAAGCCAATCGTGCGTTGGCGGAATTGAAGGGACGTGCCGCAACCATTCCCAATCAGGGCATTCTGATCGACACACTGGCGCTTCAAGAGGCGAAGGCCAGTTCCGAAATCGAGAACATCGTCACGACGCAAGACGAACTGTTTCAGGCGGACTTGCAGCTTGAGGGGCCGGATTCTCCAGCCGCTAAAGAAGTCGCCCTTTATCGCGATGCCCTGAAACTGGGATACAGTCGGTTATATGAAACTGGCGGTCTGATCACAAACCGAACGCTCATCGACATGTTTCGCCTCTTGAAGGGGCGGGAGGATAGCTTTCGCGTTACGCCAGGCACCGCCCTCAGGAATGATGCGACAGGGGAGGTCGTCTATGTGCCGCCGCAGGATGCGCGCGAGATTGAAGCCGCCATGTCCGGGCTTGAAAAGTTTATTAACGAGGATGATCGCTCCCCCCTTGATCCGCTTATCAAGATGGCGCTGATCCATCACCAGTTTGAGAGCATCCATCCATTCCCTGACGGCAATGGACGCATCGGACGCATTCTGAACGTCCTCTATCTCACGCGCGCAGACCTTCTAGATATTCCGATCCTTTATCTCTCGCGTCATATCACGCGAACCAAGGCACACTATTATCGCCTGCTTCAAGCCGTCCGCGCAGAGAACGCCTGGGAAAACTGGGTTCTCTATATGCTTGAAGCGGTTGCTGAGACCGCTCAGGCAACGCTTACGCTTGTCGAAGGGATACGCAGCCAAATGGCGAGCGTCAAAAAGCGCCTGCGTGAGGAAGTTCCGAATCTCTATTCGCAAGACCTGCTTAACAACCTGTTTCGCCATCCCTACACGCGCATCGAGTTCGTGGTGAACGATCTTCATATTTCGCGGCAGACCGCTGCAAAATATCTCGATCTGCTCGCTGAAAAAGGGTTTGTCGCCAAACATCGTTCGGGCCGCAGCAATTACTACGTCAACGAAGAACTTTTGCGGCTCTTCCTTGACGTTTCGGGAGGGCGGTAACGAGCATGTCGAACGAAGCCGATACATGCCGAAAATTCGTCGTCCCCAAACTGCAATCGGCAGGATGGGACAACGAACCTCATTCCATCGCTGAGCAGCGGACCATCACAGATGGGCGCGTAATTCCCGTGGGTCAGACGCATAGGGTCGCCGCTGCTCGGGGATAGAAAGGTCGTTCTCGGCCTGGCGGCCGGTAGAGGAGCGTAGATAAAGGGCAGCGCACGGGCTGTCAGTATTTTTTCGCATCCAGAGTCGTGCGGTTGAGAAGCTTCATGACTGCGCCCCCTCATTCTCCGGAATGGCGGCTGCCAAGGAAGTTGATGCCTGTGGCAGTCTGCTCGGCAGCCCATGACGCATGCGAGGGAGCGGAGGAATGCTCCCGGCCATGCGCGTCTTTTGAGCTGCCAGGGCGCGGTCATCGTCGGGCGCCTCCGCTGGCGATCAGGGTTTCGCGCGCGGTGCGGAACGCGTCCGCCAGCGCCTTGTGGCCATTGAGTCCGTCAAGGGCATAGCTATTGAGAAACTGGCGCCCGGCGAACAGCTTACGGTCCACGGGGCTGAGGTCTGCTTCGTCGCAGACGCCTTGCCAGTGTTCCGCGATGGTCGTGGTCTGGCGTTCGATCAGCGCGGCGGCTTCTGCCTCTTTCAGGTGATAGTCAGGCGCGGCAGCGAGCAAGGTGGCGAGCGTGCTGGCGCGGCTCTCGCCCTTGATCAGCATGGCCTGCGTGGCTTCGTTGCCGGTGCGGCCTTGTGGGCAAATGTCGTACGCGGGCGTGAGCGTCAGCATTCTGCCATCCCAGAAGGCGGCGTGGTTGCGGGCGTGGTCGTCCGTATTACCGCACAGCACGTTGAAGCATATCCGTCCGTAGAGTTCCTTGAGCGTGACCTTGGGGTCGGTGAAGCGGTGACGGATGAGTTCGGCCAAGTCTTCGTAGGAGGCATAGCGGGCCATCATCTCATCAAGGCCCAGCATGGTCAGTGCCGAGACCATGGCGTGCCTCGTCCAGCCCTCCTTGGTGCGCGCGCGGTCGAAGCGCTCGATCAGCAGCACGTTCTTTTGCGCGGCACGGGTCATCGACACGGGCGCTGCGTTGAGTCCGCAGGCGGCTGCCAGCTTCATCGCTATGAATTCGGCCTTCACGACGCTGTAGGTGTCGTTGGCTGCCGAGAATTTAACGATGAATTTCTTCGTCCCGTCGTCGATCAGCGCCTTGGGGCGCGCGCCGCCGATCGAGGTGCCGTGATTGACGGCCTGTTCGAGCGCCGGAGTAAGAGGGACGCCATTTTCGATGAGTTCGGCGGCTTCAAGGAGGTCGCCCAGAGCGGCTTGCGCGGCAAGGCGGGGGACGTACTCGGTGGCGGATGCCTGAAAATCGAGGGCGCCAATCCGGTCGGAGCCTGACTGGAGTAGAAAGGTCAGCTCGCTGATCTCCGGCACGCCGGCAGCATCAGGCTTTTTGCCCGTCAGCCTGTTGATGATGACCCGGCGGCCCCAGGCGTCCGGCGAGCCGTCGCGAATGCAGCTTGCCATTTGCAAGCCGTTGATGGGCGAGATGACTCCTTCCTGGAGCGGGAGTTCAGGTTCATAGAGGGAAATGGCGCTCCTACGGCGGCGGTAGCTGGCGCCGTAGGTAAAGAGCAGGCGCTCGCCATCCTGGTCGAGGCGGCCGGCGACCACCGGTTCTGTTGCCCCCGGCAGCCACATCCAGACAAAGGCTTCTGTTGCGTCCGGCTTAGAAGTCATCATCGACCTCCTTCACGGCGTGGCGGACGCTCTTCGGCAGAAGGGTCAGTTTTTCGTCAAGGCGAGCGTTGTGCATCTGGAGCATGCGCTCGTCATAGTCGAACAGGCGCACGCCGACGATGGAGGCGACTTCGAAGACGATGCCGATCTCCGGGCCCGGCGCGCCTTTTTCGATGCTGGATAGGGTCGTGCGGCTGATGCCGGCGCGGTCCGCCAGTTCCTGTGCGGTCAGGCCGCGTTCCGCCCGGCCAACGCGGATCATCTTGCCGAGCATGGTGAGGGCTTGGCGCGTGACTCTGGAGTAGCTTCTCTGACGGGGCACGGTTCTACCTGTTTGTTCATTTTAGCGGACGTGAAGCCACCTCATGGCCAGAATTTTGTACATTGTGCCATCGGGCTTGGAGTAAAGTCAAGTTTGGTTCATTTGTTTGGTCATAAGACTGGTCAATGGCCAGAATTTTGAACAAAACTGGTGCCATGCGCGACCGCAGGCGGTCAGCCTCTAGGCTTTGCCCGGAGCCCCGCTCACAGGTCTCCGCCCGTGCGGGTAACGATCCTTCGCACTAGCTTAGGGAGGCCTCCGGAGCCCACCACCAAAGCAGGCGCTGGGTTTAGCTGTTTCCGCCGTCGCCCCTCAGCTGGTGAGGGCTACGGACGGCTCCAGACGAAGCAGGCGCGAAGCTTCATTTCAGAGCAAGGTGTATCTCAGGAGCAGCTTATCGATGGCTTCGGGCCGCTCGCTTCCCGGCTCGGGCTGGAGTTTGCTCTGCATGACGCAGATAAGCGTATGAAGGTCCTTCTTATGGTGTCTCGCTTCGGGCATTGCTTGAACGACCTTCTATACCGCTGGAAGATTGGCGCATTGCCGATCGATCTTGTAGGGGTCGTCTCGAATCACTTCGACTATCAGAAGGTTGTGGTGAACCATGACATTCCGTTCCACCACATCAAAGTGACCAAAGAGAACAAGCAACAGGCTGAAACACAGCTTCTCGATCTCATCGAGCAGAGCGGAACGGAGCTTGTCGTGCTGGCACGCTACATGCAGGTGTTGTCGGACGCCATGTGCAAGAAAATGTCTGGACGCATCATCAACATCCACCACTCGTTTCTTCCAAGCTTCAAGGGGGCCAATCCTTATAAGCAGGCTTATGAGCGCGGGGTAAAGTTGATTGGTGCAACGGCCCACTACGTGACCGCGGATCTCGATGAAGGCCCGATCATAGAACAGGATGTCGCCCGTATCACGCATGCCCAATCGGCCGAAGACTACGTCTCGATAGGCCGCGATGTCGAAAGCCAGGTGCTTGCGCGCGCCATTCACGCCCACATCCACCACCGTGCCTTCATCAACGGCAACAGGACAATCGTCTTTCCCGCGAGCCCCGGCTCGTTTGCGTCCGAGCGGATGGGCTAACCTATTTAGTCCCGTTCAGCGGTGGAGCCGTGAAGTGCGAATGCGCGCTGGTGCGGATCCAGCTGCAAAACTCCCTATATCGAACCACAACCGTTGCGTGATATGGCGTTGGCGTCAACGATAACATCTCAATCCGGCGACGGTCACGCCAACCATTTTTGGGGGACTCACCAAGTTGCTGAGGCGCCTAGCTAGCCGCGCTGTCTTACCTTACTATATTTGCTAGATGATTCCGTAAGTGATAAGCGTCTATCTGGGGGAACGATTGACTGGTTTTCTTAACGAGTCGGAAGCGCTCGAAGCTATCCGATCAATGCTTTCCGAGACAGACACAGCAACCCTAGCTGTTGCGTTTTGGGGTACTGGAGCAATTGAGCGGCTTGGCCTAAACAAGCCCTGGAAATCTCTACGGATCGTGTGCAATCTCGACTCAGGTGCATGCAATCCCGATGAAATTCAGCGTCTGATGGAACTGGAGAATGTAGAGGTTCGGACTGACTGGCGTCTCCATGGCAAGGTTTATCTGACACCTCGAGCTCTCGTCATGGGCTCGTCGAACGCATCGAGCAACGGCTTGGTAGTCGAGGGAGCCGCGGCGTTAGGTTGGGCCGAAGCTAATATAGAAAGCAAAGACCCTGACCTGCGAGGGCAGCTTTCGGAATGGTGTCATTCTCGCTTTTCCGAAGCTTTGAAGATCGGTCCAGAGCAGCTGAACCTGGCTCGCGAGGCGTGGAACGCTCGCAAGAGATTTTCCCCCGTGAGAGGCGGACTGACGTCCAACCTGTTGGAGCTCGTGAAGCGCCAGCCAGACCATCCTGCATTCAAAAATATCAAGGTCGTCCAGTGGGCACGGTCAGCATCCAAGAACGCCGGCAAGATATTTGAGGAGGCAGTTCGGAACGATGGTGCTTTGACCGGGACGGACATCTACGAAGGGTGGGGAAGCGATATGGCGATTGGCGACTGGCTTGTCGATTTTGACGTTAGCAAACGGAGCCCCGATTTTACAGGGTACTGGAAGGTAGTTCACATCGACGACGAGAACGACGTGGCCTTTGTTCGTGCGTCCGAATTCATTGAGGTTCCGACCATCGGTAGGCTCAGCGCATCGAAAGCCGAGCTTTCGCGGCTTGCGGAAGCAATGGGCCGGTCCCACGCTGTCGAGAAAGGACTGACAGAAAGAATAGCTTCGATCTCGGATGTCGTGAACGCTCTGACCATCGCACCGTCGCCTTGATCGATTGTGGCGTCACGATTCGGGGTCCAGTCTATTGGCAAGACCGCAGCTCGCAGTTCGCCAGGCATCTAAAGAGTGACATGCGCATTGACCTGTGCTGTCGGAAAAACAGGGTTCAGCATTTAAATGCATTCGGTGCGTGAAGTAATAGTCAACTGCGCCCTTGAGGCCGCCGAACAATCGGTTCTCCGTTACAAGGAGATATCAGGTGGACGAACGGTCCACGATCACGCGATCGAGACCTTCATTTCCAGTAAGGTAGCCGAGGCGATTTACGATTGTCGTAAAGACTTCGGTGGCACCGTGAGCTTGGAAGCGCCATTCCACGAGGTCCACGATCTGTCGAAGGCGCGAAAAGGGAGGACACCAGACATTCTCTCGCCGACTTCCCGTTTCGACATCTGCTATTTCGAACACGGTCTGCCGATCGGTGTGATTGAGGTCAAGAAACGCTTTGCCGCCTTCAAGGGAGACGATGATGTTCAGAGGCTTACTGAAGCTACCCGACGCTTCGGTCCTCAGTTCGATGGAAGCGTCAAATTTGGAGTTTGGCTGGCGGTACAGCGAATTGCCGAAGGCTCTAGCATCACCGCTGAGGGACAGATCGAAAAATTCAGAGATGCGTTCGACTGGAGCGTCGCTCCCACACTTTCCTACCGGCAAGTCGATGGCGACTTTGGAATTCTGAAGCGCCGCGACAAAGCGGTGAAAGCAGTGCGCATTTTCGCGGCTGCTTTCGACGCCACGGAACTCTGAGAGTACGGAATGTTCTCAAGGGTATTTGATGGTTGAAAAATCAGCAATAACAGATGCTTGGAGAGATTAAATAATGTTGAAAATTTTCACTGCGTTATCGTTCGCGTGTACTGTTGCGGTTCCTTCCTATGGTCTTGCGGCCCAATTGAAACCGTCATCGAAAGAAGGCGCAATGATAGCTGGCCAGTTCATGGGCGCTGCGGAAAACTGCTTCGGGAAACCGGACGCGATGTTGACGAAAGAAGCTCGCCGCTTCGCCGCCGCGGCTGAGAAAGGCAACCCGCGATGGTACTACGAAAGCTATAACGCGGAAGTCAAAGGGTCCACCATATATGACGAGGCATTCTGCAACACGATCGTTTTCAGGAATTACGAAAAAGGCGGTCTCGACTCCCGAAGACTTGGTTTTAGGATCATGAACACTGATGGGTTCGTGGATTAGTATCAAACCATGCGCGGTGGTGGATCGAAACAACGCGATCGTGACGCAGAAGGTGGGTTGATTCAAACGAGGGCAGGCCAAACCGCGCTACCGTTCGTCACGATTTATGAAGAAAGCAGCACCCTAAGGCGATCAACCATTCCTGCCCCCCGCGCGACGTCAATTGTAGCTGTTTCCAGAATGGTCTCGTGGCCGCTTATCCGGTGACGCTCGTGAATACCCTCGCCATCGGCTAGGCCTGCGTGGTGTGGATACAACAGGGTAAGGCGTGGGGTTCGATACAGCTGTCCGTAAGCCATCATCTGATAGACGTCGGATTGGGAGACGCCGCGCTTGGGATCACTCATTTTCGCGGATATTCGCTTCCATTTCGTGTCGATGACATGGGTTATCGCGCTTCCTCGGCGGACCAAAATATCGGGCTTCGTTTGAAACAGTTGCGCACCGTCATCGACCGACGTCAGGCAGAATCGACGACCACCTTGAAGCGTGACGGTCGCGTCGCCACCAGCCGCCGCCCGAACAATCATCCGGCCAATGTATTCCTCGAAGAGCTCGTTCATTCCGAACAAGAGTGCGGTCCCCTGCCCCGTGCCCTGTGTGGTAGTCTGGAAACGGTTGCTTAGGAATAGCTGCGCGAGATTCAAAAGTTCGCGCCATCGGCTATTTGTGCGGTCAAGGACGATGCTGTTCCACTTGAGATCCGACGATCGGATCTCGGTAACATCCGCATAGACGAAGGCGAGCTCGCGTAAGCGCTGCTGGTTGTCCGAACTCCGCGTCAGCCTCGCAAGATGCAGTACAGTGGCCTTCATGATCTGGTTGAGAACGATATCTTCGGAAAGGCTATCGAACCGGCATGAGAGCCGCGAAGGGTTTGCCGCGTGGCGGGTAAACTGGCGGACTGTATCGAGCGTACCGCGAAGCACGCGCAGGTCACCGGTGTCGTCGATGTAGCGACGCGGCATTCCATTTCGAACCGCCGCGGTTAGTTTGTCGCAGAATATCCTGACGAGTATTTCGAGCAGTGTTTGTTGCTGCCACTGGATATCCGTAAATGCACCCACATCAATTCTCATATCCAGCGCTACCGCTAGCATGTGAACCAAGCGCTTCCGAATCTCAGCATTCTCGACTGCTACATTGCCCACTGAAGCGACCGATATCTTCGGCAAGATCTCGAGCGTGCATTCCTTTGTGGCCAGGATGCCGACAACATCCCTCGCGCCAAGCGCACGCCAGCCATGGTTTAGAACGCCGCCACCCGACTTCCCGGCAAAAAGGGATGACTCCGCCAGCGTCGCTAGCTGCGCTGCGTGGCGGTGCGGGATCTCTCCGACACCGTCACCGCAAGGGAGTTTTTCCCACTCACGGAGCGTATACCAGACACTCAAACCTCGAACTCCGAAAAGTCGAAGCTCGGGTTCACGGTCCATCGCAGTCTGTCGCTTCCAGCGTCTTCCTCACCCACCCCGGCAGGTGCGGCTATTCGAGTGGAGCTTATGAAGTGGCCCGAAGCTCCTCGCTGACCGTCGCCAAGAACGGTGGCAACTTTCGACCAATCCTCATAGAAGTACTCCGAAAGTAGCGGGATAATCCTATGTCTCAGGGCTTGCTCGACAGCCGCGCGGCTGACGCAGTTGATAAGGTAGGCGTGACCGATCTGGTGTTCCCGATCGAACAGATACTCGATGCGATCATTGATGGTGGCGAGCAGTTTGCGGACGTTCAACCCCCCGAGGTTCTCGGACAGGAGCGACGGCTTTGGCATGAGTTCGCGGAACGTGAACCGTCTGCGAAGTGCCGTATCCAACAGTGCGATCGACCGATCCGCGGTGTTCATTGTCCCGACGATATGAAGGTTTGCGGGAACGCCGAACATCGTGCCCGAGTAGGGTAGCTTCAGGCGGACCTCGTTGTCATCGCCCAGCCGTTTGTCGACTTCGATAAGAGTTATCAGCTCTCCGAACACCTTGGAAATGTTCGCTCTGTTGATCTCGTCGATAATCAAGACAAAGTCCCGGGCTCCCGCCACGGGCTCCGATCGATCTACCCTGAGCACGACAGCCTCGAGGGCGTCCCAGTTAATAATACCACGCGTCAGCTGGTAGATGGAGTGTCCGCGAAATTGGTTCGGATAGAAGGCGCTACGGTCAACTCCCTCGGGATTCTGCCACAGCCATTCAACCCGACGTCGCTGCGGACGCTGTGTAGCGTCCGGATCGTAGTAATATTCGCTGGTCACACGGCCGAAAGCGCGGAACCTGTCACGACCGTCCGCTAGCACAACGTAGTCGCCGATCTGCATGGACGCCCTCAGCGACCACATCTGGACCACGTTCTGGTCACGCCCGGTTGCCTGATCGTCCTTGTTCTCGCGCCATTCTCTGAGAATTTCGTCAAACTCATCGAAACGAGGGTTTGACCAATCAAGATCGGAACCAGACCGCAGATTGATGATTGAGTTGTCGAGAGCCTCTTGAATTCTAGCCTCGTCAGTTTCGCGGCGGCCGAGCGATACCTTGAAGATCGCGCGCGAACGATCCAGCCCCTTCGCCACCGCTCCTCCTGTATCGAGCCTCGCACGCTCGCTGATGCGTTTGAAAACGCCCTCATGTGGTTTCAGGCTGAATCCAGCCGATTGCTGGTCGACGTCGCTGTCGGGCTCAGCCAGCTCAGTTGTAGGCCGTAGCCCTTCAAGGAAATCTTCGTAGGAAAACGATTGGTGAAAGGTCACGAATTCAATGCGTTCCTCTGCAAGGAGCGAACGGTACGTAGAATGAAGCTCTTTCCGTCTGTCAGGATCTTCGAGCAGCGAGTCATTTTCGGCCAGCCCCAGGCACAAGCGGACGGCTTCTCGCACTGTGTTGAAGGTTTTCCCCGTTCCCGGAGGCCCATACAGGATCAGGTTTTCAGGCTCGCGCCGCTTTGATGTCGTATCGGCCGGTGGCATTTCAGACTCCCCGTAATTGTGGACCACCCAGAGGGCGCTTTGAATGTCGATCATGTCGCGCGGGGCAAGGCCGCGCTTGGTAAACCCCGCGAAGACCGCCCGCATGAATCGCCCTTCTTCAGCATAGGTGTCAGCGATTGACGCGTGTTGCGGGAATCGCTTGCCGACAGCTTCCAGGTAGAGGTCCTCTCTAACCGTATGACGGATGTAAACGCCCGCAGAAGGCGACAGGTGCATCATCAGGAATTCGCCGATTTGACGCGCCGCGTCCTTTGTCGGATTGGGCACTGCATCAAGCCAAGCATTCACGAACGCTTCGACCGCAATTGGATGGAATTTGGAATCACCGAGAGCCGCGCTCGCTAGCTCCGCCAAGGCGGGTACGATTCTCTGCCTGTTCGCGTCGCCCTTTGGCGAGATGGCCCAGTAGGCACGCCACTGAAGCAAGTTACTCCCCGCAAGAGCGGAGTGGATAGCAACTGCGGCGTCCTCGTCGGTGGTCGAATGAGCAAGGCGTTCTTTTAGTTCATCCGCGTGCTTGATCTTGTAGCTGCGTTCGCGTTCGTCGAACGCGATATCAGGCCGATCGAACCGGTCAAGGTTGGGAAAGAACGTCTGGAGACGTTTAATCCAACGGGAGATGGCCTCCGGCCTGAGAACAAGCTCGGGACTGGAGGTCATCAACAAACCAGCAAGTTTCGCTAAGTCGGACTGTCCCTCGATCGAAATCGAGACACAGTCTTGGGAGCCGAATGCCCAACTGTTATTCAGCGGCGCGAAGCGACTGCCGCCGTTATGCGGTCTCGCCTCCACCACGAATCCCGCCGCCTCAAGCTGTTGCCGCATCGTCGGGTCGAAAAAAAAGTTGCGCGCGGCACCACGTATCTCCCACATGATCCGGTCACCCCGTGGCGACTGGAGGTCAACAAGGTACTTTTTTGCGTTGCCTCCGGGGACCAGGCCAGAGGTTCTGAGCGCTTCTAGCAAGACTTGGCGACGAGGATTTGCACTGTCGCTGTCGTTTTGAGCAATTCTGTTTTCGATGTCCTGCCACATTCACATTTCTACCATTTCGTTCAAGGCGCATAAGGTATTCACCAACCGCATTTGCTCGATCGTGCTGCACTTCGCCTCACGGAGTCGAGGCGCACCGAAGACCAGAGCGAGGGCCTTCGCACGTGATATCGCCACGTTGATGCGGTTAAGCGAGAACAGGAATTCCATCCCCCGAGCGGAATCGTCGGCGGTTGAGGCCGTCATTGACACAATACAGATTGGAGCTTCTTGGCCCTGGAACTTGTCCACTGTGCCAACGCGCACACCTTCCGGCAGCCACTCTCGCAATGTGTTGACCTGGGCGTTATAGGGGGCCACTACAATTATGTCTGCCTCCTCGATCCGGCGAGTCAGCCCCGTCTTGTCGGTCCAATAGCCCGCGAGCAATTTCGCAATAGCGTCACGAATAGCTTCAGCCTCTTCGCCGGAAACCTGGGCGTTGCCGTCATGCTCCACTGCGACCCACCACGCGCCCGTTTCCGGAAACGAGGTTTTCGAAACACGTTGTACGGCTGTGTCTGGATGACTTGAAAGCCTGTTTTCGTAAACCTGATCTGAAATGAACTTGCAGACATTCGGGTGCATCCGCCGCGTTGTCGCAAGGAATATGCCGCTCTCCGGCGGGACAGTTGCGTGACCGTCAAGCATCCATTCGAGGCATGACAGGTCCGCGGGGCTGGGATGCGACCCTTGGATCACCTGCGGTAGCTGTCTAGGATCGCCCACGAGAACGATGTTGCGTCCTGCTCGCCCCATGGCGGTCATGTTCGCGAGACCCACCTGTCCCGCCTCGTCGACGAACAACCAGTCGAACGCCTGGATGTTTTCATCCCGAGCAAAGAAGAATGCCGTGCCGCCAACTATGCTACCGCTAGAGGAAGCGTCCGAGTTGTCCGTCGTTCGACGAACCCGACACCCGTCCGGATAGCCGTCGTCACCGCCCGAAACCTTGTGAACGATCTCGACGTCGCGAGGGCCGCTTTCCTCCATGGCCGTCAAGCATCCAAGCAGAACGTTTCGGATCGCTTCGTGACTGTTGGATGCCACGCCGACTCGATATCCGGCTTCCACTAGAGACAGGATCGTCCTAGCTGTCACATGCGTTTTTCCGGTCCCCGGAGGACCCTGAATGGGCAACACAGTTTCGTCCATGCGATGAACTGCCGCTATGGTGCCGGCGACAGGGTCTTCACCTCGAAGCACAGGTCCGCTCCAGTCCAGCAGACGCGGAGCAGCAGCCGACAGTAGATCGTCGATCGCGCGGTAGCGACGCTGTTCGCATTGGTCGTTGATCACGTCGGACAAGGCTGCGGCGATGACCTTTGTGTCGAGTGGAGGATCAGGATGTAGCGTGAGGCTATCGGCAAGCAACGCCGCCTTCGCCTGCCCGACTTTGAGAGTAATCGTGCAGTTGGTCCGGTCCATTTCCTCGATGCTGACCGAGGCGAAGCCTTCGACTGTCGGAACGGTTGCCGAACGCCCGGAGCGAAGTTTCGTCTCCTGCTTTGGAAAGGTGTATTCGCGGATGACAGACCGTTTGACCTGCTCAATTGGCCTGACCGCTGTCAGACCGGACAATGCGTCTAAGTCATCGATAAGCTCGTGTTCTTCCCGCGTCAGGCTGTCGAAGATCGCCCACCAAGCTGGCTTCGCTTCGCGTTTATGAAAAAGTCCGAGATTGAAGAGCATTTCCTGACGCTCGGTCGGCAGCCTCGATGCGGCGATACGAGACCGGAGGGCGATTGCCTCATCGTCCTCAGCGACTTCCTTATCACGGGCATCACTCGCCAACACTGGCCACGGGGAACCGGGGCGAATGGAAACCAGCCAATCGCGGAGCATCTCGGTCGAGACGCAATCGATCCGGTTGTATTCTTCGATTTCGTCAAGGATGGACTTATCTTGGGATTCTCGCCACGCTTCGTAAGCGACCACTGAACCGCCCGCAGTTTTCACCTCCCCGTCCCTCTTGAGGCCATAGAAAGCCTCCAATGACTTAATCGAGTAGTTCGGTTCAGAGGCGATCAACCCGCTGCGTACCACGGCATAGAGATCGACGAAACGTCGCTCTCTGAGAAGGCGGTCGAGAAAGGCCTCGCCGATACCGTACTTCGCGGTCAGACGCCTGAGCGCGGTGATTTCATAAGGGGCATAGTGATAGATCCGCGCCTTCGGGAATTTATCGAGCCGATCCCTGAAGAAGTCGAACAAGGTAGCCAGCGCGCGTCCCTCGGCGTCGTGATCGTGTGCCCAGAAAGATCTGAACGCGCCATCGAACCAGACACCATGAAGATACTCCAAGCCGCCGTCATAGTATGGGTCGCCCTCGATATCGTAAAAAAGGTCTCCCTGCTGTGGCTCAGGCAGCAAGTCAAAACCTTTGCCAAGTTGGGCCTCCCTGAGCTGGAACGTCGGTTCCCCGGTTTTGCGGGCGTGCTGCAGACGTGCCTGCACACGAAGCTTTTCTAGCGTAGCGCTAGCCATGCCCTTTACGAAACCATCTTGGATCGCCAGCGATGCCATAGTCGTGATACCGGCATCCTCCAGCTTCTTTACCTGCCCCTTTGTGATGTTGGCGACGGTGTAAAGGCTGTCTTGCTCTGCCCAGACACTGTCGCAGTGATCCGCCCAACGACACAGAACGCAATCCGGCGAAGGTTCGGGCCGCGTCGATGTGGGGTCACTGACAAAGATTTCCAACCTGGTCCGCGCCATCCGGGCGTAGGCTGTGAAGTCAGCCAAACGAAGTGTCGCTCGGGTGCCGTCACCCAACTCGACGTGAGCAAATTCCGGAAACTCCCCCTGTATCTCTTGCAGAAGGTCGGAATAGAGGACGAGTTGCAATACATGCTTGGGATGTGGGTGTCGTTTAAGCTTAGTGTCTGCGACCTCGTAGCTGAAATTTCCAAGGTCTGACTGCTGTTCGACCCGCTCCAGAAAATCGGACCACCCACCCCAGCTTCCAGAGAGGAATGCACCTTGGAAAACGACCTCTACCCCTGCCGCCAAGGCTTCTTTCGTCGCAAGGGCATTGGAGGCTAGTGAGCCACGCTCGATCTCGATAATTTCGTGGCCCATCGAACCAAGGCGCTCAAGGTGAGCCGCTTCGTGAGCGTCACCCTGCTTCTGCAACAGCGCAGCATCATCGGTGTCTTCACGAGGGGTCGGCCCCTCACCGCGCAGGTGCTTTAGGTCCAGCACTGTCGCGTGTGCACATCCCATGAACCGCATGAGATCGGTTGCGGAAAAAAGCATAGTGCCATCGACTATACGCATGAGAACGCCTCTTTTTGCTCAGGCAACCCACGAGAATCGCTCAAGAACTGCAAGATGATCAATAGGTTAGATTGGTGTCAACACATGACAAAGTACGGCAGCCAT
>UBQW01000005.1:0-139255 GCA_900467745.1 Hyphomicrobiales bacterium
TCGTCACAGGGATCCAGCGCATTCACGTCCGTGAATGCAAGAGAGTTTTTCACGGCGCAGACGCGCCGTGGCTGGATTCCTGTCACAAGGACAGGAATGAGGGTGGAAATGGCGGTTGGCGCAAAAGCCAAAAATTGAAAGCACAGCAAGAGCGACCGGCGCAGCGACATAAAGCCGTGCACACCAGCCGCCAGAGCTACTCCGCCACAAACCGTTCCATCACGATATCCGTCTGCACATCGTCACCCACCGTGAAGGTCGTGCTGCCGACCGGCGTGAAACCGACCTTGTTATAGAAGGCGATGGCGCGGGCGTTCTTTTCGTAGACCGTCAATTGCAGGCGCTCCACGCCGCGCGTCGCGCATTCCGACACGACAGCGTCGAGCAGGCGGTTGGCGAGGCCCTGGCCGCGCCAGGCGGCGTCGATGTAGATGCGGCTGAGCAGGCTGGCGTCAGTCTTCGATGGCGAGACGACGAGATAGGCGTAGCCGGCAAGCGTGTCGCCGTTTGTCGCCAGGAAGACGGCGGCTTCGGGGTCGGCGATCTCGGTGGCCTGGATGTCCGACCGGAAGGACTTTTCGACATAGGCTTCGAGATCGGCGGCCGGCGTATCCTCGCCATACGTGGCGCGGAACAGGCGGGCGGCGAAATGGCTGAGTGCCACCGCATCCGCCGCTTCGGCCCGCCTGATCTCGATCGATGCCGTCATCCCTGTTGCCCCCGCCTAGAACAGCGGCATGTGCCGGTTGACGTCCTTGTAGAGCAGATAGCGGAAGCGGCCGGGGCCGCCTGCGTAGCAGGCCTGCGGGCAGAAGGCGCGCAGCCACATGTAATCGCCGGCCTCGACCTCGACCCAATCCTTGTTGAGCCGATAGACCGCCCTGCCCTCGAGCACGTAAAGACCGTGCTCCATCACATGGGTTTCCATGAAGGGAATGACGCCGCCGGGCTCCAGCGTGACGATGGTCACATGCATGTCGTAGCGCAGGTCGGATGGGTCGATAAAGCGGGTGGTTGCCCAGACGTCGTCGGTATCGGGCATGGACTGCGGCGGGTTCTGGTCCTCATGGGTGAAGAGCGCCGGTGGCGGCTCCAGGCCTTCGACCGGCTGGAAGGCCTTGCGGATCCAGTGGAACTTGGCGGCATCTGCACCCTTGTTCCAGAGCGTCCATTTCGAGCCGGCCGGCAGGAAGGCGAAGGAGCCGGGGCGCAGCACGTGCGTGGCGCCCTCGTGATCGACCGTGACTTCACCCTCCACGACGAAGAGCACGCCCTCGGCGCGCTTTTCCGGCTCCGGCCGGTCGCTGCCGCCGCCGGGCTGCACTTCCATGATGTATTGCGAGAAGGTCTCGGAGAAGCCGGTCATCGGGCGCGAGATCACCCAGGCGCGCGTGCCCTGCCAATGGGGCAGATAGCTGGTGACGATATCGGTCATCACGCTGCGCGGGATGACGGCGTAGGCCGTCGTGAACACCGCCTTGCTCGACAAAAGATCGGTCTGCGGCGGCAGGCCGCCCATGCTGGAATAGTAATCTCTGCTCATCGGTCCGCTTCTCATGACATTTGTGACAACAAGCTTTAAGCGCGCGGTCCGGGCGAGGCAATATGCGGATTGGCGGAAGAGTTTTTCCAGATATCGACGATGGCGCGGCAGGGATGGCCGAAAATACACCCTCCCCCGATTGGCGATCAGGAGAGGTTGTCAGCTCGGCAGCGCACGCCACTCTGGCGCGATTTTCAGCGTCTACTCATTGAAAATGGCGATCAAAAACAATCAGTAATTGCTGAAAAATAAGCTATTAGCGGTAACGCCAATCTGCGAAGGGCGTAATTTCAAAACTGCTTTTCTCAAGATATCAGTTTCAGCGGGGCGTCTTTTGTAAGCGTCGGCAACGGGGATGCCGACGGACAATTCTTCTTTGCGTATGCAAACGACGCCTTTCGATGAGGCCCTGTCGCCCCGACAGGACGTGGCCGGCTTTGATCGGCCGGAGCATCACGTGGACAGAGCATCACGTGGACAAGGCAAATTACAGCGAGGAAGATTCGGCCCGTGAAGAAAATCATCGGAACTGTCGTCTTTTGCCTGCTCGTCGCAGCCGCTGCGGTGGGCGTTTCCGCGGTATCGAAAGAGGAACCGCAGGTCGCTTCGACCTATCCGCTTCCCGGCTCGGTCAACGTTCCCGGCGTGCGCATCCAGATCGCCTTCAGCCAACCAGTCGATCCGGGCGCGATGGTGCTCGACGTATCAGCCCACAAACCCGACGGCTCGAAGACTGAGATCGCCGGCGCCGTGGAGGTGAACGAGCAGCGCACCGCCGCGATCTTCCGCAGCTACCAGCCGCTGCCGGAGGCCGACATCCAGGTGCGCAGTTCGCTGCAGGGCAAGGCCGCTCATGACTGGACATTCTCCGTTCTGGCAAAGGCGCCGCTCGACCAGGGTCGCGGCGGGCCGATCCTGCTCGTGCTTGGCGAGGATGCGCCCTTTGGACCTTATCTTTCCGAAATCCTGCGAGCCGAGGGGTTTACGAACTTCCTGACGATCGGCGCCTCATCGCTGCAGTCCACGGTCCTTGCCGAGCATCGGCTGGTGATGACCGCAGGCGCTGTGCCGGCTGCTTCGGCATCGGCGCTTGAGAGCTGGGTCAATAGCGGCGGACACCTGATCGCGATCCGGCCGTCCGCGGAACTCGCGAAGCTTGCGGGGCTCGAAACGACGGGCCCGTCCATCGCCGAGGGAGAGCTCTCGATCGACACGCAGCAGGCGCCCGGACAGGGGCTCGTGGCGGATATCAGGTTCCACGGTCCTGCGGGGCGGTACAGCACCGGCGCCGACACGCAAACGCTCGCCACGCTTTCGAGCCATACCGACAAGAGCCCGATGCCGGCCCTGACGCTTCGAAGCGTCGGCACAGCGGGGGGAGAAGTTGCCGCATTCGCCTTCGACCTGCCGCAGTCGGTCGTTCTCACCCGGCAGGGAAATCCGCAATGGGCGGGACAGGAGCGCGACGGACTTGCGCCGATCCGGCCGAACGATCTCTTCTACGGCCAATCCGCCACCGACCCGCAGCCCGACTATATCGACATATCGCGCGTCCACGTTCCCCAGGCCGACGAGCAGATGCGATTGCTGACGAACCTGATCGAGCACCTGCAACGCGACGGCGCGCCCATCCCCCGCTTCTGGTACTTCCCGAAGCGCCACAAGGCGGTGCTCGTCATGGCCGCCGACGACCACGGAACGGAACGCGGCACGCGCGATTCCTTCGAGCGCATGCTTTCTCTGGATGACAAGAATTGCGACGTGTCGAAATGGGAGTGCGCGCGTGCGACCTCCTGGCTCTACGCCGAATCGGGACTGACTGCGCATGCGGCCAAGGATTATGCGGCGGCGGGCTTCGATCTCGGCTCGCATGCCAGCACCTATTGCCAGAACTGGTCCAGGGCCTCTCTCGACCTTGCCTTTGCAAAAGATATACTGCGCTTCCGTGCCGCCTATCCCGATGTCCCGGTGCAAGAGGCGAGCCGCCTGCACTGCATCGTGTGGAGCGACTACACCTCCCAGGCCAAGATCGGCCGGGACTGGGGCATTCGCTTCGACATGAATTACTATTACTGGCCAAAGGCCTGGGTGAACGGCCGCACCGGCTTCCTGACAGGTTCGGGCATTCCGATGCGGTTCAGCACCGAGAAGGGCGAGCTGATCAATGTCTATCAGCAGGAAACGCATCTGGTGGACGAGATCTTCGACGACGATCGTGCTGCGGTCGAGGGGCTTATCCAGCGGGCGCTTGGGCCGGAGCAATTCTTCGGCGCCTTCGGAACGCATTACGACTTCCACAACGAATTCGACAAATTCCTGATGGAACTGGCGCAGAAATACGAGGTCCCCATGGTCTCCGCGCGGCAGATGTTGGACTGGATGGACGGGAGGTCGCGGACGGACATTCTCAACCAGCAATGGGACGGCGAAAGCCTCGCCTTCACGATCGCCGGCGACCAGCGAACGCATGGCATGCTGACGGCGATGCTGCCATCATCAACCGAACGCGGCCGGCTTCAGGAACTCACCCACAACGGCGCGCCCGTTCCGCTTGAAACGGCGGTGGTGAAAGGCGTGGAATACGTGCTCTTCCCAGGAACGGACGGCACCTATCGCGCCAGTTACGGCAACAAGGTGGCCGACAATGTGGCGCCGAATGCTCGGCCCGAGCAGGCCACGCCGTAAGAGCCGGATACGAACGGGCTGATGCGGGCGGACGGCGAAGCGGTCCGTTGCGATGGGGCGAGATATTCTGAAAAATTCGGGATTGGGTGGAAAATCCTGCAATGCCTGGATTTTCAGCTGGTCGGAGTGAGAGGATTCGAACCTCCGACCCCCACGTCCCGAACGACGTGCGCTACCAGACTGCGCTACACTCCGTGACCAGTGAGAGTGTCTATAAATGCTTGATTTCCAAGGCGCAAGAGGATTTTTTCGTTTCATCTCGTCAATTCTCATGCACTTCGCTTAATTTCCATTCTGTCGATAACTGTCGATTTCTGTCGGACGTTCTCGCTGCGTTTCCGCTCCGTTTCGCGCAACTTAGCCTTGTGCGTGTCACGATTTGAATCGAAGATCGCTTCGGCAATTTTCTGCAAATCTTCTTCCCGGTAGTGCGCGTATGTCTTTACGAGCGTCTCAGTCGTCATGCCGAGGTATGCCGCAATAGATGGCAAGGGCAGGTCCTTTTGAGCCGCCATCCATGTTGCGGCAGTGTGTCGGAAAGTGTGGACTACCACGTCGTTATCTTCCCCTAGCACCTCGTTAAACAAAGCCCTCATGCCGTCTTTGACATTTCCTGGCTCAGAACGACCGCTTGCTGCGTAGGGATGCGCGCATGGATACTTGATGCCTTGGCTGCGCCAGCGGGCGAGCGTCTTAGCGATCCGAGGTGGGATAGGCATGTCCGGGGCCTGTTTCGTCTTGTGCTCGATCTCATCATCACCAAGCCGGTGATACCGACCTCTCCACTCCGGCTTTCCATCCGGTCCGATCTCCTGCCAAAGGTCTATCCAAGGCCGATCCTTTTCGTTGACGAAACTGACGCGCTCGATTTTGTCTTTTCTCGATCCCGTCGTAATCGCCAAAAAAATGAAACGGGCGAGATGACGTTTGACGTGGAGGCCTTTGACGGGCTTGCCATCAATCCAACCCATGCCTTTTGCACGCCAGGCTGTCATGATCAGTTTGCGGATTTCTTCCAGCGACAGCATAGAAGACCGGGCGTCGTACTTAGGCGGCAGCGGGATGACAACCTTATGTTTGATCATCTGATAGTAAACGCCGAAGGAGATCGCCGCGCTGAGTTCTTCGAGATATCGTCTCGCCGCAGATGGGCGATATGGAAAAAGCGCGGCATTGAATGGTTCTAAAGGCGCTGGCGGTTTGCTACGCAACTCTGGCAGTACCCGCGAGCGACCACGGCTTGCCATGTCAGCTATGAACTTCTCGCGGGCCGCAACCTTCTTCCGATAGGCTTCCAGCTTCTCGTGATAGATTTCGACCTGCCGATCATAAAGCTTGCGCTGACGCTCGATCTCTCGAACGTGGACGAACTTACCGAAATCCTCGCACTTGATCAGACTGATTGAATCAAGCGGGAGGTCCTGGAAAAAAGCCAACAGAACCCTGAGACGGATTTTCACATCATAAATCCGCGACAAGGGATGCTTGTATTTAGCTGATGGAACGAAATTGTTTATACGGCGATCAGCGTAGAACGCTATCACGTCCGACACCCTGACATCCGCCGTCGACTGCCGTTGGAGGTGAAGTCGGCTACCAGCCTCTTTCTCAGCCTTATATTTCTCAACCTCACGCCAGGCTCTGGCCTCGCTGCCTTCGACTTCCTTGCCGAATCCCAAGGACCACTTTGCTTTTGGTGCGTTTGGATCAGGGTCTCGAATATGCCACTTCTTGGCCTTTTCGTCGTACCACGCGCGGATGCCATCAGATTTCCGACCCATTACTTCCTCCCCTTTTTAAGAGGAAGAGCCGACGAACCGATGGAATCGAGTGCGGCCAAGGCAAGGTTCACGGATGCGCTGCCCTGACGCTTTTCATTGAGCGTCGGTGCTACCGACGTCAGAGGTGATGGTGGTCTCGGCGCAGAAACGCGGGGAATGCTTCCATCCGACCCACGGGTGACCCACGCGCGAAGCTGCGCGGGCGTGACAAATTGCAGGCGTCCATGGTGGACGCACTGAAGGTCACCTTTAAGGATTGCCCGGCGGAGGGAGGCCACGGTAAAGCTCGGTCCTGGAACATCAGCCGTCGGATCGACGCACAGCGTGCCCCCGAGGATCGGATGGCATACTGCTCGCTCAAGCGAGAGAGGCGTGTCATCATCGGTCTGCTGACGACGGAGGTGTTCTCGTATCCTCGCGAGCATCTGGCTTCCACGCTGATACGAGGCAATAGATTTCTGGTAGAGGCGCTGGGCTTCTTGCATGTCACGGTCCATGTCTTACTCCAAATTTGTTGACGTGGGAGCAAGATAAATGTCGATCTCCGTGGTGCCTAGCCCTTTGATAAAAAAGCAAAAAACGTGTCGAAACCCGTGTTACTATTTTCCCCATTTAGCTATCCTTGGGGAAAGTAGTAACATTCCATTTTGAGTGCCTTATTTCTTCGGCTGCAAAATCAATACGTTCAGCAGTTTGGATGGATTTCGGACCAAACTGCTGAAAACTGCCTCTTTAGAATGATTTTCTAAGCGCACCGATATAGCTCGGTTTTCTTGCAGCAATCGCATATGCGATTTCCTGCCCAAGTGGAGACCATGGGCAGGTGGCACATCATACAATCAAGCTTTTCAGACCGCCGCTTCGCCGGAAACTTTCCGATATCGCGCTCATAAAAGCTCTCGATCCCGATACGATTTGCTTTGACCCGCACTGCCCCAGGGGTGCGGTCGAGCCTCTCACCGATCTCCTCAACTGTGAGCCCTGCCTCAGCCAATTCGATTAGCTGGGTCGCCTCGTCATGTGTCCATTTTCGCTCTGCCATGATACTCTGCCACCAATCTTTTCGATCAGTGTGCGGTGGCAATTCATCGGCCGCAAAAGGAATTTTGTCCTATGCCAGTTTATCGCCCTGAGCGGGTCCGATCAGATTATGCAGCCGATATCCAAGTCATCCGTGACAGGTTCGGTGACGAGACGATAATTGACTGGATAGAGCGCTATTATGCGAGCCCTGATGTCGACCGCGACGACGTCATGAACGCCCTCGGGATCGACTATGTCGGGACATTTTACGAGATGCTCGGGGCTTACGACGTTGATCGGCCGGAGCCTGATCCGGTCGAGGAAGCGCGTCAGCTGGAGATGATGCGGCTGCTCCTGGACGGGAAAGAGGTGCCGGAAACCCTCAGCAAACCGACGTCCTGGAAGCAGCAATTGAACTGATCGACGCTTAAGTTCGAAAGTCACATATTGTGCCGAGCGGCCACGCGCTTACGGATTTCAGCGATCTGCTGATCGATATCGGCTAGGTCGATCATGTAGCCTTCGCTTATGATGGAGCCTCCAGTAAAACCGAGCGACTGCACCATCTGCTCCATGATGGTGCCGATAAGATCGTCCTCGAACGGGTCGCCGTCGTTATCCCATGCAACACTGTAACCTGCCGAAGTCGTGGAATCCCTATAGTCGACGCACATTTCCAACTGAAAATTTGTGTGCTCGCCAATCGCATCTATGTGAGCCAGATACGCCTTCAGAACTTCAAACTGGCGCTCATCTAGCACCACTCTGCAACCGGGTGCCATCAGGTAGTGGACAAGAAATTCTAAGCTCCAAGTGTAATCCCGGGTCCTACCGCGCGGGTTGTTGTCGTTAGCGATCACGACTGCTCTCCCCTCATAATTTGTTCGATCTCAGCAATGATCGCGCTGTGTTTGATCTCGTCGACCGTCGATATCGGATGCTCGCGGTTTATGGCGATCTCGTAGCCGCGACGGCGCAGCTGGAACTTCACCTCATGATATCTGCCGATGGCCCTGTCGACCGCCAGCAGCTTTTTGCGGAGATCAGCCAGCTCCTGATCGGTGCCGTCGAGCTTGAGGTCCGGCGACAGAAATGGCCGGAAATCGATCTCCATCTGCTTTACAAGGTCCATGGTCACGCTTGGATCGAGACCGAGTTCAGCGTCGGTCCACGTCGGCTTGTCATTCTCATCCGTCCGATCAGGATCGAGGATGACACCATCTTCTGCACGCAGCTCGCCGACCAGATGCTTGTGCCGGTCGCAGAGTGTCGCTGCATGAGCCCCCCAACGCAGGCGACCTGGCTGACCACATTCTTGACACGTACGCAGCGATTGCCGACGGGCTCGCTCTCGCAAGCGTGACAGCCAGTATGACTGTAGCGGTGTGGATGCGACGTGATAGCCGTCGGTGAAAAGGCGCAAGGCTCCGAATTTTTCCTTGCCCCAGCGCAAGCGAACGCTCCAGCCGTCAGCCGCCCATAGCCGTAATTGATCGCAGAACTCGGATGCAATCCCTGTCCAACCTGGTCCGAATTCGAGACCACGAGCGCCTTGGCCCTCGTCAGGCTTATAGACGTCAGGGTAAGCAAGGATAAAATCTTCGTGTCGACGGCGTCGGAACTCGTCGCGGAAGACATCGACGTCGATTTCCGAAAAACGGAGGCTGTCGATCACCTCAGGCAGAGGCTTGCTTTGAAAGTCGTCAGTGATCGAGTGCGGGCGTATGTCGCCGACGTCAATGATGTGCCAAATAGAGTGCTCTTTAACGTTGAGCACCTTGGCAAATTCCAAAAACGAATAGGTCTTCTGCTCCGAACCATAGGACATCCGCATCGATACCGCCATTCGGACGGCCATCCTTGCCTGATCAATCCCCTCACGGTCGCCCGGCCAAGGCAGCTGATCAGCCCACGCGGTGATTGCTTCGACCGTACGCTGATGTCCAACTGGATGGAAATCGACGAAAGCTTTCGCCCAGGCGTCAATGTCCTCGCGATACTCCCGCTGGATAGCATGAAATGTTTCGATCCAGGCTTGATCACGGTCGCCGAAGAACCCCGCTCGGAATTCGCTCAGAACATCGTCGTACGGCTTGGCAGCAGCGCGGGCGGCTTCGATGCGTCCACGAGCGGCATCCAACAGTGCAATCTTCCGGGCCTTTTCGTCGGTCATTTGGACGCCTTTCTCTGCTGCCACTCTTCGAAATGCCGGTCACAGCAGGTGCGATACCACCCGTCGATGACGCGCAGCCCGCCAGGTTCTCCGCACTCTTCGCAAGTGTCATTGGCTCGTTCGACGATCTCACTACGCAGGTCGCTCAACAACTCCTGCACCGCCGTGGGCACAGGGGGATCGAAGTCGAGACCTTCGTGTGGAGCCGGACGAACGTAGATACGCAACTCGCCGATTTTCTCCTTGATTTGGCGTAGGAACCACTTCCCGATTTCGCCATGTTGGCGGAGGAGTGCCTGGGACTTCGCGCAGTATTCCTCGACCAACGGCCACCAGCCTGGGCCGATGGTGATGAGGTACTGCCAGTCCTGGTCGGTATTTGCAGGGTCAAAGAGGTCTGCGTAGCGCTCGCGGATGTGGTTGACGAATTCATCGTGCGTCATCGCGATCCTCCTTGTTCGCTGCCAGCGAGGCCTGATCGCTCTCCCACTCGGCATGCTTGACAATGTCGGCGATCTCAAACTGCGCCCCCGGATCAACTTGAGGGCCGAACCGGACAGTCAAAAAAAGCTGGCCTTCGCTCTCCACGACTTTGGTTGCGGTTACATGCCCGACCAGGCCCTTAGCCTCGACGATTGCTTTGATGTCGAGCAGAGCTTTGCGCATGATCGCCGTGTTGTATTCGGTCATAGGAAGCAGAAGTGCGGTCGTCGGTGGCAGTATATCGGAAACGCTATCGCGAAACCGTGCTCTGTCATCCATCGCCTCGGTCAACGCAGTCAGCTGTTCCTGGACCTCCGCCGTATGTTCCTCGCACAGGAAAAAGCCGCCATCGCCGACTGCAATAGGAGCCGCGTTGCCTTTTCCGCACCGCTCGCAGGTTTCCCGAGACACATGCAAGAGATCGCGTTGAGCAATGCGCAAGCTGTTCATCTGGTGTGGATGCCAGCGCGACATCTCGGGAAACGCAAATGCGCGAGCACCGTCTGCGCTGCGCTCGAAGCGGAGGGAGACGGCATCGACGAGATCACCGATATCATCCATCTCACCCAGGAATTTTTTTACGATATCGGTCCAGCCATCGGGCAGTGTCGCGACTGTGCCATGACAGTATTTGCCGTGCAGCGCCTGCAGTTGGTGGAAATGATCTTGCTGCATCGACATCTCTTCTGAGAGCTGCAGCCAGAGCCTGCTGTGCGCTGCGTTGGTAAGGCTCTGGCGCTGACGAGCGCGGATGTCTTCAATCGGCATTGCGGTGCTCCTCACAAAGAGTGTCGCCGGAAGGCTGGCCGCAGACCATGCAGATAAGGCTCTGGCGTTCGTTGAAAAACTGGAGCGCAATGATCAGCGCAATCGCCGAGCCGTCAGTCCACTTTTCGAAATCAACCAGCGGTGCGGCGTAGGCCCTGAAAAGCCCGCCCTCATCGTCCAGCTGCTCGAAATGCAGGGTGACCCAAGGCGACGTATCACCATGATCAACGGCGATCAGGTCGCACTGATGCAGCAATCCCGCGAGCAGGTCGACGTAACCGTTCGGCAGCGATTCCAGCTTTTCATCCCACCAGTGCGGATACAGCTCGCGGAAACGCTCGATATCTTCCTTCTTCACGACACGACCTCGGCATCACGCATGCGTGCGGTCAACGCGAGAAAGGTCTGCGGCGCGAAGCCCGTATCGGGGCAATCGACCCCACAATCCCGCGACCGGCCATACGCAGGCAAGCGGCCGTGAGAGTGCCCGAAAAAATGCCAGGAGCCATGGACAGATGCCGCCCAGGTACGCATGGCGTAGTGATGCAGGATGATGCGTTCTTTATCCTGCTTGACCTCGGCATAGTGAGTTGGCGGCTGGTCCCAGGCCAAGGCCGCAATGCCTTTGCGGACGTTGCCGGAATGGTCCAGGTCATGGTTGCCCAAGATCAAGCGCTTACGACCCCGCAGCTGCCCGAAAATCTGGGCTGTGCGGCTATCCTGGTGGGAAGAGAAATCGCCGAGCATCCAGACGATATCGGCGTCTTTCACGACGACATTGTGGGCGTCGATGATGTAGCGATCCATCTCATCCGTCGATGCGAAAGGACGGTTTTCGAGCATGCGGGCATGGCCGAAATGTTGATCGCTGGTGAAATAGTGGGTGCAGAACGCCACGTCAGAAGCCCTTTCAAGTCACAATAAATCCGAGACCACCGGCGAAAGACCGGCGGACGATGCGATGGCATCATAGATTTATGGTGAAGGACTTCATTCGATGCGGCTCCAAAGAGCGGTTGGCGTTGAAGGGAATGTAGTGGAGGTACCGCGCGTTGTAAAGCGGTACCTTTTCAATAAGTTAGATGGGACTTCGTTTGTGGACGCTTCGCCGGGACATAGTCAACGAACGCTCGCATCCTCCTTTGAACGGTCACCTCGATATCCTGAAGCGGCAGGGATTCGAAAGCTCGACCGAGCTGGTAGAAATACCCAGGCTGTCTAGTGTTCCAGTATGTACGGCCGAGGTGCAGGATCGCCTCGGTGACAACGCCACCACATTTCTGGTCAACCTTTGCGATCAATGGATAGTCCGTTGGTAGGTCCCGGGCAAACGACGCTGCCAATTTCGCCATTCTCTCTGGCGTTTCGTACAATGGCATTGATTCCACACGTTGGAAGAACCGCTTGCTCTCTGCCATCATCTCATTGGTAAAGGCAAAACGCCAAGATGGCAGCACTGACTTAACGGGCTCGGCGGTCATTGATAAATCTCCTGTCCATCCATGTGTGGCTGAAGCTCCGTAAGAAGCTGGCACCACTCATCGAAGCTTACGTCAATTTCCTGATGCCAGGTATCGATGCCACCTGCGTCATGATCGTGGTAGCTTGACACAACCGTCACCTTCTTTCCGCCGGTCTCACCTGACTTAATTTTGGCAAACACTATCGATTCGAGGAAATCGAGGTGCATCGGCTTAAAACGAAGGCTGATTTCGGAGCAGCTATCAAAGCTCATCACTGCGGGCTGTGGTTCCGGTTCCGGCTCCGGCTCGAACTCGAAGTAGGCCGCAGGATCGAAGGTATCGGCCTCTTCCTGCCCTACAACCTCATTGTCAGGCAGGACCAATTCCTCAGTGACCGAGGACGACCGCTGACGATTATAGTAGCTAATGATATGGGCACGCTTCTTGTCAGCCTTCCACCCTGCACGCTCGCGACGGTCGCATTCAGCTAAGGTGATCACCTTGTTACCACGCGAGACGTCTGCGGAGAGATAATCAATAAGGTCGGCTTCATTCGCCTCCTCGACGATGACACCCCAGGCCGCGTAGTTCGCTCCCTCGGTCTCGATCTGATCGAGCAATGACTGACCGCGATACTTTCGCTTATGATATCCGACCGTGAGCGGGGTGCCCTTCAGGGCTTCCGACAACGCTACTGTCCAGAGCTTCCAAAAGTTGTGATGCAGGTAGGTCGGGACTGCATCCTTGAAAGCCCGCTCCGCTCGGACCCAGGTGTCACTCCTAACCATGTAACGAGGATCGTCGATCCCGCCGACATTCAGCTCTCGCAAGTTGGTCGGGATGTAACTCGGCTTGATATGCTGCGGAGAAGGAGCCTTAAGCTCCACTGTAAATTCGTACACTTCAACCGGACGGCCGCGTCTTTTCGCGTGAATAGGACGTCCAAACGCCTTGAACCGCCTGACAGAGCCATAATCATTCTCGTGAGCCGCGACGACCGCAGAAAGCTTCCCGATGTTGTAGTCGCCCTTTTCGTCACGAGTAAAATCAACGAGGTCAGCCAGTTCGTCTGGGGTTATCGGAATGCAGAACCGATTATCCGATCCGGCAACCCATTTCCGCTTGGCCGCTTCCAAGGCCAGCCATTTGTAAATCGCGGTGGAATATTTGCTGCTTTTCTTGTCGACGATAGCAGCCAGCTCGATGTGAGCATAAGCCTTCATGTCGGACATGATGATACGGATAGGTTCCGGAAACTGCCAAGCAAGGAATTCATCTTGCTTGGTAGCCTCGCTCCACGTCGTTAGCATCGAGACGCCGCTATAAAGCCTATCGGCGTGACCAAATGACAGCTTCACGCCCGAGAGCTTGTTGAAGCTGGAAACCACCTCATCTCGCTTGATAAAGTCGCCGAGAAACCGCCGGAGAGCAGAAGTGGGTATCTTGTAGGCCCGGGCTTCCATTGCCGGGTCGACGTCGTAGGTCCAGGAAAGGACCATCTCCCAGACACTGATATCAAGGGCAGACAAAGTTACGCCGTCCTCGGCACGGATACCCATCAACAGCTCGGCCGGTCTTGGGCTTTCTGGGGCTAGGTCCCTAAATGAACCAGGATCGTTCACGATAGATGATAAGCTACCCCGAGTTGACGGGCGGAACGATTGACGTTTTGCTGGTGGTTTAGGGACGGGCCTCTGAGCGGTCATAGTGAATTCTCGGAATGGATATATTCCTATGATTTTCGTCGGCGGAAATAAATGCAACAACTATTTATTCCGGACTTCCTAGGACGACGGGAATAAATCAAAGCTTATCTCTGGGAAAACGGGAATAAATACAAGTGTTGACCTGACCCGCTCTGGGAAAACGGGAATCAAAGAACCACAAATAACGTTGACGTTAGCTGGTAAATCAATCCCTTAGCCGGTTTCAATTTTTGCAGCTCTCGCCTAATACAAGAGAGGATAAATAACAGCTAATCTAGGTGCTCCACGTTTTGCCGTGGCAGCTGCGCTGCAGATCAGGTTTGCAGAACCATCCGAGGTGTTATTCTACGCGTTGCAGCGGCAGCTGCACGAGATATCGGATAAGGTCAGCTAAGGGCTTTTGCATCTCCGGCGCAATTCCGTCACGCTCGATCTTGTCAGCCAACGCAAGGATGGCTTCTCCCGCTAACAGCTGTGAGCCTGCGTAGTCGCCCGCAGTGACGACGTCGCGCAGTGGCGACAAGAGCCAACCTCCCGGAACTTCGGCTTTGTTTTCGAAAAAGTCGATCATCACATGCCTCACTCGTATCGATACGGAGCTAATGTCCAAGATGTCAACATTGTCAAAGGTATTGTTTTGCCGGGGCAAAGTCCGATTTGGAGACGGTAAACGTAAATTAAAATAAATTAAAACAACTTATTTCGCTGGCATTACGAATTATTCTGATTTCGCCAACGGAAAGCCCACGTTTCTTGCATCGCCGACGATCACACTGTGACGGTAATGATCACGGTGTGACGGCAGGTAAGTATGGATCAGGTGTCTATCAGCGCTGGAGCAGCACGGACTGCTCGTTGGAGAGCGGGTCTCAAACATCGACGTCTGCCCGAGACCGATGACATCGATACGGTTCTGGCGACCGCGTTTGCTGGCTTCGTGGCCCAATATTACGAGAGCCGTGGGCATCACGGTCCATTCCCGGCGTTGATAAGCGATGCTCTCCGGGCCGCCGGGTTTAATAACCAGGAGGGCTCCAGGAGGGCTGAGGCTCGTCTCTATTACCTGGAGATGACCGGTCGCCATCCTGATGCCTCTGCCGCCCAGAAACGCCGCTGGGAGCTTGGCCGACCACCGTTCGATCCCCCTTTCATTGATGAAGAGGAAACTGATCCTGATCAGCACGACGACGGCTATTTTGATCCGGCTGACGAGGTTGCTTTGGAGGAAGCTGAATGAGTGAATCGAAGTCTTCCCCCCATTACTCCATACTTTTGAAACGAAATGATCCGAAATTGAATCTCAATTGTCGTCTCGCACAGTGTGACGGCCCTGAGGCTCTGGTGCGGGCTCACAAGGCTGTCATGTGGTTGGCGGCGCAGGACGAGGACCAGGCGCAGCTCGCGAATGGCCTGGGCTTCTCCAAGTCCGACACCAAATCCGGTCGCAATCTAGCGAAGATATCCACCTTGCAGGTGATCCTCTCATCCATCCTAGCTCCGATGGCGGTTCGACTGGCCAGAAAATACCGTCGGCAGCTGCCGCACCAATACCTCGTCGACCTCCCAACGCAGCAGACCTTGAAAATTTAGTTGGTCATTTCAGCCGTCGATAGGAACCTACTCCTATCACCTCCGGACACCCTGCAATGGCCACTACCACTCGCACAGACACCTCCTACAGCGCCACTCTCATGCGCATCCATACCCTCGAAGAGGTTGTTAAAGCCGTCCAGGCAGAGATGGAGGCTCTGTGGGATGAGCTGGAATCCTTGGAGCCGGGTGGCGGCAGCGGCGACCAGGATCGTATTTACAATCTCACGGTAGGCGGAGCGCAGGTCGGCGGTATTGATGACGTGCCGCAAGGTCCGTCGATCTACGACGATATTTCGATGCATAAGAGGCTTTGGGGCGGGACAAGTTTGGTACATAGTCATCTGGCTGACGCAGACATGATCCCTCTTGTCGAACAGCTGTGCGACCCTGACGCGCCGTACGCATCAAGTTTCTGGACCAGCGGCAATAGCGCGCTTGGACTTATCCTTGGCTCGAATGCCGACGTCTACGATGCCCTGTCGGACAAGGACTTGGCAAGATTGCTGTTCGGCAACTTCCCCTCGATGGCCTTGTCGACCATGCTGGGCGATAACCTCAATCTCTACGGCATGATCAAGACCTGCGAGAGCCGCCTTACAATGATCGAGTCACGGCTCGATAGTATCGAAAGCCGTCTATCGTCAGGAGGCCTGTGATGGATCACTTGCATTCTTGCGAGGACGTAATCGACGCCATGCTGATGGGCGACACCCTGCCAAGGGTGATCGAGTTGGAAGCCGTTAAGCTGATGTCGACTGCGCTCGGCGATCTGATCACGCGTATCGACGAACTGGCTGAGGCTCGGGCCAAGGATCAGATCAAGCTGCTGTGGAGTGATCTGGTCGCGATCTCGCGCACATACGACGATTTTCTGACGGCAGACCTACGTATCGAGATGCCGGTGACGGAGATGATCCCTTGACCCAATCAGCGCCAAGCCCAACCATCATTCCAATCGAGGCTGCTATTCCTTCGCGCCTCCACCTGACCTGGCGCGGATTTCTGCTGCCGGGTCTTTTTTTGTGAGGTGAGCTGATGTTTCAGATCGGCATTCAAGGAAACCCGGACGAATACCGGCGTGAGCTGGATGCGCTCGGTCAGCAGGTGCTGCCCAAGGCACTGGCTACCACCATCACCAGGGCTGCCTGGAAAGTCCGAGACAGGCTGGTTGCCTACACAAAGAGTGGCGCTATTGAGAAACCTCGCGTGTTCACGACATCGGCGAAGGCGTGGAAAGTTATTCCTGCCAATGCGGCTGACGGCGACAACATGAAGGCCGAGATCAAAGCCCAGGATATTCAGGCGCAGTATCTCTGGTGGATTATTATGGGCGGCACCCGTAGTGCCGGTGATGCCGGTACGGGTCAGCATGACATCCTCTTTTGGTCTCGCCGTAAGACGCCCCAAGGCGGTGCCTACAATCGGAAACTCGTCGAGGAAACTACGGCAGCCAACAAGCAGGAGAAACGTGACAGACGGGCTTGGAAAGCGTCCTCGCGTGCAGCTCGTGCGGCTCATGGCAACACCGTAGGCCCTATCGCTCGTGACCTCCGTTGGATCGGCAGACCTGAATACAAGCCAGGTATGTTCTATGGCACCGTCGGCGGCGTGGAGGGATACTACCAGAGACCCGAACGTCTAACGGTTATCGAGCGCTTTGAAAGATTTGGCCGAAAGCTTGAGCACCATCATCGTGACGTTGAATCGGCTAACCGCATCCTTGCCCGTGGCAATGACCTCTCGGCAGCGAAGAGGCGTATCCGAGATGCCTACGACATGTCGCAGCGCGGCGAGGTGCCAAAGCTGAAGAACTTCCCATGGACCAAGCCTGGATCGAAGGTCAAACTCATCATGGCATTCAAAGTGCACACCCACCATCGGGCATTCTTCGATTACGACGGCGAAATGCTCGCTGCCTATAACGAGCACGTCAACGCCACGACCCTGGCGGCCTCGATCCGGTATCATAAGACGCGCCTGCCACGGCCGTAATTCGTTTCTTGCAAGCCGACGCCGAAAAAATTCTCCCGGGTCAACTGGGAGAAAACAGATGTCTGAAGACACCACCCTGATCGAAGGAAAGAAATTCAAACAACGCATTGAGGCCGCTTGCTACGTGACCGATCCGGTCACTCGCGAGTGTGTCCGCATTATGGACGCTGGGCGGGCCTTGGCCCGGGCAACTGGCGAGGAAGTTCTCCGAAACATCCTTGCTGAGATTAAGGCGGAACCGACCATCAAGGGTGGCTACGCCTACCCTCAGGCCATCCGCGAAACTGCCGATATCGATTTGCTTTACATGCGCAAGATCGATGACTGGGAATTCGAAAGAGCTTTCACCTTGATGACACCGCGCCTTGCCGAAAAAGGCATCGTGCTGACCGCTTTTGACCGGAAAGCCGAAGTCATCAACACCAATGGTCAGATCGTCCATCGTTACAATTTCGAGGTGAAGGTCGGACCAAGCCCGGTGAAAAATCATATCGACGTGACGTGGGGCGACCGGAGAAAGTTTCCACGATATCCGCAGGCAAAGCGGCATGGCCCTACGTTCTTTTCGAAGCAGGAGGCTAACTTTGCGCGGTACCAGTCGTTTGAGTCACAGGCTGCAGACAAGCTGGTGTCGGCACTAAACCCGAACATCAGCCGCTGGAAAGATTATTCTGACCTGTCACTGCTGGCTGGCATGTCCCTGGATCACAACGTGGTCGCGGATGAGTTTCTAGTCAAGCTAATGGCAGCCGGTCACTCGGCCGACGACATTATGGCGATCCTGATCGAGAAGCCTGAAAGCCTGAGTTACGATTTCACCATGGCTAAGGCCGGTAGTCTGGAAAAAGTGCTATCGAAGTACGGCCCGTCAGCCGAGAAACTCGACGCGATGCAGGTTTTCATCGACGTTCGCGATTTCTACCAGAAAATCCGCAATATCGTCGGCGCAGCTCGCGTTCGTAAGGTGGAGGGCAAAAACCCGACCATAGACGAGGTGAAGCAGGCCTTCCGGAAAGCTCAGGCGGAAAAGGACAAGCACAAGACGGTTGTGAACCTCTCGGACTACCGGCTTCGGACAGGCGACGATCTCCTAAGCCATCAGCTCAAGCGATAATCGAGAGGGCCTCCGGGCCCTTTATCATTTATGCTCTTTCACGACGAAATAATGCGTCAGCATGCCGACGCCGACCCCGGCTAGCAAACAGGTCAAGAACAGCAGCGAGCTGTCGAAATCACAGTCGCCGTAGGTGCCTGTCGGGTCGGTCTTATAGCAGACCTTGTTCAGTTTCTCGTGGAATGCGTCTAGCTGACCATTGGCTATCCAAACGGTAAACAGCCCAGCGGCGGTCGGGATGAAACTCTTGATCTTTTCTTTCATCGTGCTGCCTGCCGTTTTTGGGCCGCTTCTAGGTCGACGGCAAGCTTCTTGTGCCGCTCCTGCAACTCCTCGGCCGGAACATCCGGCAGCATCCAGTCGGGCTGAGGCCATGGATGTGCCTTCTCATCCTCACGGCGTTTGCTGATCTTTTCGATTTCACGCTTGAACCGGTCTTCTGGGTCCCAGTCACCTCTGTCGAGCAGCGGAACGCCATATTCCTTAGCGAGGATATCGTTGATCAATACCGCCTCCAGGCCAATCCAGGCGTAGCGGAATGTTCGCTCCTCGAAAGCGTCGTCGTAGTCCGGTGGGCCGTCACCGTATTCCTTCAGGCTGCTTACATGACGGTTCGCGAGGTAGATTTTGTTCGGGATCGAGCGGATGCGGTACTGGAGCTTCTTCGGGAACGAACCCCAACTCCAGTTATCTGGCCATTCGATCAACGGGGTTTTTACAGTCGTCTCCCAGACGCCATGATTGTCTTGATGAAGTGGATCGTCGACAACTTCGGAACATGCGGCGATCAGACGGTCGAACTCGGTAACCAGCGTGAATGCCAAGACCTCCGCCTCATTCTTCTTCTTCCACCGGTTGGTCAGCCACTCCCTCAACCAGTTCAGGCCGAAAAGAACGATACCGGCAACCAGGGCTACGGTCAGTCCTGGCAAGATCGTCGTCAGCCACGTCTGTGGAGCTGCCGAAGCTCCGCCGATAGTAAAATTCACGTAATTCATGACGCCCCCGCCCTTAGACGGCTGACCTTACACAACCCGATGGTGCGTCGCCAAGATTCTGATCGGCGGATGACGAATCTATTTGCGCCAGGACTGTTTCCCTCCAACAATTTTCTCAAGACAAAAATCCTAAAAGGGAACGTCCACATGAAGGAAGTAACAATCCAAGATTTCCGTAAGATCGAAGACGCTGAACTACGCTGGCTCACTCGGTACGAGCACCTCATCAGCTGGGGTAAGTCCGGCACCCTCCGTATAGCTGCGCAGGCTTACTACGACCAGATCGAGCAGGCTGAACAAAAGAAAGCTCTCGCCCAGCTACGCATTGCCCAGATCGACATATTGGAGACTGCCGTCAGCCGCTTCGACGGCCGTGCCATACGCAATAGCCAGATGGCAGCAGTTGCTGCCAAGCACCGTGCTGAGATAGCCGAACGTCAGGCGATCCAGGCAGCATGCGATGAAATCATGGCCCTTGAAGAGATCGTCCCTGCTGACGACATCGACGATATCCTTTCGACCGTGTCCGCCGCACTCGGCATCGAGCTGCCGACGGATGCTGACAGAGCCGATATCTGTCAGCGTGGCCACAAGTCCATTCAGGACCTCAAGCGCGAACTGGGGCCCTCGTTGTGGGATCAGCGGATGGCTGAGCATGAGAACGACCGATTTCACGAGCTGGCAAAGTCCGACCGATTTGCAAAGCTGATCGTCGCCTTTTCGACATCGATCTCTCACCACCATTTGCTGAAAGAGTGCGCGGATGAGCCGCTATGGATTTCATCCTTTAACCACATGATCGCGTGTAGAGACCGGTTATTCGAGGCAATCACGACGTTGCAGGACTACGCAATCGACCTCGTAACAACATCGGTCGAATGGGTCGAACCAGAGCGGGGTTTCATTTCGCCGATTCAGGAAGTGGAGCAGCAGGTCAACCGACCAGCTTCATTCGAATCACGCGAAGCCGCATATCAGTGGTTGCTCGAAAACATCGATGTCTTCGAAGCGTCAACGTTCGACTGGCTCGACCGTTATTACCCCGAGGAAGATGACGTTCTAGATGACGAGGCCCTCGATGCCGCTTGCAACGTCGTCAGATACCCGTTCGATGCGGGCCGAACTTTAGAGCAACTGGGCTGGTCGCCTCCACCCCACGAGCCTCCTAAGCCACCCGACAGCATTACGTCGTGGGAACAAGCCGTCATGAGGATGGCGTCATGAAGTGGATCGGGCTCGCCATCGTCATCGGAGCTGTCATTTTGGCAGCTCTACCAGTCGCGGCTGGCGTCAACTGACGTTTCCTGTCATGTATTGTGGCGGGAAACCTAAGGTTGGGGTCGGAATACATGTCACTGCTGAAACGCGTGTTCAAGCGTCCTTTCACGTCGGATGAACTGCATGCCATGGCGGCACACCACTTGGCTAAGCCGCCTCTCCCAGATGCGATGTATGAAGCTGCGGCAGGCATGGTCGGCAAGAAGGGTGTTTCCCTCCTCGATCACTGGCGTTCAACGTTCTCGATCCAGCTCGATGAGATCGCAGGTGAAAAGACCTGGCAGGCTCAGCGGGCGAAGCTTTTGAGGATAGTTCTCGTTGAAGAAGGCTGGGCCGACGTCTTTCGAGCGACCGACAAGATCAGCACGCCTGATGTATGGGCGCATCTCGTTTCTGAGCTGGACTTCTTCCAGGCGACGCCGAGAGAGCATTGGAAGGGGTTGGTCCTCCAGAGGTACATTATGGGGCTTCTCAGCTCCGCATGTCTGATAGAACTCGGCACCAAAAATTACGGCATCGACAGCACCAAACAGCTCGAAATCCGACTGCACGGCGAATATTACCGCGAAATCTTGAACGTCGATTTGCAAATCGGCCAGATGGTCCGCCAGATGATCGACAATTACGATGATGAAAATGCATATCGCGTCGCTGACGTGAAAGACGACGTCATTAATCCGATCATTGCCGAGCAATACAGGCTCTTGGCGCTGATCGCCGAGCAGATCGCCAATTCCCAGGTCGATATCAATTCAGTGAAAGCTAAAATGGACGCGCTCGACGCGAAGAAGCGCGAGATCGGAGAAGCACTGACGGCCGCCCGTTCTACTGCGGCGTGATCTAGCACGATTTTCCGCTTTCTCCCTTGTGCCGATTTCCGCCAGGACTCACGATCTTGGTATCGAAACGCGATTTGGGAGATCGCGATGCCTTCAACAAATAATGAACTCGACGCCCACGTCGATTTTCTCATCCAAATCATCAGTGAGTTTTTCAGAGCCTCGGCAAACGGGTCATACAACCCCGCTCACGCCCTGTCGCTCTATTACGCTGTTCTCGACCTTAAGGCTCTTCGTGAGGGAACAGCGGCATGAAGACGATCACCATCATCACCTACACGACCGGCATCGAAGAGCGGCTCCCTGAGGGCTGGGAAGCCTATGCTGATGGTATTTGGCTCTGCCTTGCCGAGATTGAAGGGCGCAACAAGCGGTTCATCCCGGCCCATATAGTCTTCTGTGTTGAGGTTCGTGCGGTGGCGGCATGAACTTCGACGAGTTCCAGTTCCGCAGCACACTCACAATCCAAGAAGAGTACCCTCTGTGCTTCGACAATTCGATGATGTTCGACTGGAACGGTAACCCTGTTCCGGTCGACCGTAAGGGTCGCCTTATGCCGCCCGCGTCTGAGGCCAAAGCTTCAGAGAAGCAGAAACCATCCACACCACGCGAGCGCCTGCGTGCCCTAAAGGCGCATCCAAAGTCGGTCAGGGGGAGAAGGTGATGAAGTTAACGGGAAGAGATATACACGTCATCTTAACTGCCTTGGAGCGTCAGCTGGCACAGGCATCAGCGCATGGGCTTGGGTTCGGCGCTCGTCCGTCGCCTGAGCGTGTAAGGATTACCGAGGTGATCATGAAGCTTTACAGCGTCGAGGTAGAGGCATGATGGATCGGTCAGCCAGATGGTGGACTTCACGCAGAATGATCGAGGGCGATGCCCGTATCGGTCATTCCACGCCACCCCTTACGGATGGTGAGGCCGTGCTTCTCACAGGGATCATCCAGGTAATTCGAGATAACACTTGGTGTGCGGGCGGCTTCGATGAAGTCGAACTGGAAGACGTTGCGGCAGACATGACTGCTATGCTGATTGGATATCGCTCGCTTGTGCCCGGTTTGCCGCGACCTGAGGCCGAAAAATAGTCGACGGGGCCCCTGGGGTTTTGGCTGCCATGCGGTGGATTGGAGGCCTCATTCCGTCGCTCGGGATAAAAATTTGAAAACGGGTTGTGCAGCGCCACCCCCTGGAAATCCTGGCGGCATTGAATCTTGCACCGTGCCGAAACCTAATCAATTCAAAGGTTTTCAGGCTCCACAACGATGGCGAGATCAAAAAAGAATTCGGATGAGGTGCACAATTCACCTCAAAATATCGACGACAGCTCAGCACCCCCTCTCACTTCCAGGCATGTGAACGCGTCTCAGCTCGCCTCGCTCATCGGCGTCCATCGCAACACCGTCATGGGCTGGCCAGCAAAGGGTTGCCCGGTCGTTCAGCAGGCGGATGTCTCCACCGGCGCGACCTGGATATTCGATGTTGCCGACGTTGTTCGGTGGCTTCGCAAGAAGGATGTCGAAGACGCCATCGCCAAATATCAGTCAGAGGACGGTGAAGTTCCCGAAGGCGTGTCGAAAGCCAGGAAGGCTTACTGGGCCGCGCTCGATCAGCAGAGGGAAACCATGCTGAACCTGCGAAAGGTCATTCCCACCGAATACGTGAAGGATCAGCTGTCGAAAGAGTATGCGGCGGTTCTCACCGTCATTGCCAAAATCCCGGATATCATAGCGGCAAATGTCGAGGCCTCTCTGTCTGCTCACGTGCGTAGCATCGCCGACAAGGAGGTCCGCAACGCGATGCAGCATCTTCAGATCAAGGTGGTGGACGACCCTCTCGAATACGAGAGGTAAGCACCAGTGCGCCTGCCATCCGCCATCAAGCTTGATGATCAAGACGACCAGGACCTGCCACCTGAGCTGGTCTATGAGGCGATCCGTAACTTCGATCAGCTGTGCGTTGCGCTGCGCAACGAAGTCCTGAAGATACCGGAATTCATGCCGCCCAAGGTTTGGGTCAACAATAACATCAGGCTCGATCATAAGCTTTCCCAGCGCGAAGGTTGGCTGGAATACACCGGATATCAGTCGGCACTTTCCGACTACTTCATGGATGAGGCCTGCCGTCAGCTCACGATCCTGAAAGGCACCCGTATTGGTTGGTCACTCTTCATCGCGTCCATCGCGATGTACATCGCTGGATATCTGAAGAAGACCGTCACGATCTCGCAGCCGACAGAAGGCGACGCGCAGGCCTTTTACAAGGAGGTCATCGAGCCGATGATCGCGTGCTGCAAGCCGCGAGATGAGGATGGAAACGAGGAACAGGACCAGAGCAAATGGCTGATCAATCAGCGTATCCCTGGCTCTTGGAATTTGATCCAGTTCAAAAACGGTGGCTGCATCCGCCTGATCGGTGCGACATCCGACGACAATTTCCGTCGCTTCGACAGCCCATTCAACTTCATGGACGAGTATTCCGCAGACGCCTACGAGCCGTCCAAGGGCAGCCAGGGCGACAAGAAGTCCCTCTTTGCAGAACGTGGCGGCGCTCACTGGCATACCCTGATCGGCGTCGGCTCATCGCCGCTGTCGAAGGATAACTGCCGCACCTATGCCGAGTACCTAAAGTCCGACAAGCGGGTGCCGTGGGTTTCATGTCCGCATTGCCACCGCGATCAGGTGATGGAATGGGGCGACAAGGACAGCACGTTCGGCTTCAAATGGACCTGTGATGAGATTACCGGCTTCGTGAAAGACGCCTGGTATCAGTGCGTCGGCGGCTGCAGGATCACCGACCGCGACAAGATCGCGCTCGACCGCAGCCTAGAATATCGGCCAACGGATGTGCCGACAACGCCAGGGCACTACGGCCTTCACATTCCGCAATGGCTGTCTTTCGCCGGTCAAGCCAACTACAAGAGCATCTGCCAGCGTTGGCTGAACTCGCAGGGCAAGCCAGAGGAGCTAAAGACCTTCACGAACAACGTGCTGGCTTGGGTCTGGGACGAGTACACGACCTCGGCCATGGATGCGAAGGCCGTCAACTCGATGCTGCAGCCGTTCCCGGCGGAAGTGCCCGACGATGTCGTGGTCCTCACAGCGGGCGGTGATACCCAGGATAACAAAGAAGGTACGGCCCTTGCCGCCATGGCTTCCCGCGAGCTTGCAGTCATCGGCTGGAATGCGCTCGGTCAGTTCCGTGTCATCGGACACTGGAAGGTCCTTGGCGAGCCTGGTGACGCTTCTTCAGATGCCGCTCTGCGTTCCCTCTTGGATCGGCCGTATTACAAACGCGACGGCTCCAAGTGGTTCATTCAGGCATCAGCGCATGACTTCGGTGGCAAGGGTTACGCCGACGAAGTCCGCATGTTCACGAATTCCTTTGATCGCCATCGAAACGTTTGGGCGATCAAGGGCAACCGTCACCGCATGGACTTTGTGTGGCCGAAGAAGCGATCCAGTCAAAGCAAGGAGAAGAATGGCAACGTCTACTACACCATCGACTCCCACCTCGCACGAGACGGCATCTTCCGGCTCATGCAGCTCAAGGGCGACAAGGAGCCCCTGATCCCGTCGACACTTGGCTCGGCATATCTGGACAAGCTGATGTGTCAGGAGCGCTTCCGCAAAGAAGGCAAGTGGCATTGGAGAAACAAGGAAGGCCGCCGGGCTGAGGAAGAGTGGATGTGCTTGGCCTACGCCTATGCCGCGTTGAAGGGTTTGCAGCTGGCACTGCCGAGGCTGTGGAAGGACTTGAATCTTGCAGCCAGAGATCGTGACGTACCTGAACTGATCTTTGATCCGCAGACGGGTGAGATCGGATACGACGGTGTCGATAAGTCAGCCATGGCCGCCTTTGTGCGTCAGACGGTTGAAGGAGACGACATCCGGGGGGTCCAGATATCACAGCCAGGCTCGGCCAAAGAACAAAAGACGAACAATGCAGCGGTCGAGGCAGTGGTGCCTCTTGTGGCCGTGGGCGAGCAACAGGTGAGGAAGCGCAAGAGGCGTGCTGGCGGGATCGTCGGATACTCTTAGCGCAAGGAGGTGTGAATGATGTTTTCCCTTTGGGCTCCGGAGAAACTCCGCGAGGCAATTGTAAATCTGGAAGAAAATTTATCGCTCGGCGTGAATTCCGTATCCAATCCTGCCCAGGGCAGCATTTCGTATTCATCGAGACTCGAAGGCAAAAAAATCCTTTCCGACATGTGGGCCGCGTACCGGGCGATGACAGGCACTCCATTGAAGGCGAACAAGATAAAGATTTTCGCACTTCGGAGAGATACCAATGTCTAAGCGCACCACTCTCTCCCTAAAATCCTCCACAGCGGTTCCGCCTCCAGCTCCGCCATCGCAACCTGAGAAGATACGGCACCGCACGATGAAGCGTGGTGGCATCAGAGGTTTCGTCAACTCCGTGTGGGGCGCGTTCACTGGTGGCAAGACCTTCTATCAGTCGGCTACATCGTCGCCGAAGTTCAAGACCCCAACCGATCCTGGCCCTAACGGAGCAAACGACGAACATCCGACGCTTCGTGCCAGGTCTCGATATGCAAAGGCAAACTTTGGTTGGTATCGTCAGGCTATGCGCCAGCTCGCCAACAACGTGGTTGGCTACGGCATATCCCCGATTATCAAATACCCAGACCTGAAGAAGCTTTATAAGCTTTGGGCTACCGAGGCTGATGCCCGTGGCAAGCACGACATCAACGGCCTTCAGTGGCATATCATGGAAACAGTCGCGACGGATGGAGAGGTTCTCGTCCGTTTCCGTGACCGCCTCGACGGCGACATGTTCTCAGGCGTCCCTCTCCAGCTTCAGCTAATGACGGCTGATCAGCTCCCTATTGGTGAGACGAAACAGCTTTCGTCCGGTAACTGGGTTGTAGACGGCGTCGAGCGAAATGGCATCGACCGCGTGGTAAATTACTGGCTCCTGCCAAGAAACCCACTCGACTGGAAAGGCAGTTTCCAATCCACGCCACAGCCTGTCAGGGCTGCCGATATCTGTCATATATTCTGGCCGGAAACGATCCAGTCCGAGCGTGGTGCACCGTGGGGTGCCGCAATCCTGAACGCCATGGAAATGCTGCGTGACTATCAGCAGTCGGAAGTTGAGAAGAAGGCGCTGCAGTCGAAGTTCACTGTCGTCTATTCGAAGCCCGAGACTGCTGACCTTGATGGAAAGGGATACGCAGGTGACGACGAGGACGACGTTCAGCCGAACCTATCAGCCATTCCGGCCGGGGCTGCTATTGAGGTTGCCGAGGGTTACAAAGCGGATTTGGTCGACATGCCGACGACCGATAGCAACTATGAGATGTTCAACCGCTTCAGCCTGTCTGAGATCGCCGTGGCAATCGGCCTTTGTGTAGAGCAGATCACGCTGGATTTCTCCAAGGTCAATGACCGCGTTTACCGAGCCATGATGCTGGAAGTTGCCCGCTTCATTCAGTCGATCCAGTTCCACATGATGGTTGCGCAGTTCCTGCAGCCGACGTGGAAGCGGTTCGTCGCTGAGGCGATCAGAGCAAAGAAGTGGATTCCGCCCGAGGGCGCACGCCCGGAGGATTACATGATCGTTGAATGGATGCCGCCAGCGAAAGGCCACATTCACCCGATCCAGGAAGTCCAGGCATTCATGATGGCGGTCCAGGCAGGCTTCACGTCTCGATCCAAGGTGGCTGCTGAATTCGGCTTCGATATCGAGGAGATCGACCTGGAGAATGCTAGCGACAGCCAGCGGGCCCAGATCGAGGGTATCGCCTACACGGTCTATGACGGCTGGAAGGACCAGCCGGTTACTGCGGAGATGCTGGAAATCCGCAAGCAGCAACAGGCTGCTGTCATCGACGCCATTCAGAAAATGGCTGAGCAGGACATGGATATCGCCGCTTAATTTTGGCCGATATCTTTTTTCGGCCGCGCCATCGAATCTTGCACGGCACTATGGCGGAGTGATCTCAGAAATATTTTTGAGATCACCATGGCATCGAAAAGCCTAAAGCTCCGGTCGACGAACGATATGCAGCGGCGTGCATTTGCTGGCGCTCCTGCATCCGTGGACCTTGATGCTGGCACGTTCGAAATCGTCGTTACAACCGAACATCCGGTTATGACGTGGGTGCCTGATCCCAATGCCATTCCTGACGCAGACGGCTGGATCAGATGCATCGACGCCCTTGAGGTTCTACCTGCTGACGCGATGGATTACAGCCGCGTCGAGCGCATGCCGCTCCTTGACAGCCATGATGCTCATTCCAGTATCGACAAGATACTCGGCCGCGTCGAGAACGTTCGGCCTGACGGTGCAGCAATCGTTGCCACCGCTCGTCTTACGTCCGCACGGAAGGCACTCCTGCCAGATATCGCTGCCGGTTTCTACGGTCAGGTGAGCGCAGGCTACACGGTCGGCGAATACGAATACATCCAAGAGCCCGGCCAGCCTCTCCTCGCTATAGCGAAGTCCTGGACGCTGCACGAGGCAAGCTTGGTTGCCGTTGGTGCCGATCCGAATGCGTCGGTCCGCTCAAAATTCAAAGTCGATCAGTCAGGCAAGAGGTCGGCCGATCAATCACAATCCAAGGAGACCAGAATGGAACTTGAAGAACTCGTGAAGGCTGCTGAAGACGCCATCACCGCTGCCGACACTGCAATCGCAGCCGTCGTGACTGCCGCTGACGAAGGCGCATCGGACGAGGTCGTCGAACGCGCCAAGGCAATTCGTGCACGTGCCGAGGAAGTCGTCGCTGATCCTGAAAAGGAAAAGGAGCCGGAAGCCGGTGCCAAGGCCGACGAGCCGTCTGAAGAGGACAAGAAAGAAGCTGCCGAGATGGAGCGCATGCGGGGCATCGCCCAGGGCATGGGCTTCACTGAAACCTTCGAGAGGCTGCGCGCTATCGGTTCCAAATCCGACAAGGTCCGTGCCGCCATCGAAGCTGAAATCATCCGCAACGGTGTCGTCGGTGCCCGGTCGCAGGCCCAGGCTCAGACTGACGACGCACAGCCCCGCAAGAGATCAGACGCGGCACCTGTCGCGATCAGAATGTACTAACGCAGTTTCCTGATTGCCAGGAACGAAATTGGAGAACTAACAATGGTTTACACCGCACCTAAGCTGGCCGGAAACTTCTTCCTCGTAGAAGTAAATGAGCTTTTGAGCCGCGATGAATACACGCTGAAGCAGAATGCATCCGAATACAAGGTTGGCACTCTCGTGATCAGCGAATACGCCACCGGCGCGAAGACCGGCAAATACGTTCGAGCAACGCAAACGCTTGTCGATGCAGAGGACGATGCTGATTACGCAGTGGTCTTCGAGGATGTCGACGCTTCTGCAGGTGACGCCAAGGGTGCGGTCTTCCAACAGCTCGGTGTGATCAAGGGAGCCAACTTGGTTCTCGACGCTTCGATCACTGTAGCGGAGGCCAAGGTGCTTCTGGCCAAGCAGTACATCAAGGTCATCTAACCGCCAACAGGCACTAGTCCGCGCGTTCGGAAATAGAACAAAACGGGAACAAATAGGAGAATGAAATGAGAGTTTTGAACATCAAGAACCCGTATGATCGCGAGGAGCTGACAACCGCAGTCAACCACGCTGAATACGTGCCGCACGAGCTGGAGGTATGGCTTCCTTGGAATGTTGAGGGCGTCACCACTCGCTCGGTCTTCGTGGAGGTCTCTCGCGATGGCGCGATCAACGTCCTCGACGAAGCCAACCCGATGTCCGGCAAGAAGAACACGCTGGAAGAGGACGACCGCGAAGGCTTCAGCCTCAAGATTCCGTACTACCCGCAGTACGAGGCACTGATCGCTGAGGCAACACAGGGCGTTCGAGCCTTTGGTTCGGCGAGCGACGCTATGTCCTATCTGATCGCTCTCACGAAAAAAATCGACCAGATGAAGAAGGCTAACGCTCTCACTCGCGAGTTCGTACGCGCTGGTGGCTTGCAGAGCATCATCTACAAGCGCAACGGGACCGTATCGCAGAACATCCACACACTTGCTGGCACCACAGCGACCACTCACGCCTTTGACCTTTCCGACGCAACGACCGACGTCATTGCTGAACTTCAGGAAGCCGTCGAAAAGGCTGAAGACAAGCTCGGTGCCTACCAGGGCCTCGCGACCAGCTACAAGCTGATTGCAGGGAAGAACATCTTCAAGAAGTTGAGCCGCCACCCGAGCGTGCAGAAGGCGTTCGAACTTTGGTCCGCGACCGGTGCGGTCGGCAACCTGGGCTCTGCAGCTCGTGATGATCTTCGCAAGGGTTTCCCGATCACCACCGGTGTAGACCTGGTCAGCTACTCGAAGGGTAAGATCAGGGACAACTACTTCCTCCATCCCGACAAGGCTCTGCTCTGCCCCGTGATTGAAGGGCTCTACCAGACCCGTTACGCGCCAGGCACCGGCAAGGACGTCGTCAATACGATTGGCATCCCTGAGTATGCTCAGATCGAGCCACTCGACTTCAACAAGGGTGACCAGGTCGAAATGGAAATGTCTGTCGTTTCTTACGTCGAGCGCCCAGAAGCCATCGTCGAAATCACGTCTGACGAGTAATCGCCAGACTGACCAGCCAGCCGATGTTCTCCCTCATCGGCTGGCACCTCTCTTTTTCCACAGGTGATTCATCATGTCCGACAAAGACACAGGCTTCGTAAATCTCGCAACTTCGGGCTCTCCGAACTTCGACGCCGTGCAGTCGGCTCCGTTCGACAGCAAGCGTTTGTTCGTGATCGAGCTGACCGCAGGCGATGATCCGAAGCCGCACATCATGAGCAATCGCACTGAATGGATCGGCGTGACAGTCATGTTCACTACTGGCGACGGCACCCAGTTCGTCACCATGTTGCGTGGTGACGAAGGAACGGCGAAACGTCTGCAAGAGCGCGACTATGGGTTCTCGATGGTCAAGACATTTGAGCTGGTCGGAGACGAAATCGTTGCCTCGAACCCTCGCAATCTGACGTTCACGGCTCCGGCTACCGGTTCCGCCTACATTGAAATCCAGGAGGCCTGATCGTGGTTGGCCTTCCTTACCCATCACCCCGCAGATCGGCCGGTGGCAGCTCCGCTGGTCCTAAGTTCGTCCGCCCAGTTCCTCGTCGTCTGAAAATCGATCTGGAGAATAACAGGGATTATCTCGTAATCACCTCGTCGACTTCTATCAGCAAGGCTGATCTCATTGCACAAGCGCATGCCGTGGAACCTAGTCTTCCGGGGTCTGCCCTGGCTTGGGAAAGATTTCTAATCGGTTCCGGCGGTGCTGGATATTCCGGCGCAGGCTTCGGTGGCCTGCCAGGCTCAACGGCGCGCGACGTCATCCCTTTCGACGCTATCCCGGATGACGCGGTTTTTGAAATCGAGATCGGCGCTCCAGGTATCGGTCAGGCGAATGGCCAAGGCACGATGTCTGGCAGCTCGGCGATTTATCCGCTCAATGTTGCACCCTTGCAGGTTGTCGGAGGCCTTCCGGGCGAAGCGGCTCAGGCCGACCAGCGCGCCCTCCACGTATGGGCGTCTCAGAATGGAATCGAAATCTCCGACCTCGGTCAGAACCTCTGGCCCGGGTCGATCTTTCCATCGGGGCCTAGCTCTTCATCCGGCCCTGGAGCAGGTGCACCTAACGTCCTGGCGGACACCAATATCCCATACGTATCTGGCGGCTATGGCTCTCGCAGCTTCGACCGCATGTACCGGTGTGGGGACGGTGGTGGCGCAAGCCCTACGGGAATTGGCGAGGATGCTCCAGGTGTCGGCGGAGGCGGCGGCGCTGGCGATCCAGCATATCCCGGCGGGTCTGGCCACGTTGGCGAGTTGCGTTACGCAATCATCGTGATGGAGACCATAAATGGATAACAGATATTTCAAGATCGACACGGCCACGCACTACGTCGTCAACATCACCATCGGACCGACCCGGTCTGAAGGCTTTGAGGCGGTGCCGCAAACGGCTGAACTGGTGCATGTTGCTCCTGGCTGGTCCTATGTTGATGGCCAGTTTTCGGACACCAGAGCGGCCTATCGTGCTCACCTCGCAGCCATAAGAGACTTTGGAACTCAAGGTTTCTTAGCTTCACTTCCGGAGGCCTAAGTCCATGGTTTCCAGGCTTTTCGCGCACGCATCAAAGGCAATTCATCGGACTTTTCGCGAGACCGGTGGAGCCCTGTGGCTGCGTGAAGGGCAGACGGAGCCCAATCAGATCGAATGCACATTCGTCGAAAAGCCTCGTGTCGTGGATGTAGATGGCTTCATCACCAACTCCGCCGACCCTCAGGCAACTTTCCTTCTTTCCGATATCGCCGCTATCGATGCTGGTCGAGCCAGCCAGGCGGACACCGTCTTCCTGAACGACGGCCGTGACAAGGTCATCATCAACGGCGTGGCCTACGCCATCGAATCTTGCACGCACGATGGCTACGGTTGGGTCACGACAACCCTTCGAAGGACGACACCTTGAGCGACGTTCACATCATCACGCAAATCAGACGCGCTTTTAAGCAGCTGCTGAGCGATGCTGTCGGCGCGAAACACGTCCATAATTTCTCGCGTTTGGCGACGGGCGGCTTCCAGAGTGACCAGTATCCGCTGGTGATCCTGGCGGTAACGGATCAGCTGCAGTCCGACCAGGAACATAAGCAGGATACGTACAACGTCTCTGTCGACATCAAGATTTCCGAAAGTGCCAGCGTTACCAACCCCGAGGAACAAATCGACGCCTATCGTCTGACGATCCAGAGGGCGCTGGCAAAGCGGGGTGACCTGGGCTTTGGAAGGTATTTCAATTGGAGAGTCGGCTCGCTTTCAGCTCCGGACTTCGAGCCCATGGCTGATCATCAAGATGCCGTCGCGGTCGCGGCGATCCTTCCAGTAAGTTTCACAATCATGGTGCCGACGGCCGATCCCACCAAAAACCTAAATCCTTGAGGAGAACAAAATGGCAACACTGCCTATCATTCCATTGACTACCGGCCAGCGCATCATGGGCGGCATCGCACTTTTCCAGCCTCATGGCTCTGACAAGGTTATCAAGATCGGCCCTGTTGGCGTTGTCGACTATGCACCTACTTTGTCGGAAATCGAATCCCGTTCTGATGAGACAGGCACTTCGCAGCTGATCGGATCATGGATCAATCAGACGGACGCCGTTATCAGTCTCAACGATATCCAGATGTGGTCGCCGACGATGTACGAGGCCATGTTCCTGGCCAAGCGCGTATATGCAACTCAGACAGCCCTCGCATCAGGCGTTGTCGAATTTGACGCCCATCAGGGCGATTACAATGTCATCGAGGTTCCCGGCATCAACCCCTCGGTCACTTCTGTGACCAATGGCGCTGAAGCTGACCCTATCGAGTATGACGAAGACCCGACGGGCTTTGGGGATGGGAACTACATTTTCGACAGCGAGAGCAAGATGCTGGAGATCGTGAAGTTCCCGGAAGACGTGGTCTTCACCGCCAAGAAAACGCCTGTCAAGGTAACTTACTCACTGCCTGCGATCACAGCAGCAGACGAAGTCGTGCTCTACCAGATTATGAAGACTGGTGGCGTTCGTGGCAAGTTTACGCTGATCGGCGTCGTCGACGGTGGTCTACCTGGAAAGGCTGTCCGCTACATCTTCCCCGACGTCGAATTCCGTCCGAACGGCAACGTCACTTTGAAGGGCGTCGACGCTCTCAACGTCGCATCACTTACCGGCAAAGTCTACAACACCGGCGGCCAAGGCTACGGCTTCATCTACCCAGCAGCGAATTAACCAACCATCGGGTGGCTCCATAACCGGGGCCGCCTTCCATTTCTATGACATTAAGGGAGAACGCCATGTCAGAAACGAAAATCGAAATCGAACCCGTCGACACTCTACGAGAGATAGACGCCCACGCGATGGTCGCTCTCATGCAGCCTGAAGCTATCGACTACATCGTCTTCAGGGGTGCCCGCACTCCGCTCAAGAAGCCGAACGGCTTCCAGATTTTCAACCTGATCAATCGCTTCCCGTCAGCTCAAGCACTCATGGTCAACATGATCGACCGGCTCAAGTCGGCGTTCCTGAACTTTGAAGGCGACCTGCAGAAGATCACCGATGAAGACATCATGGGCATCCTCAAGGATGTCGCAGCAGATATCAAATCTGAGAACCTGTACGACCTTTTCATGAAGGTGGGCGACGACGCTGCCGCTGCATTTGCTGCCATCTGTTTAGGGCATGCTGGCAATCGCCCGCTCGAAGCCGCGATCAAGACTGCATCCAACGAAGGCCTGTTCGAGCTTTTCAAGGCGTGTGCGCAGGTGACTTTCGGAGGCCAGGACGTAGGCGCTTTTTTTATCAAAACGCTCACCGATTTCGATCAGCTGGGCGGCAAGAGGAAGATGGAGGCAACAAAGCAGAAATCGAGATTGCAAAAGCTGTCGCGAAAATCTGCCAATCGCACCGTCACGATCCAGAAGCCGAAAGCCGCCTGATCTTGAATGCGGGCGGTGTCGGGAGCCTTTACCAGCTCTATCACCGCTACAGGGCTCTGACCGGTCAGGTCGCATTTGATCTGACACCGAGGGACCTAATGATGAGGATGGCGGCCCTGAACGATGTTCGGGACTGGCAGCGCGAAGACATTTTCCGGGCGACGATATCGGCCGGAGCAGAGATCATGATCCCAGGAGGCGACAAGTTTAAAGACGTGTACCTTTAGTTTGAACAAAGAGTGAACAGGAATGGCAACAGGACAGATAACACACCAGGTAGGGACCACATTCACCGTCAGCGGCATTGCCAATGCGGTGCGTAGTTTCGCCCGTGTCGCGTCCGGTTTCCGTTCGGCCGTTCAGAACATGGCTGCCAATGCGCGCCGCTATTTTGCTCCGATCCTGCGTGGCCTTATGCAGATCGCTGGTTTCTCCTGGTCTGGTTTCACACGAGCCGCAAGCTTGGCGTTCAAGGGGCTTGTGGGATATCTCGGCCTCGCCACGCTGAAAATGAAGGGCCTGACGGCCGCCGCCATCGCCAGCTCGAAATCCATCGCTGAATTGATGGATCGCGTAGGCAAAGATAGCCGACGGCTTGGCTTATCGGCTGAGGAGACGTCCACCCTCCGTTATGCCTTTGAGGCCGAGGGGATCGAAGCCGATGAGGTTCTGCCGACGATCTCTGAAATCACCCGAGAGTTCGGTTTGATCCAGGAGCAGATCAACAAGCAGTCCCGCGATCTTTCGAAGAAGCAGGCGTCCACGATTATCGACATCTACAAACTTAACGCGAAGGGCGACCGTGCCGGGATGTTGGAGTTGGCTTCCAGCTTCCAGGAACAGAAGCTCGAATCCTTTGACTGGATCAACCAGGCCATCCAGGAACTGGAGGCATCCGCCTCTGGACAGAACGACCGCTTTAATGCGCGAGGAGACAAGTACACTCCTGGTGGTCGGATCAACTCGCTCCAGCAACTCGAAGAGCTGCGCCGCAAGCGGGATGAGATGATTAAGGGGTTCGGTGCCCATGGCGAGGCCCTGTTCACGCTGCAGCGTTTTGGCCTGGACGTTCAGAAGGCGATGAAGCCCGGGATCGAAAGCTTCTACGAAGTTTCGGATGCTTTCCAGCAGATGACCGACCCTGCACAAAAGCTCGATGTCGCGATGAAGTTATTCGGTGAGGATGCCGGTGCCAAGATGGTTACGATCCTGGAAAAGGGTCGGAAGGGCATTGAGGACTACAATAAAGACTTGGAGCGCCTTGGCGGCACCGTGACCACCGCCGATACCAAGCTCGGCGGAGAGTATGCGATTTCGCTGCAGCGCATGATGGCGGCAATCCAGGGCGTGCGTCTTGAGCTTGCCCGTCAGATTTTGCCGCTGCTGATCGAGAGCCAGGGACAGCTGACTGAATGGCTGTCGGCCAACCGTGAATGGATTGCACAGTCCCTGAAGACTATGTTCGTTCAGGTTCGGGCATTCCTGCTCGACATCATCGATATCTGGCACGGCAAGCGTGGTGATTTCCGGACGGGGTGGCTTAACACCATCGGCCCATACTTGCTCTACGCCATTGATCTGGCAGGTCAGCTGAAAGATCAGATCGGGCTCATCTTCAGCGGTGCCGATAGCGATTGGGCTTGGCTGAATGCCGTCCGTGATGGCTTCGTTGCGATCAAGGAATTCGCCACTGATGCCTTCCGTGTTCTGACTGGCGGCCAGGCTGAGACCTATAAGTGGCTCAACACGGCGAAGGCTAAGTTCGATGACTTCGTTGTCGTAATTCAGAACTTCTGGGCGAAACTCCAAGAAGCTTGGCAGATTTTCTATGGCATCCTGGAGAAAGTCCACGGTGCTTTCGCGACCGTGCTTGGTTGGTTTTCAAATGTCGATCCGACTGTCGCACTTATGGTCGTGGGCTTCCTAAAACTGTCTGGCGTTCTGACGCTTGCTGTCACAGGATTTGGAATGCTGGCTCGCGGCGGTATCGCAGCGTTCGGCGCGATAGCCTCTGCGGCTGGTGGAGCTGCCGGTAGCATTTCAGCCATGGGGCTCGCGCTGCAGGGTCTGCGGGCACTCGGCCCGATGGGCGCTGTCGTAGGTGCTGTCGGCGTTGCTGGCACTTTGGGATACCAAGCCATGGGGCGGTCCTATGACCGGGAACTCGGCTACACCACGAACATGGTTCGCCGTCAGGGTGACAGGGCCTACGACGCTCACGAAACAGCGAAGCACAATCGTTTGATGCGCCTCCAGACCCAGGAGGGTCAGGACTATCGTATTCTCGATCAGCGGAACAAGGGCATCAACAATCCTTATAGCTTCACCTCAGCGGAAGAAGCCTCGATGACCGGTGCCTCCTATGCGCAGCGTTTCGGCGCAATGGCCCCGAACCCGTATGCCATCCGTGAAGCAAAGGCGGCAGAAGCCTATGACCGCGAGAGCGCGGCCATCCGTGCGCAGCAGCCTTCTGCGACATACCGCATCGAGTTGGCAGGTCCAAACGGCGAGACCGCTGAAGCCATCGTGAACAAAGCGTTCGGCGATCTGTTGCGCGAAAACGGCAGCGTGAAGAGGTAACCCATGTACGATCACACACCATCAAAAATCCGCGCTCCCGCTCTTGGCCTTGGTTGGCTGAGTGGCATGGACCTGACTGCCGAGGTGACACAGACCGAGGGTTCCATGGATATGCGTCAGGACGTCAACGGGAAATGGGACAACTGGGCGTATGATGAATTTTCGCTATTCAACGTCGTGTTGACTTCGGGCGAAGGCGAGTATCGCTTTCCGGCTCTGTGCAACATGTGGGGTAGAGAGGACGTCGAGATTGATCTCTTCTATCCGTTCACTGCGGATATTCGACCGGGTCAGACGGTCATCACTTTAATTCGGCCTCCAGCCCCAGGCTCCGTGAAAGTCAAAGGTACTGGCTGGGATGATCTTGATTTCACGGTAGACGGTAGGACGGTAACCTTGTCTGCACCGCCACCTGCTTACGGCCGTGTCTTCTTCAATCCGAGGCTTAAGCTTCGCAACGGCGCTTGGAGAATGCGCGGCGTTGAACAGTCGGGTCGTGCTGACTGGTCCATCCCGTTTATGGAGCAACCGTTCGCATGAGAGGAGTAGTGCCACTTGCCTGGGATGCACCATTCGTTGCCGCTGATCACGCGGTCAACGGGCCGTTTAACCTTGCCAAGATAAATCGCAAAGAAGTTCGAAAAGGCGACGTCTACGTCACGGTGTTCGAAATCACGATCAAAAACCCTGGCGTCGAATGGCTGGCCGGGCTCGATAATCCCTATTTCGTCGTTTGGGAGCAGTTGCCTTCCGACCCGGCTCCCGTCGTCCTTGGTCGTGGGCGCATCGAGGCGATGCCGACATCCTTGGCAAAGATCGAGGTCTCTTGCGAAATCGTATGTGTTCCTCCGAACGAAGATGACGTTCTCGAAGCCGACGCCGCCACCCACCGCACCGGTGAGGTCGACTACGATCCGGATGCGCCTGCAGCCGTCCGTGAGGCCGCTGAGGTCTATGATCCTGTTTTCTTCAACCCGGAATCGGACGATCCATCAGACGTCCTGAAAGGCACTCTGCAGTATTATCGCTGGGACCCTGTCACCCTAGCGCTGACACGCGTCGGTATGATCGAGAGCCCGACCAGTCACATCATTGAGGACGCACAGCTCGGCAGCGAAGACCTATCGTTCGACAACCCACCCCGGAAGAACTCGCGTCTCCGCCTTCAGGCATCGTGGACCCAGAGCGCCTCCGGCGACTGCTCAGGTGAATTCCTCGCAGCTCGCGATATCGCGACCTACCACTGGAAGGAAATTGCCAACGGTATGCCGAAAGCTGGTGACGCTATCGCGGATGGATGGACCGTCGCAGAGGCTAAGGTCAACAGCATCACTGCAATGGCAGAGCACGAGTTCGGTCGTTTGACGCCGAACCCGTTCGGGGCCACCGGTCAAAAGATTACGATGCAGCCCAAGATCGTCAACGTTTCGGCCCGTGCTCATTACGAGTACAGCCAGGAGCGTGAGGAAATTCTGGACCTGTATCTGTCCTCTGGCATCCAGACGATTATGCAGCCGGATCGCACCGAGCATATCGACACGATATCCCTGTCAGCATTGACTATCGATAACACCACCCGCGAATGGCTGTTTGAGTACCCAGATACACTAGAGCCTATCGCCTATGTCGTCGGTGATCGTCGTCAGGCCAACGGGAAATGTTACGTCTGCCTTGTTGCACACACGGCAACGCCGATCTTTCGGCGTTATCTGACCGATCCCGAGACCAATGAACAGGTTGAGGTATGGGATTTGGTGCCGAAGAAAGCCGCCATCCCAGAAGTTTCCGCGAAATTTTTCGACACGCCCAGAGGGACCAGGGCTGTTCGTCACGGCCTTCGCCAGCTTCTCCGCGTTTACATGGAGCGGGCAATGTGTGGCAGCCTGCGCGTAACCGTTAAAGCTTGGGTCGGCCGTGGCATCTCCTGCGGCGACGGCATCACTGTGGTGTCGCCGCGTCTACCAGGTGGCCAGGTGATCGGGATCGTTACGGGTGTGGAATGGGACATGACTGCCGCCAAGCAGGAAGCCTTCGTCGACGTCGCTTTCGCGCCTGGTGCCGGTGAACATCCATCAGGCACCACCGGAAAACAGGAAACCGCAGGCATCTACTACGACCTTACCGCAGGCGGGCTCAACGAGCCGGTCAAGGCGTGGGCTTTGGCTGGTGCGACACCGCGTTTTGTTGTCGTTGAGAATGAGGAGACGGTGCAGCAGTTCGCGGGTTTCGCAGCGTCCGCCGCCGGAGAGAACCCTGTCGACGCGATCAGCAATTTGCCGACCGCCATTCGCGTCTATTACGATCCGCTGCGCCAGGAAGACCTGATTTCCCGGCGTCTGTCAGTCCACACGCTTCCAATTTTTGTGCCGAAAGGCGTCGATCTACAGCCGGAGATACCAGGACCATGAGCAACAAGCTGTTACTGAACAAACTTCTGAACGGGATCGCAGGTGAAGGCCGTGATCGGGCCAAGCGGGACTTGATCACCCGTCCTCGGCTGCGGACATCCACAATCAGGATCGCCACGCACGACCGTGAACAGGAGCTGGTGATCGGCGGAAAGTCGGCTGACGTCAGCTACACGATCACAAAGACCACGCTCGATTACGATCCACCCGCAGAATAGTCGGTCGGCACCCTCGAATCTTGCACCCTTTTAGACTCTGCTGGGATCAAGACCTTATGCCGTCAAGGAAATTTGCCTCGTGACCACGCCATCTCCCATCATCATTGATCCGCAGGACTTGTTCCGCGAAACCCAGTCATTTTTCCGGGAGAGCGCGCAGAGCAATACGAATATCTCCATCAAGATGGCCAGCATCGAGGGCAAGATCGATGGATTTCTGACGGCCCAGGCGAGCATGAGGTCTGACATTGATAACCTGAAGTCGAGGGTCGGCGTAAACGAAAGCGATATCCGCGATCTTAAGACCGCAGGGTCCAAGCTTCGCGGCTATGTGATCGGCTTCCTTGGAATAGTCTCACCCGCCATGGGCTATTTAATGGCGACAGACTTCGAATTCCTCAAATATCTTCTCAAGCAATGAGCAGTCTTAGTCAACGTAATTGGAATTTATACGTTGACTGCACCAATATTTCTGTTTGCGGCCGACAGAAAATTACACAACGATTCCCTTCTAAGTGCCGATTAGAGCACACAAATTTAGAAGGAAACATTCATGAGAATTAAGAAAGACTACTCGCAATTCGTCCCGATGCTGATCGATCTGCGTGCTCTCGGCATGAACAAGAGGCAGATCATCGCCGATGGCTACATGAACAGCAGCGAGTATAAAGAAACGGCCAAGCTGATCGCCGATAATTCGTTGACGTCAGAACCCCCGGCGATGCAAGAAACCTCAGAAAACGAGGAAATTGCACCTGAAACCGTCGGAAACGAGCCTAAAGAAGCGAAATCTGAAAAACCGAAGCCTCCGCGTATTTCCTCGATAGCCGAGCGATATCTCGACAAACCACGCGGTAAAGTTCACCGGTTCCTCGTCACCGCCGCCCAAGACGACACGCCAGTCTTCAGACCTTTTTGGGAGAACATGAAGGTCTACGCAAAGCTGATCAACGCCGAAATTATCGTCGGCGGTTTCACTTACCAAAAGGGTCTCTTTACAGACCATAATCAACGGACTGCCAGCTACGATCCAGAAGTCCAGCCGTTCATGGAATATGATCGGGTCCACCTTTCAGAAGACCTCCTCCTCGTAGCCGATGCCAACATCCTTCCAACCACCGCAAACCCGCTGAACGGTTGGCTCACCGTGAACCACGGCAACCACGTTCTCATTCCTCATGCCCGGATTGCGTCGAAGGTCATCCCTCGCATGCAAGGCAACCCAGCAAAGCGAGCTGCCTCTACCGGCTGCTGCACTGTTCCAAGCTATGCGCCGAGGGCGGCAGGTCGGAAAGCGATCTTCCACCACACATATGGCTTCCAGCTCGTCGAGATCGATACTGATGGCCGGACCTTCTTCCGCCACGTGACTGGAGATGATTACGGAAACTTCCAGGACCTGACGACACAGATCATCGACGGAGAAGTCATTGGCAACTGCCGCATACGAGGCCTAGTTCCAGGTGATTGGCATCATCAACAGCTCGACGCCAGGATCGCGAGCATCACGACCGGCGTGAATATCTGGTCGAACAAGGTCACCACCCGCAACAACATCCTGGACTGGTTTCAGCCTGAGTACGTCTTTTTCCATGACACGCTCGACTTCCGCTTCCGAAACCATCACGGCATCGCCGACCCGCATGAACGTGCTCGAATTGCTGCCTCGACATCCGGCGACGTTGAAGACGAGGTCCGGATGGCCGCAGCGTTCATCAATGCATGCCGCCGTCCGTGGTCGACATCCATCATGGTCGAGAGCAACCACGATGCAGCCATTGCGAAGTGGCTTAAGGGCGACGACGGCCGGTTTGACGGACTAAACGCGCACTACTGGCATAGCCTGAACGCTGAATGGCACCGCCGCTTGCGGGCACAGGACAATGACTTCAACGTGGTTGAATTCGCCATGCGCGAGGTCGGTCTTGCCGACGACGTTCACTTCATTAAATCCGGACACTCGTTCATGCTCGACGATGTCGAGTGCGGGTTGCACGGTGATCTCGGGATCAACGGCAGCCGATCAGCTCCGGCGCAGTATCGTCGCTTTGGCGTCAAGACGAACTCAGGTCACACTCATTCGCCGGAGATCATCGACGGCCAGTATGTCGCCGGTGTCAGCGCAAAGCTGGATCAGGGATATAACAAGGGGCCAACGACATGGGCCCACGCCCACATCCTGCAGTATCACAACACGAAGCGTTGCCTGCTGCACATCGAGGAGGATGGTCGCTTCATGGCGACCGGCGACCTAACGTTCGAAGAGACGGAAATCCTGGAAGACGACGAGCTTCTGGCAGCCTAACGCTTGATCATGCTGCAGTTAGCCTGCCTGAATTTGGTCTCGGCGATGGACTTCAATGTCGCCGGGTCCGTGATCCAGTCTTTCAGCTCAAGTGTTGCGCCGTCAGGCCCCTTCTTTGCCATCTTGTCGAAAGTTGCGCTTCCAACCAACTGGTAGATACGGCCGATCACGAAGTCATCGTTCGGCCCTTGGACTACTCCCATAATCGACATCGGCGTATGCTGGAATGTGTCCTGCCGGTCGATCTTTCCAGACCGTAACTTGGTGACAAACTTCGTCGCCACTTCTAGGCCGAGGTTGAAAAGCCGCTCGGATTCCACCTGGTCACCCGCTTGGCTTGCGAAGACGTGACACTCCCAAGCACTAAAGGCTAGCGAGCCGAGCTTGGCGTCGTCAGGTGTGGCGTATGCAGAAGTCGAAAGCAGGCAAGCTGCCACAGTGATAAATCGGCGCATGATATCCCCCATACCTGAGGCACATTTGCCTGTCACCGTTTCTTGGTCAACGCCTCTTTCTGGGCCGCCAATCCACGTTCGGCATCAATACAATACTGAATCATCGCCAGGGCCTCGAATGCGGGGCCCTGGGTGCTGCTGCCGAATACTGGTTTCTTGATCGTGTGCCTCTTACCTACCGTCCGCCCCCACCAGCGCTTACGCGTATCCTCGATGGTGATCTGGTAGCCTGCGCCGTCCCTCTTCAGCGTCGCCAGATATGGGTATTTCGGATCGCGAAAGACGTGATCGTCGCCTCGTAGGACTGCTTCATACAGCGCCCTCTCCAGGTCTCGATCAAAATCTCCGTATAGCTTTTTCGTATCCATGCAAGATTTCGTTTCGTCATTTCAGCCGACCGTCTCAGCATCGAATGTAACGGGATTACGCGTCGGTGACTGATGGGCCTCTTCGATATTTTCACTTCGTTCGAATCCGACGATCAGCCGGACTGGCGACACTCAGTAGATGAATGCCTAGGCGGCGATGAAGTTGCCTGCGAGTGGGTGGAAGTCACTGCTGCAGCGTTGCCTCAGAACCTTGTTGGCACCGGTAAACGTCTATCAGCGACTGGTTACGAAACCGCTGCCACACGCCTCGGTGTTCCGGTAGCCTCCATCAAAGCAGTCTGCGCCGTCGAAGCTCTCGGCTCCGGTTTCCTGAACTCCGGCCGTCTCAAAATCCTTTACGAGGCTCACAAGTTCTCGGCTGCCACCGGCAGGAAATACGACAAGTCACACCCGAACATCAGCTCGAAGTCCCGGAACAAAGCACTCTACGGTGCCGGTGGTGAACACCAGTACACCCGCCTGAAGCAGGCGATGACCCTGAATGAAACTGCCGCCCTGGCAAGCGCCTCCTGGGGCATGTTTCAGATTCTTGGCAGCAACTATGCCGCCGCAGGTTTCCCATCCGTCCATGCCTTCGTCTACGACCAGTTGCAGGGCGAAGACAACCAGCTCATGGCGTTCTGCGCCTTTGTGAAGGCTAACCCGGTGATGCACAAGGCGCTGGTCAAGAAGGACTGGGCGACGTTTGCCCGCCTCTATAACGGGCCTAGCTACAAGGACAACGCCTACGACACGAAACTGGCTGCCGCCTTCAAGAAGTTTGGAGGCAAATGATGGGAAAACACATACCAGTCAGCCCTGAAAATTACCGACCACGCTCGGTCCTTCTGCTGCAAGAACAACTCACGCAGACGATCCTCGACTACATCGACAGTACAGGTCTCTCGAACTTGGAGATCAGCGTAATGATCAGGCGGAAGTATTCGACCTTCCGCGCGTGCTACCTCCGCGAAATGAGGTCAGGCACCTTGCTTGGTGTCTCTCGCCTACTCTGCATCTGTGAAGCCTTGGGCATCTTTCCTGTGTTCCAGATTGTCCAAACCCAGCGCTTGCAGATCGCAATGTCGGAGGCCGCATGACGAAGCCTCTCATTCAGAAACATCGTCCGATCAGCCAGAAGTCCCGCAGCTATTCCAAGAAGATCGTCGCCTGGACCATTCTCGGCATCTTTCTGTTGGCCCTCCTCGGCCGTGACGCTGAGATCATTTACGCGACCGGCACGATCTCGATCAGCCTGATCCTCATTTACATCGCCAATGGCCAGCTTGACCTCCGCGCCTTGCTGAAGACCGGCATCATCGACCTGAGGAAGAAGGGGCCGTGATGTTCAGCTACCTTAAAATCGCGGGTATCGCCGCCGTCGTTGCTCTTATTGGCTTCGGCTACGTCCATTATAACGGGCTATTGAACGACCGGGAAACCATGGCCGCCGCACTGGCAACGGCGAAGGCCACCAACGACCTTGCCATTGACAGGGCTAACGAGAATGCTGCTAAGGCCCTTGAGATCGAAGCCGCCTACAAGGTTCAGATCGCATCCCTGGAAATCCTGGCTGCTGAAACCGCTGCGGCTGAAGCCCTCTCCAGAGCGTTCAGCGACGAACTTGCGACAGCAGACGATATCGAAGTTCCCGAAAGCCTGGCGAAGCCATTTCTCAAGCGTTTCGGAGGCACGCGATGAAGGACGTTTTCGGAAAGGTCGCGACCGTTGCCGCGTTCGCAATGGTCATTTCGATGCTGGCGGCATGCCAGACGACAGAACCCAAGGTGATCACCCAGGTCCAGGTACAGCGGATTGAGGTGCCGAAGAGCCTGCTGACGTGTTCGTCTGAGCCGGTCTATGGAAGCGTGACCGTGACGGTGAAGGACCTGATGAAATTCGCGGATCAGCTTGCGAAGGCCGGTGCCGATTGCCGGTCTAAGCTGGATGCGGTGAAGCGGATTGTTGAGGGGCAATAGCAAAGCCCGGGTGTTATCCCGGGCTTTCGAGCAATCTATTCTGGCTTCGTTTGAGGTTTAAGACGGCTGGCGGCGAACGCCAAAGCGATACTGTTGAGACTTGCACCTATCCGCCCTTCCATCATAGCGGTTTGCCGCGCGTGTTCTTCCTTCACAGCCTTCGGATCGAGCTTCTGAGACTTGGTTGGTTTCTTGCTCAAGCTTCCACCTCCAGTCGACGGAAGTCTGGGATTGACCACCCTGCGGCCTTGAGTTCGGGCACAGGATACATTGAACCGTTGCCGGTGATAGTTTCCAGCTCTTTCAGCAGTTCGACGTCGGGGCCTTCGATCCCGCGCGCTGTCAGCTCCGCGTGATGCTGAGAGCAAATTTCCGACAAAGCGCGGAACGGCTCGGCAGCTCTGACCACGTTGATTTCGTATCGGCCGACATCATTGCCGACTTCGAGCTTGACCTGCAGCAACGGCCACAGGATCAGCTCGACGCGAACGTCCTCCTTGATCATATCGATGATCATCGGACTGGATTTTTGAGATTCTTTCTTCATTGCACCTACTCGTTACGTGTGGTGCTGACTCAATTAGTGAACGCCCCCAGCCCATTACAAGAGACAAAATGAAAGGCCCCGTTTCCGGAGCCTCTTTTTATTTCAGCGCGGACGGCCGCTTGAAGGCTGGCCTTGGCGGTGGCGCTCTTCGCCGAGCTGGAGCCTGGGCTGCTGGTGCTGGCTCTGGATGAGGCGATGCCGCCGTGTGCACAACATGCGGCCGGATTTTGATTTTGCCAGAAGCGAGCACCTTTTCCATCGCTCGGTCCAGTGACGAAAGGAAACGCTGGTGTTCAGGAGAAATTCCGGTCGATTGAGCGGAGGCAGTGAGAGGGATTGGCTTTCTCATGCTGTGGCTCCCAGGTTATCAACGGCGTGAAGGACTTCCGGCTGACCGAGGTAGCCTCTCTGCCACCAGATGGCGGAGAGTTGAAAGCCCGATTGAGGCCATGGTTTCGGTGGGGTAGGCATATGAAGCAACCCACGGATACGGAACCCGTGCTTCTGCACGATCTTCACCCGCGCCTTAGTGTAAGCGTGGTTTGTGGTGATCAGAAAGATGACGTTGTTCGATATGGTCATCGCGTGGTCCATGAAATCCTTGATCTTCGACCACGGCGGATTGCTCACGATCCAGTCGACAGACTCATTGAACTGGAAGAAATCGCGTCCCTCATCCAGTTCGCACCACAGTTTTTCGCAATGGTGTGGAAACTGGTCGAAGAAAGCTCCCTGTCCACGACATGGATCAAGCACGCGGCCAGAAAGCGGCAGTAGTCGGCAGATCATAGAGGACCACGCGACGGGCGTGTAAACCCGGTCGCTGTCCTCTCCTGTTGCTGAGGGAAGAGGCTGGTGTTTCATGCTGCTGCTCCGATCCAGTCCCAATTTGCGTCGTATCCGTGCTTGATCTCTCGGTCGATCCTGTCGACAGTGAAGTCGTAGAGCGTCTTGTGCGTGCGGGTCCGCACCTCCATGATCCTGTCGACAACTGCATATTCATCGCCGCCCACCCATTGAGAAATCTGTCGAAGGGTCAGATGACCGGAAGCGATGATTTTCCGGAGCCGCGACCGCACTTGCTGATCCTCAGTCATCCGCACCGGTTTGCCGTCGCGACGAACGACGTCGTAGCCACGAAGATCGGCGATATACGCTGCATGACCCACATCGCGCAGGCTGTTGATGATCTCGCCGTCACTGACGACGTCGTAAATTTGATCAGCTGCCAGCAGAGGCGCTTCGTTGATGGTCGCGCCTACGGCAAGCTCCATGAGCAACTCAGCCGAGATCACTCGCGGATCGCTTGCCGAGCACCATGCATCGATGGTGCGGGCGGAAACATTGAGCCATTCAGCGGCCTCGGCACGGCGCTCTGATCGGTCGCCAAAGCTGTTGATCAGCTGGACCGTCCATCGCTCAATCGCGCGCTTTGTGAAAGAGGGCTTCGGAGGCCGCACAGTAAATGATCGATATCTTCCCATAGTAACAATCTCCCTTCCGGAATAGCCCGGCAAAGAAATCGTGTGTCGTAAATTCTGTCGGCGCAAATGGGCTGTGTAGTCAGACTGTTGACTGCGTCAGCAATACCAATGGTTGGTCAACGTAATATTTTTTCGAGAGGTGTAATTATTGTCGGCGGCGTTTGTCGATTGCTTTGGCTGAGCGAACGATCTCTCTAATTCCTCAACGAATGGGAGATGAAGGAAATGCGATTTTTTATGGCACTGATAATGGCAATGGCCAATCTCGCAAAAGGCACGCTGACGAGCGCGTGGAATTTTCTTGACTGGTCGTGGCGTGCGGCATGGTCTTGGCTGCCAGGCGGCGGCGGCGGCGGAACTGTAATGCCCCCGAAGAAGCTCGACTTGCCCGACGCCGATGACGCAAAAGACGCGAAGGAAGCTGCAGCAAGCCAGCAACTAGCGGCAGACTACATGCTGTCGTCGCCGGAGCGCGTCGCGCTCGCCTGGGCTCGTGCAACCAAAGATGAAAGGGACTCGATCCCTTTGACCAAGCTTTCCACAGATCAGATTGATTGGCTGGAGGTGCGCCTGACCGATGCCCAGATCAAAATTTTGGCTTCTGAGAAATCAGAATTCAAGGTTGCTGCAGCATTGGCTGGTCAGGATGATGCCATTCCTGGAGTTCCAAGCGTACCAAGGCCAAAGAAAAAATCCGGCCCTGACTTAACGGACCGGATTTCAGATTTTCGAATGGGCGGAATCGAGAGGCCACCGGCCTACGTTCACTGAAGCGCCGACTGCCGACGACGGACCGCATCACGAAAAGGCCTCGACCTGGCAGCATCTTGCAGTTGCCGGGTCTTTTTTATCAGCGGCAAAAGCCGTTCAATTTCCTCGTCGTATTCGGCCGGAGGAATAAATTCACGCAGATAGTCTCCGTGCCGCTCCCATACGGCTTCGACGTCATCCTCGCGCTGCCTGTCCGCAGGAGACATCATCATATCCTGCACCGCCATCTCCTGATTTTGCAGAGCTTCCTGATGATCTGCGGCGAGATCGGACCAGCGCACGTAGCCTGTATGGCTCAACACCTTGTCCATCGACATCCCGTTTTCCCGCCAGTGCATCAGCGCGATAGCCGGGCTCATCATCTGCTGCTTAATCATGCCGCCATCTGACCACGCATGCGCTCGATGACGCCACGACGCTGGGCCGCGACTTCCTTGAGGCGGCTGTTTTCAGCTTTCAGTCGCTCATTTTCGACGATGAGCTTCTTGGCGAAATCCGCCCAGTCGTGTGCAGCGGCAACTGCGTCGGAGAGCTGATGCGACAAGACCTGAGATGCGAATTCTTCGCGACGCGCGGCCACTGCTGCCATGCCCTGCATGTGCGCATTGACCGCACCGACGGCCAAGCCGGTGAAAATGGCACCGGTCTGCATCGCAACGCCAGTTGCCGGGCAAGGTACGGAGCGGTGAGCCATGTCGATATCTCCTAGTCAAAATCTCTGAGGACACGATCCGGTACCAGCTCTTAACAAGTCATGCTTGTCAACACTAAAACTTTATCCATCCGCGAAAAAAGCGGTACCGAATCAATGACTTGTAACAATTCATGGGCAAATTCGGGAAATTGCCCCTGAATTGTTACGTTTTCAAATGTCACCTATGGGGCTTGCCCAGTATCCACCGGTTGTTGCCTTTGTTCCCGCATTTCCGGCACCTAAGCTTCGGTGACAGGTCGCTGATCACGGCATTTGGAAACTTGGCCTCCAGCCAGTCGCGATTGATCCACCCCTCTCGCTCACATCGACAACACCGGCCTCCGATCAACGCCCATCCTGACAAAGTTTCAAATCTTTGGGCGATATCATATAGGTCAGCAATTTCCTTCGGTCGCTCAGTGTATAGCGGGTCAGTGTTCCGTGTAAGATCGATACCTTTTCGATGGCGCATAGTTCTTGTTTTGTTCTTATACGAAGGCAGAGTCAAGGTCATAAAGGCTCAGTCAGATGTCTCGCGCACGTGTGCCAATGTAAAGCTATCGGCTTCCTCGACAGTCAGGATTTCCGACCGCAGCAGATCAGCGATCAAGCTCAGGGTCCGGTCACCTTCAATGCCTTCCAATCGATTAAGCGCATCCGCGAGCTGTTCAGGATATCCATGAGATTGTTTGACCTTGTAATACCGAGCCAGTGTTTCGACCTTCTCAGCAGTCGTGTGGCCGCCGATGTGTCGGACAGTGAGCCGCCTCGCGCACTCGTCCTGCGACACTCCTTCGTCGATCCATTTCTCCAGTCGCTGAATGTCTTCCTCTTCCATATCACGGCCAGAAATGGCCTGGTTCGCGGCCATTTGGCGGACACGATATTTCTTGGCTTCTTTCGAATTATCGGAAAAGCTGTACATTAAGTCCGCTGCTCCTCTTCCCAAATTTCGTCCATAATCGCATCCCAATCGACACTGACCGATCCGCCTGATGACTGACCAGTCAGAGCTTCATATCGCGTGCGGATACGACGAGCCATGTCAGCCTGTTCGCCATCGGTTGCCGAATTCAGAGCCTTGAGAGCACGATCACCTCCATCCACATCTAAAACGATTTCGCCATCAGGAAATTGCCAGACAACGTCATTCTCACGGACATAAACGGCTGGGAGCCCGAGATGATTGCAGTCACGGACCGGATTCCAGTTGGCGTGCATACGGTCGACGGCATCGAAGAAACTGCTGCGATTATCCGTCATGTCAACACTCCCTCCGACTTCGTCACACCTGATCTAGTCAACGATCTGGGGAGTCTACGGCAACCTAAAATAAATTAAAACAGGTTGTTTTCACGGTGAGTGAGGTTGCGTTAATTTATGTCTTAAAGTGCATATTTGTTGCTGGATATGTCTTATAGGTCATATTTTCGGCGGCGGTTTGACAGGTGTTGGCCGATGGCGAACACTCATGATGCGGCCGGTAGCAGAGTCTGGTTATGCGCATTGCCCGTATCGGGCGGTGGACATAGCATTCGGTGATTTGACTAGTCAGGATGAATGCAAGGCGTCGACTTAGTCACTCGACGAGTACGGTGGTTCGAATCCTCCCTGGCCGCACAATCTCCATTTGGAAATTTCCGCCGACGAAACAATCATATTCTTAGGCCTCTGGCCCGGGGACTGGCTTTTACGCCGTCCGCCCTTGTCGATCATCCGAACGGAGATAGGTGATCGAAGCCGTCGACGGGTTCCTTTCCCCTCTAACAACGGTTCAGGAACAAGGTCTCTTAGCGTCGCCTGGTTCGCCAGGCATGCGGCTGCGGTCGCGGTAGGCGGCTCCGTCATGGCAATCGATGGAGCCGCCATAAACCTAGGGAGAGGCTGATGATGGTCATCGAAACGCTGATTTAATTTCACCGCCCGCAGGTTGCAGAGCCCGAAGGTGATCCCAAACCCGTAAAAACGAAAAACCGACAGCTATAAAAATAACTGTCGGTTTTTCTGTCGGGTCCGCCAATTTTAGGCCGATTTTACGCTTCTTTGAATCGGGAAAAGCGTAAGGAATTCAAGCTGGTCGGAGTGGAGTGATTCGAACACTCGACCCCCACGTCCCGAACGTGGTGCGCTACCAGACTGCGCTACACTCCGTGACCAGCGGCGCCTCTATAGACCGGCCCAACGGCTTGCGCAAGCACCAAAATCCAAAGCGGGTTGCATTTTTATGACGGCGGCGGCGGCAAGCGCGCCCGGGCTTGCGCGCGAGCAAAAAGCCACACCCGCCGCAAATTTTGCAATCGCGAAAAAGAGCTGATTTTCTTTTGCCGGGTTCCGCGCTAAAGCGCTGTCAGGACAGGCTGAAACGCTGCAGGGGCAGTGATTCCCGCCGCCGAATGCGCGACAAATCCAGGGACGACATCATGAAACTCCGCACTTTCGCAGCCGCAGCGCTGGCCATCACCTTGGCCGGCTGCACGACCATCCCAACGGCCGCCGATCCGATCTCCAGCCGCTGGGTCGGGCAGTCCGCCGGCAAGTTCTTCGCAGCCTTCGGCCCGCCGCTCACCGATGCCGACAATGGCAGCGGCAACGTCTACACCTGGAAGGGCGGCTACAAGACCGTGAGCGTTCCGGCGAAGTACGCCGATGGCGCAGAAGGCAAGCGCGGCAAGCAGATCTCGCCCGCCCGCAAGCAGTACCTGCGCTGCCAGGTTACCATTACCACCAACTCGGACTACACGATCCGCAGCATCAAGGTCGCTGGCGACATCCCCGGCGTGAACGGCCCCTCCTACTGCGCCGAATTCCTGGCGCCCGCCCAGCCCGCCGCGCAGTAAGGCGCAGCGACGGCAAGAGATGCAGAAGGCGGGACGCAGGTTCCGCCTTTTTTTGTTTTGTAGATGCAGCAACGATACGCAGGCTGGCAAAGGGCGCGCACCTGAGATCGCGGCTACTGGTTACTCGTCGCCTTGTTAGTGGCCTTATCCATTTCAGCCTGAAACTCACGGGCTGTTTGAGGAGGTTCTTTAGACCAAACGCCGAGAAATTTCTGAACTTCTGGGCCACGTCGTGCAGCGGCGATGTCAGCGGTAAGAGAGTCGGTCCACTCTTGGACTTTCTCAAGTAACACCTCGTTTGCATTATCACCGCGGCTAAACAAACTGTGCTTTCGCCACATGACCTGCGGCCCCTTAACCCGATACACTCCACGAGTATAAGTCAGGCTCCCGAGATCTGTCTCACTGCCAAATTCAACGCTCATCTCCGCTGATGCAACGCACGGACCGTTTCCGGCCCTAAAGCCAAGAACGACGACAAACAGTTTGGGGTTAAAGGGCAACGGACTCGCCAGAGGCTCGCTGTAGACGGGTATCCCAGCGTTCTCAAGTAGCGCACGAATTCGAGCTGATACTGCGCCCACATTCGTAAAACACTTGTCGTCAACCTGATCGCTTACCACAAGTTCCACAGCGCGAATCAACCCCACTGAGGAGTCAGAGGAGATGGTGGTCGATCGGTCAAACCTGTCCTTTAGATATTCAAGCTCACTTGAATAAGGCCCTGTGGCCATTTCTTCCCCGAGCACTATAGAAGTACTGGCCAGAAGGCATAACAGGCTGAAGATGCTTTTGCGCCCCATTGTTCCTATCTCGTACGTGAGAAGCGGCTACTTCATTAGTCGCTCCAAACCCGCTCACCCGGTTCGCCACTACTCTTACACGAATGAAGAGAAATCGGCGCTCCCTACACTCAATCTTCAGCGTACGGGCGTTATTTTGCAAGAACGATGATGGAAGATGGTTTCCCGAAACACACTGCGGAAACAAAAGAAAAATTGCATTTTTCGCCATGCTCAACGACTGAGCGCAACTAACATGTAATACTGGCGACCTCAGAATACAGGATTTTACTTGAATATTACGGGGTGGCTGGGGCGCCAGGATTCGAACCTGGGAATGCCGGTACCAAAAACCGGTGCCTTACCGCTTGGCGACGCCCCACCAGAGACTGGCAGCGAGAAACGCTTGCCAATTGCGTCGCCTGATTAGCAAAGGTCCGTGGACGTCACAATCATTAAGTTTCTGGGCGAGCATATTTCTGTGCGGTCTTTTCCATGCGCTGTTTTTTGTACGCTTTGGCGGACGGCATGCTAGGTCTCTTCTCAGACCCTACCGCTTCGGAGTGACAATGAGCCAGTATCGCGCCCGCCCGCCTGCCCTTGCCACGCTTCTCCTCGACGATGCCGTCGTCAAGATCACCCGTTGGGACTTCGAACCCGGCGCCGATACCGGCGTGCATACGCATGGGATGGGCTATGTCGTGGTGCCGATGACGGACTGCAAGTTTCTGATCGAGGAGAACGGCGATAGCCGGCGGGTGGATATCGCGGCGGGTGCCGCCTATCGGCGCGATGCGGGCACCGAACACAATGTCGTCAATGCCGGCGACAAGCCGATGTCCTTCATCGAGATCGAGTACAAGTAGGTCGTTACCGGATACGACCGGGTGGACGACCGCAGGAACGACATGGCCAATCCAGACTTCAATCGCGCTTTCGAGCCTTCTTATGGCCAGGCCGTGCCCATCGCGCCGGGCGTCCAGCGGATCACAGTCAACAATCCGAGCGCGTTCACCTTTCACGGCACCAACAGCTATATCGTCGGCGATCGCTCGGTTGCGGTGATAGATCCCGGCCCTGAAGACGACGCGCATTTTTCGGCGCTGATGGCAGCGCTTAAAGGGCGCGAGGTCACGCACATCCTCGTCTCGCATACGCATCGCGATCACTCGCCGCTCTCGCGCCGGCTCAAGGAGGCGACGGGGGCTATCGTCGTCGCCGAAGGGCCGCATCGGGCGGCGCGGCCGCTGCATGCGGGGGAGACCAATCCCTTCGCCGAGAGCTCCGACATGGCCTTTCGCCCCGATATCGCGCTTGCCGATGGGCAAGCGATCGAGGGCGATGGCTGGCGGCTGACGGGCGTGCATACGCCGGGGCATGCGGCCAACCACATGGCGTTCGCGCTTGAAGACACCGGCATCCTGTTTTCGGCCGATCATGTCATGGCCTGGGCGACCTCTATCGTCGCGCCGCCGGATGGCTCGATGGCCGATTACATGGCCTCGCTCGACAAGCTGATATTGAGGCGCGACCGGCTGCTCCTGCCCGGACATGGCGGCCCGGTGCGCAAGCCGATCTCCTTCATGCGGGCGCTGAAGACGCATAGGCGCATGCGCGAGCGCGCGGTGCTGGGGCGCATCAGGGCCGGCGATACTAACATCCCCGACATGGTGAAGGTGATCTACCGCGACACCGATCCGCGGCTGCACGGCGCGGCAGCGCTTTCCGTGCTGGCGCATATCGAGGACCTGATCGAGCGCGGCGAGATCGAGACCGATGGCCCGCCGGCGCTTCTGGGGTCGTATCGCATGGCCGGGAGGGGATGAGCCAATGCGAGCGGACTACAGCTATCGCCAGGACGCGGCCGTTCCCAATTTCCCCGACGACCGACCGCTGATCGTGTTCGACGGCGAATGCGTGTTCTGCTCTGCCTGGGTGCAGTTCGCGCTGAAACGCGACAAGCGCCAGCGCTACCGCTTTCTTGCCGCGCAGACGCCGCTCGGCGAGGCGCTCTACCGGCACTATGGGCTCAACGAGCGCGACTATGAGACCAATATCCTGATCGAGGGCGGGCGGGCCTTCTTCAAGTCGGACGGCTCGATCCGGATGGTGGCCGGGCTCGGCGCGCCTTGGTCGGCTGTGAGGATATTGCGGCTTTTACCGCGAAAGCTTGCAGACCGGCTCTACGAATTCGTGGCGCGCAACCGGCTGCGGATTGCCGGGCGGCGGGCAAGCTGCTTCGTGCCGACGCCGGCGCAACGGGATCGCTTTCTCTGATGACAGACCAACGCGGCAACGTCCCGCCGAAGCCGGGCGCCTGCCCCTCGCCGCTCTATCGGCGCCTGCTGGGCCCGGATTGGGACCGGCTGCCGCCCTGCGTCGCGGCGCTGCATGACGTCTCCGATGAACTCACCGCGCGCGGGCGCGCCGATATCGAGCGCGGTCGCGGGTGGCTTGCCCAGCTCGCCGCCACGCTTGCGGGTTTCCCGAGGACTGCGGCCGAGACGGATGTCGAGGTTCATTTTCTGGCGCGGGATGGCATCGAGATCTGGACGCGGCGTTTCGGAGGCAAAGTGTTTCGCAGTGTTCAGATGGCGGGCGGAAACGCCGGCGCTCCGCTGCTGGCGGAGGATCTCGGGCCGTTCCGTATCCTGATGGCGCTTGTCGTTGAGGACGGACGGCTGCTGCTGCAGGTGCGCGGCTGGCGGTTTCTGGGGTTGCCCATGCCGATGGCCCTGGCGCCGGGCGGCACGGTCCATGAGGAGGAACGCGACGGGCGTTTCCGGTTTCATGTCGAGGTCAGGGCGCCGCTGGTCGGCCTGATCGTTCGCTACCGCGGGTGGCTGGTGCCGACTGTTGTACTGACACCGGAAACGGATCAGCTGCCGGCGATGCCGAGCAGTTCGGCGTCCAGCGCCTTCAGATAGTCCTCGGCGATATCGGCGCTGAAGCCAAGGTCGGAGGGGCCGTAGCGGGAGGCGACGCGGACGTCGACGAAGGTGGTTTCGGCCTCTTCGCGCAGGCGGATGATGACGTCGAAGCGCAGGCCGAGAACCAGCGTGCGCGTCTCACCCTGCAGCGTCACGCCATTGGCGCGGCGGATCAGCTGGGCGACATCGTCGTCATAGGGGCGCGGCGTTGGGACGGGCACGACATCGGGGGCCTCATCGGGCACGGCGGTGTTGTCGGCGGCTTGGTTCTGGGCTTGGGGCTGAGTCTGGGGCTTGCCTGCCGGTTTGTCCTCGGGGTCGCGGGTCGGCACGCTGTCGCCTTCGGCACGCGTGATGCGGATGCCGTTCAGCTTGGCGACCTTCTTGACGGCCTCCAGCACGCGGTCGATGGCGCCGTCGTAGCGGCGGCCTGTGAGTTCCGGATAGGCTTCCAGCTGCTTTTCGCGATCCTCGGGCGTCACTGGAACCCGCTTCAGCCAGATCTGGTCGGCGCTCGGGGTCTTCAGCCAGTCCGGCACCGAGACGGGATCGGTGGAGACGTCGTAGATGACCGGCATGGTGAGATAGCGCTCGACCGCCAGTCCGCCGATGAAAAGCGGCAATGCCGCGAAGATCAGCGCCTTCAGCGCGTCATGCCCGCCCTCGGCGCCCGTCAGCCACAGGCTGCGCAGGCCGGCGGCGGCCAGAACGGCGGCCAGGATGCTGAAGCCGGTGGCGACGATGAGGATAAGCACCAGATAAGGCGTGGCGAGGCCGGCGAAGCGGTGGCCGATCAGTGCCGCCAGGCACAAGACCAGCGCAAAGGCCGCGAACCGCCTGGAAAAGCGGGCGGCACTGGAAATGGGGCGGTCGAAACGGATTGCCATCAAACTTACCGGTTAGTCGCAAGCGGCGCGTCCCGCATGAACGCGCAAATCGCCCAAGCACTTGTTTAGTGCAAGATTCGCCTAAATTGAAACTGTTGTCTTACGCGAGCGTGTCCAATCCACGATGAACCCACGTTTTAGACCACCAAAGCGGGCATGGATTACGTGAGCATTTTCTGATATTGAGTTGATTTCCCGCAGTTGCAGCATGTTCATCGGTCACGGACGAACAGGAGAAAAGCAATGATCGCATCCGAGCTTGCAGTGGAAAGCCCCATGCCGACGCTTGCCGGGGCCGATGCGAGCGATCCGCTTCTGCCGATGGAGCTTCTGGAGCTAGAGCTTTCGCTCGAAAGCTATGATGGCGACAGCGACTTCTGCGATGCGGTGCGCACGGCGGCGGGCAAGAGCGGCGGCGAGTTCCTGTTCGATCTCCCTGCCGAAGGGCTGATCGACGATTGCAAGCGGATCGCGGTGCTGCGCATCCCATCCGCTTCCACCGATATGCGTATCGTGCTTGCCGTGCTCGATCAGAACGGCACCGATATCCGCATGGAAAGCCCGGCGCCGGAGACTGCCCATATCGCGCAGTTCGCCGATGCCTTTATCGAGGTGCTGGAGCGGTTCTAGTCTCGTTCAATCGCGGCCCGACGCGGCTTCGGCCAGCGTGCGGAAGGCGAACTTGCGGCCGCATTCGCACTTGATCACACTGGTTTCCTGAAAATTGGTCTGGCGCTGGACGAAAAGCCCGCGCGGCAGCTGGTCGATGTTGAAGCCGGGATGCTTGCGTTTCGGATCGTCCGTCTCGGAGGCTTCGGCGAAGCCGCTATTGCCGCATTGCGGGCAGGTCAGCTTTTTCGAGAATCGATCACGCAGTGCCATCAGTCGCTTCCATTTCCGTGAGGCGTCTTCTTATAGCGGTTCTCATCCATGCGAAAGCCGGAACCAAAGCTTGAGGGCATCGTTTTCCCTTGAAAGGAGACAATCATGCCCAATCGCGACCCGATTCCCGTGCCCACGCCAGAGACCCCGCGCGGCCCGACGCCGACACCCGGCATTCCCGACCGCGTTCAGGAAAAGCCGCCGCTGACGCCGGCCCAGGATCCCGGCGACAGCAAGAACCCGAACGACCCGACGCTTGATCCGGCGCTGCTGCCGATCGGCGACCCCGCCGGAGCCGCATGACAAGTTTTCCGGTTAACGGAGTTTTTAGTTGACGGGTGGTCGGGCTTGGCGTCTGCTATTTCAGCAAGATCAATCCGTTGAAGATAAGAAAATGCGTATTCTCCCGCTGACGCTCACCATCGCCGCGATTGCGATCGGCCTTTCGGCTTGCCAGACGATGACGCCGGAAGAGCGGCGCGCGGCCGATGAGCGGCAATGCATGAGCTACGGCTTCAAGCGCGGCACCGAAGGCTTCGCCACCTGCCTACAGCGCATCGATCTCAATCGACAGGCGCAGGCGCGGGCCGACAGCGCTTACGTGATGTCGGACATGTCGTGGCGCGTGGGCGGCCCCTATTATGGCGGCCCCTACTATCGCTGGTAAGCTTTAAAGCGACCTCTCCTTGATCGCCGCCTGTGCCGCCGCCAATCTGGCGATCGGTACGCGGAAGGGCGAGCAGGAGACGTAGTCGAGGCCGATGCCCTCGCAGAAATGGATCGAGGCCGGATCGCCGCCGTGCTCACCGCAGATGCCGAGCTTCATGTCGACGCGGGTGCGCCGGCCGCGCTCGGTGGCGATGCGGATGAGTTCACCGACCCCATCGAAATCCAGCGAGATGAAGGGATCATGCTCGATGATGCCCTTGCGCTGGTAGGTCGGGATGAAGGCAGAGGCGTCGTCGCGCGAGATGCCGAAGGTGGTCTGCGTCAGGTCGTTGGTGCCGAAGGAGAAGAATTCGGCGGCTTCGGCGATGATATGGGCTCGCAGTGCCGCACGCGGCAGCTCGATCATGGTGCCGACCAGATAGTCGATCTGCATCTCGGCTTCCGTCATCACGTCGCGGGCGATGGCGTCGATGCGATCCTTGACATAATCCAGCTCGGAGCGAAGGCCGACGAGCGGCACCATGATCTCCGGCACGACTGCGGCACCCGTCTCGCGCGCCGCGTGGACGGCGGCCTCGAAGATGGCGCGCGCCTGCATCTCGACGATCTCGGGATAGGAGATCGCCAGACGGCAGCCGCGATGGCCGAGCATCGGGTTGAACTCGTGCAGCGCGTCGACGCGCTGGCGAAGCGCTGTCGCGTCCATGTTCATCGCGGCCGCGACATCGGCGATTTCCTCGTCGGTCTTCGGGAGGAATTCGTGCAGCGGCGGATCGAGCAGGCGGATCGTTACCGGCAGGCCGTGCATGACGTTGAAGAGGCTCTCGAAATCCTCGCGCTGCATGGGGAGCAGCCTGTCGAGCGCGGTGCGCCGCCCCGCCTCGTCTTCAGCTAGGATCATCTCGCGCATGACATGGATGCGCTCACCCTCGAAGAACATGTGCTCGGTGCGGCAAAGGCCGATGCCCTCGGCGCCGAAGGAGCGCGCGGCGCGCGCGTCTGCCGGCGTGTCGGCGTTGGTGCGAACCGTCATGCGGCGCACACCATCGGCCCATTCCATGATGCGGCCGAAATCGCCCGAGAGCGCCGGCTGCACCATCGGCACCTCGCCCTTCAAGACCTGCCCGGCCGATCCGTCGATGGTGATGATATCGCCCTTCTTCAGCGTCACGCCCATGCCGATCAGCCGCTCGTTGCGCAGGTCGATGCGCATGGTGCCGGCGCCGACGACGCAGGGGATGCCCATGCCGCGGGCAACGACGGCCGCATGGCTGGTCATGCCGCCACGAGTCGTGAGGATGCCTTCGGCGGCATGCATGCCGTGGATATCCTCGGGGCTGGTCTCGACGCGCAGAAGAATGACCTTACGCCCCTCCTCTTCCGCCATGACAGCCTCTTCGGCGGTAAAGACGATCTCGCCTGATGCCGCACCGGGCGACGCCGGAAGGCCGGTGCCGATCACCTCGCGCGCAACGCGGGGGTCGATGGTCGGATGCAGCAGCTGATCGAGCGAGGACGGCTCGATGCGCAGCACCGCCTGTTCCTCGGTGATCATCTTTTCGTCCACCATATCGACGGCGATCTTCATTGCTGCTCGGGTCGAGCGCTTGCCGGAGCGGGTCTGCAGCATCCACAGCGTGCCGCGCTCGATGGTGAACTCGATATCCTGCATGTCGAGATAATGCGCCTCGAGACGATCGCAGATCGCCACGAACTCCCGGAAGGCCTCCGGCATCAGCTTTTCCATCGACGGCCGGTCGGAGCCGGAGGAGATGCGGGCTTCCTCGGTGATGCTCTGCGGCGTGCGGATGCCGGCGACGACATCCTCGCCCTGTGCGTTGACCAGAAACTCGCCGTAGAGCGACTTTTCGCCGGTCGACGGGTTGCGGGTAAAGGCGACGCCAGTGGCCGACGAATTGCCGAGATTGCCGAAGACCATGGCCTGAATATTGACGGCGGTGCCCCAGCTTTCGGGAATATTGTGGAGATGGCGATAGGTGACGGCGCGGGCGCTCATCCAGCTGGAAAACACCGCACCGACAGCGCCCCAGAGCTGCACCTGCGGATCCTGCGGGAACTCCTCGCCGAGCTCCTCCTCCAGCACCGCCTTGTAGAGATGGACGACGTGCTGCCATTCGCTGGCGGTCATCTCGGTATCGTATTCGTAGCCGTGGCGGGCCTTCTCGTCTTCCAGAATCTCCTCGAAGACCTCGTTGTCGAGGCCCATGACGACATCGGCGTACATCTGGATGAAGCGGCGGTAGCTATCCCAGGCGAAACGCGCATCGCCGGCATCGTGGCCGAGCGCCTGAACGGTCTCGTCGTTGAGCCCGAGGTTGAGCACCGTGTCCATCATGCCCGGCATCGATACGCGCGCACCGGAGCGGACCGACAGGAGCAGCGGGCTCGCACCTGCGCCGAAGCGCCGGCCGGTGACGGCCTCGATGCTTGAGATGCCTGACAGCACCTGCTGGCGCACCTCTTCCGAGATGCGGCGGCCATCGCGATAATAGGCGGAACAGGCGTCGGCGGTGATGGTCAAGCCGGGGGGAACAGGCAGGCCGAGGCTGCACATCTCGGCGAGATTGGCCCCCTTGCCGCCCAGCATCTCATGGTCGAGCGCTCGCCCCTCCGCCGCGCCATTACCGAATGTATAGACCCACTTGGTCATGCTCTCCCCAACACCAAAATCGGGATCAGCTTAATCCCTTGGTGTTAAAATGAAAATCGCACAAATACGGCCAAAATGTTGCAGTGCACAACATCCGCGCATTCTAACCGTTTGAACTTTTGGGAAGAGTAATAAAGCTTTGCGGGACCGCAACAAAGTCCCGCAAAGCCTTATTTCCGTCCGGCCAGGAAAACCGGACGGGGGGTTCAGCATGCCGACACGACGTGGAGGAAGCCTCAACACATGCGCACGGCAATCTGTACGCAAAACCGGTGGCGCGATCCTCGCGGACCGCACATACAGTTTCTTCTAATGCAAGATGGGTAAAAAGGCATCACCTTATTGGGTGAGAAAGCTACTCAGAGGCGACCTTTTTTGGGTGTTTCGCCTTGACCTCAGGCGATCTCGCGCAATTGTTCGGCGGTTTGCAGGTCGACAGAGACCAGCTGCGACACGCCCTGTTCCGCCATCGTCACGCCGAAGAGGCGGTTCATGCGGGCCATGGTGATCGGGTTGTGGGTGATGATGACAAATCGCGTCTCGGTGGAGGCCGCCATCTCGTCCATCAGGTTGCAGTAGCGCTCGACGTTGTGATCGTCGAGCGGCGCGTCCACTTCGTCGAGCACGCAGATCGGCGCGGGGTTGGTCAGGAACACCGCGAAGATCAGCGCCATCGCCGTCAGCGCCTGCTCGCCACCTGAGAGCAGCGTCATGGTCTGCGGCTTCTTGCCCGGCGGGCGGGCGAGGATTTCGAGGCCGGCTTCCAGCGGGTCGTCGGATTCGATCAGCTGCAGCTCGGCCGTACCGCCGCCGAACAGGTGGGTGAAGAGGCGCTGGAACTGGGTGTTGACGACATCGAAGGCGGCGATCAGGCGCTCGCGGCCTTCGCGGTTCAGGCTCTGGATGGCGCCGCGCAGCTTGCGGATCGCGTCGATGACGTCGTCGCGCTCCTTGATCAGCGCCGCCAGCCGGTCGCTCAGTTCCTTCTGCTCTTCCTCGGCGCGCAGATTGACGGCGCCCAGCCGCTCGCGCTCCATCTTCAGCCGCTCAAGCTCACGCTCGACCTCGCGCAGATCAGGCATCGCCTGCATGGCATCGAGACCGGCGAGCCGGAAGGCTTCGTGCGGGGCGACGTTCAGCGCCTCGCGAATGCGCGCCTCGGTCTCCACACGCTTTTCACGGGCCGAGACCAGCCGCTCTTCGGCGCGGCCGCGGCGTTCGCGGCTTTCGGCAAGCTCGGAGAGCGCAATCGCCGCCTTGTGATCGACATCGCGCTGCGCCAGTTCGGCCTCGGCCAGAAGATCGGCGGCGGCGCGGCGTGCGTCGTCGGCCTTCTGCAGCTCGTTCAGCAGGCCACGGCGCTTGTCGTCGAATTCGTCCGGCGCCATTTCGAGATCGGCCGCTTCCTCGCGGGCCTCTTCCTCGCGGTCGCGCAGCGTCGCGATGTGGTCTTCGGCGCTTGCGGCGCGCTGGCGCCAGGTCTCGCGCTCCTGGCCGATCGCGATGATGCGGCGCTGGCGGGCGTCGTTTTCGCGGTTCAGGCTCTCGTGGCGGGCGCGGGCTTCGGCAAGGGCGCCGCGATCGGTCGCCACATCGGCCTGCTGCAGCCGCAGGCGCTCGTCGAGTGCCGAGAGATCCGGCGCGTCGTCGAGCTCGATGCGGGCGTTTTCTTCCTGGATGGCGATGTCTTCGAGCTGGCTCTGCAGCTGGCTGACGGCTTCGGCGATGACATCGCGGCGGCGGATGAGATCGCCGGAGGCACGCTCGGCGGCCGCCAAGGCCTCGCGGGCTTCCGCCAGCTGGCGTGCCGACATGCGCGCGGTATCGCGGGCCTCGGCCAGGCGATGTTCCTCGCCCGAGATGGCTTCGGCCGCGATCGCCAGCTGCTCTTCGGCTTCAGCCAACACGTCGCGGGCGATCGATGCTTCGCTCTCAAGCTCGGAGAGACGGTTCTTCTGGGCGAGACGGAGTGCTGCCGCACTCGGCGCATCGGCGCCGGTGACGTGGCCATCCCAGCGATAGACGGCGCCATCGCGGGTGACGAGGCGCTGGCCGGGCTTGAGGCCCGCCATCAGGCCAGGCGCATCGGCGTCGGAGACGAGGCCTATCTGCTTGAGGCGGCGGGCAAGGGCGGCGGGCGCGCGGACATGGGTGATCAGCGGCGTGACGCCTGACGGCAGCGCCGGATCGGCCGCGCCATCGCCGTTTTCCGACCAATGGGCCGGGGCCTTCGGGTCGAGCGGGGATTCGAGATCGTCACCGAGGGCAGCGCCCACGGCGGTCTCGAAGCCGCGATCGACCTTGAGATCATCGGCGACAGGCGCGAATTCGCCGGCGGTGGCGCCGGATGCCAGCATGCGGGAAATGGTGCGCGCTTCGGTCTCGATGGCGTTCAGCTGAGCGCGGGCCTGATCGACCGGCGCACGCGACATCGCCTCCGTCTGGCGGGCTGCGGCCAGCGCCTGCTCGACGGCCTGGATGGCGGCTTCGGCCTCGGCGACGGCGCTTTCGCCGGCTTCGACGACCATGCGCTTTTCATCGGGATCGGGCAGCGTGGCGATACGCTCTCCGATGCCTGACAGCTCGCGATTGGCCTCGTCCATCTGGCGCTCAAGGCGCATCTTGCGATCGGAGAGGTCGCGAATGGCGCGTTCGAGCTGGTTGCGGCCGGCGGCGGCCTCGGCGCGTTCCGATGTCAGGCCGGCGAAGATGCGCTCGCTGTCGGCAAGCTTGGCGGCGGCTTCCTCGAAGGCCTCGCGGGTTTCTTCCGCGTAACGGCCGGAATCAGCGAGGATCTCGTTGATCTCGGCTTCCTCGGCATCAAGGCGCTGGAGGATTTCGGCATTGTCGGCGACCAGCCGTTCCTCGCGCCTGATATCCTCCGAGAGCTGCGCTAGGCGGCGCGTGAGCTCATCGCGACGGCGCAGAATGCGGTTGGCGTCTTCTTCCAGCTGGGTCTTGGCGATCTGCAGGCGCTGCAGGGCAGCCGCCGCGCGGGCCTCGCCTTCGCGCAGTTCAGGCAGCTTGAGGCTCGATATGCCTTGAGACTTGGCGGCCTCCATCTGCATCTGCGCCTTTTCGGCTACGATGGAGGTGGCCTGGTTGAGCGCGCTGTCGGCCTCGGCTTCCGCCTCCTTGGCCTGCACCCAGCGGATATGCAGGAGCATCGCCTCGCGGGCGCGGATATCGGCGGAGAGCGACTTGAAGCGATTGGCCTGGCGGGCCTGGCGCTTCAGGCTCTCGATCTGGCTTTCGAGCTGCGACGTCACGTCGTCGAGACGCTCGAGATTGCTTTCGGCGGCGCGAAGGCGAAGCTCGGCCTCGTGGCGGCGCGAATGCAGGCCGGAGATACCGGCGGCCTCTTCCAGCAACTGGCGACGGGCCTGCGGTTTGGCCGAGATCAGCTCGCCGATGCGCCCCTGCCCGACCATCGACGGCGAGCGGGCGCCGGTGGAGGCGTCGGCGAAGAGCAGTTGCACGTCCTTGGCGCGGCTTTCCTTGCCGTTGATGCGGTAGACCGAGCCCTGCTCGCGCTCGATGCGGCGGGTGACCTGGATCTCGTCGCTATCGTTGAAGCCGGCCGGCGCCGTGCGGTCGGCATTGTCGAGATAGAGCGCCACCTCGGCGGTGTTGCGGGCGGGGCGATTGCCGGAACCGGAAAAGATCACGTCGTCCATGCCGGACGCGCGCATGTTCTTGTACGAGTTCTCGCCCATCACCCAGCGCAGCGCCTCGACAAGATTGGACTTGCCGCAGCCATTCGGCCCGACGACACCGGTCAGGCCGCGCTCGATGACGAATTCAGCGGGTTCGACGAAGGATTTGAAGCCGACGAGGCGGAGCTTGTTGAACTTCATGTGGTCGCTCCGATCGCATGATCGAACGATCGAGCCTTGAGATGGAGGGGAGGCAAGCTTTTTGGGCTCCTCATTCCTGTGCTTGTCACAGGAATCCAGCCACGGCGCGTCCGCGCCGTGAATGAGCCCTTCGCGCCCAAGGACTTGGGCGCACTGGATTCCTGTGACAAGCACAGGAATGAGGGCGAACGAAAGTATCCGCTCGCCCCAAGAAAGGCGCTCAGCTTAAAGCAGGCTGTCGATAAGGGCCGACATGATGTCAACCGACATGTCTCCAGAGTAGCGCTTCCCGTTGATGAGGAAAGTCGGCGTGGCGTTGACGCCGAAATCCTTGGAACCCCGTTCCCGCGTCGCGTTCACTTCATCCAGCAGCTTCTGGTTCGTCAAGCACTTCGTGAAGCTTTCCTCACTAAATCCAGCGAGTTTGGACATCTGGAGGAGTGCGGTGCGGCCATCTTCGGCGGCGGCCCAGGTCTGCTGCTGCTTGAAGAGCATCGAGACCATCGGGAAATACTGCTCCGGGGTGCTCAGATCTTCGGGCTTGGACGGGTTGCAGCGCGCCAGCATGAAGGCTGCGGCAGCGCGCGGGTCGAAGGGGAATTCGCGGATGATGAAGCGAGCCTTGCCGGTGTCGACATACTTCTTCTTGATCTCGTCGAAGGTGGTGGTGTGGAAGTGCGCGCAGTGCGGGCAGGTCATCGACATGTATTCGACGATGGTGACCTTGGCGTCTTCCTTGCCCAGCGCCATTTCCGGCAGAGCGCCCGGCTTCAGCACGGCTTCCATATCGACATCGCCGTCGGACTTCGGAATTTCCACAGCCGCATTGGCGCTGCTGAAGACCGCCATGCTGGCGGTCGCGGCAGCAACGCCGCCCAGGAGCTGGCGCTTGGTCAGTTGCATTTCGGACATCTGCATAATTTCCTCATAAACGAGAGTAGCGGCTGGAAGTGCGATATAACGGCTGATGGCCGCGAACAAGGCACGCGTGAACGAGTTTCTTCAAACAATTGTGACCTTGATGGGACGAAGGGGCGGGAGTGGCAAGCAACTCTTGATTTTATTTGGCGCGGAAGGTGGCTGAATCTCTTCCAAGGCTGGTCAGCGCCCCTTCTTCCCCAACACCGCCGTGCCCAGCCGCTTCACCGCCTCGCGCAGCTTCTCATTGTCGATGCCCTCCATCATCCCCTCCAGCCGGCGGGCCGCCTCGCCTTTCAGCGGCGGTGGGGTGCGGGAGCGTTTGAAGGCCTGGGAGACCGGCTTTTGGACGATGCGAATCTGGTGGACGGCGGAGAAGCCGAAGAAGCTGTTGATGCGCTGGATGAGCTCGCCCTGCGCATGGGTCAGGAACAAAGCGCGGGCGCCTTCGCAGGCGATGGTCAAAACGCCGGGGCGGAAGCTGCCGTCGTCGCCGCCGCGCGCCCAGGCGATCTTTTCCGGGCGGGTGCAATCGGCGAAATCCTCGCCGGCGATCTCGTCCCAGGAGCCGAGCAGCGCCGTGTTGATGCCGGCGCGCTTGGCGAGCACGGGGTCGATCAGGCCGTTGGCCAGTTCGGAGATCTGTTTTTCACCTTTGCGTGGATAACTCATGGAAACCTTTGGATGCCGCCGCTATCGGGCGCCGCCGCCTTGATCGGGCGACAATGCTTCGCCAAGTATAGGGCACTTCCCCTCCGCACGGCAAATGATGACCTTAAAGACCACCACCGCCCCCTCCGCAAAGCCCCTGCTCGACTGGTACGACCGCCATCACCGCGACCTGCCCTGGCGCGTTTCGCCGCCGATGGCAAAGCGCGGGATCAAGGCCGATCCCTATCATGTGTGGCTCTCCGAGGTCATGCTGCAGCAGACGACTGTTCCAGCCGTCAAAGCCTATTTCCTGAAATTCCTCGCGCGCTGGCCGACGGTTGGCGATCTTGCTGCCGCACCCAGCGAGGACGTGATGGCGGCATGGGCGGGGCTTGGCTATTACGCGCGGGCCCGCAACCTGAAGAAATGTGCCGAGGCCGTGGCATACGATCATGGCGGTATCTTTCCAGATACGGAGGAAGGGCTGAAGGCGCTGCCGGGGATCGGCGATTATACGGCAGCGGCGGTGGCGGCGATCGCGTTCAACCGGCAGGCTGCCGTGATGGACGGCAATATCGAGCGGGTGATTTCGCGTCTCTATGCGATCTCGACGCCGCTGCCTGCAGCCAAACCCTTGATGAAGCAGAAGGTGGCGCTGCTGACGCCGGCGGACCGGCCGGGCGATTTCGCGCAGGCGATGATGGATCTCGGCGCCACGATCTGTACGCCGAAGCGGCCCGCCTGCGCGCTCTGTCCCTTCAACGGATCGTGCGAGGCGCTGGCGCTGCACGATCCCGAGCATTTTCCGGTCAAGGCCGCCAAGAAGGCCAAGCCCGTTCGCGTTGGTGCTGCCTTCGTGGCGGTGACATCAGATGGCGAAGTGCTGTTGCGGCGCAGGATCGAGAGCGGGCTGCTTGGCGGCATGACCGAGGTGCCGACGACGGGCTGGACGGCGCGGATCGACGGCGAGACCTCGGCGGAGGCGGCCCCGTTCCCGGCCGACTGGCAGCCATCGGGCACCGTCACCCATGTCTTCACCCATTTCGAGCTCAGGCTTTCGATCTGGCGCGTGGCGATCCCCGCCAAGATCGAAGGGGATGACGGATGGTGGGAGCCGGTTACAAATCTTGACGCGCAGGCATTGCCCACAGTCATGAAAAAAGCGATCACAGCGGCTATTCCACGCGCGTTTCAACAGTCCAAGGACGGATAAATGCCTATTGATCATATCGTTTTCGATATCGGAAAAGTTCTTATCCATTACGATCCGAACATTCCCTTCAGCCGCATCATTCCGGATGCGACCGAGCGGCAGTGGTTCTTCGACAACGTCTGCACCCACGACTGGAACATCGAGCAGGACCGCGGCCGCACATGGGCGGATGCCGAGGCTCTGCTGATCGAAAAGCATCCCGACCGCGAGGAGCACATCCGCGCCTTCCGCAAGCACTGGCACGAGATGGTGTCGCATTCCTACGACGACAGCGTCGCCATCATGGAAGGGCTGATTGCCGAAGGCCGCGACGTGACGATGCTGACCAACTTCGCTTCCGACACGTTCCGCGAGGCGCAGGTGCGCTTCCCCTTCCTCACCAAGCCGCGCGGCGTCACCGTCTCGGGCGATATCGGCCTGATCAAGCCCGACATCGCGATCTATGAAGCGCACACAGAGAGCTTCGGCCTCAATCCGGCGGCAACGATCTTCATCGACGATTCGGCACCCAACATCGAAGGCGCCAAGAAGGCGGGATGGGACGCGGTGCTCTTCACCAGCGCCGAGCAGCTGCGCGCCGATCTCTTGGAACGTGGCGTGAGGGTCTGACCATGGCATTCGATCCAGTCAAGGAAGTCACCCTGTTTCACGACGCAATCAACAGGCTCGATTATCAAATGATCGAGGACTATTTCGCCGAGGACGCGACCTATGTGTCCAACGGCGTGGGCAGTCTTTCGGGCCGCGACGAGATCATGACGGCGTTCCGCAAATATTTCGACGACTATCCCGATCAGACGGCCTTCAACACGCTTGTCGAGCGCGTCAGCCCCTATGCCGGACGCGCGGTATGGTCGGTGCGCGCCACCCACAGCAAGACCGGCAAGCCGCTGGTGCGCGAGGGCGAGGAAACGATCACCTTCAACGAAGAAGGACGCGTGACGCGGGTGGATGTGAAGGACTACCAGGACTTCTAAGCCGGAGAAGCTTCCAGGCCTCCCTCCGTCCCCCGCGAAGAGAAACCGCAAATCTCTCATCGCCTTAGGAACAATCAGCGCCGTTGACGGTTTTGTGAGGACCCGCGCATGACGCGGTTTCGAGCAAACGATAAGTCAGCCGTGCTGACGGGAGGTTATGATGGGTAGAGGTATCTTGCTGTGGTTTCTGGGCGTTCCGATCCCGCTGATCCTGATCATCCTGCTGTTCTGGCACTAGGGGGTCGGCGATGTCCTTTACCTCCTCCACCGTGGTGACCGACGCACCACTGGAATCATCGGCTCCCGCCGTCAGCTGGGGGCCGATCATCGCCGGCACGCTGGCAGCCACCGCGATCTCGCTGATCTTCATCCTGATCGGCTCCGGCCTTGGCCTGACCATGGTATCGCCTTGGTCGCATGACAACGCCTCGCTGACCACGATCGGCGCAACGGCCGCGATCTGGCTGATCGTCGTGCAATGGGTCTCGGCCGCACTCGGCGGTTATCTCACCGGGCGGTTGCGGACCAAATGGGTCGGCGTCCACACCTACGAGGTCTTCTTCCGCGACACCGCGCACGGCTTCCTCTCCTGGGCGCTGGCAACAGTGGTTGTTGCCGGATTGCTGGGATCGGCGCTGTCATCGGTGATCAGCACCGGTACGCAGGCCACCGCAACAGCGGTGGGTGCGGTCGGCGCCGCGGGTGCCGGGGCGGCTGTCAGCGCCAGCGATGGCGCGAGCGGTTTCTCGCCGGCCTACTTCACTGACGCCTTGCTGCGCCCGGCCAATACGGCGCCGGCGGCCGGCAACCAGAGTGACGAAGCGGTCAATGCCCAGGTGACGCGTGTGCTGGTGAACGGCATTGTCGACGGCAAGCTTTCGGCCGATGATCAGGCCTTTGTCGAGCAGGTGGTTGCTGCCCGCACCGGCCTTTCCGCGACCGATGCCAAGGCACGCGTCGATGCCGTCATGAAGCGGATCGACGACGCCAAGCTTGCCGCCAAGGAGGCTGCGGATAACGCCCGCAAGACGGCTTCGGCGGTTGCCCTGTTCGGCGCGCTGTCGCTGTTCGTCGGCGCCTTCATCGCCAGTGTCGCCGCCGCGATCGGCGGGCGCCAGCGCGACGAGGACGAAGAGCGGATGGCGTTGCTGCGCCGCTAAACGGTGAAGCTCAAGAACTGAAAAGACGCTCGGAGCGATCCGGGCGTCTTTTGTTTTTCTCGGAAGTCCAGAACTGAAGACGCCCGGGGTATGATCCCGGGCGCCTTTTGCCGTCTTCCGCAACTGGAGGTACAAAAACCGGTCGACGGCAGTCTCGATCGGGCCTTTCGCGGATCAGCCCGCGTTTGCCAGATCACTGCGGATGACGGCCCTGAGATCGTCGATCGGGCGCAGGGATTGCCCGTCGTCGAAGTGCCAGAACGTCCATCCGTTGCATGCGTCGAAACCCTGGACCTTTGCGCCCATTCTGTGGATCGAACCCGCCTCGCCTCCCGCCGTGACGGTGCCGTCGGCGCGAACGATCGCGCTATAGCGACGCTTGGCGTCGGTCAGCACCTGGCCGGGCTTGATGAGGCCGCTTTCGACCAGCGTGTTGAAGGCCACGCGGACCTCCTGCTTCTTGCCGGTCATGACGGTCAGTTCCGCCTTGCCGAGCGGCTCGACCGCCTCGATGCGGGCGGACGCCGCATCGATATAATCCTGCTCGCGCTCGATGCCGACGAAGTGGCGGCCGAGGCGCTTGGCGACGGCGCCGGTCGTGCCAGAGCCGAAGAACGGATCGAGGATGATGTCGCCCGGCTTCGAAGAGGCCATGATGACCCGGGCGAGCAGCGCTTCCGGCTTCTGCGTCGGATGCACCTTCTTGCCGTCCTCGCCCTTTAGCCGCTCATGGCCGTTGCAGATCGGGAACAGCCAATCAGAGCGCATCTGCACGTCGTCGTTGGAGGCCTTCAACGCATCGTAGTTGAAGGTGTAGCCCTTGGCCTTGGCGTTCGGGCTCGCCCAGATCATCGTCTCATGCGCGTTCTGGAAGCGACGGCCCTTGAAGTTCGGCATCGGGTTGGTCTTGCGCCAGACGATGTCGTTCAAGATCCAGAAGTTCAGATCCTGCAGCGTGGCGCCGACGCGGAAGATGTTGTGATAGGAACCGATGACCCAGAGCGTGCCCGTCGGCTTCAGCACGCGGCGGCAGGCGAGCAGCCAGGCGCGGGTGAAGGCATCATAGGCTTCGAAGGAGGCGAACTGGTCCCATTCGTCGTCGACCGCATCGACCAGCGACTGATCGGGACGATGCAGATTGCCGCCGAGCTGCAGGTTATAGGGCGGATCGGCGAAAATGACGTCTACGGAATGGGTCGGGAGGGCTTCAAGAGCGGCAACACAATCGCCCTTGATGATCGTGTCGATCCAGCTGTCCGGCTTTGCGGAGGCCTTGAGATCGGCAAGCGGAAATACAGACGCCATCTTTTAACTCGCTCATACACATTACGCTCTTTACTGTCTGTTATGGTTACTCATCTTGGTTACCAAAGCCTGAACCGGGGTACGATTTCGGGAAAAAATGGTGTTTGTCTATTCAGAATCGTTGGCATCGCCATGAACGGCCGCCGCCGTGACTGCCGTTCATGGCGCGTTTATTCACAAATCGAGCAGGCCTGTGCCGTAGGAGTTATCGATTACGCAGAGCCACTTCCCATCGGCATCTCGCCTGAAAACATAGGTTGCGCGCCGGGTCATCGATGATGGCAAGTTGTCTTTGCCACTCGTCTGGAGTCTCGTCTCCATGATCACCAGCGCGGTATCAGCGCCCTCAACGACATGCATTTCGCCCTGCGTGACGACGAGACTGTGATCGAAATACTCGGCAATCGCAACGAACGCCCGGCGTATCTGTTCCTTACCGGATGCCGTCAGGCCCGGCTTGACGACAAGCGTCGCATCCTCGGCATAAAATTCCATGAGTGCATCGAAATCCTCGGCGCCGATGGCACGATCGGCCGCTTCGATCAGCGCCTTGAGTGGATGTGATGACATGGGTGTCTCCTTTGTTGGTAGCGATCCCAGGAGACAGACATGAAAAACCCGCCTCCATGGGCGGGTTGCAGTTCGGAAATCCGGACGCGCGCTAACCCACCCTCGACTGGACGGCGATAATAATCAGCGAAGCGAATGCGAACAGGCTTTCCATGGAAGCAGTTATAAGTTGCCCGCGAGACTTGTCCATCGGAAAGACCGCCATCGACATTCTCGACCGACTAACCCACCACATCATGCACCGCCCGGCTATCCGCCGGCGCCTCGTCCCGCTCGTTCATCCCGTAATCACGCACGACATGGCCGATGCGCAGGCGGTAGTCCGCGAAGATGCCACCACGGCCGGCGGCCTGGGCGGCGCGGTGGTGTTCGAGGTTGCGCCAGCGTTTGACTGCTTCCTCGTCGCGCCAGAAGGAGAGCGAGAGCAGCTTGCCGCGCATGGTCAGGCTTTCGAAGCGCTCGATGGAGATGAAGCCATCCATCTTTTCGAGCTCGGCGCGCAGTTCGCCGGCGAGGTCGAGATAGTGGCGCTCGCCCATATAGGGCAGGACTTCGAAGATGACGGCGATCATGGCAGCACCTTTGCGGCGTGGGGGAGCGAGACGTTCGTCAGGAAGATGCGGTCTTCCTTGAGGATGAAGCGTTCGCGGCGGGCGAATTCATAGTTCTCGCGGCCGAGCGGATCGGCGGCAAGGCGGGCGCGGTAGGCTTCGTAGGCGGCGAGGTTTTCGATGTTATAGACGCCGTAGGCCGTTGTCGCCGAGCCCTCGTGCGGGGCGAAATAGCCGATGAGATCGGCGCCGTTGCGCGGGATCGCCTGGCCCCAGTTGCACGCATATTCGGCAAAGGCATCCTTGTTGAACGGGTCGATTTCGTAGCGAATGAAGCAGGTGATCATCACTCTTTCTCCTTGGTTGGAGAATGGTTTTGCCATGTTGCGGGACGGAGATGCTTCGACTACGGTCGAAGTATGGAAGATGACATCCTGAGGAGGTGAGCCGTGAAGGAAGGACCTGATATCGCCCAGATCGGCGCGCTGATCGGCGATCCCGCCCGCGCCAACATGCTGGCCGCGCTGACTGGTGGCAAGGCGCTGACCGCGACCGAGCTTGCCGCGGTCGGCGGCATCACGCTGCAGACGGCGAGTGCGCATCTCGCCAAGCTCGAGGCCGGCGGGCTGCTTCTTCCCCGCAAGCAGGGGCGGCATCGCTATTTTACACTTGCAGACGAGGCGGCGGCGCGGCTGATCGAAAGCATGATGGGCTTTGCCGCGAGCCGCGGGCATCTGCGCCACCAGCCGGGACCGAAGGAGCCGGCGCTGCGCAAGGCGCGGATCTGCTACGACCATCTGGCCGGCGATTACGGGGTGCGGATGCTGGATAGTCTCGTCGCCAGGCGCGCGATCGATGCCGTAGGCGACGGGCTGGCGCTGACCGCGAAGGGCGAGGAGACGTTCCAGTGCATCGGGATTAATGTCGCCGACCTCAAGGCATCGCGGCGGCCGCTCTGCCGCTCCTGCCTCGATTGGAGCGAGCGGCGAGCGCATCTGGCGGGCAGCCTCGGCAAGGCGCTGCTTGCGAATTTTTTCGACAAAGGCTGGGCGCGGCGTACGGCGGGCAGCCGCTCTGTGATCTTTTCACCTGATGGAGAGCGGCAGTTCCTGGCGCTGTTTCCGGTGGAGACGCCGGTCGCGGCCTGAAGCGCGGCGCGCCTCAGGCCTTGTCTTTGCGTATGTCTCAGCCCGGCGCGACCAGCACATCCGTAAAGCCGCGCTCGGCGATATCGTTGCAGAGTTCGCTCCATTCGCACTCGTCGCAAGCCTTGCGGATCGTGCCGAGAGCGAAATTGCGGCGCAGGCGTTTCAGCAGCGCCGCGTCGGGATAGATGCGGGTGCCCTTCCAGACCGCCATCCCCAACAGACGGCCGACGGCTTGCGCCGCCGCCCTGTCCCGCGCCACGACGCTCTCGTTGTGGCAATGCGCCGCCGTTCCTGAGAGCAGCGGCGCGCAGATGTCGTCGGGGCCATCGACCACCTCGATCTCCTCGCCCGACGACAGGCGCCGGGCGATGCGGATGTAGTTCTCGGTGAAGGCGGGCGTGTAGCCTTCGCCGACGAAGGTCAGCATGCAGAGCAGGTGGTGGGCGCGCAGGCGAACGGTCATTTCAGCGGCCGGTGTAGATCCTGATACCCTTCAGCACGGCAGCCGCCAGCGCCGATTTCAGCACCGCGCCGAGGATGAAGGGCGCAACGCCGAGCAGCCATGCCTTTTCCATGCCGAGCAGGTTGGCAAGCCACAGGCCGCCGATCGCCAGGCACAGGATATTGGCGGCGAAATGAGCGGCGAAGCTGCGGATCACGGCATCGCCGGTCCAGCCGCGCGCGGCGAGCCAGCCGGCAAGGGCCGCGATCACGGGGAAGGATGCGAGATAGCCCGCCGTCGGGCCGGCGAAGGGGGCCAGACCACCGGCGCCACCAGCCAGAACCGGGAAGCCCATGGCTGCTTCAGCAAGCCAGGCGAGAACCGTCGCCGCGCCGAGACGCCAGCCATATAGCGCGCCGATCATTGTGACCGCGAAAGTCTGCATGGTGATCGGCACCGGCACCATCGGCACCGAGATCTGCGAGGCGAGCGCCAGGATGAGCGTGCCTGCCAGCACGAAGACGGCCTTGATAGCGGCCGGGCGGGCGGCGAGGCGCAGCGGGTCGAAACGGAACTCCCGGGATTGATCGAACAGGGACATGAACTCTCCTTCTCAAATTATAGATAATTTTTGATTCTCATCTATTTTATGAGAGAGATTTTTTGCGATGGCAAGCGGTTGCGATGCGATTGCGCAGTGAACAAATGGGATGATGTGCACGATCGGCCATGAAAACAGGCGCAAAGGCGCGAATTTCCAGGGAAATCACACCGAAAATAAATTATCTATAATTTTTGGAGATCAGCCGACGATGGCGAAAGCTTCGCCGTTTTCGCCGCTTTTGTTGATGGATTTCGGCGCACGGCCGATCCATTGGACGTGTCGCTCAAGGATGCCGGCCGCCTCTTCCGCCCTGCCCTGGCGCAAGGCCACGAGGATGGCGCGGTGGTCGTGGTCGGTGCGCTTTTCCCAGCCCGAACGCCAGGCGGAAAACAGGAAGCGGGCGCTGGCGGCGTGGAGATCGTCGATCGAGGCGAGCAGACGACTCATGTTGCAGGGCGTGAGGATCAGGCGATGGAAACGGCGGTTGGCCTCCTCCCAGGCATGAACGTCGGCCGCCGCATCGCCCTCGCGGGTCGCCTCTTCGGCGGCGTCGAGGATCGCAGGCGTCAGGTGCTTGGCGGCGTGGCGCAGCGCCAAGACTTCGAGTGCGGCGCGCATCTCGGCCACCTCGCGGACCTCCTTGATGTCGAAGGAGGCGACGCGCACGCCGCGGCGCGGCTCGCTGATCGCCAAGCCCTGGGCCTCCAGGCGGCGGAAGGCTTCGCGCACGGGCACGTGGCTGGCGCCGAACTCCTCGGCGATATGATCCTGGCGCAGACGGAAGCCGGCAGGCAGTTCGCCGCGAACGATGCGGTCGGCGAGCACGCGGCTGATGCGGCTTGCGATTGTGTCTTCCGGTTCCTTGGCCATACTCATCCATTAGAGGGCGAGCCGTGGCTTGTCGAGATGGCTTGTCGCGGCGGCAAGCGCCTGCATCCGCAGGCATTTCAATTGAGCGCAACCCTAGCCACCCGGCACCCGCAGGCCAGCCATGACGCCCGGCCGGTTGAGATCGGGCGAGGCATCGTGTAAAGCCGCAGCATCCCCACAAACCAAGGCTTGAGACTTATATGAACGGCTTCGACCTCATCCTTTTCGACTGCGACGGTGTTCTGGTCGATTCCGAAATCATCGCGGCGGACGTGGAGTCCAAGCTTCTGACGGAAGCTGGCTACCCGATCAGCATCGAGGAGATGGGCGAGCGCTTCTCCGGCATGACCTGGCAGAACATCCTCATGGAAGTGGAGCGCGACGCCAGCATTCCGCTCTCGGCCTCGCTGCTCGACAAGTCCGAGAAGCTGCTCGACATGCGCCTCGCTTCCGACGTGCAGGCGATCGCCGGCGTCGAGGCGGCCATCAAGCGCATCGATCTCAAGCGCTGCATCTGCTCGAACTCGTCGAGCGCGCGGCTGACCATGATGCTCTCCAAGGTGGGGCTCAGCCAGTTCTTCGCGCCGAACATCTTCTCCGCCAAGGATCTTGGCGCCGATCGCGTCAAGCCGAAGCCCGATATCTTCCTGCACGGCGCCAAGCAGATGGGCGCTTCGCCGTCGCGCTGCGTGGTGGTCGAGGATTCCGTGCACGGCGTCCACGCGGCCCGCGCCGCGGGCATGCGGGTGATCGGCTTCACCGGCGCCTCGCACACCTACCCCTCGCACGCCGACCGGTTGACGGATGCCGGTGCCGAGACGGTGATCTCGCGGATGGTGGATCTGCCGGGTGTGGTGGCGGCGCTGGCGGAGTGGGAAGGCGTCGCTTGAAACTGATTGGCGTGTTTGAGGAAATGGGCTTAGGCGTTTGGCCGTGTAGCCCCCTCATCCGCCTGCCGGCACCTTCTCCCCGCTGGGGAGAAGAGACTCGGGGCTGGCCGCTCGCTCAACCTCCCCTTCTCCCCGACGGGGAGAAGGTGGCCCGAAGGGTCGGATGAGGGGGCCACACGGCACGCCCTCAAACTTTGAAATCGCGATACCTCGGCAACCGCGATCCCCTACCCCAAAAACCTCAGCTGGACTTCTTCTTGCCCTTGCCCTTGGCAGGCGCGCCCTGGTCGAAGCCGACGTTGACGCGAACCAGTGCGCCGGAGCCGACGGGCAGCTTGATGTCGTCCTTGCGGAACAGGACCTGGGTGGCGCCGGTCGGGTCGATCTGGGCGGGGAAGTTGGTGACTTCCGAATAGAGCGCGTCTTCGCCGTCGAAGACGGAGATGCGGATCGGCAGCGTGACGTTGCCACCGGTGCCGGCCGGGCCTGCGACGACGCGGACCTGTGCCACGACGGTCATCACGAGGTTCTGGTCGTTCAGCGTGCACTGGCGCGTGTAGTTGCCGATCGAGGCCTGGAAGGAGAGCTTGTCGGGCGCGCCGGTCTTGGCGCCGCCTGCGTAGCGGTAGAGGATCGCGTCGGCGTCCTTCATGTAGATGGTCGGGCAAGCGCCCTGGACGACGCGCGCCGTATTGCCGGAAGCCGTGGTGGCGGTGCCGATCGACGGGTCGTTGGAGGACGGGTTGGCGGGCGACAGCGGCATGATCTGGCCGGTGGCGCCGGATGGTGCCGTTTCCGCCGTCTTCGTTTCTCCACCGCCCATCCCGAGCGAGTTGCAGCCGACCAGAACAGCCGCGAAGGATACGGAAGCGATAAGACGAGAGACCTTGCCGAGCACGATTATTCCACCCTCTTCACAAAGTTTTTTGCCAGGCCTGCTGAGTGAAAACAGGGCCTTTCGTGACAGTTTGCGATGGTCTATATCAGCGGCGCAAACAAAAATCGATTGGGTAAGCACTGTTTTGATGCACATTTCGGGATTGCAGCCGGCGAAGGCCGGAGCTGCGGCCAAAGGGCGGCGCGACACAGGTTTTCTCTTCAATCCGGATTTTATTTAGGCCGGCACATCAAGGATGACGACAGTGGAATATATCTCGACCCGCGGCAAAGCCCCTGCTCTCGGTTTCTGCGATGCACTGCTGGCGGGCCTGGCGCGTGACGGTGGCCTCTATGTGCCGCGCGAATGGCCGCAATTCTCCAAGAAAGAGATCCGGGCGCTGCGCGGCAAGAGCTACCAGGATATCGCCTTCACCATCCTGTCGCCGTTCACCAACGGTGAAATTCCTGCCGACACGTTTCGGGCGATGATCGACGAAGCCTATGGCACCTTCCGCCATCCGGCGATCGCGCCCCTGGTGCAGACCGGCCCGAACAGCTTCGTGATGGAGCTCTTCCACGGCACGACGCTCGCCTTCAAGGATGTGGCGATGCAGCTTCTGGCGCGGCTGATGGACTACGCGCTGGAAAAGCGCGGCGAGCGCGCCACCATCGTCGGCGCCACCTCGGGCGACACGGGCGGGGCTGCCATCGACGCATTCGCCGGCCGCGAGCGCACCGACATCTTCATCCTCTTCCCGCATGGCAAGGTTTCGCCGGTTCAGCAGCGGCAGATGACGACGTCGACGGCGTCCAACGTGCATGCGCTCGCCGTCGAGGGCAATTTCGACGATTGCCAGAACCTCGTGAAGGCGATGTTCAACGACGGCGCGTTCCGCGACAAGGTGAAGCTCTCGGGCGTCAACTCGATCAACTGGGCGCGCATCATGGCGCAGATCGTCTATTACTTCACGACGGCGATCACGCTTGGCGCACCTGATCGCAAGGTCTCGTTCACCGTGCCGACCGGCAATTTCGGCGACATCTTCGCCGGTTATTGCGCAAAGCGCATGGGCCTGCCGATCGGCAAGCTGGTCGTCGCCACCAACGAAAACGACATCATGGCGCGCACGATCAAAACCGGTCGCTACGAGATGAAGGACGTCAAGGCGACGACCTCGCCGTCGATGGACATCCAGATCTCGTCGAACTTCGAACGGCTGCTGTTCGAGGCCTATGGCCGCGATGCCTCGAAGGTTCGCGCCGCCATGGACAGCCTGAAGCAGTCGAACGGTTTCGACATTTCCGCCGATGCCATGTCCTTCATCAAGAAGGATTTCCGCGCCGGCCGTGCCAGCGAAAAGCAGGTGGCCGAGACGATCAAGACCACGCTCGAAAAGACCGGCTACCTGCTCGATCCGCATTCGGCGATCGGCGTTTTCGTTGCCGACAAGCACGAAAAGGCCAATTCGCCGATGGTGACGCTTGCCACCGCGCATCCGGCTAAGTTCCCCGCCGCCGTAAAATCCGCATCCGGTATTGACCCCGCGCTTCCGACGTGGCTTGCTGATTTGATGGACAAGGAGGAGCGCTTTCAGATCGTTAAGCCCGAGCTCAAAGAGGTAGAAACATTTATCGACGAGCATTCCCGGGCCTAATCGGCAGAAGGCGCAGAAAGATAGCCAATGACAGTTGAGTGCACCCGGCTCAAATCCGGGCTGACAGTAGTGACACAGACCATGCCGCATCTCGAAAGTGCAGCACTCGGGGTCTGGATCAAATCAGGTTCGCGCAACGAGACGACAGACGAGCACGGGATTGCCCACCTGCTCGAACACATGGCCTTCAAGGGAACCGCGCGCCGCAGCGCCCGCGAGATCGCCGAACAGATCGAGGATGTCGGTGGCGAAGTAAACGCCGCCACCTCGACCGAAACGACCTCCTACTACGCGCGCGTCCTGAAAGACCACGTGCCGCTCGCCGTCGATATCCTGGCCGACATCCTCACCGAATCCGCTTTCGAAGAGGAAGAGCTGGAGCGTGAGAAGCAGGTCATCCTGCAGGAAATCAACGCCGCCAACGACACGCCCGATGATGTGGTGTTCGATCGGTTTTCCGAAGTCGCCTATCGCGACCAGACGCTCGGCCGCGCCATTCTCGGCACGCCGCAGACGGTGGTCTCGTTCACGCCGCAGCAGATCCGCGGCTATCTCAGCCGCAACTACACGACCGACCGCATGTTCGTGGTCGCAGCCGGCGCCGTGCAGCACGACGAGTTCGTGCGCATGGTCGAGGAGCGATTCGCATCGCTGCCGACCGCGCCGAGCGCCACGCCGGTCATGGACCCCGCCAAGTATATCGGCGGCAACATCCGCGAGACGCGCGACCTGATGGACGCCCAGATCCTGCTCGGCTTCGAGGGCAAGGCCTATCACGCGCGCGACTTCTACTGTTCGCAGATCCTCGCCAACATCCTCGGCGGCGGCATGTCGTCCCGCCTGTTCCAGGAAGTGCGCGAAATCCGCGGCCTCTGCTATTCGATCTATGCCTTCCACTGGGGCTTCTCCGACACCGGCATCTTCGGCATTCATGCCGCGACCGGCGGCGAAAACTTGCCGGAACTGGTGCCTGTCATCATCGACGAGCTGCACAAGTCGGCGACCTCGATCGACCAGAAGGAAATCGAGCGTGCCCGCGCGCAGATCCGCGCCCAGCTTCTGATGGGCCAGGAAAGCCCGGCGGCGCGCGCCGGCCAGGTGGCGCGGCAGATGATGCTCTACGGCCGGCCGATCTCCAATCCTGAAATGATGGAGCGGCTGGAAGGCATCACCATAGAACGCCTGACCGACCTTGCCGGCCGGCTGTTCTTCGACACCGTGCCGACGCTTTCGGCGATCGGCCCGCTCGAGCATCTGGCGCCGATGGAAGACATCGCCGCGTCGCTCACCTCGCCTGCCCCACAGGGCAAGCAAGCCGTACTTTGAACCTGCATTCGCGTTGCCGGGAGTGATCGATGCCAAAATCGGTGTTTCGGTTCCTGTCTCGGCAGCCGGAAGCAGTTGAAATCGAAGACGCCAATTATGTGCTGCGGCTGCCGCGCTACCAGGATTTCAACCAGTGGCACAAGCTGCGGTCGGCAAGCCGCGGCTTTCTCGAACGCTGGGAGCCGACCTGGCGCCGCGACGAGCTGACGGAAGGCTCGTACCGGGCGCGCGTCATTCGCGGCAAGCAGGAATACGCGTCGGGACAGGCCGTTCCGCTGCTTCTTTTCCACCGTGAAAACATGACGCTGCTCGGCGGCATCACCATCGGCTATATCAGGCGCGGCGCCGCGCAGAGCTGCATGATCGGCTACTGGATGGGCGAAGCACATGCCGGCCAGGGCCATATGTTCGCCGCACTTCAATTGGTTATACCCTACATCTTCGCAGGCCTTGAGTTGCACCGTATCGAAGCAGCCTGTATTCCAGACAATGCTCGGAGCATCCGCCTGCTTGAAAAAGCCGGGTTTCAGCGGGAAGGCTATCTGCGCGGATACTTGAAGATCAACGGTCAGTGGCATGATCACGTGATGTTTTCACTGCTCGCCACCGATACGGATAAAGGCAGGATAACCGACAGCCGATGACCAACAAACGCATGCTGCACCCATCACCATCTGGACGTTTCGTCGCGGTGATCGCAGCGCTTTTCCTGTCGGCTTTGGCGCTGATGGCAGGGGTCGCGCAGGCGGCCGAACCGGTGAAGATTTCCCGCGACGACACCGCGCTCGATCTGACCAAGACCACCGAGATCTACGCCAACCAGGGCGAGGCCTTCCAGGTGTCTACCGCAGCCGGCGCTGACGGCATCCGCCGGCGCATCGAGGTGCGCTCGAGCTCCGGCAACCACCAGGGCGACTGGGCGGTCTTCGCGCTCGCCAACGTTTCCGACGAGCAGCTGGAGCGCGTCATCGTCGCACCGCATTTCCGTCTGGTGAATTCCAAGCTGTTCTGGCCCGACCTCGGGTCGCAGCGCATCATCGCCATCACGCCGAGCGAAGGCTTCGCGCTCGACCGGCAGCCGAGCGACGATTCCGACGTCTTCCGCATCACGCTCAACCCGGGCTCCGTCATCACCTTCGTGGCCGAGCTTTCGACGCCGGAACTGCCGCAGATCTATCTGTGGGAGCCCGACGCCTACAAGGACACGATCAACGCGTTTACGCTCTATCGCGGCATCGTGCTTGGGATTGCCGGCCTGCTGGCGGTGTTCCTCACCATCCTTTTCGTCGTCAAGGGCACCTCGATGCTGCCGGCGACGGCCGCGCTCGCCTGGGCGGTGCTCGGCTACATCTGCGTCGATTTCGGCTTTCTCGGCAAGCTCGTCAGCATCGCTTCGGCGGACCAGCGAATATGGCGCGCCTGCGCGGAAGTGGCGCTGGCATCGAGTTTCGTCATCTTCCTGTTCACCTATCTCAACCTCAACCGCTGGCACACGCATCTCGGTTACGTAACGCTGGCCTGGGTGCTGGGTCTGGCGCTGCTCTTCGGCGTCGCGATCTACGATCCGGCCATCGCCGCCGGTATCGCCCGCCTCTCCTTCGCGCTCACCGCGACGCTGGGCCTGCTGCTCATCATCTATCTCGGCCTCAACCGCTACGACCGCGCCATCCTGCTCGTGCCCGCCTGGGCGCTGATCCTGGTATGGCTTTTCGGCGGCTGGCTGACGATCACCGGCCAGCTCGACAACGACATCATCCAGCCGGCGCTCGGCGGTGGTCTGGTGCTGATCGTGCTCCTGATCGGCTTCACCGTCATGCAGCACGCCTTTGCCGGCGGCACGTTCCAGCAGGGGCTGTTCTCCGATCTCGAACGGCAATCGCTGGCGCTGACCGGCTCCGGCGACATGGTGTGGGATTGGGACGTGGCGCGCGACCGCGTCGTCACCATCCCCGATGTCTCCGTCAAGCTCGGCCTCTCGCCCGGCACGATGCATGGCGCCGCCCGCAACTGGCTGCCGCGCCTGCACCCCGACGATCGCGACCGCTTCCGCGCCACGCTCGACGTGCTGCTCGAACATCGCCGCGGCCGGCTGAACCACGAGTTCCGCATTCGCGCCGAGGACGGGCATTTCCACTGGCTGCTGATCCGCGCCCGGCCGGTGCTCGATTCCAACGGTGAAGTGATCCGCTGCGTCGGCACCGTCATCGACGTGACCGAGCAGAAGAACTCGATCGACCGGCTGCTGCAGGACGCGCTGCACGACAACCTGACCGGCCTTCCCAACCGCCAGCTTTTCCTCGACCGCCTGCAGGGCGTGCTGGCGCTGGCGCCGGGTGGCGATACGCTGCGGCCGACCGTGATGGTGATCGATATCGATCGCTACAAGCTGGTCAACGACGCGCTTGGCGTGGCCGCTGGCGACAACATCCTGATCGCGCTGACGCGGCGTCTTCGCCGGCTTTTGAAGCCGCAGGACACGCTGGCGCGCCTCTCCGGCGACCAGTTCGGCCTCATTCTGGTTTCCGAACGCGATCCCGCCAAGATCGCCGACTTCGCCGATGCGATCAGCAAGGCGATCATGGTGCCGATCAACTTCGCCAACCGCGAGATCATCCTGACGGCGTCGATCGGGCTCGCCTCCTTCGTCGACCAGCAGGAAAACGCGACGGGGATGCTCAGCGATTCCGAGCTTGCCATGTACCGAGCGAAACGCGCCGGCGGCAATCGCGTCGAGCCGTTCCAGCCCGCCTTCCGCGACTTCGGCGCCGACCGACTGCAGCTGGAATCGGATCTCCGCCGTGCGCTGGAGCGCAAGGAACTGTCGATGGTCTACCAGCCGATTGCCGGCCTGGAGGATGTCGAGATCGCCGGTTTCGAGGCCTTGATGCGCTGGGAGCATCCGAAGCGCGGCAGCATCCCGCCATCGGAGTTCATCCCGATCGCCGAGGCTTCCGACATCATCAACATGCTCGGCGTCTTCGCGCTCGAACAGGCGACCAACGACCTGATGGCCTGGGAAAGCCAGACGGGCGAGCTGCCGATCTTCGTGTCGATCAACCTCTCCAGCGCGCAGCTCCTGAACAACGATCTCTATGACGACGTGCGCTCGGTTCTCGCCAAGACCCATTGCGATCCAACCCGGCTAAAGCTGGAGCTGACCGAGACGATGGTGATGGAAAACCCGGAACAGGCGCGCCTGGTGCTGAGCAAACTGCGCGAGATCGGGCTTGGGCTGGCGCTCGACGATTTCGGCACCGGCTACTCCTCCCTCTCCTATCTCACCCGCTTCCCGTTCGACACGATCAAGCTCGACAAGACGCTGGTCTGCGACACCAGCGATCGCAAGTCGACCGTGCTGCGCTCGGTGATCTCGATGGCGCGGGAGCTCGAGATGAAGGTCGTGGCCGAGGGGATCGAGTCCAACGAAGACGCGATCGAGCTCGCGAAGATGGGCTGCACCTACGGCCAGAGCTATCTCTTCGGCCCGCCGATGGCGTCGGAATCGGTGCTGCGGCTGCTGAAGGAACGGTTTCCGCTGACCAAGCGCGCCTGAGGTCTCTCAGGCGGCCTAGGTTCAAGCGGCGGCTTGCCGGGGCTCGGCGACGCGATCCTGGATCAAGCGGTGCAGATATTCGAGCTTTTCGACAACCGCGTTCGACAGCACGAAGGGATAGGAATCCGGCTGGCCCATGCTGCGCTGGATGGCATTGATCGCCACCGATAGCGGCACCCAGGCGCTGACCAATTGCTCGGCGCTGGCTGCACGATAAGGGTTGAAATCCACCTCGGATGCCATTTCCTCATGGCCGCGCGGATCGATCGCAATGCCGAAGCCACGCGCGGTCTCCAGCGTATCGACGATATGCAGATAATGCGCGAAGCACTCGGCGAAATCCTCCCAGGGATGGGCCGCCGCATAGGCGCTGATGAAGCTCTGCTGCCAGCCGAGAGGCGCGCCGTTCTGATAATGGTTCTGCAGCGCCTGGCCATAATCCTGGCGCTCATCGCCGAAGACGGCGCGGAAGCCATCGAAGGCGTCGCGGTCGCGGACCAGGCGGTTCCAGACGAAGTGTCCGATCTCGTGACGGAAATGTCCGAGAAGCGTTCTATAGGGTTCGTTCATCGAGGCGCGGGCAAGTTCGCGGGTGATGTCGTCGGCCTCGGCGGCGCGGATGGCGATGACGCCTTCGTCATGGCCGGTCATGGCCGGGATGACGTTGCCGTCGACTTGCACCTCGTCCTCGAGAAAGTCGAAAACCAGGCCGCCTTGCGGATCCTCGATGCGATCGGGCGGCGGCAGGCGCCAGCGCAGCAATGAATAGAAGAGATGGCGCTGCGCCTGGCTGATGCGGCGCCAGCGATCGATCCCTTCCTGCGTATGGGTATTGGGCACCAGGCGATTGTAGCGGCAGGCGATGCAGAATGGATTTTCGTCGTCCGCATTGACCAGCCAGTTGCAGATGTCGAGACCGGCATTGGCGCAGAAACGCACGGCGCGCTGAGGGTCCGATCTCAGCTGCCACAGCGTCTCGTCGCGCGGCTCGAGCGCGCGCATCGAGAGATCGTCAGCTAAGAAGCCGAGGCGATGGTTGCAGCGGACGCATTGCCGGTTGTCGAAGTGCACGACCTGATCGCAATTATCGCAGGCGAAAAGCCGCATGAAACGCCCCATAGCGTGGTGTTGATACAAAACGACCCGCAGCGCGGAAGCGCGACGGGCCATTGCGGGGATGCTTTCGATCACATGCGATCGACGACATCCTTCAGCTTATCCTTGGCATTGCCCTTGGCGGTCTGTGCCTTGCCCTTGGCTTCCTGGACGGCGCCCTTGGCGCGGGTCGAATTGTCGCCGGTCGCCTTGCCGACAGCCTGCTTCGCCTTGCCGGCGATTTCGTTGGCCTTGCCGGAAATCTTGTCGCTGGTGCTACCCATCTGATGTCTCCTTTTGGAACGGGCCTCGTGCCCGGTGCGAAAAGAGAACGTGGTTCGCGGCTATTCGTTCCGCGAATTTTTGCGTCTTCAGGCGTGGCCGGCTTCGGTGGAGAGCATGGCCGCCGAAATGCCCATGCCGGCCAGTGCGCGCTCGTATTTGTCGTCGAGATTGGGATCGAAAATGAGGGCGTCGTTGGCCGGGCAATTCAGCCAGCCATTGCTGGCGATCTCGGCTTCGAGCTGCCCCGCGCCCCAGCCGGCATAGCCGAGCAGCATGGTGGCGCGCTTCGGCCCCTCGCCCTTGGCAATGGCGCGGATGATGTCGAGCGTTGCCGTCATGCAGATATCGTCGCTGACGGGAATGCTGGAATCGCAGAGATAATCATCGGAATGCAGAACAAAGCCACGGCCGCTTTCCACCGGCCCGCCCGTCTGGATCGACAGGTCTCCAGATGGCGGCGGCATGAGGATCGCCTCGTCGCTCTTGATCATGTCGAGATGCATCAGCACGTCGGTGAACGAAAGCTCCTGCGACCGGTTGATGATGAAACCCATGGCGCCGGCGTCGGAATGGGCGCAAACGTAAATCACCGTGCGAGCGAAATTGCTGTCCGACACGCCGGGCATGGCGATCAGGAACTGGCCGTCGAAGAAGCCGCGTTCTCGTCTGTTTTTCAGGGTCGACAGGGACATGATACCTCCTGATGCCAGACCGCTCGAGGCGCCGACAAGAGAAACATGGGCCAATGTCCTGTTTCAATCAACTGAAAATGAAAATTAAATCGGATGCGGCTGCTGGCGAAGGGCGGCGGATTTGAATAACCATTGCCGCATGACCTTTGCCCCATACACACGACGCCTCGTCCTCATCCTCGCCACGACCGCTGGCCTGTTCTTGCCGACCCTGTCCTCGGTGAACGCCGGGACCAGCGCCTGGGTCGACAATGCCGGCGGGCGGATGCGGCTGGTGGCGCTCTCACCCGATGAACACGGCAAGATCCGCGCCGGGCTGCAGATCGAACCGAACGCCGGATGGATCACCTATTGGCGCGAACCGGGCAACAGCGGCATCCCGCCACAGGTCACGATCGCGCCCGAGACGGGGGTGACGCTCGACAAGATCGGTTACCCCATTCCCAAGCACATCCAGGACGACAGGCTCGACGACATCGGCTACGACGCGCCGGTGACGCTGCCGCTGACCCTGTCGGCAAAGCGCGACGCAACGGAGATCAGAGCCCAGGCTTTCATCGGCATCTGCAAGGATATCTGCGTGCCCTTCCAGGCCGACTTCACGCTCGCGCTTTCGTCGGCGGGGCAATCGCAACCTGAGGAAAAGGCGATATTGGACGCCGCCGACGCACGCCTGCCGGAGGCGCCCTCCTCCAAGTTCAAGGTGACCAAGCATACGCTGTCGGCCGACCAGAAGGAGCTGACGCTCAATATCACGCTGCCAGACATCGGCGACACGACGCCCGACGTCGTCATTGCCGGCCCGAGCGGCTATGTCTTCACCAAGCAGCTGATGAGCAAGCGCGATGGCACGTCGCTGACGACGACGATCGCGATCGGCAAGCTGCCGAAGAATTACGACATATCGGGCAAGAGCTGGAGCGCGCTTGTGATCGATGGGGCCCGCGCCATCGAAAGCCCGCTTGCTTTCAAATAGGCCGATCCTATCATTCACAGCTGCCCTTGATCCCAACGTCTGCGCCCCGACGGCGCCTCACAAACAATAACCAGGAGATAGTCATGACCATTGCAATCGGCGACACGCTGCCTTCGGCGACCTTCAAGGAAAAGACGGCTGACGGCCCGGTCGAGACCACGACCGACGCGCTGTTCAAGGGCAAGCGCGTGGTGCTTTTCGCCGTCCCCGGCGCCTTCACTCCGACCTGCTCGCTCAACCACCTGCCCGGCTATCTCGAAAACCGCGACACCATTCTCGGCAAGGGCGTCGACGACATCGCGGTCATCGCCGTCAATGACTGGCACGTCATGGGCGCCTGGGCGCAATCCTCCGGCGGCATGGGCAAGATCCACTTCCTGCCCGACTGGGACGCCTCTTTCACCAAGGCCATCGGCCTCGACGCCGACCTCTCCGGCGGCGGCCTCGGCGTGCGCTCCAAGCGGTACTCGATGCTGGTCGAGGACGGCGTCGTGAAGTCGCTCAACGTCGAGGACAATCCGGGTCAGGCGACGGTTTCGAGCGCCGCGACGATGATCGAGCAGCTTTGAAGATTTGCCTGCTCGGCAAGTATCACCGTCGAGCGTGAAAACGGACGCAAGCGGCCGAGGACGGCCGCTTGCGTTTTTGCATCGGCCGTATCGCAAGCGATTGCAGCCGCTCCGATCCCAAGCCGTCAGAACACCTCTATATCCGGGGGTGTCGGCGGAGCCGGTGGAGCTGGTGGAGCGGGCGGGGTTGGAGGCGTCGGCGCCACCGGAGCCGCGGCCGCCGGTGCGCTTGTCGGCCGGGGATCAGGCCCCGAAATCGCCGTCCTGCGATAGACCGACGAAGAGCCCCAATGGTCGCCATCCGCATTGCTGCGAGCCGTGTCGCTGCCGCACCGCTCACGATGCCGCTGCTGCCAATCATGGGGCATTTTGGACATGGTGCGAGGCGTGTTTTCACACACGCTAGACGTATACTCATCCGTTGCCACGCAACCACTTGCGATGATCACGAAAGGTATGACGCAGAACGAAAAACACATCTTCATGATTTTTCCTTTCGGGTTTTCGTACCTCGTTTTAGGAAAAATCCACAACCTAGACGTTGTTCCTGCGATTTTTTTCTAAGATTAATGCACGCCCTGATTTTCTTTCCCATGACTAATATTTAGTTTCCCGACCTGTGGTGGCCTCCCAATTCCGGGCAACCGCTTCATCCGTTGGTCATCATCGGGAACACTTTCAAGACGATTATCGGAACCATTCGGCACCACGGAGCAACGCCCCACGCGCAATCGTCACATTTTTGCCGCAATTGTTACAACATAACATAACTGTTACGTTATTACATTTGAGGCTATGATGAAGCGTACCGGTCTGATCGGAGCATCCGCCATCCACCGGATGATTGCGGTCGTCATCCTGGCCGCCCTGCTCTGGATCGCCATCGCATGGGCGGTGGTGCTGCCATGAGCGAAGACCTGATCCGGCTTGCCAATCTTACCGTCGCCTATAACCGGCATCCGGCGGTGCACCATGTCTCCGGCGCGATTACGGCCGGCAGCCTGACTGCGATTGCCGGGCCGAATGGGGCGGGGAAGTCGACGCTGTTGAAGGCGATCATGGGCGAGCTCAGGCCGAGCGAAGGGCGCGTCGAGCATCGGCTGCAGCGCACCGATTTCGGCTATCTGCCGCAGGCGGCCGATATCAACAGGCGGTTTCCGATCTCGGTGCTCGATACCGTGCTGCTCGGCGCATGGCGGCAGGCGGGGGCGTTTTCGCGGGTGTCGGGTGCGGAGATGGTGAAAGCACAGGAGGCGATTTCGGCGGTCGGGCTGGAGGGATTCGAGCGGCGGCAGATCGGGTCGTTGTCATCGGGCCAATTGCAGCGGGTGCTGTTTGCGCGGCTGTTGTTGCAGGATGCCAAGGTGATCCTGCTCGACGAGCCGTTTACCGCGATCGACGCCCGCACCACCCGCGACCTGATCGAGATGATCCGACGCTGGCATGGGGATGGGCGAACGATCGTGGCGGTGCTGCATGACTTCGAGCAGATCCGCGCGCATTTCCCGCAGACGCTGCTTCTCGCCCGCGAGATGATCGACTGGGGGCCGACGGCGAGTGCGATGTCGGCAGAGAACCTGTTGAAGGCGCGGGCCATGGCCGAGCGCTGGGATGAGGACGCAGACACCTGCGCGCCCGCCGCATGACCATCTACGATCTCTTCTTCGCGCCCTTCGTCGATTACGGCTTCATGCGCCGGGCGCTGGTCGCGTGCCTCTGCCTCGGGCTCGGTTCCGGACCGATCGGCGTGTTTCTGATGCTGCGGCGCATGAGCCTGATGGGCGATGCGATGAGCCATGCGATCCTGCCGGGTGCGGCGATCGGCTATCTCGTCGCCGGCTCGCTGTCGCTGACGGCGATGGGGATCGGCGGGCTGGTGGCGGGGCTTGCGGTGGCTTTGCTGTCGGGCGCAGTCAGCCGGGTGACGGTGCTGCAGGAGGATGCGAGCTTTGCCACCTTCTATCTGGCGTCGCTGGCGCTCGGCGTGCTGATCGTCTCGCTGAGGGGCTCCAATATCGACCTGCTGCATGTGCTGTTCGGCACCATCCTCGCCATCGATCCACCGGCGCTTTACCAGATCGGCGCGATCACGACGCTGACGCTGATCGTGCTTGCCGCGATTTACCGGCCGCTGATCGCGGAGTGCTTCGATCCGAGTTTCCTGAGGGCAATCGGCGGACGCGGGCCGGTCTATCACTTCCTGTTCCTGCTGCTCGTCGTGCTCAATCTCGTCGCCAGCTTCCAGGCGCTTGGGACGCTGATGGCCGTGGGGCTGATGATGCTTCCGGCCGCGATCGCGCAGCTCTGTTCGCGCAGCCTGCCTTCGATGATGCTGGTGGCTGCCTTGAGTGCCGCGGCATCCGGATATTTCGGACTGATCGCCTCCTACCATCTTGAGCTCGCCTCCGGGCCGACGATCATCATGACGGCGGCGGCGATCTACGGCTTTTCCATCTTCTTCGCACCGTCGGGCCTTGCCCGGCGACTTTTCCCCCGCGCCCATCTCAAGGGCTAAACAAAGGATGCTTCTATGCCCCATAGAAGATTGCTTCTCGCCGCCTCGCTTCCCGCGCTGATGGCCTTCTCGGCCATGCCGGCCTCGGCCGAAACGCTTCATGTCGTGGCCTCGTTCACCGTGCTGGCCGACGTCGTCAAACAGGTCGGCGGCGATCATGTCGACGTCAAGAGCCTCGTCGGGCCGAACGGCGACCCCCACGAATTCGAGCCGTCGCCCACCGACGCCAAGAACCTGAAGGCCGCGAAGGTCACCTTCGTCAGCGGCGAAGGGCTGGAGGGCTGGATGGACCGGCTGATCGCCGCATCGGGTTACAAGGGCACGCCGGTGATGGTTTCCGAGGGTGTGAAGACGCGCACCATGGAAGAGGACGGCAAGACGGTGACCGATCCGCATGTGTGGAACAGCCCCGTCAGCGTGAAGGTCTGGGTCGCCAACATAGAGAAGGCTCTGTCATCAGCCGATCCCGCCGATGCGGCGGCGTTCAAGGCCAATGCCGAGGCTTACACCAAGAAGCTCGACGAGATGGACGCCTATGCCAAGGCGAAGTTCAAGGATATCCCCGAGGATCACCGCAAGGTGCTGACCAGCCATGACGCCTTCGGCTATTTCGGCCGGGAGTATCATGTGAGCTTCCTGGCGCCGCTCGGCGTTTCTACCGAAAGCGAGGCTTCGGCGGCTGAAGTTGCCAAGCTGATCGAGCAGATCAAGGCCGAGCACGTGAAGACCTATTTCTTCGAAAACTCCAACGATCCGCGCCTCGTCAAGCAGATCGCCAAGGCAACGGGCGCAGAGCCCGGCGGCGAGCTCTATGTGGAATCGCTGTCGGATGCCAAGGGCCCGGCGTCCACCTATGAGAAGATGTTCCGCTACAATGTCGACCAGATCTCCGCCGCGATGCGCAAGGGCAGCTGACGACGGAAACCGAGACGTTCGACCTGCGGGATCAGACCTGCAGGTCGAAGACGATCAGGCCGCCGAGGCCGCCATCCAGCGACGAGACGATGCGCTCGCCGACGGCGACATGCTCGGGATGGACGAGATAGGCGTCGCGCGCTTCCGGGCTTTCGAAGGTGACGGCGAAGCCATCGACGAAGCCGGCATGCAGGCCCTCGGGCGAGACGTTCGGGCCGTATTTGATATCCAGAATACCCGGAATGACCTGCTTCAGCGCGACGATAGATTCAAACAGGGACTGCTTCTCTTCGCCCGTGATGGCCGATTTCAGCCGCATCAGCACTGAGTGCAGGATCATATGTTGCCTCCCGACATGTTGTTATCGCTAGAGCATAGTGGGAATGCGGCTGCGGGCAAGATGCAAAGATTAGCCCTCCCCGATGAGCTCTCTCCCCTCCTCACTTCTTCGTCAGCGACCATTTCGGGCAAACAAACCGTCGTAAACGGGACGACGTGGGCGACATTCTCCTTTAAGCTGCGACGATAACCGCGAGGGAGAGGAGCCCGCGCGGAGATGAGCATTTTCAACGGAGGAGATGAAAATGAGCAAGAACCGTGGCGTCGTCTACATGCGGCCCGGCGTTGTCGAAATCCATGACATCGATGATCCGAAGCTCGAGGCACCCGATGGGCGGCGCATCGAGCATGGCGTGATCCTGAAGGTGATCTCGACCAATATCTGCGGATCGGACCAGCACATGGTGCGCGGCCGCACCACGGCGATGCCGGGGCTGGTTCTCGGCCATGAAATCACCGGCCAGATCATCGAAAAGGGCATCGACGTCGAGATGCTCGAGGTCGGCGACATCGTCTCCGTGCCGTTCAACGTCGCCTGCGGACGCTGCCGCTGCTGCAAGTCGCAGGACACGGGCGTCTGCCTCACCGTCAACCCGTCGCGCGCCGGCGGCGCCTATGGCTATGTCGACATGGGCGGCTGGATCGGCGGGCAGGCCCGCTACGTGACCATCCCCTATGCCGACTTCAACCTCCTGAAAATTCCGGATCGCGACCGGGCGATGGAGAAGATCCGCGATCTCACCATGCTTTCCGACATCCTGCCAACGGGCTTCCACGGTGCGGTGCGTGCAGGCGTCGGCGTCGGCTCGACCGTCTATGTCGCGGGTGCCGGCCCAGTCGGGCTTGCGGCTGCCGCTTCCGCCCGCATCCTGGGCGCTGCCGTCGTGATGATCGGCGACTTCAACAAGGATCGCCTGGCGCATGCCGCCCGCGTCGGCTTCGAGCCGATCGATCTGTCGAAGAGCGACCGGCTGGGCGACATGATCGCGCAGGTGACGGGAAGCAACGAGGTGGACAGCGCGATCGACGCCGTCGGCTTCGAGGCACGCGGCCATTCGGGCGGCGAGCAGCCGGCGATCGTGTTGAACCAGATGATGGACATCACCCGCGCCGCCGGCTCGATCGGCATTCCCGGCCTCTACGTGACCGAGGACCCCGGCGCCGTCGACAGCGCCGCCAAGACCGGCAACCTGTCGCTGCGCTTCGGGCTCGGCTGGGCCAAGGCGCAATCCTTCCACACCGGCCAGACGCCGGTGCTGAAGTATAACCGGCAGCTGATGCAGGCCATCCTCCACGACCGCCTGCCGATCGCCGATATCGTCAACGCCAAGGTGATCCCACTCGAAGAGGCTGTTCAGGGCTACGAGAGCTTCGACCACGGGGCGGCGACGAAATTCGTGCTCGACCCGCATGGGGATGTGGCGAAGGCGGCTTGAAGGATATGAGGTGGCTAGCGTTTTAGCGTGTGGCCCCCTCACCCTACCCTCTCCCCGCTGGGGAGAGGGGGAGCAAGAGGCCCGCCACGAGTCTCTTCTCCCCTGTGGGGAGAAGGTGGCGGCAGCCGGATGAGGGGGCCGCGGGCGCTGACGTTAGCCACTTTCGAAACTCCCACCCACAAAACAACATGCCTCTACCCCGGCAGGTTTTACCCCCGGGTGATACGTCACCTGATCGGACGGGGCGCCAAAAGCTGCCTCGTAAATAGTTTAGTTTTATTGACACCTTCCGGCGCCCCGTTCGGCGGTCTGCAATCGTGTCCTGGTTCCTTTACCGGGTGATCGGCATCTTTTCAGAGATATGCTCGCGGGGTTGTTCTTGTTCTTGAGGCTTTCGCTCCCCGGGCATCCCGAATGGGCCGTCTTGATCGACGCCGGGAGGGCCTCCACGGACCTGTCGCCCGCAGCACCCCGGCGCCGTTCCGCAAAACCCTTTCGGGCTCAACGGTCGGCCAGTCGCCGTCCCTTATGTGCATAGGCGCGTGGTATCGGCGAACCGACCTTCACACCCGCACACCAACTCTTCGCTGGCGGGACCATTCCGCGACGCCCCTCGTTTCACCCTGCGTCAGGGGCTTCCCGAAAGCGCCGGTCCCGCCTCGCCGGTAACGCAACCGGTGTATCCGAAGACGGGACGGGGTGAGTGTGGCGCAGGCGGTGAGTGTGGGGAAAATGTGTGGTGTAAGTCATTGATATTGTGGGGTTGGGGGATGAGAACGAGTGCCGCTAATGGCGTGACGTGATCGGCTGTTGATGAGCGGTATCGGGCCTAAGCGGTCACTGGCGATCGATCTGGACAAGCCTATACGCGATCACCCAAATGGCTGCAGGATCGGTGGCTCCCCGTCATATATCGGACGCATCACTTTCCAATCACCGTGGTGCTCTATCCGCTCCATTCGGGAGCCGCTGAAACGCCCCCACGCCGCTAGCATTCTTCCAATGTACTCTAGCTCCGCTTCACGCTCTACCGACTTGAAAACGTGTAGATGAGGAAAGCCTCGACGACCGCCCGGCATTTCGATTCGGTGGCTTTCGATGATCGCCCATACATTAGTAACGTGCGGGTAGCCTCCCTCGACCGTCTCAAACGCGGTTTTCAGTGTGTAACCAATTGCCGCCGCGTCTATCATCGTTTCCGCCTCGTTCATTAATATAAGGACACCGCCAGAGTCAGGCAGGCCTAAACGTGACTTGATCGCTTCAATTTGGTCGTTGGCTTTCTGAAGATGCCGTCGCACGGCGCGACCGGCCATATCAATCATCATCTTAGAGATTGCGTCACGGTCAGGGAGGTCTGCAATTACCCGTGAGACGCCGACTGAGCCGAAGACGATTGGCGCATCAGGTTGGGAAAAACGCTCCTTAAGCCGCCGCTCGGTCCGATCCTTCGGGCTTGCGTTCAGAGTCTTCAGCTCGGCGACTAAGCCACGATTCCCGAGAAGATAATCCGCTTTAATCTTGGATCCATTAACTTGATCAAATGCAGCGCTATCAAGCGATTCCGTCGAACCATCGGCCTCTAAGAACTCGATCACACGCTTTTCGAGTGAGCCGATAGGATTTGCGTCTGCAGCTAAAAGATCAAGATAGAGCTTGTTGACGGGCATACCGGATCATAACTGAGCCTCTTCCCGATTCAATGTAGTGTATTCAAAATCGTCAGTCTTCGAACGGTTTTCCGCATTGTTCTCGATGGGCAAATGAAACGGTTCGAAAGTTTGTCATGATGATCGATGCGTTCAGACATGTCTCCCGTTGGCGCGAAGCGGTCGAACTCTTTCGACAATCAGCCCAATTCACCGATCATCGGTTCTACCGTGTTGCCCCCTCTTGCTCCCCCTCTCCCNNGGAGAGGGGGAGCAAGAGGCGCGCGCCACGAGTCCCTTCTCGCCAGCGGGGAAAAGATGCCGGCAGCTCAGGTGCAACAAGTTGCACCTGAGCTGAGGGGGGCTTGCCGTCGTCAACTGTCCATTCAAGCTCCCTTGGCGCCTTTGCCATCAGGCGAAGGCAGCACCACACCCAGCCTCTCCGCCACCTCAAACAGCGCCGGCACCGCCGGGTTGCTCGATGCAGCCGAAGCGCAGAGCACAATGTCGAACTTCGGCGCGTCCATGATCGGCCGCGAGACCAGCCCTTCCGCCAGATCCGCGCACAAAGACTGCGGGATGAGCGCGATGCCCAGGCCTTCGGCGACGAGGCGGATGATGGTGTGCTGCAGGCGGGGTTCCAGCGCGAAATGCGGGGCGACGCCTGGGGCGGCGCAGTAGTTGCGGATGGCGTCGCGGAGCGTCGGCGTCACGCTTGCGGGGGCGGCGATCAGGCGTTCGCTTGCGAGATCGGTTGGGTCGGCAATGTCGAGTTCGGCCAGGCGGTGACCTTTCGGCACGATCAGGCGCAGGCGGTCGCGGGCGAGAAGCGTGGTGCGCAGATGGGTGGCCGGGCTGCCGCCGAAGGTGACGGCGGCGTCGAGGCGGCCTTCGATCAGCATCTCCTCGATATCGGTCGGTATGCGTTCCTCGAGCACGAGGCGGACATCGGGGCGCGCTTGCGAGTACAATCGCACCAGCACCGGGACGACGCTGTAGGCGGCGTTCATCATGAAGCCGAGCTTCAATTCGCCCTTCACGCCGGATGCCACCAGCTGCACATCGCGGCAGGTTGCGGTGCATACCTGCGTTCTCTTGGCGGCGCTGCCGACGGGGACCGGGCCGTTTATGCTGGCGGAGTTTTATGGGCGGGAGGCGAGTTTGACGGGGCGGATCGTGCTGGCCTCGACGGTGCTGTCGATCGCGACGATTTCGGCTTATCTGGCGGTGGCTGGGTGAGGAATCATTGGGGCGAGCGGCCCGCCACGAGTCCCTTCTCCCCAGCGGGGAGAAGATGCCGGCAGGCAGATGAGGGGGCTGCGGGTGCGAGGTCTAAGATAATAATTTCAGATGGATAGCTGGGCGCCCGGAGCCCCCTCATCCCCGGTGCAACTAGTTGCACCTGAACCCTTCGGGCCACCTTCTCCCCTGTGGGGCGAAGGGAAAGCCGAGCAAGCGGCGAGCCCCTACCCCACAAAAAAGAGAAGCACCCTACCGCTTCTTGAACGGCTCCATGCCCTTGCGGGCCAACTCATCGGCGCGTTCGTTTTCCGGGTGGCCGGCGTGGCCCTTGACCCAGTGCCACTTGACCTTGTGGCGCTGGTTGGCGGCGTCGAGTGCCTGCCAGAGTTCGCCGTTCTTCACCGGCTTCTTGTCGGCGGTTTTCCAGCCGTTCTTCTTCCAGCCGAAGATCCACTTCGAAATGCCGTCCATGACGTATTTGCTGTCGGTGTGGAGATCGACCTCGCAGGCGCTTTTCAGCGCCGTCAGCGCCGAGATGGCGGCAAGCAGTTCCATGCGGTTGTTGGTGGTTTCCGCCTCGCCGCCGCAGAGCTCCTTCTCGACCTCGCCATAGCGGAGCACCGCGCCCCAGCCGCCGGGGCCGGGATTTCCGGAGCAGGCGCCGTCGGTGTAGATATCGACGTGCTTCATGGCATGAGCCCGTATTCGGCGGCGGATTTGATCTGTCGGTGGAAGCGCAGCTTGCGCAGGTATTCGAGCGGGTCCTTCTTCGTCACCATCGCGCCTTCCGGCGTCATCAGCCAGTCGTAGAGGCGGGTCAGGAAGAAGCGCAGCGCCGAGCCGCGCGAGAGGATCGGAAGTGCCTGAAGTTCGGCGTCGCTCAGCGGACGCACGCTGGTATAGCCTTCGAGCATCGCCATGCCCTTGGTGATGTTGTAGGCGCCGTCCTTTTCGAAGCACCAGGCGTTGAGGATGATCGAGACGTCGTAGGCCAACAGATCGTTGCAGGCGAAGTAGAAGTCGATCAGGCCCGAGAGATCGTCGCCCAGGAAGAAGACGTTGTCGGGGAAGAGATCGGCGTGGATGACGCCTGCGGGGAGATCCTTCGGCCAGTGCGCCGCGAGAAAATCGAGTTCGCCACGGATTTCGGCCTGCAGGCCCTTCTCGACCTCGTCGGCGCGGGCTTCAGACTTGTCCCACAGCACCTGCCAGCCATCAACGGAGAGCGCATTGGGGCGCTTGAGCTCAAAACCTTCGCCGGCGATGTGCATGCGGGCGAGCGCTTTGCCGACTTCGCGGCAATGCTTGGCTTCCGGCTTGCGCAGCCACATGCCTTCGAGGAAGGAGATCAGCGCCGCGGGGCGATCCGACAGCTGGCCGAGCAGCGCGCCGTCCTTGCGCGGCAGCGGCAGCGGGCAGGACAGGCCGCGGGCGGAAAGATGCTGCATGAGGCCGAGGAAGAACGGCAGGTCGGTTTTCTCGACGCGCTTTTCGTAGAGCGTCAGGATCAGCGGGTCCTTCGACGTATGCAGCAGGAAATTGCTGTTTTCGACGCCCTCGGCGATGCCCTTGTAGGACAACAGCGTGCCGGCGTCATATTCCGTCAGGAACCACTTCAGATCGTCTTCGGAGATATCGGTGTAGACTGCCAAGGCGGGCTCTCGTTTTCGGTTTGGTGCTTCGGTCGGCTTCGGGCGGCGCAAATGATACCCCCCTCCGACCAACGATTACCCGTTGACGAACGCCATATCCGCCGTCGTCAGCTCGATGTCGCGCAGTTCGCGGTTGACGAGGAAGTGCTCGTTTTCCTGAACCGTCTCGGCAAGCTCGACCCTGGCTTCAAAGCGGGCGCGAAAAGCTTCGATGATCTCGTTGACGATGACCTCCGGGGCCGAGGCGCCGGCCGAGAGGCCGAGCGTGCCGACGTGGCCGATATCGTCCCAATCGAGCTCGGAGGCGCGCTGCACCAGGATCGATTTCTTCGCCCCTGCCCTGAGCGCCACTTCGACGAGGCGCTTGGAGTTGGACGAGTTGGGCGCGCCGACGATGATGAAGAGATCGCAGCCGGGGGCCGCCTGCTTGACGACTTCCTGGCGGTTTGTCGTGGCGTAGCAGATGGAATCGGCCGATGGCGCGGTGAGATTCGGGAAGCGCTCCTGCAGGCGGGCGATGACGCCGGCTGTGTCGTCGACCGAGAGCGTGGTCTGCGTGACATAGCCGAGATTGTCGGGATCGACGGGCTCGTAGAGATCGACATCGGCGATGGTTTCGACCAACGAGACGGCGCCTTCGGGAAGCTGGCCCATGGTGCCGATCACTTCCGGGTGTCCGGCATGGCCGATCAGCACGACGTGACGGCCGAGCTTGTTGTGGCGCATGGCCTGCTTGTGGACCTTGGAGACCAGCGGGCATGTGGCGTCGAGATAGAAGAGGTTGCGTGTGGTCGCATCCTCCGGCACCGATTTCGGCACGCCATGGGCGGAGAAGACCACCGGCTGGGCGCGATGCTCTTCCGGGATCTCGTTCAGCTCCTCGACGAAGACGGCGCCCTTGGCTTCCAGTCCCTCGACGACATAGCGGTTATGAACGATCTCGTGCCTGACATAGACGGGCGCGCCATAGGATTTCAGCGCCAGAACGACGATCTGGATCGCCCGGTCGACGCCGGCGCAAAAGCCGCGCGGCCCGCAGAGCCTGATCGTCAGTGGAGGTTTCGCCGCAATATTCATGTCTTTTCCGGTTTATGCAGATGTGCGTCTCTAGCCCAATATAGGCAGAAATTGAAGCGATACTATTGCGCCGGCGGATTGCCGCGCTTGCGAAACCGCGCGACGACGACGATCACGACCAGCGTGGCGGCGAGACCATACCAGGTGAAAGCGTATTGCAGGTGGTTGTTGGGCAGGTCGACCTCGGTGACGCCGCCGATCGGCATGCCCTTGGGATTGGGCGTGTCGTCGGCATCGACGAAGAACGGCACGACAGAAGCCTTGTCGAGCCCGGTGCTCGAGGCCATGACGTCGAGGTCCTTCCAGTAGAAGATGTTCTTGGCGACGTCATTATCGGGCACGATCCAGGACGGCTTGCCAGGGAGCTTCGAGCGGGCGAGACCGTTGACGGTCTGCTCGCCCGTCAGCTGGCCCTGCATGCGCATTTCCGGTTCCTTGTTGTCATAGGGCACGAAGCCACGATTGACGAAGAGGAAGCGGCCGTCTGAGAGCTGCAGCGGTGTGTAGACGTAGAAACCGGTCTGGCCGCGCCAGGTGGCGAAGAAGTGGCGTTCGCGGCTGTTGTCGTAGACGCCTGTCGCGGTGACGCGGCGGTATTCGATATCCTCACCCTTGGCGGCCATGGCCTCGATATCGGAGAGCGGGACTACGGGGGCTGCGAGGCGGGCGGCGATGTCGGCGAGCAGGCCTTCCTTCCAGTGCAGCCGCTCGACCTGCCAGGTGCCGAGTGCAATCAGGATGGCGAGCGCGACGAGGACCGCGATGGCGGTCAGAACCGATCGCGTGCGGCGGGGGGCTGCGGCTGTGGCATCAATCACGGGAGAGACGTCCTTCACGGGCATTGTGGCGATACTGCATGGCGATGAGGATGCCCTTGCACCAACGCAGTGCGAGAAGCGAGAGGATGATCGTCAGCGGCGCAAAGAGCAGGATGTGCAGCCAGATCGGCGGCGCATAGTTCACTTCGAGCCACAGCACCGAGCCGATGACGATGAAGCCGACGATCAGGATGACGAAGACGGCCGGGCCATCGCCGGCGTCGGCAAAGGCATAATCGAGCCCACAGGCGGCGCAGCGCGGCTTCAGGCCTAGCAAACCATTGAAAAGCTTGCCGTTGCCGCAGCGCGGGCAGCAGCCGCGAATGCCTGTTTTCAAAGGATCCACAGGCGGGAAATGCGCGCTGTCCTCGTTCATGCTATCCTCCCGACGCGGTGAGTCACCGCCTTAAAGTCACCCATAATCTAATCGAAATGCGAAGTGAAATGCCTGCGCGATTTCGCCTCAGTGATTCGCGCCAAACAAAAGAAGAAAACACATGTCCGAGGAAAACCCTGCCGCTCAGATCGTCATTCTGAACGGCGCACCGCGCAGCGGAAAATCATCGATCGCCAAGGCGATCCAGGACGAGTTCGACGGCCCGTGGATGAACCTCGGCGTCGATGCCTATAATGGCATGACGCCGGAGCGCTATCTTCCCGGTATCGGCCTGCGTCCCGGCGGCGAGCGGCCCGATCTCGAGGAGATGGTGCCGTTTTTCTACGCCGCACTATACGAGACCATCGCCATCCATGTCGGCCTCGGCCTCAACGTCGTCGCCGATCTCGGGCACCATGATTTCTACTCGCAACCGCTCGGCATCCTCACCGACTGCGCCCGCAGGCTGGAAGGTTTTCCTGTTCTCTTCGTCGGCGTTCATTGTCCCCTCGATACGATCATGCGCCGCCGCGAGATCCGCATGCCGGGCCGCGAGGGGCTGTACGACCAGGCAAGCGCGGAGGACCCGATCCCCGATTCGGTGCAGCGCTGGCAGGACCATGTGCACCAGCCGGGGATCTACGATCTGGAAGTGGACACGTCGCTTTTGACGCCGCTGGAATGCGCCGAGATCATCCGGCAGACGCTGGACCTCGGGATACCCCGGCCGTCGGCGTTCGAGCGGATCGCGGAAGCGCGGTAGGGCACGCAAGCAGCCGCTCATTTGTGAAACGCTTTGACGGTGTTCAGCGATGCCCCTGCAACTTCGGTTATCGGGGGGCATCGCCCATGGCTGGAGACGTTTCGGAATGCATTGGCAGCTAAGCGCCTGAAGCGGTCATCACGACTGCTGCTGCTGTGGTTCCATCACTCGTAGGCGACGAACGAGATCACGTTCCCGTCCGGGTCACGGACATGGAAGTCCGTTCCGCCCCAAGGCTGGCTGGTTGGCTCCTGCGCAAACTCCGCGCCGCGGCCGCGCAGCTCCTCAAACAACCCGTGCACGTCCGAAACCTCAATTGTAGCGAGAATAAGCGAGACCTCGCGTGCTGCGAGATCGGCAAAATTCGGTCTGCTGACACATCGAAGATGCAGACAGGCCGCGCCGCGCGACACAGCGCCGTAAAACGGCGGCGTACCGTGGAGGAAATCGACGCCAAATCCGAGTTTCTCTTTGAAGAATTGGGCGCTCACCGGCACATCACGCACAAAGAGGATCGGGACGACGGGCTTCAGGGCAATTTCGCTCATGCTAGTCTCCGCTACGTCGATACCCACTGATTGAATCTACAGGTAGATTTATGTGCCTGCAAAGGGGCCGAGCAAACGAGAGTGCTTCGTGCGCAAAGCGCCAGAAGCGGTCACCCCAGAAAATAGAGCAATCTCCAATTGAGAAAGCTCACAACCAACCCAGCCAGAGCGCCCAGCGGTGTGAATACCAACACCCCAATCGGGCCTGCGAGTTCATAGCCAAGCCAACCACCGAGGATCAGCCCGATTATGCTTAGAATGATCGTAATTGCTTTGTGCAGGTTTCCCATGGCTCAAGTCTAACCGTCGCAGATGTCATGCTCAATCGGGCCGACTTCGGCCTTCCCCTTCGCGCCAACAGCGGTCATCGCTGCACTCGATATTGGCTGAAGAAGACCAAACCGGATCCTGTGCTTTGCCCGATGGTGAGCCTCAATCCTTCGGCTTGGCCGTCGGAAAGGTCCAGGAACCATCGAGCACGCTGGCGTCCGGCCGATAGAGGCGCACCATATAGTTCCAGCCCTTTTCAATGGGCAGGCAGTTACCGGCCCCGGCGTTGCATCCTCCAAATTGGATCATCGTCGATCCATCGGCCTCCTTCTTGGCCGTCATGTTGTTGAAGGTATATGCGTCGAGCTTGTTCTTGTGAAAGTAGCCGTCCTCGCCGTAGCGGCTGATCGACCAGAAGCCATTGACCGGCACAGTCGCGGGGACGGTTACGGCATAAACGGTTTTGCCGTCGTTCCTGGCGGGCGTCACGTTCAGGTAGAGCGCGTCCGTCTCCGGATTGCCGCCCCAGGCCGAAGCCGTGCCGATCAGATGCCGGATCGGATCGACGTGCTCCTTGTCGCCGAACATGCGTTTGGTGTCGGGAAGCGAGGAGGCAAGGATCAGGAGCGCGTTGTGCACTTCCTTCTGGCTCTTCGTGTCCCATCGCGGCAGGTCAAGCTTTCCCGGCCCGCCCGGCTGCTCGACCTTGATCGCGCCCTGCAGTTCATGGACCTTTTTTACGTCGGCGGGGTCTTCCGGGTTCACCAGGGTCCGGACAGCCGCGAGCACGTAGCGGGTGCCGGCCTGTTGTCGGTCGATCTTGTAGGACCCGGCTCCATAGTGGACGTTGCCGACGACGTAATGGTCCTGGTTGATCACCTGAAGGGACATGAAGCGACCTTCAGCCTCCGGCAGCGTGATCGTCGCCGGGCCGGCGTCGAGATCGAAAATCGCTGCCGAACAAAGCGTATCCCGGTTTGCGCGCACGACCGTCTGCTTGTCGATCGGCATCGCTTCCTGATAGTGGAAAAAACGGCCGACATTTCCGGCCTGTTTGGCCGCGACCGCGATGTAGGAGTCGGATTCGGCGCGAACGAAATTGTCAGCAGTCACCTTCACCGGCTCGTCCGCCGAAGCGGTCGTTTGACCGATCAGCACCAGAGACCCAGCCAAGGCGATGATGCGCGGCAATGTAGCGATGGTCATTCGTCTCTCCTGTCATCATCTATGGAACAGCGACCAGGTCCGGGAGCACCCAGCTCTTTTCGAAGAACGGCTTTTCCGGGCCGTAGAGCCTGAACAGAACCTCGAAGCGCTGGTCCGGCTTTGTCGGAACCCAGTTGCTCTCCTGCCCTTGTGGGGCGGTCGGACCGAAGTAGACATCCACCGAACCGTCGGTACTCGCCTTGATGTCTGGGCTGTTCGATGAACGGCTGAAGCGGTCCACTTCGCGGATGAAAGCATGCGTTTTGCTGTCGTAGACGGTGGCCGATCAGTATTGCTTGGCTGGCGCGTGAGGCGGCACCGTCAACTTGTAAGCCTTGCTCCCTTCCAGCGGCGCACCAGTGCCGTCGGTCATCGTCATCAGATAGAACTGGCCGACGCCGAGGTGCTTGATGCCGACATATCCCATCGAATAGGTGACGCCGTTCGCGTCCGTCGGATAGACGTCCTTGCGCGCGAAGTTGTCGGAATGCCCCTGGATTACATCCGGCAATGCCGGAACGAACCATTTGGCTCCGCTGTAAAACGGCTCGAAGACGACGGTTCGCTGTCGGTCGAGCCATTCGTGCGCGTCCTTGGCACCCTGCACAAGTGCTGCGGACATACCTTCGTCCGGCCGGAACTGCTTCCCCTTCTCTATGCCCAGCGACCGCACGGCATCGATCATGGCGCGGTCTCGCTCCAGCCAGGGCTCGGATTGGATGACGCGATCAAGGTATTGGAAGTAGGCCAGATCATAAGGGATCGTCGCATCGAACAGCGTATCGATGACATCCACGTATTTTGTGTCTTCCGGCCGCGCCGCCGATGAGAGCGGATAGAGCTTTACCCGCTTGCCGTAGGCAACGGCCTTGGCGACGTCCGCGTCGCTGCCCGTCTTCGGCGTTGAGCGGATAAGGGCATAGTCTGCATAGGTGTCCGACTTCAGCGCTATGTAGCCTTTGGGTACCCGCTTGGAGTAGCCGGGCGGCAGAATGAGATATTTTGCGCCCTTGCCCTTGTCGGCTCCCGATGGACCGGCATCCTCGAGTGCCACCTGCCACAAGTTGTCGATGTTGGCCGTAAGCGAGCCGGTGTCGGCCGGAGGGATTTCCAGCACCATAGGCCCCGCTTTACTCGTATCGAAGAAGGGCATGAAATAGACAGTGTCGGGATTGGGCGTCAGCGTCTGGTTCTTCCACGACGGCAGGCGGGACCAGTAGGCGATCTGGTTTGGACTGCCACCGGCCTTCCTGAATGCCTGCAGCATGAGGTCGGCATTGACCGCGGGCATCGACCAAATCACAACTTCTGCCGCGCGCCGCTCCGCACTCCGGCGAGCAATGTCGTCCATCGAGAATGCGGCATGGTTGCTGGCGAACATCATGGTCGCGGCAATCAGAAGGACCTGTGTTCTCATTGCTATCCCTCGCTAAGCATCCGGCGAGAGTTTGGAATCGCGCGCGAGAGGAATACAAGTACGCAACGGTAAATGGCATCGTAAACAGATGTCAGCTTGGGGCCGACGGTCGACCGCACGTCGCGGCTACGGCTCATTGAACGAGCCTACCGCGCCCATCCTCAGCCCTTGCTCGCCTCCACGCTAGCCGGTGGCTTCAGCATGATGATCAGCAGCAGGCCGGCGACGATGAGGGCTGCGCCTTCGAGATGGTAGCGCTGCAGCTGCTCGCCGAGGATGAGGTAGGCGAGCACGGCGATGAAGATCGTCTGGATGTAGAGCAGCACGCCCGCCCTCGCCGCCCCCAGAGCCTCGATGCTGCGATTGAAGAGATAATACATGATCGCGCCTCCGGGGATCGCGACATAGGCGAGCGCGAGAAGGCCGCTGGCATTCAGCGTAGAGCGTTCGTCGGAGACGAGTTCGAACAGATAGAAGGGCAGCGCCGTCAGCGCGGCGGCGCCTAGCAGCAGCACCAGCAGCGCAAGGCGGTTCATATCGAATTTCGCCCGGCGAAGAAGGACCGTGTAGAGGCTGAAACAGAAGGCGCCGGCGACGATCCATAGCTCGCCGGGATTGAAATCTAGACGCAGGAGTGCGGCCGGGCTGCCCTTGATGATGATCACCACGATGCCGGCGAAGGCGAGGATCGATCCGATGACCTGAAAGCGCCCCATCGGCTCGGCCAGAATGAAGCGGGCAAGGATCATGGTGATGATCGGGATCAGTGCGATGATGATGCCGGCGGTCGTGGCGTCGGCATGTTCGAGGCCGACGAAAATCAGGCCCTGGCAGATCGCGAGCCCGATACCGCCGATGATGAGCAGTTCGAGACCGCGCGCCCGCACGAGCGCGACCATGGCGCCGAAATGCCTGAAGACGATCGGCATCAGGATCGCCCAGGCGATCAACACGCGCCAGAAGCAAAGCGCCCAGGGCGGCATCTCGGGAGAGACCCATTTGGCGGCGATATAGACGCCTGATGATAGCAGCCAGCAGAAGATACCCACGGAATAGGCGGCCGCAAGCGAACCGCCCGCCCCCTTTTCCGTCCCGACCGTGTCGCGATGGACTGCCAAGACATGTATCGCCATGGGGCAACTATGCCACAATTCCACCGTGCTGCACAGATGAGGGCGGCGCCGGCCTAAGGTCGACCGCGGACAAAGGTCAGCCCCACGCGGTTCATCACTGCGCGGGGCCAAACAAGTACCGGGTTTTGTCAGCCTACGGCAACCATCCTGCGGCGGCTGGCGACGCCGACCAAAGTGGCGCCGAGCAGGGCCGCGACGCCGGCGAAGACAAAGACGCCGGCGGCACCCTGGACATCCACGATCAGCCCACCAAGCACGGCGCCGCTCGAGATCGCGACCTGAAACGTCGTCAGCATGAGGGCGCCGGCGCTCTCGGCCTCATCGGCGGCAGCCTCGGTGATGAAGCTCTGCACGCTGACCGGCAATGCGCCGAAGGCAAAGCCCCACAGGGCTGTGGCGACCGCAGCCAGCGCCGGCGCTTCGCCTGCGAAAGCGAGCAGGAAGGCGGTGATAGCGATGCCTGAGGCGGCAAGCGTTATCGCAAGCGTCGTGTTGCGCTCGGCGACCAGGCCGCCCGCGATATTGCCGATAAAGCCGCCGACGCCGAAGGCGAGAAGGATGCCGGAAATCGCCTCGACACCGAAATGCGGCACCGTTTCAAGAAACGGCCGGATGAAGGTGAAGCCCGCGAAGTGACCGGCGACGACGAAGAGGATGGTGACGAGGCCGAGCCGGATGGCCGGACGGCGCAGGACCGCGGCCATCGTCCCGAGGCCGCCCGAACCTGTCGGCGGCATGGCGGGAAGCGTGAACGCCTGGACCAGGAACGCGACGACGCCCAGCACCGAGGCGATCCAGAAGGCCGCGCGCCAGCCGAACGCCTCGCCGACCCAGGCTCCGACAGGTGCCGCACAGACGGTGGCGGCGGACACGCCGGTCATGACGATTGCCATGGCGCGCGGCATCAGCCGCTCCGGCACGAGGCGCATGGCAAGCGCCAGCGACATCGCCCAGAAGCCGCCGAGTCCAACGCCGAGCAGCGCGCGCGACAGGAGAAGCGTCACGAGCCCGTTTGCCGTTGCGGCAATCAGGCTTGAGATGATGAGCAGGCTTGTGAGCGCCAGCAGCGTGTAGCGGCGATCGAAGCGGGCTGTGCCGAGCACGATGCCGGGGCCCGCCAGCGCGCCAACCACGGCTGTCGCCGTCACCGATTGACCGGCCGCGCCGAGGCTGACGCCAAGGTCATGCGACATCGGTGTCAGAAGACTCGCGGGTAGAAATTCCGCCGTCACGAGCCCAAATACACCAAGCGACAGCGAAACAACGCCTGCCCACGCCGCGGGTGTCTCGCCCTTCACGGCTGGATGGTTGATCTCCGAGTGAATGTTCATATGCATCTCCGTAAATTCTGCGGCGACGCTACGCTCAAGCATCTGGCGTTTCCATGCTGGAAAAGCTATAAAGCATAACAATTCGTCCAAACCTGCCGGAGGCCATATGACCGATCCATTGACCGAGATGCTGCGCGGGCTGCGGCTCGATGGCGTCGAATATGGCCGCTGCCAGCTGTCAGCACCCTGGGCCACGGCCTATCCCGCGCAGGCAGAAGCGCGATTTCACTTCCTGGCCGCGGGCAGCGCCTATCTGCAGGCACCCGACGGCGAGTGGACGGAGCTGCGCCCCGGCGACGCCGTGCTCTTGCCGCGCGGCGACGCGCATGTGATCGCAAGCGAGCCGGGCATTTCGCCGACTCCGGTCGACTGCCTGCCGCGCAAGCCGCTCTGCGATGGCATCGTCGACCTGCAATGTCCATGCACCGACAGCAACAACCTCATCTTTTTCGCGGTGATGCGCTTCAATGTCGACAAGCGGCATCCGCTCCTCAACCTGATGCCCGATGTCATGCGCACCAGCGATCTCGCCAAGAGTGAGCCCACGATCCCGCCGCTTCTCGACGCCATGATGCGGGAGGTCGAGATGAACCGGGTGGGCGCCGGCGGCATCCTGTCGCGCCTTGCCGACGTGCTGACAGCGACGATCATCCGGACATGGGTGGAGCATGGCTGCGGCGACGCAAGCGGCTGGCTTGCCGCCGTGCGCAACCCGGAAGTCGGGCGCGTGCTGGCGGCCATCCACCTCGATCCCGCGCACGACTGGAGCGTGAACGAACTGGCGCGCCACATGGGCGCGTCACGCTCCGGCTTTGCCCAGCGCTTCGTCAGCGTCGTCGGCGAAACGCCGGCGCGCTACGTGGCGCGGATGCGCATGCACCAGGCCCATGAATGGCTGCGCGAGGGGCAGCGGGTGGCGACCGTCGCCGAACGGCTAGGCTATGATTCGGAGGCGTCCTTCAGCCGCGCGTTCAAACGCGTGATCGGTGCTTCGCCGAGCCATTTTCGCGAGAAGCGGAATGGTGCTGTTGCGCCGATTGCCGGTTGAGGGGCCCCATGAGCCGATTTGACGATACCGAAAACGCCTTGATCGGAAGGCTGCGCGCGCTCAAGGCCAAGCCTGACGTGACGATCAACCTGCTTGATGTGATCGACCGGCTGGGTGTTGATGGATATGCGCCCGGGGAGATCAAAGAGGTGTTGCGGGCGCTCGAGCAGGACGGAGCCATTGCCTTAGCGACCGCGAACCGGATTTTGATTCTCAAGGCGTTGGCGTAGTTAGGCGTTTATTTGGCGCCGTGACGGAGGGTGATGGGCGGTTCGGAAGTGCGTGATCCGCCTTACCGCCTATTTTCAGAAAAATGCCAGATACCGCTGCTCGGTCAGGGTTTCGACATTCTTCTCGAAATACGGATAGTAGATGAAGTTGTTCAGCCGCTGCGCAACCTGTCGGAAGTCAGGACCCCACTTCTCCGGCTGCGTATCCCACTTCGCAAAGAATAGTCCTCTGCTTTGAACATGGTAGCGCATTGACTGAAGATGGGCTTCATCACGCCGCTGAAAGCCGGTCGCGTCCGGCCTTACGATCGAGGCGGCGTCGGAAATCGGGTTGTGTACCCGCCCATGTTGTATGCCGTCATTGATGGAAGCACGGTCGCCAAGGTAGATTGCGGCACGCAGAAAATAGTCGGCCTCCTGAAACCCGATATTGCAGAAGCGCTCGTCCCAGAGGCCGATGCGTGCGATTGCATTCGGCGAATAGCTGACGCAGTTGTCGCCGATGCCATAGGTGACAAGGTCATACGTGGTGTGGAGCTCCAAGCATCGATCAACATAACCGGCTTCGAAAACACAGTCATTCTGGCTCAAGATGAGAAGGTCGGCATCCGGGGATTTGATATCGACAAAGCCGTTTATTATCGCCTGGTTCCAGTTTCGGGAGAGGTGACCTGTCGAGAAATCGGGACGTGTCGCATTACGCAAAACCGTCACAGGGTGCGGTCCGGTATATTCGTCCTTCGAATGGTTTGAAATCACGAAGACTGCTCTGTCGTGATCCGTTGCGGTCGCGAATATGCTTTCGATGGCTTTGTGCAAGAGAGCGTTGTTGTTGTAGGTGACAATGAAGTGCTTGATGCGCATGGGTAGCCTCGCCGAACCTGTAGTGATGTGTGACCGTTCCCCCTGGTCGCCGTTGGTCTTTGCCGGCGCGTGTAGTTGGGGCTCCAAAGTGGCCGCGAAACCGCGTGCGCGTCGTATTTTGCCTTTTTCAGCCAATTCAACGCTACCACCGCTAAGCCGGTTGCCTTGCGTGGAACTGTTGATCTCGCCGTCTCTTGCCAGGCGCTCGGCAGGAGACGGCGCTAACGGAAAAGTCCGCCGCGGCCGGCAAGCCAAAACCGAAAATGCGGAGCCATCTCTCGATGACCCCGCATTTTGCATTCGCGACGGATCCCACGACCCGCCTTATTCAATCCAATACCCGCAGCCTCACCCGGCCGCGAGCGGTGCGCCCCAGCCGCCCCAGACGTAGATCGAGAAGAACAGGAAGAGCCAGACCACGTCGACGAAGTGCCAGTACCAGGCGGCGGCTTCGAAGCCGAAGTGTTGCTTGGGGGTGAAGTCGCCGCGCATGGCGCGGATCAGGCAGACGATCAGGAAGATCGTGCCGACGAGCACGTGGAAGCCGTGGAAGCCGGTCGCCATGAAGAAGGTTGCGCCGTAGATCGAGTTCTTAAAGGCGAACGGCGCATGGGCGTATTCGTAGGCCTGGACGCTGGAGAACAGGACGCCGAGCAGCACGGTCAGCGTCAGGCCCTGGATGAGGCCCTTGCGGTCGTTGTGCAGCAGCGCGTGGTGCGCCCAGGTGACCGTGGTGCCCGAGAGCAGCAGGATGACGGTGTTGTAGATCGGCAGGTGCCAGGGGTCGAGCACCTCGATGCCCTTCGGCGGCCACTGACCACCGGTGAAGGCCAGACGCGAGGCCTGGATGGCTTCGTGCGGATAGAGGCTGGCGTCGAAATAGGCCCAGAACCAGGCCACGAAGAACATCACCTCCGAGGCGATGAACATGATCATGCCGTAGCGCAGGTGCAGCGAGACGACGCGGGTGTGGGCGCCGTCATGGGCTTCCTTGACGGTATCGGCCCACCAGCCGAACATCACGTAGAGCACGACGGCAAGGCCGATGAAGAACAGCCAGGGATGCGCCCATTCGATGCCGAAGATGTGCAGCGAGCCGCCATTGATGTAGCGCATGAAGCCGACGCCGCCAAAGGCCATGATGAAGGCGCCGATCGAGGCCAGAAGCGGCCACGGGCTCGGATCTATGATGTGATAATCGTGATGTTTCTGATGCGCTTCGGCCATTTGGACTCCCCCGGACCTATCCTCTCCGCTCCGGCTTAGCCGGAAACGAACCCAGTATCAAAGTTTCTTTTCAAGCGTTTGCGTTCCATCCTCGCGCGAAGCCACCGGCTTCGGTCCTTCCTTCGGATAGAACGTGTAAGACAAGGTGACCGTGTGAATATCCTTGGATTCCACGGCCTTGACGATATCGGCGTCGATGTAGAAGACGACGGGCATCTCCAGCTTCTCGCCCGGCTGCAGCTCGGTCTCGTTGAAGCAGAAGCACTGCACCTTGTTGAAGTAGACACCCGCCTCGCCCGGCGTGACGTTGAACACGGCCTGGCCGCGCGACGGCTTGTCGGACTTGTTGACGGCGGTGAAATTCACCTGGATCGTTTCACCGATGCGCGGATTGACCTCGCGCTCCACCGGCTTGAACTCCCATTCCAGCCCGGGCGCGACGTTGGCATCGAAGGTGACCCGCATCTTGCGGTCGAGGATGACCGACGAGGCCTGCTCGACGCGCTGCGTCGTGCCGTTATAGCCGGTCAGCTGACAGAACATGCGGTAGAGCGGCACGGCGGCATAGCTTGCCGCGCCCATGCCGAAGACGAAGGCAAGGCACATGAAAACGACGGCGCCATTGTTGCGCGGCTTTCTCGGCGTGCTTTGCGCTTCGCTCATCTCATGCCCTCAAGTGAATTTCACGATGGTTATGGCGTAGAAAATGACGACCAGAGCGGCCAGCACGAGGCCGAGCGCAACGTTGCGGTTGCGGCGGGACTTGCGCTGGGCGTCCGTGAGCTTGACGGTCTCGATCAAAGGCCGGCTCCCCAATGCGTCATCAGGAACGACGCCAGGCGGTCGAACATCAGCGCCGAGAAGATGGCGAAGAGATAGAAGATCGAATAGGCGAAGAGCTTCTTGGCCGGCACCATCTTCTCGTCGCCATCGGGCATGCGCCAGCAGATGACGGACCAGTAGACGAAGACGGCGCTGAGCAGGCCGGCAACCACGCCATAGCCGGTGCTGGCAAAGCCGAGGAAGGTCGGCGCGACGGCGCTGAACGCGGTCAGCACAGCGTAGATGACGATCTGGTTCTTGGTGGTGCGCTCGCCCGAGACATTGGGCAGCATCGGCACGCCGACGGACTGATAATCACGCATCTTGAACAGCGCCAGCGCCCAGAAGTGGGCCGGCGTCCAGAGGAAGATGATGAGGAAGAGAACCGTGCTTTCGATGGTGACGCTGTCGGTTACGCAGGCCCAGCCGATCATCGGGGGGAAAGCGCCGGCGGCACCGCCGATGACGATGTTTTGCGGCGTCGAGCGCTTCAGCCACATCGTGTAGACGACGGCGTAGAAGAAGATGGTGAAGGCGAGGATCGAGGCTGCGAGCCAATTGACGGCGAGCCCGAGGATCGACACGGAAAAGCAGGAGAGCACGAGGCCGAAGGCGAGCGCCTCGTTGGGGGCGATACGGCCGGCCGGGATCGGGCGCTTGGCGGTGCGGGTCATCACCGCATCGATATCGGCGTCATACCACATGTTGAGCGCGCCGGAGGCACCAGCGCCAACGGCGATGCAGAGCACCGCGATGATGCCGATGATCGGGTTGATGTGGCCGGGCGCCACGATCAGGCCGGCGAATGCGGTGAAGACCACAAGCGACATGACGCGCGGCTTGAGAAGCTCGAAGTAATCGCGTGCACTGGCTTCCGACATGCGAAATTCGCTGTCGTCTCCTAGGCTGCTGCGATCGTCGATGACTGTCATTGGTATTGTCCTGAAAACTGAACGGTGACCGCCGCGCTCCTCCGGCGGCGGTCACGATGTCTCGCATCCATTTACTTGATGCGCGGGAGCTGTTCCCATTGGTGATAAGGGGGTGGCGAGGAAAGCTGCCACTCGAGGGTCGTAGCACCCTCACCCCACGGATTGTCTCCGGCGACGCGCTTCTTGGCGAAGGCTTCGAATACGCCGAAGAGGAAGATCAGAACGCCGAAGGCCGAAATGTAGGAGCCGATCGAGGACACGTAGTTCCAGCCGGCGAAGGCATCCGGATAGTCGATATAACGGCGCGGCATGCCGGCGAGGCCGAGGAAGTGCTGCGGGAAGAACACCAGGTTGACGCCGATGAACATGACCCAGAAGTGCAGCTTGCCGATGAGCTCGTTGTACATGTAGCCGGTCATCTTCGGGAACCAGTAGTACCAGCCGGCGAAGATGGCGAAGACGGCGCCGAGCGACAGAACGTAGTGGAAGTGCGCCACGACGTAATAGGTGTCGTGCAGCGAACGGTCGAGACCGGCATTTGCCAGCTGCACGCCGGTGACGCCACCGACCGTGAACAGGAAGATGAAGCCGATCGCCCAGACCATCGGCGTCGAGAAGGTGATCGAGCCACCCCACATCGTCGCGATCCAGGAGAAGATCTTCACGCCCGTCGGAACGGCGATGACCATCGTTGCGAAGACGAAGTAGCGCTGCGCATCGAGCGACAGGCCGACCGTGTACATATGGTGGGCCCAGACGACGAAGCCGACGGCGCCGATCGCGACCATGGCGTAGGCCATGCCGAGATAGCCGAAGATCGGCTTCTTGGAGAAGGTCGAGATGATGTGGCTGACGATGCCGAAGCCGGGCAGGATCAGGATGTAGACTTCAGGGTGACCGAAGAACCAGAACAGGTGCTGGTAAAGGATCGGGTCGCCGCCGCCCTCGGGCACGAAGAAGGAGGTGCCGAAGTTGCGGTCGGTCAGCATCATGGTGATGGCGCCGGCGAGAACCGGGAGCGACAGCAGAAGCAGGAAGGCGGTAATCAAAACCGACCAGGCAAAGAGCGGCATCTTGTGCAGCGTCATGCCGGGAGCGCGCATGTTCAGGATCGTGGTGATGAAGTTGATCGCACCAAGGATCGACGAGGCACCGGCGATGTGGAGCGCGAAGATCGCGAGATCGACCGCAGGACCCGGCGTACCCGTGCTCGAAAGCGGCGGATACATGGTCCAGCCGCCGCCGGCACCATAAGCGCCGGCCGGGCCTTCGACGAACATCGACATGATGAGCAGGATGAAGGCCGGAACGATGAGCCAGAAGGAGATGTTGTTCAGACGCGGGAAGGCCATGTCAGGCGCGCCGATCATGATCGGCACCATCCAGTTGGCGAAACCGCCGATCATCGCCGGCATGACCATGAAGAAGATCATGATCAGCGCGTGCGCGGTGGTGAACATGTTGAACATCTGCTTGGCGCCGTCGATGGCGGCATCGCCCTCGTAACCGTAGACCATGGCGGCGAGGCCATGGAAGATCTGGATACCGGGCTCCTGCAGCTCCATGCGCATGGCAACGGAAAGCGCGCCACCGACGATGCCGGCCATGATCGCGAAGATCAGGTACAGCGTGCCGATGTCCTTGTGGTTGGTCGAAAAGAGCCAGCGATTGACGAAGCTCGGCTTGTGCGAGTGGTCGTGGTGATCGTCATGGGCGTGCGCGCCATGATCGTGATCATGCGAATGATCGTGTGCGGAAGGTCCAGCCATGTCCCGTTCCTTTTCCTTTACTGAGCGACGTTTTCGGCGACATCGAGGGTCTTTGCGGGACCATCGGTTTCAGCCATGAGGTTCTTGTAAGCACCGGGCAGGTCGGAGGCGGCGGACGCCATCCACTGCTTGTACTTGTCCTCGGAAACGACGCGAATTGCGATCGGCATGAACGCATGGTCCTTGCCGCAGAGTTCGGAACACTGGCCGTAGAACAGGCCCTCGCGCTCGGCGCGGAACCAGGTTTCGTTCAGGCGGCCGGGCACGGCATCGATCTTGACGCCGAAGGACGGCATCGCGAAGGCGTGAATGACGTCGGTCGGGGCAGCCGTCACGAGAACGCGCACCGTCTTGTTGACCGGCAGCACGAGTTCGTTGTCGACGGCGAGAAGGCGCGGATACTTGGCCTTGTCTTCCTTGCCGGCGGCGGCGCGGTCCTGATCCTTCAGGAGATAGCTGTCGAAGGCGAGCGGATTGTCGCCCGAACCCTCATACTCATAATTCCACTGCCACTGCGTCGCGGTCGCCTTGATGGTGACATCAGGGTTTTCAGGCAACGTCAGCTGCGCGGTCAAAAGATTGAATGACGGAACCGCCAGGAAGAGCAGCACCAGAACCGGTCCCACGGTCCAGGCGATCTCGATGGCAGTGTTATGGCTTGTCTTTGAGGGCACCGGGTTCGCACTGGCCCGGAAGCGAAGACAGACGATGATAAGAAGAGCGAGCACGAACAGCGTCACGGGAACAATAAACCAAAGGGTATACTGTTCGAACCAGTGAATATCGCGCATGATCGGTGTCGCGGCGGGCTGCAAAGTGGCCTGCCACGGCATCGGTTGGTCGGCATAACTGCCGGAAGCAGAAAGCAGACAGACCATCGCGGTCATGCCTGCATAGGCCTTCTTAATCACGTTTCATCTCCCTCGAGCGCTGACCCGCGTGCACTGCACGCAGAATCCTTGCCATCCTCATGCGCTTCAAACCACAGTTTAACACTTGCCGCAACAATCCAAAGCATTTGGCCGTGCGGCATTTTCGCCCCGATGATCCCTCCTCCGGGCGCATCGAAACATGCCATGATTTTCCTTATGATACGGAAAATGTTGGCTTGAGCCAGCCACCCTTCCCAAGAATAATCAAGAAACGTCCCATTTCCGCCGTAGTCCCCGGCTTTTCAGCGGGTGGGGCTTTTCATTTTGGACGGCCCGCCCCAACTTAGCGGCACTGATTCGAACTGCAGAGGTTTTCATGGGTTTCCGTTCCCTAGTGCGGCCGTTCGTGCTGTCGGCTTGTGTTACCGCCGCGGCGATCGCTCCGGCTTTCGCGCAGACGCCGGCGCCGACACCAGCTCCGGCCGCGCCGGCACAGCCCGCCCCCGGCGCCCCTGCCGCGCAGGCGACACCAGGACAAACGCAACCGCAGGCGCCCGGCACCGTGCGCTCCAATCACGGCGCGTGGTCCGTGGTCTGCGACAAGCCGGCCGGCGCTTCGGCCGAGCAATGCGCGCTGATGCAGAACGTGATTGCCGAGGACCGCCCGGAAGTGGGCCTCTCGGTGGTCGTGCTGAAGACCGCCGACCGCAAGTCGAAGATTCTGCGCGTGCTCGCACCGCTCGGCGTGCTGCTGCCCAACGGTCTCGGCCTTAACGTCGACGGCAAGGATATCGGCCGCGCGTACTTCGTTCGCTGCTTCGCCGACGGCTGCTATGCCGAAGTCGTGCTCGAGGACGAGTTGCTCAAGACCTTCCGCAGCGGCGCCAGCGCCACCTTCATCGTCTTCCAGACGCCTGAAGAGGGTATCGGCATTCCCGTCGACCTCAAGGGCTTCGCTGAAGGCTACGACGCGCTTCCCTGATATCAGGGGCCCAATGGCTGGGCTTGAGCTCCGCGTCTGATCGCTTTTGCGATCCTTACGAATTCGACACTTGCTCGAACCGTCCCCGGGACCTACATCGGCAGGAAGCATTTCCTGCCGCAGCGGAGCATAATGACATGAATACCGATCTCCTGACGCTTTTCGACGCCGACGAAGCGAAGATGCGTTCGCTTGTCGCCGAGGCCCTTTCCGGCGCGGACGACGGGGAGCTCTACATTGAGCACGCGCAGGCCGAATCGCTGATGTTCGACAATGGCCGCCTGAAGGGCGGCAGCTTCAACACCGAGCAGGGTTTTGGCCTGCGTGCGGTGGCCGGCGAAGCCGTCGGTTACGCGCATGCGGGCGATCTCTCGGTTTCGGCGCTGAAGCGGGCTGCAGACGCGGTGAGCGCCGTGACGCGCGGCTATACCGGCAGCTATGCGGCGGCCCCGCAGGGCACCAACAAGAAGCTCTATAGCGACGAAAACCCGATCGGCTCGCCGACCTTCGAGGAGAAGGTCAAGGTTCTGCAGGACATCGACGCTTATCTCCGCGGCAAGGATGACAAGGTCAGGCAGGTGACGGCTTCGGTCGCGGCCAGCTGGCAGGTGGTCGACATCCTGCGCGCGGACGGCCACCGGGTCCGCGATATCCGCCCGATGACGCGCATCAACATCTCCGTCATGGTCGGCCAAGGCGACCGCCAGGAAAGCGGCTCTTACGGCAGCGGCGGACGCATCGGCTTCGGCGACTTCATCGCCGAGGGCAACTGGCAGTATGGCGCCGACGAGGCGCTGCGTCAGGCGCTGGTCAATCTCGAGGCGATCGACGCGCCCGCCGGCACGATGGACGTGGTGCTCTCCTCCGGCTGGCCGGGCGTGATGCTGCACGAGGCCGTCGGCCACGGGCTGGAAGGCGATTTCAACCGCAAGAAGACGTCGGCCTTCGCCGGCCTGCTCGGCCAGATGGTCGCCGCCCCGGGCGTGACCGTCGTCGACGACGGCACGATCGACAGCCGCCGCGGCTCGATCACCATCGACGACGAAGGCACGCCTTCGGGCTACAACGTGCTGATCGAAAACGGTAAACTGGTCGGCTACATGCAGGACCGGCAGAATGCCCGGCTGATGGGCATGAAACCGACGGGCAACGGCCGCCGACAGGGCTACGCGCATGTGCCGATGCCGCGCATGACGAACACCTACATGCTGGGTGGCGACAAGACGCCGGAAGAGATCATCTCTTCGGTGAAGAAGGGCATCTATGCCGTCTCCTTCGGCGGCGGCCAGGTCGACATCACCTCCGGCAAGTTCGTGTTCGGCTGCACCGAGGCCTACCTGATCGAAAACGGCAAGATCGGTCCCGCCGTCAAGGGCGCCATGCTGATCGGCAACGGTCCGGATGCGATGCAGCGGATCTCCATGGTCGGCAACGACATGAAGCTCGACACCGGCATCGGCAATTGCGGCAAGGCAGGACAATGGGTTCCCGTCGGCGTCGGCCAGCCGCATCTGAGGATGGATCAGGTGACGGTGGGCGGCACGCAGGCGTAAGACGGGCACCTCCCCGATGAGCGATATCAGCGTTCGCCCCTTCACGCCGTCAGACAAGGACGGCGTGATCTCGACGATCCTGCCGATCCAGAGCGAGGAGTTCGGGATCGCGATCACCGCCGCCGACCAGCCGGATCTTTCGGCCATTCCCGATTTCTACCAGTCGGGCAAGGGTCAGTTCTGGGTGGCGACCTCAGGTGACACCGTGGTCGGCACGATCGGGCTGAAGGATATCGGCAACGACCAGGCGGCACTGCGCAAGATGTTCGTGGCGGCGGAATTTCGCGGCCGCGAACGTGGGGTTGCCACGGCGCTTCTTGCGGCGCTGGTACGGCACGCAAAGGCGCAGGGGCTTGCCGACATCTATCTCGGCACGACGGACAAGTTTCTCGCTGCGCATCGCTTCTACGAGAAGAACGGCTTCGTCGAAGTCGAGAAGAGCACTCTGCCGCCGAGCTTCCCGGTCATGGCGGTCGACAGCAAGTTCTACGGGCTGAGTCTCAGCGCCGACTGAGGCTCAACGAGCTTCATCCAAGGAAAACAGCCACTTGCGCTTTATCGCGGCCGCGAGGTCGAGATCGTTGCGATGCGCGAAGAGCAGGATGTGGCCGAGCACGTCGGCGGCTTCGTCTTCGAGGTCGCGGGCCATGTCTTCGCCGGAACGACCCTTGGGGCGCCCTCGCCCGCTGACGCGGTTCCAGGCCTGGGTCAGTTCCCCCATCTCCTCCTGGAGCTTCAGCAGAAACCAGTCGGCATCGCGGGTGATGCCGTTTTCTCCGGCATAGGCACTCGAGGCCCGCTCGAACTTCAGGGCAAGATCATCCAGCATCATGTTCTCCTTTCGTTTACGTAGGAGAACCCTGATTCAGCGGCAATGTCCAGTCATAATGGCTGGCGGATCAGCCGCGGTCGCCGAGCAGCATGCAGTCGTAGGAGCGCTTCTTCAGCGCGTCGCAGGCGGATGTCGCAGCGTCTCGGCTTTCGAAGCCGACGAAGCGGGCGCGGTAGACCTTGTTGGCGCCCTTGCCGACGGCTTCCGTATAGGGGTTGGCCGACTTCAGCGCGGCGCCGCCTTCGGACTTGGCCTGGGCGAGAAGCGCACGGGCGGCTTCGTCGCTCGGGGCAGCGGAGATCTGGATCGACCAGTCGCCGGTCGAGGCAACGGATGCGAGTGGCTTTGCGGAGCCGATTTTTGCCGACGGCGTTACGGCGTCGAGCGCCGAGGGACGCTCCTGCGGAACGGTGTCGCTCAGATAGCCGAGCGCCTTGGGTGCAAGTTCGCTGCGGGCGATTTCGGGTGCTGCGACCGGGGCGACATCCTCGACGCGCGGTGCGGATGCGGGAACCGGCAGGTCGCTGGCATCGGCCGCGGAGGCGACTTCGACCGGCTCGCGCGAATTGACGCTGGCGACCAGGCGTGCGCCACCCGAAGAGGATGCGCGGCCCATGGCCTTGTCGAGCAGGGCCGCCATCTTGTCGTCGCGGCTGCGGGCGGTGCGGCCACCGAGGACCACGCCGACGACGCGGCGGTTGCCATCCTTGACGGCGCTGACGAGGTTGAAGCCCGAGGCGTTGGTATAACCGGTCTTGATGCCGTCCATGCCCTGGTAGCGGTACATCAGGTTGTTGTGACCGCGAATCTGGCGGCCGCGGAAATTGAAGCTCGCGGTCGAGAACAGGCGATATTCGCGGGGATAATTCTTCATCAGGGCGACGGCGAGCGTCGACATATCACGGGCGGTGGTGATCTGGCGGCCATCCGGCAGGCCGGACGCGTTGACGAAAGTGGTGCGGCTCATGCCGAGCTGGCGCGCCTTCTGCGTCATCAGTCTGGCGAAATTGCTTTCAGAGCCACCGAGCTTTTCGCCCATGGCGGCAGCGGCGTCGTTGGCGGACTTGGTAATCATGCCAAGGATCGCGTCGCGCACGGTGATCGACGTTCCGGCCTTGGCGCCGAGCTTGGTCGGCGGGCGGGAGGCTGCGTATTTCGACATGACGATCGGGGTATCCCAGTTCATCTTGCCGCGATTGATGGCCTCAAACGCCATGTAGATCGTCATCATCTTGGTGAGAGACGCGGGATGATTGAGGACATCGGCGTTTTCCGACGACAGAACCTTGCCGGTTCTCGCATCAAGGATGAGCGAAGCGCTGCCAGCCATAGCCGACAACGGCGCCGCAACGACCAACGTCGCGGTTATAATCGCGGCCAACAGCTTTCTCATGCACTTCCCCTCGATGAACAGCCGACCCTCGTCGCCCGAATTTTGTCCCGTTCTTAGACAGATGGACGCAATATGGCGCGACTTTGCGGCAACGTGGACCATTTTTGTCAAATTTTACCCTTTATGGTGAAAAAACCGTAAAACACGCCCTGCAATATTAGAATTCGGGCAAGTCGGCATTCAGCAAGGCTTAACCTCGCGCTTGCTAGGGTCGCCCTCCTCACGACCCCGCAGACGGAGCGGAGATGATGAACGCCAGAACGCTGGCAAAGCGGATCGCGATAACTGGCGGGCTGGAGGTGGCCAACCTCCTGCGCTCGGTCGGGCTGATGCGCGGCGCACGCGGCATGGGCGCGATCTTCACGCTACATCACGTTCGCCCCCACGAGCCCTCCGCCTTTTCGCCGAACGCGCATCTGGAGATCACGCCGGAATTTCTCGACGCGGTGCTGACGCGGCTGAAGAGCGACGGTTACCGATTCGTGTCGCTTGCTGACGTGCCCGACGCGCTCGCTGAGCCCAAACCGTCGCAGCCCTTCGCGGCCTTTACGCTCGACGACGGCTATCGCAACAATCTCGTCTACGCCATGCCCGTCTTCGAGCGGCATGAGGCGCCGTTCACGATCTTCGTGGCCAAGGGGCTGGTCGAGCGGACACATACGATCTGGTGGGAGACACTGACGGCGCTCTTGCGGCGCGAGGACAGGCTGAGCTTCGATTTCGGCGATGGGACCGAGACGATCGACACCGCGATGCCTCAAGACAAGCACCGCGCCTTTGCCCGCTTCGCGCGCTATATTCACGCGCATGAGGAAACGTCCGCCGTAGAGGCCGTTGATGCGCTGGCGCGGTCGCATGGGATCGATCCGGTCGAGATCGTCGACGATCTGGTGATGGGCGCGCCAGAGCTCAACCTCCTGGACGCCAGCCCGCTCGCCTCGCTCGGCGCCCACACGGTCAGCCATCGCGCAGTCGCGCGGCTTTCCGACGCCGAAGTTCGCGATGAGATGACGCACTCCCAGGATTATGTCGAGGTGATCAGCGGCCACCGGCCTGATGCGTTTGCCTATCCATATGGAACGCGCGAGGCGGTGACCCAGCAGCAGGCGGCGATCGCCCGGGATCTCGGATTTTCTCTGGCGGTGACGACGCAGCCCGGCGTGATCGGCCGGCAATCGCTTGAGCGCTCCACCTACCTGCCGCGCCTGTCGATCAACGGGCTCTATCAAAAGCCGCGCTACGTCTCCGGCCTTGCTTCGGGCATCCCCTTGAAGCTGATGGGCAACCGCGGCTGAGGGTCAGCCCCTGCCCGCGACATTATCCACCGATCACTTTCTTTTGAGGCGGCGCGCCATTTACAGGTGACGCCAGCGCCTCGGGGCACGACCTTTTCAACCTAGGATGAAAATTCACGCTAGGAGCGCCGAGGTTGCGTGGCGCTCCGTTTCGATGTCAGCGGCGGCGGGTTCGTGGCGCCCTTGCGCAGGCAATCGCGGACGCCACCGAGGCGATGCTTACGGATACATCCGCACCTTGTCCCAGCCGCCCTCGGGCGTGGCGCGGCGGAACTCGATGCGGTCGTGGAGCCGGAACTTCTGGTCTTTCCAGAACTCGATCGAGGTCGGTTTGATGCGGAAGCCGGACCAGTGCGGCGGGCGCGGAATCTCGCCGATCGCATAGCGCGCCGTGTATTCGGCGACGGCTTTTTCCAGCGCGAAGCGGCTCTCGAGCGGACGCGACTGCTTGGAAGCCCAGGCGCCGATGCGGCTGCCGCGGGCGCGCGTCTTGTAATAGGCGTCGGCCTCCTCGTCGCTCACCACTTCAACCGGGCCGCGCAGCCGAACCTGGCGGCGCAGCGTCTTCCAGTGGAAGCACATGGCCGCTTTTTTCTGGCCGAGGACTTCGCGGCCTTTCTGACTTTCGAAATTCGTGTAGAACACAAATCCGTCTTGATCGAATCCCTTAAGGAGAACCATGCGGACATTGGGAAGGCCGTCTTCATCGACCGTCGCAAGCGCCACCGCATTCGGGTCATTGATCTCGGAAGCTTCGGCTTCCTTCAGCCAATCCGCAAAGAGCTGGAACGGCTCGTTTTGCTCGGTGAAGTCACTGGTTGTTAACTCATTTTCCGACATATTAGCTCAAATGCCCCGGGTTTATTCGATAATTGCCCAGCCCAAAACCACTGGACAGGACACAGGGTGGAAGTCATAGCAAAGTCAGTTCGTCATACAAAGGGCCTCATGCGCCAATGCGCGGCCATCTGCGTTGTCGGAATGGCAGTGCTTTCCCTCTCCGGCTGCATGGCCGGCGGGCTTGATATGTTCAGCAGCAACAAGGTCGACCGTTCGGTCGCCACAGGCACCGTGCCGCAGCCGGCGCCGACAAGCGACAGCATCTCCGACGAAATGACCGTGGGCAATGCCGTCACCTCGGCCGACATCAACGGCCTGCAGGGACGCCCCCTTCCCTGGGCGAACGCTTCCACCGGCAGCGCCGGTGTGATCGACACGATCGTCGAAAACAACGACACCGGCCAGGTCTGCCGTCAGTTCAAGACGACGCGCCACTCCTATGTCGGCATCTCGAAATTCTACGGCAAGACCTGCCTCGTCGGCGGCGGCAACTGGCAGCTCCTGAGCTTCCAGCCCGAGAGCTGACCGGCCCTTTCAGGCAGTCGTTAACGGCTGCTCCCGGCTACGTTTCCAGATTTAGCAAAAGATAACCATTCCGCATAAAACCGTGGCGTGTCCTGACGCCAAATAAGGACTGATTAGCAAGTTTGCGGGACTGTGGTTCGCATATGTGCGCAGATTTTCTGCTCGCGAAGCGAACTTCGGCGCACCAAATGAGTTTAATCGGGGCTGCGGAGTGCCGGACAGGGCACCTCGCATTTGGACACCGGGCGGTTTGGAACATGCGCGATCCTTATAAGATATTGGGCGTCAGGCGCGACGCGGGGCAGGACGAGATCAAGGCAGCTTGGCGCAACATGGCCAAGGTGGTGCACCCTGACCATAATCAGGGCGACCCGCTGGCCGGTGCGCGCTTCGCCGAGATCGGCCGCGCCTATGACACGCTGAAGGACCCAAAGAAGCGCAGTCTGTTCGACAGCGCGGCGCGGGCAGCCGAAGCCAAGCAGAACGAGAAGCAGAACGAAAACACCATCATGGCGCAGCGCCAGGCGGCGCGCGAAGCCGCGATCCGCGCCAAGCAGGCGCAGGAAAACGCCGAGCGGGTGATGGAAGAGCTGGCGCGGGCAGCGGCGCAGAAGGCGGCCGCCGAGGCCGCCAAACAGCCACAGCCGCAACAGCAGCAGCAGGCAGGTGCTGCCGAGCCCGCGGAAGAGATGATCGAGCGGATCTTCGGCAACCAGGCGCGCGCGGCGAGCGGTGGCGGACGGACACGCGGCTTTGCTTCCGGCCGGGCCAAGCGGCCGGAGCCCGAGAGCGCCGAGGCCGACAAGCAGACGGATAAAGCTACCGAGAGCGCCAAGGCCGGCGAATCCGGCAAGACAGCAGACGACGAGCACAGCGCGGACGAGACAGGGGCGGCGAGCGCTGCCGTCCTGCAGCCGCTGAGCCTCCTCACTTCATTCGTACGCCGCTTTACCGGCGGTGCGGCCCCGGCGCCCGAGAAGGCGCCGGATCAGCTGGCCATTGCGACAGTGACCATCGAGGACATCCTGAAGGGCGCCTGGGTGAACGTCGATCTCGGCGATGGCCGTGACGCCGGATTTGCGCTGACGCCGGGGACCACTGAAGGCAACACGGTGCGCCTCAAAGGCCAGGGCCACAAGCTGACGGGCATGCAGCGTGGCGACGCGGTCGTCAACATTCACATCGCCCCGCATGCCGACTTCACAGTCGACGGCTTCGACCTGCACACCGTGCTTCCCGTCACCATCGAAAACGCCGTGCTCGGCACCGACGCGCGCATCGACGGACCGAACGGACCGCTGACCGTTACCGTGCCGGCATGGTCGGGATCGGACAAATCAATCCGCTTCGAAGGTCAGGGATTGCCCAAATCAGATGGCGGAAAGGGCGATCTCGTGGTCGAACTGCGCATTATCCTGTGGGAAAAGCCCGACGATAAGGTCACGGATTTGATGAGAATTATGAAGAACGGCCTGTTTTTGTGAATTTTGGGTGACATTAGCACCCTTTGTTACGTTCCCTAACAGTTGATGATTGCTAGCAATCTTGAACCGGCTGGCCGGCTATGCCATAGGCAGGATCGATCAATTTACCTAAGGGGCGAAACATGGCTCAGGCACAAGGCCTCATGTCAGGCAAGCGCGGCGTCATCATGGGCGTTGCCAACAATCGTTCGATTGCGTGGGGCATTGCCAAAGCTATTCATGCACAGGGCGGCGAGGTTGCCTTTACTTATCAGGGTGATGCGCTGAAGAAGCGGGTAGAGCCGCTGGCAGCTGAACTCGGCGGCATTCTTGCCGGACACTGTGATGTCAGCGATGAAGCATCGATCGACGAGGTTTTCGACAACATCGAGAAGACCTGGGGCAAGATCGACTTCATCGTGCATGCGATCGGCTTTTCGGACAAGGACGAGCTCACGGGCCGTTACGTCGACACCTCTGCGGACAACTTCGCCAAGACGATGCAGATCTCCGTCTATTCCTTCACCTCGGTTGCACGCCGCGCCGAGAAGTTGATGACGGATGGCGGCTCGATGCTGACGCTGACCTATTACGGCGCCGAAAAGGTGATGCCGAACTACAACGTCATGGGCGTTGCCAAGGCAGCTCTTGAAGCGAGCGTGAAGTATCTGGCAGTCGATCTCGGACCGAAGAACATCCGCGTCAACGCGATCTCGGCCGGTCCGATCAAGACGCTTGCAGCGTCCGGGATCGGCGACTTCCGCTACATTCTCAAGTGGAACGAGTACAACGCGCCGCTGCGCCGCACCGTCACCATCGAAGAAGTCGGCGATGTCGGCCTCTACATGCTTTCGGACCTGTCGCGCTCGGTCACGGGCGAAGTGCATCACGCCGACAGCGGTTATCATGTTATCGGCATGAAGGCTGTGGACGCGCCGGATATTTCCGTCATAAAAGACTGATCGTACTCTCTTATGAGTCATGCTCGCGGCCCCTCCTCGCGGAAGCGATCAGGGGCCGTTTGCAATATGGAGCCGATCATTGCTTATCTACGTCATTCGTCACGGCCAGACAGACTGGAACGCGGAACGTCGCCTGCAGGGGCAAAAGGATATTCCGCTCAATGCCATCGGTCGTGAGCAGGCGCGCCAGAACGGCATCAATCTCGCGGAAATCCTGAAAGTCGAAGGCATCGAATTCGATTTCATCGCGAGCCCGCTCGGCCGTACGCGCGCGACGATGGAAATCGCCCGCGAAGCAATGAACCTGCCGCCCAAGGACTACCGCACCGACGAGCGCCTGGTGGAAGTGTCGTTCGGTGACTGGGAAGGCTTTACGGTCAAGGAACTGAAGGCGACCGCCAAGGAGCGGATCGTCGAGCGCAATCTCAACAAGTGGGATTTCATTCCGCCGGGTGCCGATGCCGAGAGCTACGAGATCATGTCGTGGCGGGTGGCGTCCTGGCTGAACGAGGTGGACCGGCCGACGGTCTGTGTCACGCATGGCGGCGTCATTCGCAGCCTGTTCAGGACGATTGCCAACGTGCCGAAGGATGAAGCGGCCGAGGGCGAGATTCCGCAAGACCGGATTCTCAAGATCGAGACCGACACGAAGCAGATCGCCTGGATCTAGGCCTGCTTCGCGCCAGCCGAATTACTGTACGATATCGAGATCGTTGATGACGCGTTTTCCGTCGACTTCCGTATAGAAGACGATGACCTTCACGCCTGCCTTCAAGCCTTCGAAATTGAATTCTTCCGACGCCTGATAGGTCTTGCCGTCATCGAGCGTGAGGCTGAGATTGCTCATGTCGATGTTCTTGATCGTCGCTTCCACGTCGGCGCTTTCGGCAAAACCGCTGATCGGCGACAGAAAACTCGCTGTGGCCAAAAGTGTAGCAACTACGAAGCGCATAACGGCATTCCTTCGAAAACACGACTCAAACATCCAATTGTGCATAGATAGCCTCCCGAATATGGCGAAATTTGCCCTGAACCGTGACCATTCCCGCCCAATTGATGAAGCGCATTTTAACAACAATCAAGAGGGCTTGTTAATACAGTCGTACACTTAAAACGTGTTCCCAATACTACCTGTAAGAAATCGTAAATTAACACCCGCTACTTACAGTCATAGGGAAACGGGGAGGCTGGGGTTTTGCTATTCCGCAGGAAACATAACGAGGCAACGCGGAGTTCTTTGCGGAATACCCATATCTCGTTTCTGGTTTCCTGCCTGGTCGCCGTGGTCGTCATCATCGTCGGTTTCAGCCTGGATCGTGCCAATACCGCGGCTAATCTTCGCGAATTGACGATCCGCACGGAAAACGAGACCAGCCTTATTCGCGCGCGTGTGACTGCCCAGATCAACATGGACATCACCATCGTGCGCGACCTCTCCAACATGGTCGCGATCAGCTCGAAAATGAATGCCGAGGAGACGGAGCGGCAGATCAACTGGCTGCTCATCCAGAACCCGCATTTCGTGCATATCGCCGTTGCCCCCGATTTCATCGTGCAGTCGGTGTTTCCGCCGACGGAGGGCAAGGATCGGCTTGGTCACGACGTGCGCGAATTCCTGATGGATCGCCAGTCGGTGGCGCGCACCACCGGCAACCAGCAGGCGCGATTCTATGGACCGATCCGCACGCTCGACGGCAAGGACACATTCGCGATCTTCTTCCCCGTCTTCGTCAAGGAGAACGGCCAGCGCCGGGTCTGGGGCGCGGTCGAGGCAGTCATCGACGCCGACATGTTCTATGAGAACACCGGCCTGAAGCCGGCCCGCGACAGCGAGAACCGCGAAAAGTATCCGCATCTCGACCACCTCTCCATCGCGCTGCGCGATCTTGGAACCACGGGTGCGGCAGTGTCGCCCTTCTTCGGTTCACCGGAGGTGCTAGGGCAGCGGCCGCTGACGCGCAAGATCACATTCGCCGGCGGGCGCTGGGAGATCGCGGCGGCGCCGAAGACCGGCTGGACCGCCCCTCCAGAGAATCAGCAGACGCTGCGGTTCATCATCCTCGCCGCCGCCTGCCTCACAATCATTCCCGTGTTCTTCGCGACCCTTCTGCTCGGCGAGCGCAACAAGAACATCAGGCAGCTGGAAAAGCGCGAGGAGACGCTGCTGGAGCTATCACAGCGTCTCAACCTTGCGCTGGAAACCTCCAATATCGGCATCTGGGAACTGAGAAACGGTGGCCAGAGCCTCTTCTGGGATGGCCGCGCCGCCGCATTGCACGGCAAGCAAGCGATCGAGGGCAGCTACTCGCTCGACGACTGGCTGGAAACGATCGTTCCCGACGATCGCCGGGTGGCAAAGATCCACCTCTTGAAGGATGGCCGGTCCGGTTCCTCCTACACGACACAATACCGGATCGAGCTTTCGGACGGCAGCACGCGCTATCTGCGATCCGTGGGCTCGGTCTATAACGACGCCGCCGGCACCATCCGCACGATCGGCATCGTCTGGGATGTGACCGCCGACGCGGTTGCCGCCGAGACGCTGCGTCGCGCGAAAGACAGCAGCGACATCAAGAACGCCGAGCTCGAACTTGCGCTCGACGAGCTCTCGCATCGCGAGGCCGAACTTGCCGAGCTCTCCGGCAAGCTCGACCTGGCGCTCGATTCCTACCAGTGCGGCATCTGGGAGGCCACGCTCGGTAAGGCCGGCTCCTTCTGGGACGACCGGATGCACGAGCTCTACGGGCTGGAGCCGCGCGCCGGCTTCATGGACGAGGAGACGTGGCTCTCCTGCGTGCTCGAGGAAGACCGCCCGCTTGCGATCGAGAGCGCGCGGTATTTCAAGAAGGTCGGCGATACTCATACCGTCGTCTGTCGCGTGCCGACCGAAGACGGGACGATGCGCTATGTGCGCTCGACCGGAAAGGTGCACGCGACGTCCAACGGCCAGCTGAAGATCATCGGCGTGGCCTTCGACATCACCGAAGACGCGCTGATGACGGCGGAGCTGAAGGCGGCGAAGGACGAGGCGATCGGCAAGAACATCGAGCTCGAACTCGCCAACAACCGCATCGAACACAATTCGCTGCACGATCCACTGACCGGGCTCGCCAACCGCCGCAAGCTCGACAAGGCGCTGGAACAGCTGACCGATGCCGGGCAGCACGCTAGGCAGAAGTTCGCGATCCTGCACATCGACCTGGATCGCTTCAAGGAGATCAACGACACACTGGGCCACGCGGCGGGCGACGCCATGCTCGTCCATGCCTCCCGCGTGCTCTCGCGCAGCATTCGGCCGAGCGACATCGTGGCGCGCATCGGCGGCGACGAATTCGTCATCCTGGCGCTCAATGCCAATGACGCAGAGATGTCGGCGCTTTCGGGCCGGATCGTCGAGGAGATGCGCCAGCCCATCGACTTCCAGGGCTTTGCCTGCCGCTGCGGCGTGTCGATCGGGATTGCGCTGGCGAGCGGCATGCGCGTCGATGCCCGCAAGGTGCTGATCAACGCCGACATCGCGCTCTATCGCGCCAAGAGCCAGGGCCGCAACCGCTTCCAGTTCTTCAATCACAACCTGCAGGCCGACATCATCAACAACAAGCGGCTGGCCGACGAGATCCTCTCGGGTATCGAGAACGGCGAGTTCACCACCTGGTACCAGCCGCAATTCAGCGCCCGCACCATGCAGCTGACCGGAGTCGAGGCGCTGGTGCGCTGGCAGCATCCGTCCCGGGGTCTGCTGACGCCCGATAAGTTCCTGAAGATCGCCGAGGAGATCAACGTCGTGCAGACGCTCGACCGCATCGTTCTCGAAACGGCGCTCAAGGACAAGATGCGGTGGGCGGCGCTTGGCGTTTCCGTTCCCAAGGTCTCGGTCAACGTGTCTGCCCGGCGCCTGCATGACGATGCGCTGGCCGATTCGCTGCGCATGCTGCAGATCCGGCCGGGCGAGATTTCGTTCGAGTTGGTGGAATCGATCTTCCTCGATGAGAGCGAGGACGTCGCCGCCGAGAACCTCGACAAGATCAAGGCGCTCGGCATCGATATCGAGATCGACGATTTCGGCACGGGCCACACCTCGATTGTCAGCCTTTTGAAGCTGAAGCCGAAGCGGCTGAAGATCGACCGGCAGCTGGTGCAGCCGATCATCACCTCGGCGCAGGAGCGTGCGCTGGTGCGCTCGATCATCGACATCGCCCGCTCGCTCGGCGTCGAGACGGTGGCTGAGGGCGTCGAGACCGTGGCGCATGCCAGCCTGCTTCTCGAACTCGGCTGCGACCTGCTGCAGGGCTACGCCTTCTCGCGCCCCCTCTCCTTCGACGATTTCACCGAAGCGGCCACCCATACGGCCTGGCGCATCGCTTCGTAGTATGGCTTTGCGCGGTTGTTCTCGGATTTGAGGAAACACCGTTTCCCAATGGAGACGGTTTGGCGCAAAGAAAGCCTTTTGCCCTCTCGGCTTTTGGCCTATGAGTGTCGCGCCTTTTTAAAGAATGGCGCGGCCCGGGGACGCCCGGCGGCGCGATCCGGTCGGAGCATATGTCACACAATACATTCGGTCACCTCTTCCGCGTAACCACCTGGGGCGAAAGCCACGGACCGGCGCTTGGCTGCGTCGTCGACGGCTGCCCTCCCGGCCTGCGTTTCAAGCTTGCAGACCTGCAGGTGTGGCTCGACAAGCGCAAGCCCGGCCAGTCGCGCTTCGTGACGCAGCGCCGCGAGGATGACCTCGTCAAGGTTCTCTCGGGCGTGATGTTCGATGCCGACGGCGAGACGATGATATCGACCGGCACGCCGATCTCGATGCTGATCGAGAATACCGACCAGCGCTCCAAGGATTACGGCGAGATCGCCCGCCAGTACCGGCCGGGCCATGCCGATTACACCTATGATCTCAAATACGGCATTCGCGACTATCGCGGCGGCGGGCGCTCGTCTGCGCGCGAGACCGCGGCGCGCGTTGCGGCCGGCGGTATCGCGCGGCTGGTCGTTCCCGGCGTTCGCGTGCGCGGCGCGCTGGTGCAGATCGGCAAGCACAAGATCAACCGCGACAATTGGGACTGGGACCAGGTCGACCAGAACCCGTTCTTCGCGCCGGATCCTGAGATCGTTCCCGTCTGGGAAGAATATCTCGACGGTATCCGCAAGAAGGGCTCGTCGATCGGCGCCGTGGTCGAGGTCGTCGCTGACGGCGTTCCGGCCGGTTTGGGCGCACCGATCTACGGCAAGCTCGACCAGGATATCGCCTCGCTTTTGATGTCGATCAACGCCGTCAAGGGTGTGGAGATCGGCAACGGCTTCGAGGCGGCCGAAATCACCGGTGAAGAAAACGCCGACGAAATGCGCATGGGCAATGACAGCCAGCCGATCTTCCTGTCCAATCATGCCGGCGGCATCCTTGGCGGCATTTCGACCGGTCAGCCTGTCATCGCCCGCTTCGCGATCAAGCCGACCTCGTCGATCCTGACCGAGCGCCAGTCGATCGATGCCGACGGCAAGAACGTCGATATCCGCACCAAGGGCCGCCATGACCCCTGCGTCGGCATCCGCGCCGTGCCGATCGGCGAGGCGATGATCGCCTGCGCCATCGCCGACCACTACCTTCGAGACCGCGGCCAGACCGGCCGGCTGAAATAGGAACGTTCCCATGCCTTACGATCAGAAGCGCGTCGTAGACGCTATCCGGGCCTTCGAGGCCGGCGAAATCGTTGTCGTCGTCGATGACGACGGCCGCGAGAACGAAGGCGATCTCATCGTTGCCGCCGTCCACTGTACGCCGGAAAAGATGGCCTTCATCGTGCGCCACACCTCGGGCATCGTCTGCACGCCGATGCCGAAGGAAGAGGCCAAGCGCCTCGGCCTCAACGCCATGGTCGCGGAAAACGACAGCGCGCATACGACGGCCTTCACCGTCACCGTCGACTTCAAGCACGGCACGACGACGGGCATCTCCGCCGACGACCGCACGCTGACGGTGCGCAACCTCGCCAACCCGAATGTCGGCGCCTCCGACTTCGTGCGCCCCGGCCACATCTTCCCGCTGGTCGCCCGCGAGGGTGGCGTTCTGATGCGCTCCGGCCATACGGAAGCCGCCGTCGATCTCTGCAAGCTCGCCGGCCTGCCGCCGATCGGCGTGATCTGCGAACTGGTCAACGACACCGGCAGCGTCATGCGTGGTCCGCAGGTCTCGAGCTTCGCCGAAGAGCACGGCCTGAAACTGGTCTCCGTTGCCGACCTCATCGCATACCGCCAGCGCAAGGAAACGCTGATCCAGCTGCAGGCGAGCTTCGATGTCGAAACGCCGTTCGGCAAGGCCAAGGCCCACAGCTACTCGCTGCCGTGGGATCCGATGCAGCACCTCGCCGTTGTCTTCGGCGACATCCGCGACGGCATCGACATTCCGGTGCGCCTGCACACGGAAAGCGTCGTGGACGACCTGTTCGGCAAGCGCTCCGTCGATCACTACATGAAGAAGATCGCCGAGAAGGGTCGCGGCGTCATCGTCTATCTGCGCGAAGGTTCTGTTGGCGTCGGCCACCAGGACAACGGCCGCAAGGCGCTGGGCCAGGGCCGCGAAGCCCATGCGGAAGCGCAGAACCGTGAGAGCGAATGGCTGGAAATCGGTCTTGGCGCGCAGATCCTGAAGGATCTCGGCGTCAGCTCGATCAAGCTACTGACCCGCAGCGAGCGCCACTATGTCGGCCTCGAAGGTTTCGGCATCAAGATCGCGGAAACAGAGATCGGCTGAGCCCGATAATATCGTCAGCCGGCGGGCAGTCCCCGCCGGTTTCGGCCTTCGTCAGGCGGCGATGCGCTTGAAGCGCGTCCTGACGTTCTGCATGTAGTATTTGCCGGGCGATTCAGAGGTCACCATGGCGATGACGTGGGCTTCGGCCACGCCTTCGAACATGCGTTCCTCGCCATTGTTCAGGCAGACACGCAATCTGCCGTCTTCCTGGCTGAAGTAGACCGCGTCGATCAGGGCGGACTTGACGGTAACGGGTTTCATCCGCGCACGCTGCTCGCTCAACGAAACGATCGAACCTGTCGCCGCGGCGCGGGCGTCGCGACGGTTACGCATCAGTGCTCTAACCCTGCGGGCAAGGCTGTTCCATGCCGTCCATGCGGCGTATCTGATCGCTCGTGTTTTCATGCTCCAATCGTAGGCGAAAGGTCCTTAAGAAGTTCGCGAAGAAGCATGGTAAACCCCCGTCAAGATTAACAGGCGGTAATCATCTAAAATCCGAACTATCTCAACGATGACAATCGCTTAGCCGCGCCAACCCTCCAGCATCTCGACCCGCTCCACACCGGCGAAACGGGCGACGCGATCAAGCTCTGCGGCGAGCTTTTCAAGGCGGCCGGCGGAGGGCTTTACGCCGGGCTCCAGCCACAGGCGCTTGACGTCGAGCGAGCCCTTCTTGCGGTCCGCCTTCATGTCGATGCGGCCGATCAGGCGATCGCCTTCCAAGAGCGGAAAGACGTAATAGCCATATTCGCGCTTCGGCTCGGGCACGAAGATCTCGATGCGATAGAAGAAACCGAAGAGACGTTCGGTGCGGTTGCGATCACGGATCATCGGATCGAAAGGGCTCAGCACGCGGATGCGCGGTGGTGCGGCGGGATAATCGTCGAGCGTATCGAGGAAATCCGTAAACGCCCATGACGGGCGCGGCTTGCCGCCCAATGCCGGCTCGATCATGATCTCGGTCAGCTCATCGCGGTGGGCGACGACCCAGCCCTTGGCCTCATCCGGCGAGACCAGCGCCCAGAAGGCCGCGATCTCGCCATGGGTGGCAAAGCCCAGCCTCGTCAGCGCGCTGCGGCAGGCCCAGTCCACGAATTCCTCGCGGCTGACCTCGGGCTCATGAAACTCGGCCGGGATGACGCGTTCGACCAGATCATAGACCTTCTGGAAATTCGAGCGGCCGGAAATGGCGAACTTGCCGGTGCGCCAGAAATATTCGAGCGCCGTCTTGTTGGGATGCCAGTTCCACCACCCGCCGGAGACGTGGCCATCCGCCTTGATCTCGCGCGCCATGATGGCGCCGTCGCGGCTCACCCGCTCGTAGGTCTCGTCGAAGGCATCCTCGAAGCCCTCGCCGCGCCATTTGCGCCAGCGATCCACCAGGACCTCCTCCTCCCGCCGGAACTTGTGCTTCCAATAGCGGAAGTAGCTGCTCGGCAGGATGGATGCGTCATGCGTCCAGTGCTCGAACAGCGCGCCGTCCTTTTCCAGAAGTGCCGTCAGGTGCTCGCGCTTGTAAGTCTGGTTGCGCGAAAAGAGGATCTGGTGATGGGCGCGCTCGACCCACTGGATGCTGTCGATCTGCACGAAGCCGAGATCGTGGATCAGCTGTAGCAGGCCGGGTTTGGTGAGCACGCGGTTGGGCGGGGCACTCAGACCCTGTTTGGCCAGAAAGATGCGGCGGGCGTCGGCATTGGAGATCAGCTTCGTCATGGCAGCGATGATAATCCGGAAAATGTTCCTAGCCACCCGAATATGGCGGGTTCGGGCGAGGATGCAATGGGGTCAGGTCGCGTCGCGTTTTGATCTTCCCTCCGGCCGCATTCGTTTATAGAACGGCGCTTCACCTCAGGGGGACGCAGTGAATATCCGTTTCGAAAGCGCCGGCGTCAGCTACGGGTCGCGGACTGCGCTGCAGCCGCTGACGCTCGAGCTCACCGAAAAGCGCATCGCCATCATCGGGCTGAACGGCTCCGGCAAGACGACCTTCGCGCGGCTGATCAACGGCTTGACTAAGCCGACGTCAGGCCGCGTCATCGTCAACGGCCGCGACACGTCGGACGAGAAGGCAGCGCTCGGCGATGTCGGCTTCATCTTCCAATCGCCGCAGAACCAGATCATCCTGCCCGTCGTGCGCGACGATATCGCCTTCGGGCTGAAAAGCCGGGGGCTTGCTAAGGCCGCGATCGAGACCAGGGTGGCCGAGGTGCTCGACCGCTTCAACGCCGGGCATCTCGCCGAGCGGCGCGCGCACGAGCTTTCCGGCGGCGAACTGCAGATGGCGGCCCTGTGTTCGGTGCTCGCTACCGGCCCCGATATCCTCATTCTCGACGAGCCGACCAACCAGCTCGACCTGCGCAACCGCGGCCTCGTGCAGGGGCTGATCGAGAGCCTGCACGAAAGCGCCATCGTCATCACCCACGATCTGGAACTGATTTCGGATTATCCGCGCGTGCTGGTCTTTCACCAGGGGCAACTGGCGGCCGATGCGCCGGCCGCCGAGGCGATCGCCCGTTACCGGGAGCTCGCGGCCTGATGCAATCGCTTTATGTCGAGGGCAATAGCCGGCTGCACCTGATCTCGGCGCGGGTGAAGCTCATCGTGCTCGCCGTGCTCGGCGTCGCGCTCTTTGCCACCGCCAACATCGCGCTGCTCGGCGTTGCCGTCGTCGCCACGGGCGCGGTCTATTTCGGCATCGGCATGCCGGTTCGTGCGGCCCTTGCGCGCTTGAAGCCGATCCTTCTCACCATTCTCATCGTCGCCGTCTTCAGCCTCGCCTTCAATCCATGGCATGGCGCCGTCGTCGCGCTGCTTCGGCTGACGGCGCTGATGCTGTTTGCCGCGAGCGTGACCGCGACAACCACGATCGCCGCCTTCATGGACGAGATCACGCTTGCCGCCCGGCCGCTGGAGCGCCTGGGGCTGGTGCGGGCCGACGATGTCGGGCTTGCCGTCGGGCTGGTGGTGCGCTTCGTGCCTGAAATCATCGGCCGCTACCACGCGATTGCCGAGGCGCACCATGCGCGCGGGCTGAAGGTGCGGCCGGCGACCGTGCTGGTGCCGCTCATCATTCTGACGCTGAAGGATGCTGATAACATCGCGGCTGCGATTGACGCGCGCGGTATTCGGCGGCATGTGAATTAGCACCTATTGAACCACGGAGCCATCATGAGCACCCGAGACCTCGTTCTGTCCGCCCTGTTTGCCGCCATCATCGTCGCGCTCGGCATTCTGCCGCCGATCACGCTCGGCTTCATTCCGGTGCCGATCACGGCGCAGTCGCTCGGCGTGATGATGGCCGGTGTGGTGCTTGGCGCTCGGCGCGGCACGGTGGCGGTGCTGATCGTGCTGGTGCTTGTTGCGATCGGCCTGCCGGTTCTTTCCGGCGGACGCGGCGGGCTGGCGGCGTTTGCGGCGCCCACCACCGGCTTCCTGATCGGCTGGGTCTTTGCCTCCTTCACCACCGGCTATATCAGCGAGCGGCTGGTGAAGCACGGCCAGGCGGCCGGCATGCAGCTGACCGGCTTCTTCTTCGCGGCCATGATGGGCGGGATCGTCGTGCTCTACGCCTTCGGCATCGTCTATCTCGCCTTTGCCGCGCAGATCGGCCTCAAGGCCGCGTTTACTGGCTCGATGGCCTTCATTCCCGGTGACGTGATCAAGGCCTTCGTGGCGGCGCTGGTCGGCCGCGCGGTCATGGCCGGCTATCCGCTGCTGCCTGTCAAGAGCTAAAGCTAGTTCATGAAACCGTAGAGCCAGTCCCGCGTCACCTCAGGCAGCGGGACCGGCGCCTTGTCCTCGCGCGTCTGCGCCTGCCAGACGATCTCGACCTCGGCGGCACGCTCATCGCCTGTGTCCACCGCGATGATGAAGCCAACGGAGCGCACGCCGATCTTGTCGACGGCGGTGGTGAACAGCACCATTTCATCATAGCGCAGAGGCCGACGCAGGATGCAGGTGATCTTGCTCGCCACATAGAGCGGCTCGTCCGCCAACTCAGGTCGCTCCGACCAGAATTTCGCCAGCGCGGATTCGGCATAGGAGATGTAGGAGCCGAGGAACATCTGGCCGTTCATATCCACATCACGAAATGGCACGTGGATCTGCACAATGTTGGAGCGCATCGCAGCGTTCATCGATTTCCCCCAGTCTCAGCCTTTGCTATTGCGCAATTCCGGACGCAAAACCGCGCTACACTTTTGCTGGAATTGCTTTAGTCCCCCAAGAATAATCGCCTGCTAATATTATGTAAATGAACGCGAAAGGCGTATGACAGCGCACGATTGTTGAAATCGCGAGCCCCTACCCCATCTGCTGTGGAACATGACGAGGCAGGCAGATAGAGTGATTGCATGAGCACCCGCCTTTACGAACATCCGATCTTTCTGGAACACATCACGCCCGAGGGCCACCCCGAGCGCTCCGACCGGTTGCGGGCGCTGAACGTGGCGCTGGGGCATCCGCATTTCGACCGGCTGGACCGCCAGCAGGCGCCGCAGGCCTCCGAGGACGCCGTGCTTCTGGCACATCCGGAAGAGCACCTCTTCGCCGTGATGCGGCAGGTGCCGGAGGAAGAAGGCGAGATCAACCAGCTCGAGGCCGACACCTATGCCAGCCCGAAAAGCCTGCAAGCGGCGCTGACGGGGATCGGCGGCGCGATGGCGGCGGTCGACGACGTCTTCACCGGCAAGGCGGACAATGTCTTCGTCGCCTCAAGGCCACCCGGCCACCACGCCGAGAAATCCAAGGCGATGGGCTTCTGCTTCTTCAACAACGCCGCCATTGCCGCACGCCACGCCCAGCGCAGGCACGGCGCCGAGCGCGTGGCGATCGTCGATTGGGACGTGCACCACGGCAACGGCACGCAGGACATCTTCTGGGACGATCCGTCCGTGCTGTTCTGCTCGACGCACCAGATGCCGCTCTACCCCGGCAGCGGCGCCAAGAACGAAACCGGCGCGCACGACACGATCGTCAACGCACCGCTTTCGCCCAATGTCGGCAGCGAGCATTTCCGCGAGGCTTTCAAATCCCGCGTGTTGCCGGCGCTGAACGACTTCCGCCCCGACCTGATCATCATCTCGGCCGGCTTCGACGCGCATCACCGCGACCCGCTGGCGCAGATCAACCTTGTCGGCGAGGACTTCGACTGGGCGACCGGGCGGCTGCTCGAAGTGGCCGACAAAAGTGCCGGCAACCGGGTCGTCAGCCTTCTGGAAGGCGGCTATGATCTGGAGGGGCTGGCCGAATCGGCCGGGCTGCATGTTTTGAGAATGATGAAGGGTTGAGCATGACCGACAACGCCAAGCCGGAGGTTTCCGGCCTCTCTTTCGAAAAGGCGGTCGCCGAACTCGAGAGCATCGTCGCGCGACTGGAACGCGGCGACGTGGCGCTGGACGAGTCCATCGAGATCTACGAGCGCGGCGAAGTGCTGAAGAAGCACTGCGAGACGCTGCTCTCGGCGGCTGAAAACCGGATTGAGAAGATCAGGCTCGACCGCGCGGGCAAGCCGCAGGGTGTGGAGCCGCTGGACGGGGCTTGAGGCGTATCGCGGCAATATGCGGGACAGTGAGATCGCCGGAAACTCTCTGAGCGCTACGCATATTCCGCCCTCATCCCCGTGCCCAGACTTCGTCCGGGCGATGTCACAGGGATCCAGCGCGATCAAGTCCTTGATCGCAATAGACTCTCTTCGCCGCGCAGACGCGCGTCGGCTGGGTTCCTGTGACAAGCACAGGAATGAGGGAGGGTAAGTTGGCGCGTGCCGAATAGGTCCCTTTCCTGCAATAGCCACCCTCCGCAAACATCCCCATCAAAGCCCTTGGCCAGCGCCCAGATCGCGGTCTATCATCCCCGAAACACCAGAGGGGACGAGACGGCATGACGGACAGGTTGAAGGGTAAGATCGCGATTGTCTCGGGCGGCGCGACCGGCATGGGCGGAGCGGCGTCGAAGCTGTTTGCGGCCGAGGGCGCGAAGGTGGCGATCATCGACCGCAATGGCGAGGCGGCGGCTGAGACGGTGAAGGATATCCGCGCCGCCGGTGGCGAGGCCGATTTCTGGACGGCGGATGTGTCCGACGAGACGGCGGTGAACGCGGCGGTCTCCGCCATCGAGGCGCGCTACGGCGCGGTGACCGTGCTCTTCAACCATGCCGGCACGATCGTCATCAAGCCGTTCCTCGAGACCACGCTTGAGGAATGGGACTGGCTGCATGCCGTCAACGTGCGCTCGATGTTCCTGATGACCAAGGCGGTGCTGCCGAAGATGATTGCGGCCGGCGGCGGGTCGATCGTCTGCACCTCGTCGATCTCGGCGGTGGCGGCGACGCCGATGGAGGTGCTCTACGACACGACCAAGGGCGCCGTGCACATGTTCGCACGCGCCATCGCCGTCGAGTTCCGCGACCGCAACATCCGCTGCAACGCGGTCTGCCCCGGCTTCATCCGCACACCGCACGGCCTTCGTGAGGTGGCCGACCTGCAGAAACTCGGCGTCGACGTCTCGGATGCCGCGATCGCCGCGCAGCAGGGGCGCATCGGCGAGCCGGAGGATGTGGCACGGGCCGCCCTCTATCTCGCCAGCGATGAGTCGAGCTTCGTCAACGGCGCGCATCTGTTCGTCGATAACGGCTTTACGGCGATGTGATCGCTGCGGGCGGCGGCGCTTGATGGGCGGCCGGTGGCGGCGTCTCGACCAAGTCGCAGAGGTCGATTATATTGGCGGCATGGACAAGGATCAGGTCATCGCGATCATTCGCAAGCATGAGGACGCGCTCAGGGCTGAGGGCGTTCTCGGGCTTTCGCTGTTTGGCTCGGTCGCCCGCGGCGAAGCGACAGCGGAGTCCGATATCGATGTCATCGTTGAGCTTACGGACGAAGTGCTGCATTCCGGCTTCGGATATTTCGGGACGCTGTATCGTCTCAAAGAAAGACTTGAAGATATCACCGGCCGGCCTGTCGACGTCATCTCGGAACCGATCGAGAAGCCTCGCCTCGCCAAAGAGATCGAAAGAGACCGCCAAGTTGCCTTCTAGCAAACCATAGCTCCGTCTGGCCGACATCACCGACAACAGTCGAAAGATATTGGCGTATACCGAGGGCATGACCTATAGCGCGATCACCGTCCTGATCTCCGCGTAGTCGGCATGCAAGCCATCGGCATCGCGTTCGATCAGACCGGCGCGGGAAAGGATATCAACGTCGTCGTGAACGCGGCGATAGTCGCGGTTCAGGCTCTTGGCCAGAGCGGCGATACTTGCCTGAGGATTGCCGCGTAGGTGGCGAAGCAGTTCCAGCCGCTTGGCCGTCATCGTGCGCGCGAAGACCTCCCAATCCACGAAGGTCAGGTGTTCCTCGGAAACGGGCTGGCCCGCCTCGGCGCGCTGCCATGCGTCGATGAAGCGGCTAGCGGCGTCCTCGAAAGAACCGCCAGTATGTACGTCGATGCTCTTGCTCATATCGCCTTGCCTCTCGTGGCCCATACTGTCGGTGGTCGCCATAGCCCGTCAATCGCCTCGAGCCTGCCTTCTGGTCATCGCGCGCGATAGCCGATAAGCTCACCGCTTTCGCCAACGGAGACACCCCATGTCCTTCTTCCCCGGCAAAGACCCCCTCCCCGGCGATGCCTTTGCCTGCGACGCCATCGAGAACCTGATCATCCCCCGTACCAGCGATATTGGCGGGTTTCAGGTGCGGCGGGCGCTGCCGACGCGGCAGCGGCGGCTGGTGGGGCCGTTTATCTTTTTCGATCGGATGGGGCCGGCGATCTTGAAGCCGGACGAGGCACTCGACGTGAAGCCGCATCCGCACATCGGGTTGTCGACGGTCACCTATCTGTTCGATGGCGAAATCCGGCATCTCGATAGCCTCGGCACCGAGAAGGTGATCCGGCCTGGAGATATCAACCTGATGACGGCGGGGCGCGGCATCGTGCATTCGGAGCGCACGCCGGATAATCTGCGCGGCCATCCGCTCCTGATGTCCGGGCTGCAGACGTGGCTGGCACTGCCCGATGACAAGGAGGAGATCGATCCCTCTTTCGCGCACACGGAAAAGAGCGCGATGCCTGTCATCGACGAGCGCGGGATGCGCGGGCGGGTTGTCATCGGTGCGTTCGAGGGCATGACTTCGCCGGTCAACGTGCTTTCCGACACGCTCTATGCCGATATCAATCTCGATGCCGGCGCGAAGTTCCCGTTCGCGGCCGCGCATGAGGAGCGGGCAATCTACGTGTTGTCGGGCGAGGTGGTGATCGCGGGCGACCGATTCGCGGCCGATCAGCTTCTGGTTTTCCGTCCGGGTGATGCGATCACGCTCGAGGGCGGTGCCCAAGGCTGTCATCTCATGCTGTTCGGCGGGGCGGCGCTGAACTCGAAGCGCTACATCTGGTGGAACTTCGTTTCCTCCTCGAAAGAGCGGATCGAAAAGGCCAAGGAAGAATGGCGTACCGGTCGTTTCGACATCGTTCCGGGGGATGAAGAGGAATTCGTCCCTTTGCCGGAGTAGCGTTCTCCTCTAGAAAGGATCCTTGCGGTTCTTGAAATCGACTTCTTTCACCGCAACTTATGGCCTAAAGGCTATGTGCCCCAAAACGCCTGGAAAAGACGACAAGAACAAGAACGACAAGAAAGAGTGCCTCCCGTGACACAACCGCCGAAGACGCCGCTGCTGGACAAGGTCATTTATCCGGCCGACCTCCGAAAGCTGGAGGATCGCGACCTGCCGCAGCTTGCGCGCGAGGTGCGCGACGAGATGATCGACGCGGTGTCGAAGACGGGCGGACATCTGGGCGCCGGCCTCGGCGTGGTCGAACTGACGATCGCCATCCACAATGTCTTCAACACGCCCGACGACAAGCTGATCTTCGATGTCGGGCACCAGTGTTATCCCCACAAGATCCTGACCGGCCGGCGCGACCGCATTCGCACGCTGCGCCAGGAAGGCGGGCTCTCGGGCTTTACCCGCCGCGCCGAGAGCGAATACGATCCATTCGGCGCCGCGCACTCCTCGACCTCGATCTCGGCCGGCCTCGGCATGGCCGTTGCGGCAGATCTCTCCGGCTCGAAGCGCAACGTGATCGCCGTGATCGGCGACGGCGCGATGTCTGCGGGCATGGCCTATGAGGCGCTCAACAATGCCGGCGCGCTCGATGCGCGGCTGATCGTCATCCTCAACGACAACGACATGTCGATCGCGCCGCCGACGGGCGCCATGAGCGCCTATCTGGCGCGTCTGGCCTCGGGCCGCACCTATATGGGCATGCGCGAGGTCGGCAAGAAGCTGACGAGCTATCTCGGCAAATCGGTCGATCGCGCCATTACCCGCGCCGTCGAACATGCCCGCGGCTACGTGACCGGCGGCACCATGTTCGAGGAGATGGGCTTCTACCATATCGGCCCGATCGACGGTCACTCATTCGAGCACCTGCTGCCCGTGCTGCGCAATGTGCGCGACAATGCGCATGGGCCGGTGCTGATCCATGTGGTGACGCAGAAGGGCAAAGGCTATGCGCCGGCGGAGGCTGCGGCCGACAAGTATCACGGCGTCAACAAGTTCGATGTCATCACCGGCGCGCAGGCGAAGGTGAAGCCGAACGCGCCGAGCTACACCAATGTGTTTGCCGAAGCGCTGGTGCAGGAAGCCGAGCTCGACGACAAGATCGTCGGCATCACCGCCGCCATGCCGAGCGGCACAGGTCTCGACAAGCTGGCAAGCGTGTTTCCGTCGCGCTGTTTCGATGTCGGCATTGCCGAGCAGCATGCCGTGACCTTCGCGGCCGGGCTTGCCGCCGAAGGTTACAAGCCGTTTACAGCACTTTATTCGACCTTCCTGCAGCGCGCATTCGACCAGGTGGTGCACGATGTGGCGATCCAGGGCCTGCCGGTGCGCTTCCCGATCGACCGCGCCGGCTTCGTCGGCGCCGATGGGCCGACACATGCGGGCTCGTTCGACACGACTTTCCTCGCGATGCTGCCGGGCTTCGTCGTCATGGCCGCCGCCGACGAGGCGGAGCTGAAGCACATGGTGCGCACGGCGGCCGCCTATGACGCCGGCCCGATCTCCTTCCGTTATCCGCGCGGCGAAGGTGTGGGCGTCGAGATGCCGGTGCGTGGCGAAATCCTGCAGATCGGCAAGGGCCGTATCGTCAAGGAAGGCACCAAGGTGGCGCTGCTCTCCTTCGGCACGCGCCTGGCGGACTGCATGCTTGCCGCCGAGGACCTCGATGCCGCAGGCCTTTCAACCACGGTTGCCGACGCCCGCTTCGCCAAGCCGCTCGACCACGATCTGATCCGCCAACTGGCTCGTCACCACGAAATGCTGATCACCGTCGAAGAAGGTGCCGTCGGCGGCTTCGGCAGCCATGTGCTGCAGTTCCTTGCGACCGAGGGCCTGCTCGACAACGGGCTGAAGGTTCGCTCGCTTGTAATGCCCGATCTCTGGGTGGAGCAGGCAAAGCCCGAGGTGATGAACGCGCAGGCCGGGCTCGACCGGGCCGGGATTGTCGGCACCGTGTTCAAGGCGCTTGGGCGGCCGGCGGCTGTTGGGTTTGCTGGGTAAGCGGGCGTCGAGTTTGTATTGGCGGGGTGAATGAACGCTCGGCCCCTGGGAATTTCCATACGCTAGCTCTGCGCAAGAATTACCCCCCTCTG
>UBQW01000005.1:139261-160792 GCA_900467745.1 Hyphomicrobiales bacterium
GTGGGGAGATTGGCTGGGCTTGGCCGCTCGTTCTTACCTCAACGTCTGGCGAAAACCTAACCGCGAGTCGATCTCCCCCCTTGTGGGGGAGATGTCCGGCAGGACAGAGGGGGGTGTCACAATCTCAAACGCCCACGACCCTAGTCTGGCCTAGCCCTCGCCTCGCCCCCCAAACCTCCCCCGTCACAACCCCGCATTGGCCGTCGGGCGCACGACGATGTCGTTGACGTCGACGTCGGCGGGCTGGTCGATGGCGTAGAGGATGGCGCGGGCGATGGCGTCGGGTTTCAGCGCCACGGCGCGGTAGGCGACCATGGCTTCGGCGGCGAAGGGTTCGGTGATGGTGTCGGCGAGTTCGGATTCGACCACGCCGGGATAGACGCAGGTGACGCGCAGGATCTTGTTTTCCTGCCTGAGGCCATCCGAGATCGCCCGCACCGCGTATTTGGTGGCGCAATAGACCGCCGCTGTCGGCGAGACGGCCAGGCCGCCGACGGAGGAAACGTTGATGATCTGTCCGGATTGCTGGGCGTTCATCACCGGCAGCACGGCGGCGATGCCATAGAGCACGCCTTTGATGTTGACGTCGATCATCCGGTCCCATTCCTCGACCTTCAGCGAGGACATCAGCGACAGCGGCATGACGCCGGCATTGTTGACGAGGACGTCGACGCGGCCGAACTCGGCGATCGCGGCATCGACGAAGACCTGCATATCGGCGCGGTCGGTGACGTCGAGCGCTCTCGAGATCACGACACCACCAGCGGCACGGATTTCCTCACTCAAAGCGTCCAGGCGGTCGGTTCGGCGCGCGCCGATGACCAGCTTTGCGCCGGCGAGGCCGAGTTCGCGGGCGGTGGCGGCGCCGATGCCGCTGCTGGCGCCAGTGATCAGCACTACCTTGTTCTTCATATCGGTCATGTCTTGCTCCTCAAGCGATCTGTTGACCGAGACAGGATCGCGCCGACGGGACCAGTTGCGGTAGACGGCTTTTCCGGAATTCTTGCACGATCCTCCGAACTTGGATGATGGTCTCTTGGCAAAGCGCGCGAGACGTCCGATGCTGGCGCCATGGAAACAATCACCGATCTCGCCGCCCTGATCGACCGCCATGCCGGCACCGATGGAAACTTCGACACCGTGCTGCCGCGCGTCGGCGTTATACGATCCTCGGCGACCACCGAGCCGCTGCATACGCTCTACAAACCTTCCTGCTGCATTGTCGCGCAGGGGCGCAAGCGGGCGACGATCGGCGACACCAGTTACATCTATGATGCCGCGCATTATCTCGTCGTTGGCGTCGACCTGCCCGTTATCGGCGCGGTGATCGAGGCCAGTCCTGACGCGCCCTATCTCTGCCTGCGGCTGGAGTTCGACCGCACGCTGTTGAACGAGATGATCGCGGGTGCACCAGCACGCGACGAGAACCCGGCGGCCGCGCGGGTCAGCGAGACGACGCCAAGGCTGATCGATGCGGCGGCGCGTCTGCTTGGTCTTCTTGATACGCCCGAGGATGCGCCGGTGCTGGCGCCGCTTGTCGAACGGGAGATTTTGCATCGGCTGATATCGGGGCCGCAGGGTGGACTGATCCGGCAGATCGCCAGCGGCGAAAGCCGGCTGAACCAGATCGGCCGCGCGGTGGATTATGTCTGCCGCAATTTCGGAAGCCCCTTCGCGATCGAGGAGCTGGCCGATATCGCCGGCATGAGCTCGTCGTCCTTCTACGAGCATTTCCGCGCGGCAATGGCGATGAGCCCGCTTCAGTTTCGCACCCAGATCCGCCTGCAGGAGGCACGTCGGCTGATGATCGTCGAGGGGATGACGGCGGCCGAGGCGGGGTTTCGCGTCGGATATGACAGCCCCTCTCAGTTCAACCGCGACTATGTCCGCGTGCACAAGGAGACGCCGAAGCGGGATGTGGCGCGGATGCGCACGTCTGCGAGTCTTTTGGGATTCTAGGAAGCGGCGGGCGGCAGGAGGAACAGCGTCAGGCCGAATATGGCGTAGACGGCAAGCGCCAGCACGCCGACATACCAGGCGCCGCGCCCGCCATTGGAGAGCAGTGCCGCCGCCATCATGGCGAGGAACATCATGGCCACCGCGCCCGGCCAGAACTGCAGCGACATGGGCTCTGGGCCGATGAAATAGCTGACGATGACGAGAACGGGGGCGACGAAGAGCGCGATCTGCGAGGCGCTGCCAAGCGCGATGCCGACGCTGAGGTCGAGCCGGTTGGCGCGGGCGGCCGAGAAGGCCGCGGTCATTTCCGCCGCAGCACCGACGAGCGCCACGACGATGAAGCCGACGAAGGCGGGCGTCATGCCCATCTTCTCGGCCGCCGCCTGCACCGAGCCGACGAAGACTTCGCTGATCAGCGCGACGAAGAGCGTCACCACGACGAGAATGATGATGCTGGTCGATAGCCCCCAGCCGCCATGGTGCTCCTCGGCCTCGCCGACGCTGGCGAAGAGCTCGCGGTGGGTCTTCAGCGAAAACAGCATGCCCATGGCGTAAACCACGATCAGGATCACGGCGAGGCCGAGGCTGAGCGCCTGCACCATCTCCGGGCCCTGATCGGCGCGGCTGACAAGCGAGGGGACGAACAGGGCGACGGTTGCCAGAAAGAGCAGCGACGCCTGGAAGCGGGCGCTGACGCGATTGAACTCCTGCAGGTGATGCTTGAGGCCGCCGAGCAGGAAGGAGCCGCCGAGCATGAACAGCGTGTTGGTAACGATGGCGCCGGCGATCGAGGCCTTGACGAGGAGATATTGCCCGGCCTGCAAGGCGGCAAGGGATATGACGAGTTCGGTGAGGTTGCCGAGCGTGGCGTTCAACAGGCCGCCGACGGCGTCACCCGTGCGGGCCGAGACGGCTTCCGTTGCGCGGCTGAGCAAAGCCGCGAGCGGGATGATCGCCAGCACGGAGAGGATGAAGAGCAGCGTGTGGGACTCGGGTGCCGCCATATCGGTGAGGATCACGACCGGCACGAAGACGAGCAGCGCCAGGAGCGGCGCGGCGCGAAGCTCGGCCATTGTTGCCGCGACCAGCCCCGAAGGCCCATGTTTGCGCTGAACGTTCTGCACGGCGGGCTCCATCCGGATTTTCGCGCGGATGAGCATAGGGGTTTGGCCGTCGGCCTGCATTGCGTGTGATCAACGCTGCGCCGATATCGCTGCCTTTGCCGCGAAGGATTGATCCTGCGCAATGCGGAACGTGGCGTGCCTGCTAGTTTGGCCGGGATGAAAGCGAGGGGTGTGGTTGGAATGCAGTCAGGAGCGGCGATCGGAGTGCGGTACATGGTTGTGCCGGGCCGCCTTGGGCTTGTCGATGTCATCGACCGGGCGACGGGCTTGCCTGTCGAGGCCGGAGTGACGGCTGTGCTGCTTGAGCCGCACGAAGCGAGGGAACTTGTGCGGTGGCTGCTCCGCCGGGCGCATGCCAAGGGCAGTCGCGTGCATGCCGAGGGCGGTTGCGTGCATGCCGAGGGCGACGAGGCTGGCGAGCGTTCATCGCGCGCTGCTTGAAGCGTGCTGCTCTGCCGGCTCGCGCGTGGGCGGAGCGCGGCGGAGATCGTTGCGCAATACTGATATTGACCCACATCCGCTGGAGGTCCGGTGCCCGTCAATTTTCTCCTCGCCACCGCGCTGATCGCGGCCACGGTCGCGATACAGGCCATCTTCATGGAGATCGGGCTTCGCGCCATCCGGCACGCCGAGCCCGGATATCTCGGCCGCCACGCCACGATCGCGACCGTCGCCTGGGTCAGCTATCTGCTGATCCCGATCAGTCTCGATATCTGCCTCTGGGCGCTCCTCTACTATCTGATCGGCGCGCTGCCATCGCTTGACGACGCCATCTATTTCTCCACCGCGACCTTCACGACGGTCGGCTATGGCGATGTCGTGCTTGGCAAGGAGTGGCGGCAGATTTCGGCTTTCGAGGCGGTCAACGGCTGGATCATTTTCGGCTGGGCGACGGCGCTGATCATGGCGATCATCCAGCGCCTGTATTTCCGGGACGGCAAGGCGAACGACGCGTGAGGTATCAGGCGCGCGAGGTCATGAAGACGCCGACCAGCGTGACGCCTAAACCGACGAACATCGTCAGCGTCAGCGGCTCGGAAAACAGCGCCCAGGCCCAGAGCATGGTGACCGGTGGGCTCAAATAGATGGCGGCACTGACCTTGGCGACCGGGAAGAGGCGCAGGCTGGTGTAATAGACCGAATAGGCGGCAAAGGTGGCGATCAGCACCAGCCAGACCATGCCGATGGCAAAATTCTCAGTCATCGGCGGCGCGATGTCGCCCTGGATCAGAGCGCAAATGCCGAAGAGCACCGAGCCGGTCAGCGTGTGGATGCAGAGGCTCTGGTGCACCGGCATGTGGCCGACGCGGCGGCGCTTGTGCAGCACCGAGGCGAGCGCGAAGATCAGCATCGAGCCGACAGTCAATCCGTAAGCCCAGAGCGGCGCCGAGCCGAAGCTCAGGCTATCGAGCGAGACGATCAGCACGCCGGCCACGGCGATCGCCGTGCCCAGCCACTGCCGGCCGCTCAGGCGTTCGCCGAGCACCGGCTGCGACAGGGTGGCGATGGCGAGCGGCAGCAGGTCCGAGATCAGTGCAACGAGACCGGTGGGCACGCGCTGCTCGATCGCCAGCGCGAAGCCGCCGAGATAGAGGAAGACCGACATGACGCCGAACCACATTTGCCCGACGATCGCCTTCCCCTGCATGCGCGGACCGATGGTCAGGGCGAAGGGCAGCAGGATCAGGCCCGACAGCAGCGTGCGCCAGAAGAGCACGAGCACGACGCTTGCTTCCTCGCTGGCATAGCGGATGCCGACGAAGCCGGAGCTCCAGCCGATGATGAGTAATGTGGCCATCAGCGGCCATAGAAGGCGGTGCTGCTGCTTGGTCGTGGCGGTCAATGCGTGGTCCGTCATCGGTGATCCCTGTCATGCGTCTTACCGAGGGCATAAGCCATTGGTTGCGAGCGATCACATGACAAATTTCGATCACGGCATGACTTTCAAGCGAAGTTAGTCATGGAAGTTTGCAAATGACCGCGCAGCGTTGCATGCTCAGATCGGCAGCAACGAAGAGACCGAGACGAGATGAGCGAACTGAACAACCGGCGGCTGGAGATCGACGCCTTGCGCGCCATCTGGGCGATCCGTCATCACGGCGGCATCACGCGGGCGGCGGAAGCGCTTGGGCTGTCGCAATCGGCCGTCAGCCACAAGATCAAACGGCTGGAAACGAGCCTCGGCTGCGAGCTTCTGAACCGCAAGTCAGGCGCCACCGCCTTTACCACCGAGGGCGAGGAACTGCTGGATTATGCCGGCCGCATTCTCGGCCTGCACGACGAGGCGCTGCTCAGCCTGTCGAAAACGACGCTTGCCGGGCGGATCGCGCTCGGGCTGACGGAGGATACCACCTGCTCGGCGCTCGCCCATATTCTCGGCCGCTTCCGCCGCTTGCATCCCGATGTGTCCGTGCGCACGCAGGTGCGGATGAGCCTAGTGCTACGGGCGATGCTCGAGCAGGGCGAACTCGACGCGGCGATCGTGCAGGTCTTCGCCCACGAGGTGCGGCCGACCGATGTCATCCTGTTTCGCGAAACGCTACACTGGGTGAAGCATCCGAGCCTGCTCCTGCCGCAGACGGCGTCCGTACCGTTCCTCTCCTTCCACGACGATTGCTTCTACCGCCACTGGGCGCTCGATATCGGGCAGGATGGCGGGATCATGCTGGAGACGGTGTTCGAATGCGCGAGCGCCGCGGGCATTGTCGCGGCCGTGAATTCCGGCATGGGGGTGGCGCTGCTCAACGAGCGACATCTCAGGCCGGAGATGCAGATCATCACCGACCGCTTCCCGGTCCCGCCCGATCTCGTCTACGTGGTCCGTCGCGGCCGCAAGGTGCGCAACGCAGCGCTCGATACGCTGGTGGCGGAGATCGAAAGCGAGATCAGCCGCTATGGCGGGCTGGCGCTGGCCAGCTGAGGTTTTCGGTCAGCTGGATCCCCAACGAGAAAGGGGCCGCGTCATGCGCAGCCCCTTGTCTTTTTTATCGATGATCAGGCGTTCGATCAGAACTCCGACCATTCCTCCTTGACGGCTGCGGCACTGGCGCCACCACCGAAGGCGCGGGCAACGCTGCGCTTCAGCGCGTTGGCCGGCGAAGCGACCGGGCGCGAGGCCGGGGTGGCGGTTGCCGCGCGCGGTGCGGCGCGGTCGTTGCCGAGGTTGAACTGGCGCAGCAGATCGTCCAGCGCCATGGCTTCCTGGGCGAGCGAGTGGCTGGCGGCCGTCTGCTCCTCGACCATGGCGGCGTTCTGCTGAGTGCCCTGGTCCATGTTGTTGACGGCGGTGTTGATCTCCTGCAGGCCGATCGACTGTTCGCGCGTGGCGGTGACGATGGCGCCGACATGGCGGTTGATCTCCTGCACGGCGCCGACGATTTCGGACAGAGCCTTGCCGGTTTCACCGACCAGCGAGACGCCGGAGTTGACCTGCGTGCCGGATGTGTTGATCAGCGCCTTGATTTCCTTGGCGGCGTTGGCCGAGCGCTGGGCGAGTTCGCGCACTTCCTGCGCCACGACCGCGAAGCCCTTGCCGGCTTCACCGGCGCGTGCGGCCTCGACGCCTGCGTTCAGCGCCAGCAGGTTGGTCTGGAAGGCGATGTCGTCGATGACGCCGATGATGTTGGAGATTTCGCCCGAGGACTTCTCGATTTCCTGCATGGCGGTGACGGCCTTACGGACGACCTCGCCGGAGCGCTCGGCGCCGAGACGGGTGCGTTCGACCAGCTGGCCGACATCTTCGGCGCGCTTGGCGCTGTCGCGGACCGTGGTGGTGACTTCTTCAAGCGCTGCTGCCGTTTCCTCGACGGCCGCGGCCTGCTGCTCGGTGCGGCGGGCCAGATCGTCGGCTGCGGTGCGGATTTCGCCGGCGCCGGCATTGATGGCGGACGCGTTGTGGCCGACCGACTGCAGGGCTGCCTGCAGCTTTTCGACGGCGTGGTTGAAGTCATTGCGCAGACGGTCGAACTGCGGCGCAAACGCGGTGGTGATGCGGATCGCGACATTGCCGTTGGCAAGGCCGGAGAGCCCGTCGGCGAGGTTGTCGATGGCAAAGCGCAGTTCGCTTTCCTCACGCGCCTTCTGCTCGTCGCCCATCTGGCGCTGGCGCTCGGCATCTCCACGCATGCGGTCGGTTTCGCCGGCAAGGCGCAGCTTCTCGATCGCCGCGTTCTTGAACACCAGCACCGATTGCGCCATGCGGCCGACTTCGTCCTGGCGATCGAGCGCGGGAACGTCGATATCGTTCTGGCCACCGGCCAGACGGCCCATGGCTGAGGTCATGCCGACGATCGGACGAACGATGCTGCGCGACAGCATCCAGGCAAGCACGACGGCGGCGAGTGCCGCGAAGATGCCGCCGAAGAGCAACGTCATGTTGAGCGCCGCACTTGCATCGGCCTTGATGGCGGAGAGCGCTGCGGATTCGTCGCGCGCGGCCTGCTTGATCTTGGCCGAGGCCTGGCGGAAGCCGTCGAGCTGGCCCTTGGTTTCGTTGACGCCGATCTTGACGATCTGGTCGATCGGCATGTCGGTTTCCTTGCGCGCCTTGCTCTGTGGCACGGCGAGCTGGTTGAAATAAAGGTCTGCGGCCTTCTGCATGGCGTCGATCTGGCTCACGAACTCGGTCTTGCCCGCAGCCGTCTGCTTGGCGGCGGCGATCGCATTCAGCATGCGGTCGCGGTTGTTGAAGAGATCGCCATAGGTGCTGTCGCTCTTGAAGAGCAGGAAGCCGCGCAGGTTTACGGCCTGCTCGAGCATGGCCTGCAGCGCGTCGTCGATCTGGTTGACCAGCAGCTCCGACCGCTTTTCCTCGATGGCAGCTTCCGCCACGGCGCCAGCCTTCGAATAGACGAAGGCGGAGACGGATACAAAGATGAGAATGAGAGCCGCGAAGGTCGCGGCGAGCTTACCGTTCAGGGACATGTTTCTAGCAAACATCAGTCGGTCTTTCCTGGGCGCCTGGCGCCATGGCAAATCGGGCACGCGTCAGCGCGTGCGGGGAAACTATCAACGAAGGAAAACATGATCGGCGGTGGAATTTCGGGCCATCATGGCGGACGCGGTTTTCGGCCGCTGCAATCGACGGCGACACTAGCCACGGAAAATTTAAAATTGTTTAAGTCGGCGCGGCAACTGGTCGCAGTTTATTGGCTGCAGTCGCTGAATTCTCGGGGATTCAACCCGTTTGACGTCTCGTCACTACAAGCCATCATAGCGCAGGTTGTAGGTCTCTTTTCGCTTGGCTAGAGACTGCTAATTTTCCCATTGTTGTCGACGGGTGAGCCGGCACCGCCGATCCATGTGACATCATGGGACTGCTGCGACGGTGGCGGCGGTCAACAAAAGGCTTGCAACTGATGGCATTGCCCGGCATGGACAGGCCATGTCCGATCAAAATACACAACGCATCGACCAGCTCCTCGTCAGCCTGGGTCTTTTTGCCAGCCGTTCGCGCGCCCGCGACGCGGTCAGCCGTGGCACCGTCAAGGTCGACGGCAAGGTCGTCACCAAGGCCGGCGCCGTCTTCGGCGAGGATGTCTCGATCGAGATCGACGACCCCGCACAGGAATATGTGTCGCGCGCGGCGCTGAAGCTTGCGGCAGCACTCGATCATTTCAAGCTCGATCCGACGGGCCATCACTGTCTCGATGTCGGCGCCTCCACCGGCGGCTTTACCGAAGTGCTTTTGGAGCGCGGCGCCGCGCACGTGACCGCGATCGACGTCGGCCACGGCCAGATGCACCCGCGCCTTGCCGAAAACCCCGATGTGACCAATATCGAGGGCCTGAACGCGCGCAATCTGGAGGCCGAGGATGTCGGCCATCCTCTCACCTTCATCGTTTCCGACGTTTCCTTCATCACGCTGAAGCTGGCGCTGGCGCCGGCGCTCGATCTCGCTGAGCCGGGTGCTACCGCCGTGCTACTGGTCAAGCCGCAGTTCGAGGCCGGGCGCGAGGCGATCGGCAAGGGCGGCATGCTCAAGGACCCTTCGACCGCACCCGCCGTCGCCGCAGAACTGGAGCGCTGGTTCGTCGAGGACATGGGCTGGACCAGCCTCGGGCTGATCCCCTCGCCGATCTCGGGCGGGGACGGAAACCAGGAATATCTACTCGCAGGAACCAAGCCGTGAGCACTGAAACAGTCACCATCCAGAAGCTCGGCGCCCAGGGCGACGGCATCGCCAATGGCACTGATGGACCCGTCTACGTGCCCTTCACGCTGCCGGGCGAAACGGTCGCCATCGCGCGCGTCAAGAGCCAGGGCACGGTGATGTCGATCACCACGCCCTCGCCGGACCGGCAGGAGCCGCACTGTCGGCACTTCGGCCCCGATGGCGTCAACGGCACCTGCGGCGGCTGCACGCTGCAGCACGCAGGTGATGCGGTCTATCGCGGCTTCAAGCGCCAGCTGGTCATCGATGCGCTGAAATCCAAGGGACTGACGCCTGAGGTCGGCGAGCTTGTCGTCGCTCACCCCGGCGAGCGCCGCCGCGTGACTTTCGCGGCGCGCAAGACCGAGAAAGAGATGCTGATCGGCTTCAACCAGGCCGAAAGCCATCACCTCGTCAATATCGAGGAATGTCCCATCTCGTCGGCAAGCCTCATCGCGCGGCTGCCGGCGATCAAGGCGATTGGCGCGGCACTTGCAGTCAACGCCGAAGCGTTCCGTATCACCGTGCTCGAAACGGCAACCGGCCTCGACATCGCCGCTGACGGTCTGAAGAAGCTTTCGGACCAGCAGCGGCGCAAGGCGACCGAGACCGTGCTTTCGATGCGCGGGATCGCCCGCGTCTCCGTCAATGGCGAGATCCTGATCGAGCCGGTGAAGCCGATGCTCGATTTCGGCGGCGTCCAGGTATCGCCACCGGCGGGAAGCTTCACGCAGGCGACGAAGCCGGCGGAAGAAGCGATGTCCGAGCTGGTGGTTGCCCATGTCGGCAAATCCAAGCGCATCGCCGACCTTTTCGCCGGCACGGGCACCTTCTCGCTCAGGCTGGCGCGGATCGGCCGGGTGCATGCGGTGGAAAGCGAAGACAAGCCGCTTGCCGCACTCGACCACGCCGCGCGCAACACGCAGGGGATCAAGCCCGTCAGCGTCGAGCGCCGTGACCTGTTTCGCCGGCCGCTGATGACCTCGGAACTGAAGGTCTACGATGCCGTCGTCTTCGACCCGCCGCGCGCGGGCGCGGAGTTCCAGTGCAAGGAGCTTGCCCGCTCGACGGTGAAAAAGATCGCCGCCGTCAGCTGCAACCCGCTGACGCTTGCCCGCGATCTCGCCATTCTCGTCGAGGGCGGCTATCGCATCACCTCGGTGACGCCGATCGACCAGTTCCTCTGGACCTCGCATGTCGAGGTGGTGGCGACGCTGGAGAAGTAAACCCGGCGTCCTTCCGCTTCCGGATAGAGATCAGCTAGCGGTCCGCAACAGGCCGCCGGCAAGATGCTTGAAGGCATCGACGACCTTTTCCAGAACCGCATGCGGATCATCGGCCGCGGCGATCCATAGCGCCGCATTGAGCGCCGCACCGTTGATCAGCCGGGCGGCGGCCTCGGCATCCACGGGCTTGACGATACCATCAGCAATCAGCGCCTCGATGGTCTCAGTGCTGGTGCGCAGGCAGGCGGTCTGGTTCGGCCATTGCGAGGGATCGCCGAGCACGGCGGGGCCATCCAGCAGCATGATCCGCTGGATCTCAGGCTCGATCGCCATCTCGATATAGGCGATGCCTTCGTTGATAAAGCCTTCCCAGGGTGTCTTCCCCTTGGCCTGCGCGGCGCGCTGGCGCACCAGCATCTCAGCGTCGATCTGGTCGATGACGGCCTGCAGCAGCCCCTTCTTGTCGCCGAAATTATGATAGAGCGCGCCGCGCGTCAGGCCCGCTTCGGCGGTGAAATCATCCATCGACGAGGCGGCGTAACCCTTTGTGGCAAAAGCCCTTCGGCCGGCCGCGATGAGCTTTGCCCTCGTTTCCTCGACCATCTGCGCGCGCGTTCTCGCCGTCACCCTCGTCTCCATAAATTAGCATACGTGACGCATGCGTATTGACATGCGCGGCGTATGCAAACATATATTCACATACGGGGCGTATATCACTTGCGCACCCGGGAGTGAAGAGCAGAGATCCTGGTGACGCGTTACAACGTGTCGTGCCCCTTGGCGCGACGGCGGACGCCTAGGCTTTGCCTTGTTGAACAGGAGCATGACATGACCAAACGCGACGCAATCTTCCCCGCCGGCCGACAGGCGCTTTATGAGATCAACCGCTATTCGGCGGCGATCCGCTCCGGCGACCTTCTCTTCGTCTCCGGCCAGGTGGGCAGCCGCGAGGATGGATCGCCCGAGCCGGAGTTCTCGAAACAGGTGCAACGCGCCTTCGACAATCTCGCGGCCGTGCTGAAGGCTGCCGGCGCAGACTTCGACGACATCATCGACGTGACGACGTTTCACACCGATCCCGAAAACCAGTTCGCGGCGATCAACGAAGTCCGCTTGAAAGCCTTCGGCGAAGCGCCCTATCCGAACTGGACTGCCGTCGGCGTCAACTGGCTGGCGGGCTTCGATTTCGAGATCAAGGTGATCGCCCGCATCCCGCAGGCGAGCTGATCCTCTTGGCTTCCGCTGCACCTACGCGGAGCGTGAGTGCAGCGGGAATTCAACAGAATTTCCTAATGATCATCCAGATCGACAGAATATAATTCATCTATAAATTCATCTATGATAAATAATCTGCGTGTATCAATGGATAATACACGGAGGATAATATGTTTGTTATTTCCATTGATGATCATGGCGACGAACGGAATTTCCTGGCGACATCCTTCAATATTGATCGGGGCGTCGTGATTGCCACGATATGCGGCATGAAGCGCAAATTCGATGCTGCCGATGTCATCGATATTCTACCGGTGGAGCCGCTTTCGGCCCGCAACAACCGTTTCATCGCGGAGCAGCCCGAGCGCCAGCGGATGCACGGATAACGGGTTTCCCCATCTTTCCAAGTGCCCAAGAGAACGCCCGCGACATGCGCGGGCGTTTTGTCGTTTATGTCACCGATCGATCAGGCGGCGGCGTAGCGGCGCGCCATGCCGCGATTGCCCGGCTGCAGGTTGAACTGGCCAAGCAGGTGCATCAGCTTGGCGGCTTCCTGGGCGAGGCCGTGGCTTGCGGCCGTCTGCTCCTCGACCATGGCGGCATTCTGCTGGGTGCCCTGGTCCATGGTGTTGACGGCGGTGTTGATCTCGGCAAGGCCGGTCGATTGCTCGCGGGTGGCGGTGACGATCGCGTCGACATGGCGGCTGATATCCTGCACCTGGCCGACGATCGCCTCCAGCGACTTGCCGGTTTCGCCGACGAGGCTGACGCCGGAGCGAACCTGGGCGTTGGAGGCCGAGATCAGGGTCTCGATCTCCTTGGCGGCTGTGGCCGAACGCTGCGCAAGCTCGCGCACTTCCTGGGCGACGACCGCGAAGCCCTTTCCGGCCTCACCAGCGCGCGCGGCTTCGACGCCGGCGTTGAGTGCCAAGAGATTGGTCTGGAAGGCGATGTCGTCGATGACGCTGATGATGTTGGCGATCTTCTGCGAGGATTGCTCGATCTCGGTCATGGCCGAGACGGCCTTGCGGACGATGTTGCCGGATTCCTCGGCACCGCCGCGGGTGCGCGACACCAAGCTGCCGGCTTCCTCGGCGCGGCGGGCGGTGTCCTTGACTGTGGTGGTGATCTCTTCGAGTGCTGCGGCCGTTTCCTCGATCGAGGCGGCCTGCTGCTCGGTGCGCCGCGCAAGGCCATCGGCAGCGTTGCGGATCTCGCCGGCGCCGGCGTCGATCGCATGCGCGTTGTGGCCGACCTCCTCCAGCGCTTCGCTGAGCTTGGCGACCGAGGCGTTGAAATCGCTGCGCAGGCGATCGAGGTGGTCGGCGAAAGGCTGCTCGATGCGATGGGCGAGATCGCCTTCCGACAGGGCGCCAAGGGCACCGGCAAGCGCTTCGACGGCGTGATTGATCTCGGCTGCCTCGCGCGCCTTGACGGCTTCGTTGCGGGCGCGTTCGTCGCGGGCATGGGTGCGGTTGTCTTCGGCGCTGCGTTCGAGATCGAGGCGGGCGAAAGCGTTGTCGCGGAAGACAGAGACCGCGGCGGCCATGTCGCCGATCTCGTCATGGCGGTTGGTATAGGGGACTGCGGCTTCGATATCGCCATCGGCAAGGCCAGCCATGCGCGAGGCAATCGTCGTGATCGGCCGCGAAATGCGCTTCCAGGCGAGGTAGGCGGCGGCGATGGCGGCAACGAGCGCAACCGCAAGACCGGCGACGATCGAGACCGTGCCGGCGTAATAGTTGCCGGCGGCCGAGACGAGGCCGGCGTCGGTCGACTGACGGTCTTTGGCGATCATGCCATCGATCAGCGTCTGGATGTTATTGGCCGACATGGACAGCTCGCCGCGATAAAGCGAATTGGCCTGGCTGCGCTTGTTGTCGAGCGCCAGCGCGATGATCTTGTCGGCGACGGCGGTGTCGTTATCCAGCGCCTTCCGCAGCCGCGCGAAGTTCTGGCTCATGTACTCGCTCTTCGGCTGCTTTTCGAAGGCATCGATGGCGGTCGCAAGCCGCTGGCGGCGGGTCTTCAGCGTGGTCTCGGCGTTGCGGAAATCGGTCTTGCCGGAAGCCAACAGATAATCGGCATAGCTGCGGCGCACATCGTTCAGCGTCGTGACGATGGCATGCAGGCGCTCGGTGTTCGGGATATTCTGGGCGCCGATCTCACGCGTATTGGCTTCGAGACTGGTCAACGCGACGGCAGCGATGGCGCCCTGCACGAGGGAAATGGCGACGAGGGACAGAAAGAGCACCGGAAGCAGCGTCTTGATCTTCATTTTGAACATAGCATTGTCTCGAATACGGCCGACCGACATGCCTCAGCGATCGGAGTGACGATCCGCTGGCGTCTGCGCCTTTGATTGTGCCGGAAAAGGGGCCGGGCGCTCATGCCCGTGCTGCGTCATGCATTGCCGATCACTAAACAAGGGAATTGGTAAAATTTGATTAAAAGTAATACTTTTTGAACATTTCGGCCGCGTCGCAACAACAAAAGAGCCGCTCACGCGGGGCGTGGCGGCTCATTTTGCTCGAACATCTCGTCAGCGGTCGGTGGCCTTGCGCTGATTGCCGATATCAGGCGGCAACACGCATTTTCGCGGGCACATCCCGTCGCTGGCGGAAGGTCGCTGCCAGGTCGTTCAGGACACCGGCCTGCTCCGACAGACCGTGCACGGCGGCGGCGGTTTCCTCGACGATGGCCGCATTCTGCTGCGTGGCGCCGTCCATCTGGTTGATCGCCGCGTTGATCTGCAAGAGGCCTGACGATTGTTCCCGGGCGGAATCAGCGATCGTCGTTGCCAGCTGCGAGATGTGCGAGAGGTGGCCGATGATATCGCCCAGCGCCTTTCCGGAATCACTCACCAGCGCGACACCGCGTTCGACCTGCGTGCCCGAATTGACGATCAGCGTCTTGATCTCCTTCGCCGCCTTGGCGGAACGTTGCGCGAGTTCGCGCACTTCCTGGGCAACGACGGCAAAACCGCGACCGGCCTCGCCCGCGCGCGCCGCCTCGACCCCGGCGTTCAAGGCGAGAAGATTGGTCTGAAACGCGATCTCGTCGATCACGCCGATGATCTGGTTGATCGCCTTCGAGGACTGGGCGATCTCATCAATCGCGGCGACGGTCTGGTTGGAGATCTTTTCCGATTCCTCGGCGTCCTGCTTGGCCTTGGCCGAGAAACTGGCGGCGGTGGCGGCACTTTCGGCGGTGCTGGTAACGGCTGCCGTCATCTGGTTGAGGGCAGCAGCGGTTTCCTCGACGCTGGCGGCCTGATTTTCGGTGCGGCGCGCCGTATCATCAGTGGCGCGGCTGAGTTCGGCGGTGGTGGCGCGGATGGTTTCAGCGTTTACGGCGAGCTTTCCGAGGATGCCAGCCAGCTGATCGACGGTACCGTTGAAGTCCTGGCGCAGGCCTTCGTATTCATTTGGGAAGCGATTATCCAAAAGACAGTCGAGGTCGCCGGCGGCGAGCTTTCTGAGAGACGACGCAAGGATGCGCACGACTTCCGCCTGCTCGGCAGCCTTGGCCTCGTCGCGCTTGCGGGCTTCGGCTTCCTGGCGGCGCATTTTCACGACATCGCGAATGTCTTGCCAGAAGACGACCTGCGCGTTGCGGCCGGCGATATTGGCCTGGAGGATCGTTGCCAGAACCGGCAGCGGCGTGCCATCGAGGCGCTGATGATCCCATTCGAAACGCGCCATGCCGTTTTTCTTGATCTCGGCAAAAATGGCGACGGCGGCTTCGCTGGTCGGGCGGCCGTCCGATTGCACAGCCGGTGAAAGCTTGGCCGGGTGGATGCCGATGATCTTGTCTCGCGGCAAGTCAAGCATCACCTCCATCGCATGGTTGCAATCGACGATGTGCTCATCTTCCAGTACGTAATACGCATCCGGCGAGCGCATGAAAATAAAATCAGAGATTTCCTGTCTGAAAGACACTGCACTTTTAAATAGTTTCACAGCATTACCCTCGTTTTGGCGCGAGAATTGATGCGGTACGTTAAATTGTAGTAAATTTTTACTTTCGCAAATTCACCCACTAAAATGCATAAATTCATACTATTGGAGACGACGCTCCCGCAGCCTCAACGGCGCATGAAAGCTTCAAAGGCGGCGCGGGCTTCGGCGCTTTGCAGGCCGGCGGCGAAGTGGCGGGCTTCCTCGTCGATGCGGGCGATGATCTCTTCGCGGTCGCCGCGGATGAGATCGCGGGAAAGGCGCAGCGCCTCGGGCGGCTTAGCAGCGAGCTTTGCGGCGAGGCTAAGCGTTTCCGTCTCGACCTGATGCGGCTCCACGAGCTTGAAGACCAGGCCGGCATCCCTCGCCTCCCCGCCGGAAAAGGGTTCGCCGGCGGCGAGCATGGCGAAGGCGCGCTGGGCGCCCATGATGCGCGGTGCAAGCAGGCTGGAGGCGGCTTCCGGCACCAGAGCGAGATCCACGAAGGGGGTGCGGAACTGGCTGCGGGCGGAGGCGACCGTCAGGTCGCAATGCAGATGCATGGTGGTGCCGATGCCGATCGCCAAGCCATCGACGCCCGAGACGATGGACTTTGCCGAGCGCACCAGCGCGTAGAGGAAATCGATGACCTCACGCGGCATGCCGCCGCCCATCGCAGCCGCCAGGAAGTCGCCGAGATCGTTGCCAGCGGAAAAGCAGCCCTCGGTGCCGAGGAAGGCCGTGGCGCGGATATCAGGGTTGCCATCAGCCGCGGTCAGCGCCTCGGTCATGACAGAATACATGGCGCGGGTGATGGCGTTCTTCTTGTCCGGGCGGTTGAAGCGGATGATCTGGACGCCGGGATGGGCCTCGGGGCGCTCGACGAGAATGTGGTCGGTCATATCGGGTCCTTCAGGCGAGAATGGATCTGGCGGCGGCGAGGCTTGCGGCGCCGTTGACGACGCTGTCCTTCAGAGCCGTGGTCTCGGCCAGCAGGTTTTCGGCGGCGAAGCGGCAGAGCGCGATGCGATCGGCGGCCTTGCCATCGTCAGCATCGGCGAGCGCGCCCTTGGCGAGGTAGCAGCCGGTGAGCGTCAGGCCGAACAGGCGCTGATAGGGCGTGGCACCGGAAAGCGCGTCGGCGACGTTGCCGGCCGCCAATTGCGCCAGGAGCCAGTCGGTCGCCTCCAGGAGATCGGTGATGGCGGCGTTGAGGCGGTTTGCGGTGGCGCCGAAGTTTTCGGCGTTCGAGGCGCCGACGCGGTCGGCGATATCATGTAGTTCGGTGATCAGGCTTTTCACCTCGCCGCCATCGGATAGCGGCAGCTTGCGGGTGACGAGGTCGATCGCCTGGATGCCGTTGGTGCCTTCGTAGATCGGGGCGATGCGGGCGTCCCTGAGATAACGCGCGGCACCCGTCTCCTCGATGAAGCCCATGCCGCCATGCACCTGGATGCCGAGCGAGGCGACGTCGACGCCGATATCGGTGGCGAAGGACTTGGCGACAGGTGTCAGCAGGGCGGCGCGCTCCTGCCAGTGTTTTCTGTCATCGCCGGCGCGGTGCGCCATGTCGGTAGCGTGGGCGCAACTATAGGCGATGGCGCGGGCGCCCTGGGTCAGCGCCTTCATGGTGAGCAGCATTCTGATGACATCGGGATGCTCGATGATCGGGCTCATGCCCCCGGTTTGGCCAGATCCCGTCCAGCCCGGCGCCTTGCCCTGGGTGCGATCGCGGGCATAGGCCGCAGCCTTCTGCGTGGCGGCTTCGGCAATCGCCACGCCCTGCATGCCGACCGCGAGGCGGGCGTTGTTCATCATCGTGAACATGCAGGCGAGGCCCTTGTTTTCCTCGCCGACCAGCCAGCCGATGGCGCCCTTCTCCTCGCCGAAACGGCCGTCGCCATAGATCATCGTGCAGGTGGGCGAGCCGTGGATGCCGAGCTTGTGCTCCAGCGCGTGGCAGAAGAGATCGTTGCGGGCGCCGAGCGAGCCATCGTCGTTGACGAGGAATTTCGGCACGAGAAACAGCGAGATACCGCGCGTACCCGAGGGCGCATCCGGCAGGCGGGCGAGCACGAGGTGGATGATGTTGTCGGCGGCGTCGTGTTCGCCCCAGGTGATGAAGATCTTCTGGCCAAAGATGCGGTAGCTGCCGTCGTCGCGGCGCTCGGCGCGGGCCTTGAGCACGCCGAGATCGGAACCGGCATGCGGTTCCGTCAGGTTCATTGTGCCGGTCCATTCGCCGGAGACGAGTTTCGGGAGATAGGTCGCCTTCAGCGCGTCGCTGCCGTGGGCGGCGATGGCCTCGATGGCGCCCATGGTCAGCGTCGGGCAGAGCGCGAATGCCATGGAGCCGGAGTTCCACATTTCGAGTGCCGCGACATTCAGCATGTGCGGCAGCGCCTGGCCGCCGAAATCTTCGGATGCGGTCAGGCCGTTCCAGCCGCCTGATATCCAGTTGCGGTAGAGATCGCGCCAGCCATCCGGCGTCGTCACCTTGCCGTCCGATATGCGCGCGCCCTGGCGGTCGCCGATTTCGGCCAACGGCGCGATCTCGTCGGATGCGAAGCGGCCGGCTTCATGAAGGATCGCATCGACCAGATCCTCGCCGAGATCGCCAAGCAGGCCGTCGTCGATCGACTGGGCGAGACCGGCCACATGCTTGAGGGTGAATGCGATCTCCTCGACGGGCGCCTTGTACATGCTTTTCTCCTCGTAAGCCTGATGGCGCGGGACGGCTCTCCCCTACCCGCTCCTCCGACGGCAGAGCTAATTGATTTTTACGTAAACGTCAATTTCAAACTTGCGGCAGGTCACCTCGCCCGCCCCGCGGGCGAGATATGGGTCACTGTCATGAAACTGTAGGGTTGCCGTCATAGGGAGGCATCGCTTGAAAGGGTCTTGCCATCGGGTGCGGCGCCATGCTCATGCTCTCATATGAGCTGCCGATCCGGTGCTGCTGGTCGCCAAGACCCAGACGCCAGCGTGGAGCACACCGCCAATGCAAGAGGACCGGCAAAGAATGGATACACTGCCTGTGAGCATGCCGGGTTTCGTCTGGGGTTATCGCTTCCCCGATGGCGGCGGCAAGCCGATACGGCTTTCCAACAACGCGCTGCCGGCGGACCTCACCGCCGATGGCGGCTTCTACTGGCTGCACCTCAACCTCGCAGACGCCCGCGTGCCCGCGCTTATCGATGCGCTGTCCGGGCTGACAGACGACGCCAAGGCCGCGCTCACCACGCATGACACGCATTCGGCCATCACGGTCGACGAGCAGATGCTCTACGGTACGCTGGTCGATTGCCAGCGCGAATTCGACCACGAGACCGCCGATCTCGGCTGGCTGCATTTCGCGATCTCCGACCGCTTCATCATCACCACCCGGCTGCAGCCGCTGCGCAGCGTCGAGCGGGCGCGGCTCTTGATGGAGAAGAACCCGGCGAAGTTCACCCGGCCGGTCGATCTGTTCGAGCTGCTCGTCACCGAATTCCAGCGCACGCTGATTTCGATCGTGATGGACCTGACCGAAGAGCTTAATATCATCGAGGACTTCGTCTACGACACGGCCCCGCGCGACGAGCGCCGGCGGCTGGCACCGGTCCGGCGCACCGTCGTGCGCATCCACCGGCACCTGAGAACCGTGCTCGGCCTGATGCGCCGGGCGGCGGCTTCCGATGACGACGAGATGCCTTTCGGCTTCGAGGATGTGGCGGGACGCCTGACGGCGAGGCTGGAAACGGTCGACCACGACATCTACGCGCTGCAGGACCGGGCGCGGCTGCTGCACGAAGAAATCGATTCCAAGCTCTCGTCGGAGACCAACCGGCACCTCTACATCCTGTCGATCATGACCGCCTTCCTGCTGCCGCCAACGCTGGTCACCGGCTTCTTCGGCATGAACACGGCCAACCTGCCATTTACGCAAGGGTCGACGGGGACGGAATACGCGATCGGGATGATCATCGCTTCGATCGCGCTGGCCTGGTGGTTGTTGAAGCGGGTGAATATTTTGTGACGGACAAACAAAAATCCCCTTCGGCAGCGAACCGAAGGGGATTTTTCACGTCAACTAAGCCGACAGATCAATAAGGCGAAATGCACTGCTGGCGTGGGCCGTTGTACGGCTGGAAGGTGTTGTCGTAAGCGCGGTACGAGCGGTAGCGCTGCTGGCACCAAGCAACATGGCTCGAGCCGGCCGGGGCGACGTAGCGCGGTGCCGGTGCATAGCGCGGCTGGCTGGCGATGGCGCCGCCGATGATGGCGCCGGCGCCGAAGGCGGCGAGCGGGTACCAGTAGCCGTTATAGTGGCGATAGCCGGGACGCGCATAGGTGTAACCGCGATAGCCGCCGTACCAGCCGGGACGATAGGCCGGGCGGTAAGCGGGGCGATAACCGGGATAGTAGCCGCCCGGCCGACCATAGTAGCCCGGACGTGGGCCGCAGCGGCCATAGCGGCAATATTGCACGTTTTGAACATCCGCCGATTTTTCCACCTGCGGCGCGGCAGGCATCTGCACGGCCTGCGACGGCGCGAAGCTGGTCACCAGCATCAATGAGGAAATGGCCGCGACGACGAGTTGCTTGAACGACCTGGGCATGAACACTCCAATCTCACCATAAATGAACCCGAGATGTAACGCATTGATGGGGAAGATGTTCCTGAGCGCATCTTTTTTCGCGACCGCTCACGATTTTTTGTTTATTCGTAAAAGCTGATAAGCATTCCGTTAACCAGTTTTCATCACTCTCGTTACATGAAGCAACGGCATGGAAGAGCCACTCTCCGTATTCTGCTTCTGGCGATCGCGGCCGGACTGTCTCATTACGCCACGGCCGGCGACACCCTCCCCTGGAAAAAGACCGATAACGCGCTCGTCGTCGATGGTTACGAGCTGAACACGATCGACTGGGAGGCGCTGACCTCCGACAAGCGGATCGCCGGCTTCATCTCCAAGGCGTCCGACGGATTGCCCGAGAGTTTTTCGTGCGATGGCGACCATGCCGGTGACACGGTGGGGCACTGCAAGACGATGTGGCGCAAATACGCGGTCAGCCGCGAGCTGTTCCAGACACGGCGGCTGGTGGCGCGCGCGGCGGGGCTCTTGTGGGGCGCCTATCACCTCGCCCGTCCGGGAAACCCGATCGACCAGGCCAACCATTTTCTCGACTATGCGACACCCAAGCCGGACGAGATGATGATCCTTGATCTGGAGGGCATCGACCCCGCGAAATTCATGTCGCTCGAGGATGCGCAGATCTTCGTCGGCCATATAAAGACACGAACCGGGCGCTATCCGGTGCTCTATACCAACCACGATACGGCCCGCTACATTGCCGCCTACCGCAACGATTATCCGGTGCTGGCGCGGCTGCCGATCTGGTATGCGCGCTACAAACCCGACGTCAAAGGCGTGTTTCCGATGGGCAATTGGGACAACTACCTGCTCTGGCAGTTCTCGGCCGGCGCCAATTGCAGCAAGCGGCGCTGCCCCTATCGCGTGCCGGGCACGCTGACCGATATCGACGTCAATGTCGCCGCCATGAGCAAGGCCGACCTTGCGAAGATTTGGGCGCAGGGCAATCTCCTGCCGGCGCGCGAGCCGGATCCGCCGCTGATGCTCGCCAAGATCGAGATGGAGCCGCGCCAGCCGCTGCCACCACCAGTGGCCGCAACACCAGGCTTGCCGCCGATCGCGCAATTGCCCGCCGTCACACAGCTGCCGGCAACTGCGACAGCCGTGACGGTGGCGGCGCGGGATGGGCTTGTCACCTCATCGGTGCCGCCGCGTGAAATCAACGCGCTAAACTATCAGGATTTCTGAGCGACAGGGTCGAACGAAAACGAGGGCGCCTTTTGAAGAGGGGCTCGGTAACCTGAGTCAGCACGGCGCCTCACCCCCCCTCATCAAGTCAGT
>UBQW01000027.1 GCA_900467745.1 Hyphomicrobiales bacterium
ATCCCCGACCCCGCCATCCCCTCCCGGCAGGTGACGTCGTCTTTCACACTTAAGGAGATCAGATGATGACCTACGACACTGAGATCCAGATCGAGGAACTGCGGGCCGAGCTCCGCAACGCATGCGATGCTGGCGAGCGTCGCCAGATCCAGACCGAGCTGGAGGTCGCCCAGGCAGAGCGTGCGGCGGCCGTCCACCTGCAGGTCGAGACCGTCGATCGGGAGACTCCTTACTGAGGGGCGACCGACACGGGCGTGCAATTTCCGGCTATCGCGGTTCTCCTTTGATCCCATTTCATCGACATCATGGATGATGCGGATCGATCGTCCTGCTGCAACCTGATGCCGCCAGAATTTTCCCCGCCTTCGGCTTCCTCGCGACACAAAATTCTGCCGCCCTCAGGTCCTCCGCTGCGCTTCGGCCGTCCCGGTGCAGCACTCCTTCCCGATCCGAAATCTCATCCCCGCGATGAAACGCAATCACAGGAGATCCATCATGCAACAGCTCGCAAAATTCCTCACTGCCACCGGCCGCCGTCTTCGCGCTCTCGCCAAGATCATCGGCCACTTGTTCCGCAAGGGGAAACTCGGCCTGAAGGTCGCGATCAAGATCCCGTTCTTCGTCGACATCGAGGTCAATTTCGAGACCGACTGGAACCAGCGCTTGTGACGCGCGCTCCGGCCCGCTCAGGCGGGCCGGTTGCTCAGCACCAGGGTTCGCGGCGGCCCGACCAGGTTCGTGCCAGACCTTCCGAGACAAGACGGTCTCCGAGGCTTCGCCCATCGCGGACGAGAACCCGGAGCTTTCGGCCATAGCGATCCGTATCGCGGTCAGGCCACGCCTGAAGCTGGAACGGCCCCTCATTGACGAGCTCGATCAGGCGGCGTGTAGCTCGGTTTCCGAGCGCGAGCTCCTCCGAGCATTTCGGGGTGCTGATCTCAGGGGTGTCGATATCGGCAACCCTCACCTTTTCGCCATTGATCCAAAGAGTGTCACCGTCCACGACACAGTTTTTTCGGACGCCGTAGGAGCACTTTGCGAACCTCGTGGCAACGGTGAGCTGCGCTGCTTGGACCGACGAAACAAGCGATATTGTATTGAGAATGATTGCGATAGAGGTGACGCCGCTCAGGGTTCGTTTCAACGGATTGTCTCAAGCTTGGTTACGGTTGAATGAGCCCAGCTATCAGATTCGCGGGCGGCTGATGATATGGTTTGATAACCTCGAGCCCGCTTCTGTCGGGTCAGGTCCAGGAAGAGAGCAACGGCATCCTGCTCCCGCTCGAAATGGTGGATCAAGGTCTGGCCTTTGGCACCGATCCTTCCCCAACGCCGTGTGAGGCAGAGCTCTCCGAACAGGTTGGCATCTATCGACATCGAATAGAAACGGGCCATGTTCTTGGCGCGGTCCGTGCGTTCGACATAGAGCTGGTAGGGCTGAGCGATCATGACCAAGAATCGCGCGACCTGACTCAGCGGTCCAACGACAAATTTGAATCGGATCGGCGTGATTGATTCAATCTGGTGAAGCGTTCGCAACATCAGGGCTTGGGCGATCCGCCTCCGGCGTACGGCTCTATTCGCCACGGCGAACGGAGCCCGCAAGCGGTCTCCGCCCATTCGGGTCACGATCCTTTCGCGGGCGCGGAGGCATTAATCAGTAGCCGAGATAGCCGAGGATATCCGCGCCATAAAATTCCCCCACCTCGTCGGCATGAGCGATGACCTCGCCGGTGGCTTCATCGACCAGTGCCTTGTCGTCGTCGCGGACCGCAGCCAGCACACCGTGGATGCGGCATTCCTCGATCGCGTCTTCAGCCGAAACCTGCGCCTCACACGCTTCCCAATATCGCATTGCCGGATCCTCCCGCAGTCACATGGATTCAGGCGAAACCGGATCATCGGCGCTCGCCTCTCGCTGCTGAAACCTGTTTTCCCCGACGCACGCCTTCATGTCCGGTCGGCGGAACCAGATCGCGCGACCGCATCGTAATGGTGCATTGCCGGCCGTGAAGACGATCTGCTCGTCAGCACGCATGCGCAAAACTTCGTGCGGCTGGATCAACTGCCTGGAGGCGAGCTGTTTCGAGCGTGTTCGTGACGACCCGCGCGATTGGAAACTGCGACTGACCTGATCGATCTCGACCGTCGTCGTGCCGCATCTCCGCGAGATATAGTCGGCGGTCTCTGGATCGTTGATCGCGGCAAACGAAATCCAGCTGGCGCTCTCGAACCACTTGCTGGACGCATCCCGACCGCCATAGGTCTCCCGCAATTGTCCGATCGATTGGTAAATCATCGTCAGCGTGATGCCGTACTTCCGACCAGCATCGCGCGCCGTCTCCAGCACCCGCATGTAACCGAGCCTTGCGACCTCATCGAGGAGAAAGAGCGCGCGGCCTTTGATCGCTCCATCCCGATTGTAGATTGCGTTGAGGAAGGAGCCGATGATGACGCGCGCGAGGCCGGAATGCGTCTCCAATGTCTTGAGGTCGATATTGATGAAGACGTCGGTTTCGCCATCGGCCAGCGCCTCGGTGGAGAAGCTTGAGCCCGACACCAGCGCGCCGTAGTTCGCATAGCTCAGCCAGTGCGTTTCCTTGATCGCATTGGCGTAGACGCCCGAGAACGTCTCCGGCGTCATGTTGACGAAGGCGGCGACATTCTCCTTGACGAAGGCCGACGCTGAATTGTCGTAGATCTCCTGCAGGCGCGCGCGAAGCTTTGGCTCTGGCTCCGACAGATTGGTACGAACCTGCCGCAAAGTCTGGTTCTTCGCGTCCGTATGGCCGGATAGACAAACGTCGGCGATCATCGCGGTGAGTAGCTGTAGTCCGGATGAGCGGAAGAAGTCGTCGCGGACACCAGTTGCGCGTCCGTTGTCGCTCATAATCCACGATGCGACGGCTGCGATGTCCTCTTCCTTGGTGCTGCCGTGACGACCGATCCAGTCGAGCGCGTTGAAGCCAGAACCAGGGTTCTTCGGATCGAGAACCATGACGCGCCGACCCGCGTTGCGTCGGTGCTCCATGACCATCGGTGCCACCTCGTTGGATGGGTCGAGCACGACAAGCGAGCCGCCCCATTTGAGCGCCGTTGGCACTGTGACAGACGTCGTCTTGAAACCACCCGAACCAGCGAAGACGATCCCGTGCGATGAGCCGAACGAGCCGTCGAAACACAAGAGCGGCGCCGAGCCTCCCTTGCCCCAGGACGTCGGTTCGCCCGGTCGAAACGATGTCGCTGCTGGATCGTCTCTGTCGACACGATAACGCTCGCCGATGACGATGCCACCCGATTCCGCGAAGAGCTTTTCCGCCTCCTGCATCGTCATCCAGTCCGCCTCGCCGTGCAGGGCGCGCTTGCCCCGAATGCGGCGCGGCTCACTTCGCGAAAAGGCCGCATTGCCCATCTTGGCGACGCGCAAGGCGAAGACCTTGATAAGCAGTGCTGCGCCCGCTCCTGTGATGGTCGAAGGATCGGCATAGGACAGAAGCGTCCTTCCCGCGGGGATCTGGCCGGCGAACGCCAGCAGGCGCAATCCCTCCCTGATCGCTGCGACGACGATCACGCCGAGTCCGCCCACGGCGACACTCCAACCGGCCGTCTTGACGTTGATCGACCCCTTGGTTCCGAAGAGGAACAGGAGACCGCAGGCGCCAGCGAGCGCAGAGGGCAGCGCGAGCCCGATCCGCCCGAGCGTCAGCTTCGCCTGGTCCGTCGTTCCGAACGCGGCGAGCCAGCGTTCGATGCCGGGAAGGCTCAGCGCAATTGCCAGCATTGCCACGGCTGGAATGGCGGCGACTAGGATTCGCTTAGGCGTCATCGGCAAATGCCTTCGCGCCGAGTTCACTCAGACGGGTTCGCTCCACCTCGTCAGCTTTGATCCGCGCGCCGGCATCGATCAGAAGCCCGAGCAGCAGCGCACGTTTTTCGTAGCGCAGGCCGGCCTTGACGATCAGGCCGCCCAGCTCGATCTTTTCCCGCGCGTCCTTCTTGCGGGCTTCGCTCGCTGTCATCTTTTGCATCCGCTCAAGTCTCCACAGATTGGCCCGCAGCCTCGCCAGCGCCGTTCGGCGGCGTGGTTGCAGGCTTACGTTCCTGGACGGATTTCGTCCCTGCGCGAAACCGGCCGGCGACCTCTTCGAATGCAGACAGAAGATCAGCTTCTTCGATCTCGATCTCCCCGATCCCCGCACGTAGCGCGATGCGACCGATGCGCTCTGCGTCACGTGTTTCGGCCTGCTTGAGTTGCTCCTGCAAGCGAGCAATCTCTTCCCGGATTTTGGCGGTTGGCTTCTTCATGAGCGTCGCTTCCTCGTTGCTTCGGGTCCGATGAACCCGAACCTTGCCCCGAATTTTCTCCCGCTGGAAAGGTGCAATATTGCACCTCGCCAAAGCGCCAGCTTTCGGCGAATGATCCCGCCGTTCCGAAGGAGCGGATCCGAAGGGCGCAATTATACGTCGCTGACGCGACGTCTTGCTTTTGGGCCCTGGCGGGGCCTTCCGCTCCCGACGAACAGTTTGATTTCGTTCGATCTTAGGAGCTCGTTGTCGTCGTGGCGGTCCCGCATTTCTCAGTCAGCATCGTTGCCCGCGGCTCCGGCCGCAGCGCCGTGCTGTCGGCGGCCTACCGGCATTGCGCCAAGATGGAGTTCGACCGGGAAGCCAGGACGATCGACTACAGTCGCAAGCAAGGGCTGCTGCATGAGGAGTTTGTCATCCCCGAAGATGCACCGGAGTGGCTCCGGGAAATCGTTGCGGATCAACCGGTCTCGGGTGCGTCCGAAGATTTCTGGAACAAGGTCGAGGCGTTTGAGAAGCGCAGTGATGCGCAACTTGCCAAGGATGTCACCATTGCCTTGCCGATCGAGCTGTCCGTGGATCAGAACATCGCGCTCGTCCGCGATTTCGTGGAGCGGCACATCACCGCCAAGGGCATGGTGGCTGACTGGGTGTTTCACGACGCTCCCGGCAATCCGCACATCCATCTGATGACGACTTTGCGGCCGCTGACCGAGGACGGCTTTGGCGCCAAGAAGGTCGCGGTCTTGGGAGCTGACGGCAATCCTGTCCGCAACGATGCGGGCAAGATCGTCTACGAGCTTTGGGCCGGCGGAGCCGAAGACTTCAACGCGTTCCGCGATGGCTGGTTTGCGATCCAGAACCAGCATCTGGCGCTGGCGGGTCTCGATATCCGTGTGGACGGCCGCTCCTTCGAGAAGCAAGGGATCGAGCTGACACCGACCATCCATCTCGGCGTTGGGACGAAGGCGATCGAGCGGAAGGGTGACGCTGCGGAGGAGAAGGTTGCGCTCGAGCGGCTGGAGCTGCAGGAGGAACGCCGCGCCGAAAATGCCCGTCGGATCCAGCGCAATCCTGAGATCGTGCTTGATCTGATCACCCGGGAGAAGAGCGTCTTCGAGGAACGCGATGTCGCGAAGATCCTCTATCGCTACATCGACGATGCGGCGCTCTTCCAGAACTTGCTAGCGCAGGTTCTCCAGACCCCGCAGACGCTGCGGCTCGACCGGGAGCGCATGGATCTCACCACCGGCGTCAGGGCAGCGCCGAAGTACACTACGCGGGATCTCATCACCGTTGAAGCGCGGATGGCCAATCAGGCGATCTGGTTGTCGCAGCGATCCTCTCATGCCGTCAAGCCACCCGTCCTGAACGGCGTCTTCTCTCGCCATGAACGCCTGTCGGATGAGCAGAAAACCGCGATCGAACATGTTACCGGTTCGCAGCGGATCGCCGCCGTGATTGGTCGCGCTGGCGCCGGCAAGACGACGATGATGAAGGCGGCCCGCGAAGCCTGGGAAGCGGCCGGGTACAGGGTCGTCGGTGGCGCGCTTGCGGGTAAGGCGGCCGAAGGGCTGGAGAAGGAAGCGGGCATCGCCTCCCGCACGCTGTCGGCGTGGGAGCTGCGATGGGATCAAGAGCGTGACCGGCTCGATGACAAGGCCGTCTTCGTCCTTGACGAGGCCGGCATGGTCTCGTCCCGACAGATGGCGCGTTTCGTCGAAGCGGTTACGACCTCAGGTGCGAAGCTCGTCCTGGTCGGCGATCCCGAGCAGTTGCAGCCCGTCGAAGCCGGTGCTGCTTTCCGCGCCATCTCCGAGCGGATCGGCTATGCTGAACTCGGGACGATCTATCGCCAGCGCGAGCAATGGATGCGCGATGCTTCCCTCAATCTGGCGCGCGGAAACGTCTCGGCTGCACTCGATGCTTTTGCACAGCGGGATATGGTGCGGACCGCCTGGACCAGGGACGAGGCGATCACGTCCTTGATCGCCGATTGGGACCGCGAATACGATCCGGCCAAGGCAACCCTGATCCTCGCTCATCGCCGGGTCGATGTGCGTTTGCTGAACGAGATGGCGCGCGGCAAGCTGGTCGAGCGAGGCGTGATCGAGGCCGGCCATGCGTTCAAGACGGAAGACGGCACGAGGCACTTCTCGGCTGGTGATCAGATTGTCTTCCTGAAGAATGAAGGATCGCTCGACGTCAAGAACGGCATGTTGGCGCGGGTCGTCGAGGCCCAGCCAGGGCGTATTGTCGCTGAGGTCGGCGACGGCGAAGACCGGCGTCAGGTCGTGGTCGAACAGCGTTTCTACACCAATGTCGATCACGGCTACGCCACCACGGTCCACAAGAGCCAGGGTTCCACCGTCGACCGCGTCAAGGTGCTGGCGTCAAGCACGCTGGACCGACACCTCTCCTATGTCGCCATGACCCGCCACCGCGAGACGGCCGAACTCTATGTGGGGCTGGAAGAGTTTGCGCAACGGCGCGGCGGCGTGCTGATCGCCCATGGCGAGGCGCCTTACGAACACAAGCTGGGCAACCGGGACAGCTACTACGTGACGCTCGGTTATTCTGATGGCCAGGAGCGCACCATCTGGGGCGTCGATCTCGCGCGGGCGATGGATGAATCGAAAGCCGAGATCGGTGATCGCATCGGCCTCAAACACGTCGGATCGCAGCGCGTCACTCTCCCCGATGGCAAGGAGGTCGACCGGAATTCCTGGAAGGTCGTGCCGGTCGAGGAACTGGCGATGGCCCGCCTTCATGAGCGGCTCTCGCGCTCTGGATCGAAGGAAACGACGCTCGACTATCAAGACGCTTCGCACTATCGCGCTGCGCTGCGGTTCGCCGAGGCGCGTGGCCTCCATCTCATGAATGTCGCCCGCACGATCGCACACGATCAGATCCAATGGACCGTCCGTCAATCATCGAAACTCGCCGCGCTCGGCACGCGCCTTGCTGCCGTAGCAGTGAAGCTCGGCCTTGCCGGAGCGAAGTCGACCGCATCGACACCGTCTGCAATCAAGGAGGTAAAACCCATGGTCTCAGGTACGACAACCTTCCCCAGATCGATCGCTCAGGCGGTCGAAGACAGGCTCGCGGCCGACCCCGTCCTCAAGGACCACTGGCAGGAGGTTTCCGCTCGCTTCCATTATGTCTTTGCGGATCCGCAGGCCGCCTTCAAGGCGGTCAATGTCGACGCCATGCTGACGAATGAGACGGTAGCGGCAACGACTCTCATGCGGATTGCCGAGCGGCCGGAAAGTTTTGGAGCGCTGAACGGCAAGACCGGTCTGTTTGCCGGCAGCACCGAGAAGCAGGCGCGCGATACAGCAATCCTCAACGCGCCAGCCCTTGCCCGTGATCTGCAGGGCTTCATCGCGAAACGGGCGGAGGCTACCAGCCGCTATGAGGACGAGGAACGCGCGGTCCGCACCAAGCTCTCGCTCGATATCCCTGCCCTCTCCGCATCTGCAAAGCAGGTGCTCGAGCGCGTGCGCGATGCGATCGATCGAAACGACATCCCCGCTGGTCTCGAGTTCGCTCTCGCGGACAGGATGGTGAAAGCCGAGCTCGAAGGTTTTGCCAAGGTTGTGTCGGAGCGCTTCGGAGAACGAACCTTCCTGACACTCGCGGCAAAGACCGCAGACGGGAAGGCGTTCGAGGCGGCGTCCGCGGGCATGCAGCCGGCGCAGAGACAAGAGTTGCGCTCCGCCTGGGACACGATCCGCACCGTTCAGCAGTTGGCGGCGCATGAGCGAACAGCGGTGGCGCTCAAGCAGGCGGAAACGATGCGGCAGACCCAGACAAAAGGGTTGTCGCTGAAATGACGTCTCACCTCTCCTCCATCTCTGCTGTTGCGCGCCAAAGGCGCCCGGCCATCGCTCTCCTCGCGGTTTCATGCAGCCTTGCGCTCGCAGTAACTATCGGCGGCGTCATTGGTGGCCTTCGGATCAATACCACGCCCAGCGAGCCGCTCGGCCTTTGGCGTGTCGCACCCCTCGATCGCCCGGTTCAGGTCGGCGACATGGTGTTCGTCTGCCCGCCAGAGACCGACGCCATCTTAGAAGGATTTGAGCGAGGTTACCTTCGCTCGGGCCTGTGCCCGGGCAGCTTTGGCCCTTTGATCAAAACGGTGACTGCACTAGGCGGGCAGCGCATCGAGATCGCGGGCGCCGTCACGATCGATGGACGGCCGATTGCCAACTCGAACCTTGTGTCTCGTGACGGCCAAGGGCGACCGTTGCATCCATATGAAGGCGGGACGGTTCCGTCCGGTTTCGTCTTTCTGCATTCGCCATTCGCAGGGTCTTGGGACTCGCGGTATTTCGGGCCGGTTCCAGCCTCCAGTGTCCTCGGGCTCGCAAAGGAGGTCCTTACCTATGCGCCCTGATTGGCTCCAACCACTTGCCCTCGTTCTGGCGTCTGCCGCGATCGGTTGTATAGCTTGGAGCGGACATGTGTTGGCGCTTCCCTCAGCTGTAGCATTTCCGGCGTTATGGTCGATGGCACGCAGTCGCTGCGCTGCAGGCGTCCTATCCGCAGCCTATTTTCTGGCAGCCTCGCGCGGGTTGCCGCAAGGTGTGGCTGCCTTCTATCAAACGGATATCTGGCCGGGGTTGATCTTGTGGCTTGTCGCCTCGAGCGGCTTCTTTTTCGTGCACGCGGTGTTGTGGTCGCGTCGATCCGATGCGTGGAAAGCTCTGCGATACACGATTGCGACGGTTTTCATGGCCGTTCCGCCCTTCGGCATTGTCGGATGGGCTCAACCGATCACCTCGGCAGGCATTCTTTTTCCAGGATGGGGTTGGGCCGGACTTGCGGCAGTCACAGCCGGTCTCGCGATCATGACGACGCGATATAGACCGGCTGCGGCCATAACCCTCGTAGGTTTCTGGCTCTGGTCCGCCGCATTCTGGACCGCTCCCGAGATAGGGCGGCACTGGCTGGGCGTCGACCTGCAGTTCGGAAATAGTCTCGGTCGCGATACCAGTCTTGCTCGGCATAGTGACCTTGTTGCAACGCTGCGGTCACAGCGCCGGCCGGATGTCGCCACCATGCTCTTGCCTGAAAGTGCCCTTGGGTTCTGGACGCCATCGGTCGAACACCTTTGGCGGCAGCAGCTTGCCGGGACCGATATGAGCCTCATCGCTGGCGCGGCCGTCGTCGATGCGGAAGGATATGACAACGTGCTCGTTCGCGTGTCGGCCACCGAAAGCGAGATCCTCTACCGGGAACGCATGCCCGTGCCTGGCTCGATGTGGCAGCCTTGGTTGGAAGTTATCGGAAAGAGTGGCGGAGCAACAGCACATTTTTTCGCAAATCCCGTCGTGTCCGTCGATGGCCAGCGTGTTGCTCCGCTGATCTGCTACGAGCAGCTGATCATCTGGCCCATCCTGCAGTCAATGCTTCATGACCCTGATCTCGTCATCGCCGTCGGAAACGATTGGTGGACGAAGGGAACCTCCATCACAGCCATTCAGCGCGCCAGCACAGAAGCATGGGCACGGCTGTTCGATAAACCTCTCGTCATGTCCTTCAACATCTGATCCTGGAGCCCACATCATGGACCCGGCCTTTATCAAGCAGTGCGCCGATCCGGCGCTCAAGCCAGCCATCGTTCAGCAATTCGTCTCTGCGGTCGGCTCCGGCGACCCACTCGCCGTCACCGTCAAATCGGGTGGCCGCCTCATCCTCGTTCCCAAGCCGAGAACCCCCGACGAGGCGATGAGTATCGTCCGGCAGTATGTCGGCCAGGCGGTGGTCCGTGTCGGGGTGACGCAGTTTCCAGCCGGTGTGGGCGTGAAAGATACCTCCGAGATCACGTCCGACCTGGTCGAGCCCTGCGAGAACCTCCGGAAGGGATCTGCGATGTTCGCGAAGATCCTCCGGATCGTGAGAAAATGGTACGGCAACCCCACGGGCGCAGAGGTCTTTCCGCAAATTTTCGACGATGCGGTCTATGCCTGGAACACAGGCCAGTTCGACGGCCAAGGCGTGTTTCAAGCTGCGGATCCGGGAGGTTCAGTGCTCGAAAAGGACGACAAGACTGGGGTGGTGGAGGCAGAGCCTGCTGATGCCGCGCCGACTGAAACTGAGGCTGAACCCTCGAACCCAAACGATGTCGGAGGAGCGGGCATCAGGATCGACCTGTCGAGGATCGGCGGCCAGAAATAGCTCTCTGCCAATTACAGGTTCACGATCGCAATATCGAGATCATCAAGTAAAGCTGCCAGGCCAGGTGCCCTTATCAGTCTCGTGGCATCGATGGCCTTTAGCTTGTCGATGGATCGGTCGAACACCGCAACGTTCGTGTGCCCGTTCAGTCGCGACGGATAAATGATGCCGTCGACCTGATCTCGATGTTCATGGAATGCGACAGCCCATTCGCGAGCAAGGGATTGCTTCGACGATTTTGCAACATCTGACGGCACACCCATCTTGATCGCCCCGTCGCCGCGAAGGTCAACCATCCTTAGCGGAGCGATCACCTCGATCTGCGCATACTGCCGATTGTGAAGCGCTGACTCAGCAATGGGCATATTACCGATCAACCCATCGCGTTGATCTCGCAGAACGGCCTCGAGAAAGCAGACTTTCACGGTGTCGCCCATGTAAAGCACGCCAAAGCGATTGGCGGCCTTTCGGCGCCGCGGGTCGCTGAAGCGGCTCGGTGTCTTTCCGAAGCCGAGCGGGTCAGGGTATCTACCGAGATAGATGCGGCCGAACCGTGAGCCGGGCGCAACGACATGCAGATGCAAACTTGCTGTTTCGAAGCCTACCGGCGGCAGTGCATTTCCCATTTACCGGAAATCTCGCCCAACGCTTTCCGCAGCCGCGATCGCCTGTTCAGTCCGTCCACGCTCCAGAGTCTCACGACCCGTCAGGCCATCAAGTTCACCATGGGGCTGGACCAGGAAGCGGTAGACTGCCCAAGCTCCACCGAGCATCTCGTGAAGGACAGGGAGCGCTGAAAATGGCTTGCCATCGGAATCGAGCTGCCAATCGGGGAAGCGATACCCACGCTTCGCGCCATCCAGCCCGAGCACCTGCCCGTTTTGCCGCTTGGTATTGATGGTCACACGCGTTGTGCCGAGCAGGCGAGCAAACTCGTCAGCGCTAAGCATATCGCCGCGCTCGAGGATTTCTGCGGCCTTCGAGCGTCCGCGGGCCCGCGCTGCTGCTAGAGCCAGCTCAAGGCCAGCATCTGCGGTGCTCTCGTCCCCAGACGGTGCAGGAGTTGCCACTACGTCGTCTTCGACCGGGGTTACCACCATGTCGCCTTCTGGATCGACGTCAACGCGGAAGCTCACACGCTTACCGGCGGTTCGACTTCTGGAAATCGCCTGACCATATTGCTGCAGCAATGCCTGCACGCGCTTCGGCTTGTCGGAAAGGACTTTGGTGGCGCTATCCGGGACTTTGATTTTGAAGCCGCTCATGCCTTCCGGCAGAGCACCGGCACCCGTCGCCAGGAAAAACGCCATGGACCTGTCTGGCCCGTGCCTGCCGCCCGAGCCGTCCTTGATGCTGGGTTTTGCCTTCGGAGATGCCATAACAATTTCCTCTCTATAGAAATACCTATATGGCAAAGATCGATAAATTCGTCAAGTTCGTAAAGTAAATCTGAGTTGCCTATTCACCTGCTTCACGTCAGGAATCGCCGCAAGCTCAGACCGGCGCACAAGATGTACGGTAGCTTCCCGAGGGAATAGTGACCACAGTTTAGTCTCAGGGGCCGCGGTCGGCGGCCGGCGTTCTGCAAAGCAAGTAGCAAGCTGTCCGAAACTTCCGGCCTCACGACCGTGTCCCTCTTGGCCAATATCATTTGAAGATCAAGATCCGGCCGAGCCAGACGACGTACATAGTTCTCGAGATTGAGCGGGCTCCATGCTCGCCTGAGATCAGCCAGCGCGATTTCCGGCTCAAGGCTGCTACGGATAGATCGGGTCGCTCGACCGTTCCAAACCATATCCGCAAGGCTTCCGCCCGTCAGAAAGAGCGAAGCCTTCGAAACGTTCGCATCATGCGCGGCAATCAACCCTGCGACCCAGGAACCGAGGCTCATCCCGAGGACCGAGATTTCTCGATAGCCCTCATTTTTCAGCCAGCCGATGAGCTTTCTTCCATCAAACACGGCCTGTCTCATGGCTCGGATTGTTCGTCCAAGGTTTGCGCTCAGCATGTAATCTGCGTGCAAAGAACCGGGACGACTGCGCTCGAAGTGATAGGGCATCGCGATCTCGACAACCGTGATGCCGCGCCGTGAGAAAAAACCGGCAATCTGAGCGTTTCGACTGCGAGCATTCCAGTGGTGAAAAATCACCAGTGCCTTCTCGCGCGATCCACTTTTGGTGATTTTCGCCCAGACGATATTGTTTTCTGCAACATCGGTGACGGTCCCCGATGGAAATCTGACCCAACCATCGCTCACCTCGAAAGCATGATCGGCGCGCTCATGCTCCTCAAAAAACGTTGGATCGGCGGAGGCTTGCTCTGCACGGGCACAAAATTCACGGATGTTGTCGATACGCTCACCTGGAAAGGCCAGCTCTGCACCTAGCGCGAAACGTTCTATTGCCTTGCCGTCTTCGCCACGTTTCGCGCGCTGTTCATCCCACCGATCAAGCCAGCTAAGGTACACGTTGTTCGCTTCCCATTTCTATCACCCGCTCCTGTCCCGGATCAACGAGGCCATAAACCGCCGCCAGCACCCCAATTACCAGAATGATGGAAAAGCCGACGAACGCATCTATCAGGAGGTAACTTGCAAACAGCAAGGCGACGACGGTGACCATCTTCCAGAGAGATATGCGAAATCGCCTACCGATGCCTCGAAGGGAGATCGAGCCATACACAAAGACGAGCAACGCGGAAACCGCGACGAGCAGGCTGCTGTAGTGGGTTGGCATCCGATAATGAAATCCGTTGATGGCTCCATCACGTCCTGCCAACACGGACGACATATCCCCGGTTAACCAATCGACGATATTCTTTGCGTTTGACGTCAGATAAGAGCTCTGAGCTTTCATGCACAACGCGACCAGAAGGCCTACGAGCGTGCAACGAAATATCCCGCGGAGTAGTCTGAGACAGACCTCGTAAACTCCGTCATGCGACACAGCTCGCTGCAGCGCCTTCTCTTCCGCATCAAGTTTCCTGAGATCATGGACCATCGTGTGGAGCAGGATGAGGCCCGCGAAGAATAGATAAAAGCAAAGGCTCATGTAGAGGTATGCGAGCGCAGTGAACGCGATCGAGACTGGGACCGAAATAACGTCTGGCCGCACAGTTGCCAGGGTCCCCCAACTTGTTGCGTAATCTCCGGTGCCTTCCAAAAGCGGGATCAGGCAAACGCCAATCCACTGGAAGACACCGGCGAAAAAAACGCAGATCAAGAATACCGCCCAATAGGAAGAGGAGGATGCCTGCACGTTCCGTGCCCAATCCTCATCGTCGGCGGCTTTGTTGGCGGCCGCCCAGAGCACGACGCGTCCTTCCTTCGTCCAGAAGGCGAGCAACTCGCTTACCAGCGCGAAAAACAGCGGCAACAGCACCATGAACAGGAACGTCCAATTCGGCGCCCAAAGGAATCCAACCTCTTTCGCGACGTTATCTGCGCGCAGGTACACGGCGCTGTGGATCCCAACGATGTAGGAGAGAAACCCGAGAGCGGAGGCGCCTGCAAACACGGATGCTGGCAAGTTCAGAGGCGACCCACCGCTAAAAAGGGCTTCAGACAGCCGCGCTAGGCTGAAACGCGATTTCTGCCGAACTGGTTCGGCATCGCCGCCGAGATGCGCATCGACCAGTAACAATTCCTCGTCGTTTGCCGCAAGATCTAGCGGCTCGTCTACATGGTCCGGCGCACGGCCGTCCGCCTTTTTCGCCTGCCGTCTTTTGGCTTGCAAACGCACCTGGGCTGCACTCAGCTCAAGCTGCCACGCCGCCGTGGCTTCCGGATCGTCACAACCAAAAACCCTCGCAAGCCAACGAATGTTCGCCGCGCTTATGCCCCTGTCGTTATCCTGAAACCAAAGCTGAACTGTCCTCAGATCAACCCCAACGTGGTTCGAATCGATGTGTGAGATTGCCTCGGCAAGCAGCTCGGGCGTCCATGGGCCGGCTGGGAACCCGTCTCCACCGAGTGCTCTGCCTGCGCCCGCCGCAGCCAGTTTCTTGAACAATTCCTTCCAGTCACTGCCATCATTCGGCGGCGGTAGAAATAATTTCCCGTTCTGAAACAATCGATTACCAGTTCTGATTTCGTTTCGTTTCGCGCCACTTCATATTACATCGTGCCAAATCACTCAATAACCCACTATCAAATTCAGGTTGGATAAATTTTATACAAACGCATAGCGAGCAGTCGACATGCGCAAGTAAATGAATCAACCTCAGGCTGAGTTGGCGCTCGCGCTTTAACATTGGTCGGGGTTAAGCAGAGGCGTTCAGGTCCTCGGGTGTCGCGATAAGGCGCAGTAACCAAGGATCTGCCTTGAATGGAGGGGATTTAGATGAACCAACTCGTCGCGAGGCTTTTAGAGATCGGCGCTGTTGTACACGATGAGGCGACGCTAAAGACCGCCCTGGCAGACTTGGCAGAACGGTTCGAATTTTCCGGCTACGACTACGCCAAACTGTTGCCCGGTGACTTTTACGTAATATCAAACCTGTCTCCAGATTGGCTGAAACGCAGCCGAAAGTTGGACCAGGAGCGACGCCATCCGATCATCAAGCGAGCCCAGCAGTCTCGACGCGCCTTTATCTGGTCGGGAGCGCAGCAAGACGGGGCTATGCCTGAAGATCATACCTTTTACGAAACAGCATCGCAGTTCGGGATCCGATCGGGAGTCACCATTCCGATTGCGATTTCCAATGGAGGAATTTCGGTGCTCAACTTCGTCTCGCCGAAGAAGATTCTGAGAGGTTGGGAGGAAATCGATCCGATCGCCGCGTCGTCCGCGGTTGGGCAGCTACATGCCCTCATCGAGCAGCTGAAGGTGACGCCTTCAATCCAAGAGTCGTTCTATCTCTCTCCGAAGGAGGCGACCTACACGCGCTGGCTTTCGCTTGGGAAAACGGTCGAAGACACGGCCAAAATTGAGGACGTCAAATACAATACTGTACGCATCGCGCTCGCCGAGGCCAAACGTCGTTATGACATTTGCAACAATACGCAGCTCGTGGCGCAGGCAATTCGACGTGGCCTCATTTGATCAAACCTCCGGTGTCCGGCCCAGGATGTTGAGAAGTGTTGTGAGCGCAGACATCTGCGCGTGCATTTCTATCGTCGCCTCCAGATAGGCAACATGAGCCTCACTCGGCTTTTTATCTCCGCCCCGATCATCTGTGTGCGCTATTTGGAACAGTCGTTGGGCACGATCGACCAGCGTCCGGTGCTTCTTGATCGCATCGACCGTCAGGATTTCGATAACGTGCTCGGGCTCCTTCGAGAGCAGTCCGACGATCGGTCGCAAGTCAATGTCCGACGTCATGTAGTTCCTCTCGTGTTCAAAATATTTCTCCCCTCGCATGACCTGCGACGACAGGACCGCTCGACTGATGATCGAGCAACAACGGTGCCTACTGTCCCAAGCTTACAATACCGATTGGCTGGTTACAGTTCCACTGCAGTTTTGCAGAGGATCACCACACCCTTGAACCTTCCAGACTTTGTCAGCCGCCAACTGCTGTTTTTCTAGCGATAGGGGTTCTTTGTACGCGCTTTGGCATGCCGCGTGTACGAGCGGGCACTTCATGCGTGGCTTATGGCTTACTGCTCGCTCCGCCTGTCTCTCTTTTTACCTACCTTGCGATTCGGTTGAATATGCCCATGCAAGATCAGAACCTGGCAGCTTTGGATGCAGCGCTTGGGTTTGATTGGCATTATATGATCGGCTTCGTCGATGGACACCCGACACTCGCAGTAATCTCGAAAGCCGCATACAGCACGTTCGGATTGCAGTTACTGCTTTGGCCGCTCCTTTTGGCGATCCTCGGCCACACGAAGCGGGCCTACGTCATGGTCGCGAGTTTTGCGGTCATCTGTTTCATCTCCAGCGTCATCTCCATTTGGACACCAGCGATTGGCACCTACTCTTACTACGGCTTCGACCGGTCTCTACTTAGAAATCTCGACCCGTTTTACGGTTATTATTTTCTAGACGAGTTCAATTCTGTTCGTGAAAACAGGAATTTTGTCTGGAGTTTTGCGGCAAGCAAGGGCATCTTGACCTTTCCTTCCGTCCATGCCGCAGTGGCGTTTCTATGTGCTTGGGCCGCATGGCCGCTTAGGTTACTGAGATATCCGGCTTTCGCCGTTAATGTCGCAATGGCTTGCTCTGCGGTAACATCCGCCAATCATTACATAATTGATGTCATCGCTGGTTGCGCGGTGGCAGCGATTTCAATCGTAAGCGCGTAGGCCACCCCACGTATCTTTCGGACTGCTGATCGGCGATTTTCTGCATGAGTCATGCGGAGAATCCTATGAGCGACAATGTGAATCACCCTCGGACCTTTGAGGTTTTGACTGCGGAGCCGGTGCGAAGACGACGCAAGCCGCGTGAGTGGTCAGACGACGAAAAGGCGCGGATCCTGGCCATGGCGCTACAGCCTGGGGCCAACGTCTCAGCGGTCGCCCGGTCTGAAGGCTTAGATCCGTCACAGCTTTATGGATGGCGTCGCACGGCACTGGCATCGGGCGCTGTTGCGCCCCTGGCTGATGGAACGGGCAAGCAGACGTTCGCGCGCGTAGAAACGGTAAGCACCGGCTCGGTCGATATTGTCATTGGCGATATGGTGGTGCGCGTCTGCGGCGCGTTCAATCCTGATCACCTGGTGAAGGTTCTGCGGGCGGTTCGCAAGGCATGATCGCGTCTGGTGTGGTGGTTTATGTGTCGTGCCAGCCGGTCGACTTCCGCAAAGGAGCCGCGTCGTTGATGGCGTTAGTGCGGGATGGCGGTCTCGATCCCTTCAATGGCGCGCTTTACGTCTTCCGGTCGAAACGGGCCGATCGTATTCGTATTGTTTGGTGGGATGGCAGCGGTGTCTGCCTCTATTCGAAAACCTTGGAAGATCAAGGCTTCTGCTGGCCGGGTATATCGGCGGCCCGGATACGTCTGGACCATTCTCAGCTGATGGCGTTGCTGGCCGGAATGGATTGGAAAAAGATCCGCCCGGCCAAGGTCAGGCGACCCTTGTTGACGGGCTGACAGCGCCTGCGACAAGTTGAATCATGCCGCTGTAATGGTTGGGAAAACGGCTGCTTTTGTGCTCTAATCATTGCCATGGATTTGCCCCCTTACGACCTGCCGGACGACGTTGAAGCGCTGAAAGCGATGGTACTCGCGCTGGCACGCGAGCAGGCTGCGAAAGAAGTTCGGCTGAAAGCTGCTGAAGCTGAGATCGCCCGGCTGGAGGCGGTGGAAAAGAGCGCCAACGAGCGGATTGCCAACCTCACATCAATCCTGAAGGTTCTCCAGCGCACCCAACATGGCACACGTTCCGAGCGATTGCGCCTTGGCGTCAACGACGAACAGGTGTCCTTTGCCTTCGAGGAAGTCGAGACCGGCCTTTCGGCAATCCAGAGCGAGCTTGATCATGCGGCCAAAGACAAGCCGAAACGAGCACCACGTCCGCGCAAGGGTTTTGCCGCTCATCTCGAACGCATCGAGGAAGTGATCGAGCCAGAGATCCCGGCCGGCTGCGAGGGGTTGGAAAAGGTCCTGATTGGTGAGGATCGCTCGGAACGACTGGATGTCGTGCCGCCGAAGTTCCGGGTCATCGTGACGCGTCGCCCCAAATATGCCTTCCGGGGCAACGATGGCGTGCTCCAGGCTTTGGCACCGCCACACATCATCGAAAGCGGCCTGCCAACGGAGCGGCTGCTCGCATATATCGCCGTCTCCAAATACGCGGACGGCCTTCCGCTCTACCGGCAGGAGGCAATCTATCTACGCGACGGTGTCGAGATCAGCCGATCGTTGATGGCCCAGTGGATGGGGCATCTGGGCTTTGAACTGCAGATATGCGCCGATTACATCCTTGAGCGCGTCAAGGAGGGCGAAAGGATCTTCGCCGACGAAACGACCTTGCCCACACTTGCGCCCGGTTCGGGGAAAACGACGAAGGCCTGGCTTTGGGCCTATGCTCGCGATGATAGGCCCTACGGCGGAACTAGTCCGCCGATGGTGGCCTATCGATTTGAGGACAGTAGGGGCGCTGAATGCGTCGCGCGTCATCTCTTCGGATTTGGCGGCATCCTGCAGGTAGACGGCTACTCGGCCTATACCAATCTCGCCAAGACGCGTGCCAAGGCCGGCAGCAATGAAACGATCCGGCTCGCAGGATGCTGGGCGCATCTGCGCCGCAAGTTTTACGACCTCCACATCAGTGGTGTCTCAAAGACTGCAACGGACACGATCATCGCGATGACAGAGCTGTGGCGCACTGAGGATGAGGTCCGCGGTCGGGATCCCGACAGCCGCTCCATGCTGCGTCAGGAAAGATCTGCAACCATCGTCTCCGGCCTCTTTGACCTTTGGGAGAAGGAATTGGGCAAGGTCTCTGGCAAGTCCAAGACTGCCGAAGCGATCCGCTACGCGCTCAACCGGCGCGAAGCACTGGAGCGCTTCTTGACGGACGGCCGGATCGAAATCGACTCCAATATCGTCGAGCGCGCGATCAGGCCCCAAACAATTACGAGGAAGAACAGTCTATTCGCCGGCAGCGAGGGCGGCGGACGCACGTGGGCGACGCTGGCCACGCTTCTCCAGACGGCCAAGATGAACAACGTCGATCCGCTCGACTGGCTCTCACAGACATTGACCCGCATCGCTCAAGGCTGGCCTGTATCTGAAATCGAGGCGCTTATGCCCTGGAACTTCAAGCCCCACGCCCTCGGCTAACCGCTTACTTTCAATCGCTGTCGTTGTCCGCCTGATCCGCCCGGATCGCAAGTCGGTTGCCGCCGACAAACTAGCAGCGGCCAACGCAAGCATCGAGGGTTAGCATGATGGTGCCTCCCTACTGCAACGGCATTGAAAGGATAAGCTTTGCAATTACCGAATTCTCTCTCAACTTTCCGTAGCACAAAGGATCAGCATCAAGTCGCCTTCTCGATAACGGGAACACAGCTGAAATGTTTTGGCGAAGCGTACATCTGGCCTGGCGTCGGTCTATAGGCTTCCACAAAACCAGTCGATTTGATCTCATTCCTCTCGAAATGCACGCGCCACCTGGTCTGTAAACGGCTTGGCAAGATAAGCGAGCGCTGTACGCTCGCCTGTTTGCACAAACGCTTCCACCGGCATCCCCGCGAGGGGCGATAGTTCGCCAAGTCTCGCCCATTCAGTTTCGGGAACGGACACACGAATGCTGTAGTACGTCTGGCCGGTTTTGGGGTCCTCGGTAAGGTCTGCTGCAATCTTGGAAATTCTACCGTCCAACTCTTCGGTCGTTCGCTGGCTGAATGCCGAGAACCGCAGTCGAACGTCCTGTCCCACCGCAACTTGGTCGATATCCTGAGGGGATATCTTCAGTTCCGGTGTAAGGGCGTCGGCCTCTGGTACAATTTTCATGATGGCCTCACCTGGGGAGACGACGGCGCCGGAGGCATGAACGGCTAATTGGTGAACCACTCCTGCCTGCGGGGCCTTGATATCGATGTGCCTGATCTCGTCGTCTGCCGCGATAAGACGCTCGGAGTATTCGCCTAACTCGCTTTCGGCCTGGCGAAGTTGGTCTGATACCTCGGTTCGTTGATCGTCGTCGACTTGAATGATTTGAAGTTCTGTTTCCGCAATCTTGCCGTTGGTCTCAGCTGTTGAGGCAATCAAGCTTCCAAGCTCCCCATTTAGATCGGCCGCGTCCCTTTGTAGAGCGTAGACCCGGGTTGCCGGTATAATGCCCTGGTCGAGGAGCGGCTGGAGACTGGCGAGTTCCTTTTTGATGATCCCAATTGCTTCAAGCTTGCCATCCTGCTGGGCTGTGAGACCATCAGATTGTTTCGAGAGTTGCTGAATTCGTTCGGTCAGCTGAGCCTTTCGGCCCTTTTTCGATAGCCGGCGATCGTCAAAAAGCTGCTGTTCACCGTTTAATACCGCGGCAACATCAACGACGTTGCGGTCACGAAGCAAAGCCTCGGGAAAGCTAATGACGTCTCGGGAGTCTCGCTCTGCGGACAGGCGAGCAATTCGAGCGGAGAGTTCCTTAAGCCTCTTGGATACAATGGCCAGGTTCGCGCGCGTCTGGGTATCGTCTAGGCGAACAAGGATCTGTCCCGCCGCGACGCGGTCTCCATTCTTGACGAAGATCTCACCCACCGTTCCACCCTTGAGATGTTGGACGGGTTTGACATAGCTATCCACCACGAGCGTGCCCGATGCAATCACGGCGCCCTGCAGTCGGATGGTCGCCGCAAGGCCGCCGAGTGCACCGACCAACAGTGCCACTGTTGAAACCGCGGCAAAGGTCAGTCGGCGTATCGCCTTCTCCGCGTTTGGCGCCCTATTCATTGCGTCGTATCCTCATTCGCGACAGCCAAGCGCAGCGAAGGCGGTGCTTGCGTGGCAGGTTGCGTCGCTTGCTTAAGCACTTCTTCTTTTGGCCCAAAGGCTTGCATCTGACCGTTGGCAAGTACGAGAACCTTATCAACGGCTGCGAGCGCGCTCGGCCGGTGCGCTATGACGATTGCTACGGCGCCACGCGCCCGCACGCCAGCGATCGCTCGTGAGAGGGCAATTTCTCCGTCACTGTCGAGGTTTGAGTTCGGCTCATCGAGTACAACCAGGAACGGCTCGCCGTAGAGCGCACGGGCGAGACCGATCCGTTGCCTCTGGCCGCCTGATAATTCAGATCCTTGCTCGCCAATCTTTGTGTCGAAACCGCCGGGGAACTGCACGATCATATCATAGACCCCTGCGGCTTTTGCGGCGGCAATGATCTTGTCGGACGGCGCATCCGGATCGAAGCGTGCAATGTTCTCTGCGATCGAACCCGCAAATAGGGACACGTCCTGTGGAAGATATCCAACATGGGTGCCAAGGTCGCGCGGTTCCCACTGTGCTAACGATGCACCATCCAGACGAACGGCTCCCGCTAGCGGCTGCCAGAGCCCAACCAAGCCGCGAGCTAGCGACGACTTGCCTGATGCACTCGGGCCGATCACGCCGACCGCCTCACCAGCCTTGAGTTCGAATGACACTCCCCGGACGATTGCGTTCTTTGTGCCAGGAGCCGCGACATACAGATTCTCGGCTTTCAGAGATTTTGAGGGTGTGGGGAGCGACACCTCAGGCGCGCTTGTACTCATGAGATCAGATAGCTTAACGAGTCTCGCCCAACTGTCCCTCGCTGCGGAAAATCCTTTCCACTGGCCGATAGCGAGCTCCACGGGTGCCAGCGCTCGACTGACCAGGATCGAACTCGCGATCATAATACCGCCCGTCGCCTCCTGACGAATGACGAGCGTCGCACCAACAGCAAGGACGGCTGATTGCAGGACCATGCGAAAGATCTTCGATGTCGTCGCCAGGGATCCGGTGACTCTGGAAGACTTCAAATGGTTGTCGAGATAGCGCTTGTTGATATCGTTCCACCTCTGAGCGAGAAGATGGCCGAAACCCATGGCCAATACAGCTTCCGAGTTCCTACGGGTCGCCTCAGCCAGGACAATACGCTCGGACGCGATCTTTGCTGCATCCTTTGCAGGTTGTCTCGATTTCCGCTCCGCGATAACCGTTAGGCCCACGAGCAAGATTGCCCCTGCCAGGGCAGTGACACCGATCCAAGGATGAAACAGGAAGCAGAGGCCAAGGTAGAACGGCATCCATGGAAAGTCGAAGAGCGCTGTAGGACCTGGTCCAGATAGGAAACCACGGACGCTGTCGAGGTCCCGAACGGATTGGAGGCCGTCACCGGTCGTCTGCATTCGGGACGCCAACAGAATGAGAGATTCGTAGACCGTGGCGCCAAGGCGCTCATCGACAGAGATGCCGACGCGCACGAGTAGCATGGAGCGAATAAACTCCAAGACTCCTTGGAATACGTAAAGCGTCGCCGCAATAATGCCGAGCCCTACAAGGGTTGGAAGGCTATGGCCTGGTATAACGCGGTCGTAGACCTGCAACATAAAGAACGACCCCGTCAAGGCGAGCACGTTTACAACTGCGCTTGTAAGACCTATGCCGATGAATGCTCGTTTGAGCGAGGAGAGAACCGCCACAAGAAAGACCTGTGGCGGCTTTATGTTGCTCTGAGACAAACAGTCGCCCTACCTTATGCCGCCGTGGTGAAGTGGAAGTCGTCCAAGTGCAGATTTGCCAGCGCCACGTTCTTCAGTAGGATCGAGTTGTTCGCGTCATGCGTGATCAGTGTATCGGCACCCACTTGTGTTGCGGCGGCCATGACTGACGCAAAGTCGGCGAAGATATCCGAGCCGATGTCGATCAAATCTGCAGATCCTGCACCTGACACGAAATCGGTGATAATATCATGGCCAAATGCCTGTCGAAAAACAAACGTGTCACTGCCGGCCAGACCAACCAGCGTATCGTCACCGGCGCCGGCGTGAATGAAGTCTGCGCCTGTCGTTCCCGTTATTGTTTCGTTCCCAGCGGTTCCCCCAACATAGGCGATATGCGTTGTGATATTAGCGCGCGTCCAAACGGTGCCGTCGGCGAATACGAACCGTTCGACGCCATATTCGAAATCAGTGCTGTTCAACGCCCCCGTGATGAGCACTGAACCGCCGT
>UBQW01000041.1 GCA_900467745.1 Hyphomicrobiales bacterium
TTTCGCAAAAATTGAGCGGGGAACGAGCGGCCGCCCCCAGCCAATCTCCCCACCTGTCGGGGAGATGCCCGGCAGGGCAGAGAGGGGTAATACGGGCGAGAGGTTAGTCGCGACTAACGCCCCCACCATCGCCATCTCCTTCTACCGCGCCCTCGTGCAAAGCGGGGAAACCCGACCGGTCGAGGCTCTTATAGAAGCGCTGATCGCCGAGGGTATCCGGCCGCTGCCGGTCTTCGCCTATAGCCTCAAGGATCCCATCTCCAAGGGCATCCTCGAAAGCGTCTTCGCGGCCACAAAGCCCGATGTCGTCATCAACACCACCGGCTTCGCCGTTTCGGCTCCCGGTGCTGAGCGGCAGCCGACGGTGCTGGAAGCGAGCGACGCGGTGGTGCTGCAGGCGATCTTTTCAGCATCCTCGAAGGAAGCGTGGGAAAGCTCTTCGCAAGGTCTTTCGGCGCGTGATCTCGGCATGAACGTGGCGTTGCCCGAGGTCGATGGTCGCGTTCTATCACGCGCTGTCTCGTTCAAATCGGCAGCGCGCTATGATGCGCTGGTCGAGGCCAATATCGTTGCCAGCGAGCCGGATGCGGGGCGGATGCGCTACACGGCGCGGCTGGCCGCCAACTGGGCGCGGCTGCGGCATGCAAAACCGGCTGAGCGGCGGGTGGCGCTTGTGATGGCGAACTATCCGAACCGCGATGGACGGTTGGGGAACGGCGTTGGTCTCGACACGCCAGCGGGTACGATTGAGGTGCTCCAGGCGATGCGGAAGGCTGGTTATCCTGTTGGTGACATCCCTGAGGATGGCGATGCGCTGATGCGTCATATCATGGATGGGCCGACCAATTCCGGGCGTAATGGGAAGATTGTCCGCGAGACGCTTTCCATGAGTCGTTACAAGGATTTCCTCGCAACTCTTCCGAAAAAGATTCAAGACGAGATCGGCGCGCGCTGGGGCGAGCCAGAGGCTGATCCCTATGTCGTGGACGGCGCTTTCGCGCTGCCGTTCACGCGTTTCGGCGATGTGCTTGTCGGCATCCAGCCGGCGCGCGGCTATAATATCGATCCGAAGGAAAGCTATCATTCGCCGGATCTCGTGCCGCCGCATGGCTATCTGGCGTTCTACGCCTTCCTGCGCCATCAGTTCGATGCGCATGCGGTGATCCACATGGGCAAGCACGGCAATCTCGAATGGCTGCCGGGCAAGGCGCTGGCGTTGTCGGAAAGCTGTTACCCGGAAGCGATCCTTGGGCCGCTGCCGCATCTCTACCCCTTCATCGTCAACGATCCCGGCGAGGGAACGCAGGCCAAGCGCCGCACCGCCGCCGTGATCATCGACCACCTCACGCCACCTTTGACGCGCGCCGAGAGCTACGGGCCGCTGAAGGATCTCGAAGCGCTGGTCGACGAGTATTACGAGGCGTCGGGCGGCGATCCGCGACGAATCCGGCTGCTGGGGAAGCAGATCCTTGAGCTGGTGGCCAATATCGGGCTTGATCAGGATGCGGGGATAGCCAAGGGGGAAAGCGAGAGCGAGGCGCTGAAGAAGCTTGATGCCTATCTGTGCGATCTGAAGGAGATGCAGATCCGGGACGGGCTGCATGTGTTTGGGGTGTCGCCGGAAGGGCGGTTGCTGACGGATCTGACGGTGGCGTTGGCGCGTGTGCCGCGTGGGCTGGGTGAAGGCGGGGACCGGAGTTTGCAGCGGGCGATTGCTGGGGATGTTTTCGGGAGTGTTGGTGGAGTGGTCGGGAGCTTGGCGGGTGGGGTACCCCCCTCTGCCCTGCCGGACATCTCCCCCACAAGGGGGGAGATCGACTCGTGGCAAGCGTCTTCGCAAGCCGCAAAGGTTGGAGCGAGCGGGCGTGCCCAGCCAATCTCCCCACCTGTGGGGGAGATGCCCGGCAGGGCAGAGGGGGGTAACCCACCCGCCGGCGCTTCCTTCGACCCTCTCGATTGCGACATGGCCGCCGCATGGACCGGCCCACGCCCCGATATCCTCGCGGACGTCTCGTCCGACCCGTGGCGTACACAAGGCGATACCGTCGAGCGTATTGAACTACTGGCCGCCAAGTTCGTATCCGGCGAACTGCCATGCCCGCACCACTGGCACTCCACCCAAGCGGTCCTCCACGAGATAGAAACCCGCCTAAAACCCGCCATCCTCGCCTGTGGCGACGCCGAGATCGAAGGCTTGCTGCGTGGGCTCGACGGTCGCTTCGTGCCTCCGGGTCCCTCCGGCGCACCGACGCGCGGGCGGCCGGATGTGTTGCCGACGGGGCGGAATTTTTACTCCGTGGACAGCCGAGCGGTGCCGACGCCGGCGGCTTATGAGCTGGGCAAGAAATCGGCGGAGCTTCTGGTTCGCCGTTATGTGCAGGATCATGGCGAGTGGCCGGTGTCCTTCGGGCTGACGGCCTGGGGCACATCCAACATGCGCACCGGCGGTGACGATATCGCCCAGGCGCTGGCGCTGATCGGCGTCAAGCCGGTCTGGGACATGACCTCGCGGCGGGTCACTGGCTATGAGATCATTCCGCAGGCTCTGCTGAGGCGGCCGCGGGTGGATGTAACGCTGCGCATTTCGGGCTTCTTCCGCGATGCCTTTCCGGAGCAGATCGCGCTGTTCGACAGGGCGATCCGGGCCGTCGGGGCTCTGGAAGAGGATGCGGAAGATAATCCGATCGCGGCGCGGATGCGCGGCGAGGCGGCGCGGCTTGAAGAGGCTGGACTAGATGTGGCGCAGGCGAAGAGGCGGGCAGGGTATCGGATTTTCGGGTCGAAGCCTGGGGCTTACGGCGCCGGGCTGCAGGCGCTGATCGATGAGAAGGGCTGGGAGCGGCGCGCCGATCTGGCGGAGGCCTATCTGGTCTGGGGCAGCTATGCCTATGGCGCCGGCGAAGAGGGCCGGGCTGAGCGCGGCGTCTTCGAAGAGCGGCTGCGCTCCATCCAGGCTGTCGTGCAGAACCAGGACAATCGCGAGCACGACCTGCTCGACAGCGACGACTACTACCAGTTCGAAGGCGGCATGGCGGCGGCGGCGGAAACGCTCGGCGGCAGCAGGCCGTCGATCTATCACAATGATCACTCCATGCCGGAAAAGCCGGTCATCCGCTCGCTGGAGGAAGAGATCGCCCGCGTGGTGCGCGGCCGCGTCGTCAATCCGAAGTGGATCGATGGCGTGATGCGCCATGGCTACAAGGGTGCTTTCGAGATCGCTGCAACGGTCGATTATCTCTTCGCCTTCGCGGCGACGACAGGCGCTGTCGGCAACCATCATTTCGAAGCGGTGTATCAGGCCTTCGTCGTCGATCAGCGCGTGCGCGATTTCATGATCGAGAAGAACCCGCACGCCTACGACGAGATGAGAGAGCGGTTGCTCGAGGCGATCGAGCTGCGGCTTTGGACGCCGCGCAGCAATTCGGCGCAGTTCGATCTCGCCGCCACAGACAACAGACACGACAGATCAGGCGGTGCCGACACCGCCGACCGATTGAAGATTGCATCCGGGGAAGTTTGACATGACTGAGGAAACCACCGAAACGACGACGGAGGCCACTGGCCACGACGATGCCCGCCACAGCGAGAAGATGGCCAAGAAGAAGGCCGCGCGCGACAAGATCATGGCGACGAAGACGGGCGAGAAGGGCCTGATCATCGTTCACACCGGCAAGGGCAAGGGCAAGTCGTCTTCGGCCTTCGGGATGATCTTCCGCCATATCGCGCATGGCAAGCCGTCCGCCGTCGTGCAGTTCATCAAGGGTGCGATGTGGACGGGCGAGCGCGACCTGATCGAGAAGCATTTCTCCGATGTCTGCCAGTTCCATACGATGGGCGAGGGTTTTACCTGGGAGACGCAGGATCGCGCGCGTGACGTGGCTGCCGCCGGCGCTGCCTGGGAGAAGGCGAAAGAGCTGATCCGCGACGAGCGAAACTCGATGGTGCTGCTCGATGAGATCAACATCGCGCTGCGCTACGATTACATCGATATCAACGAGGTCGTGGAGTTTCTGAAAACGGAAAAGCCCTATATGACTCACGTCGTTCTCACCGGGCGCAATGCCAAGGATGAGCTGATCGAGATTGCCGACCTGGTGACGGAGATGGAGCTGATCAAGCATCCGTTCCGCTCGGGCATCAAAGGGCAGGCGGGCGTGGAGTTCTGATGACGCAAAGCTGGGTTTTCTGGGCTGTGCTGTCGGCCGCGTTCGCGGCGCTGACGGCGATTTTCGCGAAGATCGGCGTGGCCGGCGTCAATTCCGATTTCGCGACGCTCATCCGCACTGTCGTCATTCTTGTCATTATCAGCGCCATCGTGCTGGCGAGCGGGCAGTGGCAGCCGTTCTCCAGCATCTCGTCGAAGACCTGGCTGTTTCTCTGCCTCTCGGGCGCTGCGACGGGCGCGTCGTGGCTTGCCTATTTCCGCGCCCTGAAGATCGGTGATGCCGCCCGTGTCGCGCCGATCGATAAGCTGTCGATTGTGCTCGTCGCCATCTTCGGCGTCGTCTTTCTCGGCGAGAAGCTCAACATGATGAACTGGCTCGGTGTCAGCCTGATCGCCGGCGGAGCGCTGCTTCTTGCGCTGTTCTGAGGTTCAGAGCCCGAGCCAGACGCGCAGCGGATTGGCGGGGTCGGACAAGAGCTTGATCGTGAACGCGATGCAGACGATGACGAGCAGCGGCTTGATCAGCTTGGCGCCGATTCGCATGGCAAGCCGCGAGCCGAGCTGGGCGCCGAGAAACTGGCAGACGCCCATCAGCAGACCAACCTTCCAGAGGATCGCGCCGAAGGAGACAAAGACGGCGAGCGCGCCGACGTTCGAGCCGAAGTTCAGGAGCTTGGTGTGCGCGGTTGCCTTCAGCATGCCGAAGCCCGCCAGCGACACGAAGCCGAGCATGAGGAACGAGCCGGTGCCGGGGCCGAAAACGCCGTCGTAAAAGCCGATGGCAGGCACCAGCGTGAGGCCGAAGGCGAAGGGCGTGATGCGGCGGTGCTTGTCGACATCGCCAAGGTTCGGCTTCAGCGCGAAGTAGAGCGCGATCGCGATCAGCAGGACCGGCATGATTGCCCTCAGCACATCGCCCGGCACGATCGTCGCAAGGGCCGCGCCGAGCGCCCCGCCCATGACCGCCATCAACGCCATCGGCAACTGATCGCGCAGGTCCACGTGGCCCTTGCGGGCATAGGCGATGGTGGCCGATGCCGCGCCGAAGACCGATTGCACCTTGTTGGTGCCCAGCGTCTGCAGCGGCGGGATGCCCGCGATCAGCATGGCCGGAACGGTGATGAGGCCACCACCACCGGCTATGGCATCCACGAAACCGGCAAGGAAAGCTGCAAGGGCGAGGAGAAAAAGCAGGTGGGGGGCAAGATCGGACAAGGGGAAACCTGTGGGGCTGCTAATGCGCTGTGTCGTCGCGCTTGTTGCATTTACCTGACGGGGCTGCAATGGCTTGCGTGACACAGGCAACCGGCATTTTCTGGATATGACCGCACTCTCCTTCGATACCACCCGCCGCTACGTGCTCGGCCTCGGCTGCGAGCGCGCGACATCGGCTGACGAGGTCATGGCGCTGGTCGCTTCGGCTTTGGAGATGGCGGGTGTCGAGCCCGGTCAGGTTGCTGGGGTGGCTTCGATCGATTCCCGGTGCGACGAGCCGGCGATGGCGTTGGTTGCCGCGCGCCTTGCGGTTCCCTCAGTATTCTTCGATGCCGTAACGCTCGAGAGGGAGACGCCGAGGATCAAGAGCCCTTCCGATGTCGTCTTCGCGCGGGTGGGCTGCCATGGGGTTGCGGAATCCGCGGCATTGGCTGCGATCGGGCCCGATGCAGAGCTTGTGTTGCCGAAAATCAAATCGGCGCATGCGACTGCCGCGATCGCACGCGCCCTGTTGCGGAAAGAATAGCGCTCGCTATGGTGACCGCCGATGCAGCCGCAGCGGTTCTGTCGCGCGGCTGCCAAGACATGCCATGAAAACATGCAAGAGGGACGATTATGCATAAGGTGATTTACGATACGGATCCGGGTGTTGACGATGCGATGGCGCTGCTTTTCCTGCACCGTCATGCCGACATCGATCTGATCGGCATCACGACCGTGTTTGGCAACGCCTCGATCGAGACGACGACGCGCAATGCGCTGTTCCTCAAGCGCGAATGGGACATTCCGGCACCCGTCGCCAAGGGCGCGAGTGTCACGATCGATCCGTCGCGCAAGGAAGGCGCCTGGCCGACCTTCGTGCATGGCGATGACGGGCTCGGCAACATCAACGTTCCCGAGGTGGTCGATGTGCCGCTCGATCCGCGTCCGGCCTACAAGTTCATCATCGACACTGTGCGCGCCAATCCGGGTGAGGTGACGCTGGTGGCTGTCGGGCGCATGACCAACCTTGCTCTGGCGCTGAAGGAAGATCCTGACATTGCCGGGCTGGTGAAGCAGGTTGTCATCATGGGCGGCAATTTCTATGTGCCGGGCAATGTGACGCCTGTTGCCGAAGCCAATATCCATGGCGACCCCGAGGCCGCCGATATCGTGCTCACCGCGCCGTGGCAGGTTGTCGTCATCGGCCTCGATGTCACCGCGATCACCACGATGAGCCGTGGCTATCTCGGCGAGATGGCGGCCAAGGGCGACAAGGCCGTGCAGCTGCTCGACAAACTCTCGCAGTTCTACATCGATTTCTACAAGCATGCCGTCGAGGACGGGATGATGGTGCATGACAGCTGCGCTTGCGTCTATGTCGTGGCGCCGGAGCTGTTCACCACGATCTCGGGCGCGATGCGCGTCGTGTGCGGTGGCATCGCCGATGGCCAGACGATCATCAAGCAGGACGGCCGTCGTTTCCCGCCGGGCGATTGGGACGGCCTGCCGAGCCAGATCGCCTGCACCGGTATTCAGTCGCAAGAGGTCATCGACCTGATCCGCGATACGTTGCTGAACGCTTAGTCGGCAATCATCATCGGTATTTCGGCGCAAGCGCATTGGCGAATCCATTCAGCCGCTTGCGCCGATATCTTCATAATCTGAGTCCGCTTGGCGGGCTGTAATCGGCGTGATCGTGTCGTGCATCTTCGCCGCGTTTGCGGCGTTGACGTTGTCAGCCGCCGGGCATAGATCATCGTCATGATCGAAACGGTACTTTCTCACCTCCCGGCGATGGATCCCGGCAGTGTCTGGCTCGTGGGCGCGGGGCCCGGCGATCCGGGCCTTTTGACGCTGCTTGCGGTCAAGGGGCTGATGGAAGCCGATGTCATCGTGCACGACGCGTTGGTCGATGCCGAGTGCCTGAAGCTGGCGCGGCCGGGCGCTGTTCTCGAATATGCGGGCAAGCGCGGCGGCAAGCCTTCCGCCAAGCAGCGCGATATCTCGCTTCGCCTCGTCGAACTCGCGCAGGCGGGAAATCGCGTTCTCCGGCTGAAGGGTGGCGATCCCTTCGTCTTCGGTCGTGGCGGCGAGGAAGCGCTGACGCTGGTCGAATACAACGTGCCGTTTCGCATCGTGCCGGGGATATCGGCGGGGATCGGTGGGCTTGCCTATGCGGGCATCCCCGTGACCCACCGGGACATCAATCATGCGGTGACGTTTTTGACCGGCCACAATTCATCGGGGCTGGTGCCGGACGCGATAAACTGGGATGCTATAGGCAAGGGCTCGCCCGTCATCGTCATGTATATGGCGATGAAGCATATTGCCGAGATCAGTGCCAACCTGATTGCCGCGGGGCGCTCGCGCAACGAGCCGGTCGCCTTCGTCTGTAACGCGTCGACGAGCGCGCAGCAGGTACTGGAAACAACGCTCGGCGAGGCGCCGGCCGCGGCGCTGACGTCGGGTATCGAGCCGCCGGCGATCGTGGTGGTCGGCGAGGTGGTGCGGTTGCGTGGTTCTCTCGATTGGCTGGGTGCGCTGGCCGGACGACGGTTGCATCCCGATCCGTTCCGGAGGTCCGGCAGTAAGGAGACGGCATGAGTGGTCTGTTGATTGCAGCCCCGTCCTCCGGGTCGGGAAAGACGACGGTGACGCTTGGGCTCCTCAGGGCGCTTCGCAAGCGCGGGGTGGAGGTCGCGCCTGGCAAGGCGGGGCCTGACTATATCGATCCGGCCTTCCATGCTGCGGCGAGCGGTGTCGCCTGCCTCAATTTCGATCCCTGGGCGATGCGCCCCGAGCTGATCGCCGCCAACGCGACGCTGCACCGCTCCGGCGACCGGCTGTTGGTCATCGAAGCGATGATGGGTCTCTTCGACGGGGCGGCCGACGGCAAGGGCACGGCGGCGGATTTGGCGGCGATGCTGGGGCTTTCCGTCGTGCTGGTGGTTGACGCTTCGCATATGTCGCAGTCTGTCGCGGCACTTGTGGCCGGCTTTGCCGGGTTCCGCGCCGATGTCCGCATCGCCGGCGTCATCTTGAACAAGGTTGGTGGCGATCGGCATGAGATGATGCTGCGCCAGGCGCTTGAGGCGAGCCGCATGCCTGTGATCGCGGTCGTGCGCCGCGACGCCGAGATCGCGCTGCCGGAGCGGCATCTCGGTCTGGTGCAGGCGGGCGAGCATGAGGCGCTGGAGAAATTCGTCGAGCATGCTGCGCAGGCGGTCTCGCAGAACTGCAATTTCGATTTCCTGATGCGTGTCGCAAGACAGGGGTTCGCACGGCCCTCGACCGCCAATATCGACCGCCTGCCGCCGCTCGGCAGCCGGATCGCGGTGGCGCGCGATATCGCATTCGCCTTCTGCTATGAGCACATGCTGCTTGGCTGGCGGCGTCGCGGCGCTGATATCTCGTTTTTCTCGCCGCTTGCCGACGAGCCGCCGGAGCGCACCGCCGACGCCATCTATCTCCCCGGCGGCTATCCGGAACTGCATGCCGGACGCATTGCCGCCGCCTCGACCTTTCGCGAGAGCATGCGCCAGGCGGCCGAAGGCGGGGTGCGGATCTATGGGGAGTGCGGCGGCTACATGGTGATGGGCGACGGGCTGGTGGATGCTAGCGGCGAACGCCACGAAATGCTCGGGCTTTTGCCGCTGGTCACCAGCTATGAGGAGCGCAGGCGCCATCTCGGCTATCGGCGGGTCTACCCCATCAATGGCTCGTTCTTCACGCAGCCAATGACCGCGCACGAGTTTCACTATTCGTCGGTGGTGTCAGAGGGCGAGGCGGATAGGCTTTTCAAGGTGACCGACGCATTGAACAACGATCTCGGCACGGCCGGCCTCCAGCGCTGGCAGGTGGCCGGGTCCTACATGCATCTCATCGACGTGGCGGCTCAGGTCAGTGGACAGGCCTCGGGTAGCGCGGGCGGACCGGCACGATGAATGCCCCGATTATCCATGGCGGCGGCATAACGGCGGCCGCAGCGCTTTATGGTGGCAAGCCCGAGGATTGGCTCGACCTTTCAACTGGTATCAGCCCGTTTCCGGCCGTTCTGCCTGAGATCCCCATACGCGCCTGGCACCGGTTGCCGGATCAGCATCTCGTCCACGAGGCACGGGAGGCAGCGCGGGATTACTACGGGAGCGGCAATACTCTGCCGTTGCCGGTGCCCGGCACCCAATCGGTCATTCAGCTTCTGCCGCGCTTGATTGCGGCGGGCGGGCGGGTCGCGGTCCTTGGGCCGACTTACGGTGAATATGAGCGGGCCTTCGTGATGGCCGGAGCGGCTGTCGATCGGCTTGATGGGATCGACGAGATCGGTGACCATCATGCGCTTGTTGTCATCGTCAATCCTAATAATCCCGATGGCCGGATCTACCAGCCCGAGTTGCTCCTCAATCTTGCGCGCCGGCTGGCGGCGCGGGGAGGGATTCTCGTCGTCGATGAGGCGTTCGGCGACACCGTGCCCGAGGCCAGCGTCGCCGCTCGTGTTGCTGACCACGCCAATCTCATCGTCTTTCGCTCCTTTGGCAAGTTCTTCGGTCTTGCCGGGCTGCGGCTTGGTTTTGTCATCGCGGCGCGGGAGCTTCTCGATCGGTTCGAGAGCCTGCTTGGCCCTTGGGCCGTCTCCGGGCCGGGGCTGTCGATCGCCGCCTCCCTGCTGCGCACAGATATAGAGCCGCTGCGACGTGCAATCGCTGAGCGCAGCGAGGCGATGCGCGAGGTTCTGGCCAAGGGCGGGCTTCGCATTCGTGGCGGCACCGCGCTTTTCTCGCTGGTCGAAGACGAGGCCGCGGATGCGTTGCACGCACATCTGTGCGTCCACCACATTCTGGTCCGCAAGTTCGATTATGCCCCTTCCTGGCTGCGTTTCGGCGTGACCCCGGATACCACTGGCGATCTCAGGCTCGCCGATGCCCTGATGAGCTTCAATCGATGATTTTTGAACTGAATCTTCTCGTGCTGGTGCTTGCCCTGATGCTCGACAGGATCGTTGGCGATCCGGATGTGCTGTGGGCGCGGCTGCCGCACCCGATTGTGCTGTTCGGCAAGGCGATCTCGCGGATGGAGACTCTGTTCAACCGGACGGAACTGCCAGGCAAGAGCCGCCGTCGTAACGGCATGCTCGTCATCGCGGCCCTGCTACTGATCGCCGTCGTTGCGGGTGTCGCGCTGCATCTCTTCTTCGCGCTGTTCGGGCTTGCGGGCATCTTGCTCGAGGTGCTATGCGTCACGGTGTTCCTGGCGCAGAAGAGCCTTGCCGATCATGTCGAGGCGGTTGCCAGCGGTCTTCGGCAGGGTGGCCTCGATGGTGGGCGGAAGGCCGTGTCGATGATTGTCGGGCGCGACCCGGAAACGCTGGACGAGCCGGCCGTCTGCCGTGCGGCGATCGAGAGCCTTGCGGAAAACTTCTCCGACGGCGTCGTGGCGCCGGCGCTGTGGTACCTGGTGTTCGGCCTGCCCGGTCTGCTTGCCTACAAGATGCTGAACACGGCGGATTCGATGATCGGCCACAAGTCGGAACGCTATGTCGATTTCGGCTGGGCGTCGGCGAGGCTTGATGATCTCGCAAACTGGCCGGCGGCGCGGCTGTCGATCGCGCTGATCGCGGCCGGCGCGTGGCTGCGACGCGGCGGTGATGCTTGCCGCGAGGCGTTCAAGATCGCGATGCGCGACGGCGGCATGCATCGCTCGCCGAACTCCGGACGCCCGGAAGCGGCGATGGCGGGTGCGCTCAACGTGCAGCTTGCGGGGCCGCGGGTCTATTCCGGCGTCGTGGTGATGGAGCCGATGATCAACGGCGGCGGAAGAGAGACCGCCGTCATCGAGGATATCGAGAGCGCGGTTTCCGTCTTTTATGCCAGCTGCTCGGTTCTTGCCTTCGTTGCGCTGGTGATCTTCCTGTTTCTTCTGTAGATCGACGCGATACTGTTATCATATTGATTACCATGCTCCTTAAGTGGATGTAACGTCTCACTGCGTAGTCTTGTTCGTCTGTATTCATGCAGAATGAACGAGGGGACGATGAGAACTATACTTGCAGGAGCTGCGGCGATCGTGTTGCTGCAGTTATCGGCCGTTGCTGCCGAGGCCTCGACCTTGATCGCGAAGATCAGCATTAGCTCGCAAACCATGACGGTGACCGAGAACGGATTCGTCAAATATCGCTGGAAGGTTTCGACGGCGCGCTCCGGTTATAGGACGCCCGTCGGTTCCTGGAGCGCCAAGTGGCTGTCGCGTGACCATCGCTCGAAGAAATACGACGATGCGCCGATGCCATACGCGGTGTTCTTCAATGGCGGCTATGCCGTGCATGCGACCTTCGATCTCAAGCGTCTCGGACGCCCGGCATCGCACGGATGCATTCGCCTGCATCCCAACAATGCGGCGCAGTTTTTCGACATGACGCGGCAGGCAGGCTTGGCCAATACGCGGGTTGTCGTCACGAACTAAGCGAGGCGAAACGTCGCGGAAACGGTTGCCGGCTGCCTTTTGGTGCATGCTGTTTAAGCAACAGTGCCTGCGCAAATTGCGCCTCGGGCTGGACGAAAGCATTGGCTTTTGAAATGGATTTGCCTATGAGGGGGAAAACTATCATTTCCAAGAGGTACAGGCGTGACCGCTACATTCGATAAAGTTGCCGACATCATTGCAGAAACCAGCGAGATCGATCGTGATACGATCACGCCGGAAAGCCATACGATCGACGACCTCGGTATCGACAGCCTCGACTTCCTCGATATCGTTTTCGCCATCGACAAGGAATTCGGCATCAAGATCCCGCTCGAAAAGTGGACGCAGGAAGTCAACGAGGGCAAGGTTTCCACGTCGGAGTACTTCGTGCTGAAGAACCTCTGCGCCAAGATCGACGAACTGCGCGCCGCCAAGGCCTGATCGATACGCACAATTTTTTTCTCCGCCCTGTCGCCATTCACCATGGCGGCCGGGCGGTTTTGTTACTAAGTAGGCCCACAGGGTCGCGCTTTGCGAAATCGGCTCCGATTTTCGCAAGGCTCGGTCCTGTCGATTAAAAAATGATAGAGCGTCCTTTGTGCTTCCATTCGGATGCACGGCGCTCTAGCCGACGGCATGTTGCCTGTGCGGCCGGAGGATCCGATGCTCCTGGAATACTTCCAGATGATCGATCGCGTCGAGGCGGTCGACCTTCAGACCAAGACACTCAAGGCACGCTCCGTCGTGCCGGCCAAGAGCCCGGTGTTCGAAGGTCATTTTCCCGGCATGCCCCTTGTTCCGGGCGTGCTTCTCATTGAAACCATGGCGCAGGCATCCGGCATGCTGGTGCTGGCGGCGACCGATTTCGCGGCCATGCCGTTCCTGATGTCGGTCGACGGTGCGAAGATGCGCACCTTCGTCGAGCCGGAGGCAGTCCTCGATATCGAGGCGTTTCTGGAGCACGACGGCTCGGGCTTCGCGGTCACCAAGGCCAAGATCACCAGCGGCGGCAAGAAGGTGTGCGACGCGCAACTGAAGCTGCGCACCATGCCTTTCAGCGAAATTCCGCTTGGTGACATCGTCAAGAAACGCGCCAGTGAAATCGGCCTGATGGATGCAATCGCTGCGCAGGGAGTGAATGGATGAGCAAGGCTCAGAATGATGTCGTCATCACGGGCGTCGGTATCGTAACCTGTCAGGGCGTCGGCAAGGAGCCGCATATCGCGCTGCTCAATGCTGCCGAAGCGCCGAAGACGGTCGTCGAGACCGAGAAGTTCAAGCCCTATCCGATCCATCCGCTGCCAGAAGTGGACTGGTCGCTGCAGATCGCCAAGCGCGGCGATCAGCGGCAGATGGAAAACTGGCAGCGCATCGGCGTGTTCGCGGCGGGCCTTGCGCTCGACGACGCCGGCCTGAAGGACAATGTCGAAGCCTGCGGCACGATGGATATGATCGTGGCGGCCGGCGGCGGCGAGCGCGACATCAATGTCGACACGCTGATCGTCGATGAAGGCCTGAAGCGCAACGACCGTGAAGTTCTCTTGAACGAGAAGCTGACGACCGAGCTTCGCCCGACGCTCTTCCTGGCGCAGCTCTCCAACCTGCTGGCCGGCAATATCTCGATCGTTCACAAGGTCACCGGCTCGTCGCGCACCTTCATGGGTGAGGAATCGGCCGGCATTTCCGCCGTCGAGACCGCGTTCTACCGCATCAAGTCGGGCGAATCCTCGCATGCGCTGGTTGGCGGCGCGTTTTCGGCCGAACGTCTCGACATGGTATTGCTCTTCGAGGCGATCGGCTCGCATTCGCGCGGCGAATGGCAGCCTTTGTGGTCGCGCAAGGATGGCGGCATCACCAGCGGTTCGCTTGGCGCGTTCCTGGTGCTCGAATCGCGCGCGCATGCCGAAGCGCGCGGCGCCCATATCTATTCGACGATCTCCTCCATCGAAGGCGATCGCGGCAATCGCGGCGCCGGCAATCTCGAAAAGCGCCTTGAGCGACTGCTCGAGCCGGCCAAGGGCCTGCCGGCCGAAAGCACGGCGATCTTCTCCGGTTCATCCGGCATGCCCGAGCTCGCGTCGCGCGAAAAGGCGGTTCTGGAGCATCAGCTGCCGGACGCTGCCATCCGCGGTTTCGGCGGCGTGACCGGCCATGGGCTGGAAGCGCACTTCACCCTCGGGCTGGCGCTGGCCGCGCTTGCCATCGACGGCGAGGCCAAGGTGCCGGCATTCGACGGCGCCCATGAAAAGTCCATGAGTTCAGGCACGAAGGCCGCTGTCGTCACGACGGTCGGGCATCAGCGTGGCGAAGGCGTCGCCGTTCTGTCGGCGGACGCGTGAGGAGCAGGCACATGACGGATCAAGCTTACAAGGATCATCTCGGCCGCCCGATCGTGGCTGTTACCGGCGTCGGCATCATGACCTCGCTGGGGCAGGGCCTCAAGGACAACTGGTCGGCGCTGATATCGGGCAAATCCGGTATCCACGACATCAATCGCTTTCCGACGGACGGTCTTTCGACGCGCATCGCCGGCACGGTCGATTTCATCGATGTTCCGGCGCCGAACGCCGTCGAGCGTTCCTACGCATTCGCGCGCGAGACGACGATCGAGGCGCTGGCCGATGCCGACATATCAGGCGATTTCAACGGCCCGCTGTTTCTCGCGGCACCTCCGATCGAGCCGGAATGGATCGCCCGCTTCGAACTTGGCGATCGTTCGCCGCCGCCCTCACAGCCGGGTGATGCCTACGACCGCTTCCTGACGGCGATGCGCCAGCGTCCCGATCCGGCCTTCCATGAGGCGGCGCTGTTCGGCGCCATCTCGGAGCGTCTTGCCGATCGTTTCGGCACGCGCGGTCTTCCGGTCACTCTATCGACGGCCTGTGCTTCGGGCGCGACCGCGATCCAGCTCGGCATCGAGGCGATCCGCCAGGGCCGCACAAACCGGGCGCTTGCCGTTGCGACCGACGGCTCGGTCAGCGCCGAAGCGCTGATCCGTTTCTCGTTGCTCTCGGCCCTGTCGACGCAGAACGACAATCCGACCAAGGCCTCCAAGCCGTTCAGCAAGGACCGCGACGGCTTCGTCATCGCCGAGGGTGCCGCGACGCTGGTGCTGGAATCGCTGGAGTCGGCGATCGCGCGCGGCGCAAAGGTGCTTGGGATCATGAAGGGTGCCGGCGAAAAGGCCGACAGCTTCCACCGCACCCGGTCTTCGCCCGATGGCGGCCCGGCGATCGCGACGATCCGCGCGGCACTTGCCGATGCGGGTATGGATGAAGGCGATATCGGCTACATCAACGCGCACGGCACCTCGACGCCTGAGAACGACAAGATGGAATATGGCTCGATGCTCGCTGTCTTCGGCGACCGCATGGCCTCCATCCCGCTGTCATCCAACAAGTCGATGATCGGCCATACGCTGACGGCGGCGGGTGCCGTTGAAGCCGTGTTCTCGCTGCAGACGATGCGCACCGGCACGCTGCCGCCGACCATCAACTACACCAACCCTGATCCGGCGATCGTTCTCGACGTGGTGCCGAATGTGAAGCGGGACGCGCAGGTGAATGCCGTGCTTTCCAATTCCTTCGGCTTCGGCGGCCAGAACGCCAGCCTTGTCATGGCGCTGGAACCGGCTTAAGCGGTTTGCGACCATAAATTCCATTGTTGCGGCCGCGCCTGGTAAGGGCCTGCGGGACGCAGCAGCAAACATAAACCGCGCATCGGCCGTCCGGCTGGTGCGACCGCGAAGGATTTTGCCATGCGCGCTCTGCAACTGATCGACGACCGCAAGCTCGAGATCACCGATCTGCCTGAACCCGATGCGCCCGGCGCCGGCGAAGTGACGTTGCGCGTCAAGGCGGTCGCGCTCAACCATATCGACGTCTGGGGCTGGCGCGGCATGGCGTTCGCCAAGCGCAAGATGCCGCTCGTCATCGGTGCGGAAGCATCCGGCGTCGTCGAGGCAATCGGTCCCGGCGTGTCCAACGTGCTTCCGGGCCAGCTGGTCGCCGTCTACGGCGCGCGCACCTGCGGCCTCTGCCGTCCGTGCCGCGAAGGTCGCGACAATCTTTGCGAACATGTCTCGGGCGTTCACGGCTTCCATCTTGACGGTTTCGCGCAGGAGAAGGTCAACCTTCCGGCGCGCTTGCTCGTTCCGGCACCTCCCGGCGTCGATGCCGTTGGTGCGGCTGTCGCACCGGTTACCTTCGGCACCGTCGAGCACATGCTGTTCGACAACGCCAAGCTTGAGCCGGGCGAAACGATCCTCGTGCATGCCGGCGGTTCCGGCATCGGCACGGCGGCGATCCAGCTTGCGAAGAAGATCGGCTGCACGGTCATCACCACCGTTGGCTCCGACGACAAGATCGAGAAGGCCAAGGCGCTCGGCGCCGACCACGTGATCAACTACCGCACGGATCGCTTCGAGGGCGTGGTGCGCAAGCTCACCAAGAAGAAGGGCGTCGACGTCGTCTTCGAACATGTGGGCAAGGATACCTGGGCTGGTTCGATGCTCTGCCTGAAGCGCGGCGGGCGTCTCGTCACCTGCGGCTCGACGTCCGGCGTCTCCACCGACATGAACCTGATGATGCTGTTCCAGCAGCAGCTGAAGCTGCTCGGCTCCTTCGGCTGCCGCATGGAAAACATGGCCGACGCCATGCAGAAGATGGGTCGCGGCCTCGTGCACCCCGTCATCGATACCGAAGTCAGCTTCGACGACATCGACCGGGCGCTGGAGCGCATGGAATCGCGCCAGATCTTCGGCAAGATCATCCTGAAGATGGATTGATCCGTTGGAGCTGTTCATCACCCGGATCGTCCTGAAACTGGACCATTTTCGCCAGTGGCTGATCGCGCAGGTGATGTTCGGCTTCCTGAACTTCCTGAAGATCTTCCCGGCCGACGGGGCGATCAATTTCATCGACTGGCTGATGCGCAAGATCGGCCCGAAGATGAAGCGCCACAAGCTTATCCTCGCCAATCTCCGCAACGCCTTTCCCGAAAAGAGCGAAGAGGAGATCAACCGGATCGCGCTTGGCAGCTGGGCCAATATGGGCCGGCTTGCGGCGGAATACGTGTTTCTCGATCGGCTGTTCGATTTCGATCCCGAAAAGAGCGAGCCGGGCAGGGTGGAGGTATCAGGGATCCCGATCTTCCTCGATCTCCTGGAAAATCCGCGCCCCTTCATCGTCTTTACCGGCCATACCGGCAATTTCGAGCTGCTGCCGGTGGCGGGTGCCGCCTTCGGCCTCTATGTCAGCGTCCTCTTTCGCCCGCCGAACAATCCTTACGTGGCGCAGAAGGTGTTCGACTTCCGCAGCGCTCGCATGGGCAAGCTGGTGCCGTCGCATGCCGGATCGTCCTTCGCGCTCGCTCGCCAGCTGGAGGCGGAGCAGGGGGTCGGCGTGCTCGTCGACCAGAAGTTCGGCCGTGGACTGAAGACCGAGTTCTTCGGCCTGCCGGTGAAGACCAATCCGTTGCTTGGCAAGCTGGTGCGCCAGTTCAACTGCGAGGTTTATCCGGCCCGCTGCATCCGCCTTCCCGGCAATCGCTATCGGTTGGAAATCGAGCCGAAGGTCGAGCTGCCGCGCGATGCAAACGGCAACCTCGATATGGTCGGTACCGCACAGCTCTTGAACGACAAGGTTGAAAGCTGGGTCCGGGAATACCCGGAGCAGTGGCTTTGGTACCACGACCGGTGGGAAATCAAGCGCCAAGTCACGTAGTGGTCCGTCCACTACATCTTGTCATTGAAAAACAAGGTCTCTTCGTCATTGAACATGAAACGGCGTCATGTTACCGATTTCTGACAAGAGGGGTTATGAACGGTAAAGATGCCGTTTTAAGCCTTTAGATCGAATCCATTCCCTCACGGAAATCGGCATGGGAGGTGTCGTGCTCGGGCTTTTTCAGGCGTTCTCTTTGCGGTGTTCGCAGATCGACGAAGCTATACGGCTCGGTGACGATGCGCGGGTGAGCAGCCTCGACGGCTCCATCGATGCGCTTATCGAGACAATCCTTGGCTACCGCGCCACCAATCTGTTTTACGCGCACATGCAGATGCAGTTTGTCGGCTGCCTGATCGATCAGTACGCCGAAGACAGCGAATCCGTGCGCGAGCATGTGAAGCTGCTCGCCTACATGATGGAGCAGTATCTCGGTTCGACCGTTCCGCGCTGGCAGATGCCGCCGCTGGAGCGCATGGACCGGGAACGAGTAACCGCGCCTGCCGCCTATGTGCCCAATACCGACAACGGCAACTTCCTGAACTCGGCTATCCTCGAATCCCTGCCGGATCGGGTCGCGGTCGTGACCAAGGACTACCGCTATCTCTACGCCAATGCCGCGAGTGCCGCTTATGCCAAGCACAAGCCCTTCGAGATGGTGGGGCGACATATCAAGGACGTGCTCGGCGAGGCGCGATTCGTCGACTGCATCAAGGGAATGCTCGACGCTTGTTTCGCGGGTGGAACATGCGACCAAACCTATGAACGGCGCGAGGAAAACGTTGTTCAGAGAACGCGCTATCGCATGTCGCCGCTGCGGGATTCTTCCGGCTATATCATCGGAGCGCTTATCGTCTCGCAGGAAGCCGGATCGTCAACGTCGACGGCCAATCTGGCCGCCTGATCACGCCTTCGTCCACACCGCAAGCTCATAGCCATCGGGATCTGCGAAGTGAAAGCGGCTGCCGCCTGGAAAGTCGAAGATCGGGCGAACGATCTTGCCGCCCGCGCCTTCGACCGATTGTAGCGCCGCCTCAAGGTCATCCGCGTAGAGGATGACGAGCGGGCCGCCTGGGCGGGGTGCCTCGAGATTGGTGAAGCCGCCCTTCAGGCGTCCATCGTCGAATTCGCAATAGTTGGGACCGTAGTCGGTGAAGCGCCAGCCGAAAGCCTTGCCGTAGAACGCCTTGGAGCGCTCGATATCGGCGACGTTGAACTCGACATAGTCGATGCGAAGCTCGGTTTTCGTAGATGTCATCGGTGCTTCCTAGATTTCCATCAGCTTCTTCAGCGCCTCGAGATCGCGTGCCACATGCGCCGCATCGGCCTCGAATTGCTCGTCCGTCATATCCGGCAGCCGCAGCAATGTGAACATCACTTCGCAGCCGTCGCCATTCGGGACGATCCTGAGCGCGTTATAGACGCGCAACCCGTTCGCGATCGTGACGGTATGGTCGAGAACGCCGAATTCGTTGTGGGGAGCGAAGCTCACGCGAACCGTACCGAGAACGCCCTTGGCGATCCAGTCGTCGCCGCTTTTCTCCAGGCCGGATGCAAGGCCAGATGCCCAGAGCGGCATGTTTTCGGGCGCGCCGGCAAAGGCCCAGACGTCCCGCCAGTTCCGCTCGATGGACCTGTGAATGATTCTCGCCGGCATTGTCGCCATCGCTTGCTCCTCCTTCATTTTTGCGAGCGGCTTAACGTCGCATAATGCTCGTGCATCGTTACCGCTTGGACGCCGTCGGCGCCAAAATCGCCGACATCAGGGCCTTGGTGGCAATATGGTTCACTTCGCACGGGACGCAATACGCGACCGATCCGGGGCGAATCGAACTTGCCGTATGAGCCAGAGAGTGCCACAACACCGGTCCAATTTGACTAAAGCGCCTCGCGATCTTTCAGATTCACTCGTTGCGCTTTAGATCTTTGTTTTACCGCATGTCGTTATCGCAAAACCGCTTCACACTTTTGCGCGACATGCTCTAACCGGAGAGATATCGTGGAAAAGGCAGAAATCGGGCTGATCGGCCTTGCGGTCATGGGTTCCAACCTCGCTCTGAACATTGCTGAAAAGGGCAACAAGATTGCGGTGTTCAACCGCACGCCCGACAAGACGGACGAGTTCTACGAAAGCGCCGGCGATCTGAAGAAGCAGATCATTCCGTGCAAGACGATCGAGGAATTCGTCGAGGCGATCCGCCCGCCGCGTCCGATCATCATCATGATCAAGGCCGGCGAGCCTGTCGACCAGCAGATGGAGCTGCTGCGTCCGCATCTCTCCAAGGGCGACATCATGATCGATGCCGGCAACGCCAACTTCCGCGACACGATCGCCCGCTTCGACCGCCTCAAGGACACCGACCTGACCTTCATCGGCATGGGTGTTTCGGGTGGCGAGGAAGGTGCGCGTCACGGCCCGTCGATCATGGTCGGCGGCACGGAAGATAGCTGGAAGCGCGTCGAGCCTGTGCTGACCTCGATCGCTGCCAAGTACAAGGGCGACCCGTGCGTTGCCTGGCTCGGCAATGACGGTGCCGGCCACTTCGTCAAGACGATCCACAACGGCATCGAATATGCCGACATGCAGATGATCGCTGAAATCTACGGTATCCTGCGCGACGGTCTCGGCAAGAGCGCCAAGGACATCTCCGGCATCTTCGGCGACTGGAACAAGGGCCGCCTGAACTCCTACCTGATCGAGATCTCCGAAAAGGTTCTGGCCGCGACCGACCCGATCTCCGGCGGTGCGATGGTCGACATGATCCTCGACAAGGCCGGCCAGAAGGGCACCGGCAAGTGGTCGGCGATCGAAGCGCAGAACATGGGCATTCCGGCAACGGCGATCGAAGCGGCCGTTGCTGCCCGCAGCCTGTCGTCGATGAAGACCGAGCGCGAAGCCGCAGAGAAGATCTTCGGCAAGCCGGAATACAATTTCCCGGTCGCCTACGGTCCTGAGCTCGTCAAGGATCTGGAACTGGCTCTGTTCGCCGCCAAGATCGGCGCCTACGCGCAGGGCTTCGCTGTGATGGCGGAAGCCTCGCGCGAGTTCAAGTGGTCGCTGCCGATGCCAACCATCGCCAAGATCTGGCGTGACGGCTGCATCATCCGTTCGCAGTTCCTCGACGAGATCACCTCGGCCTTCACCAAGGCGCCTGACGTCGCCAACCTGATCGTGACGCCGGCCTTCGCGGATATGGTCAAGGAATCGCTGCCGGCGCTTCGCCGCGTTGTCGGTGCTGCCCTGCAGGCCGGTCTGCCGGTTCCGGCGCTCACCTCGGCGCTCACCTACTTCGACGCCTACCGTCAGGGCCGCGGCACCGCCAACCTGATCCAGGCGCAGCGCGACTTCTTCGGCGCCCACGGCTTCGATCGCCTCGACGGCAAGGACTTCCACCACGGCCCATGGGGCAGCGGTGCGGCAACCTTCTAAGGTTCGCTCTCTGAAAATGACAACAGCCGGGCCATTGGCCCGGCTGTTTTGCGTTTGGGCCAATTAACCTGGTTCAGAACTGGATTTCGGCGGCGGTGCGGACGATCGACAGCGCCGATCCGGCATCGAAATCATCCAGCGTCTCGTTATGGTGGGAGACGATCTCGGCGAAGGTCAATGAGCCTGAATCGGCGGTCGTGTGGCCGTCGGCGATCAGGGTGACGTTGTAGCCGAGCGAGACGGCGCGGCGGACCGTGGTGTCGACGCAGAACTGCGACATGCAGCCGCCGATGATGAGATGGGTCACGGAGCGTTCCGCCAGCCGCTCGGCCAAATCAGTCTCGAAGAATGAGTCGGCGCTCCTCTTGTGAACGACGGTATCATCGCTTCCGGGCGCGAGTTCCTGCCTGATTTCCCAGCCTTTCGTGCCGACCGCGAGGCGATGCCCTGGATCGCCGTCGTGCTGCACGAGGAAGACGGGGACGCCGCTATGCCATGCGCGTTCCCTGAGCGCGGCAAGGCGGGCGACGGTCTCATCAAGCGCGGCGTCGATTGATGGCTGCCGCTCGGGCGTGCCTTTGCCCGCAACGATGGCGTTCTGCACATCGATGATGATGAGGGCTTTGGTCATGCGTTGTCTTTCCTTGTACTTCCGTCAACTGCCCGGTCGTGTCCAGACCGGCTGGCTGATGCTTTGCAGCAGTTCCGGCTCGACGCCGTCGATGCGGGCGATGACGGCCTTGGCCATCTCGCGGCCGGCGTGGCGGACGTCTTCATAGGCGGTGATGATCTCGGGGCGGATCCAGTTGAGGATCGGCGCCGATTCCTTCGAGGCCATGTCGACGTCGTGGCCAAGGCACTTGCCGGCGGCTTCGATGCCGGCGTTGACGGCAATGGCGGCGCTGCCGGCGAGACAGACGATGCCATCTGGCGCGTTGCTGGAGCGCATCATGGTCTCGACCGCGTTGCGGATATCGTCCAGCGGCGTGTCGATGGTGACGCGCAGCGGCACTTCCTCGGCGCCATAGTCATGCAGGCCGGTCTGGAAGCCGATGCGGGTGTGCGTGTAATAGGTGAGTTTGCTCGGAGGCTGGAGGAGGGCGATGCGCTTGCGGCCGCGCGCGACCAGCTTTTCGACCGCCTGGTGGGCGAAGGCTTCGTTGTCGAAGTCGTGGAACGGGTGCATCAGCCCGGCATCGGTGCGGCCATGCGTGGCGAACGGCATGTTGCGTTCGCTGAGCAGGCGCACACGGGGATCGTCGGGCTCGATGCGGGAGATGATGACGCCGTCGGCAGAGCCTGTCTCCAGGATGTAGCGGACCGGCAGCATCGGATCCTTGCTGTGCGAGTGCGGCGTGACGACGATGTGGTAGGGCGTGCCGGTCAGGACCTCGGAGATGCCGAAGACCAGCTGGCTCGAGAAGCCCATGATCTCTTCGTCAATGCTCAGAACGAGCGCGATGACGTTGGTCTTGCCGGTCCTGAGGCGCACGCCGGCGCGGTTCGGCTGATAGCCGAGCTGGCTTGCCACCATCCGCACGCGTTCCTTGGTCTCCGCGCCGATGTCAGGTGCATCCTTTAATGCGCGAGACACAGTGGTGATGCCGAGGCCGGTCATGAAGGCAATCGTCTTCAGTGTCGGTCTCTCCCGAGATGCCTCGGTCACCGTCGTCCCGAAATTCGCTTTGTTTTTCATCCCTCTAGGCCGTCCTACGCGATTTGGTTCGCTTATAGATGCTTTTCGCAGTGCTGTAAGCCTGAATACACAAATGCCGTTCCCTCCCACGGGCCTTAAAATCTGTAACGTTACAGTGAAATTGTCGAGCGATTTTTGCGATGGTTTTGCCGCGTATGCTCCCAATGGTTGAATCGGTGGTTTTTGCGCGAATTTTTTGCACTTGCGAACGATAGTGAGAAATTACGTCATGATACCAGTAGAATTAAATATATAAAAACAGCAATATAGAAGCGATGTGCATTTGCACATGGGTGCGCCTCGCCTTTGCGCCGGCTTGCGGGAATGGCGTTGTTTCAGCAGGCAAAGGTAGCAAAGCATGGGCTGAAAGAAAATTTTAAGGGGTGGCTGTTGCGCGGCAATATCGATTGAACTAAGTTTTTCCGGCAACGTTTCAGTGAGGGAGGAGAACTCATGAATATTCGTTTGATGGCGGCAGCGCTGTGCGCATCCGTCGCTTTGCCGCTTGGTGCGGCACACGCCACCGATCTCGAAGTCACGCACTGGTGGACCTCGGGCGGCGAAGCTGCTGCCGTGGCCGAACTCGCCAAGGCATTCGACGCGACCGGCAACAAGTGGGTTGACGGTGCCATCGCCGGTTCCGGCGGCACGGCGCGTCCGATCATGGTCAGCCGCATCACCGGCGGCGATCCGATGGGCGCCACCCAGTTCAACCATGGCCGCCAGGCGGAGGAGCTTGTGCAGGCCGGCCTGATGCGCGACCTGACCGATGTCGCGACCGCCGAGCACTGGAAGGACATCATCCGTCCGGCAAGCCTGCTCGACAGCTGCACGATCGACGGCAAGATCTATTGCGCACCCGTCAACATCCACTCCTGGCAGTGGTTGTGGCTCTCGAACGCCGCCTTCAAGAAGGCCGGCGTAGAGGTTCCGAAGAACTGGGATGAATTCGTCGCCGCCGCTCCGGCTCTTGAAAAGGCCGGCATCGTGCCGCTCGCCGTCGGCGGTCAGCCGTGGCAGGCCGCAGGCGCTTTCGACACGCTGATGGTGGCGATCGCCGGCAAGGACACGTTCAACAAGGTATTCAAGGACAAGGACGCCGATGTGGCTGCCGGTCCCGAGATCGCCAAGGTCTTCAAGGCCGCTGACGACGCCCGCAAGATGTCCAAGGGCAGCAATGTCCAGGATTGGAACCAGGCAACCAATCTGGTTATCACCGGCAAGGCCGGCGGCCAGATCATGGGTGACTGGGCGCAGGGCGAATTCGCTCTGGCCGGCCAGAAGGCCGGTACCGATTACACCTGCCTTCCGGGCCTCGGCGTGAACGAAATCATCTCCACCGGTGGTGATGCCTTCTACTTCCCGCTGCTCAAGGACGAAGCAAAGTCGAAGGCGCAGGACGTTCTCGCCAAGACGCTGCTCGATCCGAAGACCCAGGTCGCCTTCAACCTCAAGAAGGGCTCGCTGCCGGTTCGCGGTGACGTCGATCTCGAGGCTGCCAACGACTGCATGAAGAAGGGTCTCGAGATCCTGAAGAAGGGCAACATCGTCGAAGGCACCGACCAGCTGCTTTCGGCCGACAGCCAGAAGCAGAAGGAAGACCTCTTCTCGGAGTTCTTCGCCAATGCTTCGATGACGCCTGAGGCGGCGCAGAAGCGCTTTGCCGAAATCATCGGCTCCGCCGACTGATCGTCTGCTCGTACTGCCGCGATCCGGCTTTCCGCCCAGGAACGGGGAGCCGGATTTGCCCTAACCGCCAGCGGCGGCGGGCTCGTGGCAGTGCTTTCCCGATGAGTTCCGGCTGCGGAGGATGCGGCCGGAACCATCCGGGGCAAGAGACGGGAGCGGTGTCCGGCATCGGCCGCTGCTCTCGGTCAAAAAAGCAAGTGCGTGTCAGGAGGAAACACAATGACGGGTCCAGCGAAAGCCGGCCGGCCAAATCAGTTGCTGCGCAATCTGAATTCCAAAATTGCATCCATCCCGATGATCCTTACCGCCCTGGTCATCTTTCTCGGCGGTACGGTCTGGACGGTGTTCTATTCCTTCACCAACTCGAAGCTCCTGCCAAGGATGAGCTTCGTTGGTTTCGACCAATACAAGCGGCTCTGGGCCGCGCCGCGATGGATCGTCTCCATCGAAAACCTCGCCCTTTACGGCATCTTTTCCCTGATCTTTAGCCTGGTGATCGGCTTTACGCTGGCCGCCCTGATGGATCAGAAGATCCGGTTCGAGAACGCGTTCCGGACGATCTTCCTCTACCCATTCGCGCTGTCCTTCATCGTCACCGGCCTTGTCTGGCAGTGGGTGCTCAATCCCGAGTTCGGCGTGCAGTCGGTGGTGCGTTCGCTCGGCTGGACGAGCTTCACCTTCGATCCACTCTATACGCCGAGCATCGTGATCTACGGCGTGCTGATCGCAGCACTCTGGCAGGGAACGGGCCTTGTGATGTGCCTGATGCTGGCCGGCCTGCGCGGGATCGACGAGGACATCTGGAAGGCCTCGCGCGTCGACGGCATTCCGATGTGGAAGACCTATCTCTTCATCGTCATCCCGATGATGCGTCCCGTCTTCATCACCACGCTCGTCATCATCGCGTCCGGCATCGTCAAGGTCTACGACCTCGTGGTGGCACAGACATCTGGCGGACCCGGCATCTCGTCGGAAGTGCCGGCCAAGTATGTCTACGACTACATGTTCCAGGCGCAGAACTTGGGGCAGGGCTTCGCCGCCTCGACCATGATGCTGATCACGGTCGCGATCATCATCATTCCATGGGCTTATCTGGAATTCGGGGGAGGGCGTAAACGTGCCTGATACCATCGCTCTCAAGACCGCTGAGGTCGCCCTTTCGCCCACCAAATCCTTCGACGGACCGAACGGCAAGAAGCCGAAGCGGGTGCTCTCACCGCGCAACATCATGCTCTACGGCACGCTGTTCGTCGCCGCTGCCTACTACCTGCTGCCGCTCTACGTGATGATCGTCACGTCGCTGAAGGGGATGCCCGAAATCCGCATGGGCAACATCTTCTCGCCGCCGATGGAGATCACCTTCGAGCCGTGGGTGAAGGCCTGGGCCACGGCCTGCACCGGCCTCAACTGCGACGGTCTCTCGCGCGGCTTCTGGAACTCGGTGCGGATCACCGTGCCATCCGTCATCGTCTCCATCGCGATTGCCTCGGTTAACGGCTATGCGCTCGCCAATTGGCGCTTCAAGGGATCGGAACTTTTCTTCTCGATCCTCGTCATCGGCGCGTTCATTCCCTACCAGGTGATGATCTATCCGATCGTCATTGTGCTGCGTGAAATGGGGATCTACGGCACGCTTACCGGCCTGATCATCGTGCATTCCATCTTCGGCATGCCGATCCTGACGCTGCTCTTCCGCAACTACTTCGCATCGCTGCCGCAGGAGCTGTTCAAGGCCGCCCGCGTCGATGGCGCCGGTTTCTGGCAGATCTTCCTCAAGATCATGGTGCCTATGTCGCTGCCGATCTTCGTCGTCGCCATGATCCTGCAGGTCACCGGCATCTGGAACGACTTCCTGTTCGGCGTCGTCTTCACCCGGCCGGAATACTATCCGATGACCGTGCAGCTCAACAACATCGTCAATTCCGTCCAGGGCGTGAAGGAATACAACGTCAACATGGCCGCAACCATCCTCACGGGTCTGGTGCCGCTCATCGTGTATTTCGTGTCTGGACGTCTGTTCGTCCGCGGTATCGCCGCCGGCGCAGTGAAAGGCTGATCCATGAATTCAAGCGTTTCCATCAAAGACCTTTCGCTGAACTTCGGCGCCGTCAGCGTGCTCAAGGATCTGAACCTCGAGATCAACGACGGCGAGTTCCTGGTGCTGCTCGGTTCGTCCGGCTGCGGCAAGTCGACCCTGCTCAACTGCATCGCCGGTTTGCTCGATATCAGCGAGGGACAGATCCACATCAAGGGCCGCAACGTCACCTGGGAAGAGCCCAAGGACCGCGGCATCGGCATGGTGTTCCAGTCCTATGCGCTCTATCCGCAGATGACGGTGGAGAAGAACCTCTCCTTCGGCCTGCAGGTCGCCAAGATCCCCCAATCCGATATCGACAAGCGCGTGGCCCGCGCTTCCGAAATCCTGCAGATCCAGCCGCTCCTGAAGCGCAAGCCAGCCGAGCTTTCCGGTGGTCAGCGCCAACGCGTGGCGATCGGCCGTGCGCTGGTGCGCGATGTCGACGTGTTCCTGTTCGACGAGCCGCTCTCCAACCTCGACGCCAAGCTGCGTTCGGAGCTGCGCGTCGAGATCAAGCGGCTGCACCAGTCGCTGAAGAACACGATGATCTACGTCACGCACGACCAGATCGAGGCGCTGACGCTCGCAGACCGCATCGCGATCATGAAGAACGGCGAGATCCAGCAGCTTGCCGATCCGACGACGATCTACAACAAGCCGCGCAGCCTGTTCGTCGCCGGCTTCATCGGCTCTCCGTCGATGAACTTCCTGCGCGGCGAGATCGCGAAGCGTGGCGACGCCACCGTGTTCACCGCCAATGGTGTCGATTTCAACGTCGATGCCTATGAGGCGAACGGGCCGCTGCAGGCGGGCCGCAAGGTAACGCTCGGTGTGCGGCCGGAGCATATCAAGGTCAACGAGAACCTCGGTGCCGAGGTTCATGACGCGACCGTGGATATCGAGGAGCCGATGGGCGCCGACAATCTGCTCTGGCTGAAGCATGCCGGGCACACAATGTCGGTGCGCATCAACGGCGCCCGCCGCTTCAGCCCGGGTTCACAGGTCAAGCTCGGCTTCGACATGTCGCTGGCGTCGATCTTCGACGCCGAGACGGAACTGCGCCTCTAGACGACTACGCTGCGGGCGGGGCCGTCCCAAGCGGTTCCGCCCGTTCTTCCAATACCACATTCGGTCGCAACCCGGTGACGGGTTCTCCCAAGAGCGGCCTGATCGGACAGTGCTATGACATCCTTGCCCACCAACGGGTTCAACCTCGACCTCTCAGGCTCGTGGAAGCTCACCTCCACGGATGGTGAAATCACCGCGCCGATCACGCTTCCCGGCGACGTGCATTCGGCGCTCCATGCCGCCAAGCTCATCCCCGATCCCTATTTCGGCCGCAACGAAGAGGTCGTGCAGTGGGTGGCGCATCGCGACTGGTCGATAGAGCGCAGCTTCACGGTGTCGGAGCCGGATGGCGACTGGTATCTCGATCTCGATTATCTCGACACGGTGGCTGCCGTCTTCATCAACGGCTCGCCGGCGCTCGTCGCCGACAACAGCTTCCGCCGCTATCGACCAGATGTCAGCAGCCATCTAAAATCCGGCGAGAACGTCATCCGTATCGTGCTGCATTCGAGCATCGCAGCGGGTGCCGATCGCCAAGGCAAGCAGCCCTTCTACATTCCCTATTCGACCGGTAACTCGCCGATCCCCAATGGCAACATGCTGCGCAAGCCGCAGTGCCATTTCGGCTGGGACTGGAACATCGCGATCGCGCCGCTCGGTCTTTACGGCACCATTGCGCTGCGCCGCCTCGATACCGCGCGCATCGAGCATGTGACGACGCAGCAGGTGCACAATCTCGACGGTTCCGTCGATCTCAAGGTCACGGCGACGCTGTTCTCCAAGAGCCCGGGCATCGTGCCGGTGCATTTCTCGCTCGATGGCGAGCGGGTGCGGCTCGATGTCGGCGTCGGCGCCGGCGAGACTGTCGTCAACCACGTGTTCGAGATCGCCAAGCCGCGCCTATGGTGGCCGGCGGGAAGCGGCGAGCAGGCGCTGTATGCGCTGACCGTCGACCTGCCTTCCGATGCCGTTACCAAGCAGATCGGTCTGCGCACCGTCGAGCTCATCACCACGCCAGATGCCGCCGGCGCGCGCTTCGCGTTGAAAGTCAACGGCCGCGAGATCTTCTGCCGCGGCGCCAATTGGATCCCGGCCGATGCGCTGTTTTCGCTGTCGTCGCCCGAGAAGACCGAGGACCTGCTGCAATCGGCGAAATCCGCCAACATGAACATGATCCGCGTCTGGGGCGGCGGGTTCTACGAGCATGATCATTTCTACGATCTCTGCGACCGTCTCGGCCTCATGGTCTGGCAAGACTTCATGTTCGCCTGCAACCTCTATCCCTCGACCGAGGACTTCCTCGACAATGTCGCGCTCGAGGTCGACTACCAGGTTCGCCGCCTGAACTCGCATCCTTCGATCGCGCTCTGGTGCGGCGACAACGAGCTGGTGGGCGCGCTCACATGGTTCGAGGAATCGCGCAAGGACCGCGACCGCTATCTCGTCTCCTACGACCGCCTCAACCGGGTGATCGAGCAGGCGATGAAGAAGGCGGCGCCGGATGCGATCTGGTGGCCGTCGAGCCCGGCGTCGGGCTATCTCGATTTCGGCGACGCCTGGCATGCCGATGGCTCCGGCGACATGCACTATTGGTCGGTCTGGCACGAGAACAAGTCGTTCAACAATTACCGTTCCGTTCGCCCGCGCTTCTGCTCGGAATTCGGCTTCCAGTCCTACACCTCGCTGCCCGTCATCAAGACCTATGCCGAGGCCAAGGACATGAACGTCGCGTCGCCGGTGATGGAGCTTCACCAGAAGAATGCCGGCGGTAACGAGCGCATCGCCGGCACGATGTTCCGCTATTTCCGCTTCCCAAAGGATTTCCCGAATTTCGTCTATCTCAGCCAGATCCAGCAGGGTCTCGCGATCAAGACGGCGGTGGAATACTGGCGGTCGCTGAAGCCGCATTGCATGGGGACGATCTACTGGCAGCTCAACGACACATGGCCGGTGGCCTCGTGGTCTAGCCTCGATTACGGCGGTCGCTGGAAGGCGATGCACTATCTGGTCAAGCGCTTCTTCCAGCCGGTGGCGGTCGCCGCCATCCCATCCGACGACGGCAAGCAGATCCGCTTCTCGCTGGTCAACGACACGCTCGATGAGGTCAGCGTCGACCTGTCGATCTCGATTATCGACATGAAGGGCGAGCGCAAGCACCTGAAGGACGTGCAGGCGGTCTGCACGCCTGACGCGGCGGTGACGGCTGCCAGCATCGACATTTCCGAGATCCCCGCGGGTACGCTGCTTGCCTGGCGTTTCACTGCGTCGAACGGCATGGGCGGCGAGGGGCATTATGTGCACGGCACCTACAAGGCGCTGGAGCTCGAACCGGCGGGCCTTATGGTCACGCACGAATATGTCGAGGAGGACGGCTCCGTCTGCCTCAATGTCACTGCGAAGGGACTTGCGCTCTTCGTGATGATCGAGACCGAGACCGACGGCAAGTATTCCGACAATGCCTTCGATCTGGCGGCGGGCGAGACGCGCCGCATCACCTTCACCCCGGCCACGCCGCTTGCTGGTGGCGCCCTGCCGGACTTCCGTTTCTACGACCTGCAGTCCTGTCAGTCCGTGGATTGATCCTGATTAAATGAATGGGCACGAGGCCCGAGGAGGATATTATGACGAAACTGAGTTTCCAGCTTTATAGCGCCCGCAACTTCCAGCCCTATTCGGCGATCTTCGAAAAGCTCGGCAAGGCCGGCTATCAGGAAGTCGAAGGCTTCGGCGGCATTTATGCCGATCTCGACGATGCCGGCCTGAAGGGCCTGCGTGCCGAACTCGACAAGAACGGCCTGACGATGGCAAGCGGCCACTTCAGCCCCGACTTCCTCGACGGCGAAGTGCAGAAGTCGCTCAACATTGCCAAGATCCTCGGCATGGATTCGATCTATGCGCCGCATCTGGCTGCCGATGAGCGCCCAACCGACGGTGCCGGCTGGCTGGCATTCGGCAAGCGCCTGCAGGAAATGAGCAAGCCCTACAAGGATGCAGGCTACGAGTTCGGCTGGCACAACCACGACTTCGAATTCGTGAAGCTCGCCGACGGCTCGCTGCCGATCGAGCGCATCTTCGAAGGCGCGCCCGATATTTCTTGGGAAGCGGATATCGCTTGGGTCGTTCGCGGCGGTGCCGATCCCTTCGCATGGATCGAGAAGCTCGGTTCGCGCATCACCTCGGCGCACGTCAAGGACATCGCGCCTGAAGGCGAGAACAAGAACGAAGACGGCTGGGCCGATGTCGGCCACGGCACGCTTGATTGGCCGAAGCTCGTCGCGGCGCTGAAGGGCACCAAGACCAAGCACTACGTCGTCGAGCATGACAATCCCGCCGATATCGATCGCCTGATCACCCGCTCGATCGCATCCTTCAAGACCTACTGAGGACCATCATGACCAAGGAACTTGGCGTCGGCATCATTGGATGCGGCAACATCTCCACCACCTATTTTTCGCTGGCCCCGCTGTTCAAGGGCCTCAAGGTCGTCGCCTGCGCCGACCTCAACATGCAGGCTGCAGAAGCCCGTGCCGCCGAGTATGGCGTCAAGGCGCAGACGATCGAGGACCTGCTCACCAATGAGGAGGTTGACGTCGTCGTCAACCTTACCATCCCGGACGCACACTTCCCGGTGTCGAAAGCGATCCTGCTCTCCGGCAAGCACGTCTATTCGGAAAAGCCGCTGGTTCTCACCCTCGAGCAGGGTGAGGAGCTGCGCCGCATTGCCAAGGAGAAAAACCTCTCCGTCGGTTGCGCGCCAGACACCTTCCTCGGCGGCGCGCATCAGCTTGCCCGCAAATATATCGACGAGGGCGGCATCGGCCGTGTCACCTCCGGCGCGTGCTATGTCATGAGCCCCGGCATGGAGATGTGGCATCCGAACCCGGACTTCTTCTTCCTGCCGGGCGGCGGCCCGATCCTCGATCTCGGCCCTTACTACATCGCCAACCTGATCAACCTGATCGGACCGGTGAAGCGCGTCGGCGCGATGACCTCGATGGCGTCGCCGACCCGCACGATCACCAGCGAGCCGCGCAACGGCGAGACGATCCCGGTGAAGACGCCGACGACGATCCAGGCGATCCTGGAATTCGTCAACGGCGCGACGGTGACGCTGACCGCGAGCTGGGATGTATGGTCTCACCGCCATGCCAACATGGAGCTCTACGGCACCGATGGTTCGCTCTACGTGCCGGATCCGAACTTCTTCGGCGGCGTGGTCGAGGCAAGCGGCCGCGACAAGGACATCAAGCCGCTTGATGGCTGGGAGCATCCCTTCGGCATTTCCAACCAGGAGAGCCCGCAGGGACCGCGCGCCAACTATCGTACGGCCGGTCTCGCCGACATGGCGATCGCGATCATCGAGGGCCGCGATGCGCGTTGCTCGCTCGATCGCACGCTGCATGGTGTCGACGTGATGACCTCGATCCTGAAGTCGGGCGAGGAAGGCCGCTTCATCGAGCTGACGACGACCTGCACGCAGCCGGCGGCACTGGGTATCGAAGAGGCGCAGGCTCTTCTGAAGTGATTGGCACTTCTGAAGGGGCAGGCACCCTTGAAGTACGTGCCTAAAGGTCTATGGTCCGGCGCGGGCGACGAACCCGCGCCGTTTCTATATACGAGGGATGAGGACATATGAGCTGGCAACCGGCTTCCGACCGCTATTCGAAGATGAAGTACAACCGCACGGGCCGTTCCGGCCTGAAGCTGCCGGCCGTTTCGCTCGGCCTCTGGCACAATTTCGGCGGCGACACGCCGCATGAGCGCAAGGTCGACATGTGCCGCACGGCCTTCGATCTCGGCATCACCCATTTCGACCTCGCCAACAATTACGGCCCGCCTCCCGGCAGCGCCGAGACCGCCTTCGGCGAGATCATGCGCACCGAGTTTTCCGGCCTGCGCGACGAGCTGATCATTTCGTCCAAGGCCGGCTACGACATGTGGCCGGGCCCTTACGGCGAGTGGGGCAGCCGCAAATATCTGATCGCCTCCTGCGACCAGAGCCTGAAGCGCATGGGCCTCGACTATGTCGATATCTTCTATTCCCACCGCTTCGACCCCGATACGCCGCTGGAAGAAACCTGCGGCGCGCTCGACCACATCGTCCGCTCCGGCCGCGCGCTCTATGTCGGCATTTCGTCCTACAATGCGCAGCGCACCCGCGAAGCCGCCGCCATCCTCAAGGATCTCGGCACGCCGTGCTTGATCCACCAGCCGAGCTATTCCATGCTCAACCGCTGGGTCGAGGACGACAAGCTGCTCGATACACTCGACGAAGTCGGCATGGGCTCGATCGTGTTCTCGCCGCTGGCGCAGGGCATGCTGACGACGAAGTATCTCGGCGGGATCCCTCAGGACAGCCGCGCGGCGCAGAACCACTTCCTCAAGAAGGACTTCATCCGCCCGCAGATCATCGACAACATCCGCAAGCTCAACGAGATCGCCGAACGCCGTGGCCAGACGCTGGCGCAGATGGCGATCGCCTGGGTGCTGCGCGGCGACCGCGTGACGTCGGCGCTGATCGGCGCCAGCCGCTCGTCGCAGATCGTCGACTGCGTCAAGGCGCTCGATAATCTGGAGTTCACCGTCGAGGAGCTGAAGGAGATCGATGGTTACGCCCGCGAGGCGGATATCAATCTCTGGGCGAAGTCTGCGGAACGCGATTAAACAGAAGCGCCCGGAACGATCTTCCGGGCGTTTTTCATATATGATGTGATGTACGTGCCGCAAAAATGCACGCCTGTGGGAGGAGACGTCACCATGATCCGCAATCCAATCCTGCCGGGTTTCAATCCGGACCCGTCGATCTGCCGTGTCGGCGAGGATTACTACATCGCGACCTCGACCTTCGAGTGGTATCCCGGTGTGCAGATCCACCACTCGCGCGATCTGGTAAACTGGACGCTGGTGCGGCGGCCGCTGGAGCGGGCGTCGCAGCTCGACATGCGCGGCAATCCCGATAGCTGCGGCATCTGGGCGCCCTGTCTTTCCTATGCCGACGGGCTTTTCTGGCTTGTCTATACCGACGTCAAGCGCTTCGACGGCAACTTCAAGGATGCGCATAATTACATCGTGACCTCGCCTGATATCGAGGGCGAATGGTCGGAGCCAATCTATGTGAACTCGTCCGGCTTCGACCCATCGCTGTTTCATGACGAGGATGGGCGCAAGTGGTTTCTCAACATGCAGTGGAACCACCGCACGGAGAGCTTTGGCGGCGCGCCGAAGTCTCCGGCCTTTGATGGTATCCTACTGCAGGAATGGGACGCGGAAACGAAATCGCTGAAGGGTCCGATCCGCAACATCTTTGCCGGCAGTTCGCTCGGGCTGGTCGAGGGGCCGCATCTCTTCAAGCGCAACGGCTATTACTATCTGACGACGGCCGAGGGCGGGACGGGCTACGACCATGCAGTGACCATGGCGCGGTCGCGCGACATTTCCGGTCCCTACGAGATGCACCCGAACAAGCACCTCATCACCTCGAAGGACCACCCGGAAGCCATTCTGCAGCGGGCAGGGCATGGGCAGTATGTCGAAACGCCCGACGGCCAGGTCTACCATACGCACCTCTGCGGCCGGCCTATGCCGCCGAAGCGGCGCTGCACGCTCGGGCGCGAAACCAGCCTGCAGAAATGCCTCTGGAAGGACGACGGCTGGCTCTATCTCGAAAATGGCACCACGGTGCCCGACGTCACCGTGCCGGGACTTGGTGGTGCCGTGCAGGCCGAGAAGCCGATGCGCAGCGAGTGCAGCTTCGATGGCGGTACGCTGCCTGCCGATTTCCAGTGGCTGCGTACGCCGAAGCCGGAGCGGATCTTCAACCTCACGGAGCGGCCCGGTCACCTCAGGCTGATCGCCCGCGAGAGCATCGGCTCATGGTTCGAGCAGGCGCTGGTGGCGCGGCGGCAGGAGCATCACAGCTTCCGGGCCGAGACGGTCGTCGAGTTCGATCCCGATACCTACCAGCAGGTGGCCGGGCTGACGCACTATTACAACAGGCACAAGTTCCATGCAGTCGCGGTGACGCTGCACGAAAAGCTTGGACGCTGCGTGACGATCCTCTCCTGCGACGGCGACTACCCGAATGGGCGGCTGAGCTTTCCCGCCGGCAGCGGCGAGGCGCTTCCCACCAGCGGTCGTGTCCAACTCGCCATGGAAATCCGCGACAACGAGCTGCAGTTCTTCTGGCAAACAGAGGGCATGGGCGCATGGCGAGCGATCGGGCCGGTGCTCGACGCCGGCGTGGTTTCAGACGAAGGCGGGCGCGGTGAGCATGGCTCGTTTACCGGCGCATTCGCCGGCGTCTTTGCCTTCGATACGTCGGGGCGCGCGAAGACGGCCGATTTCGACTGGTTCAATTACGACGAGCTGTGAAGGGGAGCGACATCGCCTTGTCGCGAGGTGATTTTGAGTCTTCTAATTTAATATATGCTTTTAAACGTGTGTTTTCATTACTCAAATTTAATCAAACTTTCAGATTCGGTTCATCATTTCGGGGCTAGGTATGGGGCGTGTTCAACACGAGGAAACCCCGATGAAAAAGATGTTTGCCGTTCTTCTCTCCGCTTCTTTCCTGGCCGCGCCACTGGTTGCCGCGACGGGTGCAAGCGCCCAGGAACATCATCGCCGCCCCGTTCACGTCGAGCGCGAGGTGCATGTCACAAAGTACAAGTGGAGCCGCGGCCATCGCATGAGCCCTGCCGAACGCCGCAACATGCGCGAAGTGCGTGATTATCGCCGCTACCGCCTGGCGCCTCCGCCGCGCGGCTATCGCTGGGTGCAGGTCAACAACGACTACCTGATGATCAACATTGCCAGCAATGTGATCTCCAACATCATCACCGGCCGTTGATCGGCCGATGTGATTTGTGCGGAAAGGGCGGCTTCGGCCGCCCTTTTTCATGTCTGTCTTTCGGGCGCACTGCGCGACAGCCGTGCCACCAGTTTGCCGAGAACGCCGGTGCCAGACTTGCGCTCTTCGGCATCGGTCGGCGCTGCCAGTCCTTCGATCGGCGGCAGCGGGTCGCATTCCTCGCAGACGCATTGATACCTCCTGATCGCTTGCGCCTTCATGCGGCCTGATCTCCCCAGCGGGCGAAGGGGTCGGGCATGTCGCGCCATTTGTCTGGCGTGAAGTGCTCGGCGCTGACAAGACATGCGTCGAGACGCGCGCGGATCCAGGCTTCGTCCATCGGGTCGGCGCCGATGAAGACGATCTCCTGGCGGCGGTCGCCCCAGACGGGGTGCAGATAGGGTCCGATCGCGGTCATGAAGCGCGGATCATCCGGCCAGCGCTCCCTCGGCACCGCCGACCACCATGTACCCATGCGGCTGGTGCGCAGGATGGCGCCGGCCTGGCTGACCTCGCCGACATGATGTGGCCGGGTGGCGAGCCAGAAGAAGCCCTTGGCGCGCACCACGCCCGGCCAGGCCGTGTCGAAGAAGCGCTGCAGCTTGGCCGGATCGAAGGGACGCTTCTCGCGATAGACGAAGGAGCGGATGCCGTATTCCTCGGTTTCCGGCACATGGTCGTTGAAGCCATGCATCTCCTTGTACCAGAGCGGATGGGTCTCGGCCTTGTCGATGTCGAACAGACCGGTTCCCAGCACCTCCTGCGGCCGAACCTTGCCGAAATCGGCCTCGATCAGCCGGGCATCCGGGTTCAAGCCGACGACGATCTGGCGGGCGGCCTGCAGCTGTTCTCTGGTGGCGGTGCCGACCTTGTTGAGGATCACGACGTCGGCGAACTCGATCTGCTCGACCAAGAGGTCGATCACCGTTCTGACATCGCCATCGCCCGCCGTCTCTCCGCGGTCGCCGAGGAAATCGGTCGAGGCGTAATCTGCGAGCAGGCCGGCGGCATCGACGACGGTGACCATGGTGTCGAGCTCGGCGACATCGGACAGGCTGAGGCCGTCCTCATCGCGGAACTCGAAGGTGGTGGCGACGGGGAGCGGCTCGGCGATGCCTGTCGATTCGATCAGCAGGTAGTCGAAACGGTTCTGCTCGGCGAGCTGGCGGACTTCCTTCAGGAGGTCGTCGCGCAGCGTGCAGCAGATGCAGCCGTTGGTCATCTCGACCAAAGCCTCATCCGTGCGCGACAGGTTGGCGCCGCCATCGCGCACCAGTGCGGCGTCGATGTTGACCTCGCTCATGTCGTTGACGATGACGGCGACGCGCAGGCCATCGCGGTTCGCCAGTATGTGGTTCAGAAGCGTCGTCTTGCCGGCGCCGAGGAAGCCGGAGAGGACGGTGACCGGCAGTTTCCTGTTCATTGCGATCTCCAGTTAATGTTATAATATCACATTGATTGATCTGAAAAAGGCGGACTGTGCCGCCCGCCTTTTCAGTCTGCGGTGGGGCCGGTCTCAGCTTTCGCGCGACAGGCAGTCCTTAAGATTGTTGGCGATCCCGCGCATCAGCGTAAAATAGAGATCCGGGCCAGCATCGAGCGTTGCGGCTTCGGGATCGAGTACGCCGGCCTTGGCCTTGGTGCCCTCGAGCACGACGTCGACAAGGCGCGGCTGGAACTGCGGCTCGGCGAAGACGCAGGTTGCGCCAAGGTCCGCCACCTTCTTGTGGATCTCGGCGATCCGCTCGGCGCCGGGGATGGTTTCCGGGCTGACGGTGATGGAGCCGGCGACGCGCACATGATAGCGGTTTTCGAAGTACTGGTAGGCGTCGTGGAAGACGATGAAGGGCTTGTCCTTGACCGGTGACACGATGCCGGCGATTTCCTTGTCGAGCGCATCGAGCTTTGTGTTCAGCGCCTCGGCATTGGCCTGGTAGGCAAGGGCGTTGGCGGGGTCGGCGGCCACCAGCGTGGTGGTGATCTCGGCGGCCATGGCCTTGGCGTTCATCGGGTCGAGCCAGAGGTGGGTGTCGAATGCGCCGTGGTTGTGGTCATGGTCACCATGAGCGTGGTCATGATCGCCATGCCCGTGGGAATCGTGATCGTGTGCTTCGGCCACGTGGCTGTGCTCGCCGGCCTTTTCGGCATGATCGTGGCCATGGTCATGTGCGTCGCCGTCATGATCCTCGTCGCCATGGTCGTGGGCCTCGAAGGCGCCGCCCTCGCGGAATTTGAGCTTGGTCAGGCCCGGCGCCTTGTCGAGTTCTGCGACGCTGGCATCCTCTCCGAGCGCTTCCAGCGGCTTTTCCAAGAAGGCTTCCATGCCGGGGCCGACCCAGAAGACCACCTTGGCATCCTGCAGCGCCTTGGCGTTTGAGGGCTTCATCGAATAGGTGTGCGGGGAAGCGGCGCCATCGACGATCAGCTCCGGCGTGCCGACGCCCTGCATGATGGCAGAGACAAGCGAATGCACCGGCTTGATCGAGGTGACGACGACGGGAGCGTCAGCGCCATGGGCCGTGCCGGCAAGGAGGAAGGCCGGGAGTGCGAGGCCTTGTAGCGCCAGGGAAAGGCCGGTCGCGAGTTTCATGTGCATGCTCCGCTCGAATTGCATAGGTAATGTTATTACATCAATTGCGTTATGCTATAACGTGTGCGATAGCAGGGCGCAACAGCACTTTCGGAAAAATGATGCCATTACCCGCAAATTCCGAGGCGAGGCCGCTCGTCTCGCTTTCCAATGTCGGTGTCCGCAGAAACGGCCGCTGGCTGGTTCGCGGCGTCGATTTTTCCGTCTCGCGCGGCGAGATCGTGACGCTGATCGGCCCCAACGGTTCCGGCAAATCGACGACGGTGAAGACGGCGATCGGCGTGATGAAGGCCGACGAGGGCAAGGTGACGCGCGCCTCCGGCCTGAAGGTCGGCTATGTCCCGCAGAAGCTCGCCATCGACTGGACGCTGCCGCTCACCGTGCGCCGGCTGATGACGCTGACGGGGCCGCTTTCGGCAAGCGACATGAACGAGGCGCTCGATGCCGTCGGTCTCTCGCACATGATCAATGCCGAGGTGCAGCATCTTTCCGGCGGCGAATTCCAGCGGGCGCTGATGGCCCGCGCCATTGCCCGCAAGCCCGATCTGCTCGTTCTTGATGAGCCGGTGCAGGGCGTCGATTTCTCCGGCGAGATCGCGATCTACGAGCTGATCAAGACGATCCGCAACACGACGGGATGCGGCATCCTGCTGATTTCGCACGACTTGCATGTCGTCATGGCGGCGACCGATACCGTGATATGCCTCAACGGCCATGTCTGCTGCCGGGGTACGCCGCAGGCGGTGACGCAGAGTGCCGAATATGTGCGCCTGTTCGGCAGCCGCGCGGCGCAGTCGCTTGCCGTCTATAGTCACGATCACGATCATACACATCTCCCCGATGGCCGCGTTTTGCATGCGGATGGCTCGGTGACGGACCATTGCCACCCTGAGGATGGCCATCACCACGGCCACGATCATGCCCACCATGATCATTCCGGGCACTCTCATGACCATGCGCATCATGACCACGGGCATGCTGGCCATGACCACGGACATGCGAGCCATGACCACGCCCATCATCATACGGCCGATGACGGGCACGGGCACAAGCATCCGGCGGGAGAGCGCCATGTTTGACGATTTCTTCGTCCGCGCCATCATTGCCGGAGTCGGCCTGGCGCTGACCACGGGGCCGCTCGGCTGCTTCATCATCTGGCGGCGCATGGCCTATTTCGGCGACACGATCTCGCATTCGGCGCTGCTCGGCGTAGCTTTGTCGCTGCTCATGCAGTTCAACCTGACGCTCTCGGTCTTCGTGGTTGCAGCGGCCGTCTCGATCCTGCTGCTCTTGCTGCAGAAGCGGCAGGCTCTCTCGGCCGATGCGTTGCTCGGCATTCTCTCGCATGCGACGCTGGCGATCGGGCTGGTCATGGTCGCCTTCATGACCTGGGTGCGCATCGACCTCATCGCCTTCCTGTTCGGCGATATCCTCGCGGTTTCCAAGGCCGATATCGCCTTCATCTGGGGCGGCGGTATTCTGGTGCTCGCTGCGATCGCCTGGCTGTGGCGGCCGCTACTTGCCTCGACCGTCAATCCCGAGCTTGCCGAGGCCGAAGGGCTGAAGCCGGAGCGGGCGCGGCTGTTCTTCATGCTGTTGATGGCCGTCGTTATCGCCATCGCCATGAAGATCGTCGGCATCATGCTGATCACCTCGCTGCTGATCATTCCGGCCGCCGCTGCCCGGCGCTTTTCGTCGACGCCCGAGATCATGGCGGTGCTCGCCTCGCTGATCGGGGCGGTTGCCGTGGTCGGCGGGCTGTTCGGTTCGCTCACCTACGACACGCCGTCGGGCCCGTCGATCGTGGTCGCGGCTCTCATTCTCTTCATTCTCAGCCTGCTGCCCAAATTCGGGCGTGGCCAGGCCGCCACGGAAGGACAAGGCTCATGAGCGCACCCGCATTGACCAAGAACCAGGCGCTTGTCTTCGACGTTCTCGAAAAGGCCGACGGCCCACTCAGCGCCTACACCATTCTCGACAAGCTGCGCGACCACGGTTTTCGCGCGCCGCTGCAGGTCTACCGGGCGCTGGAGAAGCTGCTGGAATACGGCGTCGTGCACCGGCTCGAGAGCATCAACTCCTTCGTTGCCTGCGCGCATCCCGGCGAGAATTGCCACAGCCACGGCATCGTCGCCTTCGCCATCTGCGAGAGCTGCGGCCAGGTGATGGAGTTCCACGACCACGAAGTTGACCACCGCCTGATGGACTGGACCAAGTCCAAGAAGTTCAAGGCCGAGAAGACGACGATCGAGATCCGCGGGCTTTGCGAGGCCTGTGCGGCGTAATCAATCCAGCCGCTTCAGATCGCGCGCGAAACGCTGCCAGTTGGCGACGTATTTTTCCGCCGAGCGCCTCAGCCCTTCGATCGCCTTGTCGTCGAGGGTGCGGATGGCGCGGGCGGGGGAGCCGACGATCAGGGAGTTGTCGGGGAATTCCTTGCCTTCCGTCACCAGCGCATTGGCGCCGACGAGGCAGTTGTTGCCGATCTTCGCGCCGTTCAGCACCGTGGCGCCCATGCCAACAAGCGAATTGTTTCCGATCACGCAGCCGTGGACAATCGCATGATGACCGATGGTGCAGCCTTCGCCGATCGTGACGGGATAGCCGGGATCGGTATGCAGCATCGCGCCTTCCTGGATGTTCGTCGCCGCGCCGACCGTAATCGGCTCGTTGTCGCCGCGCAGCACTGCGCCGAACCAGACGCCGACGTCACTTCCGAGCGTGACCCTGCCGATCACATGCGCATCGGGCGCGATCCAGTACGTGCCTGATGGCGGCAGATCCGGTTCGTGGCCCGAGAGCGCGTAGATCGGCATGGTCGTTTCTCCCTTCAGAACGTTTCTGGAATTGTTCTAGGCGACGTCGATCGACAGCTTGGCGACACCGTCAATGCCGCAATCGATATGGTCGCCGCGCTTGACGGCATCGACGCCAGCAGGCGTGCCGGTCATGATCACGTCGCCGGGGGCGAGTTCGAACAGCTTCGAGAGTTCGGCGATGATTTCAGGCACCTTCCAGATCATCTGGTTGAGATCGCCATCCTGCACGCGCTTGCCGTTCAGATCGAGCCAGACGCGGCCGGCATCGGGATGGCCGAGCTTTGCCGCCGGGACGATCGCGGAGACGGGAGCGGAATGTTCGAAGGCTTTCGCCAGCTCCCACGGGCGGCCGAGCTTCTTGGCTTCGGCCTGCAGGTCGCGGCGGGTGAAATCGATGCCGACGCCATAGCCGTAGACGCAATCGAGCGCGTTTTCGAGCGCGATATCCTTGCCGCCCGATTTCAGCGCAAGCACGCATTCGACCTCGAAATGCACGTCGTTCGATAGCGGCGGGTAGGGGAAGTCCTTGCCGTCGGCGAGCAGATTGTCGGCGTTCTTCTGGAAGAAGAAGGGCGGCTCGCGGCTCGGATCATGGCCCATCTCGATGGCATGGTCGGCATAGTTGCGGCCGACGCAATAGACGCGACGCACCGGAAAGCGATCGGTGGTGCCTTCGACGGGGAGGAGGACGGGCGCTGGAAGTGGAATGACGGTGCCGGCGGCCGGGGCGGAAGAGGAGGTGGACATGGACGGGGATGCTCTTGCTGTTTTCGTGAGTCCGGCCATCTTAGCCGCAAAATTGAAGCTGGGGGAAGCGTGGAAGAGGGTCTCGCGGTACGCCTGTTCCGGCATTGCTGCCCTGCGCGGGGAAACTGGCGTTTTCGCGCGCTTTGCGCTATTAGCGCGGCATGACACCATCGCATTTCTACAAACAGGCGCTCGAAACGAAGCGGCCGGTCTTCGCCGTTGCGCCGATGATCGACTGGACCGATAGGCATTGCCGTTATTTCCATCGACAGATCAGTCGTAACGCGCTGCTCTACACGGAAATGGTCGTGGCCGACGCCATCATCCATGGGCCGCGCGAGCGGTTGCTGTCCTTCGACGCCGCGGAGCATCCGGTGGCGTTGCAGCTTGGCGGGTCTGATCCGGACAAGCTGGTCAAGGCGGTGGAGATCGCGGCGCCTTACGGCTACGACGAGATCAACCTCAATGTCGGCTGTCCCTCGGATCGGGTGCAATCGGGCACGTTCGGGGCCTGCCTGATGCTGACGCCGGATGTGGTCGCGGATTGCATCCGGGCGATGAAGAAGGTCTCTTCCGTGCCGGTTACCGTGAAGTGCCGGATCGGGGTGGACGAGCAGGAGCCGGAGAAGGCGCTGCCTGAACTCCTCGACCGGGTGCTCGATGCCGGCGCCGACGCGATCTGGATTCATGCCCGCAAGGCCTGGCTGAAGGGCTTGTCGCCGAAGGAAAACCGCGAGATCCCGCCGCTCGACTACGACATCGTCTACCGCACCAAGCAGGCGCGGCCGGATGTGTTCATCGGCATCAATGGCGGCATCCAGACGCTGGATCAGGCCGAAGAACATCTGCGGCATGTCGATGGCGTGATGCTCGGGCGGGCGGCCTATCAGAATGCGGGCGTACTTGCCGATGTCGATCACCGCTTCTTCGAGGCGGAGGCTCAGGCCTTCGACTGGGAGCTTCTGCGCGACCGGATGATGGATTACGCGGCGCGGCACATTGCCGATGGCGGGCGGCTGCAGCAGGTGGCGCGGCATATGGTGGGGCTGTTCACCGGCCTGCCGGGCGCGCGGCGGTATCGGCAGATTCTGTCCACCGATGCGGTGAAGGCTGGGGCCGGGCCAGAGGTGATTGCGGCGGCTTTCGCGGCGGTGGATTTTTCCGGTGTGGTGGAGGATGCGGTCAGCGCTTGAGGGGGGAGGCACGACGTCTCCACGGCACACCAAAAACCCCACGCCGCCCGAAAGCCCGTGTTTCCACCATTCCAAACTTCGTTCGGACGGGGCGCTGGAAATCACCTCGATTGAGTAAATAAGATATGGCGCTTCCCAGCGCCCCGTTCGGCGGTTTTTGTCCGTGACTTCGATCTCTCTGCCTTCTCGCCTAACTTCGCGGCGAGACCATGTGTGCCTCACAGGCACGTCCGGGCTCAACTCGGCCCCTCTTGCGAGGGAAACCGCCGTCACCGGAGGGAGATCATTTTCCGCGAACCCGGACCGTGAGGTTTTGCGTCCTACCCTCACGCTCCGCGCCGATCCCGCCTCGCCGGCACGCCTGCCGGTGTATCCAATGACGGGACGCCGACAGTGTAGGGCGGGGTTTCGGGGCGGGGAAAATTGTGGTTGTGATTTTTCGTGAATTGCTGATGTGCAAGCTACATCATGCCGACAGAGCGGCGGTCACGCCGCCGCCCTTGACCGACACCCCCCTACAAGCTCCGACAAAACGCCAGTGACGGCATGAAGAAATACTCCCCGCCCTTCATGGTCACCGCCTGCGGTGTCGCGGTCGTGGTCGCGGTGGTCGTGCCGCCCCATTCGACCGGACAGTGGATGTCGGGGCGTGGGTTGGGGCTTTGGCCGATCACGAGGTCGAGGCCCGGGGCGCCGGCGCCCGGGGGGACGCGGGGGAAGCCGGGGTTGTTGGCCCAGGTCGATTGCGCGAACTCGAACTGCTCGGCGATGTCGGCGTTGAAGGCCATGAACAGCAGGCCGACATCCTTGCTCGGCTTGTTTTCGATGCGGCCGTCATTGGGCTGGTCGGTGCGCACGCCATAGGTCTGGCCGCGCCGCGCCATGATGTGCAGGCGTTCGCCGTCGACGGGCTCGAAGCCGCCGGAGCCGCGCGGGTTGACCTTGCGGATATGGGCGAAGAACGGACACTTGGCGCCGTTAGGGTCGCTGTCATAGTCGAAGTCGTTGGGCACCGGGTGGTGGTTGCCGTCTGCGAACTGGGTGGTGAGTGGCGTGCCGTCCTCGAAGCGGCCGACCAGCATGGCGCCCGCCCGTTCCGCATCGTCGCCCTTCAGATGCAGCCGTTTGGCCAGGGCCTTTTCCTGCTTCTTGAACTGCTTGACGTTCTGCTCGAGCTTGCGGAACACGAAGTAGCTGCCGAAGTGCTTGGCTGGATCGGGGGCGGCGGTATCGGGCACGATCACGCGGTTCAGCGCGAAGGCGGGGTCCCAGTTGGTGGCGCCGTCGGCCGTCAGGCGTTCGTCGTCGATATCCTCGGTCAGGAACAGCGGCTGGCTGCGGCCGTCGACATAGCCGAAGTGCTCGATGCCGTCGCCATTGCTGTTGTGCAGGCCGTGGCCCTTCTCCTCGCCGAGAATATGGACGCCGTGGCATGCCTGGATCAGGTGGCGCACCGCCGTCAGCGCCTTGTTGCGCGGGCCGGACATCTGGTCGCCGACGAGGATGACGGCGTGGATAGCGTCGCGGAAATGCGGTTCCCAGCTCGCGGGCGCCGGGTCGTTCAGGCCGGCGTTCTTCATGCCGGAGCGGAACGAGGCGTCCGGCGGGATTTTCGGGGCGGGGATCTGCAGCGCGGCATAGCCATCGCCGGTGAGGCCGACGCTGACATAGGGCGTGCCCTTGGTGCCCGTCGCCTTGAAGGCCTTGACCTCCTGCAGGTGGGTCTTTGCCGATTTCAGGAGCGGCGTACCTGTCGGCGGCTGCGACAGCGCCTTCAATAGCGCGCGGCCGCCGGCGGGGTCGGAAAATTTCAGGAACAGGATGGTCAGGAATTCGCGGGTGTGGGCCTTGACGATATTCGGTTGAAGCTCGTCGAGCATCACGGCGGCGTCTCCCGCAGCGCTCTCCCATGAAAGCGGTTGGGTCAGATCGAAAGGCATGGCTCCTCCTCCTCGGGGCTGGTCGGCCTAGGATGTCTTCATGCGCATGGCTGGAACTGCTCAGACCGACGGTTGATCTGCTGTTGTCTTGCTCAGGTCTAAAATCATCGATTTTTCGCAAGCGGTATCATCGCCGCCAGAGACTGGCGGGCGCATTGCCGGTATGGATGCAATCTATCTGTGCTTGCTTTTTGTGGTTGCATATGCAACCTAACATTTATATCTCACATTTTGCTAATAATCGCAATAGCTATTTAGAAGCAGGCACTTGGCGGAAATTTCTGCGCCAGAATGAAACGCTCGCCCTTTGGTGGTCGCTTAGCAAGAGGTTGCGTGTGGCGACGATAAGGCCATCCACGGGCACGGCGCGATCACGACAAACGTGATGGAACAAGGGCAGCGTTGCTGACGTTTCAAAAGCGCTGCCTGTCACAGCTCCACCCCGCCCATGCCAGGGCGATCCCTCTCTTCGACGGCACCCGGATTTGCCCCGCTTCGCCGCCGCTTTCGGACGGAGGATCCGTTATGTCCGCATTGGAAAGCCTGCGCCGGCAGACGCCGCAGCAGCGCAACACCGTTATCGCCAGCTATCTCGGCTGGACGCTTGATGCCTTCGATTTCTTCATACTCGTCTTCGTTCTCAAATATATCGCCGCAGAATTCAAAACCGACGTTCCGGCCGTCTCGGTGGCGATCTTGCTGACGCTCGCGATGCGGCCGGTCGGCGCGCTGCTGTTCGGGCTGGCGTCGGATAAATACGGGCGGCGGATCACGCTGATGGTCAACGTGCTGCTCTATTCGATATTCGAATTCCTCACCGGCTTCTCCACCGGGCTCACCATGTTCATCGTGCTGCGCGCGCTCTACGGCATCGCCATGGGCGGCGAGTGGGGTGTGGGTGCGTCGCTGGTGATGGAGACCGTGCCGGAAGAGAGCCGCGGCATCGTCTCCGGCATCCTGCAGGCCGGCTATCCCTCGGGCTATCTGCTGGCCTCGATCGTGTTCTTCCTGCTCTTTCCCATCATCGGCTGGCGCGGCATGTTCTTCGTCGGCGCAGCACCGGCGCTCTTGGTGCTCTATATCCGCCGCAGCGTCGAGGAGAGCCCGGCCTTCCTGAAGCAGCAGGAGCGGGGACGCCGGCCGTTCCTTACCGTGCTCAGGGAGAACATACCGCTGTTCATCTGGTCGGTGTTGCTGATGACCGCGTTCAATTTCTTCAGCCATGGTACGCAGGATCTCTATCCGACCTTCCTCGAGACACAGCGTAACTACGACAGCTACACCACCGGTGCGATCGCCATCGTCTACAATATCGGGGCGATCTGCGGCGGGCTGTTCTTCGGGGCGCTGTCGCAGCGGATCGGCCGCAAGAAGGCGATCGTCATCGCGGCGTTGATCGCGGTGCCGGTGGCGCCGCTGTGGGTCTATGCGCCGGGTCCGGTGCTGCTTGCGATCGGCGCCTTCCTGATGCAGTTCTTCGTGCAGGGTGCCTGGGGCATCGTGCCCGTGCATCTCAACGAGCTTTCGCCGGATGAGGTTCGCAGCACGTTTCCGGGGTTTGCCTACCAGCTCGGCAATCTGCTGGCATCGGGCAATGCTACGATCCAGTCCGGCCTGGCGGCTCACTGGAATGGCGATTACGCCTATGCGCTTTTGATCGTCGCCGGCATCGTGGCTGTTGTCGTGGCCGTTCTGGCGGCGTTCGGCTACGAGAAAAAAGATGTGCGCTTCGGCTCGGAGGATGCCGGAGAGCCGCACCGCGCCCTGCGCGCGTGAGCGGCAAGGGGCGGCCTCCGACAATCTGGGGCTGCCCCTTGCACCCGTATCAATCGATATGTAGTCTACCGCAGGTAGGCTTTTGTTAACGTTGAGTGGCTAGCGCTTTTCATCGAGGCGGTGTTTGCGCACTGGGCCTCGTCATCATCGTTCGATGGGTGCCGCAGTGAATTTTGCCTTTATGCTCCCGGTCATGATGCTGACCTTCGGCTGCACCTTCCTCGTCGTTTCAAGGTTCGGATCGCGCGAAGCCGGGCTGTGGGCGGCGGGTTTTCTCTCCGCTGCCGTCGCCTTCTCGGTGCCGATGTTTTTCTCCTGGCTGCCGATCCCCGTTCAGGCACTCAGCGCCGACGCGCTCTTTCTCTCCGCCTTCTATTTCTACAGCGGCGCTCTCTTGAAGCGCTTTCGCCGGCCGTCACGCGTTGCCTTGCGCCTGGGTGTTTGCGTCGTTGCCTATGCAGCGCTCGCCTATGCGGTCCTGGTGCTCGAAAGCCTGCCGGCCGAGCTTCTCATCAGCGATATCGCCTGCTCGGCCTTGCTGATCTTCGCGATCGGCTCCTCCTTGCGCAGCACGCGCAGGGCGATCGACCGCATTCTGCTCGGCGTCGCCTCGCTGATCGTGCTCGAAGCGATTGTACGCAATGCCATCCTGCTGGTGATATTCTCACCTGGGGGCGACTTGGAGAGCTTCGGCACCTCCACTTACGCGTTCGTCATGCAGGCGGGCGCTTCCGTCATCGCGCTGCTCTTTGCGCTCTCGGCGCTGGCTGCGGCGACGCTCGATACGATCGAGCGCTACCGCGATGCGGCCGAGAGCGATTCGCTCACGGGCCTGCTCAACAGGCGCGGCTTCGAGGAAACGGCGAGGCGGCTGAAGGCGCGCGGCGCGCTGAAGGGTGCGATACTCCTGTGCGACATCGACCATTTCAAGCGGATCAACGATACGTTCGGCCACGCCGCCGGCGACAGCGTGATCGCGGGTCTCGCTGAACTGTTGAAAGCGCGCCTGCCTGAAGGAGCCTTTGCCGCGCGTTTCGGCGGTGAGGAGTTCGTGGCGTTTCTGCCGGGCGCGGAGCTCGCCGATGGCGGAAAGGTCGCGAACGCGATCCGGCTCGCCTTCTCGGCGGCCGGACAACCCGATGTCGCGGGTGTCGGCAAGATCACCGCGAGCTTCGGCGTCGCCTGTGTGGCATCAAGCGACGCGTCGCTCACCGAAACGATCGGCCGCGCGGACGCAGCCCTCTACGCGGCAAAGGATGCCGGGCGAAACCGGGTGATGCTGGAGGGCACGCCCGCGCGCGAAGCGCCCGCCATTCATGTGGCGTCCTAGGCTCGCGTTACCTTCGGTTCGGCGTCGTTGAGCTTTGCCGATGCACGCGGCGCGATTGCCTCGCGGCCGAGCATGAATAGCGCCAGCGCGAAGAGCGCGACGCCGCCATGTACCCAATAGGCGAGGCCATAGCCGCCCCGGTCGGTCAGCCATCCGGCGACCACATTGCTCAGCGATGCGCCGATGCCTTGCACGGTCATCACCGCGCCGAGACCGACGTTGAAGCGGCCGGTGCCGGCGAGAATCCGTTCGGCCGCGATGGGTGTCGCGATGCCGATCAGGCCGGCGCCTACTCCATCGAGGAACTGCACCGGATAGATCGAGCCGAAGCTCGGCACGCTGCCGGCGATAGCGCCGCGCAGGGGGAGCGCGCAGAGCGCGATGATGAAGACGGATGCCAGGCCGAAGCGTCTGATGAGGACGGGAGCAAGCAGCGCCATTGCGATCATCGACAGCTGCGACACGCCGGTGACGATCGCCGTGGTGCGAAAGGGCGTGCCGAGCTGGATGGAGAAGTTCTGGGCGATCAGGCGACTCATCGGGGCGTTGCCGAAGTGGAAGACCAGCAGCGTCAGCGCGAGCAGCACGAGACCACGCGAGTTTGCCAGCACCGAATAGCCTGAGGGGCGGGCTGTTGCGGCCGATCCATCGTCCGGGTCGTTGGCGAGGTCCTTGTCCTTGGTTAGGCCACGGGCCACGTCGTTGTCGATGTCGTCAGGGCGGATTGCCAGCGTTGCGATGATCGCGGCGAGCGCGGTGATGAGCATCAGGCCGATCACGCCGTTCAGCCCCCAGACTATGGTTGCTGCGTAGACGCAGGCGAGCGAGAAGACGTTGCCGGCATGGTTCCAGAATTCGTTGCGGGCGACCTGTTGGGAGAATGCGCTTTCGCCGACGAGGCCGAGCGTCAGTCCCATCAGCGCCGGGCCGATCACCGCGCCGACGATCGCGGTCATCGACTGGCCGCCGAAAACCGAGGCATTTCCGGGACTGGCAAGCGTCCAGAGTGCGGCTGCCGTGACCAGCGTGACCGGGATGACGATCAGCAGGCGCTTATGCGGCGAGGCATCGACGAGGGCGCCGAACAGCGGCGTGGCGATCAGGCCGAGAACGCCGCCAAGGGTTGCCACGATACCCAATGTCATCGGGCTCCAGCCGTGCGTTGCGAGGAAGCCATCGAGAAAGGGGCCGAGGCCGTCGCGGGCGTCGGCGAGGAAGAAATTCAGCACCGCGAGCGCCACCAGCGAGCGACCGGACAGACCACTGTTCGAAACTGAGTTCACGCCATGTCTCCGCCAAAGGGTCTGTGGACCGCGATTGCCAGAGACATCATTCGGGCTGCCTGGCTTCCGGTGCTGCCACAAACGGCCTGTCCGGTGAAATGTTCCGGTTTGCGTGACGTTCTGATGCCTCGATGACGATATATTTTGCGGAGGCGGTCGGACCTCTTGAAGCCTTTCCGTTCAGCGGTACATGCTGCCGCCAGCTTCAACTCTCGGGAATCACACATGCCCTTTGCCCTCAGCCCCGCGGCCATCTGGCCGATCGTCATGCTGCTTGCCTCCAACGTCTTCATGACATTCGCCTGGTATGGGCATCTCAAGCACAAGGGGACGGCGATTTTCGTCGCCATCATCGTCAGCTGGGCGATCGCCTTCTTCGAATACTGCCTTGCGGTGCCGGCCAACCGTATCGGCTCGGCGGTCTATTCGACGGCGCAGCTGAAGACGATGCAGGAGGTGATCACGCTTCTGGTGTTCTCCGGCTTCTCGGTGTTCTGGCTGGGCGAGAGCCTCACCTGGAACCATGCGATCGGATTTGCGCTGATCGCCGTCGGGGCGTCCTTCATCTTTCGCGGATGATCGCGATCCCGCCTGATGGGACCGGGTAAGTCCTTGAATTACAAATTGTCCATGTCAAGTCTCTGCCTCAATTTCCGACGGTTTTGACCGCAGCCTGTCACCATCCAGGGATATGGAGGTGACGGGTCATGAGTCTTTCCTTTCCGACGATGGCGGCCATCCGCTTCGGCTACGGTTTTCGGCCTGGCGAGGTAGCGGCGCAAAATAAGGACGACCTGTTGAAACAGGTGAACGCGGATGCGCGGGCACCGGTATCGTTTCCCGTCGGCGGTATCGAGCAACGGCATCAGGTGATCGCGGAGCTGCAGGCCAATCTGCGCGATCTCAGGCAAAGCGGCGACGATGACCAGACGCGTCGCGAGCGGCGCAAGGTGTTGCAGAAACAAGCGCAGCGGACATTCCAGCAGGATGCGAATGCGCGGCTGCTGCAAGCGGTGATGTCGCCGAACGGTTTCCAGGAGCGGCTTTCCACGTTCTGGACCAATCATTTCTCCACCAGCGCCAACAAGAGCCTGCCGATGCGGCTGCTCGTGCCGCTTTACGAGGCAGAAGCGATCCGTCCGCGTATGGGCGGACGCTTCGCCGATCTGTTGCGTAGCGCCACCGAGCATCCGGCGATGCTGATCTATCTCGATCAGGCCGAGTCGCTCGGGCCGGATTCCAAGGGCGGAATGCGGCAGAAGAAGGGGCTCAACGAAAACCTCGGGCGCGAGTTGCTGGAACTGCATACGCTTGGGGCCGGCAGCGGCTATACGCAGGCCGATGTGCGGGCCGCGGCCATGGTGCTGACCGGACTGACGATCGACCGGCAGGAGATGGACATGGCGTTTCGCCCCAACATCGCCGAGCCCGGCCGTCACGAGGTTCTCGGCGTCAGCTATGGTGGCGACAAGCGGCGGCCGGGTGATTATCTCGCCATGCTCGACGATCTCGCCGCCAATCCGAAGACGGCGGCGCATATCTGTCGCAAGCTGGCGGTGCATTTCGTTGCCGATCAGCCGGATGACGGGCTGATCGCCGCGATGACCGGCGCCTGGAAGAAGACCGACGGCGAGCTCAGGGCCGTCTACGGCGCGATGCTCGACCATCCCGCCGCCTGGGCGAACGAGGGCGCGAAGGCGCGCCAGCCGTTCGATTTCGTCGTTGCCGGTCTCAGGGCACTGAACGCGGGCTCTGGCGATGGCACCGTTGTCGCGTTCCTCAAGGCCAACCAGCAGGATGATGACGCGCAGGCGATGGTTCCGGGCAATATGGCTCCGAGCGCTCCCGATGTGGGCGGCGCGATGAATGGTGGCGCCAAGGAATATATGAAGGGCGGAGACACCGCCGCTGGCGGCGGTCCGCCGATGATCGATCCCGGCGACGAGGACAGGGTGAAGCGCCGCAAGGCGATGCAGACGGCGAGGGCGCTCGGGCAGGGCGCCTTGAGGCGCATGGGGCAGCCGATCTGGTTGCCGCCGAGCCCCGCCGGTTTCGAGGAGAGCTTTTTGGCCTGGATCACGGCCAGCCAGCTTGCCGAGCGGCTCGGCTGGGCGCGGCGGGCGACCGCGCAGTTCGGACAGGGGCTCGATCCCCGTGAATTCCTGAAGGCAACGCTTGGCGATGCCGCGCGCGACGACACGATCCGCGTCGTCAGCCAGGCACCCAACAAGACAACCGGCCTGATGCTTGCGCTTGCGTCGCCCGAGTTCAACCGTCGATAGGAGCTTTGAAATGACCGATTTCACGCTATCGCGCCGCGGCTTCCTTGCTTCCGCCTGCTGTCTTGCTGCGGCCCCGATCCTCACCCCGGTCACCTTCGCGTCGATGCCCGGAGAAAAGCGCTTCGTCACCATCGTGCTGCGCGGGGCGATGGATGGGCTGGCGCTGGTGCAGCCTTATGGCGATGCCGGTTTCGCCGCGTTCCGGCCGACGCTGGCGCTGACGCCCGAGACCGGGCTCATCGATCTCGACGGGCATTTCGGCCTCCATCCTTCGGCAGCCGATCTCATGCCCCTGTGGCGAAGCCGCGAGCTCGCCTTCGTGCACGCGGTGTCGACGCCCTATCGCGACCAGCGCAGTCATTTCGACGGGCAGGACATGCTGGAATCGGGCGGCGAGCATGTCTCGGAGGAGAAGACCGGGTGGTTGAACCGGGCTCTTGCCGTCATCCCGCGATCGGATGCGCGCAAGGCGATCGACGTCAATACGTCGACGGAGCTGATCCTGACCGGGCCCAACAACGTCGATGTCTGGGCATCGGATTCCAATCTCGGGCCGGCCCGCGACGAGACGCAGTTCCTTCAGCGGCTTTACGCCGGCGACCCGGCCTTTGCGAAGGCGATGGAGGAGGCGACGCGCGCCAACAGCGCATCCATGGTGGCCGAGCCCGGCGGGCCGCGCGGACAGAAGGTGGCGGATGTGGCGGCCCTTGCCGGCAACATGCTCAAGGGCGATTACCGGATCGCCAGCTTCTCCATTACCGGCTGGGATACGCATGTCGGCCAGATCGGACAGTTCAAGCGTCCGGTGCAGGACCTGACGGAGGCGATCACCACGCTGAAGTCGACGCTAGGGCCGGATATCTGGTCGAAGACCGTGGTGCTCGCGATGACCGAATTCGGCCGGACGGTTCGGGAGAACGGCTCCGGAGGGACCGATCATGGTACGGGCGGCTGTGCCGTTCTGGCGGGTGGCGCGATCAATGGCGGTCGCATCCTTGGCCGCTGGCCGGGGCTTGGCGATCAGCAGTTGCTTGATGAGCGCGATCTGGCGCCGACCGCCGATGTCCGGGAGATCGCCGCCGCCATGCTTTACCGGCAGTTCGACGTGAGCATGGATGATCTGACGGCCAAGATATTTCCTGGTGTCACCTTCGACAAGGGATCGCAGTTCCTGCGGGCTTGAGTCGGCTGACGGGTTTCGCCGGGCTCAACGCTCGACGAAGGCGCGCAGGCGTTCCAGCGCGTCGTCCCACTGCCGGGAGACGCCGTCGAGATAGGCGCGCATGATATCGATGCGGTCACGGCGGAAGCTGTAGTGGCTTTCGCGACCGACCTTGATGCTTTCGACGAGGCCGGCTTTTTCGAGGACCGTCAGGTGCTTGGTGACCGCCTGGCGCGTCAGCTCCGTGCCACCGGAGAGGCCGGCGATCGAGGATTGGCGGCCGTCGCTCAGCGCTGTCAGCAGGGACAGGCGTGTGGGGTCGCCGAGAGCCGCGAAAAGTGCGGCGGCGTCTCGGCCGGTCGTGGTGGCGCCAGGGTTCGGCATTTGCTCAGCGTTCGACATGGGCCTTTACGTTCTTGATCTGCTCGGCCCATCCGCCGTCGTTCATGCGGAAGGCTTCAGCGCGGCGGTATTCGGGAACCTTGTCGAAGCCGGATTCGGTGATGGTCAGCCGGGTGCCCTTGGCTATCGGCTCCAGGCGGAATTCGACCAGCGTCGGGATCTCGGCGGAATAGTCTCTATCCGGATCGACCGCATAGGGGAGCCAGGTGAAGGAAAACAGCGTTGGCTCCTCGATGCGCTTGACGGTGACCGTCCAGCGGAGATGCTCGTAGCCGGGATAAAGGATCTTGCCGGTGGCTTCCTCGCCGGCGACGAAGGGCGCGTCGATCTTGACGCGGAACCATTCGCCGAATTCTCGATAATCGCTGATGGCCTGCCACACGCGGGCGAGGGGAGCATTGAGTTCAATGGTCTTTTCGATGCGATCGGACATATTGGCAACCTCCTGGTTGCCTTTTTATCGCTCGGCTCGCTGAGAAAGGCAACCGAAAAGTTGCCTTTCTCTCGTTCTGGTCTATTCGGCCGGAACCGGCTTGGGCTGGCCATTCTCGTCGAGCGCCACCATGATGAAGGTGCCGGCGGTGACTTTTTCCATCTTGTTGTAGCGGGCCCGGGTCGCCCAGGCCTCGATACAGAGGGTGATCGAGGTGCGGCCGACGCGCTCGATCTCGGTGTAGATGGACAGCGTGTCGCCGATCTTGACGGGCAGGGCGAAGGCCATTTCCTTGACGGCGGCGGTCACGACGCGCGCCTTGGCGCGCTCGGCGGCCGAGATTCCCGATGCAAGGTCCATCTGCGCCATGACCCATCCGCCGAAGATGTCACCGGCCGGGTTGGCATCGGCGGGCATCGCCATGGTCCTGAGGGTCAGTGTGCCTCTCGGCTTGGGGGCTTCGGTCATTGGCGCTCCTTTTGAAGGCGGTTTGCTTGTTCAACTTCGTTTTGGATCGATTCCTGCGGACCCTAGCGTATCGGCCGAAAAACCGAAATCGGAGCGTTCCGACAAAAGTGTCGCGCCCTTATGGCGACGCGTCTCTTTGAGCTCAAGCAATCGTCATTCGATCGCTGTCAGCGAGCAATCCCGCTGATCTCGCTTGAGTTTTCGCCCTCCGGTAGTAAGGTCGCGGTGGGACATTGAAAACGGGGGCTTTCGATGCGGCTTTTGGCGATGGGTGTGGCGACCGTGGGCCTTGCGCTGTTTTCGGCTCTTCCATTCATTTCACGGCAGGCCGTCGCCGCCGATTTCGACAACAGCAGGATTGAGCCGGAGCGCGAGTGGGCGGTCATCGTCAGCCCTTACGTGTGGGCCGCATCGCTGAATGGCAGCGGATCGCTGGCCGGCTTCGATACGGATGTAGACGTTCCTTTCTCCGACATCTTCGACCATCTCGATTTCGCTCTCATGGGCAATATCGAGATCACCAATGGCCAGTGGGGCGTCTATTTCGACGGCCAGCACGTGAAGACCAGCCAGGACGAGCAGGTGTTCGCGCATACGACCGGGCTCGACATCACCACGACCACCTTGTCGGCCGGCGCCTTCTTCAAGGCCTATGAGGCGGTTCTCGGCGGCGATACGGTGTTCGGCAAGCCGCGAACGCTGTCGATCGAGCCCACCGCCGGTGTGCGTTGGACGAAACTCGAGGCGGATGTCGAGGCTTTCGGCCTTCGCGCGTCGAAGAGTTCCGACTGGACCGATCCCTTCGTCGGCCTGCGGCTGAATGCCGATCTCACCGAACGCTGGAACCTGTTTGCCGAGGCCGATGTCGGTGGCTTCGGCGTAGGGTCGAAGGTGAGCGTCAATGCGCAGGCCTATCTCGGCTATCGCACCATGATGCTCGATCATCCGACCGTGCTCAGGGCAGGGTACCGGCTTCTCTACCAGGATTACGAAAACGACGACTTCACCGGCGCGAACAAGTTCAAATGGGACGTCAGCCAGCACGGCCCTGCGATCGGGTTTTCCATGCGCTTCTAGCTTCCGCGATCACCGATATTGGAGAAGCCCCGTGTCTTCGAACCGCCGACCATCCCGTTCACGCGCTCGCACGGTCGCGACCGCCGTCATCGCGTCCGCGCTGCTTTTCGCCGATGTCGCCGATGCCTGCACCCGCCTCGTCTATCTCGGCCCCGATGCGAACGTCATCACCGCACGGTCGATGGACTGGAAGAGCGATATCACCACCAATCTCTACATCCTTCCACGGGGCGCCGAGCGCAGCGGCAAGGCCGGGCCGAATTCCATTCACTGGACCTCGAAATACGGGAGCGTCGTCGCGACCGGCTATGATGTGTCGACCACCGATGGGGTGAACGAGGCGGGGCTGAACGCCAACCTCTTGTGGCTGGTCGAATCCGAATATCCGACCTTCGACAAGTCCAGCAAGCCTGGCCTCACCATCGCGGCCTGGGCGCAATATGTGCTCGACAATTTCGCCACCGTCGACGAGGCCGTGGCGGCGCTCAGCCAGGAGCCTTTCACCGTTGTCACCGACAATGTGCCCGGCGAGAACCGGCTGACGACGCTGCATCTGTCGATGTCCGATGCGACAGGGGATAGCGCCATCGTCGAATATATCGGCGGTAAGCAGGTCATCCATCACGATCGCAAATACCAGGTGATGACGAATTCGCCGATCTTCGAACAGCAGCTCGCCTTGAATTCCTATTGGCAGCAGATCGGCGGAACCGTCATGCTGCCGGGCACCAACCGGGCGGCCGACCGCTTCGCGCGCGCCTCCTTCTATGTCAACGCGATCCCAAAGGACGAGAGCCCCAACCGGGCGCTCGCAAGCGTCTTCAGCGTGATCCGCAATGTCTCGGTGCCCTACGGTCTCAATACGCCGGAGGAGCCGAACATTTCGTCGACGCGCTGGCGCACCGTGTTCGATCACAAGCGCAAGCTCTACTTCTTCGAGTCGGCGCTGACGCCCAACACCTTCTGGGTCGACCTGAAGGCGATCGACTTCGCCAAGGAGACCGGCAAGGTGAAACGGCTCGACCTCGGCGAGAGCCAGGACCATACCTACTCCGGCAACGCGACATCGGAATTCAAGGACGCCAAGCCCTTCGTGTTTCTTGGCCTGAGTGAGTAGAAGGCACGCGCGGCAGGGCTTATCTTCGTCTGGGATCGCCGTCGGTCGTTGCGGCTAGAGGTTGGGGAGTTGCATGAGGCGTCTGCTCGGTGGTCTTTTTCGCTCGCTGCCGGTGATCGGGCTGGTGCTCGCCTTCGCCTTCTTCGCCGCGTCGTTGACGCCGACGCTGATGCCGCGATCCTATGTCGTGCAGGGGGCGCTGTCGGGTATTTGCGCGGCCGTCGGTTATCTCATCGGGGTCGCCGCCGTCAGCCTGTGGAAGTATCTCGAACTGCCTTATCGCGGACCGCTGCTGTCGCAGAGGATAGCCGTCCTGATCTGCGGGCTGATCGTGGCCGTGGTCTTCCTCTGGCAGGCGGCCGGTTGGCAGAATTCGATCCGCGAGCTCTGGCATATGGAACCGCTCGAAAGCGCCGAGCCGTTCAAGCTTGGGGCGCTCGCCTTCGTCGTATTCCTCGTCGCCATGCTGCTGGGCCGCCTGTTCCTCCTGACCTTCCGGTGGACATCGCGGCGGCTCGATCGCTTCGTGCCGCGACGTGTTTCCAATGTCATCGGCTTTGCGATCGCAGTGGCGGTGTTCTGGTCGGTGGCTGAGGGGGTGTTGATGCGCGGGGCGCTGCATGCGATCGATTCCTCGATGCAGCGGTTGGATGCGCTGATCGAGGATAACGTCCCGATGCCCGCCGATCCGGCCAAGACGGGAAGCAAGGCGTCGCTGGTCGCCTGGGACGGTCTCGGGCGGCAGGGCCGGCACTTCGTGGCGTCGGGGCCGAGCGCGTCCGATATCGGCGGCTTCTGGAAGGGCGAGGGGCGCGAGCCCATTCGCGTCTATGTCGGCCTCAACAATGCCGATACGATCGAGGCGCGGGCCAAGCTTGCGCTCGAGGAACTGAAGCGGGACGGGGCGTTCGAGCGCTCGATGCTCGTCATCATCGCGCCGACCGGCACCGGCTGGGTCGATCCGGCGGCGATGGATACACTCGAATATCTCAAGCAAGGCGATGTCGCGAGCGTGGCGCTGCAATATTCCTATCTCTCGAGCTGGCTGTCGCTGCTGGTTGAATCGGAATATGGGGCGCAGTCGGCCAAGGCGCTGTTTCGCGAGGTCTACGGCTACTGGACGACATTGCCGCACGATAAGCGACCGAAGCTCTATCTGCATGGCTTGAGCCTCGGCGCGCTGAACTCGCAGCTTTCGGCCGATATCTTCGACGTGATCGCCGATCCGTTTCAGGGCGCTCTGTGGAGTGGCCCGCCTTTCGAGAGCCGTATGTGGAACGCGGTGACGGCCGGGCGCAATCCGCAATCGCCCGCCTGGCTGCCGACCTTCCGCGACGGCTCGATGATCCGTTTCACCAATCAGGAGAACCATCTGGACCTTCCGGGTGCTGCGCAATGGGGGCCGATGCGGATCGTCTATCTGCAATATGCAAGCGATGCGGTGACGTTCTTCGATCCGCACTCCTTTTATCGTGAGCCGGCATGGATGCAGGCGCCGCGGGGGCCGGATGTCTCGCCGAGCCTCAGGTGGTTTCCCGTGCTGACGATGTTCCAGCTGCTCTTCGACCTGATGATCGCCACGACGTCGCCGATGGGCTATGGCCATGTCTATGCACCCGAACATTATATCGACGCCTGGATCGCCGTTGCCGCATTGACGGTCGATCCTGGCGAGGTGGCGGCGCTGAAGACACGTTTCGCGCAAGCAGCCGCTCAAGGCGGGAACGACTGAGATCGCGTTCCCGCGATGGCGGTTTGTGCCGTTTCGACTGTTCATAAGCGGGAATATGATCGTGATTAACCACGTTCATTATGGGTTCGTTTAGGCTCCCGTAGCAGTTTGCGCCGGAGTGGCTGGGAAACCACATCTTTGAGGTTCAAACTGATGACCTATAGCGGGTTGCTTCTTTCCGCCGTCGTTGCCGGCCTGATCACGATCCTTGCGATCGGCAGCCGTCCTGCGTCCGAGACCGCGTCCAACTGGCCGCAGATGGAACTGACGAAGACCGATCGTATCGTTACCGGAAGTGTGCCGGCGCGGTAATTCTCTGCGATCCGGCGAAGCCGCTTTGGGCGGCTTTGCCAATTCATCAGGGCTTACTCTGCGCGATATGGCTCCACTACAATAAATCACTCATTTGTTTTCATGGGTGGCGCAAGTAAACGATTAATTTACGGCAACCTAAGAGAGTGGGGTATTGAAGGCGTTACCCGATGAATAGCTCCACACCTCGCTACGATGTAATTTGCGATCCGCTCGACATGTGGATGGTCTGGGACCATCAGGCAGAAGAGCCCGCATGCTTTGGCGGTCAGATCCTCAACGGATTGACCGAAGGCCATGCCGTCGAAGTCGCCAAGATCATGAACGAGATCTATGGAAGCGGCCGCCCGGTTCGCCGCGCGGCGATCAACTTGTCCGACGACAAGGATTTGCGTTACGTCAGCTGACGCTGCGGCTCGTCCGCTCTGCAGTTCCTGTCATGCTGTTCGCAGCACCTCTTTCCAGCCTGACAGACAAGCCTACGTACACGTCGCCGATCGGTGACTATTGCGCGCCGATCCTGGATTTTTCGCCCGCATTAGGGCTTTTGTTTCAATCGCTTCCGCAATCGTGATCGGCCACGCTGGCCTTGTCCGGGCTGGGGGTAAGGTTTCGTTCACCGCTTTTTATTAAATTTGGACCGAAGTTTTTTGGTCACTGCCGATCTTCGGAAGCGATGAGAGTATGGCGTTTGTTTCCATCATGCGGCGTTATGTGCTGCCCGTGTTGCTGTCGACAGCGCTGACGACGTGCTCGACGGATGCGCTCGTTCCGCCCGGCAGCGTGGATAGCGGCACGAAGGTCGGCTCCATTTCGCCGCCACGGCGCCAGGCGCCGGTCAACATGCCCTCCAGCGCCATCGATCAGGCCTATCCCGCCGGCAGTCAGCCGGTCCAGGGTTCCGTCGATTATATGAATACGCCCAATCTTGCCGGTCGCGGACAGGCGAGCGCGGCACCTCCGATGACCAACGATCAGGCGTCGGCCGGTGCGCGCGGTGCTGCTGGCCAGTTCAGCGGTCAGCCGGCGACCTGGGGCGGGACGCAGTCGCTTGCCGTGCCGCCCGAGGGCGTCAACATGGATGCCGAGCTTGGGGCGGAGCCGGTGACCGGTCTTGCGCAGGAAGAGCAGCAGCAGATCGCCGAGGGGCAATCGGACCAACCTGTCGTCGACGGCATCGGCACGGACAATCCCACGCAGATGAACCGGATGCGCGCGCCACGGCCGGCGAGCCAGGCTGCGATGGGACAACAGCAGCAGGTCTGGGGCGACGGCAGTGCTGTCGTGGCGCCGGCGCGCATGCCTGAAGAGAGCGAGCCGCAGGAAGTGGCGATGCTGCGGCCGAACAACCCAATGGACAGCGAGCCGCAGATGAGCCAGCCGGCACCGGCGGTGCCCGGCGTGATGCCGAGTTCTGAGCTCTCCTGCCGGCGCGAGTTGAAGCGGATGGGCGTCGTTTTCACCGACAAGCCGCCGATCTCAAACGGGCCGGCATGCCAGGTGCCTTACCCGATCTCGCTGCAGGGTCTGTCCGGCAATATCGGCGTTCGCCCGGCGGTGACTTTGAACTGCCAGGTGACGCTCGCCTTCGCCAAGTGGGTGAAGAACGAGCTCGCTCCATCGGCACGGTTTCGTTATTGGTCCGGCATCAAGACGATCCAGCCGCTTGGCGGCTATAGCTGCCGCCGGATGAACAACAGCCGCCAGCGGTATAATCCGATGTCCGAGCATGCACATGGCAACGCGATCGATGTCGGCAAGTTCGTGTTGAAGAGCGGCCACGAGATCGACGTGCGCAAGAAGGGTCTGTTCTCCTTCCGCGAGGGCAAGCTGCTGAAGGCCGTGCGGACTGATAGCTGCAAGTATTTCAACACGGTGCTCGGCCCCGGCAGCAATCCGGAGCACTGGAACCACTTCCACTTCGATCTGCGCGAGCGCAAGAGCGGCAAGGTCTATTGCGACTGACGGCATTCGCGGCCCGGCATCGACGCGGCCGCGGGAATCGCTTTAAACGGCTCCCTATCAGTAAGAGGAGATCGTTGTGGCCGAGAAGAAGCGCCCGAACATTCTGTTTTTCATCGCGATCGTCGTGATCGCCGCCGTCGCGGTGTTCGGCGGCCGTTGGTATGCCTATGTGGCCTATGCGAGCGATCCGTTCGATGAAGTGGGCATCAGCCTCAATATGAAGATGCCCGATTTCATTCGCGCGAAGGGTTGCGAGATGCTGAAGGCGCGCTTCGAAGGCAAGACGTTGCCGCCGGCGGGCTGCAGCGTGAACGGCGCCTGGTAGCAAGGTCGTGGGGGCCTTGAAGTCCTGACGATCAGGGAACCGCGTTTTCAATTGCATCGTTTTCGAGCAAATGAATACTCTGTTCGCAGTCAATGGGATGTAAAACTGTCGCGGAGCGGCTATATAGCGGCGAAATCCTTCCTTTCGTCTTCAAGAGCCCTTCATGGCCCCCATCATTTCCATCCGCAATCTCACGAAAATCTACGGTAACGGCTTCCAGGCGCTAAAGGGCATCGATCTCGATGTGGAGAAGGGCGAGATCCTCGCGCTTCTCGGCCCGAATGGCGCGGGGAAAACGACGATGATCTCGATCGTCTGCGGCATTGCCAATCCGAGTGGGGGAACCGTGCTTGTCGGCGGCCACGATGTGGTCAAGGACTTCCGGGCGACGCGGGCGATGATCGGGCTTGTGCCGCAGGAGCTGACCACCGACCAGTTCGAGACGGTGTGGAACACGGTCAGCTTCTCGCGCGGCCTGCACGGCAAGAAGGCCGACCCCGCGCATATCGAAAAGGTCCTGCGCGACCTTTCGCTGTGGGACAAGAAGGACAATACGCTGCGCCAGCTCTCCGGCGGCATGAAGCGGCGCGTCCTGATTGCCAAGGCACTGAGCCACGAGCCTGAAATCCTGTTCCTCGACGAACCGACCGCCGGCGTCGATGTCGCGTTGCGCAAGGACATGTGGCACGTCGTCGAGAAGTTGCGCGAGGCGGGCGTCACCATCATCCTGACGACGCACTATATCGAAGAGGCCGAGGAGATCGCCGACCGCGTCGGCGTGATCAATGGCGGCGAGCTGCTTTTGGTCGAGGACAAGACGGCGCTGATGGCCAAGCTCGGTCGCAAGCAGCTGATCCTGGAGCTGACCGAGCCGCTCGCAGAGCTGCCTGCGAGCTTTGCCGGCAACGGGCTTGCGCTCACCGCCGGCGGCAATCGGCTGACCTATGAGTTCGACGCCGAGAACGATCAGGAAAGCATCGCCGCGCTGCTGACGCGGCTTGCCGAGCACAACATCCATTTCAAAGACCTGTCGACGCAGCAGAGTTCGCTCGAAGATATCTTCGTAGCGCTCGTGGGAGGCGCAAAATGAACTTCGAAGCCGTCAAATCCATCTATTTCTTCGAAATGGCCCGCACCCGCCGCACCCTGTTGCAGAGCGTGGTTTCGCCCGTCATCTCGACATCGCTCTACTTCATCGTCTTCGGTGCGGCCGTCGGGTCGCGCATTCAGGAAGTCGAGGGGATCTCCTATGGAGCGTTCATCACGCCGGGTCTGATCATGCTGACGCTGCTCGGGCAGTGCATCGGCAACGGTTCCTTCGGCATCTACTTTCCGAAATTCACCGGCACCATCTACGAAGTGCTGTCGGCTCCGGTGGCGATGGCGGAGATCTTGCTCGGCTATGTCGGGGCGGCCGCGACCAAGGGGCTGATGATAGGGGTAATTATCCTGCTGACCGCGAATTTCTTCGTCGAAGTCAGGATCGAGCACCCGTTCATGATGGCGCTGTTCTTCGTTTTGACCGCCGTAACCTTCAGCCTGTTCGGCTTCATGATCGGTCTCTGGGCAAACAATTTCGAGCAGCTGAACTTGATCCCGATGCTGGTCGTGCCGCCGCTGACCTTCCTCGGCGGCAGCTTCTACTCGATCAACATGCTGCCGCCCTTCTGGCAGGCGGTCAGCCATTTTAATCCGGTGCTCTATCTGGTCAGCGGCTTCCGCTGGAGCTTCTACGGCATCGCCGACGTTAATCCGCTGATCAGCCTCGGGATGATCTCTCTGTTCCTGGCGATTTGCCTGGGAACGCTCGGCTGGATGTTCCGGACCGGCTACAAACTGCGCAACTGATGCTGCTTTATCGCCGATCGATGGCCTCGCGCGACGGGGAATCCTCGTCGCGTTCCGGCCGGGAACTCAGCGTCATGTAGGTGACGATGACCACGATCGCGCCAAGGAAGAGAAGGCTCGTGTAGATCGTCCCAAAGCCGAGACCGCCATACTCGACCGGCTGTGAAAGCAGGTCGCCCAGGGATGCGCCAAGCGGACGCGTGACGATGTAGGCGAGCCAGAAGGCGAGAATGGCGTTCATGCCGCCGCGATAGTAGGCGAGTGCGATCACCGCGATCACGCATGCGAACAGCAAGGCTGTGCTCAGATAGCCGAGCTCCATCCGTTCGGCGATGAGATCACCGGCGGCTGTGCCAAGCGCGAAGGTGAACAGGATCGCCAGCCAGTATAGGGCTTCACGTCGTGTCGTGAAGATGGTGTGGATGGAGAGCGTGCGTTCGAGCGCGTACCAGCCGAGGAAGGTCAGAAAGAGCGCGATCGAAAAGCCGATGGTGGTGACATCAAGCGGGACGCCGAAGTTGTCGACCAGATTGTCGGTGACCAAGGTTCCGACAATGCTGATCAGCACCACGGCGGCCCAGTAGGCCGACGGGACGTATCGCTTCATCGAGAACTGGATGGCGATGGCGACGGCGAGGATCGCCGCCATGATCACGGAGGTTGCTGTCAGGCCGAGCCCCAGATTGACGGCAAGATAATCGGCGGCCGTCTCGCCCATGGTGACGGCCATCAGCTTGATCAGCCAGAAATCGACCGTCACGTTCGGGACGCGGTTGGCGGGCTCGTGGCCAGCTCGAATGGCGTTTGTCATCACGATGCCTCGCTTCTTACTTGCCCATGATCTTCATGGCTTCGGCCAGAAACTTGTCGGAGCGTGCGTCGTCGTCGGCGTTGCAACGTTCGACGGCCTTGGTCTCCAGGTCGTTCACCTTCTTTGCGTCGGCATCCGCGAGCTTCGCGGCCGCCTTTGTGGCGCGCATGTCCTTCAGCATGTCCTCGCAAGGTGCCGGTGCGGCATGCGCCGGGATCGAGACGAGAACGAAGCCCAGGGCGACGAGGGCGTTCAGGATGCCTGCTGCGGCGATGGTCTTCATGATGCATGTCCTTCTGGTGAGTGGTCGTGTTGAGCGGTGCGAGGCGTTGCTCGCCGATCCGCAAACAGACACTAGGGACACCGACATACGCTGGCCTCGCCGGCACCATACGTTTTCGTAAGGTTTGCAAAGCGCGATGGCATTCCCGCCGGAAACGGGTAGCTTGGCGATGCCGAATGGTAGGCGGAAGCAACGGACTTCAGGCATGTGGGTATTGGTGGTCGAAGACGACCGGCGGGCGGCCGATTACGTGGCGAGAGGGTTTATCCAGGCTGGCCATTCTTGCGACGTCGTTCATGACGGGCGCGATGGGCTGTTTCAGGCTACGCGCGAGGCCTACGACGTCGTCATCGTCGACCGCATGCTGCCAGGGCTTGACGGCCTATCTCTCGTGAAGGCTTTGCGCGCCGCGCGGATCAGCACGCCGACGCTGTTTCTGACCGCTGTCGGCGGGGTCGATGATCGCGTGGATGGACTGGAGGCGGGTGGGGACGACTATCTGGTCAAGCCCTTTGCCTTCTCGGAACTTCTGGCACGCGCGAACGCGCTGGCGCGGCGGCCGCGTCTGCAGGAGCAGAAGACGGTGCTGCGTGTCGCGGATCTGGAGCTCGATCTCCTGCGTCGTCAGGTGACGCGGGCAGGGCAGGTCATCGACCTGCAGCCGCGCGAGTTTACGCTGCTGGAAGTGCTGATGCGCGGCGAGGGGCGTGTCGTGACGCGGACCATGTTGCTGGAACGCGTATGGGACTTCCATTTCGATCCGAAAACGAGCGTTGTCGAAACGCATATCAGCCGCCTGAGGGCAAAGATCGACCGGCCGTTTCCGGTGCCGTTGCTTCATACGGTGCGCAACACGGGCTACAGTCTGCATGCGCCGCGTTAATCTCTTGCGCAGCACGCCCTCTCGCCTCGCGATGACCTTCGGCGTGTTTTTCGTCGCCGCCTTCCTGGTTGCCGGCGCGATCACCTATCACATGCTGAACAGCGGTCTCGAACGTCAGCTTGATGATACCGTCAACGAAATCTACAGCGCGATCGCCTCGACCTATGCGCAGAACGATGTCGAGGACCTGATCGCGGCGGTGAACACCTATTCGAGCCTGCGCTCGCCGGATCAGGGCGTGTTCTTGCTGAGCGACCCGAATGGCAAGCGGTTGGCCGGCAATCTTGCGCTCCCCGTGATGAGCGAAGGATTGTCGAGCGTCGGTGCGCAAGCCATGGGGTTGCCTGATGGACACTCCTATCGCGTGCGCAGCGGTCTCGTCGGCGGCAACCGGCTGGTGGTGGGCCGCAGCTTCGCGGAGAAGGAGAGGCTTGGTGAGATACTGCTGGTAAGTCTCGGCTGGGCCGCCGGTGTCATCGTGCTGATCGCCGTTGGTGGCGGCGCCTTTTTGGCGACCAGAGCCCAGCGGCGTCTCGACGCAGTGGCGCGCACGATGATCGATGTGTCGAATGGCGAGCTTGCAACGCGCATTCCCTTGCGTGGGAATGGGGATGATATCGATCTGGTGTCCGAGAAGATCAATCATGCGCTCGATCGGCTGTCGGGGCTGGTGGAGGGCATGCGGCAGGTGAGCGCCGATATCGCGCACGAGCTCAAGACCCCGCTCAACAGGTTGAAGATGACGCTTGAGGACGCGGCGGAGCGGACGGACCGCGGTGAGCCGGTCGCGCAGCTGATCGCGGACGCCTGCATGGAGAGCGATCAGATCAACGCAACTTTTGAAGCGCTGCTGAGAATCTCTCAGATCGAGGCCGGTGCCCGGCGGGCGCGTTTCCAATCGGTCGACCTCGCCGATGTGATGTCATCGGTCACGGAGATATACCGCGATGTGGCTGTCGATGCCGGTCAGACATTGCGTTTTGTCGTGGTTGACGGTGACGGCATGCAAGTGATGGGGGATCGCGAACTGCTGATCCAGATGTTCGTCAACCTGATCGAAAACGCCATCACCCACAGTGGGACAGGAACGCTGATCGAGCTTTCGCTGGCGCGCCGCGACAGTCTGCTTCTTGCCGGTGTGGCGGACAATGGCGTCGGGATCCCGACCGCGGAGCACACGAAGGTGTTTCGCCGGCTTTACAGGCTCGACAAGAGCCGGACGTCGGCGGGCAGCGGTTTGGGGTTGAGCCTCGTCAAGGCCGTTGCCGATTTGCATTCGGCCGAGGTGGCTCTGGAGGACAACCAGCCCGGAACGCGCGTGCTGGTTCATTTTCCCGTCCTGCGCTAGGCAGTTGGGGCCATGGCTGCGGCTAGTCGCGCATCCTGAGTTCGTCGGTCTGCATCTGCAGCGAACCCAACGTCTCAAGGAAGCTCATGCCGAGCAGGCTCTGGTCGAGCCGGCCGTCCTCGGCGACGCTGCCGGCGACGTTGTTGCGCACGATCGGGCCGATCGCCACTTCAGACAGCGTGACGGGGGCTGCCTGGGCGCGGCCGTTGGCGGTCATCACGCTCATCGAATAGGTGAGGTTGTCGGGGATGATGCCGACGCGCTCCGCGTCTTCGCGCGATAGCGCGATCATGCTGGCGCCGGTGTCGACAAGCATCGTGATGGTCTGGCCGTTGATCTCGACGTCGGCCTCGAAATGGCCGTTCAGCAGCTTGTGCAGGATGACTTCCTTGCCGCCCTCGCTGGTGGTCACGACCACGGCGCGGCCGGGAATGAGGCCGGCCAGCAGGCGGTTGCCGACGCTGAGGGCGTCGTAGCGATAGAGATAGACGGTGGCGAGGCCGAGGATCAGCACCAGCCAGATCATCATGTGGCGCATCGTCTCGCCGACGCTGATGCGCCGTCCCCATATGCCCGCGGCCAGCATGAGCGCGATGGGGAGAAGATAGAGCATGCGGCCGAAATCGTCGGTCCTGACGCCGAGGATCTTTGGGCTGTCGTGATTGAAGAGCAATATGAGAAGGCCGATGCCGAGACCGCCAAGTCCAATCGTCAGCCTGTTCATGCGGTGAGCTCCGTGCTTGCCATCGTCTCGCGCGAGGCCGAGGGCGGTATCGCTTTCATCCTGGCGGGCAGCAGGCGCATGAGCGCGTGCCTTTCTTCATCCGAAAACGCCGCCCAGCCGGCAATCTCCTCGATCGTTCGGCTGCAGCCCGCGCAAAAGCCGCTGGATGAATCAATGGAGCAGATGTTGATGCACGGGCTTATCATGACAAATGATATCGTTGTTTCACAAAGCCATGGCAAGAGCGCACAGCGCCGCCATCTCGGAAATTTGAGCGGTGGCGCCCAGCGTATCGCCGGTATGGCCGGAAAGCGTCACGCGGGCCACTCGGGTGAAGATCATTGCGCTTAGGCCGCAGGCAAGCAGGGCGCAGATCAGCGGCAGCAGGCCGAGGCTTGGCCAGATCAGGAGTGCAGCCAGCGCGCAGGCCGAGACGACCGCCATCTGCATGACGCCTTCGCTGGGCTGGCCGACGGCTGCGGCCACGCCATCCGCCTTGGCCGGCGGCAGGCGGTGCCAGTGCCAGACAAGTGCGCCGCGGCTGATGCAGCCGATGGCGGGTAGGGCGAGGGATGCCGCGAATGGCACGACGCCGCGCGCAATCGCGGCGATGGCGGCAGCGCGAATGGCGAAGGAGAGGATCAGCGCGATGGCGCCATAGGTGCCGATGCGGCTGTCCTTCATGATCGACAGCCGCTGGGCGCGATCGCGGCCGCCACCGATGCCGTCGGCGCAATCGGCAAGGCCATCCTCGTGCAGCGCGCCCGAGACGATCGCCTGTACCGCCAGAGCCACCAGCGCCGACATCAGCCGGTCGGCGTGCAGACCGAGCATGACGAGCAGCACGATTGCTGGCAGCAGGCCGATGATGATGCCGGCAACGGGAAAGGCGCGCGCGACGCGGCCGAGTTTTCCGTCATATCCCGCGAAGGCCGCTTTCGGCATCGGAATACGGCTCAGGAATGCGACGGCGCGCGCGATATCGGCCACATAGGTTGCGATGTTCATGGCGCGTCCGCTCCCGGGGATGATGTCTGGCGCTTTTTAGAGTTGTTCCGCTTCGCGGCTGGATTTAAGAGTGGCCGCGAAAGAAGCTGATTTGCAGCCATAAGACAAGTTTACAGACGAGACAAGGAAGCCGCATCCATGAGCGTTTCAGGCCTGCCGTTCGACGATTTTCGGACACTTCTGCGCGATTTGCCGGGGCCGGATCCACGGGCGCTTGTCGCTGCCCGCGAGCGCGATGCCCAGTTGACCAAGCCGCCGGGCTCGCTCGGGCGCCTGGAAGAAATCGCTTTCTGGCTGGCTGCCTGGACGGGCCGAACGCCCGCCGTCAACCGGCCGCTGGTGGCGATCTTCGCCGGCAACCATGGTGTCGTGAAGCAGGGCATCACGCCATTTCCGCCGACAGTGACGCAGCAGATGGTCGAGAATTTCGCGGCCGGTGGTGCTGCGATCAACCAGATTTGCGTGGCCTACGATCTCGGGCTGAAGGTGTTCGACCTGGCGCTCGATTATCCGACCGGCGACATCACTGAAGAGCCGGCCCTTTCGGAGCGCGATTGCGCCGCGACCATGGCCTTCGGCATGGAAGCGATCGCCGGCGGCACCGATCTGCTCTGCATCGGCGAAATGGGCATCGGCAACACGACGATCGCCGCATCGATCAACTACGCGCTTTACGGTGGCAATGCTCGCGACTGGGTCGGCCCCGGCACCGGCTCTGAAGGCGACATGTTCGAGCGCAAGGTCGCAGCCGTCGAAAAGGCGGTGGCGCTGCACAGCGATCATCTCGACGATCCGCTTGAAATCATGCGCCGCCTCGGCGGCCGCGAGATCGCCGCGATGGCGGGTGCGATCCTTGCCGCGCGCGTCGAGCGCATTCCGGTGCTGATCGACGGTTACGTGGCAACGGCGGCCGCTGCGATCCTGCAGGCGGCCAACCCTTCGGCGCTCGATCACTGCCTGATCGGTCACGTCTCCGGCGAGCCAGGCCATCTGAAAGCGATCGAGATGCTCGGCAAGACGCCGCTTCTGGCGCTTGGCATGCGGCTCGGCGAGGGCACGGGGGCAGCGCTGGCCGCCGGTATCGTCAAGGCGGCAGCGGCATGCCACTCCGGCATGGCGACCTTCGCGCAGGCAGGCGTGACAAACCAGCACGAACACTGAACTCATCGCCCGGGTTCAGGGGCGGCGTTCAGGTTCGTGACAGGTTTATGACAGATGGCTTGCGACGCGAGCGTGTACACGCTATTCGCATTTTTCTGATATGAAGCGGCAGGCATTGCCGCCATCTACCTGACGACGAGGACGCCTGATGAAACCTGCCGTGACCAAACTCACCGGCATCAGCCACTTTTTTGCTGCCGCCAGTTACTCGCTCGGCGGCTTCAAGCGACTGATCAAGGAGGCCGCGTTCCGGCAGGAGCTACTCTTCGCCGCCGTTGCGCTCATCCTGCTTCTGGCGGTGGGCGCCACGCTGGTCGAACTGATGATTGCGGTGGTCCTGTTCCTGATTGTCTTCGCCATCGAGGCGCTCAATACCGCGATCGAGGAAGTTATCGACCGTATCTCGCCGGAGATCTCAAGCGTCGGCAAGCATGCCAAGGATCTCGGGTCGTTCGCCGTGCTCTGCATGCTGACTGCCTGCGGCATATTCATGCTGTTTACGATCGGCAAGCATTTGATGTTCGGCTGAGCCTATCAAGCAAAGCTGCGGCGCTTGCGGGAGACAGCCTGGGCATCCTCGACGGCCGGAACCGACTGCAGCACGCGCCGCGCGGGCAGGATGGCGATGACTTCGGTGCCTTCGCGCAGCTTGGATTTCAGGATGAACTGGCCATCGTGCTTGGCGAGGATCGCCTGAACGATCGGCAGGCCGAGGCCGGTGCCCTGTTCGGCGCTCTTGATGGCGATCGAGCCCTGGCCGAAGGCGGAAAGGACGACCGGGATTTCGTCTTCGGGAATGCCTGGTCCATTGTCCTTGATCGAGATGTACTGGCCGCCGCCGGCCGTCCAGCCGACCTTGACCATGATCTCGCCGCCCTGCGGGGTGAACTTCACGGCGTTGGACAGAAGATTGAGGATCACCTGGCGCATGGATTTCTCGTCGGCCCAGACAGCTGGCAGTTCAAGCTCGAATTGCTGCGAGATGGTGATGTTCTTGCCGCGGGCGCGCAGCTGCACCATGCCGATGCAGTCTTCCGAGATGTCCAGCAGCGAGATCGCTTCTTCGCTGAGCTCGTACTTTCCTGCCTCGATGCGAGAGAGGTCGAGGATTTCGTTGATCAGGTTCAAGAGATGCTGGCCCGAGCGGTGGATGTCGCTCGTATATTCCTTGTAGGTCGCGTTGTTCAGCGGTCCCATGACCTCGGCTGACATCACCTCGGAGAAGCCGAGGATGGCGTTCAGCGGCGTTCGCAGCTCGTGCGACATGGATGCGAGGAAGCGGGACTTGGCGAGGTTTGCCTCTTCGGCCCGGCGGCGCGCTTCGTCCGACATGGATTTGGCAACTTCAAGCTCGGCGATCAGGTCGTCCTTTTCCACCTGGTAGGAGAGGATGCGCAGGTTCTGCCGGAAGAGGCGGTCGCTGATATAGTGGAAAAAGATGACGGTCGTGGTCAGCGTCGCGGTCAGGCTGATCTCGAGGATCTCGCGGGAAATGCCGGATTTGGCGACGAGCGCGAAGACGACGGGCGAGAAGGTCACAAGGACGCACAGCGTCAGCATGTAGTTCCACATCGCCGTCAGCGAGAGCGCGATCAGAAGCGTCGCGCCCTTGTAGAGCACGAGGTTGGCCGGCTCGCAGGCGGCGCAGTCCTGGATGGCGAAATAGGCCCAGCAGCAGCCGATCAGGAACTGGCCGAGCAGGAGGAGGCGGCGCCATTTGCGGGTGCGGATAGCCGTCATCTCGCGCTTGCGGGCGCGGCGCGCGAGAAACACGTTCACGGCATGGGCAGTCAGCGTCAGTATGGCCCAGAGCACGATCTGGGTGTCGCCGGTGAAGTAGATTCCGAGGATCGCGATGATGATCACGAACAGCGGAATGATCGAGGCGCCCTGAAGCACGGCATTGATATAGAGGTTCAGCACATCGCGATCGAAGGCGCCGCTTGGCGCATGGCTCGATTGCAGGCGCTCACGCGTCACCCGCACAGCCTTTGCGACGGGCTTGTTGCGGTGACTCCGTGATTTGTCGACGATATTCTTATCTGTCGATGTGCTTACGCCGTTACTCATTATACACGTGACGCTTGATCTGCGGATGCTTGCACACTAGGGCTCAAATATTAAGAAGTTGTTTGCCAATTTTCCCAAGGGTTTGTTTTTGAAGGAGGCGAAACCGTGACGCGGGGTTTCAGAACCGTTCGTGACGGTGTAACGGCCTTTGCGCTGCTCGCCTTCATCTGGCTGATCGCGGCCAAGCTGAACGATATTCCCGAGATTTCCCACTCCGGCCGCTTCCACGCCGCCGATGGCGACAGCCTTGCGATCGGCGAGGAGAGGATGCGGCTGAAGGGGATCGATGCGCCAGAGCTTGCCCAGACCTGCGAGCGCGGTGGGACGCGATGGGCGTGCGGGCAGGAAGCCAAGCGGCTGCTGCAGAGCCTTATCGCCGCCGATGATGCGCGCTGCGTGGGAACCGAGAGGGATCGGTTTCAGCGTTTGCTGGTGGTGTGCCATGCGGGTGGAGCCGATCTCAATGCCGCGATGGTGCGGCGGGGCATGGCGGTTTCCTACGGCGCCTATGGTGACGAGGAGGCTGAGGCGCGATCGGAGAAGGCCGGTCTTTGGGCCGGCGCATTCGAGAGGCCGCGTGACTTCCGCGATCACAGGCAGGATACCGAGCGCCCTGGCGGCGTCAGAGGGTTTTTCGGATGGTAGGCGCGGCTGATGGGCTGGAGGAGATGCGCGAGGCGATCGCCGCCTGCCGGATCTGTCGCGACGAGCCGCTGCGCGGGCCAGACTACCGGCTGCCGCATGAGCCACGGCCGGTGGCTGTCATTTCGACCAAAGCGAGGATACTGATCGCGGGGCAGGCGCCGGGGCTGAAGGTGCATGAGAGCGGCATTCCCTTCAACGATGCATCGGGCGACCGGCTGCGCGAATGGCTGCAGGTCGATCGCGACACGTTATACGATCGCGACCGCTTCGCCATCGTGCCGATGGGCTTCTGCTTTCCGGGTTATGACGCCAAGGGCAGCGATCTGCCGCCCCGGCGCGAATGCGCGCCTCGCTGGCGGTCTCCCGTGATCGCGGCCATGCCGCAGATCGAACTGGTGCTGGTGATCGGGCAATATGCACAGGCTTGGCATCTGGGCAACGAGAGGCGCGGCAGCGTGACCGAGACGGTGCGGGCATGGCGGGAGATCCTGTTTGCCAATCGATCGCCGGCCATTCTGCCGCTGCCGCATCCGAGCTGGCGCAACACGGGTTGGATCAGGCGTAATCCGTGGTTCGAAGAGGAATTGCTGCCGGCCTTGAGGGCGCGCATCACAATGCTCGTGAACTGAAACAAATTTCTTTCAAACGGCCGGAATCGCGCTATACATAGAAAATAATTCGTAGGGGTGGGGATAAATGGACCGTCTTGATCGCAAAATTCTGCGTCTTTTGCAGGAAGATTCTACGTTGGCGGTTGCCGATCTCGCAAAGAAGGTCGGCCTTTCCACGACGCCATGCTGGCGCCGTATCCAGAAAATGGAAGAAGACGGCGTCATCAAGCGCCGTGTGGCGATCCTCGATCCAGAGAAGGTCAACACCAAGGTCACGGTTTTCGTTTCCATCCGCACCGCGACGCATTCGATCGAATGGCTGCGGCGGTTTTCGGAAGTGGTGGCGGACTTCCCTGAAGTCGTCGAGTTCTACCGCATGAGCGGCGACGTGGATTACCTGCTGCGCGTCGTCGTGCCGGATATCGCGGCCTATGATGCTTTCTACAAGCGGATGATCGCCAAGATCGAAATCCGCGACGTCTCCTCGGCTTTCGCGATGGAGCAGATCAAGTATTCGACGCAGCTGCCGCTCGACTACATGATCCTCGACACATCGAAGTCCAACGAGGACTGAGTTCAGCCCTAGAGGACTGATCCCTTATGCTGAACGCGGGCGAGAATTTTCTCGCTCGTCAGTTCTCTTGCAGCATCCTTGCCGATCCACCGTGCGGTCTTGTCCATGTCAGCGGCCAGCCGCTCCGCCAGCGTCAACGCGAGGGGGTGGCAATGCTGGTTGCGCTTGCCGATGTTGCGGAGCGCCCAGTTGACGGCCTTGCGCACGAAGTTGCGTGGATCGGTGGCGTGGCGTTCGATGAGCGGCAGAAGGGCGATCAGCGTTTCGTCCGGCTCCGTCTTCATGTGAACGGCGGCGCTGGCGATCATCGCGAAGGCAGTGCGACGGACGAACTCGCGATCATCAGCCGCCAGATCCGGGATGAGCGACAGCAGCCTTGCCTTGACGAAGATGTCGGCTGCGGTATCGACGATCTCCCAGGAGTGGAAGTCGTCTGCCCATTTTCGGGCTTGGCTCTCCGTCAGCTGCCTCGGGTCGGCCGTGTAGAGCGCGAGCAGACGCGCTTCCCTGATATTGCTTTTCCAAAGTTCCAACGCCCGCGCGTGGTCTTTCTTCACCGTGCGGGCGATTGCCTGCATGACCGGGTTGGAGATGCCGAGCGCCGTATCGGTCACGATGCCGAAACGGCGCATTCCTGATATCGCTTCCTCCGAGCGCAACGTGCGCAGATGCGCGATCAAATCCGCTGCGCTGGAGGAGGGGCCGATCATTTTTCGAGGCGGGCGAGCAGCGAGGACGTGTCCCAACGATTGCCGCCCATGGCCTGGACGTCGCCGTAGAACTGATCGACGAGGGCGGTGAGGGGCAGCTTGGCGCCGTTGTGGCGGGCTTCGTCGAGAACGATGCCGAGATCCTTGCGCATCCAGTCGATGGCGAAGCCGAAGTCGTACTTGCCTTCGTTCATGGTCTTGTGGCGGTTTTCCATCTGCCAGGAGCCGGCGGCACCCTTGGAAATGACGTCGACGACCTTCTCGATATCGAGGCCAGCGCGCTTGCCGAAATGGATGCCCTCGGCGAGACCCTGGACAATACCGGCGATGCAGATCTGGTTGATCATCTTGGTGAGCTGTCCGGCACCCGGCGCGCCCATCAGGCCGACCATGCGGGCGAATGCGTCGATGACGGGCTTGGCCTTCTCATAGACGGCGTCCTCGGCACCGCACATGACCGTCAACACGCCATTCTCTGCGCCGGCCTGGCCGCCCGATACGGGAGCGTCGATGAAGCCCACGCTTTTTTCCTTGGCGGCGGCGTAGAGTTCGCGGGCGACGTCGGCGCTGGCGGTGGTGTTGTCGATCAGGATCGCGCCCGCTTTCATCGTCTGCAGAACGCCGTCCTTGCCTGACGTCACTGAGCGGAGATCGTCGTCGTTGCCGACGCAGGTGAAGACGAAATCGGCGTCGCGGGCGGCCTCCGCCGGCGTCGGGGCCGACTTTCCGCCGAATTTCTCGGCCCAGGCGGCCGCCTTGGCGGCGGTGCGGTTATAGACAGTGACATCATGGCCGCCTTTCACCTTCAGATGACCTGCCATGGGAAAACCCATGACGCCGAGACCGATGAATGCGACTTTTGCCATGTACCTATCCTTTCATGAATGCGTGCTTGAGGAGTAGCCCAAATAGGGCTGGGCGAAAAGCCGCCGAAATGATGCGAGGCGTTCGGCTTGGAACAAAATTCCGCTCAAGGCCCGAAATCGGGTCAGGATAATTTCGAGCGGGCCGAAAATCACAAACATAATTGTCGATCTAATTTATAGATTTCAGCAGAATTTCCCCATCGCAAACACAGCGGCTTCGGAGATCGGATCCGAAACACGCTGATCGAAAGGGGACGGCTATGATTTCTCGTCGACAGACACTGGGCCTTTTCGGCGCCGCTGCAGCAACCGCTGTACTGCCTGCCATCCGGCCGGCGCGCGCCGCCGCCACCGAGTTTCGCATCGGCTGGCAGAAGAACGGCGTTCTGGCGCTCGCCAAGCGCAGAGGGGCGATTGAGAAGCGGCTTGCCGACAAGGGTATCACCGTCAGCTGGTCCGAATTCACCTCGGGGCCGCCGCTGTTGGAAGCGCTGGGGGCCGGTGCGCTCGATTTCGGGGCGACGGGCGATGTGCCGCCGCTATTCGCACAGGCGGCCGGCGGCCAGCTCTATTACGTCGGCACCTATCGCGGCAGCGCTGCCGGCTCGGCGATCGTCGTGCGCAAGGATTCGGACATCAAGACGGTCGAAGACCTGAAGGGCAAGAAGGTCGCCTTCAAGCGCGGATCGAGCGCCCATAACGTGACCGTCAAGATCCTGCGCAAGGCCGGCCTCAAGATTGACGATGTCGAGCCGATCGACCTGTCGCCGCCGGACGCGGCCGCCGCCTTCAAGAACGGCAGCATCGACGCATGGTCGATCTGGGATCTCTATCTCGCCATCGTCGAGGCCGATCCGCAGACGCGTATCCTGTCCACCGCCGAGGGGATCGTGCCGTCCTACAGCTACTTCCTCGCCAATGCCGGCTTCACCGATGCCAATGGGCAGGTCATCAGCGATGTCATCGATGAGCTCGCCAAGGTCGGCCGGTCCGCGCAGGGCAAGCTCGACGATACGATCAAGGAGCTCTCGGAGATAACAGGCGTTCCCGTCGATATCACCCGCGTGACGCTGACACGGGCGAGCGCCGATCTCGGCGGTGTGTCGACGATCAGCGACGACGCGGCCGCATACCAGCAGGCGCTGGCCGACGAGTTCTACAATCTCGGGATCGTGCCGAAGCAGCTCACCGTCAGCAATGCCATCTGGCACCCCGCCAGCTAAGCCGTCTTCCATACAAGGATCATTTCCATGAGCAGCAAGCACGATCCCATCAATTTTCTCTGGTTCATCCCGACATCGGGAGACGGGGCCTATCTCGGCTCCAACGATCTGAACCGCGCGCCGGAATTCGACTATCTCACGCAGATCGCTCAAGCCGCCGATCGTCTCGGCTATTCCGGCGTGCTTCTGCCCACCGGGGTCTCCTGCGAGGAATCCTTCGTGACGGCGGCGGCACTTGCCACCAAGACGGAGAAGCTGCAGTTCCTGGTCGCCATCCGCCCCGGCACGGCGTCGCCCGCCTATTACGCGCGGCTGACGACGACCCTTGACCGGATCTCGAACGGGCGGCTGCTGCTCAACATTGTCGTTGGCGGCAGTCCAGGCGAGCTTGCCGGCGATGGCATCACGCTGGCGCATGACGAGCGCTACGCCCATGCCGACGAGTTCTTCACGGTGTTCGAGGAACTGCTGGAGAAGGGTGTCGCCAGCTATGACGGCAAATACATCAAGGCGACCAATGCGCGCCTCGGTTTCCCCTCCGTGCAAAACCCGCGCCCGCCGCTCTATTTCGGCGGCTCCTCGGATGCCGGTATCGATTTCTCGGTCGGGCGCGTCGACAAGTACCTGACGTGGGGCGAGCCGCCGGCGCAGGTGGCCGAGAAGGTTCAGAAGGTGCGTGCGGCGGCAGCGGAGAAGGGCCGCGAGGTCAGCTTCGGCATCCGCCTGCATTTCATCGTTCGAGAAACCGACGAGGAGGCCTGGGCCGCCGCCGACCGGCTGATCTCCAAGCTCGACGACGAGACGATCCAGGAGGCGCAGCAGCGCTTCGTCAACGAGTCCGATTCCGTCGGCCAGAAACGCATGGCGGCGCTGCATGGTGGACGGCGTGACAAGCTCGAAGTGTCGCCCAACCTCTGGGCGGGCGTCGGGCTGGTGCGCGCCGGTGCCGGCACGGCTCTGGTCGGCTCGCCGAAGACGGTGGCCGCGCGGCTGCGCGAATACCAGGATGTCGGCATCGACACGGTGATCGGCTCCGGCTACCCGCATCTGGAAGAGGCCTATCGTGTGGCCGAATTGCTGTTTCCGGAACTCGGCATCACCCGCAAGGAGCAGCGCCACGGTTTCGACAGCGACTTCGGCAAACGCCAGGTCTTTGGCGGTGGCAGCCACGGCGGCAATCTCAAGGTGGTCTCCGGATCCTGATCGGACGGATGAGCTGCCGGCTATGAGCGGGCAGCGCTTCAACGGACGCATGTCTGCCAACGGGCTTGAGACCGTGGCGACACAGAGGCGAGGAAGAACTCCATGTCGACATTCGATACGCCGATCGGCCGCGCGCTGACGGAGCGGACAGCGGGCAGGACGGCTCCGAAGCAAGGTTTTCGCCTGCCGTTGCCGGGGCGAGATCGGTTGCTGCCCTATCTGGTGCCGCTTGCCATCATCGCTGCATGGCAGCTCGGCTGTTCCGTAGGCTGGATCTCGTCGCGCATCATGCCGTCGCCGGCGGACGTCGCCGTGGCCTTCTGGTCGACGACGCTTTCGGGACAGCTGCCGCATGATATTCTCATCAGCGCCGGCCGGGCCTTTGCTGGGCTCGTCGTCGGCGGGGCGATCGGTTTTCTGCTCGGGATCGCCAATGGCGTCTCCAAGCTTTCCGAACAGCTGACCGATACGACGCTGCAGATGCTGCGCACCATTCCGCATCTGGCGATGATCCCGCTCGTCATCCTGTGGTTCGGGATCGGCGAGGAATCGAAGCTGTTCCTGACCTCGCTCGGCGTGCTGTTTCCCGTCTATCTCAACACCTATCACGGCGTGCGCAATGTCGATCGCGATCTGATCGAGATGGGCCGGGTCTACGGGATGAGCAACTGGACACTGTTTCGCAAGGTGGTCTTTCCCGGCGCGCTTCCCTCGATCTTCGTCGGGCTGCGCTATGCGCTCGGCATCATGTGGCTGACGCTGATCGTCTCGGAATCGATCGCCGCGTCGTCAGGGATCGGCCACATGGCCAACAATGCCCGCGAATTCATGATGACCGATGTCGTCGTGCTGGCGCTTGTCATCTACGCGCTTCTCGGCAAATTCGCCGATGTCGTGGCCCGTTCGCTCGAGCGCCGGGCGCTCAGGTGGAACCCTGTCTATCAGAAGTAGGAGAAGGCCGATGACCCTCATCGCACATGAGCGCTTCCAGGGCGTGGCCGATGCGCCGGAATATACGCATGACGCGCACAGGCCCGCGCGCAGCGGTGCCGCCGCGATCACCCTGAAAGGGCTGGAAAAGAGCTTTGGCGCCAACAGGGTGCTCAGGGGGATCAACCTGCACATTCCAGCCGGGCAGTTCGTCGCCGTGATCGGCAAGAGCGGATGCGGCAAGAGCACGCTTTTGCGCACTCTCATGGGCCTGGACGCGCCGACGTCGGGCGAGCTCACTTTCGATACGCCTGATGGCGGCGAGGCCAATGCCCGTATCGTCTTCCAGGAGCCGAGGCTGCTACCATGGCTTGATGTTGCCGACAACGTCGCGGTCGGGCTTGGCGACAAGGTCGACCGGCGCCTGGCGGCGCAGGAGGTCGAGGCCGTGCTTTCGGAAGTGCAGCTGGCGGAGAAGGCCGGCGAGTGGCCGGCGCGGCTTTCGGGCGGGCAGCGGCAGCGCGTGGCGCTTGCCCGCGCGCTGGTGAGCCGTCCGGGCGTTCTGGCGCTGGACGAGCCGCTCGGCGCGCTCGATGCGCTGACGCGGATCAGCATGCAGGAGCTCTTGGCGCGGGTCTGGCGCGAGCTTGGCTTTACCGCCGTGCTGGTGACGCATGATGTCAGCGAGGCCGTGCATCTGGCGGACCGCGTGATCGTGCTCGACGAGGGCAGGGTGTCGCTCGACCTCGCCATTCCCTATCCGCACCCACGCCGTCACGGCAATGCCGATCTGGCGGAACTCGAGGGCCGGCTGCTATCGGCCATTCTCGGAACGGATGGCGGTCACTGATTGGTGACGGGTGCGCTTCAGGCCTCGGCGTCGCTGGGCCTGAAGCGGGCGGGCAGGTTTTCCTTGTTGGGATAATACTTGAAGTATGGCATGGCTTCCTCGAGCACCCTGGCCACCGACGCGCGCTCCATCAGGCGCGCGTGATAGGCTGCAAGCTTGGGAAAGTCGCTGCCATAAGGCACCAGCGTTTCGGCGTAGAACAGGCCGGGTGCGGCGGCACAGTCCGCCATGGTGAAGCTCTCACCAGTGATCCAACCGTCGGCCACCAGCTTGTCCTCGATCACGGCATAAGCGCGCCTGAGCGCTTGACCAGCCTCTTCCGCCCGGGCCTCGCTTCCGTCCGCCCGCATCCGTTCGCTGACGATCTGCTGCATCGGCTCTTGAATGTAATGATCGAAGAACCGGTCCCATAAACGCACATCAAGCGCCGCGTCGAAATCGGCGGGGATCAGACGTGCGCTGCCTGAATGATAGCGGTCGAGATATTCGATGATGATGGACGTCTCGAAAACGGTGCGCCCGCGGCCCGTATCCTCAAGCGCGGGCATCTTGCCGAGCGGCGAGAGTGCCAGAAAGGCCGTGCGCGAAGCTTCGTCGCCGAGATTGACGAGCACACGCTCGAACGGCGTGCCGCTTTCGTAAAGCGCGATCAGCACTTTGTGGCAGAAGGAGGCAAGCGGATGCTGATGCAGGACGAGTGTCATGAGAACGGATCCTTCGCGCCATTCAGGGATGTCGAATGGCGCGATATCAGCATGTCGTCATGTAAGCGGCAAGCGATTATCCGCCTGCGGGCGCTTTAGCGCAGCTTCGCGATCACTAGGTGTCCCGGCGCCGGCTGGCCGTCTTCCATGCGGACGTTGATGTCGGTGATCTCGATCAGCTCGAAGCCGGTGGCGTCGAGGCGTTCGCGGACGTAAGCCTCGGAGTGAGCGAAGCGCTGGTGCGGGCCGACCATGTAGGCGCGGCCGGCGAGCTTTTCGGCGGGCAGGGTTTCCGAGGAGAAGATGAAGAGGCCGCCAGGCGTCAGGTTCTCGGCGGCGCCGAAGAACAGGGGCTCGAGACCGCCCAGATAGGGCAGGACGTCGGTGGCGGTGATGATGTCGAAGGGGTCTTCGTCATTGTCGTCGAGGAAGTCCTCGACCTCGGCGACGAACAGCGTCTCGTAGAGGTCCTTCTCGTGGGCGATCTCGACCATGTTTTCCGAGAGGTCGATGCCGGTCATCTCCTCGCAGAGGTCGCGTAGCGTGCCGCCGGTCAGCCCGGTGCCGCAGCCGAGATCGAGCAGGCGCTTGAAGGGGCCGAGGTTCAGCGCCTGCAGGCGCTGGCGCACCAGCATGGGCACGTGATAGCCGAGTTGTTCGACGAGAACGTCCTCGAAGACTTCGGCGTGCTGGTCGAAGAGGGTCTCGACATAGGCGTCGGGGGCCTTGGCCGGCGTCTCGCCGCGGCCCATGGCGGCGATGCGGACGGCAGCGCCGCCGTGATCGTCGGGATCGATCGCCAATACTTCTTCGTAGGCCTTCACGGCGGCATCGACATCGCCAGCCTTTTCCAACGCCAATGCGCGGTTATAGGCTTCCGCGAGTGCTTCTTCGTCGATCTTCTGGGCCATGTCTGCTCACCATCGTTGGTTTGTTGCCCTGCCTCTAAGGCGAGCGGCCCGGTTTTGCAATGGCGAGGTTGATGGCGGCCGCTCAGTTGATGATGAACTCGCCTTTCAGCGCGCGCCATTCCGTGGCCGAGATCAGCTTGCGGTGAATGTAGCGCACCGAGTGCAGTGGTCCGTCCAGCGTCTCCTGCCAGAACTTCAGGAAGCCGCGCATTTCGGGAAAGTCGGGTGCAAGATCGTAATCCTGCCAGATATAAGTCTGCAGGATCGCGTGATGATCCGGCATGCGATAGAGGATCTGGGCCGTCGTCAGGCCGTAACCCTGAAGCTGTCTTTCCATGTCCTTGTGCATTTGATGCCTCGCTGTTCCCATTCGGCGCTTATTAGCGTCCGTTGAAATGAGAGCATGACATGGTTACGCGAAGCTTGCCAAAAGGCTACAAGAAAATGGATATCATTATTTATTTTCAACGGCTTGGCAGCTCTCGGTCGAGAGTGCTGCCAAGGGGTTTATCGCTTCAGGTGGCGGGTGAGGCGGCGCTCGATCCAGTTCCACAGGTGCCTCAGGCTTTCGACCATGGCGAGATAGAAGATCGCCGCCCAGAGATAGGTTTGGTAGTCGAAGGTGCGCGAGAAGGCGTAGCGCGTCTCGCCCATGAGATCGAGCACGGTGATGATGGCGACAACGGCCGATCCCTTGATCAGGAGAATGATCTCGTTGCCATAGGGGCGCAGCGCGACGATCAGCGCCTGCGGGAGCACAATCTTGCGGAAGGCGATGATCTTGTGGATGCCGAGCGAGGAGGCCGCCTCATGCTGGCCGCGCGGTACGCTCTCGATCGCGCCGCGCAGGATCTCGGCCTGATAGGCGGCGGTGTTGATGGTCATCGAAAACAGGCCGCAATACCAGGCGTCGCGGAAGAACCACCAGAGGCCCACGGATTCCAGCTGCGGCCGGAACTGGCCGAGGCCGTAGTAGATCAGGAAGAGCTGGGCGAGCAGCGGCGTGCCGCGGAAGATGTAGACGTAGCAGAAGGCAAGGCCGTTGATGACCTTGTTCTTCGACATGCGCGCGAAGGCGAGCGGAACGGAGAGGACTGCGCCGCAGACGACGGAGACAGCAACCAGCACGATCGTGGTCATCAAGCCGTGCAGATAACGCGGGCCGTAGCGGGTGAATTTCTCGACGTCCCAGCCCTCGATGATCATGCCGATCAGAGCGATGGCGAGGATGATCCACAGGCCAACCACGAGGCAGCCCATGACGCGGGCGAGGGTGAGTGGCTTATCGAGGTTTTTCGGGGCAGGCTGCGGGGGGATCAGGACCTCTGCGTGGCTCATCGGCTAATCTCCGAGCGCTTCGCCCAACGTTCGATATAGCGCAGGCCGAACGAGGAAATGATGGCAAGCCCGAGATAGATGCCGCAGGCCAGTGTGTAGAACAGAAACGCCTCCTTGGTGACCTTCACGGCGACGCCCGTCTGGCGCAGCACGTCGGCAAGGCCGATGATCGAGACGTAGGAGGTGTCCTTCAAGAGGATCATCCAGAGATTGACGAGGCCGGGAAGGGCGATGCGCACCAGCTGCGGCAGGATGATCAGCACCATCGTGCGGCCGCGATGCAGGCCGAGCGCGTCGCCGGCTTCGTACTGGCCCTTGGGGATGGCGCGGAAGGCCGACAGAAGCACTTCCGAACAATAGGACGAGAACACGACGGACAGAGCGATGACGCCGGATACGAAGGCGTTGATCTCGACGCGACCGTCATAGCCGACCCAGGCGAGCAGCGACTGGAGCAGGATCTGCATGCCGTAATAGATGATGAACAGCGTCAGCAGTTCGGGCAGGCCACGGAAGATGGTGGTGTAGATGCCAGCGGCAAGGCGTACCGCCTTTTCTTCCGATTGCTGGCCAAGCGCCACCATGAAGCCGATGAGCAGCCCGATCGGCAACGTCACGAGGGCGACGGCGACCGTGACCTTCAGGCCGGCGGCGATCTCATCGCCCCAGCCGGTGTCGCCACAGGCCAGAATCGTCGATTGGCCGAGCCATGTGAAAATGCCGACGGGTCCGCATAGCGGGTCAAACACATATCCAATCCAGGTCCAGAGCGAACCCAGTGCGGAGGACAATCCGCCCATGCCAAGTTTCCCCTCGCGGCTTTTGCCGCCTTGATATTGCACTCTTTGTCAAACAAAAATGGCGGAAGGGCAAGCCTCCCGCCATCGCATTTGTTTCAGGACTACAGCTTATTCGGCGCCGTAGACGTCGAAATCGAAATACTTGTCCTGGATCTTCTTGTAGGTGCCGTCGGCACGGATCGCCGCGATCGCTGCGTTCAGCTTTTCGCGGAGCGGATCGCCCTGGCGAACAGCGATACCGGCGCCAACGCCGTTGATTTCCTTATCGACCGGCAGGGTCGTGAGGATCTTGCAGCATGCGCCGGCATCCGACTTGACCCACTGCGACAGAACGACGACGTCGTCGATGACGGCATCGACGCGGCCGTTCGAGATGTCGAGCTTGTACTCGTCAGCCGTCGGGTAGAGCTTCAGCTCGGTGTCGGGCAGGTGCTTTTCGGCGTAGTTGGCGTGCGTGGTCGAGGTCTGCGCGCCGATCGTCTTGCCCTTGAGGCCTTCCACGTCGGTGACGGTGGAGTCCTTCGGCACGGCGACTGCCGGCGGGGTGTTGTAATACTTGTTGGTGAAGTCGACGAGCTTCGAACGCTCCGGCGTGATCGACATCGACGAGATGATCATGTCGAACTTCTTGGCGTTGAGGCCGGGGATGATGCCGTCCCAGTCGCTGCTGACGATGGTGCAGTCTGCCTTCATCTGCGTGCAGAGCGCACGGGCGATGTCCATGTCGAAGCCGAGGAACTGGCCGCTTGCGTCAACATATTCGAAGGGCGGGTAGGTCGAGTCCGTACCGATGACATACTTCTCGCCATCGGCCATGGCCGAGCCCGCGAAAAGAGACATCGCGGCGATCGAGGCGGCTGCGAGAAAACGGGTGGAGATATGCATGTGAGTCCTCTCTGTTGGTTACCGCATGCCATCCCTTTGTTTTTTTGGTGGCATGAAGCAGGACGCTGCTTTGCAACGCCTTGCCGCGATAATCAAACCTTTTTTACGCGGATTGCAACTGCTTTCACCGCGTTGTTGTGCATCGCAACTATGGCGAAGCTGAACGTTTGCAGACCGTCATATTCATACCGGGTTAATGCGGCAATTCTTAAGACCATGGAACGAATCCTGGCGTGCTCAGTTTAGCAAGGCTTGTTTGCGTGCCGAAAAGAGACGTCGTTGCGAACGCGAAGAATAAACAAGGAACGAGGAAACCTTATGGGAATGAAATCCAGATTGTTTGCCAGCGCGGCCTTTCCGCTTCTGTCCCTGTCGCTTGTGCTGCCCCCGGCGCACGTGTTTGCGGCAGCGCCGAGCGTCGAAGAGGTCGGAGCAGGCCATCGGGCCGTCGCGGGCAGCTTCGAGGTAGCGCAGGATGCGACCTCGGAAGAGGAGCTCCTGAAGAAGCGTCAGCAGCAGGAACAGGAACAGCAGCAGCAGGCACCGGCCGAAGCGCCGAAGGCCGCCGAACCTCCGGCCGAGCCGCCACCGGCACCCAAGCGCGAAGCACCCGCCGAAGCTCCTCCGGCTGCCGCCGAACCGGCGCCACAGGCCGAAGCGCCTGCCGAGAAGCCGAGAAAGCGCCAGCCGGCGGCAGAACAGCCTGCCGCTGAACCGCAGGCAGCCGAGCCCGCCCAGCAGGAAGCGCCCGCTGAAAAGCCGCGCCGCCAGAAGCAGCCGGCCGCCGAACAGCAGCAGGAGCAGGTAGCACCGACCGCCGAGCAGCCGGCTGAACAGCCGCGCCGCAAGAAGCGCGAACAGCAGCCGCAGCAGGAAGAAGCCGCGCCGCAGCAGCAGCCCGCCGAGCAGGCCGCCCCGCAGGCGGAACAGCCGCAGGCCGAGCAGGCACAGCCCGAGCAGGCAAAGCCACCGCGCAAGAACGGCAAGCCGGCTGCCGCCGAGGGCAGCGAACAGCCTGCAAAGCCACACAAGAAGCCAACGGCCGAAGCACCGCAGGCCGAGCCTGCTCAAAAGCCGGCCGCGGAGACCGCGCCCGCAACCGAGCAGCCAGCTCCTGACAATGCCGCCAAGCCGCAGGAAGCACCCGCGGGCAAGGCGCCCGTTCCGGCTCAGCAGCCTGCCGAAGCGCAGCCCCAGGTGGCGCCCGGTCAGGCCAAGCCAGATCAAGCACCCGCGCAGCAGCAGGGCGAACAGGTTGCTCCGGGCCAGCCGGGCACACCCGCCGGTCAGCCTGCTGATCAGGCCGGCCAGCCGCCGGCAGGTCAGCCACCCGTTGCCCAGACCGAGCAGCCGATCCCGGCTCCTGAGAAGGTGACGCCGCAGGAACTCGAGCGCCGCAAGGAAATCGCCGCCGATCCGAGCAAGAGCACCGAAACCGTCGTCCTGCCTGTGCAGAACGGTGCTGCCGTTCTCGACAGCGACAAGGATGCGGATCGTTCCGGCGGTGTGCAGTCGCGCCGCGACCGCGACAAGCAGCGCGGCCAGGAGCAGCAGGTCCGCGTGCCGAAGTCCGACGCCGACGCTCAGTTGGCGGCGCCGGGTGCCGCAAAGCCTGCGCCTATCAAGATCGAAGCGATCACCGCCGAGCAGGGCCAGCGTCTGGACCAGCGCCCGCAATTCGCTCGTCCCGACGGTGCGAATTTCGGCCAGCGTGGTGACGACAACCGCGTCATCATCCAGTTCAACAACCAGACCTATGTTCGTGGTGATGACGACCGCCGGTTCCTGCGCGACGGCGAGCGGCCGATCTACGAGCAGCTGCCGCGTGACCGCTATCGCGAGACGATCGATCGCGACGGCTACCAGATCGTGACGGTGCGCAATCGCTACGGCGATATCATCCAGCGTTCGCGCATCGACAATCGCGGCCGCGAGCACGTGCTCTATTACACGCCTGACCTCTACGACAATCCCGACCGCGACTACTTCGAGGATCCGGGTGCCGATCTGCCGCCGATGCGCCTGCGCATTCCGCTGCAGGACTACATCATGGACACCAGCAGCGACGACAATCGCGACTATTACGACTTCCTGCGCGAGCCGCCTGTCGAGCCGGTCGAACGTGTCTATTCGCTGAACGAAGTGAAGTATTCGGCTCGTATTCGCGACAAGGTCCGCCGTATCGACTTGGATACCGTGACGTTTGCGACGGGTAGCGCCGAAATCCCGATGAGCCAGGCACGCAGCCTGCGCAAGGTGGCCGACGCGATCAACGAGGTGCTGAAGAAGGACCCGACCGAAACCTTCCTGATTGAAGGTCATACCGACGCTGTTGGTTCCGACCAGAGCAACCTGATCCTGTCCGACCAGCGCGCGGAATCGGTGGCCAACGTGATGACCGACGTCTACGGCATCCCGCCAGAAAACCTGGCGACCCAGGGCTATGGCGAGCGTTACCTGAAGGTCAACACGCAGGGACCGGAGCAGGAAAACCGCCGCGTCACCATTCGCCGCGTGACGGCGCTGGTGCGGCCGGTGGCCTCGCGCAACTAAGAGCGCGCATAAGCATCGACAACAAGAAAGGCCGCCGGGCGATCGGCGGCCTTTCCTGTTTCAGATGGTGCTTACTTCAGGGGCGGGAGATCGACGGTTGCCGCGATGAAATCGGCGATGGCAAGCGTGTCGTCGAGGTCGAAGACGGGCAGACTGGTATCCGCCACCGGATGATCGGCGGCGATGGCGACGATGTGGGGATCGCCTGACGCCAGCGGCTCGCGGTTTGCCGCTTCCAGCCGGCGCGCCTCGATCTTCGGGATCGGCTCGCGCTTGTAGCCCTCAATGAGGACGAGATCGCAGGGCGCGATACGGGCGAGGATTTCCTCGAAACTCGGTTCGGCCGCGCCGCGGTGCATGATAGCGTAGCGCGTGCCGGAGACGATCGTCACCTCGTGCGCGCCCGCCTGGCGGTGGCGGTAGCTGTCGGCGCCGACCTTGTCGATGTCGAAGTCATGGTGGGCATGCTTGATCGTCGAAATCCGGTAGCCGCGGCGGGTGAACTCCTCGACGAGGCGAACCGCAAGCCCGGTCTTGCCGGAATTCTTCCAGCCGGAAATGCCGAAGATCTTTGGCCGCTCGCTCATGTCAGCACCTTTATCCAGCGCTCGGCCTCGGCGAGATCATCGGGCGTGTTGACGTTGAAGAACGGGTCGAGCAGGCTTGCCCGCGTCGGGCGCAGCGGGAAAGCAACTTCCGCAACGTCATGCCGTAACAGGAAGTCGCGAACGCGGCGCTTCTCATCGGTTGCGATCCAGCTTTCTAAGTCGTCGGCAAGCGCCACCGGCCACAGGCCAAAGACGGGATGGCTGCGACCCTCGGAGGTGGCGATGGCGATCCGCGTCGGCGTGTCGATGGCCGCTGCCAGCCAATCGACGAGATCGTGGGGGAAGAATGGGCTGTCGACGGAGACGGTCGCGACATGCGTTACCGCGGGCAGGCTTGCGCCATGCGCCATGGCGGCGTGGATGCCGGCCATGGGGCCGGCCTTGCCGGGGATGATATCGGGAATGAAGGGGCGGTTGCAGCGATCAGGCGCGGCGTCGGCATTGACGGCGACGGAGATGACCTGCGGCGATAGCTGCTCGATGACGCGATCGAGAAGCGTGCGGCCCGAGAGCGTGACGCCTGCCTTGTCGCGGCCCATGCGCGAGGAGCGTCCGCCGGCAAGCACGACGCCCGGAATGTTGGATCGGTCGAGCGTGAAGCCGCTCGCTGGGTTGAGGATTGGGCGTTTGGCCATCAGACCGGTACTCTCGGTTCGGATTCCTGTGCGACCGGCGCGCCGCGTCGCTTGGCCTCACGATAGAAGGTGTAGAGCCCGGAGGCGATGATGATCGCGGCGCCGATCACGGTCCATGCATCCGGGATCTCGGCGAAGAACAACCAGCCGAGCAGGGCCGAGAAGATGAGGCTGGTATAACGCAGCGGCGCGACGAAGGAGATTTCACCGGTGCGCATGGCGACGATCACGGACTGGTAGCCGATGAGCACGAGGACCGCAGCCAGAACGATATGCGTCAGCGAGGTCGCGCTGACCGGGCGCCAGCCACCGAGAAGCGGCGTCAGCAGCGCACCGAATATGGTGACGGACACGGCGGTGATTACCGTGATCATCAGCGAGGGAATGCTGGGATCGATGCCGCGTGTCGCCAAGTCGCGACCGGCGGTCACCAGGACGCTTACGATGCAGATCAGGGCCGCGGCATTGAAGCCGTCGGCGCCGGGGCGGACAATAATCATCACGCCAGCCAGGCCGGCGAGAATGGCCAGCAGCCGGCGCCAGCCGACCGGTTCCCCGAAGAAGAGGACTGCACCAACGGTGACGACGAGTGGCAGGGACTGCAGTATGGCCGAGGCGTTCGCGATCGGCATCATGCCGAGCACGGTTATATAGGTGACCGCCGCCAAAATCTCGCAGCCGACGCGAAGCGCGACCATCGGCTCCAAAACGATCCGCCAGGAGCGCAAAGCTCCCATCCGCCGGGCGACGACAAAGACCAGGACACTGGTGAACAGACCACGCAGGCACATGATCTGGCCGGCATTCATCTCTGAAATCACGGATTTCGACAGGGCATCGCTGGCGGAAAAACCCGCCATGGCCGCCGTCATGTAGATTGCACCCTCAGTATTGCTCGACCGCGGCATTTAGAAATTCCGATTCCATCCCGCGGACTTCTTAGTGCCTGCCGCGTGCGATTGAAATCAAATCGGTGCCACACCCGAGATAATTCGATTGCGCAGTGCACAATGGCGCTACTTAACCTACCGCGCGCGGCGAGTCACCCGCCGGTGACGCTCATGTGGCGGCTGACGGCGGGGCGGTTATGGGTGCGGTCGATGATGAAGTCGTGGCCCTTGGGCTTGCGGGAAATCGCTTCGTCTATCGCGGCGTAGAGCAATCCGTCGTCCTCGGTTGCCCGTACGGCCGAGCGCAGGTCGGCGGCGTCGTTCTGGCCGAGGCACATGTAGAGCGTGCCGGTGCAGGTGAGGCGCACGCGGTTGCAGCTCTCGCAGAAATTATGGGTCATCGGCGTGATGAAGCCCATGCGACCGCCGGTTTCCTCGACGGTGACGTAGCGGGCAGGGCCACCTGTGCGGTAGCCGATTTCGCTCATCGTGAACTGCTTTTCGAGATCGGCGCGCAGCTTGGAGAGCGGCAGGTAGCGATCGGTGCGATCCTCCTCGATCTCTCCCATCGGCATGGTTTCGATCACGGTCAGATCCATGCTGCGACCATGGGCGAAGCGGATCATCTCGGGCATCTCGACGTCGTTGAAATCCTTGAGGGCGACGGCGTTGAGCTTGATGTGCAGGCCTGCCTTCTGGGCGGCGTCGATGCCGTCCATGACCTTGTGGAAGTCGCCCCAGCGGGTGATCTCGCGGAACTTGTCGGGATTGAGCGTATCCAGCGACACGTTGATGCGGCGAACGCCGCAATCATAGAGCTCGTCGGCATAGCGCGCGAGCTGCGAGCCGTTGGTGGTCAGCGTCAGCTCGTCGAGGCCGGAGCCGATCTGTTTGCCGAGTTGGCGCACGAGATGCATGATGTTCTTGCGCACCAGCGGCTCGCCGCCGGTCAGTCTCAGCTTGCGTACACCCTTGGCGATAAAGGCGGAACAGAGCCTGTTCAGCTCCTCCAGCGTAAGAAGATCCTTCTTCGGCAGGAAGTTCATGTTCTCGGCCATGCAATAGGTGCAGCGAAAATCGCAGCGATCGGTCACAGAGACGCGCAGATAGGTGACGGCCCGCTGAAACGGGTCGATCATCGGTTTCGCATCGGCCACGAGCGGCGCGGCGTTGGCGATCGTTCCTACCTTGCTGTTCACTACAGTCTCCAATCCATACTCAATGTGCGTACTGTGCAGCGCAACGTCAAGCAAGAGGCGGCACGCATACGTTAAATTGAACTTGCCTCAAAGAGGCGCATTGCCTACTCCTCGAAACGAAGAGGAGCACACTCATGAGCGACATCTGGCCGACAGAGCTGAAGGTGACGAAGGACCGGCAGCAGCTGGTCATCACCTTCAATAATGGTGAGAGTTTCACGCTCAGCGCCGAGATGCTGCGCGTGCTGTCGCCATCGGCGGAAGTGCAGGGCCATGGTCCGGGTCAGAAGGTCACCGTCCCCGGCAAGCGCAACGTCGCGATCATCTCGATGACACCTACCGGCAACTATGCCGTCAGGATCGGCTTCGACGACATGCACGACACCGGCATATTCACATGGTCCTATCTGCGCGAGCTCGGAGAGCGTGGCGAAGAGCTTTTCGCTGCCTACGAAAGCGAGCTGCGGGAGAAGGGCATGACCCGTGACACGTCGGAAAAGCCGCGCTGAGGCTTATCGGCAGCCGAGGTGACGCGTGTCACGGCAGCGTCATTTTAGGCGGCTAATTACTGTTGTGAAACAAGGCGATGGCACGACCATGAAAATCATCGAGACCGTCGAAGAACTGGCTGAGATTTACGGCGGCGGCTTGTCGGAAGCTTCCGTGGCGAAGGTGACGAACCACCTGACGCCGCTCTACCGGCAGATGATCGAGGCGTCGCCTTTCGTTGCGCTGGCGACGGTCGGTCCGGAGGGGCTGGACTGCTCTCCGCGCGGTGACCTCGGTGGCGTCGTGCGCGTGATAGATGACAAGGTGCTGCAGATGCCTGACTGGCGCGGCAATAACCGTGTCGATTCGCTGTCGAACATCGTGCGCGATCCGAGGCTTGCGCTGATGTTTCTCATCCCGGGATCGAATACGACGATGCGGATCAACGGGCGCGGCGTCGTTTCGAACGACGAGGCGCTGCTCACCTCCTTCGAGATGGACGGCAAGCATCCGCGCACGGTTATCGTGGTGACGATCGAGGAGGTCTATTTCCAATGCGCGCGGGCGCTTATCCGCTCCGAGCTCTGGAATCCCGACAATTTCGTCGATCCAAAAGGCCTTCCGACGCCCGGCCTGATGCTGAAGGCGGCAACGGAAGCGTTCGATCACGAGACCTATGATCGCGAATGGGCCGCACGCGCGGCCAAGACGATGTGGTAGCGTTTGATATAGGGCCGCGGTTCGTCGCGGCTCAGGCCTTGTAGATCAGCCAGCTCTTGGTGAAATCCTTCTGCATGCCGTCCTCGAAGAGGACGCTGCAGTTGCGGCCGGCGTTCTTGGCGCCGTAAAGGGCGACGTCGCTCTTGTGATAGAGCTCGCCCGCATCCTCGGCGCTCGACGCCATGCAGATGCCGACCGACACCGTGACCGGTCCATAGTTGACGCGGGTTCGGGAATTCTTGAACGGCGTGGCCTCGAGCGTGCGCCGGATGCGCTCGGCGACGGCCATGACTTCGTCGGCCGTGTTGCCCTCGATGATCAGCGCGAACTCCTCGCCACCGGTGCGGGCAACGAAGACGTCGCGACGCACATTGGCGCGGATGACCGAAGCGACCGTCGCGAGGATCTTGTCGCCGACGGGATGGCCGTAGGTGTCGTTGATCTTCTTGAAGTTGTCGATATCGGCAAGCACAAGCGCCGTGATCGGGCGCATGGCCGGATTGTTGAAGACGGCGGCGAGGCGGTCGTCGAAGGCGCGGCGGTTTGAGAGGCGGGTCAGCGAATCCGTGTTGGCGATTCGCTTGTATTCGTCGAGTTCCTTGCGGACCTGATCCATTTCGTTGGAGCGCTGCACGACGTTTTCCACGGTGCGCTCACCATGCGCCATGGTGTGTCCGGTCGCCTCGGTCAGCAGATGCAAGGCATTCTGGATGAGGTCGACGCTGGACGTGTTCTTCGAGGTGATGCGGTTATAGGTCTCGCCAAGCAGTCTGTTGTAGCTTTCGAGCGAGGTTTGCTCCTGGCGCAGCACGCGCAGGACCGATTCGAGTTCGGCTGCGATGCGGGTATGGGCGTCGTCAAAGACGCGGCCGGCGCCGTGGCTGAAATGCTGCGCGCCGAGTTCGTCCAGTTCTTCCTGGGTCGCCTGGTTTCCGAGCGCCGCGAGATCACGCGTCAGCGCCGGGTTGGAGCCGATATAGGCTTCATAGAACAGTTCATAGTTTCGCGGAATGGGCGCAACACCCATGGAGCGCATCGCAAAAGTGATCTGGCTCGCCACATCGGGAACCTGCGTCTTTGGCGCCACAGCCGTCGTCATCCGGCCACTCCTTATGGTACATCTCAAAAGTCTTCTCTTATTTCTTAAGCTACAATTGTTTTGAAATGATTAAGGTTGGATATACCAGAGATTACATGTGAATTTTATTCGAATTGGCCGACTTGTTCTTATCTGTATGATTTTTATATCGGAATCCAAGCGGAGGCGGAGGAGGCCTACGCGTCCTGAGGGTATCTTTCTTTAGGTGAGCTGGGCGAAATATTCGCCAGACATCATCACTGTCAATGATCCATTGACAATCGGTTTCTGATATCGGCTCTTTTGTGAACGATAAGGAAGTGGCAACTTGCATTTCAAGGCACCGTAGCGGCGCCATGAGAAAGCAACAGGCCATGCAAACGTCCCATAACTCGCCTCCAGCCGTGCTCGCTGCCGCTGTTACTGCCGGATCTCTTTTCCTGATCCAGCAACAAGGCTTCTTTCATGGCGCATTTACTTCGGAAATACTGGCAAGCATCGATGCCGAAGATGTGCTTGTCGCGAGTGATTACACCGTGACAAGCAAAAGCGAAGTGGCTGGCGGCGACGTGATTGCGCCAGCCCACTGACTAATCAGCCGAGGTTGAATTCCTGGAAGAAGTCGTTGCCCTTGTCGTCGGTGACGATGAAGGCAGGGAAGTCCTCGACCTCGATTTTCCACACCGCTTCCATGCCGAGCTCCGGATATTCCAGCACCTCGACCTTGCGGATGCAGTCCTGCGCCAGCCGGGCGGCCGGCCCGCCGATGGAGCCGAGATAGAAGCCGCCATGGGTCTTGCATGCCTCGCGCACGGCCCGCGACCGGTTGCCCTTGGCGAGCATGATCATCGAGCCGCCGAAGGACTGGAACTGGTCGACATACGAGTCCATGCGGCCGGCCGTCGTCGGGCCGAAGGAGCCTGAGGCGTAGCCGGCAGGCGTCTTGGCCGGGCCGGCGTAGTAGACCGGGTGGTTCTTCATGTAGTCGGGCATGCCTTCGCCCTTTTCCAGACGCTCGCGGATCTTGGAGTGGGCGAGGTCGCGGACGACGATGATCGTGCCGGTCAGCGACAGGCGGGTTTTCACCGGATGCTTGCTGAGTTCTGCAAGTATATCGGCCATCGGCTGGTTCAGATCGATCTTGATCATCGATTCCGACAGCTTAGCCTCGTCGATCTCAGGCATATACTTGGACGGATCGGTTTCCAGCTGCTCGACGAAGATGCCCTCGCGGGTGATCTTGCCCTTTGCCTGGCGGTCGGCGGAACAGGAGACGCCGAGGCCGATCGGCAGCGAGGCGCCGTGGCGGGGCAGGCGGATGACGCGGACGTCATGACAGAAATACTTGCCGCCGAACTGTGCGCCGACGCCCATCTGCTGCGTCAGCTTGTGGATTTCCTTTTCCATCTCGACATCGCGGAAGGCGTGGCCGCTTTCCGAGCCCTCGGTCGGGAGATCGTCGAGATAGCGCGTGGAGGCGAGCTTGACGGTCTTCAGGTTCATCTCGGCCGAGGTGCCGCCGATGACGATCGCCAGATGGTAGGGAGGACAGGCCGCCGTACCGAGCGTGAGGATCTTCTCCTTGAGGAAGTCGATCATCCGGTCGCGTGTCAGCAACGAGGGCGTGCAGTGGTAGAGGAAGGTCTTGTTGGCCGAGCCGCCGCCCTTTGCGACGAAGAGGAAATTGTATTCGTCCGTGCCTTCCTCGTAGATGTCGATCTGCGCCGGCAGGTTGTTCTTGGTGTTCTTCTCTTCGAACATCTTGATCGGGGCGAGCTGCGAGTAGCGCAGGTTCTTCTTCTCGTAGGCATCCATCACGCCCTTGGCGAGCGCCGAATAGTCCTCGCCCTCGGTCCAGACGCGGCGACCCTTCTTGCCCATGATGATCGCGGTGCCGGTGTCCTGGCACATGGGAAGGATGCCGCCGGCGGCGATGTTGGCGTTCTTCAGGAGGTCGTAGGCGACGAAGCGGTCGTTATCGGTCGCCTCGGGGTCGTCGAGGATCGAGGCAAGCTGCTTCAGGTGGCCGGGGCGAAGCAGATGGTTGATGTCGGCAAAGGCGGTCTCGGCCAGCAGACGGATGCCCTCGGGCTCGACGGTCAGGATGTCCTGGCCCTTGAAGCTGTCGACAGAGACATGGTCGCTGCTGATCTTGCGGTACTGGGTGGAGTCTTTGCCGAGGGGGAACAGATCGTCAGCCATCGAATGACCTTTCATGCGGGCCGGAATGGAAATCGCAGACGGTCTATGCGGGCATCTCGCCAATTGCAATCATTCTAAAACCTTCGGAAATGGCTCATGAATGCACGAAAAACACCGCCACGGAGGCCGTGGCGGTGTCTGGTGGTTCATCGATGATCCGGGATGGAGTTATTTCGGACCGATCATGGTTTCCGGGCGAACGTACTGGTCGAACTCTTCGTTCGTCAGGTAACCGCCGCCGACGGCTTCCTCGCGCAGCGTCGTGCCGTTCTTGTGCGCGGTCTTGGCGATCTTGGCGCAGATGTCGTAGCCGAGGCGGCCGTTCAGCGCCGTCACCAGCATCAGCGAGTTCTCGACGCCCTTCCTGATGTTGTCCTCACGGGCTTCGATCCCGACAACGCAGTTGTCGGTGAAGGAGACGGCGGCGTCGCCGAGCAGCTGCACCGACTGCAGGAAGTTATAGGCCATCATCGGATTATAGACGTTGAGCTCGAAATGGCCCTGGCTGCCGGCGAAGGTGAGTGCGGCGTTGTTGCCGAAGACGTGGGCGCAGACCTGCGTCAGCGCTTCCGACTGCGTCGGGTTGACCTTGCCGGGCATGATCGAGGAGCCGGGCTCGTTTTCCGGCAGCGACAGTTCGCCGAGGCCGGCGCGCGGGCCGGAGCCGAGGAAGCGGATGTCGTTGGCGATCTTGAAGAGAGCGGCTGCGGCTGCGTTGATCGCGCCATGGGCGAAGACCATCGAGTCGTGCGAAGCGAGTGCCTCGAACTTGTTCGGCGCGGTGACGAAGGGCAGGGCAGTAATAGTGGAGATCTCTTCCGCGACCTTCTCCGCGAATCCGATCGGGGCGTTGAGGCCAGTGCCGACGGCGGTGCCGCCCTGCGCGAGCTTGGAGAGCGCCGGCAGCGTCAGTTCGATATTGGCGATCGCGGATGCTACTTGCGCGGAGTAACCGGAGAATTCCTGGCCGAGCGTCAGCGGCGTCGCGTCCTGCGTATGCGTGCGGCCGATCTTGATGATGTGGCTGAACTCGGTGACCTTCATGTCGAGCGCCGCATGCAGATGCTTCAGGCCCGGCAGCAAGTGGTGGACGATCTGTTCGACGCAGGCGATGTGCATGGCCGTCGGGTAGGTGTCGTTCGACGACTGGCTCATGTTGACGTGGTCGTTAGGATGCACCGGCTTCTTCGAGCCCATGACGCCGCCGAGCATTTCGATCGCGCGGTTGGAGATCACCTCGTTGGCGTTCATGTTCGACTGCGTGCCTGAGCCGGTCTGCCAGACAACGAGCGGGAAGTGGTCGTTGAGCTTGCCGTCGATGACTTCCTGGGCGGCGTCGATGATGGCGTTGCCTACCGCCGATTCCAGCTTGCCGAGAGCCATGTTGGCGCGGGCGGCGGCCTGCTTGACGATGCCCAGCGCACGCACGATCGACAGCGGCTGCTTCTCCCAACCGATCTTGAAATTGCCGAGCGAGCGCTGCGCCTGCGCGCCCCAATACTTGTCGCTTTGTACTTCAATCTCGCCGAAAGTATCGGTTTCGATACGGGTGGAAGTCATGGCCATGCCTTTCTTTCGCGTGAGCGGCTGCGGAGATGCCGTCTTATAGGTCTCAAGCCAGCCCAAGAAAACAGCGGCGATCAAAAAATATGAGCCGTGAAGTCATATTAGCGGCTGCGCTATACGTGGTTTTTTGGCCACGTCTTATTTTTTATCAAACAACGTCTTTTGGGGGACTGTGTGAGCGGGCGAAAATAAAGTAAAAAATTAACCAATAATTTCATAATTTTGTGTGAACTGCCGGGAGGCGGCGGGTTTGCTACGTTACGGAAGAGTGAGTTCTTCGAGGCTGGCGGTGGCGTCCCGTTTCTGCCATGTCACCTGACAGCGACGGGTGAGTACAAGAGTTTGAGCTGGGCGATGCCCATGACCGAAGACAGCATGAGACTGGGACTGGAAAAAGCATGAGATTCTTCTTGAAAGGTGCGGTTTCCGCACTGGCACTTTCCTGCGGCATGGCCGCTATGGGTGTCGCACCCGCGCATGCCTATACGCTGATGGACATGATCCGAGGTGATCGTGCCCGCACCCAGAGCACCATCATCAACCCGGCTCCCGAAGTACTGCCGCCGCAGGCCAATACCAGCGCGCCGCTGCCGAAGGTGTCCGCACCGCGTTACTACACCTACAAGGTGGATCCGATGCGGCTTGTCGATACCGGCAAGTTCACCGATCCTGTCGTCACCGGCGCGGTCGCCGCCGTCGGTACGCCGAGCGATGCCACGCCGTCGGTGCAGCGCCGCTATCTGATCGATGCCAAGGTTCGCGCCCCGGTCGAAGTCGCCAAGGCTCTCGAGACTTACTACGGCGACGCCAAGAACGAACTGGTCTGGCTGACCGGCACCGAGGTCAACGATCGCGCCAAGGCGGCGATGGCCTTCCTCGCCAATGCCGGCTCCGTTGGTCTTGACCCGGCCGACTATGCTGTCGAGGTTCCGGCTGTCGATCCGGCCAATCCGGATCCTGCCATGCGCGACCGCGCGCTGACGCAGTTCGAGCTGGCGCTGTCGGCCAAGGTTCTGGCCTATGTGCAGGATACGATCCGTGGCCGCGTCGACCCGAACAAGCTCTCCGGTTATCACGACTTCGCCCGCAAGACGGTCAATCTCGATCCGGTCCTGAAGCTGGCGCGGATGAGCCCCGATGTCGGCGCCTATCTCTCGAGCCGCACGCCCAATGGTCCGCAGTTCGCAGCACTGCGGGCCGAGCTTGCCAAGCTGAAGGGCGAGGGTAATGGCGAACAGCCGATCAAGATCGAACTCAGCGGCGTTCTGCATCCCGGCGAAACGTCTTCGGAAATCCCCAACATCGTCAAGGCGATCGACAAGCACGGCTCGGCCGCGCTGAAGAGCGAGAACGCAGCGACACTGGCCGCCTACACCGGCGGTATCGATTACTCGCCCGAAATCGTGACGTTGGTCGAAGCTTTCCAGAAGGAACATGGCCTGAAGCCTGACGGCATCGTCGGCCAGGCGACCGTTCGCACCATGACCGGCGGTGACAGCAACAGCTCGAAGATCGAGAAGGTTGTTGTGGCGATGGAACAGGCTCGCTGGCTGCCGGCCGATCTCGGCCCGCGCTACGTCTTCATCAACCAGCCGGCCTTCATGGTCTACTACAACAACGACAACAAGGAACAGTTGTCGATGCGCGTGGTGATCGGCCAGCCGTCGCACCAGACGTTCTTCTTCCAGGACCAGATCCAGACGGTTGAATTCAACCCGTTCTGGGGCGTGCCGCAGTCGATCATCATCAACGAGATGCTGCCGAAGCTGCGCTCCGACCCGAACTATCTCGATCGCATGGGCTATGAAGTCGCCGTCGGCGGCCGTGCCGTGCCGTCTTCGAGCGTCGACTGGTACGGTTCGACGGCCAACGTCTCCGTGCGCCAGCCACCGAGCGGTGACAATGCGCTTGGCGAACTGAAGATCCTGTTCCCGAACGCGCATGCCATCTACATGCACGACACGCCTTCGAAGGGCTTCTTCAAGCGTGACATGCGTGCGCTGAGCCACGGTTGCGTGCGTCTCGCCGATCCGCGCGCGATGGCCGCGGCCGTTCTGAACACCACGGTCGACAAAATCGGCCAGGAGATCGCGACCGGCAAGAACCACGCGGTGCAGGTGCCGCAGAAGTTCCCCGTCTACATCGCCTACTTCACGGCCTGGCCGGACAAGAACGGCGTCGTCCAGTATTTCAACGACGTCTATGACCGCGACACCTACGTCCAGAAGGCCTTCGACGCCACGACCAAGGCACGCGGCGCCCAGATCTGATTTCAGACGCCGCGCGGCCCATCGGTCGCGCGGCGCCTTTCAACCTGTCGATGTCTGGTGATATCGGCGATCAGCCGGCGTGCAGGAAGCGGATCGCTTCGTCGCGGCGGAAGAGATAGAGCAGGGTGCGCACGGCGTTGCCCCTTTCGGACGTCAGGTCCGGATCACGCTCGATCAGATAGGCCGCATCCTTGCGGGCGATCTCCAGCAAATCGGCATGCGCCTCCAGGCTCGCAATCCTGAACCCCGGGGTTCCAGACTGCCGCGTTCCCAACAGCTCGCCTTCGCCGCGCAGCTTCAGATCCTCTTCGGCGATCCTGAAACCATCTTCCGTATCGCGCATGATCATGAGACGCGCGTGGCCGGTTTCGCCCAGCGGGCCACGATAAAGCAGGATGCAGGTGGAGGCCTCGTCGCCACGTCCGACGCGGCCGCGCAACTGATGGAGCTGTGCCAGACCGAAACGCTCGGCGTGCTCGATGACCATGATCGTCGCATCCGGCACGTCGACGCCCACCTCGACCACCGTGGTGGCGACGAGAAGGCGGATTTCGCCTGACTTGAACGCCATCATCACCGCGTCCTTCTCCGCACCGCTCATGCGGCCGTGGATGAGGCCGATGCCTGGGCCAAGGGCGGACACGAGCGTGGCGTGACGCTCTTCGACCGACATCAGGTCGCTCTCTTCGGATTCCTCGACCAGCGGGCAGATCCAGTAAGCCTTCTTGCCGTCGAGCAACGCCGCCTTCAGGCGCCCGACGATGTCGCCGATACGCTCGGTGGGGATGGTGATCGTCTGGATCGGCTTGCGGCCGGCGGGCTTCTCGGTGAGCTTCGACACGTCCATGTCGCCGAAGGCGGCAAGCACCAGCGTGCGCGGGATCGGCGTCGCGGTCATGACCAGCATGTGCGGGGTGATGCCCTTGGCGGTCAGGCGCAGGCGCTGGTGGACACCGAAGCGGTGCTGCTCGTCGACGACAGCCAGCATCAGGTTCTTGTAGTTGACAGTATCCTGGAACAGCGCGTGGGTGCCGATGACGATCTGGGCCTCGCCCGAAGCGATGCGCTCAAGGATTTCGTCGCGTTCCTTGCCCTTGGTGCGGCCGGTCAGCACCTCGATGCGGATGCCGGCGGCGGCCGTGTATTTGGCGATGGTCGCGTGATGCTGGCGGGCGAGGATTTCGGTCGGCGCCATCAGCACGGCCTGGCCGCCGCTCTCGATGACCGCAGCCATCGCCATCAGCGCCACCAGCGTCTTGCCGGAGCCGACATCGCCCTGCAGCAGGCGCAGCATGCGGTCGTCACCGGCCATATCCTTCAGGATCTGCGCGATAGCCTCGGTCTGACTACCCGTGGGCGAAAACGGCAGGGCTTCCAGAATCTGGCGGCCGAGATGGCCGGTGGCATGCACCGGCTGGCCGGCGACCTTGCGCAATCGTTGGCGCACCAGCGCCAGGGATAGCTGGCCGGCCAGGAATTCGTCATAGGCGAGGCGGCGGCGGGCCGGCGCCTGCGGGTCGATATCGGCGGGGTCGCGCGGCTCGTGCAGGCCGTGGAAGGCATCGGCGGTCGAGGGCAGGCCCTGCTTTTGGGCCAGCGCCGCATCGATCCATTCGGGGAACTCAGGTGTCTTCGGCAGGGCAGCTTCGATGATCTTGCGCAGCGTCTTCGGCGAAAGCCCTGCCGTCAACGGGTAGATCGGCTCGACCAGCGGCAGGTTCTCCGCTTCGCTGGCTTTGACGATGTAGTCAGGGTGCACCATCGAGGCGCGGCCGTTGAACCAGTCGACCTTGCCGCTGACTGTCACCTCTTCATCGAGAGGGAGCTGTTTCTCCAGCCATGTCGATTGCCCACGGAAGAAGACGAGTGTCAGCTCGCCGGTCTCGTCGTGCAGGAAGACGCGGTAGGGGACGTTGCTCTTCTTGTTCGGCGGCGGCTGGTGGCGGTCGACGTGGCCGGTGATGGTCACGATGGCGCCCTGCGGCGCGCGCGCGATGCCCGGCTGATTGCGCCGGTCGATCAGCGAGTGCGGCGCATGGAAGAGCAGGTCGACGACACGGCAATCCTCCGGCGTCTCGCGGCCGAAGAGCTTGGCGAGCAGTTCGGCGATCTTCGGGCCGACGCCGGGCAGGCCGGAGACGGAGGAGAACAGCGGATCGAGAATGGCGGGGCGCATGCCGGCAAAATGCGACGAACAATGCGTGCTTGGCAAGGCTGACAAGCCGCTTTCGAGGGTCTATAGAGGCGCATCAACAGGAAGCTATGCCATGACAGGTGTCACACTCTCGAGCGCCGATCTCGATCCCCGCCGCCGCCGGATACTGTTCCGCTGCTGGCATCGCGGCATTCGCGAGATGGATCTGGTGTTCGGCCAGTTCGCCGAGCGCGAGATAGCAGGTCTCTCGGATGAGGAACTCGACGAGTTCGAGACGATCATGGCGGAAGAGGATAATGATCTGGTGCGCTGGATCATGGGAACCTGGCCGACCCCTGAGCGTTTCCAGACACCTATGTTTACGCGCCTGTGCGCCTACAAGCCTGATTTCGAATACCCCGCCGACAGCCTGCCCAGGAATGGATGATGATCCCCGGTTTTGATGCGAAGAAGCTGACGGCGCTGAACGTGCCGCTGACGATAGGCAATGTGCCGGCCGGACTGGAGCCGATGCTGCTGGCCGAGCTTGCGCGCGCCGGCGCGCCTGTCGCCTACGTCCTCTCTGACGGGCAGCGCATGGCCGATCTGGAACAGATGCTCGGTTTCGTCGCACCCGACATTCCTGTTCTGACGCTGCCTGCCTGGGACTGTCTGCCTTACGACCGCGTGTCACCAAGCGCAGACACCTCAGCGCGTAGGCTCGCTGCACTCGGCGGGCTGATCGCGCATCGCAAGAAGCCGCATGCGGCGATCGTGCTGGTGACCGTCAACGCCATGCTGCAGAAGGTGGCGCCGCAGGATGTGATCGAGAGCCTGACGTTTTCGGCGCGGCCCGGCAACCAGGTGCGGATGGACGACATCGCAGGGCGGCTGGAGCGCAACGGGTTCGATCGCGTAGCCACGGTGCGCGAAGTCGGCGAATACGCGGTGCGCGGTGGCATTCTCGACGTGTTCGTGCCGGGCTCGGAAGAGCCGGTGCGGCTTGATTTCTTCGGCGATACGCTGGAGAGCATCCGCAGCTTCGATCCGGCCAGCCAACGCACGACGGGGCAGGTGCGCTCGCTCGACCTCAACCCGATGAGCGAAGTGACGCTGACGCCCGATACGATCAGCCGCTTCCGCAAGAACTATCTCTCGACTTTCGGTGCAGCCACCCGCGACGACGCGCTGTATCTTGCGATCTCGGAAGGGCGACGCTATCCGGGCATGGAGCACTGGCTGCCGCTATTCTACGACCGGCTGGAGACGGTGTTCGACTATCTCAAGGGCTTCCGCTTGGTCACTGACCATACGGTGCGCGAGGCGGCCGAGGAGCGCTCGAAGCTGGTCTTCGACTATTACGATGCGCGCTTGAACTCGGGCAAGCCTGTAAAGGGCATGTCGCAGGGCACGCCCTACAAGCCCGTGGTGCCCGGCCAGCTCTATCTCGACGGCAAGACGTTCGCGGCAACGCTCGACGCCTTCGACGCGATGCGGATCACGCCGTTCAACGAGCATGAGGGCGAGGCGCGCCGCGTCGTCAATCTCGATGCCCGCCAGGGTGAACGCTGGGCGCGGCCGAGCACCGAGGGCGGCGGCAATGCCGAGCGCGTCAACGTGTTCGACGTCGTCGTCAAGCACATCGCCGACAGGCGGGCCAGCGGCGCCAAGGTGCTGATCACCGCCTGGACGGAGGGATCGCTGGAGCGCTTGCTGCAGGTTCTCGCCGAGCATGGGTTGGCGCGGGTCAAGCCGATCGGGGCGCTCAAGGAGATCGACAAGCTCGAGCAGGGCGAGGCGGCGGCCGGCGTCTACAGCCTGGAGACGGGCTTCGAGGTCGGTAATCTCGTCGTCATCGGTGAGCAGGATATTCTCGGCGACCGCATGGTGCGCCGCTCCAAGCGCCGCAAGCGGGCCGCCGACTTCATCTCCGAGGTTGCTGGTCTTGACGAAGGTTCCGTCGTGGTTCACGCGGAGCATGGCATCGGCCGGTTCATCGGGCTCAGGACCATTCAGGCGGCGGGCGCGCAGCATGCGTGCCTGGAGCTGCAATATGCCGACGAGGCGAAGCTGTTCCTTCCGGTCGAAAACATCGATCTCCTGTCGCGCTATGGCGGCGAGGGGACGGAGGCTCAGCTTGACAAGCTCGGCGGTGGCGCATGGCAGATGCGCAAGGCCAAGCTCAAGAAGCGCCTGCTCGACATGGCTGACGGCCTGATCCGCATCGCCGCCGAGCGGTTGACGCGGCATGCGCCGGTGCTGACGACGCCTGAGGGGCTTTACGACGAGTTCGCCGCGCGCTTCCCCTATGACGAAACCGAAGATCAGGACAATGCCATCGAGGCGGTGCGCTCCGATCTCGGCGCCGGACGGCCGATGGACCGCCTGGTCTGCGGCGACGTCGGCTTCGGTAAGACGGAAGTTGCGCTCCGCGCAGCCTTCGTGGCCGCGATGAACGGCATCCAGGTCGCGGTGGTGGTTCCGACGACGCTTCTGTCGCGCCAGCACTTCAAGACCTTCTCCGAGCGCTTCCGCGGTCTGCCGGTGCGCGTGCAGCAGGCCTCGCGCCTCGTCGGCTCCAAGGAACTGGCGCTGACGAAGAAGGAGATTGCGGACGGCAAGACCGATATCGTCGTCGGCACGCATGCGCTGCTCGGCTCCGGCATCCAGTTCGCCAATCTCGGCCTGCTGATTATCGACGAAGAGCAGCATTTCGGCGTCAAGCACAAGGAGCGGCTGAAGGAGCTGAAGAGCGACGTTCACGTGCTGACGCTGTCGGCGACGCCGATCCCGCGTACGCTGCAGCTGGCGATGACCGGTGTGCGCGAGCTCTCGCTGATCACCACGCCGCCGGTCGACCGCATGGCGGTGCGCACCTTCATCTCGCCCTTCGATTCGCTGGTGATCCGCGAGACGCTGATGCGCGAGCATTATCGCGGCGGCCAGAGCTTCTATGTCTGCCCGCGTCTGGCGGATCTCGAGGAGGTACATGCCTTCCTGCAGTCCGACTTGCCGGAGCTGAAGGTCGCCATCGCGCACGGCCAGATGCCGCCGGGCGAGCTCGAGGACATCATGAACGCCTTCTACGAGGGGCGTTACGACGTGCTGCTATCGACGACGATCGTCGAATCCGGCCTCGACGTGCCGACGGCCAATACGCTGATCGTGCATCGCGCCGACATGTTCGGTCTGGCGCAGCTCTACCAGCTGCGTGGCCGCGTCGGTCGCTCCAAGGTGCGTGCCTTCGCGCTGTTCACGCTGCCTGTGAACAAGGTGCTGACCGCGACGGCCGAGCGCCGCCTGAAGGTGCTGCAATCGCTCGATACGCTTGGTGCCGGGTTCCAACTTGCGAGCCACGACCTCGATATCCGTGGCGCCGGCAACCTGCTTGGCGAGGAGCAGTCAGGCCACATCAAGGAAGTCGGCTTCGAGCTCTACCAGCAGATGCTGGAAGAGGCGGTCGCTGAGGTGAAGGGCGTCGACGAGATCCAGGATACCGGCTGGTCGCCGCAGATTTCGGTGGGCACGTCGGTGATGATCCCCGACGGTTACGTGCCGGACCTGCATCTGCGCATGGCACTCTACCGGCGTCTCGGCGAGATCACCGAGCTCAAGGAAATCGATGCCTTCGGCGCCGAGATGATCGACCGATTCGGGCCGATGCCGATCGAGGTGCAGCATCTGTTGAAGATCGTCTACGTCAAGTCGCTCTGCCGTATCGCCAATGTCGAGAAGGTGGATGCCGGGCCGAAGGGCGTGGTCATCCAGTTCCGCAACAAGGAATTCCCGAACCCCGGCAATCTGGTGGGTTATATCGCCAAGCAGGGCTCGATGGCGAAGATCCGCCCCGACCACAGCGTGTTCCTGACCCGCGACCTGCCGACGCCAGAAAAGCGGCTGCAGGGGGCGGCTGTGATCATGACGCAGCTGGCGGAGCTGGCGAAGTAGGACGGATCATCACTCTCCTCATCCCGGCCTTGTGCCGGGATCCAGCAGGCCCAAGTCCTTGGGCCGAATGAGTCCTTTCGCCGCGCGGACGCGCGTCGGCTGGATTCCTGTGACAAGCACAGGAAT
>UBQW01000017.1 GCA_900467745.1 Hyphomicrobiales bacterium
CAGAGGGGGGTATCACACGGCACAACGCTCAATACCTGATCGCGACACCGCAGACCGCTAACACTCATTCCGCGCTACACATTCGCAAGCCTCACACTCCCCACACCACACCCCACACCCTTGCCATCCGCGCCCATAGCGCTTAGCTCTCAGCCGTCACGAATCCGGATAAAGCATGCCCCACAAGGTTTCCCTGTCCCGTCTCAAGCTCACCGACTTTCGCAATTATGCGTCGGCCGGTTTGCAGCTGGATGGCCGGCATGTGGTGTTGGTGGGGGATAACGGTGCCGGCAAGACCAATCTGATGGAGGCGGTGTCGTTTCTGTCGCCGGGCCGGGGCATGCGTCGCGCCACCTATGGCGATGTCACCCGCATCGGCGCCCATGGCGGCTTCACGATCTTCGCGGCCCTCGACGGTATGGATGGAGAGGTTGAGATCGGCACCGGGGTCGACGGCAACGACGAGAACACCTCGCGCCGCCTGCGCATAAACGGCACGCCGGCCAAGACCGCTGACGAGCTCACCGATCACCTGCGCCTTCTCTGGCTGACGCCGTCGATGGATGGCCTCTTCACCGGCGGCTCGTCCGAGCGTCGCCGCTTTCTCGATCGCCTCGTGCTGTCGCTCGATCCCGCCCACGGCCGCCGCGCCAGCGATTTCGAGCGCGCCATGCGCAGCCGCAACAAGCTGCTCGACGAGCGCCGCTTCGATCCCTCCTGGCTCTCGGGCATCGAGGAGCAGATGGCCACGCTCGGCATCGCCATGGCCATGGCCCGGCAGGAGATGCTGGGCCTCCTCGTCCGCCTCATCGAGGAAACCCGCGAGACCTCGCCATTCCCGTCGGCATCGCTCGATCTCGCCGGCTTCATGGATGGCCAGTTCGATCGCCCGGCCGTCGATCTCGAGGATGAATACGCCGCACAGCTCGCCGAAAGCCGCTACCGCGACGCCGCCGCCGGCCGCACGCTCGAGGGCCCGCACCGCGCCGATTTGCTCGTCCGCCACCGCGACAAGCGCATGGAAGCGGCGCGCTGTTCGACCGGCGAGCAGAAGGCGCTGTTGGTCGGCCTCATCATGGCGCATGCCCGCCTCGTCGCCAATCTCACCGGCCACGCGCCGATCCTGCTACTTGACGAGATCGCCGCCCATCTCGATGAAAACAGGCGCGCCGCACTCTTCGATCTGATCGACGCGCTCGGCGGCCAGGCCTTCATGACCGGCACCGACCGGTCGATGTTCGCCGCACTCGGTGAGCGCGCGCAATTCTTCACCGTTGCCGATGGAAAGATATTCGATTGACCGACACTTTCCCCGCCGCCAAGGGCCATGCTAGCATCGCGCCCATGGAACCGTTGAGCCCGGAAGAAATCGCCCGCTACCAGCGCCACATCCTGCTGCCGGAGATCGGCGGTGCCGGCCAGCAGAAGCTGAAGGCAGCGCGTGTGCTTGTTATCGGCGCCGGCGGCCTCGGCGCCCCCATCCTGCAATATCTCGCGGCAGCCGGCGTCGGCACGCTCGGCATTTCCGACGACGACCGTGTATCGCTCTCCAATCTGCAGCGGCAGGTCATCCACGATTCCGGCACGATCGGCGAATTGAAGACGGAAAGTGCGGCCTTCGCCATCGCAAGGCTCAATCCGCATGTCCGCGTTATCCGCTTCGAGGAGCGCTTCTCCGCAGACAGCGCCCGCCGGCATCTCTCCGGCTTCGATCTCGTCATCGACGGTTCGGACAATTTCGACACGCGCTACACCGCGGCCGATGCGGCGGAAGCGGCACAGTTGCCGCTGGTGACCGGCGCCGTCGGCCGCTTCGATGGCTCGGTCACCGTGCTGAAGCCCTATGAGACATCGGCCGATGGCGCGCTCAACCCCACCTACCGCGACCTCTTCCCGGAAAAGCCGCCGGAAGGTCTCATCCCCGTTTGCGCCGAAACCGGCGTCATCGGCGCGCTCACCGGCGTCATCGGCACGCTGATGGCGATGGAGGCGATCAAGGTGATCACCGGCACCGGCGAGCCACTGGTCGGCCGCCTGCTGCTCTATGATGCCCTTGCGGCACGCTTCGACACCATCCGCTACAAGCGTCGCCGTCCGAAACCGACCCCGGCAGCATGACCATCCTCCGCCTCGCTTCCGATTTCGCGCGCTGGGACGAGCTTCTCGCGCTCATCCTGTCGTCCTTCGCTTACATGAACGACCGCATCGATCCGCCATCCTCGGCGCTCGGGCTGACGGCCGAATCCCTGGCTGCCAAGGCGCAAGCCGAGATCGCCTATGTCGTGATCGAAGATGGCGCGCTTGTCGGCTGCATCTTCCTGCGGCCCGAGGCGGATTGCCTCTATGTCGGCAAGCTGGCGGTGGTGCCGGCTGCTGAGCGACGCGGCATCGGTAGGCGGTTACTCACTATCGCGGAGGACACCGCGCGCGCACTTTCGCTGCCGGCGCTGAGGCTGGAAACGCGCATCGAGCTCACCGAAAACCACGCCGTCTTCGGCCGTTGGGGCTTTGAAAAGACCGCCGAGAACGCCCATCCGGGCTTCACCCGCGTCACCTCGATCGAGATGCGCAAATACCTCGCTGTTGAGGGCCTCGCTTCTTAGCGCCCCGGCAGCACCCGGTTTGGCGGGCGGTGGCCGTCCATGAAGGCGCGGATGTTGATGATCACCTTGTCGCCCATGTCGATCCTGCCCTCGATCGTCGCCGAGCTCATATGCGGCAGAAGAACCACCTTGCCCTCGTTGGCGAGCTTGATCAGTTTCGGATTGACCGCCGGCTCGTTCTCGAACACGTCGAGCCCGGCGCCGGCGAGCTTGCCTTCCCTCAGCGATTTGATCAGCGCCGCCTCGTCGATCACGTCGCCGCGCGCGGTATTGACGAGATAGGCCGTCGGCTGCAGCAGCGCCAGGCGCCGCGCCGAGAGCAGATGGAAGGTCGCCGGCGTCGACGGGCAGTTGACGGACACGATGTCGACGCGCGCCAGCATCTGGTCGAGGCTTTCCCAATAGGTCGCCTCGAGCTCGTCTTCGGTCGTCGCCGTCACCCGCTTGCGGTTGTGATAGTGAATGGAGAGGCCGAAAGCCTTGGCGCGGCGGGCAACGGCGGTGCCGATCCGGCCCATGCCGACAATGCCGATCCGCTTGCCGTGAATGCGCCGTCCGAGCATCCAGGTCGGCGACCATCCGGCCCATTCGCCGGGCCGGTCGGTCAGCACACGCGCACCTTCGCCAAGCCGGCGCGGCACGGCGAGGATCAGCGCCATCGTCATGTCGGCGGTATCCTCGGTGAGCACGTTCGGTGTGTTTGTGACGGTAATCCCCTTGCGGGCGGCCGCCTCGACATCGATGTGGTCGGTGCCGTTGGAGAAGCTGGCGATCAGCTTCAGCTGCGGCCCGGCCTCGTCGATCAGCGCCGTATCGATCCGGTCGGTCACCGTCGGCACCAGCACGTCGGCGCTCTTCATCGCCGCAGCAAGCTGCGCAGTCGTGCGCGGCGTGTCGTCGATGTTGAGCTCGGCGTCGAACAATTCGCGCATGCGCGTTTCGACAGCATCCGGCAGCTTGCGGGTAATGTAGACCTTCGTTTTTTTCTTTGTCGTCATATCCTGGAGCTGCTGCCTTGTTCAGAGGTCCTTAACCAAGACGCGGGATAATTTTCCCGTTCCGGGGAATTTCTACCAGACCCGTACGCGAAGACAAACAAAACTCGTTGAGCGTGCGTGGAATGTCGAGGTCCGGAAATCAGGCGGAGGAACCGTCTGGGTTTTAGCGAACGGAAATCGTCATGCGCAGCACAGTCCTGAAATCATGCCTCGCCCTCGCGTTGGGCTTTGTGCTTTCGGCCGGCACCGCCGAGCTTGGCTACGCCCAGGCGGCGAAGGGTCCGAGCGGCCTGCCGCTGCCGCGCTTCGTCACGCTGAAATCCAAGCGCGTCAATCTGCGCATCGGCCCCGGCACCGATTATGCCGCGTCGTGGATGTATCTGAAAGCCGGCCTGCCGGTGGAAATCATCCAGGAATATGACAACTGGCGCCAGGTGCGCGATGCCGACGGCACCGAGGGCTGGGTCAACCAGTCGCTGCTGTCGGGCTCCCGCGCCGCCATTGCCGCCCCGTGGATGAAGGGCAAGGGCAAGAGCGTCTTCGTCAACGTGCGCCGCGAGGCCCAGCCATCCGCGACTGTCGTCGCCAAGCTGGAGCCCGGCGTGATGATGAACATCGGCGAATGCACCGGCGACTGGTGCCTCGCCAAGATCGACGGCGCCGAAGGCTGGGTGGCACAGTCGGAAATCTGGGGCGCCTATCCCGGAGAGGCCTTTAAGTAAGGCCGATCCAGGCGAAGCCTTCAAGTAAGTGAGGCCTTCAAATAAGAGAAGCCTTCGACGGATCGAAGGCTTCCAGACAAGTCAAAGGGCAGGTACGCCAGAGGTAAGTCAGGCCTTAGAGAAGACCCGCCTGCTTGCCGGCCTCGGTGAGCGACTTCATCGGACGCGGTCCGATCTGCTGGATGACGATGCCGGCCGCCAGGCAGCCGAGCTTGCCGCAATCCTCGAGCGTCCGCCCCTGCGTGTAGCCATAAAGGAAACCCGCCGCGAACAGATCTCCGGCGCCGGTCGTGTCGACGAGCTCCTTGATCTCTATGGCGCTGACGTAGAAGCGCTCGCTGCCCTTCAAGATCACGGCACCCTCTTCGCTCATCGTCACCGCGGCGATCTTGCAATCCTGCGCGATCTTCACGAGCGCCTCTTCGAAATCCTCAGTCTCGTAGAGCGCCAGCGCCTCCTGCTTGTTGGCGAAAACGATGTCGACGGTGCCCGAACGCATCAGGTCGAGAAACTCGTCGCGATAGCGGCCGACGCAGAAGCTGTCGGAAAGCGTCATCGACATTTCGCGACCGTTCTCATGGGCGATGCGGGCGCAATCGCGGATCGCTTCCTTGGCGCGCGGCGGATCCCAGAGATAACCTTCGAAATAGGTGACCTTCGACTGCGCCACGACCTCGGGCTCGACATCCTCGGGTCCGAGTTCGACGCAGGCGCCGAGATAGGTGTTCATCGAGCGCTCGCCATCCTCGGTCACGAAGATCATCGAGCGGGCGGTCGGCGGGAACTTGCCCTTCGGCTGCGTCTGGTAGTGCACACCCTGGGCGCGGATGTCGTGGGCGAAAATCTCGCCCAGCTGGTCTTCGGCAACCTTGCCGAAATAGGCAGCCTTGCCGCCGAAATTGGCGATGCCGGCCGCCGTATTGCCGGCGCTGCCGCCCGAGGCTTCCAGCGCCGGGCCCATGTGATTGTAGAGCAGTTCGGCGCGCTCGGCATCGATCAGGTTCATCGCTGCCTTGGTGATCTTGTGATCAATGAGGAACTGGTCGTCGCAACGCGCGATAATATCGACGATGGCGTTGCCGACAGTCAGTACATCGAATTTGGTCATGAAATGGGAGGTCCCGGTTTTGGTGATAGCCGGTAGTCGGTCTTAGCGGATTTTCAGCCTATGGGAAGCAGAAATGCCGGATTTGCGGCCAATCCTTTCGCAAAAGTGCCGCGTGGACGTCATTCGCCTGTCATTTTGGCTGGCTATATCTCTCATCAACAAGATCGGCATGGACTGCTTTAGGGCAGTCGCCGATCGAGAAGGGTCCGATAGATCAAATCATGCCCTTCGACGATACCGGTGCGACGCTGACCACGGATGAACTGGCAGCATGACCAACCGGCAATCCGGCAGGACCGGATGCGGAAAAGCGGGCCGAACCCCGCTTTTTTTGCGTTTGCGCGTTGGCTCCATGTCATTCCGGTTTGTCAGCGCGAACGGTTTGCTGTTAGACCTTTGATATTCCATGCAATAGGCAATCCGTCCCCGATGTCCGCCATCTTTCTCGACGTTCTTCCCATCTTCGTGATGATCCTCATCGGCTGGCTGATCGTCAAAGTGGGATTGATGAAGGCGGAGGTCGGCGATGCGCTGAGCGACTTCGTCTTCAAGATCGCCGTGCCTTTGCTGCTATTCCGCACGATCGCCGAAGCGGATTTCAAGGGCGCCTCGCCCTTCCGGCTCTGGATCGCCTATTTCTCCGGCGTCGCCATCACCTGGACCGCCGCCCATATCGCCGCCACGCGCTTCTTCGGCCGTGATGACCGCATCGGCGTGCTCGCCGGCGTGTCGTCGGCCTTCGCCAACACCATCTTCATCGGTCTGCCGCTCGTTCAGCGCACCGTCGGCGACAAGGGCCTCGTGCCGCTGTCGATCCTGATCGCCGTGCACCTGCCTGTTATGATGATCATCGGCACCATTTTGATGGAGCGTGCCGAGCACAAGATCGCCGGTGGCAAGGGCCGCAGCATTGTCGCGGTGCTGCGCCAGATCGCCAGCAATCTCGTGCGCAATCCGCTCGTCATCGGGCTCGCCGGCGGCGCCCTCATGCATCTGCTCGGCTGGACGATGCCGATGCCGGTCGAACTCGTGGTCGATCAGATCGCCGGCGTATCCGGCCCCGTCGCCCTCATCTCGCTCGGCATGGCGCTGCAGCAATACGGCACCTCGGGCAATGTCGGCATCGCCAGCGTCACCTCCGCCTTCAAGCTGCTGCTGCTCCCTGCCTGCGTCTGGACGACCAGCCACCTGCTCGGTCTCGAAAGCGATTGGACCGCGGCACTCGTCCTGATCTCGGCGGTCCCGACAGGCGTCAACGCCTGGCTGATCGCCAACCGCTTCGGCGTCGGCCACAGCCTTGCCGCCTCGACGATCACGCTGACGACCGCGCTCGGCGCCATCACCGTGTCCTTCTGGGCCTACCTGCTCGGATAATCGAGATACTAGTCTAGAAACGAAAAAGCCCGGCGCATCGGCCGGGCTTTCGCATTTCATGCAATGGATGATCTCACTGCGTCGCCGAATCAGGCGCGTTCGGATCCGGCAGCGGCACCGGCGAATCGGCCAGCGTGTGCAGATAGAGGATCACGTTGGCGCGGTCGGTGTCCTTCTGGAGGCCGGCAAAGCCCATCGCCGTTCCGGCAATGTACTTCTTCGGCGCGGCGAGGAAGTGGTTCAGGTGATCGAAGGTCCACTTCTCGCTGGCGCCCTTGGAAAAATCCTTCATGGCGGCGGAATAGGCGAAACCTTCATGCGCGCCGATGGGACGATCTACGACACCAAAGAGGTTCGGCCCGACCTTGTTCGGTCCCCCTTTCGTGCCGTCATGACAGGCCTGACACTTCTTGAAGACCGTTTCGCCGGCCTTGGCGTCGGCCTTCGCAAGCAGTTGCGCGATCGGCACGGCGGCAGCCGGAGCAGCACCGCCGGCATCGGCGGCCGAAGCTTCCTCGGCTACGATGGCAAAGCCCTCTTTCTCCGGATTTTCCGAATGAAACAGGCTTTCCGAAGCGATGGATACGGACATCAGGACGAAAACCGTCCCAAGTAGCGCTCCCACCGCCGTATTCACGTAAGAATTCATCTGTGATGCTCCCCCCTCACAGCCGGCAGACATAAAACCGGTCTGTCACTTGAAATCGAGCGAAACCTATGTCTTTTGGCTAGTTCTTGCAACAGCCGAACGCCTCGGCAGCATGAGACTTTTTGACACCTTTCCGCCCGGAAATGAAGGCCTGACCAATGGCAAGTCCAAATTTAGACAACGTACTCGTCCTCATTCCGGCCCGCATGGCATCCACCCGACTGCCCGGAAAGCCGCTCGCCGACATCTGCGGCAAGCCAATGGTCATCCAGGTGGCTCTGAGGGCGAAAGAGGCCGCGATCGGCCGCGTGGTTGTTGCCGTTGACGAGCAGGAAGTCTTCGACGTGGTCGCCGCCGCCGGTTTCGAGGTCGTCATGACCGCCAAGGCGCACCAGTCCGGCTCCGACCGGATTTACGAAGCGCTGACCAAGGTCGATCCCGAAGGCCGCATCGAATATATCGTCAACGTCCAGGGCGATCTGCCGACGATCGAGCCGGAAACGGTGCGCGCATCGCTACGCCCGCTTGAAGACGCCGCCGTCGATATCGCCACGCTGACCATCGCCATCGACAACGAGGAAGACAAGACGGCGCCGCATATCGTCAAGGTGGTCGGCTCGCCGCTGTCTGAAACCCGTATGCGGGCGCTCTATTTCACCCGGGCGACGGCACCCTATGGCGAAGGCCCGCTCTATCATCACATCGGCCTCTACACCTATCGCCGCGCGGCGTTGGAGCGCTTCGTGTCGCTTGGGCCCTCCACGCTCGAAAAGCGCGAATCGCTGGAGCAGCTGCGGGCGCTGGAAGCCGGCATGCGCATCGATGTCGAGATCGTTGACACCGTTCCGCTCGGTGTCGATACTCCCACCGACCTTGAAAAGGCGCGGCGCATTCTTTCCGCACAAGTGAAGTAACGGATCTCCCATGAGCATCAAGACCAACAAAATCGCCTTCCAGGGCGACTTCGGCGCCAATTCCGACATGGCCTGCCGCGACATGTTTCCTGATATGGAGCCGCTGCCGTGCCAGACCTTCGAGGATGCCTTCGTGGCGCTCGAAAGCGGCGATGCCGATCTGGCGATGATCCCGATCGAAAACACCATCGCCGGCCGCGTTGCCGACATTCACCACCTGCTGCCGGAATCGCGCCTGCACATCATCGGCGAATATTTCATGCCGATCCGCTTCCAGCTCATGGTGCTGCCGGGGGTCACCAAGGACGAGGTCCGCACCGTCCATAGCCACATCCACGCGCTCGGCCAGTGCCGCAAGATCGTCCGCGCCAACGGCTGGAAGGCCGTGGTTGCCGGCGATACGGCGGGCGCCGCCAAGCTGGTGCAGGAAACCGGCGACCGCTCGATGGCAGCGCTCGCGCCGCGTCTGGCCGCCGACCTCTACAAGCTCGATATCATCGCCGAAAACGTCGAGGACACGGAAGACAACGTCACCCGCTTCGTCATTCTCTCGCGCGACGAGAAGTGGGCCGAGCGTGGGGCGGCTGAAGAGAAGCTGGTCACCACCTTTGTCTTCAACGTCCGCAACATTCCGGCCGCGCTCTACAAGGCGCTCGGCGGTTTTGCCACGAACAGCATCAACATGACCAAGCTGGAAAGCTACCAGCTCGGCGGCAAGTTCGTGGCCACCCAGTTCTATGCCGACATCGAAGGCCACCCCGGCGACGCCAACGTCCGCCGCGCGCTCGAAGAGCTGCAGTTCTTCTCCGAGAAGGTACGCATCCTCGGCGTCTACAAGGGCCACCCGATGCGGGGCCTGCTGCAGAAGTAACGAAAAAGGGCGCCGAGGCGCCCTTTTTAATGCTCAGCGGTGACGCTTACTTATCCGGCTCACAAACACGCAACCGGTGCCCATCGGGATCAAGCACCACGAAGGTCGGGCCGAAGTCGAGGTCGGTGAGGTCCTGCGCGATCGGCAGGTGGCGGTCGCGCCAGTCGCGGTAGAGATTGGAGACGCCGTTTTCGCCCGGCACCATGAAGGCGATCTCGGCGCGGCTGCCGATCGCCGATGGCTGCGGCACGACGCTGCTCAGCCGCCACAGCCCGAGCGTGAAGCCGCCGTCGAGCGCGAAAGCCACGAAATTGGGTGCTGATGCGACCGGCTCGCGATTGAGCAGCGCCTTGTAGAAGCTGGCACTCTCTGCGGGATCGCGGACATAGAGAATGATGAGATTGGGGCTGTTCATGATGGTGTCCCTCTGCGTGAAAATGACGTGATGATGCGAACGCCGCCGGGCTTTCCGGCAGCGGTCAAAAGCGTGATTGAAATGTAAGAGTGTCGGTTACCGCTCGCGGTCGCGGCTGTCCCAGTCGATGACGCCGATATCGCGCCTCAGATTTTCCGACATCGATTGCGGATCGAGACGCGGCGCACCAGTACGCCCCATGCTATGCGCCATGCCGCGCGATGCATTCTGCATCATCCTGAGCATCAGCGATTGCGGATACCAGGTGTCGGAGCTGGCCTCGTCGGAACGGTGGTTGCCGCGTGTCGTCTGGCCCATGGTGTGGCATGTGTTCAGGCTCGTCATGGCAAGTCCTCCTGTTTCGATAGGACCCATACTAGACTCATATGCTGTCAGTTTATGGCAGTAGTGATTGCCGTTCGCGCGGCACGATTTCGCGGTCGCTCCACTCCTGCAACAGCACGGCGCGGCGGCGCGGATAGCGCGTTTCCTGCGGGATCATCTCGACGATGCGATCGGTGCGGAAATGCCGGTAATCCTGTCTGAGCTCGCACCAGGCAACGATCATCCGGACCTGCTCGGTATAGCTGATCGCGAAGGGCCAGACATTGCGGATGGAGACGGTGCCGCCTTCGTCGGTATAGGTCAGCTTCAGCACCCGCTCGCCGCGGATCGCCTTGCGGATGACGCCCATGTCGGCCTTGCTCGATATCGGCGGGCGCATGTGGATGAGGAGAGGGGACGTCTCGATCTCGTCGCGGATCTCGCGCGGCAAAACGTCGGCGATCTTGGCGAGTGCATCGGCGCCGGCTGCCGCCAGCCTCGGATCGGCCGCCCGCGCCACCCAACGCGATCCCAGCACCAGAGCCTCGATCTCGTCCTGCGAAAACATCATCGGCGGCAGCATGAAGCCGGGCCGGAGGATATACCCGAGCCCCGGCTCGCCCTCGATCAGCGCCCCCTGCGCCTGCAGGCTGGCGATGTCGCGGTAAAGCGTGCGGATGCTGACGCCGGTTTCCTCCGCCAGCACCGCGCCGCTCACCGGCCGCCTATAGCGGCGCAGCGTTTGCAGCAGAGTCAGCAGCCTCTCGGAGCGTGCCATTCTATTGGCCTATTTCTTCCACTCCACCCAGTCGCGCATCAGGCGGTGGGCGATGGCGCCCTTTGGTGGCGGCGCCTTGCCCGTCGTGCCAGGGCGCTCGAGCATCTCGATCGTCTCCTCGCGGGTAAACCAGCGGCAGTCCTCGAGCTCCTGCTCGTCGCGGGTGATGTCGCGCGATTTGGCCTCGGCGTAGCAGCCGATCATCAGCGTGTGCGGCATCGGCCAGGGCTGCGAGGCGTGATAGCGGATGCGCCCGGTCCGGATGCCGGATTCTTCCAGCGTCTCGCGGCGTACGGCATTCTCGATGGTCTCGCCGGGCTCGACGAAGCCGGCGAGACAGGAATACATGCCCGGCGCGAAATGCGGACCGCGCCCGAGCAGGCAGAGATCACGCTCCTCGTCGATGGTGAGCATGATCACGACAGGGTCGGTGCGCGGGAAGATCGTGTGCTGGCAGGCGGAGCAGACGCGCTTGTAGCCGCCGATATGCATTTCCATGGCGGAGCCGCAGCGGCCGCAAAACCGGTTGTCGCCGTTCCAGCGGATCAGGCTGGCGCCCTGCGCGAATTCGCCGAGCAGCACGTCATCGAGCAGCATGTCGCGATAGAGCGAGCGGCCATCGGCGGGCTTGTATTGGCTGGACAACTCTTCTTCCGGCACGGCGACCGGCACCGCCAATCTCGGCTCGCCGCTCTTGCGGTAGCCGAGCAGGATCGTCTCGTCCCAATTGGGCTTGAGATCGGTCAGCTCGTAGCGCGCAAAAAGCGGGTCGAGCACCTGGCCGTCATGCTTCAATACCAGCTTGTCGCCGGTGAAAGCGAAGATATGGGTTCCATCCTTGGCGAGCGCTTCGTCCACCGAGTTTTCGTTGCGATGCTCGGAATCGCGGATCAGGTCGTTGGCGGCGAATGCCGTCAGATTGCTGGGCTCGGGATGGGGTACATCCGTCTCGAAAAGCGAACGGCTCATGATGAAAGGGCTTCCCGCATCGTCTCTATGAATTGGTCTCGTTTCGCGTCCTCATAGGCCTCCGCCTTGCCGTAGCCCCAGATCGGGCCGGGCCAGTTCGGATCACCTTCGAAGCGCGCGACGACATGAACATGAAGCTGGCGGACGATATTGCCAATAGCCGCGACATTGATTTTTGTCGCCCGGGTCACCTTCTTCAACGCCGTCGAGGCCAGCTCCGTCTCGAAGGTCAGCATCACCTGGTCGAGCGGCGTCAGCTCGAAAATCTCGGTGATATCGGCGCGTTGCGGCACGAGGATCAGCCATGGCCAGCGACAGTCCCTGGCCAGCCGGAAGTCGCAGAGGCCCGTTTTCAGGATACTGATGCTGTCATTGGCCAGCCGGTGGTCGAGTTTGAAAGCGTCCAACGGGTATTCCTCCAGAGTTTTCCATAGGCTAGCAGTTTTTTCGGAGCTTGGCTTGCTTTTGATCGCGATATTGCCGATATGTGCCTTCGGGAGGTTGGTGGTGGACGAGCCACTCGCCAACCGGGTCAGGTCCGGAAGGAAGCAGCCCTAACGAGCCAGGCACGGGTCATCGTGCCAGCCTCCCACCCTTCTCTCCATCCTTTGCCCGAAGAGTTCGGGCGTTAAGCAGGGCGATGAGCGACACCGAGCGACAATCACAAGATGCCGCCTCGACGGGCACCGGATACCGGGTGCTGGCACGCAAATACCGCCCCAAGGATTTCACGGATCTGATGGTCGGCCAGGAGCCGATGGTCCAGACCCTGACCAACGCCTTCGAGACCGGCCGTATTGCGCAAGCTTACATGCTGACCGGCGTTCGCGGGGTCGGCAAGACGACGACCGCCCGCATCCTGGCGCGCGCGCTGAATTACAAGACAGCCGAGATCGACAAGCCGACGATCGACCTGCGCATCCCCGGCGACCACTGCCAGGCGATCATGGAAGGCCGCCATGTCGATGTCATCGAGATGGACGCCGCCTCGCACACCGGTATCGACGATATCCGCGAGATCATCGAGCAGGTGCGCTACCGCCCGGTGTCTGCGCGCTACAAGGTCTACATCATCGACGAAGTGCACATGCTCTCGACGCAGGCCTTCAACGGCTTGCTGAAGACGCTCGAAGAGCCGCCGGAGCATGTGAAGTTCATCTTCGCCACGACTGAAATCCGCAAGGTGCCGATCACGGTGCTGTCGCGCTGCCAGCGCTTCGACCTGCGCCGCATCAGCGCGTCCGATCTCGTCGGACTGTTCACCACGATCGCATCGAAGGAAGGCATCGAGGCCGAGCCCGATGCGCTGGCGATGATCGCCCGTGCCGCCGAAGGCTCGGCGCGCGACGGCCTGTCGCTGCTCGACCAGGCGATTGCCCATGGCGGCGGCGCGGTGCTGGCCGAATCGGTGCGTGGGATGCTCGGTCTCGCCGACCGCGCCCGCATCGTCGATCTCTTCCAGCACGTCATCAAGGCTGACGTGGCCGCAGCCCTTGGCGAATTCGAGAGCCAGTACGAGGCCGGCGCCAATCCGGTGGCGGTGCTGACCGATCTTGCCGATTTCACCCATCTTGTGACGCGTCTGAAATACGTGCCGGACGCCGCCAACGACCCATCGCTCAGCGAAATCGAGCGCACCAAGGGCGCAGAATTCTCGCAAGGCGTCGCCGTCACGGCATTGTCGCGCATCTGGCAGATGCTCTTGAAGGGTATTCCCGAGGTGGAAGCATCCTCGCGCCCTTCGGGTGCCGCCGAAATGGTGCTGATCCGCCTCGCGCATGCCGCCCATCTGCCTGCCCCTGAGGACGCAGCCCGTAGGCTTGCGGAATTCTCTGAAAACAATGGCGGCGCGCGTTCGCAGGCACCATCGGGCAATGGCGGTGGAAATGGCGGCGCGACCGTCAGCTACCAGGGCAATGTCATGACCCGTGCTGCCGAAGCAGCAGCGCCGCGCCCGCAGCCCGCTGGCCCGACCGCCATGCTGCGTGTCGTCCAGAACTCTGATCCTCAGAGCCTTGCTGTCGGACGCACCGAGGCGAAGCCCGCCGATGCGCCGCAGCCGCTGGTGCGGGTGAATTCGGTCAGCGATATCGCCAACCTCGCCGGCGAAAAGCGCGATGTGAAGATCAAGGCGCTGGTGCGCAATTTCGTGCGCCCGGTTCGCGTTCAGCCCGGCATTCTGGATGTCAACCTGACGGAAGGCGCGCCGGGAACGCTGCTGAACGAGCTTGCGCTCAAGCTCAAGGAATGGACAGGCATCCACTGGATCGTCAGCCTCAGCCGCGAGGCCGGCCAGCCGACCATGGTGGAGGCCGAAGCCAACGCCAAGGCGCAGCAGGTGAGCGACGCCCGGCAGGATCCTGACGTGGCGGCCATCCTCTCGCAGTTTCCGGGCGCCAAGATCATCGACGTTCGCGTCCGCGCGCCGGAACCTGAGGAAGAGGAAGGTCCCGTGCAGGCGCCGGCGACCGCCGAATCCGAAGAGGGCGATATCCTGCCCGGCGACGACATAGAATTCTGAGACACCAAGAAGGGAGAAGACGATGCGCGACATCATGGGCATGATGGGCAAAGTCAAGGAAATGCAGGCCAAGATGGAGCAGATGCAGGCGGAAATCGCCACGCTCACGGCCGAAGGCAAGTCTGGTGGCGGTCTCGTCACCGTCGTCATCACGGGCAAGGGCGAAATGCAGAGCCTGAAGATCGACCCCTCGCTCTTCAAGGAAGACGACGTCGAGATCCTCGAAGACCTGATCGTCGCGGCGCACAAGGATGCCAAGGAAAAGGCCGACGCGGTCGCCGCCGAAAAGACCAAGGCGCTGACGGCAGGCCTGCCGATCCCGCCCGGCTTCAAGATGCCGTTCTGATCATTCGATCGAATGCGAATGTGAGAGCGCCGGCGCCCATCGGGTGGCCGGCGCTTGCCGTTTGAGAACGCTTATTTCGTGTGCTTTTGCGTGTGGTGCTTGGCGGGCTTTGCCTTCGGCGGCGGAACGAAGGTCAGCTTCATGTTGGCGATGCCGGCCGCGACGTTGAGGCCGGATGTGCCCTCGACCGACAGCGGCTGCAGCGCCACCGATCCCTCCAGGCCGCCTACCAGCGCATTGGCCCCGAGCCCGAGGCCGACGGTGGCATTGGCCGCCACGCCGGAATAGCTGCCCTGCAGCGCGCCCTCGGGGTGGTTGGCCGGCGCATAGACGTACCAGATCAGCGTTCCGCCTTTCAGCACGCCAATATCGACGCCGATCTTGGTGATCGCGCCGCGATAGTGCTCCACATGCCCGGGCTGCGAGGGCGTGAACATGCAGTCCACCTCCCGTTTCGAGCCGATGATCATGCCGATTCCCGCCGAGATATCGCAGGTCAGCGACCCCGCGTGCACATTCGCAGCCGCCGCCGGCTGGGGAGCGGAAAGGGCCGTCGCGGCGGCAACGGCAAGGGCGATCGAGGTAAACTTGAAGACGGACATGCAGGCCTCCTTGGATTGGCACACCGTCAGAAGGAAATTAGGAGACGTCATGATATCAGCAAGTGATCATAAAGCCGGAATCTCGGGGCTGCGACCCGCGCGGGCTTAGTTCTCGGCCTGAAGGCTGTCCCGCAGCTTGTAGTGGATCGGCGCAGCCAGATAGCGGGCGCGGTCTTCGGCTGACAACCGCCTGCCGAACGTCGCAATCATTTCCGGCATCGTCACCCGCGCTCCTTCGAACCGCTGCCATTCCACCCGCTCGCCGGCCGTCACCGTGCCCGGTTCGATCACCCGGCAGTAGATGCCCGGCCGGCCGGCGCGGGTGTAGCGCTTAACGAACAAGGGATCGCCCATGCGCGCCGCGAAGGTGGCGCAGGGAATGCGCGCGGAGGTGACCTCGAGCACAAGATCGCCGGCTATGAATCGATCGCCGACCGCGACCATGGTATTGTCGAGCCCTTCGATGACGAGGTTTTCGCCGAAGGTTCCGGGCTTAATCGTCTGCCCGAGTTCCGCCGACCACCAGTCGAGCGTCAGCGATCCCTCGACATAGACCGCCTGATCGACGCCGCCATGGTGCTTGCGGTTGCAGATCGCGTCGCCCAGCAGCCCTTCGGCATCGACGAGCACGCCGCCGCTGATGGCATGCTTGTTGATGCCCGTCTTGTAGCTCTTGCCGGGAAGCCTCTCGGCGTTGCCGATGCAGACGGCGAGGATTTTCATAAGGCCTGCTTTTCTGTCCGTTTCCGTTTTCCGAACATATGGGCTAAGAACCCGATATGGCAAAGCGAGTCACCGGCCCCGAAATCGAAAAACTCATCCAGCTGCTGGCGAAAGTGCCGGGCCTCGGCCCCCGCTCCGCGCGCCGCGCCGCGCTGCACCTGATCAAGAAGAAGGATCAGCTGCTCGGGCCCCTTGGCAGCGCCATGGGCGAGGCCTATGACAAGGTCAAGATCTGTTCGCGCTGCGGCAATGTCGATACGTCTGATCCCTGCACCGTCTGCACCGACGATCGCCGCGACCAGTCCGTCATCATCGTCGTCGAGGATGTCTCCGATCTCTGGGCGCTGGAGCGCGCAGCCGCGCTCAATGCCGCGTATCATGTGCTCGGCGGCACGCTCTCGCCGCTCGATGGCGTCGGACCCGATGATCTCAACATCAAGGGCCTGATCGAACGCGTCACGGCCGGCGGCATCAAGGAACTGATCATCGCCGTCAACGCCACCGTCGAGGGGCAAACCACAGCACACTATATAACCGACCAGCTGGCCGGGCTCGATGTGAAGATCACGCGATTGGCGCACGGCGTGCCTGTTGGTGGTGAGCTTGATTATCTCGACGAGGGTACGCTGACGGCGGCGCTTCGGGCGCGGACGACGATATGAGGGGAGATGAGGTGAGGGGAAATTTGATGCCGTTGGAGATCCGCCATACCCCCCTCTGCCCTGCCGGGCATCTCCCCCACAAGGGGGGAGATTGGCTGGGCGCAACCGCTCGTTCCACCTTCATTGGTTGGCTGAGAGCCAGCAACGAGTCGATCTCCCCCCTTGTGGGGGAGATGTCCGGCAGGACAGAGGGGGGTATTGCACGGTACGCCCTTGCCGCGTTCTGCTTCCTCCTCGCGACCTCGCATGCAGCCCACGCCGCCCCCTCGAAAGCCGAAGTCGAGGCCCAGTTCGAGCGCTGGGTGCAGACCGACCTCTGGCCGGAAGCGCAAAAGGGCGGCATATCCGAAAAGACCTTCAAGGCCGCATTCGCAGGCGTCACGCTCGACTGGTCGCTGAACGACCTCGCCCCTCCAGGCTTCCCGCCGCCGAAGGAGCAGAAGCAGACGCAGGCCGAGTTCTCCTCGCCGGCGCCCTATTTCAACGATGATCGGCTGAAGCGCCTGGCCGTCACCGGCCGCAGCTTCCAGACGCAATATGCCTCGACGCTGAAGAAGATCGAGAAGACCTATGGCGTGCCCGGCTCGATCGTGCTTGCGATCTGGGGCCGCGAGACCGGCTTCGGCGCCGCCAAGATCCCCAATTCCGGCATCGAGGTGCTGGCCACCAAGGCCTTCATGTCCCCCCGCAAGGACATGTTCCGCACCGAGCTGATCGCCGGCCTGCACATCATCGACGGCGGCGATGTCACGGCGGCCGATTTCAAGGGATCGTCGGCCGGCGCGCTCGGCCAGCCGCAGTTCATGCCGACGAGCTATCTGAAATACGCCGTCGATTTCGATGGCGACGGTCACCGCAACATCTGGACCTCGGTTCCCGATACGCTGGCCTCGATCGCGAACTTCCTGGTCAAGAAGGGCTGGCAGGCGAACCGCAGCTGGGGCTACGAGGTGACGATCCCCGAAAACGTCTCCTGCGCCCAGGAAGGTCCCGATCTCGGCAAGCCGATCGCCCATTGGAATTCGCTGGGCATCGATCGCATCTCCGGCAAGGCCTTCCCGTCGGGTGAGAAGAACGCCACGGGCATGATGATGGTGCCGGCCGGTCGCGACGGCCCGGAATTCCTGGTGACGCCGAATTTCTATGTCATCAAGGAATACAACAATTCCGATCTCTACGCGCTCTACATCGGCAATCTAGCGGACCGCATCGCCTATGGCTCCGGCGCGTTCGAGGGCGCCTGGGGCGATGTCGGCAAGATGCTGCGCTCGGATGTCGCCACCATGCAGAAGGCGCTGGAGAAGAAGGGCTACGACGTCGGCGGTTCCGATGGTCTGCCCGGCTACAAGACGCGCCGCTCCATCGGCCAGTGGCAGGAAAAGAACGGCATGAAGCCGACCTGCTATCCCGAGGCGCACATGATCGGCAAGCTCAAGTAAAGTCTAGTGGTGCAGGTCGATATGCGCCTTGAAGAACAGGTCGTCGCTGGGCGGAATGGCCTGGCGTTCGATCATTCGGTGCACATGCGGCCCCGCTTCGCCGCGATGCAGCGCCCTTAGCCGGTCGGTGTTTTCGCCGTCCACCTGGGTTCGCCGCTGGTTGTGGCGGATATACTCGACCCAGGTCGGCGTGTGGTAGGTCTCGGTCCACGAGCCCGGCTTTTCCAGGTCGCGCATCAGCGCCCAGTTGCGCGCCCCGTCGCGGATGCGGATACGCCGCCGCTCGCCCATCAGCTTCAGGAACTCCGGCACGTCAAGATCGTCGATCTCGTAATCGACCTGGATGACGACAGGCCCGCTGCGCGGCGTGATATCGAGGCCGAGCGCCGGCTCGGTGAGGCGGTTGAGCGGATCGAGGTTGAGCGTCTCGAAGGCCGGCATGGCGAATTTCAACCCGATGACGATGCCGAACAGCATGACCACGGCTGACATCAGCAGCGCGTTGGCGACGCCGTAATTGTCGGCGGCGATACCCCAGATCCAGCTGCCTCCTGCAATCCCGCCGAAGGTCACCGTCTGGTAAAGCGACAGCGCCCGGCCGACCACCCAGCGCGGCGTCGAGAGCTGCACGATGGTGTTGAACAGCGACAGCGCCAAGACCCAGCAGGCGCCCGAGATCACCAATCCCAAACAGGTGATCGCCGAAATCGGGCTGAAGGCGGCAATCGCCGCGCTGAACGCGAAACCGGCAAACGACAGCCGCACGATCGTCTCGCTGGAGAAGCGCTCGCGCAGCCTTGCGTTCAGCACCGCGCCGCCGATGGCGCCGATGCCGAAGGAGCCGAGCATCAGGCCGTAGGTAAGGGGACCACCGACCACCAGTTCCAGCGCCACGATCGGCAGAAGTGCCAGGATCGAGCTGGCGCTGATGCCGAAGATCAGGCCGCGTAGCATGACTTTCTGCAGGTTGGGCGACATGGAGATGTAGCGCAGCCCGGCGAAGACGGCGCTGCCGAGCGCCTCGCGCGGCAGCGTGGTCGCGGGGTAGGTCGGCTTCCAGCGCATCAGCGCATAGATCAGCGCGAAATAGCTCATCGTATTGACGGCAAACGCTGCTGCCGCACCGGCGGCCGCGACGATGATGCCGCCGATCGCCGGCCCGACGCTGCGGGTGATGTTGAAGCCGACGCTGTTCAGCGTCACCGCGCCGGGCAGATCGGCGCGCGGAACCATGTCGCCCACCGAGGCCTGCCAGGAGGGATTGTTGAGCGCCGTGCCGCAGCCGAGCAGGAAGGTGAAGAACAGGAGCAGCCAGGGAGAGAGGATCCCGAAGAAGGCGAAGATGCTGAGCAGTGCGGAGACCGCCAGCATGAAACACTGCGCCGTCAGCATCACCCGCCGCCGGTCGAAGCTGTCCGCCAGCGCGCCCGAAACCAGCGAGAAGAGCATGATCGGCAGCGCGGTGGAGGTCTGCACCAGCGCCACCATGTCGCCCGACGCGGTGATCATGGTCATCATCCACGCGGCACCGACCGCCTGAATGAGGCCGCCGAAATTGGAAGCGATGCTGGCGAACCAGATGGTGCGGTAGGTCTCGTGCCTGAGCGGTGCCAGTGTCGATGAAGTATAGGCCACGTTTGCTCCCGTCGAATGCCATGCGCTGCGCCAAGCTATATAAGCGAAACGGCGATCAAGGCCACCGACCGCCTGCCGCAACCGCGCCGCACCGCCGATGGAGCTTGCTATTTCGCGGAAACGGGCCTATATGGCTCTCAAATCTTGATCGCATTGATGAGGAGTGGGCCGCAAGGACCCGCTCTTTTTTATTACCGCGATCGCCCGAAAATATCGCTTAGGAGCGCATCGCTTGTCGGATTCGACGAACGCAGACAATGAACTTGAGCCGCGGCTGATCACCGAGACTGGCCTCGACCAGCGCCTCGCCGCCATCATCGAGCCTGTCCTTATCGACCTCGGCTATCGCCTGATCCGCGTGCGCATGCTCAACCAAAACGGCGCCACCATGCAGATCATGGCCGAGCGCAACGACGGAACCATGGACGTCGAAGGCTGCGAGGAGGTCTCGGTGGCCGTTTCTCCGGTTCTCGATGTGGAAGATCCGATCGATAAAGAGTATCATCTGGAAGTGTCGTCGCCCGGCATCGATCGCCCGATGGTGCGCAAGTCCGATTTCGTGCGCTGGCAGGGCCATTTTTTGAAGTGCGAGACCTCGATAATCGTCGGTGGTCGCAAGCGCTTCCGCGGCAAGATCGTTTCCAGCGACGTCGATGGCTTCACGCTCGAGCGTGACGAGGCTCCGGCCGGCGAGGAAAAGGCGATCGTCATTCCGTTCACGGCGCTTGCCGATGCGAAACTCATTCTGACCGACGATCTGATCCGTGATGCCCTGCGCGCCGACAAGCTGGCGAAAGCAGAGGCCGCGAACCAGAACGAAGCGGAAGACGAAGAATAAACCGATCAACTTGTGGCGCCGGGCAAGGGAAAGCCTGGACGCCTAGACGGAGACAAAACACATGGCAGTCAGTGCGAACCGGCTCGAACTTCTGCAGATCGCAGATGCAGTCGCCCGCGAAAAGGTCATCGACCGCGAGATCGTGCTCGCCGCGATGGCGGACGCGATCCAGAAGGCGGCGCGCTCGCGCTACGGCACTGAATCCAACATCCGCGCCGACATCAACCCGAAGACCGGCGAAATCCGCCTGCAGCGTCTTCTCGAGGTTGTCGAGGCTGCCGAGGACTACTCGACGCAGATCCCGCTCGAACTGGCCCGCGACCGCAACCCGGACGCAGCCCTTGGCGATTTCATCGCCGATCCGCTGCCGCCGATGGATTTCGGCCGTATCGCCGCCCAGTCCGCCAAGCAGGTCATCGTCCAGAAGGTTCGCGAAGCCGAGCGTGATCGCCAGTTCGACGAATTCAAGGATCGCGTCGGCGAAATCGTCAACGGCACCGTCAAGCGCGTCGAATACGGCAACGTCATCGTCGATCTCGGCCGTGGCGAAGGCATCATCCGTCGCGACGAAATGATCCCGCGCGAAAACGTCCGCTATGGCGATCGCGTCCGTGCATACGTATATGACGTACGTCGCGAACAGCGCGGCCCGCAGATCTTCCTGTCGCGCACGCATCCGCAGTTCATGGTCAAGCTCTTCACCATGGAAGTGCCGGAAATCTACGACGGCATCATCCAGGTGAAGTCGGTTGCCCGCGATCCGGGTTCGCGCGCCAAGATCGCCGTGATCTCGAACGACAGTTCGATCGATCCTGTTGGTGCCTGCGTCGGTATGCGTGGTTCGCGCGTTCAGGCCGTTGTCGGCGAGCTTCAGGGCGAAAAGATCGACATCATTCCCTGGTCGCAGGACCCGGCGACCTTCGTCGTCAACGCCCTGCAGCCGGCTGAAGTCGCCAAGGTCGTTCTCGATGAAGATGCCGAGCGCATCGAAGTCGTGGTTCCGGACGAGCAGCTGTCGCTGGCCATCGGCCGCCGCGGTCAGAACGTTCGCCTCGCATCGCAGCTGACCGGCTGGGATATCGACATCATGACGGAAGCCGAAGAATCGGAACGCCGTCAGAAGGAATTCAACGAGCGCACCAACCTGTTCATGGATTCGCTCGACGTCGACGAAATGGTCGGCCAGGTTCTGGCCTCCGAAGGCTTCGCGGCCGTTGAGGAACTCGCTTACGTCGAACTCGACGAAATCGCCTCGATCGACGGTTTCGACGAAGACACCGCGCAGGAAATCCAGACCCGCGCCCGCGAATATCTCGAAAAGCTCGAAGCCGAGATGGACGAGAAGCGCAAGGCGCTCGGCGTATCGGACGAACTGCGTGGCATCGACGGCATGACCGCCCAGATGATGGTCGCCCTCGGTGAGGACGGCATCAAGACGATGGAAGACTTCGCCGGCTGCGCAGCCGACGATCTCGTCGGCTGGAGCGAGCGCAAGAACGGCGAGACCAAGAAGTTCGAGGGCCTGTTCTCGAAGTTCGACGTTTCGCGCGTCGAAGCCGAACAGATGGTTGTTCAGGCCCGCCTCGCGGCTGGCTGGATCACCGAAGAGGACCTTGCGAAGGAAGCGGAAGCTGAAGAAGCTCCCGAGGCCGAGCAGGAAGTTTAATGTCTGCGCGTGAGCCTACCGTTTCTCCTGAGGACGACGATCTTGCAGGTTATGACGTGAATGGTCGCATGTGCATCGTGACGCGCGAAAGCGGATCGCCGGATGAGTTGATCCGCTTCGTCGCCGCTCCCGATGGGACGGTGGTGGCCGACCTGAAGCGTCAGCTTCCGGGTCGCGGCTGCTGGGTGAAGATCGACCGCGCTCTGGTCGACAAGGCGGTGGCGAAGAAATCCTTCGCCCGCGCCCTGAAAACGGATGTGAAGGCGGCCGCCGATCTCGGCGAGACCGTCGACAAGCTGCTGATGCAGCAACTGATGCAGATGATGAACATGGCCCGCAAGGCCGGACAGTTCATCACCGGCGCCTCGAAGGTGGATGCCGCGATCCGCAGTGGCGCGGCGCTTGCCGTGTTCCATGCAACGGACGCGGCGGCCGACGGCGTGAGAAAGATCGACCAGGCCCGCAAGGCCTGGCACCTCGGAATGGAGACCGAGGAGGAAATACCTTCCTACAAACTCTTCTCGGAGAGCGAAATGGAAGGCCTGATGGGTCAGAACGCTTTTATCCATGCTGCAGTGCTTGCAGGGCAGGCGGGTGAGGGTGTAGTGAAGCGCGCAAAGATGCTCGAACAGTACCGCAATGGCGGTCAGTCCCGGGCAGCGGGCGGCGCTGGCCGGCAAAAACAATGATACGGTCACCGGACTTGTCCGGCCCGATGTCATTGATCGACATTTTGATTGACAGGGACTGATGACGTCATCGCTCCCTGTCCGAAGGAACGGGAACGAATGACCGATAGCAATGACGACAAGACACTGAACGGCCCGGGCAAGAAGACTCTGACCCTGAAACCGTCGGGCGTAAGCCAGGGCACCGTGCGCCAGGATATGGGCCGCGGTCGCACCAAGGCGGTCGTTGTCGAGACCCGCAAGCGGCGCCCGATGCGCCCGGAAGACGAACAGCGCCCGATCACCCCGGTGGCAGCACCGGCAGCGCCCGTACGCGCAGCCGAGCCCGCTCCTGCGCCCGCAGCACAGGCAGCGGCAGCACCGGCGCCGGCGCCTGTTCAGCAGGCCCGCCCGCCGCAGCCCCAGCAGCCGCAGCGCTACAATCAGCCGAGCGGCCAGCAGTATAACCGTCCGCAATCCCAGCAGCCTTCGCGCCAGCAGGATCGTCCGCGTCCGGTGGTTCTGAACCATCTGTCGCCGGAAGAAATGGACGCGCGCCGCCGTGCGCTCGCCATGGCCCAGGTTCGTGACGCCGAGGATGCGGTTCGCCGCGCCGAGGAAGAAAAGCGCCGCGCCGCCGAAGAGATCGTCCGCCAGGCCGCTGCCGCTGAAGAAGCCAAGCGCCTTGCCGCCGAAGAAGCAGAACGCGCCGCTGCGGCCGCTGCCGCTCCGCCGGCACCCGCAGCGCCCGCTCCGGCCGCGGAAGCACCGCGCACGCAGGCTGCGGCTCCCGCCGTTCGCCGCACCGATGCGCCGTCTTCGGCCCGTCCGGCTCCCGGTGGCGCACCGGCTGCCCCCGGCGTCCGTCGCCGTGAAAATGATGAAGATGATCGCGGTGGTGCACCGCGCGGTGGCGCTCCGGCGCGTGGCCGCGTCGTGCGTCCGGAACCGGCAAAGCCGGTTACCGCGCGTCCGAAGGGTGACGATGGTCGCCGCCAGGGCAAGCTGACGATCACGGCTGCCAGCACGGATGACGACGGCAACAACCGTGGCCGCTCGATGGCCGCCATGCGCCGTCGCCAGGAAAAGTTCCGCCGCAGCCAGATCCAGGAAACCCGCGAAAAGGTTATTCGCGAAGTCATCCTGCCTGAGACCATCACCATTCAGGAACTGTCGCAGCGTATGTCTGAACGCGCCGTCGACGTCATCAAGTACCTGATGAAGGAAGGCCAGATGATGAAGCCGGGCGACGTCATCGACGCCGACCTCGCTGAAATCATCGCCGGCGAATTCGGCCACACCGTCAAGCGCGTTTCGGAATCCGACGTCGAAGAAGGTATCTTCGACCGGGCCGACGATGCCGGCGAAATGGTTTCGCGTCCCCCGGTCGTCACGATCATGGGTCACGTCGACCACGGCAAGACCTCGCTGCTCGACGCCATCCGTCAGGCAAACGTCGTCTCGGGCGAAGCCGGTGGCATCACCCAGCACATCGGTGCCTATCAGGTCGAACAGAACGGCCAGAAGATCACCTTCATCGACACCCCCGGCCACGCCGCCTTCACGGCCATGCGTGCCCGTGGTGCGCAGGCAACCGACATCGCGATCCTCGTGGTCGCGGCAGACGACAGCGTCATGCCGCAGACGATCGAATCCATCAGCCACGCCAAGGCGGCCGGTGTTCCGATCATCGTGGCGATCAACAAGATCGACAAGCACGAAGCCAACCCGGACAAGGTCCGTCAGCAGCTTCTGCAGCACGAAGTCTTCGTTGAATCGCTCGGCGGTGAGGTGCTCGACGTCGAAGTGTCGGCGAAGAACAAGACCAACCTCGACAAGCTGCTCGAAGCCGTCCTGCTGCAGGCCGAAATCCTCGACCTCAAGGCCGACCCGACGCGTACTGCCGAAGGTATCGTGATCGAAGCCCAGCTCGACCGTGGTCGTGGTGCGGTTGCGACCGTTCTCGTCCAGAAGGGCACGCTGAAGCCCGGCCAGATCATCGTTGCCGGCGATCAGTGGGGCCGCGTTCGCGCGCTCGTCACCGACAAGGGCGACCATGTCAAGGAAGCGGGTCCGGCCATGCCGGTCGAAGTGCTCGGCCTGTCTGGCACGCCTGCTGCTGGTGACAAGTTCGCCGTCGTCGAAAACGAGAGCCGTGCCCGCGAGATTTCCGAATATCGCCAGCGTCTGGCCCGCGACAAGGCGGTTGCCCGCCAGACCGGTCAGCGCGGTTCGCTCGAACAGATGATGAGCAAGCTGCAGAACACCGGCTTCAAGGAATTCCCGCTGCTCATCAAGGGCGACGTGCAGGGTTCCATCGAAGCGATCATCGGTGCTCTCGACAAGCTCGGCACCGACGAAGTGCGGGCCCGTATCGTCCATTCGGGCGCCGGTGCCATCACCGAGTCGGATCTGGCGCTTGCCGAATCCTCCGACGCCGCGATCATCGGCTTCAACGTCCGTGCCAACGCACAGGCACGTGTCGCTGCTGAACGCGCAGGCATCGAGATCCGCTACTACAACATCATCTACGATCTGGTGGATGACGTTAAGGCAGCGATGTCGGGCCTGCTCACGCCGGAGCGCCGCGAAACCTTCCTCGGCAATGCCGAGATCCTCGAGGTGTTCAACATCACCAAGACCGGCAAGGTCGCGGGTTGCCGCGTCACCGAAGGCAAGGTCGAACGTGGTGCTGGCGTCCGCCTCATCCGCGACAACGTCGTCATCCACGAAGGCAAGCTCAAGACGCTCAAGCGCTTCAAGGACGAAGTATCGGAAGTTCCGGTCGGTCAGGAATGCGGTATGGCCTTCGAGAACTACGAAGACATCCGCGCGGGCGATGTCATCGAATGTTTCCGCGTCGAGCATATCACCCGTACGCTCTGATCGTGCGAGACTAGAGTTGTGGACGGGCGCCGGATCATATGAGGCCGGCGCCCGAACCTTTTGAGGCAAAGAACAATGGCAACAAAAACCTCGACAGCACAGTCGCAGCGCATGCTGCGCGTCGGCGAGCAGGTGCGCGCCGCGATCACCCAGGTCCTGCAGCGCGGCGAAGTGCGCGACGACCTTCTGGAAAAGACCGTCATCTCCGTATCCGAAGTGCGCATGTCGACCGACCTGAAGGTCGCGACCGCCTTCATCACGCCGCTCGGCGTGTCGGATCACGAGACGGTCATCACGGCGCTCAACCGCCGCGCCAAATTCATCCGCGGCCGTCTCGGCCCGCATCTCCGGCAGATGAAATTCATGCCCGAGATCCGCTTCCGCGACGATACGAGCTTCGACAATTACAAGAAGATCGACGAGCTGCTGCGCTCGCCCGAGGTCATGCGCGACCTTGAAGACGGCGATACCGACGAGAAGTAACAGAAGAGCCTTATGTCCAAACCACGCAAGCCCAAAGGCCGCCCGATCTCGGGCTGGCTTATCCTTGACAAGCCCGTCGACTTCGGCTCGACCGAAGCCGTCTCCAAGATCAAGTGGCTGTTCAAGGCGCAGAAATGCGGCCACGCCGGTACGCTCGATCCGCTGGCTTCGGGCATGCTGCCGATCGCGCTTGGCGATGCGACCAAGACCGTTCCCTACGTCATGGACGGCCGCAAGATCTACGAATTCACCGTGACCTGGGGCGAGCAGCGCTCGACAGACGACCTCGAGGGCGAGGTTATCGAGAGCTCCGACAAGCGTCCGACCGAAAACGAGATCCTGGCGCTGCTGCCGAACTATACCGGCGTCATCAGCCAGGTCCCGCCGCAGTTCTCCGCGATCAAGATCGCAGGCGAGCGCGCCTATGACCTCGCCCGCGAGGGTGAAACGGTCGAGATCCCGTCGCGTGAGGTCGAGATCTATCGCCTGACGCTGCTCGAATGCGAGAACGAGAGCACCGCGCATTTCGAGGTCGAGTGCGGCAAGGGCACCTATGTCCGCGCGCTCGCCCGCGATTTCGGCCGCGATCTCGGCTGCTTCGGCCATATCTCCGGCCTGCGCCGCAGCTTCGTCGCACCGTTTGCCGAAGAGACCATGATCCCGCTCGCAGAACTCGTCGCACTGGAAGAAATTCAGGATGACGAAGAACGTCTGGCGGCACTCGATGCGCTTCTGATCGACACCAGCGAGGCGCTCTCCTCGTTGCCGCATCTGATCGTCAACGACGACCAGGCCCACCGCCTGAAGATGGGCAACCCCATCCTGGTGCGCGGCCGCGATGCACCGGTGGAAGAAAGCGAAGCCTATGCCACGGCCCGCGGCAAGCTGATTGCCATCGGCGAAATCGGCCAGGGCGAATTCCGCCCGAAGCGCGTCTTCGGTTAAAGATCAGCGCGCGGCCTGAACCGCGCGCATCTCTTTCAATCAGATCAGGCCTTCGGCCTTCATCGTCGCCTGGACCGACGGGCGGGCCGCAACGCGCGCGACGTAATCCTTCAGCTTCGGCCACGCGTCCAGCGAAACGCTCATCGGCTTCGTCCAGCTCGTTACGACGAACGCATAGGCGTCGGCAACGGTGAAGTTCGGGCCGGTGAGATAGTCGCGACCGTCGGCCAAAAGCGATTCCAGCCATGCGAACTTCTTGTGCAGCACCTCGCGCGCCGCGTCCTTTTCCGCATCGGTCTTGCCGGGATGGAAGAGCGGGCTGAACGACTTGTGCAATTCGGAGCCGACGAAGCTCAGCATCTCCTGAACGCGGGCGCGGGCAAGCGTGCCGGCCGGAGGTGCGAGATCGGTGGCGCCATTGCTGTCTGCGACATACTGCAGGATCGCCGGACCCTCGGTCAGGACTTCGCCGCCGTCGAGCTGAAGAGCCGGCACCGCGCCCTTGGGGTTGATCGCAAAGAAGTCGCCGCCGCTTTCCATGACCTTCGTCTTGGTGCTGACCTTCTCGATCTCGAAAGGCTTGCCGATTTCATGAAGGACGATGTGGGATGCCATGGAGCAGGCGCCGGGGGCATAGAAGAGTTTCACGCAAATTCCTTTCTGGACATAGACTTGGCTGGCGCAGGTGATAGTCGATCGCTCTTTCCGCGCAACAAACATTTTGCGTGATCGTCTCTTTGTGATCGCGGCGCCAAATCGCTGATCAAGCGGGAAAAACTCCGCTCTTCCATTCATGTGCCGGATATTGTATAGGCAGCGCCAGCATCAGGCTCGCTTGAATGCATTCGCGGCCAAAGCTGGACGACATCCCGGCTTTTGGCGACCTTATCTCCTCTCATCGAAAGGAACATCCGATGTCGATTACTGCTGAGCGCAAGACGGCACTTATCAAGGAATACGCAACGTTCGAAGGCGACACCGGTTCGCCCGAAGTTCAGGTTGCGATCCTCACCGAGCGCATCAACAACCTCACGGAACACTTCAAGGGTCACAAGAAGGATAACCATTCCCGCCGTGGCCTGCTGACGATGGTTTCCAGCCGCCGCTCGCTTCTTGACTACCTCAAGAAGAAGAACGAAGGCCGTTACACCAAGCTGATCACCAGCCTGGGTATCCGCCGCTAAGGCTTTGCCGGCGGGCGCTCCTTATGGACGCCCGCCGCATTTGTTTCCGGGGAACGTTTCTCCGACACCGCAGGACGCCGCAGGCGTTTGCGGGACTGCCCGCGGACCCGGATGGGCCGGATCCGCAAAACCAACCGTTGACCTGTCATGGGGCAGGATTGCCGGATGCTTTCGGCCAAGGCGCACACCTTGGCCCGATTTTCTCGACGAGGAAATCGAGACCGCAAAGCCTCCCGTTGTCTTGCCCATGATGCGTCATCAACAATTGCGGTCGTCTGCGCCGTGCCCTTGGGCCAATGGCGCGCCTCCGCATTGAAGGACAAGACATATGTTCGACACTCATTCCGTGGAAATCGAGTGGGCAGGCCGCCCGCTGAAGCTCGAAACCGGCAAGATCGCCCGTCAGGCTGACGGCGCCGTTCTCGCGACCTACGGCGAAACCGTGGTTCTCGCCACCGTCGTTTCCGCCAAGGCGCCGAAGCCTGGCCAGGACTTCTTTCCGCTGACCGTCAACTACCAGGAAAAGACCTACGCAGCCGGCAAGATTCCCGGTGGCTACTTCAAGCGCGAAGGCCGTCCGTCGGAAAACGAAACGCTGGTTTCGCGCCTGATCGACCGCCCGATCCGCCCGCTCTTCCCTGAAGGCTACAAGAACGACACGCAGGTCGTCGTCACCGTTGTCCAGCACGATCTGGAAAACAACCCGGACGTTCTGTCGATGGTTGCCGCTTCGGCTGCTCTGACGCTCTCTGGCGTTCCCTTCATGGGCCCGGTCGGCGGCGCACGCGTCGGCTACATCAACGGCGAATACGTCCTGAACCCGCATCTCGACGAGATGGACGAGTCGATCCTCGACCTCGTCGTCGCCGGCACGCACGACGCCGTTCTGATGGTTGAATCCGAAGCCAAGGAACTGAACGAAGAAGTCATGCTCGGCGCCGTCATGTTCGGCCATCGTGGTTTCCAGCCGGTTCTCGACGCGATCATCAAGCTCGCCGAAGTGGCTGCCAAGGAGCCGCGCGACTTCCAGCCGGAAGACTTCTCCGAACTCGAAGCCGAAATGCTGAAGCACTTCGAAGCCGAGCTGCGCACCGCCTACAAGAACACGCAGAAGGCTGAACGCTACGCTGCCGTTGATGCCGTCAAGGCCAAGGTCAAGGCGCACTTCTTCCCTGAGGGCGAAGAGCCGAAGTACACCGCCGAAGTCATCGGCGCGATCTTCAAGCACCTGCAGGCCAAGATCGTTCGTTGGAACATCCTCGACACCAAGAGCCGCATCGACGGCCGCGATCTCGAGACCGTTCGCCCGATCGTATCGGAAGTCGGCCTCCTGCCGCGCACCCACGGTTCTGCTCTCTTCACCCGCGGTGAAACGCAGGCGATCGTCGTTGCCACGCTCGGCACCGGCGAAGACGAACAGTACGTCGATAGCCTGACGGGCATGTACAAGGAGCGCTTCCTGCTCCATTACAACTTCCCTCCCTACTCGGTTGGCGAAACCGGCCGCATGGGCTCTCCGGGCCGTCGCGAAATCGGCCACGGCAAGCTCGCATGGCGCGCTATCCGCCCGATGCTTCCTTCGGCTGAGCAGTTCCCCTACACGCTGCGCGTCGTCTCCGAGATCACCGAGTCCAACGGCTCGTCCTCGATGGCAACCGTCTGCGGCACCTCGCTCGCTCTGATGGACGCCGGCGTTCCGCTCGCCAAGCCGGTTGCCGGTATCGCCATGGGCCTGATCCTCGAAGGTGACCGCTTCGCCGTTCTCTCCGACATCCTCGGCGACGAAGACCACCTCGGTGACATGGACTTCAAGGTTGCAGGTACTGCCGACGGCATCACCTCGCTGCAGATGGACATCAAGATCGCCGGTATCACCGAAGAGATCATGAAGGTCGCTCTCGGCCAGGCACAGGGCGGTCGCACGCACATCCTCGGCGAAATGTCGAAGGCGATCTCCGAAGGCCGTTCGCAGCTCGGCGAATTCGCTCCGCGCATCGAAGTCATGAACATCCCGGTCGACAAGATCCGTGAAGTCATCGGCTCCGGCGGCAAGGTCATCCGCGAAATCGTCGAAAAGACCGGCGCGAAGATCAACATCGAAGACGACGGCACCGTGAAGATCGCATCTTCCTCGGGCAAGGAAATCGAAGCGGCCCGCAAGTGGATCCACTCGATCGTTGCCGAGCCTGAAATCGGCGTGATCTACGAAGGTACCGTTGTGAAGACCGCCGACTTCGGCGCCTTCGTCAACTTCTTCGGCGCCCGCGACGGCCTCGTCCACATCTCGCAGCTTGCTTCCGAGCGTGTTGCCAAGACCCAGGACGTCGTCAAGGAAGGCCAGAAGGTTTGGGTCAAGCTCCTCGGCTTCGACGAGCGCGGCAAGGTCCGCCTGTCGATGAAGGTTGTCGACCAGGCAACCGGCCAGGAAATCCCTGCCGACAAGAAGAAGGAAGAAGCAGCCGAGTAAGCTGCGCCTTCCCTAGACTTCATGGGCGCGGGAATCTTCTCGCGCCCTTTTTCTATTCAGGATCGAGATAAAACGATGAGCAGCGAGACGCTGAAGACACTGTTCCACCCCTTTGTAAGCGGCACCGTCGAGGCGCCCGGCGAGGGCGAGCGCGTGCTCTTCCTCGGCGCCGAGGCAGGCTTCGCCCTGCCGCAGGGCTTTGCCGCCGCGCTGAGCGCCGTACAGGGCTTCCGGCCGCTGTACCGGCAGCTGCTCGCCCAGCGCATCGAAACCACGCCTGAGGTCGAAGGCGAGGACTACGATGCCGTTCTGGTTCTCTGCAACAAGCACAAGGGCGAGAACGAGGCGAATATCGCCGAAGCGCTCACCCGCGTGAAGATGGGCGGTCTGGTCGTCATCGCCGGCGGCAAGGAAGACGGCATCCAGCCGCTGCGCAAGCGCATGGAAGCCTTCGGCCTGTCGCTCGAGCACATGCCGAAATACCACGGCGTCGCTTTCTGGTTCGGCGCGCCCGCCGATCCGTCCGAAATCATCGCCAAGTTCGCCAAGCCGGCTGTGCGCGTCGACGGCCGCTTTGAGGCCGCCGCCGGCATGTTCTCGCATGACCGCATCGACGACGGCTCGGAGCTGCTCGCCTCGCGCCTGCCCACCGATTTCACCGGCGATGTCGCCGATTTCGGCGCGGGTTGGGGCTATCTCTCCGTCGAGATGTCGGAACGCTCCCCAGGCGTCAGCCGCCTCGACCTATACGAGGCGAATTACGCCGCGCTGGAAGCCGCCAAGGCCAACATCGAGGAGAACTGCCCGAATGTACCGGCACGCTTCTTCTGGCACGATCTGGCGGGCGAGCCGGTCAAGGACAAGTACGACCTCATCATCATGAACCCGCCCTTCCACGAAAGTCACGCCGCCGAGCCGGCGCTCGGCCAGGCGATGATCAAGACGGCGGCAGCTTCGCTGCGCTCCGGCGGCCGCCTCCTTCTGGTCGCCAACCGCGGCCTGCCCTACGAGCCGGTCCTGGCGGCAAGCTTCCGCGAAAGCGGCGAAACCTGCCGCAACGCCCGCTTCAAGGTCTTGTGGGCGAAGAAATAAGCGGCTCAGGCCGCTTCTATTTCCTTGCGGGCGGCGCTCGCAAGGAAAGCCGAGCGTGTCAGGCCGCGCTCCTTGGCCGCCGCGTCGATCGCGTCGAGCATGCCTTTGTCGAAGGTGACATTGGCACGAACGGTCCGTGTCGTATCCTCGATAAACGGAATCCGCGTCAGGAAGGCGCCTGACGCAAGCTCGCTTCGCACCTCGGGACGCGCGCTGATCACGTCGAAGGACGACGGTGTCGGCAAAGTCTCGTCTTCCGCCCACAGGCGCAGGGCTTCGATCGCATTGGCGGTCAGATCACCCTCGACGTCGGCTGCGGAAAACACGGACGGCAGATCGGGAAAAGTGATGCCGAAGGCGCTATCCGGCTCCTTGTGCACGAGCGCGAAGAAATATCTCATCATCGCTTTCCCTACTCGCCCAGCCTCGAAGGCTGGGACTGCGTTGATTTGCGTGTCCGCAGAATAGTATCGAAAACGAAAAAGGCCATGCGCAATATAATGCGCATGGCCTTGCATTCGGTTCTGGCTGGCTGCCGCTTACTCGGCGTCCGCCTTGCGCAGCGTATCGAGCGCTGGCATCGAGGTGATGTTGAAGCCGGCGTCGACGAAGTGAATTTCGCCGGTGACGCCTGCCGCCATGTCGGAGAGCAGATAAAGCGCCGAGTTGCCGACGTGATCGATCGTCACGGTCTTGCGCAGCGGCGAGTTCTGCTGGTTCCACGACAGGATGGCGCGGGCGTCTGAAATGCCGGCGCCGGCGAGCGTGCGGATCGGGCCGGCGGAGATCGCGTTGACGCGAATGCCGCGTGGGCCGTAATCAGCCGCCAGGTAGCGCACGGAGGCCTCGAGAGCGGCCTTGGCGACGCCCATGACGTTGTAGTTCGGGATGACGCGCGTCGAGCCGTTATAGGTCAGCGTCAGCATCGAGCCGCCTTCGTTCATCAAAGGCGCCAGTCGCTTGGCGATCTCGGTGAACGAGAAACAGGAGATCACCATCGTGCGGCTGAAATTCTCGCGCGTGGTGTCGGCGTAGAGGCCCTTGAGCTCGTTCTTGTCGGAGAAGCCAATGGCGTGCACGACGAAGTCGAGCGTGCCCCAGCGTTCCTTGATCGCGTCCACAGTGGCGTCGACGGAAGCGATGTCCTCGACGTCGCATGGCAGCACGAAGTCGGAGCCAGCTTCGGCGGCAAGCGGCTTGACGCGCTTGCCCAGCGCATCGCCCTGGTAGGTGAAGGCAAGTTCCGCGCCCTGTGCCGCCAGCGCCTTGGAAATGCCCCAGGCGATGGAGTGGTTGTTCGCGACACCCATGATAAGCCCGCGCTTACCCTGCATGATTCCCGTCATGTTATTATCCGTTGTAGCGCTGGAAGACGAGCGTGGCGTTGGTGCCGCCGAAGCCGAAGGAGTTGGAAAGCGCGATGTCGATCTTGGCGTCGTCGATGCGCTTGCGCACGATCGGCACGCCGTCGAATTCGGGGTCGAGCTCGGTGATATGAGCGCTTTCGCCGATGAAACCGGCCTGCATCATGAGCAGCGAGTAGATCGATTCCTGCACGCCGGCGGCGCCGAGCGAGTGGCCGGTCAGCGACTTGGTCGACTGGATGTGCGGGATCTTGTTGCCGAACACTTCGCGGATCGCGCCGATTTCCTTGCTGTCGCCGACTGGCGTCGAGGTGCCGTGCGTGTTGACGTAGTCGACATCGCCCTTCACCGTCGAGAGCGCCTGGCGCATGCAGCGGATAGCACCTTCGCCCGACGGAGCGACCATGTCGTAGCCGTCGGAAGTGGCACCGTAGCCGACGATTTCGGCGTAGATCTTGGCGCCGCGGGCCTTGGCGTGTTCCAGCTCTTCGAGAACCAGAACGCCGGCGCCACCGGCAATCACGAAGCCGTCGCGGGTCGCGTCATAGGCGCGCGAGGCGGTCTCTGGCGTGTCGTTGTACTTCGAAGACATGGCGCCCATGGCGTCGAACAGGTTCGACATCGTCCAGTCGAGATCCTCGTGGCCGCCGGCGAACATGATGTCCTGCTTGCCCCACTGGATCATTTCAGCGGCATTGCCGATGCAATGCGCTGATGTCGAGCAGGCCGACGAGATCGAGTAGTTGACGCCGTGGATCTTGAACCAGGTCGCGAGCGTGGCGGACGCCGTCGACGACATTGCCTTCGGCACGGCGAACGGGCCGATGCGCTTCGGGCTGTTGTTCTTGATGGTGATCTCGGCGGCTTCGATCAGGGTGCGGGTCGAGGGACCACCCGAGCCCATGATGATGCCGGTGCGCTCGTTTTCGCTGTAGTCCTTTTCCTCAAGACCGGAATCGGCGAGCGCCTGCTTCATCGCGACATGGTTCCACGCACCGCCCTGCGACAGGAAGCGCATGGCGCGACGATCGACCAGATCCGTCGGATCGAGCGAAGGGCGACCCCAGACCTGGCACTTGAAGCCGTGCTCGGCGAAATCGTTGGAAAAGGAAATGCCGGACTTGGCATCGCGCAGCGAAGCGGTGACCTCGGCGGCGTCATTGCCGATCGAGGAAACGACGCCCAGACCCGTGACAACTACCCGTCTCATGTGTTTCGACCTTTTCGTTTTTTCTAACTTGGAAAACCGGGCACGGATGCCCGGTGCAATCAGACGTCTTTGTCCTTGGACAGGCCGACGCGCAGGTCGGAGGCCTGGTAGATGGTTTCGCCATCGGCCTTCAGCCAGCCGTCGGCGGTGCCGAGCACCAGGCGGCCGCGCATGACGCGCTTGAAGTCGATGCCGTATTCGAGCAGCTTCGTGGTCGGGCGGATCATGCCCTTGAACTTCACTTCACCGGTCGACAGCGCCATGCCGCGACCAGGCTCGCCGAGCCAGCCGAGGAAGAAGCCGGTCAGCTGCCACATGCCGTCGAGGCCGAGGCAGCCCGGCATGATCGGGTTGCCCTGGAAGTGGCAGGGGAAATACCAATCGTCAGGCTTCACATCGTACTCGGCGCGGATATAGCCCTTGTCGAAGGCGCCGCCGGTTTCGGAGATGTCGGTGATGCGGTGAACCATGAGCATTGGCGGCAGAGGAAGCTGCGCGTTGCCGGGGCCGAAAAGCTCGCCGCGGCCGCATGCCAGGATTTCCTCATAGTTGAAGCTGGATTGTTTCGTCGCCATGAAAACTCTAATTCCCCCCGCAACTAAGCTGATGGATGTGAACGTTTAATCCAAGTTCGACGGAAAATGAAGCATAAGCATGACTGAGCTTCACCCACGTCCAAGGACCGGCTGCGCGCCTTATTTGGTGGTCGCATACAGGAAGGCCAAGCCCCCGACCAGCACTAATTACGCGAAAAGCCCGATTTCGCGGCGCTTTGGCACCTGTTGTCCCCATTGAAACTATTGAAAGCCATTCGTGCAAAAGTTATATGGCTAATAGAAACATGATTGCGAGACGCTAGATTAGCGGGAGTTGTTGATGGCGGCTGAAGCCCCTCTTACCATTGAAGCAAGGTTGCGGGGCGCTGGCCTCAGGCCGACGCGCCAGCGCGTCGCGCTCGGCGACCTGCTCTTTGCAAAGGGCGATCGCCACCTGACCGTCGAGGAACTGCACGAAGAGGCTGTTGTCGCCGGCGTGCCGGTATCGCTCGCCACCGTCTACAACACGCTGCATCAGTTCACCGAAGCCGGCATGATCCGCGTTCTCGCGGTCGAAAGCGCCAAGACCTATTTCGACACCAATGTCTCCGATCACCACCACTTCTTCGTGGAAGGCGACAACGACGTGCTCGATATTCCTGTCAGCAACCTCACCATCGACAATCTGCCGGAGCCGCCGGAGGGCATGGAGATCGCCCATGTCGACGTGGTGATCCGCCTGCGCCCCAAGCGCTCCTGATCAGCACCTGATCCAACTCAATCTCTACATCACATCGTCAGGATGCCGCCCGGGCTTTGCCTTGTAGGTGGGGAACGTCCAGCCGTAGTAAAGCGCCCCGCCGCGCACCGCGAATGCCGCAAGCACGCCCGCGGCCGATGCCGCATAGAGCGGTAGTCCGAACTCATTGGCACCGGTGAAGATCGCTGCGCCGACAAGTGCGGCGCTGATGTAGATCTCCGGCCTCAGCAGCACCGAGGGCTCGTTGGCGACAAGATCGCGCAACACGCCGCCGAAGGTTGCCGTCAGCGTGCCGGTGACGATTGCGATGGTCGGCGAGCCGGTGGCGGCCAGCCCCTTGGCCGCACCCATGGCGCAATAGGCCGACAGCCCGACGGCATCGAGCCAGATCAGCAGCCGGTAGCGCGATTCCACCATATGCGCGGTGAAAAACACCAAAACGCCGGCGGCACAGCAGACCAGGATATAGGTGGGGTTCAGAACCCAGAAGACCGGCACGCGACCCAGGACGATGTCGCGAACCGTGCCGCCGCCGATGCCTGTGATGACCGCGAAGAACAGGAAGCCGATGAGATCGAGCTGCTTGCGCGAGGCGGCAAGCGCGCCCGTTGCCGCAAACAGGGCAACGCCGGCATAGTCGAGATAGACGAATGGCGACATCGCGTGCTCCAATGGCGATCTTTCCCTCGAATAATCATGGCCGCAAGGGCGGCGCAAGGCGGATCAGCCAAACTCACGAACCAATGCCGTCCTTATCCGACGAAAAGAGAACCTGTGAAAACGCTGCTGATCGCCTTGAACCTCGTTGCGGCCCTGGCCGTATCTACTGCGGCCTACGCCCAGCAGTCGCTGCTTCCCGATCCTGAGATTTACGAGAAGGATCATTTCAAGAAGCAATGCACTGAGGTGGAGTTCGATGACGGCTTCGTCACCCACCAGGACATCAACAATGACGGGCTGGTCGATGTCGTCGTCAACGAGGGCGAAATGACCTGCGACGGCACTAAGGGCCCGCAGTGCGACGAAGACGGCTGCGTCTACAATTTCTATCTGCAGGTGGCCGAAGGTGGCTACTTCATGATCGCCACCGCCAAGACCTATGGCTATGATTTCGTGCAGCGCTTCGGCAACAAGGTGCTGGCCATGAAGATGCATCCGCGCTTCTGCGACCGCCCCGACGGCGATCCGAAGACAGATCCCTGCGTCATCACCACCCGCGTGCGCGGCACCAAGTTCGTCACCATCTCCAAGAAGTAACCGAGAACGGCCGGGCTCAGCGCGGATAAAGCTCCGAGGTGCGCCCAGCGAAGTAGTATCCGACGAGGCCGAACCACTCGCGGATCGCGGTTGCCATATTCTGCGCGTTGCGGCTCGGCTGCGTGAAATCGAGCGCCAGGTGCTCGTGACCGTCTGTCCGGTAGTCCGTCGGCCAGGGCGTCACGTCGATGCCGAGCTTGCGGAAGATCCCGACCGAACGCGGCATGTGATAGCCCGAGGTGATCAGCAGGCAGTTGGAAAGCCCCTGGCTCGCCAGCAGGTCCTTGGTGTTGATGGCGTTCTCGAACGTGGTCCGCGAGGTCGTCTCCTGGACCAGTCGCTCCTTCGCCACGCCGAACATCGGGAAGAACCGCTCCGCCATGACCGCGTCGCCCTCGTAGACACCAGACATTGACCCATCGCCGCCCGAGACGAGGATGCGCGACTGCGGATATTTCTGCGCCAATCTCAGCGTCTCGATAAACCGGTCGCCGCCGGCATTCATCTCGATCCCGTGCCTGGATGTATTGACCTCATTCTCGAAGCCGCCGCCGAGCACGATCATGCAAGTGAGCTCAGCCGGATCCTGCGGCTTGGCGAAGCGATCCTCGAGCCCTTGCAGGAGATAGTTGCCTGATGTCGTATAGAGCGTGAGGAAGAGCACCAGCGCGGCGCAGGCGGTCGCAAGCAGGCTGATGATGCGAAAGCGGATCAACCCCGCGATCAGCGCGACGAGGACAAGCAGGAAAGCCAGCGACAGCGGCTGGCCAAAAATCCAGACGAGTTTCGAGAAGATAAACACGCGGGCGCTCCCGTTCCTGCATCGGTTCTGGAACGACGTCTAGCTGATTCGCGCTGACGATGGTGCGACGATCACTTCGCGCGCTGGACCGACGCGCGCACGGCAGCCGATTGGTTGAACCGCCGCTGCAGCGGCTTCGGGATCAGCAGAGCTGCCAGCGCGATCAACATCGCGAAGGCGGCGACCACCCACAGCGCCGACGCACCCGCAACCTGTGTCAGCAGTGCACCGGCTATGGCGCCGAGCAGCATGCCGAGCCAGGGTACGATCTGGATCGTCCAGTCGAGCCGGCGATCCCCGATCAGAAAGCGGCCGATGCCTCGCCCGAAACGCGACAATGCCCCGGTCACATAGGTGAGCCCGATCGGCAACCCTTCGATATGCTCCACCGCGGCATTCACCATCCCCATGGAGGCGACGATCAGGTAGAAGCGGGGGAGCGCAAGGCCGGGCTCGCTCATCAGCGAGGCGCCCGCCAGCATCAGCCCGACGCAGCCAAGCACCACGAAAACCCGTCGCTCGGCGAAATGCGCAAGCACGATCCCGGCAGCGTTGCTGAGCACAAAGACGATGATCGCCGCGATCAGAACCGCTGCATGCCCGAAGTTCCCAGCCCCAAACGAAAGTGCCGCCCGCGTGGTGTTGCCGGTCATGAACGACACGAAGTCACCGCTCAAAACCAACCCGGTCGCATCCGTCATCCCCGCCAAAAACGAGATTGCCCCCGCGAGTACCAACCCGGTCGCTGTCCGGCGTGTGTGGATGATGCGGCGTCGTCTTTGTCGTGTCATGGGTGGGGTCCGGGGCGCTGAAATGGTGCCACGGACCGTGAGCCTCGCGGCGTGAAAAGGGCTGTTTGAAAACTGTCCGCGGAGCATACGCCCGAGAGGGCGGGGAAGGCAATTCGGACGAAAAATCTTCTATTGAAATCGATTTTCGTCGCGCAACGCGGACGAGGTAGAAAATTCGTTATTGGTTGCGCGCGGTGTTAACTCAACCCATAATCGCAATGTGATCGGGCACACCAGGTGGATTGCGAATGTACCTTTGCTTTATCGATGAAAGCGGGACTCCTCCGTCGAAACCCAATGAAAGCCAGCCCTACTTCACATTGGGTGCGGTCGTTATCAGAGATGAAGATTGGCACGATATTGCTAAAGTTGTTCGAGGGTTCTGCACCAGGCACGGTTTGAGGGGAGAACTTAAGTGGCGTTACTTTTCTCCACATAACGCGTCATCGGACAATCCAATGTTGAACAAGAGCGCCGAACAGCGAAAAGCGCTGAGCTTGGAGTTGGCCGGAATCATTTCGAAGAGCCCGCTCACGGTAATCGTCTGCGTCACCGACATCGGCGCGGCCTTCGATTATGCATCGGTATCAAATCAGCGGGAGCTTTATCACTTTGCGTATAAGCCACTGACGGAGAGGTTTCAGTACTTTCTGCAGGACCGGAAGAGCGTTGGCATAATTATCGCGGATCATAGAGGCCGGGACGACGACCGTCTTCTGAGAGCGCATCACGACACGTTGATAGCGAAACCGGGAAATACCGTCTCGGGGTATGATCGGTTGATCGAGGGACTGCTCCTACAAGATTCCTGCCACTCGATTGGCATCCAGCTGGCTGACTTCGTCGCCGGAGCAATTCATCGCGCGTACTCAACAAAGGATGGTGACCTAGCCAAGATCCTAAAGCCTCGCATAAGGGCAAAGAAAGACGGATCCGTTTTAGGGCACGGCATCGTGCACCACCCACGTGATCGTTTCAGGGTTGGACTTGAAAGAAAGTGGACGCCGGGCGAGACCGTAGTCTCGACGCCATAGATGTCAGGCTCCCGAGCGCATGGACACATATAGCTGTTGGAAAAGAAATCCTCAAGGAATCGCATTCCAAAGTAGGCGCGCAGCCAATCGCATAGTGAATCAATATTCTTCGTAACGCCTAACCGTTGCTCGGTGGGTCGATCCGGAGGCCAAGTAGCAACCCTTGTTGTCGAGCGTAGCCGGCTGCAAGGTGGAACTACCGTGAGATATAGAAGAAAAACTTGGTGGAGCTAAGCGGGATCGAACCGCTGACCTCTTGCATGCCATGCAAGCGCTCTCCCAGCTGAGCTATAGCCCCATCAGGGTGGACCGGTTTGTGCCGGGCCTGGGATGCTTCGCGAAGCGCTTGTCCTCGGGAAGTGGCGGCTTAATACGTGCGGTTTTCGCAGATGGCAAGCCTAAAAAATCGGCCCGGTGAATTTTTCTCGCCCGGGCCGATCCTTGTTCGAAATCAGACGTCTTCTTCGTCGCCGGTCACGCCGATGATGTCGCTCATGTCGTCATCGTCGTCGTCTTCGTCGGCTTCCAGGAAGGTATCGTCGTCGTCATCGCCTTCGATTTCGACGTCATCGTCGCCCATGTCAGGGATGTCGTCGCCGGATGCATCGCCGTCTGCGTCTTCGAGCGAGACCAGTTCGACTTCCGTGCTTTCGGTATCGACTTCGGCCACTTCTTCCTCTTCCTGCGCGGCTTCAGCAGCGGCTGCAGCCGAGCTTTCGACGAAGAAGGAGAGCGGGTAGGTCTTGCCCGTGTAAGGAGAAACGATCGGGTTCCGGTTCAGGTCGTAGAATTTCTTGCCGGTTTCCGGATCGGTACGCTTGGTTCCAAGTTCAGCTTTCGCCACTGTTGAGCCTCGTGATCGTGAGAATGGCCGAACCTGAGTTCGGCAAATGCCGTTGAAACCGGCGTTCTGTTCGGAATTTATAAGCCGGTCCCCATAATCGTTGCGGGCCGCCATGTCAAAGCCTAACTTCATGTGCCGCCACCGCAAGCGCGCGCCCTGGGCGGCAGATGCGGCAGATGACCGGGCCGACGCTTTGTGCTAGTGAGCCGCGAATACTCGATGGGCAACGTGACGCCGGCAGGTTCCGGCGGCAAGACGGATGGGCGACATGTATCAGCCACCGCATTTCAGGGAAGACGATCTCGGCGTCCAGCACGCGCTGATCAGGGCGCATCCGCTCGGCCTTTTGATCACGACCGGCGCCTCCGGCCTGATGGCCAATTCCGTGCCTTTTCTTCTCGATGCGGCGGCGTCCGAGAAGGGAACGCTTCGGCTGCATCTGGCCAAGGCCAATCCGCAATGGCGCGATCTCCAAGATGGCGCCGAGCTGCTTTCTGTCTTCCAGGGCGCCGACAGCTATGTCACGCCCTCCTGGTACGAGACCAAGCGCGAGACCGGCAAGGTGGTGCCGACCTGGAACTACGCCGTGGTGCAGGCGCGCGGCACCGCCCGCGTCATCGACGACGCCGATTGGCTGCTCGCGCAGATTACCGCGCTGACGACGCAACACGAGACGCCGCGTGAAAAGCCATGGGCCGTCAGCGATGCGCCGGAGGCTTATGTGAAGGCGCAGATGAAGGGCATCGTCGGCGTCGAGATCGAGATCACCGCCATCGAGGGCAAGTGGAAGGTCAGTCAGAACCGGTCGATCGCCGACCGCGAAGGTGTGGCGGCACGGCTCGGCGAAACGGCGGGCCAGGACGAGATGACCGATCTCGTGCGCCGCTATGGCGGCTTGCCAGAAGCGGGCGAAGAGAATTGAGACACCGGCCGAGCGAGATCGGCCGACAGCAATGCCCTTAGAATATCGGGCGGGATAGAAAGACGAGCATGCCGACCAGTTCAGACCATTTTGTCATCGCCATCGATGGACCGGCCGCCGCCGGCAAGGGCACGCTGTCGCGCCGCATCGCCGAGACCTATGGCTTCCACCATCTCGACACCGGCCTGACCTACCGCGCCACCGCCAAGGCGCTGCTCGATGCCGGCCTGCCGCTGGATGATGAGCTTACGGCGGAAAAAATGGCCCGCGAGGTTGAACTCGCCGGCCTCGATCGCGATATCCTGTCGAAGCATGAGATCGGCGAAGCCGCCTCGAAGATCGCGGTGATGCCGTCGGTGCGTCGTGCGCTGGTAGAGGCGCAGCGCCGGTTTTCCGAGCGCACGCCGGGCACGGTGCTGGATGGGCGCGACATCGGAACGGTGGTTTGCCCTGAGGCACCGGTGAAGCTTTATGTGACGGCATCGGCCGAAGTGCGCGCAAGGCGCCGTTTCGACGAGATCAAGGCCAAGGGGATCGCCGCCGATTTCGCGGCGATTTTCGAAGACGTCAAGCGACGCGACGAACGCGACATGGGACGGGCCGACAGCCCTTTGAAACCAGCCGAAGACGCGCACTTGCTTGATACGTCGGAAATGAGTATAGAAGCCGCGTTTCAAGCCGCGAAATCGGTCATCGATGCGGCCTTGAACCGAAACTAGGATTTGAGGCGTTCCGCCAGGCTTTGCCCTGACCGCCTTGAACGACAGCCTGAAATTCCGTCCAAGCGCCGGATTGCCTTCGATGAGAGGGCGGACGGGGATCAGGCTCATTCAACACGAACCAACCGGCGCATACGTGTCCAAAGATTCGGACACGCAGGAGATTTCATGTCAGTAGCTACTCCCTCTCGCGAAGATTTCGCGGCCCTTCTGGAAGAATCCTTTGCCAAGAACGATCTGGCTGAAGGCTATGTAACCAAGGGTATCGTAACGGCAATCGAGAAGGACTCCGCCGTTGTCGACGTTGGCCTCAAGGTCGAAGGTCGCATTCTGCTCAAGGAATTCGGCGCCAAGGCCAAGGACGGCACGCTCAAGGTCGGCGACGAAGTCGAAGTTTACGTTGAGCGCATCGAAAACGCTCTCGGCGAAGCTGTTCTGTCGCGCGAAAAGGCTCGCCGCGAAGAGAGCTGGGTCAAGCTCGAAGCCAAGTTCGAAGCTGGTGAGCGCGTTGAAGGCGTTATCTTCAACCAGGTCAAGGGCGGCTTCACGGTTGACCTCGACGGCGCGATTGCCTTCCTGCCGCGTTCGCAGGTCGACATCCGTCCGATCCGCGACGTTACCCCGCTGATGCACAACCCGCAGCCCTTCGAAATCCTCAAGATGGACAAGCGTCGCGGCAACATCGTCGTATCGCGTCGTACGGTTCTGGAAGAATCCCGTGCCGAGCAGCGTTCTGAAATCGTTCAGAACCTCGAAGAAGGCCAGGTTGTTGACGGCGTCGTCAAGAACATCACCGATTACGGTGCGTTCGTTGACCTCGGCGGCATCGACGGCCTGCTGCACGTCACCGACATGGCATGGCGCCGTGTGAACCATCCGTCGGAAATCCTGTCCATTGGCCAGCAGGTCAAGGTTCAGATCATCCGCATCAACCAGGAAACCCACCGCATCTCGCTCGGCATGAAGCAGCTCGAGTCGGATCCGTGGGATGGCATCCAGGCTAAGTATCCGGAAGGCAAGAAGATCTCCGGTACCGTCACGAACATCACCGACTACGGCGCGTTTGTCGAGCTGGAGCCGGGCATCGAAGGCCTGATCCACATCTCGGAAATGTCCTGGACCAAGAAGAACGTACACCCCGGCAAGATCCTGTCCACGAGCCAGGAAGTCGAAGTCGTCGTTCTCGAAGTCGATCCGTCCAAGCGTCGTATTTCGCTCGGCCTCAAGCAGACCCTGGAAAATCCGTGGGCGGCATTCGCTCGCAACCATCCGGCCGGCACTGAAGTCGAAGGCGAAGTCAAGAACAAGACCGAATTCGGCCTGTTCATCGGCCTCGACGGCGATGTTGACGGCATGGTGCACCTCTCTGACCTCGACTGGAACCGTCCGGGCGAACAGGTCATCGAAGAATACAACAAGGGCGATGTCGTTAAGGCTGTCGTTCTCGATGTAGACGTCGAAAAGGAGCGCATCTCGCTCGGCATCAAGCAGCTCGGCAAGGACTCGGTCGGCGAAGCTGCCGCTTCCGGCGACCTGCGCAAGAACGCTGTTGTTTCGGCTGAAGTCATCGCCGTCAACGACGGTGGCATCGAAGTGAAGCTCGTAGACCACGAAGACATCACCTCGTTCATCCGCCGCGCTGACCTCGCTCGCGATCGCGACGACCAGCGTCCGGAGCGCTTCTCGGTTGGCCAGACGGTTGACGCTCGCGTCACCAACTTCTCGAAGAAGGACCGCAAGGTCATGCTTTCGATCAAGGCTCTGGAAATCGCTGAAGAGAAGGAAGCCGTTGCTCAGTTCGGTTCGTCCGACTCTGGCGCTTCGCTCGGCGACATCCTCGGCGCGGCTCTGAAGAACCGCGGCGAATAATCGCCAGCCGTCAGGCTTGAAGAATAAGAGAACCCGCCGGAGCGATCCGGCGGGTTCTTTGTTTTCGGTCTCTTGGGAGCAGGTCGAAAGCCGGTCTATTCCCAGCCGACCATCCGCCGGTAGCGCGCATAGGCCTCGTCGCTCGCCGGCGCCATCGGCAGGCCGGGACCCGGCAGCATCAGGATAGGCTCGCCGGCCTCGTCGAGCATGGGTGCGGCGATCGCGGATTGCTGGGCGGCCATGAATGCGTCGTCGCTGTCATCAGTGGTAAGGACGTGCTCCTCAGTTGGCTCCGCCTCGTCAGCACGATCCTGGTCATCGCCGTCTTCGTTCTCGTCGCCCTGGTCGATATTGCCGTTGTGGTCCTCGCGGTTCATCTCGCGCGAACCGGCATCGTCGGTTTCGTCCTTGGCGAAGTCATAAGGCTGCGGCGCATAGGGCACACCTTCGATGACCTTCATCAGGACCGGCGCATAGGTGGCGTCGATCATCTGCCGCGTTGCCGATGGCGTGTCGGCATCCGCCTGTGTCGGCTGCCGCGCGGCGGCCTGTGCCGCCACGGCCTCCAGCGGCGAGGGTGCTGCTTGCGCTGTCATCGGCTTCGCCAGCCCATTCGCCATCAGCATCTGCTCGGCGGGGCGCTTCAGATTGTCGGGGATGTCGGCGATCAGCGTGTCGTCGAGCAGAACGTCGATATCCACCGCCGGCTCGACGTCCGCCGCCTCGAGCAGCGTCTCGGTCGCCTGATCGCGGATGATGACCACGATCATGTCGGTCTCGTCCTTCGACAGCGAAGCCGGAATGCCGACCCAGCTCTTCGGGATGATCGGATCGGCCTTGGTGTCGCGCGTGGCCGTCGGCTCAGCCGTGACCTCGGTTGCTTCGGCTTCGGCGGGGAGAGCGGATGCTTCCTCTGCTACAGGCGCTTCCGCTGCTTCGTCGGTTGAAAGCGTGGCGCTTGCGGCGGTCATCGCAGCCTTCGGCTCCGCGCGTTCGGCGACGGGCGCCATGGGTGCCTCGTCGTTCACGGCGGTCTGCACGGTAACGTCGCTTTCATGGCCCGTGGTCCCAGCTGCCGCCGCCGCCGTCGGCACATTCTTGGCCCCAGCGCTCTCGGTCGCCGCAGTCGTGGTGCGAGGTGTTGATGTGACCGTATCGCGATGCAGGCTGATCTCCGGACGCTGCTCTGGGCGCGCCGGCGAACCATCGTTCTGGCTGTAGGATTTGAGAACGGCGCGTGTCGCGAGATCGCGATCTCTCGTGCCGATGGTTTCGAGGTAGGCGGCGATGCGCGTCGCGGCGGGGCCGGCCGGGTTCTGCAGCGCTTCGGCAAGCAGCCGCAGCGGTATCGCGTGGCCCTGGGCCGCCAGCTGGCGCTCGATCACTTCGATCTTGGCGGCCGGCAGCTTCTGGATCGCATCAGCAAGCCGCGATGCGAAGACGAGGTCCGGTTCGTTATCGTCGCGCGGCTGCGAAAGCGCTTCTCCGGTGGCGGTCAGCACATTGAGCAGCGCCTCGACCATGCGGGCGCGAACGGCAAGCAGCAGGATGTTGAGCTTGGCGGTGGCGCCGGACGTCAGGTCCGGGCTCTCGACCTGGTTGACCGGCGCAACCGCGGTGACGCTGCGCACGATGTCGCTGGCGCTCAGCGCCGAGGTGGAGCCCTGCGAGGGAAAGCTTGAGCTTGACGCTGCACGAACCGGAGACAACATGGCATGCTTCCTCTTTCGTAAAATGCGCTGAAGCAGGTTACAGGGGAGCCGCGTTCATCGGGCTGTTTTGCATTCTCCGGCGATGTCGCGTGCCTGGAGGACGCTGCATCGCGCCACGGAATGCTCAGAAGTTAATGAGCATCCTAGTGATTCACCGTTAACGAAGCACTAATCATTCGGTGCGTGGCGGCACACTTGGGCTTTGCGTGGTGAGAAGCCGGCAAGCAATCTCAGCTGTGCGCGAAAATATCCGTCTCGTCCCAGTCGAGCAGGTCGAGCTTGGCGCGGGTGGGAAGGAAGGCGAAGCATGCGGTCGCATGCTCGAACCGCCCGTCGCGAATGAGGCGGTGGGTCAGCTTGTCGCGCAGCGCATGCAGATAGAGCACATCGGACGCCGCATATTCGAGCTGCGCCTGCGACAGCGTCTCAGCACCCCAGTCGGAGGATTGCTGCGTCTTGGAGATATCGACCTCCAGCATCTCCTTCAGATTGTCCTTCAGCCCGTGGCGGTCCGTATAGGTGCGGCAGAGGCGCGAGGCGATCTTGGTGCAGAACACCGGCGTCGTCGTCACGCCGAAAGCATGGAAGAGCACGGCGATATCGAAGCGACCGTAATGGAAGATCTTCTCGTGCGTCGGATCCGAAAGAAGCGCCACAAGGTTTGGCGCCTCCGTCTGGCCGGCCGCGATACGGATCACGTCGGCCGAACCGTCGCCCGGCGAAAGCTGGACGACGCAGAGCCGGTCGCGGCGCGGCACGAGGCCGAGCGTTTCGGTGTCGATCGCGATCGCGCCGGTATAGCGAGCTGCATCGGCGGCGGAAATGTCGCCTTCGTGGTAACGGATCGTCGCGGCCATGCTGTCGTCTTTCGCTGAGTAATGATGTTCTGGCGCTATATAGACCCGAAAGCCGCGATCGCAAACCACGCCATTTGGCGCGGCGTGGTATCAATCAGCCGCGCGCGGCGTCCGGCGCCCTCGCCTGCCAGTCCGGCAGCGGGAAGATGCGGTCGTAGGCGAGGTTGAAGACGAAGGCGTAGACCAGATAGAAGAGCGCGAAGGACACGTCCATCATGAAGGCCTGCAGCAGGCTGACGCCAAGATACCAGGCGATCAGCGGCAACAGCGCCACAAGCAGTCCACCCTCGAACAGCACGGCATGCAGCACGCGTACGGCAAGGCTCTTCTTCGTGCCGCCGGTCAGGCGCTGCATCACATGGTCGAAGCCGAGATTGTAGAGATAATTCCAGCCCGTGGCGATCGTGGCGCCGGCGACGCCGACGACGCCGATATCGGCGACAGGCATGCCGAAGGCCAACGCGCCGAGCGGCGTGACAAGGGCAAGACCGATGATTTCGAAGCTGATGGCGTGACGGATACGGTCGGATGTGGATCGCATGAATAACCCCTGTGGGATAGTTCGGGTCGTCCCGAGTTTTTGCCCAGAAGGGGGAGGTCGTCCTCGCAGCGCTGATATAGTGATCTCGCCCGCAAAGGGCAAGATCGTGACGATCAGTAGTGCGGCGGCCTTGTGATCGCCGGTGCTTCCAGCGCTTGTTCCTCGAGCGAAAGGAAACGCTCGGTCAGCCGGTCCAGCTTGGCGCGCGTCTGCTCGACCACTTTCCACTGTTCCGTCAGCTGGTCGGACAGTTCCTCGATCGTCTTTGCCTGATGGGCGATGGTTTCCTCGAGTTGGGTGATACGATCGGTCTGATCAGACATCGGGCTCTCCTTGCCACGACCAGGCAGATGAACCGGTCATGTGATTGCGCTCTCCAAAGCGGAAATAGGCCGCAAGGTCAATCGTTTCGAGAGGGGCTGCCGCCGATTCACAAAGTGAACCGTTTGGTTACTAAAAGCCCTTGCCGCATCTTTTTTTGTGCGCTAGGCCGGTAGGCACCAGGGAGGAATACAGATGGATATCGGCAATGGATTTCTGCATCCGGACCGGCTCTTTCCGGCCGATCCGGCAACGCGCAGCATAGCGCGCGAGCTTTACGAGAGCGTAAGCGGGCTCCCGATCGTCAGCCCGCACGGGCACACCGAACCCTCCTGGTTCGCCGACGACAAGCCCTTCGAGGACGCCGCCTCGCTACTCGTCATTCCCGATCATTATCTCTTCCGCATGCTGCACAGCGTCGGCGTCAAGCTCGACGATCTCGGCGTTCCCCGCCTCGACGGCAAGCCCGTCTCGTCCGGCCGCGACATCTGGCGCACCTTCGCCGCGCACTATCATCTCTTCCGCGGCACGCCGTCCAGCCTCTGGGTCGATCACGCCATGTCGGCCGTGCTCGGCTGCGAGGAGCCGCTGACATCAGGGAATGCCGATGCGCTCTACGATCATATCAATGCGCAACTGGCCCTGCCGGAGTTCCACCCGCGCGCGCTCCACAAGCGCTTCGGCATCGAAACGATCGCCACCACCGAAGGCGCGCTCGATCAGCTGCCGCATCACCAGAAGATGGCCGAGGACGGCTGGATCGGCCGTGTGCGCACCACCTATCGCCCCGATAGCGTCACCGATCCCGATGCCGTCGGTTTCCGCGAAAACCTCGCGAAGCTCGGCGAGCTCACCGGCTGCGACGTCGCGAGCTGGGATGGCCTGATCGACGCCCACCGCAAGCGCCGAGCCTATTTCCGCCAGTTCGGCGCTACGGCGACCGACCACGGCGTCCCCACCGCCTTCACCGCCGATCTCCCGCATTCCGACAAGCAGCGGCTGCTCGACCGGGCGCACAAGGGCACGCTCGAAGAAGGCGAGGCCGAACTCTTCCGTGGCCAGATGCTGACCGAAATGGCCGGGCTTTCGGCGGAAGACGGCATGGTCATGCAGATCCACGCCGGCTCGCGCCGCAACACGGACCGCGAACTCTTCCAGACGCGCGGACCGAACATGGGCGCCGATATCCCGACGCCAACCGATTGGGTCGGCGGGCTCGCGGCACTTCTCGCGAAATACGGTCATGCCCCGGGCCTGCGCGTCCTGCTCTTCACGCTCGACGAAACCACCTACGCCCGCGAGCTTGCGCCGATGGCCGGCCACTGGCCCTGTCTGATGATCGGCCCGCCATGGTGGTTCCACGACAGCCCGGCCGGCATCCGCCGCTATCTCGACCAGGTGGTGGAGACCGCAGGCTTCGCCAACATGGCCGGCTTCAACGACGATACCCGGGCGCTGCTCTCCATCCCCGCCCGCCATGACGTCTGGCGCCGTGAGGTTTGCGGCTTCCTGGCGACGCTGGCGGCCGAGCACCGGATATCGCGCCAGGATGCGGCAATCGCCGCCGCCGATCTCTCCTACGGCAACGCCAAGAAGGCCTACAAGCTGTGACCGAACGACTGACGCGCCTCACCGGCCTTGCACATACAGCCAAGCTTCCCGCCTTCAACCGGGCTGTGCTGAAGCCGGGCATCCTGCATCTTGGCCCCGGCGCCTTCTTCCGCGCCCACTTCGCGCCCTATACGGATGCGGCGCTGGCGCTTGGCGGCGGCGATTGGGGGATTGAGGTGGCGAGCCTGCGCACCGCCGATGTCGCCGATCATCTGAACGAGCAGAACGGCCTCTACACCATGCTGGTGCGCGACACCGAAGGCACGGTCGCCCATGTCATGGGGCCGATCCTGAAAGCCCATGTCGCGACCCGCAATCCCGACGAACTGCTGGCCCGGCTCGAAGACCCCGCCATCCGCATCGTCAGCCTGACGGTAACCGAAAAGGCCTATGGCTTCGATGCCGCCACCGGCGGTCTCGATCTCAAGCATGCCGATATCGCGGCCGACCTTGCAAACCGCCACGCGCCGCGCGGCGTCATCGGCTATCTCGTCGAGGGCCTCGCCCGCCGCCGCGCCAAGGGCGCAGCACCGTTCACTGCCCTTAGCTGCGACAACCTTCCAAGCAACGGCGCTGTCCTGAAGCGGCTCGTGCTCGATTTCGCCGGCCGCGTCGATCCCGAACTCAAGGCGTGGATCGAGAGCGAGGTTCCGTTCCCCTCGACCATGGTCGACCGCATCACGCCGGCCAGCACCGATGCCACCTATCGCGATGCCGAAACGCTCATCGGCCGCGTCGATCTTGTCGCGATCGAGACCGAACCCTTCACGCAATGGGTCATCGAGGACAGCTTCGCCAGTGGCCGCCCGCAATGGGAAAAGGCCGGCGCGCTGATGGTCGAGGATGTCTCGGCCTATGAGAAGATGAAGCTGCGCATGCTGAACGGCGCGCATTCGCTGCTCGCCTATCTCGGTTATATCGGCGGCTATGAATTCATCCGCGACGTGATGGACGATACCGGCTTAGCCGCCCTCGCGCGCCGCCACATGAACGCCGCCGCCGCCACGCTCGATCCGGTCCCCGGCATCGATCTGGAAGCCTATGCCGACGAATTGACAGCCCGCTTTGCAAACAAGGCGATCGCCCACCGCACCTACCAGATCGCCATGGACGGCACCCAGAAGCTGCCGCAGCGCCTGCTGGAGCCGGCCACGGAAGCACTGGTCGATGGCAGCAAGGCCGAAACCTACGCCATCGCCGTCGCCGCCTGGATGCGCTACGCGCTCGGTATCGACCGCAACGGCAAGGCCTACGAACTCCGCGACCCCCGCGCCGCCGAGATCGCGGCATTGTTGGCGGACATCCCCCGCAACGGCGGCGCCGTCGCAGCCGCGCTGTTCACGCTCCCCGGGCTGTTTCCGGCGGCGCTCACCGAAAACCTCGCCTGGACCGAGGATGTGGCCAACAAGCTCGACATCCTCATCCAGGACAACAAGCTGCCGCTGTTTTAAAAATCAGCGCCCACCCGGCATAATGTGATGTGGCGGCGAAGATTTCCGCCGCCACACAAATGATGATGCTCAAGCCCTTCGGCTGGGATCAAAACTCTTCCCAGCTGTCCTGCTTGACCGCGGCATTGCCGACGAAGGCGCTGGCGAGCTTGTTGCCGAGCGCCTTGACGGGCGAGGCGACGGGCCGTTCGGTGCCCTTGGCCGCCCGCACGGGAGCAGCAGCGCTCTGCTGCCGTTGTCCGCCCGAAAGCTTGAACATGGTGAGAAGCTGGTTGAGGGATGAGACTTCCTGCGACAGGCTGTGGGTCGCCGCCGTGGTCTGTTCTACCATCGCGGCATTCTTCTGCGTGTCCATATCCATCTGATTGACGGCGGTGTTGATCTGCTGCAGGCCAGAGCTCTGCTCCTGTGCCGCCTCGACGATCGCGCTGACGTGGTGATTGATTTCCTGGACTTCCGTCACGATCGATTCCAGCGCCCGCCCCGTATCGGCGACGAGTTGCACGCCCTCCTGCACCTGGGTGTTGGAAGCGGTGATCAGCGTCTTGATCTCCTTGGCGGCGCTTGCCGAGCGCTGGGCGAGTTCACGCACTTCCTGGGCCACCACCGCGAAGCCCTTGCCGGCTTCGCCGGCGCGTGCTGCCTCCACGCCGGCATTCAGCGCCAGCAGATTGGTCTGGAAGGCGATCTCGTCGATGACGCCGATGATATTGTTGATTTCGCTCGACGATTTCTCGATCTGCTCCATGGCGGACACGGCGCGGCGAACCACTTCGCCGGACTTTTCCGCACCGGCCTTGGCGCGGCTGACCAGCGCACCGGCATCCTGCGCGCGCTTGGTGGAATCCTTCACCGTGGTGGTGATTTCCTCCAGAGCCGCGGCTGTCTGTTCGACGGCGGCGGCCTGCTGTTCGGTCCGCTTGGCGAGATCGTCGGCGGCCGACTTGATTTCGTTCGAACCGGATTCGATCCCCGAGGCATTGCCGGCGATACGGCTGAGTGTCGACTGCAGCTTTTCGGCCGAATTATTGAAATCCATCCGCACTCGATCGAGTCCGTCCGCGAAGGGCTGCTGGATGCGATGCGAGACGTCGCCATCGGAGAGATGCGAGAGGCCGTCCGCGAGATTTTCGACGGCGAACTTGATGGCCTCGGCCTCCTTGGCCTTTTGTGCCTCGCTTTCGATGGTCTGCTGTTCCGACAGGCTGCGGTTTGCCACCGCTTCCTGCTCGAGACGGGTGCGCTCGAGCGCGTTGTCGCGGAAAACGGACACGGCCTGCGCCATCTCGCCGACCTCGTCCTTGCGTTCGAGGCCGGGGACATTGTCGCGGGTTTCGCCGTTGGCCAGCGTCATCATGCGGTTGCGCAGGTCATGAATGGGGCCGGCAATGCCGCGCGAGATGATCAGCAGCGCCGCGGTGATGCCGAAAAGGAAGGCGACGCCGAGAGCGGCCAGCGAGGTGACGATGATGCTGTCGCTTTCGCTTGCGATCGCCTTGCTGGTTTCACCGATTTCCGTCGTCTTCGCCGTGATGACGTTGGCGATGTCCTTGGACAAGCCGAGGATCAGGTCATCCGCCTTGCCAAGTTCGGCTTTCGCCTGCTCGTCGGCGTTCGTTCCGGCAAAGGCGGTGGCTTTGTCGAGAATGGCGATGATCGCGTCGGCCTTGGTGATGAAGCCGGTAATCTCGGTGGCTTTTCCTGGCAGGTTGTCCTTGGCGAGACCAAGGCGCTTCTTCAGCGCGTTGGTGCTGTTGCGATAATACTGATTGGACGCCTGGAACTTGGCGTCGGAGGGATCCTGCAGCGTGATCTGGTAGGCGGCAGCCGAAATGGCGTTCAGGTTGCGATCGGCGCGTGCAAGGTCGATGGTCGCGGCGTTGTCGATGGTGATGAAATCCGAATAGCGCGTGTTGGCGCTCTTGTAGTTGCTGGACACCCACGCGACGCCACCGATGCCGATCAGACAGATCGGAACGATGACGGACAAGATTTTGGTGCTAATTTTTCGGTTCTGCAAAAAGGACACGTAAAACCCCATGATTCGACGGCCGTCCCTGGCTTCCCCGTGTTGGAAGTCGTTGCGACGGTGGAGAAATGGACATTCACGGGGAGACGCTCAGTCATTGAGCGAAGTGGACGGCGACGTCTTGCAAGGCTGTCACGCGTAACCCGGGGGCGGGGCGAACGAGACCGCAGGGCGGCGAGAGCTCTGTTTTTAAACGAGTTATCGTATACGAGGTCTCGTGAGACCCGGCCGCGATCCTTAGGTAAACGCAGTTAAGGGAGGGTAAAAGTGCAACAACGAGATCGCCCAATGCGCGCTTCTGACTAAGGCAGGTGCGGCGCATCTGCGCTAGCGGATCGCACGGAGTGCTTACGCCTTGACCCTTTCCATCCCCGGATCATAAAGCGGCGTCAGCGACACCCTGCACGGCACCCGCACCCGCGCGACGTCGAGCTCATAGCTGCCCGACAGCACGAATTCCTCGCTCACACCTTCGGCGTTGCGCACATAGCCATAGCCGATCGGCTTGCCCACGGTGTAGCCGAAGCCACCGCTCGAGAGCCAGCCGACGCGCTTGCCATCGCGGTAGATCGTCTCGCGGCCGAGCAGCACCACGTCGGGATCGTCAGGCACGAAGCAGGCGAGCATCTTCTTGACGCCCGATGCCAGCTGCCGCTCGATCGCCTCGCGGCCGCGAAACGGCGTGGTCTTCTTCGTCTTCACCGCCCAGCCGAGCCCGGCTTCGATCGGCGTATGGTCGGGCCCGATATCCGAGCCCCAGGCGCGATATCCCTTCTCCAGCCTGCAGCTTTCGATCGCGCGATAGCCGGCATTGACGAGATGCAGCGGAGCGCCTGCCGCCATCAGCGCGTCATAGACAGTGGTGGCGTATTCGATCGGCACATGCAGCTCGTAGCCGAGTTCGCCGACATAGGTGATGCGCAGCGCCCTGACCGGGCAGCCGGCGATGCCGATGGTTTTCACGCGGCCGAAGGGGAAGGCGGCGTTGGAGACGTCGCTGCTTGTCACCTTTTCCAGCACCGCCCGCGCATTCGGCCCCATCAGCGCCAAGACCGAATAGGCCGAGGTCACGTCGACCAGCTCGGCATGCAGGTCGTCAGGAATATTGCGGGCTATCCAGTCGAAGTCGTGGGTTGCGAAACCGGTGCCGGTGACGATGTAATACTCGTCCTCGGCGATGCGGGCGCAGGTAAGGTCACACTCGATGCCGCCCTTGTCGTTCAGCATCTGCGTGTAGACGAGCGAGCCCACCGGCTTGGCTACGTCGTTGGCAGCGATCCAGGAGAGGGCGCTCTCCGCGTCGCGGCCCTTCAGCATGAACTTGGCAAACGAGGTCTGGTCGAAGATCACCGCCGCCTCGCGCACCGCCCTGTGCTCGCGGCCCACCGCTTCGAACCAGTTCTGCCTCTCGTAGCTGTAGACGTCCTTCGGCTCCTCGTTGGCGAAGAGATCAGCGAACCAGTTCGGTCGCTCCCAGCCGAGCTTCTCGCCGAAGCACGCGCCCTGCGCCTTCAGCCGATCGTAGAGTGGCGATTTGCGGCACGGGCGGCCGCTGGAATATTCCTCGAAGGGGAAGGCCAGCGTGTAGTGCTTGCCATAGGCCTCCAGCGTGCGGGTTCGCACCCAGTCGGTGTCGAAATGCGGGCGGCCGAAGCGGCGGATATCGACCGGCCAGAGATCGTAGGGCGGCTCGCCCTTGGAGACCCATTCCGCCAGCGCCATCCCCGCGCCGCCGGCCGATGCGATGCCGAAGGCGTTGAAGCCGGCGCCGACGAAGAAGTTCTTGAGCTCCGGCGCTTCGCCGAGAATGAAATTGCCGTCGGGCGTAAAGCTCTCCGGCCCGTTCAACAGCTGCTTGACGCCGACATTCTCGAGATCAGGCACGCGGCCGAGCGCCTGCTCCATGATCTGCTCGAAATGGTCGAAATTGCTGTCGAGCAGCGTGTAGTGGAAGCCATCGGGGATGCCCGACGTCGCCCAGGGGATCGGATTCGGCTCGTAGCCGCCCATGACGATGCCGCCAACCTCTTCCTTGTAATAGGTCAGCCGGTCGGGATCGCGCAGCGTCGGCAGGTTGGAGGGCACGCCGAAGGATTCGGTGATGATATACTGGTGCTCGACGGAGACCAGCGGCACGTTGACGCCGAAGCGCGCCGCGAAATTGCGCGTCCATTGCCCGGCGCAGACGACGACGCGCTCGCATTCGATGCGGCCCTGCTCGGTGATGACGGCGCGGATGCGGCCCTTGTCGATCTCGAGATCGATCACTTCAGTATCCTCGAAGATCGAGACGCCCGCCATGCGCGCGCCTTTGGCCAGCGCCTGCGTGATGTCGGAGGGATTGGCCTGGCCGTCGGTCGGGAGATAGGCGGCGCCGATCAGGTCGTCTGTTGTCATCAGCGGCCAGAGGTCGAAGGCTTCCTGCGGCGTCAGAAGCTGCATGTCGAGCCCGAAGGATTGCGCGGTGGTCGCCTGCCGCTTCACCTCGGTCCAGCGTTCCTCGTTGCAGGCAAGCCGCAGGCCGCCATTCATCTTCCAACCGGTGCCGAGCCCGGTCTCGGCCTCCAACCGCTTGTAGAGATCGACGGAGTAGCCGAGCAGCTGGGTGATGTTGGCGCTGGTGCGCAACTGGCCGACAAGGCCGGCGGCATGGAAGGTGGTGCCCGAGGTCAGCTTCTTGCGTTCCAACAGCACGGTATCGGTCAAGCCGAGCTTGCCGAGATGATAGGCCGTCGAGCAGCCGATGATGCCGCCGCCGATGACGACAACCTTGGCGGTCCTGGGCAATTCCTTCGTCATGTCATTGATCCTGTTCGGCATAGGCGCGCTCGAAGCGCGCGCGGTTTTCGGCGGTATAGGCGGCGTAGTCGAAGTCGATGGTAGAATGGATTTCCGACACCATGCTCCACAGCATCTCGCGCAAGAGAGAGGCGCATTTCATCGCCCGGTAGCGCCGCCAGAGATCCGGTTTCAGCGGCGCCTGGTAATAGGCCTCGAGCATCGCCCGCTCAGCCTGTTCGGAAAACTCGTTGTTGGAGGCGAGCCCGCCGAGATCGAACAGCGGCGTGTTGAAGCCGGCATAATCCCAGTCGATCAGCCAGAGCCTTTTGCCGTCGTCGAGAAAATTGGCCGCCAGCATGTCGTTGTGGCCGAAGGCGATCTCGAAAGGCCCGGCCGCCTGCTCCAGCCGCTCCGCCTTGATCAGAAGATCGGAAAATAGCGCGCTATAAGTGCTGCCGGCGGCATCGAGCGTCGCGATATAGTCGCGCACCACGTGAAACACCCAGAAGATCGTGGCCGTGCCGCGAAATTCGCGTGCGATATCGTGATGGCAGGCACGCACCAGCGGGATCACGCGCTCCAGCGTCCCGGCGTCGCGCAGATCCTCCGGCGTCAGCGCTTTTGACTCGATGTAGTCGAGCACCAGCACGCCCGGCGCATGATGGATCACTGCGGGCGAGAGCCCGGCCGCATGCGCCGCCTTGCTCGCCGCCAGTTCGTTCGATCGGCTGATATGATGGACGGGGATATCGTCGCCCAGCCGCACGACCCGCTTCAGCGTGCCGTCGCGGACCAGATAGTTGCGGTTGGTGATGCCTCCCGTGATCGCCGAGATATCGATCGGACCATTCCATATGCCAAGCGCATGTATACGGTCTTCAGGCGTCACGCTGTCCCCCTCGCGGCCTATCCTATTGAAATCTTGGCTAGAGCGGGCTGTGCTGTCAAGCGGGGTAAATGGCCGGGCTAGATCGTCGAGCCTGCGCCGTCGAAGATATGACAGCGCGCCGGGTCGAAATAGGCGGTGACGTTGGCGCCGCGCTCCACCTTCTGCTGCCCGTCGAGCGCGATCGTCAGCTGCTGCTTGTCCGGCGTCGTCGTGTAGAGCATCGTCGCGCCGCCGAGGTTTTCCAGGAGGTCGATATTGACTGATGACAGCGCGATACCGCCCTTGTCGATCAGCGACAAATGCTCCGGACGGATGCCGAAGGTCACGCTTTCTCCCACCTGCGCGGTCACGCGGCGCGGTAGCCGCACGCTGTTGCCGCAGACGTTGATCGTTGTCTCGTTGCCGCCGACGCTTTCGATCTTGCCCTGCAGGAAGTTCATCTTCGGGCTGCCGATGAAGCCGGCGACGAAGCGGTTGGCGGGGTTGTTGTAGAGGTCGAGCGGCGCGCCCACCTGCTCGATGCGGCCGGAATTCAGCACCACGATCTTGTCGGCCATTGTCATGGCCTCCACCTGGTCGTGGGTGACGTAGATCATCGTATTGCCGAGGCTGCGGTGCAGTCGGGAAATCTCGACGCGCATCTGCACGCGCAGCTCCGCGTCGAGGTTGGAGAGCGGCTCGTCGAAGAGGAAGATGCGCGGTTCGCGCACGATGGCGCGGCCGATCGCGACACGCTGCCGCTGCCCGCCTGAGAGCGCCTTCGGCTTGCGCTGCAGAAGCTTCTCGATCTGCAGGATCTGCGCGGCGCGCTGCACCTTTGGTTCGATGTCGGCCTTCTTGTAACCGGCCGTCTCCAGTCCGAAGGCAAGGTTCTTGTAGACGGACATGTGCGGGTAGAGCGCGTAGGACTGGAACACCATGGCGATCCCACGCTTGGCGGGCGCCACCTCGTTCATCCGCTCGTTGTCGAGCATCAGCGCGCCGCCGGAGATTTCCTCCAGGCCGGCGATCATACGAAGCAGCGTGGACTTGCCGCAGCCGGACGGGCCGACGAAGACGACGAATTCGCCGGGATCGATCGCGAGATCGATGCCGTGGATGACGTCAAGCGCGCCATAGCGTTTCTCGACCTTCTGAAGAACGACGCTTGTTGCCATCTCTTGGTTCCTTGTCTGTCCGTTACCGGGTTCTTGCGCGCCAGTCGGCGTATTTCGGGCTGTCGGGTCCGACGGGCAGGGCGATGTCCTGGCCGCTGTCCGACGATTGATAGATGGCGGTGACGAGCTCCAGCGCCCGCCGCGCATCCTGGGTGCTGACGGGCAGCGGGCCATTGCCTTCCAGATGGGCGTGGAAATGCGCCATCTGCGTGGTGAAGCGCGGCGCCACCGGCTGCCAGTCGCCGATCACGGCGTCGATCCGGCGCTGCACCTCGTCATTGGCGGCAAGGATCGTCCATGGGTCCTTGCCGGGCGAATAGGCCTCGTGGTTGCTCTCGAAGGTGACGTTCTCGAAATGCAGCCTGAGCCGGCTGATTTCCTGCTGCGAGCCGAGCGTGCAGGAGAGCGAGACGAAGGCGCCGTTTTCCATTTGCAGGCTCGCCGAGGCGCAGTCCTCGACCTCGATGTCGTTGACGCGGGTCGCGACACGGCCGAAGACCCGTGTCGCCGGCCCCATCAGGTGCAGCAGCATGTCGTGCAGGTGCAGCGCATGCGTCACCAGCACGCCGCCGAGCTCGGTTGCCCACTTGCCGCGCCAGGGAACGGCGTAATAGGCAGGCGTGCGCAGCCAGAAGGTCTCGACCGAGCCCATATAGGTCTTGCCCGCGATCCCCGCCTCGATGATCCGCTTCGCCTTCTCGACGCCGTCGCCGTAGCGATACTGGAAGATCGGCATCAGCACGCCCTTGGCGGTCTTCTCGACGCGCATGATCTCGTCGACGCCCGCGAGAGACCCGGTAAGCGGCTTTTCGCAGATCACGTGCTTGCCCGCCTGAAGGGCCGCCACCACCTGCTCGAGATGGATGCCGGGCGGCGTGCAGATGTCGACGATGTCGATGCTCTCGTCGGCAAGAACCTCGGCAAACGACGTGGTGCGTCCGGCGATCCCGAACTCGTCGGCCACCTCGGCAAGCCTGGCTTCGTTGAGGTCGCAGAGAACGGCCACCTCGAACTTGTCGGGGTGCGGCAGGTAGCCCTCGACGATATGCGAGCGGCCGATGCCGCAGCCGATGATCGCAACTCTCTTTATGCTCATGGGGTAGGTCTCTTTGGCATGTTCATTGCGGCCGGTCTCAACGCTTCATGCCCGTCGTGGCGATGCCGTCGATCAAGAGCCGCTGGAAGAACAGGAAGAAGAAGAACACCGGAACCAGCGTCAGCGTCGACATGGCGAACAGCCCGCCCCAGTCCGATGTGCTGCTGGAATCGACGAAGGTACGCAGCCCGAGCTGGATCGTGTAGGTGTCCATGTCGTTGAGGTAGATCAGCGGCCCGAAGAAGTCGTCCCAGGTCCAGATGAAGGAGAAGATCGCCGCCGTCGCCAGCACCGGCAGCGAGAGCGGCAGCATGATCTTCCAGTAGATTCGCCAGGCGCTGCAGCCATCCATCATCGCCGCCTCGTCGAGCTCGCGCGGGATGCCGCGGAAGAACTGCACCATGAGGAAAATGAAGAAGGCGTCGCTGGCGAGAAACTTCGGCACGACCAGCGGCAGGATGGTGTTCACCCAGCCGAGGTTGAGAAACAGCACATATTGCGGGATCAGCGTCACGTGATAGGGGATCATCAGCGTGCCGAGCATGATCGCGAACCAAAAATTCCGCCCGGCAAAGCGCAGCCGCGCGAAGGCGTAAGCCGCCAGCGAACAGGCCACCACATTGCCGGTCACCGTCAGAAGCGAAATCACCAGCGAGTTCCAGAAGAACCGCCCGAAGGTGATGTCGAGCCCGCTCCAGCCGCGCACATAGGATGTGAAATCGATCGACGACGGGATGAGCGAGGTGGACGAGAAGATCTCGTTTTCCGGCCGTACCGAGGCCGACACCATCCACAAGAGCGGATAGAGCATCAGCAGTGAGGCCATGATCAGCAGCGTGTGAACGACGATCGAGGCCGGCAGGCTGCGCTTGGTGATGTCGGATGGCGGCGCGGCGACCGCGGATGTGATCCCGTTAGTCATCGTAATGCACCCAGTAGCGTGAGGACAGGAACGAGAAGGCGGTGAACACGGCGATGATCAGCACCAGGATCCATGCAAGAGCGGACGCGTAGCCCATGCGGAAGTTCCCGAACGCCTCCTGATAGAGATAGAGCGTGTAGAACAGCGTCGAATTGATCGGCCCGCCCGACCCGCCGGAGATGATGAAGGCGGGCGTGAACGCCTTGAAGGCATCGATCGTCTGCACCACGGCGTTGAAGAAGATGACGGGCGTCAGCAGTGGCAGGGTGATCTTGTAGAACTGCCGGAACTTCGACGCCCCGTCGAGGCTGGCCGCCTCATACATGTCGGTCGGAATCTGTCTCAATCCGGCAAGGAAGATGATCATCGGCGAGCCGAACTGCCAGACGCTGAGCGCTACAAGCGTGTAGATCGAGTAGCTCGGATGCGAGATCCAGCTCGGTCCCTGGATGCCGATGTGCGAGAGCGCCGCGTTGACCAGGCCGTCACCGGCAAAGAGCTGCCGCCACAGAACTGCGATCGCCACGCTGCCGCCAAGCAGCGATGGGAGATAGAAGACGGCGCGGTAGAAAGTCAGCCCCCGCACCCCCTTGTTAAGCGCCATCGCCACCAGAAGCGCGAAGATCAGCTTGAACGGCACCGACAGCACCACATAGGTCAGCGTCACCTTCATCGCCGCCGCGAACTTCGGGTCCGCGGTGGTGATGCGCACATAGTTCGCCGCCCCCACCCATTCCGGCGAGCGGATCATGTCGAAATCCGTGAACGACAGGTAGAGCGACACCAGCGCCGGCCCGAGCGTCAGCCCCAGGAAGCCGAGCAGCCATGGAAGAAGAAAGAGATATCCCGGTCCGTTGGCGGCAAGGAGGCGTCGCCAACGGCTGTCGGCGACCACTCCCTGATACTGCTCCGCCGTCGCGGCCCGGTCAGCCGTCGCGCGCATCGCATTGCTCATGTCGGTCAACCCCGCGCGAGAAGGCGCGTGATCTCGTCGACAAGCTGTTTGCCGGCATCGGCTGGCGTGACCTGACCGAAGGCGACCTGCTCGGCAAGCTGGCGCAGAACGGTCTGGCCTTCGCCGGCGCCTGAAGGAGGCGGCGGCGGCAACGGCCCGGCGAGATCGCCGAGATTGGCCACATAGTTCAGCGGGATCTTGCCGACATCGTCGAGCATGCCGGCCACGACATCACGCATCGCCTTGGATTCCGGGATACCGCGCTCGACATCGAGTACCTTGGCGGCTTCAGGATCCTTAACGAAGAAGTTGACGTAGTCGACGGCCTGTTCGAGCGCCTTGGACTGCGCCGAGACCGAGAAGAACATCGACGGCTTGCGGTAGTGGCCGCCCTTCGAATCCGCCTTGATCAGCGGGTAGTTGTTGAGCGTCAGCTTGTCCTTGACCACGGCCTGGAAGCCGACGAACTGGTTGCTGTGCGCATAGTCGATCGCGGCCTTGCCGAGCGTCAGCGGCGCGGTGTCGATCGTGTCCTTGTAGAGCGCCTGCACATCGGGCGGCACGCAGGCTTGCGCCTCGCGGAACTTGGCCCACATGTCGAACCACTCGGATGCATCGTCGGCACCGAAGGCGATCTTCGAATCCGCCGTGTAGAGCGCCTTGCCGCGCTGGCGCACGTAGTTTTCGAACAGCGGTTCCGCGCCGCTGCCGTCGGCAAAGCCGAAGAAGCCCTTGCGCTTGCCCGCCTTGGTGATCTCGGCGCCCATCTTGCCGAGTTCCTCCCAGGTCGTCTTGTTGGTGGGCATCTCGACGCCGGCTTCCTGCAGCGCCACCGTGTTGACGACGGTTGCCGCCGAGTTTGCGCCGAGGCTGACGCCATAGAGATGGCCGTCGACCTTGCCGCCCTCGATCTGCGCCGGATCGAAATCGTCGAGGTTGAGCTTCGACGGCATGTAGGATTCAAGCGGGGCGAGCGCGCCGCGCCGCGCATACTCGACGATATAGCGGTAATCCATCTGGATCACGTCGGGCGCGTTGCGGCCGGCGACCTGGGTCGCCAGGCGCGGCCAGTAATCGCTCCAGCCCAGGAACTCGCCTGTTATCGACGTGCCTGAATTCTTGGCCTTGTAGAGATCCGATACCTTGTTGGTGCGGTCGGCGCGCGGTTGCGAACCCCACCACAAGAGCCGCAGCCGGGCATCGGCGGCAAAAGCCCCGGGACCAAGTGCGGACAGCGAAAGAAGCGTGGCTCCTCCCGCAACGAAATTGCGTCTGCTCACACGAAACGTCATCTGTTTTTCCTCCTCCCTTGGGGAGCGCCTCCACACGCTCCCGGCTGGTTTCTCTTGCAACAAATAACTATTTGGTTACAAGCTATGAAGAAGCACCGGGACTGTCAAGCGACATGTGGCGGCGGGATCGTCAGGCTTGGTTTTTTACAATCTGTTCATAAACAACTATGAGCGCGAGGTTTAAAGGAAAGGGTAGTAGGGATGGATGGCAGCGGAGAGAAGAAACCGGCCAAGCGGCGTTCGCAAGAGCGCGTTTTGCAGCGCGATCCCGAGCGAACGCGCGCCGCCATTCTCGAAGCCGCGACCCGGGAGTTCGCTGAAAACGGCATGGGCGGCGCCCGTGTCGATGCCATCGCCGAGCGTGCCGGCACCAACAAGCGCATGCTCTACCACTACTTCGGCGACAAGGAGCAGCTCTATCTGCATGTGCTCGAGGAAGCCTATGTCGGCATCCGCACGGCCGAGCGCGAGCTGCATATCGGCGACCGCAGCCCGGAGGAGGGGATCGCAGAGCTCGCGCTCTTCACCTGGCGTTATTTCCTCAAGCATCCCGAATTCCTGAGCCTGCTCGGGACGGAGAACCTGCATCGCGCCCGCTGGCTGCGGCAGTCGGTGCGGCTGAAGGAGCTGCATTCGCATCTGATCGTCGAACTGACCGAGGTGCTCGATCGCGGCAAGAAGACGGGCGTCTTCATCGATGCCGCCGATCCGCTGAACGTCTATCTGACTATCGCCTCGCTCGGCTATTTCTACATTTCCAACCAGTACACGCTCTCGACCATCTTCGGCCGCGACCTCCAGGAGAAGGGCAATCTCGACGCTTGGGAACGCCATATCGTTCACGTCACGCTTGCCTCGATCAAAGCCTGATCGCTGAAATTTAGCCCCGGCTATTGACAGCGCCGCTTCTCTTCTGCCATCAAGTAACTGTTTGGTTACTGGCCGGGAGGAGGCGCGCGGCATCGCGCGTCCGGCATTGCAACACGGTTTTGCAGGGAGGCAGACATGGCACGTCTAGGAATAATTCTGCACGGCGTAACGGGCCGCATGGGCTACAATCAGCACCTGGTCCGCTCGATATTGGCGATCCGCGATCAGGGTGGCCTGACGCTGAAATCGGGCGAGAAGCTCGAGATCGACCTCATCATCGTCGGCCGCAACGCCGCCAAGATGGAGGAGCTGGCGAAGCGCCACGGCATCAAGCGCTGGTCGACCGATCTCGACGCGGCCCTCAAAAATCCCGACGACCAGATCTTCTTCGATGCCGGCACCACGCTGATGCGCGCCGAGCTGCTCACGCGTGCGCTCGACGCCGGCAAGCACGTCTATTGCGAAAAGCCGATCTCGGATGATCTCGAAGTCGCCATCGCGCTCGCCCGCAAGGCGCGCGGCTCGGGTCTCAAGCATGGCGTCGTGCAGGACAAGCTCTTCTTGCCCGGCCTGCGCAAGCTGGCGCTGCTGCGCGACAGCGGCTTCTTCGGCAAGATCCTCTCCGTGCGCGGCGAGTTCGGTTACTGGGTCTTCGAGGGTGATTGGGGCGTGCCGGCGCAGCGCCCGTCCTGGAACTACCGCAAGGCCGATGGCGGCGGCATCATTCTCGACATGCTGTGCCACTGGCGCTACGTGCTCGACAATCTGTTCGGTGAGGTCAAGTCGGTCTCCTGCCTCGGCGCCACCCATATCGGCACCCGCGTCGACGAACAGGGCAAGGCTTATCATTGCGACACCGATGACGCCGCCTATGCCACTTTCGAGCTCGAAGGCGGGGCGATCGCCCATATCAATTCGTCCTGGGCGGTGCGCGTGCGCCGCGACGACCTCGTCACTTTCCAGGTCGACGGTACCCACGGTTCGGCCGTCGCCGGGCTGACGAAATGCTGGACCCAGCACCGCGTCAATACGCCCAAGCCCGTCTGGAACCCCGACCAGCCTCAGACCATCGACTTCTACAAGACCTGGGACGAGGTGCCCGACACGCAGGCCTTCGATAATGGCTTCAAGGTGCAGTGGGAGATGTTCCTGCGCCATGTCGCCGAGGATGCGCCCTGGCTCTATGGTCTCGAGGCCGGCGCCAAGGGCGTACAGCTTGCCGAACTCGGGCTGAAATCCTGGGCCGAACGCCGCTGGCTCGATGTGCCCGCGCTGGAGTTCTGAGCCATGCCTGATATAGCGCGCTATGTACCCATGGTGACCGCGCCTGTTGCCCCGCATGAAAGCGGGGCCTGGCAAACATGGTAGACGATCTCTCCATCAACCTCGCGACCATTCGCGAACAATGTGGCTTCGCCGAAGCGGTCGATCTCTGCCTGAAACACGGCATCACCTCGATCGCCCCCTGGCGCGATCAGGTCGCCAAGGTGGGGCTCGACGAGGCGGTGCGCATCGTCCGCCAAAACGGCATCAAGCTCACCGGCCTTTGCCGCGGCGGTTTCTTTCCGGCAGCCACGGCGGCGGACCGCCAATCGGCGATCGACGACAACAAGCGCGCCGTCGATGAGGCCGCCGCTCTGGGCGCCGATTGCCTCGTGCTTGTGGTCGGCGGGCTCGCCGGCGGCTCGAAGAATATCGATGAAGCGCGCAACATGGTGGCGGACGGCATCGCCGCCACGCTGCCGCATGCCCGTGCGAGCGGCGTGCCGCTGGCGATCGAGCCGCTGCATCCCATGTATGCGGCCGACCGCTCCTGCGTGAACACGCTCGGCCAGGCGCTCGACATGTGCGAGACGCTGGGCGAGGGGGTGGGCGTTGCGATCGACGTCTACCATGTCTGGTGGGACCCCGATCTGGCACGCCAGATCGCCCGCGCGGGTCAGATGAAGCGCATTCTCGCGCATCACATCTGCGATTGGCTGGTGCCGACGCGGGACATGCTGACCGACCGCGGCATGATGGGCGATGGTGTCATCGACCTGAAGGGCATAAGGCGGATGGTGGAGGGCGCAGGTTTTCATGGCGCTCAGGAGGTCGAGATATTCTCGGCGGAGAACTGGTGGAAACGCCCGGCCGACGAGGTGATCCGCACCTGCGTCGAGCGCTTCCACGACTGCTGCCGGATCTGACCTGACAAGGGCCAGGGGCAAAACAATACTTTCGTTTCCGCACGCATGAAGGAGGATCATTCGATGGAGAAACGCCGCTTCGCACTGATAGGCACCGGAAATCGCGGAACGACCATGTGGGGCAAGGAATTGCTGGCCGGCTGGCGCGAGCATGTGGATCTGGTGGCGATCGTCGATACCAATTCGCTGCGCGCCGAACGCGCCCGCACCATGATCGGCAGCAACGCCCCGATCTACGAGAATATAGACGCCATGCTCGCCGAGCATGAGGTCGACATGGTCATCGTCTGCACGCCCGATTATACGCATGACGACATCGTCGTGCGCGCGCTGGAAGCGGGCATCGACGTCATCACCGAAAAGCCGATGACGACAGAAGTCGGCAAGATCCGCCGCATCCTTGATGCCGAAAAGCGCAGCGGCAAGCGCGTCGACGTCTCCTTCAACTACCGCTACGCGCCGACGGCCGCCAAGATCAAGGAGCTGCTCTCCTCGGGCGAGATCGGCCGCGTCACCTCCGTCGATTTCCACTGGTACCTCGACACCAAGCACGGCGCCGATTACTTCCGCCGCTGGCACGCCTACACGGAAAATTCCGGCAGCCTCTTCGTCCACAAGGCGACCCACCACTTCGATCTGTTGAACTGGTATCTCGACAGCGACCCCGAGGCCGTCACCTCGTTTGCCGACCTGCAGAATTACGGCCGCAAGGGCCCGTTTCGTGGCCCGCGCTGCAAGCTCTGTCCGCACACCGGGGAGTGCGATTACTACCTCGATCTTGAGGCTGATCCCTTCCTCGATGCGCTCTATGAAGACCCCTCCGAAATCGACGGCTATTTCCGCGATGGCTGCGTCTATCGCGAGGATATCGATATTCCCGACACCATGGTCGTCAGCCTGCGCTACTGCAACAACGTCCACGTCTCCTATTCGTTGAACACCTTCCAGCCGATCGAAGGCCACCACATCGCCTTCAACGGCACCGAGGGGCGCATAGAGTTGCGCCAATTCGAAAAGCAGCCCTGGGAAACACCGGACGAGGACACGATCCTTTTGATCCGCAACTTTCCGAAGGGCAGGGAGCCGGTCGAGCGCATCGTCGTGCCGCATTTCTCCGGCGGCCACTATGGCGGCGACGACCGCATGCGCAACATGATCTTCAAGCCCGGCATGGAAGACCGCCTCGGCCAACGAGCAGGCACCCGCGCCGGCGCCATGTCGGTGCTGACGGGGATCGCCGCGCTGTCGAGCGCGCGCAGCGGCAAGGTCGTGAAGATCGCCGACCTGATGCCGGAACTCACGGGCGGCGATGCAAGCCCGGGGCTGAAGGCCGGTTGAGGAAAACCGGCCGACGAAGGGCTTGCTGACTGCCGTCGGCGGATCGCCGGCGCTCGCGTCTCCTCAGGCGCTGGCGGCGACCGGTTCTTTCGCGGTCGCAACCTCGATCATCGCAACCCAGTTGCGCGCGATCGCAAGGCCGCTGGCATCGGCCGCAGCACCATCCACGGGAGCGAGATCGGGGTGGCGCTTCAGCCAGCCGGGCTCCATGCGCTCGATCGTCGCCTCGAAGCCCGTCGTCCACCCCTCGACCACCGCGCGGCTGGCCTCGAAATGAAACTGCGTGCCATAAGTCGCGCGACCAAGCCGGAAGGCCTGGTTGCGCACGAGCGGGCTGGTCGCCAGCAGGCAGGCGCCCTCAGGCAACGTGAACGTATCGCTGTGCCACTCGAAGGTGGTGAAATCGGCATCGAGACCCGAAAGCAGCGGATCGGCCTTGCCCTCGTCCGTCATCTCGACGGGTTTCCAGCCGAACTCCAGCTGCCGGCCAAGATGGTTTTCCGCGCCATAGGCGCGCGCCAGGATCTGCGATCCCAGGCAGATGCCCATCACCGCCTTGCCCGCTTCGCAAAAGCGCTGCATCAGCCGCGCCAGCGCGGGCAGGTAGGGATAGTTCGCGTCGTCGAGCGCATCCTGCTCCCCGCCCAGCACGACAATCGCGTCATGCTCGAAGATGCTCTGCGGCAGCCGGCCGTCGAGATAGGGCTGGTAGATGTCGAGCGCGGCATTGGCTTCGGCAAGCGCGATGCCGAGCGAACCCAGCGACGTGTTCTTCATGTTCTCGATGATGGCAACCCGCATCGGCATCTCCTGTCTTCCTTTGAGCGACAGGAAGAACACCAAGCCATCGTGCATTGCAATATCCGTTGCGCGCCACCCGGCCACTTCGTAAGCTCGGCGCAACTAAAACGACATGCTTGAAGCCCGACGGAAAGCCCCCATGACCGAGAAAAAAGCCCGCGTGACCATTCTCTACTGCACCCAGTGCAACTGGCTGCTGCGCGCCGGCTGGATGGCGCAGGAACTGCTGCAGACCTTCACCGACAGCCTCGGTGAAGTGGCGCTCATCCCCGGCACCGGCGGCAATTTCGAGATCCGCGTCGATGGTGAGCTGATATGGGAGCGCAAGCGCGACGGCGGCTTTCCCGGCCCCAAGGAGCTGAAGCAGCGCATCCGCGATATCATCGACCCCGACCGCGACCTCGGCCACACCGACCGGGCGTCGAAGGAAAGCTAGGCCGAGTCGCGCCCTACAGGTTCAGTTCGCTGCTAGTCGTAAGGCGAGTTGCAGGTCTTGTAGATTCCCTCATAGGTCACGAAGCGATCCGTCCTGGGATTGTAGCTGCGATATTGATTGCGGCACCAATCGACATGGAAGTTGCGATCGGTCGTGTTCGGCCGCGCGGTCCGCGTCTGTGGCTGCGATGGCCGGTAGCGCGTCGGCGGCTGCGGGTTGTAGTATTGCGGCGCCGGGCCCATTTCGCGCGGGCGATAATAGGTGGGTCCCGTCGCCGTCGGCGGCCGGTAGTTCGGCTGTATGTAGGATGGCGTGAACGATTGCGTCTTGCCGAAGGTGAAGCAGCCGCGAAAATCGCACATGGTCTGCACGCGGATGATATCGCGATTGCCGATATTTTCGGGAGCAGGCGCCATCGGCATGGCCGAAACCTGGCTGAACGGCATGACGGATAGAATCACAACAACCGGAAATTTCTGAAAAACGCGCATCGCACCATCCTTTTCCTTGAATGACATATAGTGCGCTCAAGCTTTCTTGGCATCGCCCGAAATCCCCCAACGCCCAAAAACCCACCTTTCCCGGCCTTCGCCTTAGACTTTTTTGCGTGGTGTCAGAAAAACTTCAAAAACCCTGTTGACACCAACGGGCCACCCCCGTACATGGCTCTCCGTCGCCCAGATGGCGGAATTGGTAGACGCGCCAGCTTCAGGTGCTGGTACCCGAAAGGGTGTGGAGGTTCGAGTCCTCTTCTGGGCACCATTCCATTTTTGAGAAACATAGATTTCTCAACTATTTCAAGACTTAGCAGATATCTTCGATACGCTTTCCGGTTCACCGGAAGCCCTCACGGGGCTTGTCTTCATTTGCATTAGACTTATTGAATCCGGGCCTTTGCATTGTCGTGCCGGATACCAACGGCAATCCGAGTCATTCTAAACTGAAGCGAATTTAAGCGGGCTCTTCGTATGCCTGACGGATAGTCGATTATCTTGAAAATGATAACCCAATGGGGTACATTTCATGCTGACTGTTGCAGAGACTCCGACATTCACCCGACAAGCCGAGAAATTGTTCAGCGAGGAAGAGAAGCGGGAGCTGATAGACTTTCTCGCGGAAAATCCTCTTGCCGGAGATGAAATTCCGGGCACGGGCGGCGTTCGCAAGCTGCGCTTTGCAGCGTCTGGACGAGGAAAACGAGGCGGCGCACGGATCATCTACTACTATCTCGATGAAACGATGCCGCTTTATGCTCTGCTTGCCTACGCGAAGAACGCCAAGACCGACATGACGCCGGACGAAAAACGGATTGTTTCCGCCTTGGCCTCGGCTCTCAAGGCAGCCGCGCGGCAAACGAAATGACGGAGATCAGACAAATGACAGATTTCGCAGACGATCTTATCCAGTCTCTTGGAGAGGCTATCGCCCATGCAAAGGGTGACGGTCCAGCTGTCGTTCACGCTCCTCTTAATCCCCGCGAGGTGCGTGACAGGGTAAAGCTCACCCAGGCGCAGATGGCGCCGCTGATGGGCATGAGCCTCTCCGGCTACCGCAAGTGGGAGCAAGGCCAGCGTCGCATCAGTGGCCCAGCTGCGGCGTTGTTGAGGGTAATTGAAAAGGAACCGGATGCCGTGCGCAGGGCTCTGGCGGGTGGTGCGCGCTGAGCCAGCGTCCATTTGTTACTGCCTCATCGCAAGTGCCGACGCGACTATTTCCATCTCTGACCGCAGAGGCATGTTTTCATGCAACTCTGCCAAGTATTATCGATCGATCGATCCCTTAGATAAGCCCCAATCTCTTTCCATCCTCTTCGAATGATGTTTAGGTCACTCCGCTGGGAGGCGACGATATTCATCGATAGTATTCGAGGGACCGGGTGCTGCATGACGAACGTGACGTCTTCTTCCGACAATGGCCGCCGCATCACGCTGAGGGTCGATCTGACGGGCGTGCTTGCCTGCCTGCTGATGGCCGTCATCATTGGCTGTGCCGTCATGAGCTATGGCACAAGACATCGGATCGACGACGTGGCACAGCCGGTCGGGCCGAAGGCGACGCAGCAGCAGTCGGTCGATGGCGATGTCGCCAATGGTGGCTAGCAGTCCCGCATGCAGGGTGGCCGTTCGGGCCGCGCTTGATCATCACCATCTGAGATAACGACGGCCGAGGGCCGCGCCGATGGCGGTCACGAGCGCAATCGCGATCGTGTACCACGTGGCGACGAAGAGCGGGCTGTCGTCGACGCAATGCCAGGCGTAGAGCGCTGACGCGATCGCGCTGGCGGCAAGCCCGGCTGCAGCGCCCGCAAGCGCCGGCCGACGCGGCGCACCGGCGCGAAGCGCTAGGATGAAGCCTAAAAGCGGCGCGATCGACAGAAGCGGGATGAGCGCCAGGCAATAGGCCGCATTGTGCCCCATCATCTGCGGTTCCCAAAGCTCTCGCGGCAGCACCTGGAGCTCGATCAGGACGGCAGCCGCAAGCACGCCTGTCGGCGCCAGAAGCGCCCAGACGCTAGCGCTGACGGGAACGTCAGGGCGACCGATGCGAAACACGATCGTCGATGCGAGAACGGCGAGCACGAGCATCAGGCTCACCTTGAAGAGCACGCGGGTGGTCCCCATCATGCTTGCGATGTCGTGGCGGATGCCGATCGCGAATACCAGGATAAGCGCCGAAACGACGACGCTTGAAACGAGCGCCGTCTTCAGCGCGCGCCCCAGCCGCATCCGGACAGGCGCGTCCTCGGTCAACAGGCTGATCAGCTCATTCGTCTTCAACACGTCCACTCCGATCGTCCGTCTCGCCGCGATAAAAGGCGGCAAGTTTCTTCAGCGCCCGGTGCAGCGAAACGCGCACCGCACCCTCGCTCATCTTCAACCGCTCCGCCGTTTCCCGTATCCCCGCGCCGCCGATCGAGATCGAACGAACGATGTCGCGCTGCGGATCCTTCAGCCGTTCCAGGAGGTGGATCGCGTCGAGCCGGTCCATCGCATCGGCTGCCTCGTCGTCGCTAGCCACCGTTTCCATCACATCCTCGATCGGCACGCTCACATGCCGTCCGCGCCGGCGCAGGCTGTCGATCAGCTTGTTGCGCACGATTGCCGACAGCCACGGGCCGATCGGCCGCGCCGGATCCCAGGTGCCGCGCTTCAGATGCACGGCGAGCAGCACTTCCTGCACCACGTCTTCCGCCTCGCTCGCCGGCGCGCCGAACTGCTCGCAACGCCGCCGCGCCATGGCGCGCAGATGCGGCGTTACCGCCAGAAGAAAACGCTGATAGGCCTGCGCGTCGCCATCGAGCGCCCGCCGCATCCAGTCTGCCCATTCCTCTTCACGCGCCGAATAATTCACCCGACATCATCCTCTACGAACGGGCACATGCAGTTGTTACCGGACCTTGGAAATATTTCGCCGACCTCGCAAGGCCGCATCGCTTAAAAAGCGTCGCGGGCGCGAGCTGAAACCTGATGAGGAGGGGAAAAGGCCCGCTTAGCGGACGGGCTGGTAATGGCCGCGCAGCGGCACCTGGCTGCCGGTGGAAATCACGCCGTCGCGATCGCACACATAGACCGTCATCGGCATGCCGCCGGATCGGAAGATCTCATCGTAACGCCGGCGCACGAATTGCGTCTCGGTGCGGCAGGTCAGTTTCGGCTCCAGCGACGGGTCGGTCGGCGCCTTGACGCCGGGCAGGTTAGGATAGGGATAGGCCGATTGCACCCGGCCCTGGCCTGCGCGGCCCCAGTCGGTCGAAAACGCCGGCGCGGGGAGAACGCCGCTAGACAGCGTCAGCGCCACGAGAACGATTTTTTCGAAATTACCAAGCCGCATCAATTCCCTCCGGCCGTTTGCCGGTCTCTCTATCAATGCCCTGGATGTAAGCATGCCACTCTAACGCATCAAGCGGAAGCACGCGCCGCTCCCGCAAACGTGACCCCATGCGAGCCTAGGCCGGCTTGCGGAAGTAGCCGCGAAACGTCGGGTGGGCGAACAGGCTCGCGAGGATGGCAAAGCCCGCGCCGAGGAGGAAGCCCGCGAAGAACCCGCCGATGACGCCGGCAATCAGCAGCGCCGTCTTGCCCGGCCCGTTGGCCTTCAGCGGCGGCTCGGCCTCAGAGATCACCCGCACATTGCTGCGCGACAGGCTCTGCTCCTCGCTGGTCTGGCCCGAGCGCTTCAGCACCGTCTCGTAGATATCACGCGCGGCGGTTGCCTTGCGCTGCAATTCGTTGAGCTCGACCTGCTTGTCGGAGGTGTTCACCTGCAGGGCCTTTTGAACCGACAGCTCCTTGGAGACAGCGTCCTCGGCCTTCTTCGCCTGCTGGTATTCGCCCTGCGCCGTGCTCGCCAGCCGCTGCAGCTCGCCGCGGATCTGGTCGGATATGCTGTTCAGCGATGAGCGCGCCGCCTGCAGGCGCGGATGGCGCGTGCCCATCTGGCTCTCGAGGCTGCTCACCATGGCGGCCTGCGTCGAATATTGCTGGCGCAGCGTCGCAAGCGCGGTCGAAACGCCGCCGCCCTGCGAGGTACCGCCGACCACGTCCTCGAAGCGCAGGTTGGCCGCAGCATCGGCGCGCGCCTTGGCCTGGATCGTTTTGTCCTGCGCGGTCACCAGCAGCGTGTTGAGCGAGGCCAGGCGCTGGTCGGAGATCAGCCCGTTTTGCGTCGAGGCCATGTCGTTGTCGGCGCGGTAGGTCTCCACCGCCTGCTCGGCCTCCTGCACCTTTTGCCGAAGGTCGGTCAGGCGGTTGTCAAGCGTGGTCGAGGTATCCTGGTAGAGGCCCGAGCTTGCGCCGTCTTCTTCCTGCAGGAAGGAGGCCACGACCTGGTTGGCCAACCGCGCGGATTTCTCGGCATTCTTCGTAGTGACGTCCAGCGAGACCACGTAGGTGGAGCTCTGGCGGGTGATCACCAGCGCCTTCTGCAGCGCGCTGACGACGGCAGCGCTATCGGCCCGGCCGGCGTTGAATTCCGGATCCTGGTCGAGCTTCATCGCATCGGCGACACGGCGCATCACGTTGCCGGAGCTGAGAATCTGCACCTGGCTGTCGATCATCGCCGAGATCATCTCGGGCGAGGGACCGGAGGCCTGCGTGCTGGGATCGTTGAGGCCGATCTGGCGCGGATCGAAGTAGAGTGTGGTGTTGGCCGTGAATTTCTGCGTCGACATCGGCAGCACAACGGCGCCGGCAACCGCGCCGAGCACGGAGAGGCCGAGAATGAGGAGACGCTTGTTCCAGATCGCCTGGATCGCCGAGCGGGTGTCGAGCAGCGGTCCGCTCGGTTCCGGCACGTGGACGACGGCGGGCGCGATAACAGGTGCAGCGACGGTCTCCGTCGCCGGCGTCGTAAGGGGCGCTGGTGCCGCCTCGCGCGCGACGGTGTTGGCGGATCGAGGCGCGGCGTCGGCGCTCGGCTGGATCGGGGTGTCGCGCTCAGTCGTCCGCGCGGGTTCGGCGACGGGCGGTGGCGGTACCGGTCTCGATCGGCTCTGCGGTTGCGTGTCTTGCGGGGCAGCGTCTTTGATCAGCGAGGTAGGCGCGGGCTTGGCGGGCACGAAGTCGGACGGGCGCAGCACCGGTCCGGGCGTGCCGGTCCGGTTGGCCTGGGTATTCGGCGGCTCATAGCTGCGCCATTGTGGCAGCCGGCCAACCTTGTTCCTGTCAAACTGGTTCATGCGCGCGCTCGTTGCTCGCCTCTAAAATACGGGCGACGTAGGCTCGACTTTAGAAATCCTTAGCTAACGGACCGTTAAGATGCCGGGACAAGCAATGACACCAACGACCAGCCGAACCCGGAAGCGGTATCAAATGAGCAACAAATCCTCCCCCCGGCGGCGCCTCGCGGCGGCCGTCCTGGCAACGATCTTGCTCCAGGCCGGCGGCGCCAGTGCGCAGGGCAGATGCCTGCAGGGCATCAACCTCTCGGGCGCCGAATTCGGCGAGCGCGGCGGCGAGGTTTTCAAGGCCTATGCCTATCCATCCGAGGAAACCATCGCCTATTTCGCCAAGAAGGGCTTCAATACCGTCCGCCTTCCCTTCCTCTGGGAACGCCTGCAGCCCGAACTCGGCAAGCCGCTCGACGAGGCCGAGCTGCAGCGGCTGAAGGACGCGGTCGAGCTTTTGCGCAAGCAGCACCTGACCATCATCCTCGATCCGCATAACTACGCCCACTACGACAAGGTAATGATCGGCACGCCGCCGGTCACCGACACCGCCTTCGCGGAATTCTGGGCGCGGCTGGCGATTGAATTCTCCAATCAGGAAGATGTGATCTTCGGCCTGATGAACGAGCCCTACGACATCGGCGCCGATGCGTGGCTTAAGGCGGCCAATGCGGCGATCCGCACGATCCGCGCGACGGGGGCGAACAATCTGGTCCTCGTTCCCGGCACCCGCTTCACCGGCGCGCACTCCTGGCAGGCGGATGCGCAGGGTGGCGCCAACGGCACGGTCATGCTTGGCGTTCGCGATCCGCGCAAGAATTACGCCTATGAGGTGCACCAGTATTTCGATCAGGATTCATCGGGCATGCACGCAGAGTGCAGCGGCAACGACAGCGCGCTCAACGCAGTCACCGCAATGACCGACTGGGCGAAGAAGAACAACACGCGCGTCTTCCTCGGCGAGTTCGGCGTATCGCAGGACAAGGCCTGCGTGGCGGGCCTCGGTCGCGTGCTGAACCACATGCAGGCAAACCCGGATGTCTGGCTCGGCTGGACCTATTGGGTGGCGGGCGACTGGTGGCCGGAGACCGAGACGCTGAACGTCCAGCCGCGCAACGGCAAGGATCGCCAGCAGATGACGGCGCTCGAAAACGCCATCAAGGCGCCGCCCGCCGACAAGGCCAAGTGCAAGACGCTGGTGGATTGAGGCTATGGCGGGCAAGGGCGCGACCGTTAAGGAGCCGATCGACTACAGCATCCTTGCTGTCAGCGTGCTCGGCGTGACCTACAACGCCATCCTTGCCTTCATCAATCACAACATCATGCCGCTGACACCAACCGCCGTGGTGATGAGCGAGATCCTGATCCTCGCCTACAGCTTCGGCTATATCCTGAAGAAGGGAATATTCGAGGAGGATATCGTTCCTCTCGGCTATCTCCTCGCGACCATCGTGCTGACTGTCTACGTGATGGTCATCAACAAGGCCGGCTATATAGATCATCTGCGCAATGTCCTGATCATCTTCGCCTTCACCGTGCTCGGCCGCTGGAGCAACGAGCGAACGCTGCGGCTCGCCTTCAAGATCTGCTGCGTCACGGTTCTGGCCGTGCTCGTTTGCGAGATCATCTCGACGCCGGCCTATGTGGCGCTGGTCCATCCGGCCGAGTATTTCCAGAATACCCGCGGCGTGCCTCCCGCCACCTATAGCGACGCCGGCCTGTTTCGCGGCGCGCTCGGCTTCGAGGGACGTTTCTCGTTCGGCCTGATCGATCACCGTTCGTCGTCGATTTTCCTCGAACAGGTGTCGCTCGCCAATTTCTGCGGCGTCATGGTCATCTATCTCGTCAGCTTCGCCAATCGCATCACGCTGTTCGATCGCCTCATCTTCGTCACCACGATCGTGCTCATCCTGGTGACCAACGACACTCGCACCATGCTGATCTTCGCCATCGTCAGCGCCGCGGGCTATGTCATCTATCCCTTCATCCCGAAAATCTTCAATTTCCTGATGATGCCGGGTATCGTCATGGTCGGCTTCATCATCCACGCCTTCAAGCCGAACGCCCATGACGACGACTTCGTCGGCCGCATCAGCGGCACGGTCAGAAACATCATCGCCATGGATTTGCCGGCAACGATGGGATTGGAACTCGACAAGGCCACCACCTTCGTCGACAGCGGCTACGTCTACATCACCTATGGCGCCACCGTCTTCGGCCTGATCCTCTTCTGGCTCTTCGTCTCCTTCTATCCGGCCGGCCAGACGCCGAACCAGAAACGGCTCTGCCATTCCCTGTCGCTCTTCATGTTCCTGAACCTGATGATCGGCTCGACCGCGATCTTTTCCATGAAGACCGCCGGCCTCGGCTGGCTTCTCGTCGGCTTCCTCAAATTCAACGAGGGCACCAAGGCCACGGCGGGGATTCGCGGTTCCACGACGCAAAGTGAACGGACTCCGATAGGAAACGCCGTAAGCTGACGGTCGATGGGATGTTCCGGCCATCGAGGCTGCTCTTCTCGATAAACTTGGTGCAGCGGCGTGAGCGTCGTGCTTGATCGGCCATGTCGCTTTGATCTAAGCAGGCTCGACGGTCGATGCCGCCTAAACAAGGCCGACGCTTAAACAAGGAATATGACGCATGACGCAATATGTATTGACGGTAGCCTGCAAATCGACGCGCGGCATCGTGGCGGCGATTTCGACCTATCTGGCAGACAAGGGCTGCAACATCATCGACAGCTCGCAGTTCGATGACCTGTCGACAGGCATGTTCTTCACCCGCGTCAGCTTCATCTCCGAAGAGGGTGCGACGCTGTCGGCTATCCGCGAAGGCTTCCAGCCCATCGCCGAAAAGTTCGAGATGACCGCGGAAATCCACGATGGCGACCAGCGCATGAAGGTGCTGCTGATGGTCTCGCGCTTCGGTCACTGCCTGAACGACCTGCTCTACCGCTGGAAGATCGGCGCGCTGCCGATCGATATCGTCGGCGTGGTGTCCAACCACTTCGATTATCAGAAGGTCGTGGTCAATCACGACATTCCCTTCCACCACATCAAGGTGACGAAGGAAAACAAGCCCGAGGCCGAAGCGCAGATCATGCAGATCGTCGAATCGACTGGTACGGAACTCGTCGTGCTCGCCCGCTACATGCAGGTGCTCTCGGATGCCATGTGCAAGAAGATGTCCGGCCGCATCATCAACATCCACCACTCCTTCCTGCCATCATTCAAGGGCGCCAACCCCTACAAGCAGGCCTATGAGCGTGGTGTGAAGCTGATCGGCGCCACCGCGCATTACGTCACTGCCGACCTCGACGAAGGCCCGATCATCGAGCAGGACACGGCGCGCATCACCCATGCTCAGTCGGCGGACGATTACGTCTCGATCGGCCGCGATGTCGAGAGCCAGGTTCTCGCCCGCGCTATCCACGCCCACATCCACCACCGCGTGTTCCTGAACGGCAACCGCACCGTGGTCTTCCCGGCAAGCCCGGGCAGCTATGCCTCCGAGCGCATGGGCTAAGCACTTGGTATCGGGCGCCCGCTAATTCCTTGGCCAGTAATTCCTGGGCCGGTAATTCCTAGTGATGACGCCCGATCCCTTGCTTGCCGATAGCAAGCTGTCGATTATCTGCTTATTGTGCAGGATCGAATCGTGCGGTGGGGGAATGCCATGACCGATGAAACGCTCGCTCAGCGTCTCGAGCTTCCGCGTCCAGATGTGACGGCCGAGGAAGCAGGAGACATCCTGCAGTCGCGTTACGGTCTGTCGGGCCAGCTCAGCGAACTCGGAAGCCAGCAGGACCGCAACTACCGCGTCGATACCGGCGATCAGACATATGTCCTGAAGATCTGCCACATGATCTACGAGACGATCGAGCTCGAGGCTCAGAATGCCGCGATCCGTCATCTCGCCGGCATCGAGGGCGCGCCGCGCGTGCCCCGCGTGGTCGCTTCTACCGATGGCCAGGACATCGTCGCCGTCGTCGTCCGCGACCAGACCTACCAGGTTCGCCTGCTGGAATATCTCGAAGGCGAGGGCCTCACCAAGCCTTCATATCTCCCCAAACAATCCGTGGCGGCGCTGGGCGCGCTTTGCGCCAATCTCGCCAAATCCTTGGCCGATTTCGATCACCCCGGCCTCGACCGCAACCTGCAATGGGACCTGCGCCGCGCCGGCCCGGTCGCCGTCCAGCTCCTGTCGGCGATCACCGATGGCGCCGCGCGCGACCGTATCGCCAAGAACATGGTCGCTGCCGTCCGCCGCGTGCAGCCTTTCGCGCCGGCACTGCGCCTGCAGGCCGTCCACCACGACGTCACCGGCGACAACGTCGTCAGTCGTCGTGACAAAAAAGGTCGTCTCATTCCCGATGGCGTCATCGATTTCGGCGATATCATCCGCGGCTGGCTGATCGGCGATCTCGCCGTCACCTGCGCCTCGCTGCTGCACCAGGCCGATGGCGATCCCTTCTTCGTGCTGCCCGCCGTCAAGGCTTACCACGAGGTCTATCCGCTGAAGGAAGAGGAGCTCAGGGCGCTCTGGCCATTGGTCGTCGCCCGCGCCGTCATTCTGGTGGCGAGCAGCGAGCAGCAGATCTCCATCGATCCTGAAAACGAATATGTCCGCGCCAACCTCGTGCTCGAGCAGCGCATCTTCGATACCGCCATCGCCGTTCCCTTCGATCTCATGGAAACGGCCATTCTGAAGACGGCGGGCATCGAACTGCCTGCTGTCGCGACCGAGCACTGGCATCCGCTGCTGCCCGATCTCGATCTCCAAAACATGCTCTATGTCGACCTCGGCGTCGAAAGCCAGCACTTCGCCGCCGGAAATTGGGGCCAGGGCGATATGGACTGGCGCCTGCTCGCCCGCGCCGCGTCCGAGGCCGATGCCGCCGCAACCCGCTACGGCGAATACAGATTGTCGCGCGCCCGCCTGCTGAGCGCCAGGCCGTCCGCCACCTACGCCCTGCATGCCGATATCTGCCTGGCCGCGGGCAACACGATTGCTGCCCCCTTTTCCGGCCGCATCAGCTGGCAGAACCACCATCTCGTGCTCGAGGGTGCCGATATCAGCCTCCATCTCGACGGTCTCGACCCATCGGTCGAGGACGGCGCCGAGCTCGAAGCTGGCCAGGCGATCGGCGTGGTCTCTGGCGAGCAGGGTTCGCTCGGCGGGTTGCGCGTGCAGCTCTCGACCTTGAAGGGCGCCGAGCCGCCGCTCTTCTGCACGCCCGCCGAGGTCTTCGCATGGTCGGCACTCTGCCCGTCGCCGGCACCCCTGCTCGGCAAGGGCGTCGAGGCGCCGAAGCCTGTCGATGCGGAAATCCTTGCTGTGCGCACGGCCCATTTCGCCGCCGCGCAGAAGCATTATTACGAGACCCCGCCGCGCATCGAGCGCGGCTGGAAGGAACACATGTTCGATGTCGAGGGACGCGCCTATCTCGACATGGTCAACAACGTCACCATTCTCGGCCACGGCCATCCGCGCCTGGCGGACGCCGTCGGCGAACAATGGCTGCGGTTGAACACCAATTCGCGCTTTCACTACGCCGCCGTCGCCGATCTCTCCGAGCGGCTGGCGGCTCTGGCCCCCGAAGGTCTCGACACCGTCTTCCTGGTCAATTCGGGATCGGAGGCCAACGATCTGGCGCTGCGGCTTGCCTGGGCCCACACCGGCGCGCGCAACATGCTGAGCCTGCTGGAGGCCTATCACGGTTGGTCGGTGGCAAGCGACGCCGTCTCCACCTCGATCGCCGACAACCCGCAGGCGCTGACGACGCGGCCCGATTGGGTCCATCCCGTCGCCGCGCCCAACACCTATCGCGGCGAGTTTCGCGGCCCCGATTCGACCGGCGACTACCTGCAGAGCGTTGTTGCCGCGCTGGAACTGATCGACGCCAGCGGCGAGCGGCTGGCGGGCTTCATCGCCGAACCGGTCTACGGCAACGCCGGAGGCATCGCGCTGCCGCATGGCTATCTCGCCGCCGTCTACGGCCAGGTGCGCGCCCGCGGCGGTGTCTGCATCGCCGATGAGGTGCAGGTCGGCTATGGCAGGCTCGGCCACCATTTCTGGGGCTTCGAAGAGCAGCAGGTGGTGCCCGATATCATCACGGTCGCCAAGGGCATGGGCAACGGCCACCCGCTCGGCGCCGTCATCACCACGCGGGCGATCGCCGATTCGCTGGAGAAGGAGGGCTATTTCTTCTCCTCCGCTGGCGGCAGCCCTGTCAGCTCCGTCGTCGGCATCACCGTGCTCGACATCATGGCCGACGAGGCGCTGCAGCAGAATGCCCGCGAGATCGGCGATCGGCTGAAGGGCCGGCTGGTGGCGCTTATGGATCATCATCCGCTCATCGGCGCCGTGCATGGCATGGGGCTTTATCTCGGCGTCGAATTCGTCCGCGACCGCGAAACGCTGGAGCCGGCAACGGAGGAGACGGCGGCGATCTGCACGCGCCTGCTCGAACTCGGCGTCATCATGCAGCCGACCGGCGATCACCTCAACGTGTTGAAGATCAAGCCGCCGCTCTGCCTTGCCGCCGAAAGCGCCGACTTCTTCGTCGACATGCTGGAAAAGGTTCTGTCCGAGGGCTGGTAAGCGGCCTTACCCGGCCGCCCCGCCTGCCTGCCTGGCCATCCAGCCAGGCCACCAGGCCGTCAAGCGTCTGCAGCCCATATTCGACGGCGCCGAAACCGATGACGAACTGACGCCGCGCGCGGGTGGGATGCAGCTGGCGCATGGTCAGCACCGTCTTGCCGTCGGTCTGCTCGTCGAAGGTCACCGTCACCCGGAAGCGATCAGGGTCCTCGGGGTCGGGCGTGCCGTAGTCCATGACGATCCGTTCGTTGGGCACGATTTCGAGAAAGCGCATGAGATTGGGGAAACGCTGCTCCCGGCCTTCGAACATACCCACCATGTCGAACCGCCACACGCCGCCTTCGCGGATATCGGCCTCAATGCTCTCGATCGCAAGTCCGGCGGGACCATACCATTGCGCCAAGGCATTGGGGTCCATCCAGGCCGCGAAGACCCTGTGGCGGGGATGATTGATGACCTTCACCAGCACGATTTCGCGGTCCAGCGACCAGCTGCCAAACGGATCTGCCATGTGCTTCAATCTCCTCCCACTTCATCTTGCGTATTGTCGAGATAAGTCTCCAGACGATCCAGCCGCTGGCTCCAGCGCAGCCGCTCGGATGCCATCCAGTCCGCCGCCTCGTCGAACCGCGCCTGCACCAGACGGCACCAGCGGCTGCGGCCACGCTTCTCGCTGGCGATCAGCCCGCAGTCTTCAAGCACCTTCAGATGCTGGACGAAGGAGGGCAGGGCCATGTCGAAGGGCTCCGCCAGGATGCTGACCGATACCTCGCCCTCGGCCAGCCGCGAGACCACCGCGCGGCGCGTGGGGTCGCTGAGGGCGTGAAAGGCGAGGTCGAGCGGGGTCGAGTTATAGGGCATGTCGTTTTTTACGGCAGGCCGGGTTACGGGTCAATATTAGAAAGGCACTTGCCTTAGTGATTTGATCTGATAGAAAGGCAATAGCCTTAGTATTTGAGCTGTGAGGAGGATAGCACGATGGCAGTCCGTATTGATCTCATGATCTCGCTGGACGGTTTCGCGACGACGACCGACCAGACATCAGAAGTCCCGTTCGGCGAGGACTGGCCACGGCTCGTAGGCGCCTATGCGGCCACGCGGACCTTCCGGGAGCGCGTCTTCAAGGACACAAGCGGCAGCGGCACCACCGGCCTCGACGATGACTATGCGCAGGCCTATTTCGACAATATCGGCGCCGAGATCATGGGCGCCGGCATGTTCGGCCTGCACAATTTTCCCGATGATCCGGACTGGCGCGGATGGTGGGGCGACGAGCCGCCCTTTGGCTACCCGGTCTTTGTTCTTACCCATAAGCAGCGCCCGTCGATCGAGATGGCCGGCGGCACGACGTTCCACTTCCTCAGCGTCAATCCGGTCGATGCGCTGGCGCAGGCGACCAAGGCCGCTAACGGCAAGGATGTGCGCGTCGGCGGCGGACCGACGGTCGCGCGCGATTTCCTGAAAGCCGGTCTCGTCGATCAGCTTCATGTCGCGATCGCGCCGATTCTTTTGGGTCGCGGCATTCGCCTGTGGGATGATCTGCGTGGCCTCGAAGCGGGCTACACTGTCACATCGGAAACCGCGCCGAGCGGCACGATCCACCTGACTTTCAAGCGTTAATTACCCGTCGGCGCCCGTTAACCATTTCGGTCATTTCGCGGCTTACAGACTTTTAATCAAAAGCCCCATTGCCGGAATCAGACGCACTCCCTATCTCTGGCTGCGAGCGACGGAGAGTTCCGTATCGTCATACCAAGTGCACAAAGACCTGCTAATGGTCTTCTCGTGAATTCGGCTTTGGCGGAATGATATTTTCCTAATCGCCGACATTTTGACACGTTTCGGAATATGTTTCCGACAGTTCGTTATGTATTCTCTACAAATAAGGTAGATTATACGGAACACCAACCGCCGGTCCCGGCATGCCCGGGGCCCGAAGCAAGCACGACGCAGAAGAAAGGAATGAGACATGAACGACTTTGAAATTCTTGCCACGCTCCTGATGCGCCCGGTGCTTGGCAGTGACCGTCCGGGCGCTCTCTCCCGCCCGAACTGTCGAATGTGACCTTCGTCCCCCCTTAAACGGTAAAAGACAAGTCAATTCGCCATCGCCGACGCACTCCGCGCGGCAGGAGTTCTATGCATGAAAAAAGAAGTTATCGAATACGCGGGCGTGCCTGTTGGCATCGTCATTCCGGATGAAAACCGGCTGAAATTCATTGCCGTGAAGTATCACGTCCACGATCTCGACGAGCAGCACTTCAGCTCGCCGGCCGAGGTCAAGCACGCGATCCACGATCTGATGACCCGCCGTCATCCCAAACCCATCCATGCCTGAGGGCAAGGTTCGACGCCGGCTTGAAGCGGCCGGGCGAAAACAATTCGAGGATATCTGACCGGTCCCGCCTGAAGCGGGGCCGGTCTTGTTTTTTGCCCTCCCATATCGTCCTATCGCCTCCTGCTGATCGCCCATCTGCGAAAAGCCCACTGACGAAGAGGACGCAGCACTTGCTCAATCTGCTTACCGATATTGAGGGCCTCTCCGTCGGCCACGCCACGGATGTCAGCCTCGGCTCCGGCGTCACCGCGATCGTTTTCGATCGGCCGGCGGTGGCCTCCGGCGTCGTGCTCGGCGGCGCGCCCGGCGGTCGCGATACGGCGCTGCTCGATCCCTCTATGACGGTGGCCGAGGTCGATGCCTTCGTGCTCTCGGGCGGCTCCGCATTCGGGCTCGATGCCGCCGGCGGGGTCCAGGCCGGCCTGCGCGCCATGGGCCGCGGCTTTCCGGTTGGAAACCAGCGCGTCCCCATCGTCCCGCAGGCGATCCTGATGGACCTCCTGAACGGCGGCGACAAGGATTGGGGCCTGCAATCGCCCTATCGCGATCTCGGCTACGAAGCCTTTCGCGCTGCCGCGAAGGGTTCGTTCGCGCTCGGCACCGTGGGCGCCGGCACCGGCGCCACCACGGCGACCTTCAAGGGCGGCCTCGGCTCGGCTAGCGCCCGCTCGTCGGCTGGCCACACCATCGCTGCCATCGTCGCCGTCAATGCGCTGGGTTCCGCCACGGTGGGCGAGGGGCCGCATTTCTGGTCGGCGCCTTTCGAAGAGGACCATGAATTCGGCGGCCTCGGCCTGCCGCAGGCAATCGATGCGCGCGATACCGCCATGCGCCTCAAGGGCATGAACACCACGGCCACGACCATCGGCGCCATCGTCACCGATGCCGTGCTGACCAAGGCCGAGGCCCATCGTCTCGCTGTCATGGGCCATGACGGCTTTGCTCGGGCGCTGTTGCCCGCGCATCTGCCGCTCGATGGCGACACCATCTTCTCGGCTGCCACCGGCGCCAGGCCGCTCGGTGGCCTGCCCGATTTTCTGGAACTCTGCCACCTCGCCACGCTTGTGATGGCCCGCGCCATTGCCCGCGGTGTCTATGAGGCGACGGCGCTCCCGGTGGAAGGCGCCCAGCCGGCGTGGCGGGACCGCTATGCCGATCGTCTGTGATGGATTAGAGGATGGCATTGGTCCGAATGCGGAGACGGTGAGATGCAGATACGCGCCCTGATGTATTTCGACGAACTGGTCCGCACCAATTCGATGCGCCAGGCCGCCGAAAACCTGAACGTCGCACCAACAGCGATCAGCCGGCAGATCGAGAACCTCGAATATCACTTTGGCGCGCCGCTGGTGGAGCGTAGCGCCCGTGGCGTCAAGCTGACGGCCGCCGGCGAACTGCTCGCCGCCCGCGCCGGCCGCACCCTGCGCGAGCTCGATCATGTCGGCCCAACTGATCGAGGATCTGAAGGGCCTGCAGGCCGGCCGCGTCGCCATCCACGCCAATGGCGCCACCGTCGCCAATCTCCTGGCGCCGGCGCTGGCCGAGTTCAGCCTCAAATATCCCAAGCTGCATTTCGAGGTCACCATCTCCAGCGCCCGTCAGGCCGTCGAGGCGGTCAATGGCGGCGAGGCGGATATCGCGGTCACGCTGTTTGCGCCGGCCGTAGCGGGCACCAAGGTGAGGCTGCGCTCCGAGATCGCCTACGACCTGATCGTCGCGACAAGCCATCCGGCAGCCGAGCGACAGGAAGTCAGCCTCAAGGATATAGCCGACTATCCATTGGCTTTGCCCGACCAATCCTTCGGCTTCCGCCAGGCCTTCGACGCGCTGTTCGAGAAGGCGGGGCTAAGCTTCGATGCCGTCTTCATCACCAGCTCGCTGGAAATGCTGAAGGAACTGGTGTTAAGCGGTGCCGCAGCCACGCTCTTGCCGGCGCTGACGGTGCGCCGCGAGATCGAGGCCGGCCAGCTGCGGGCCGTGCCGCTGGCGCCCAAAAGTGCCATCCGCACCCATGTCGATCTCTGCGTCGCGCCCGATCGCCAGCTATCCTTCGCCGCCTCCAAGCTTCTCGACTTCATCGAGTGTTTCATGCGCGAGCGCGCCGGCGGTCCTGTCGGCAAGGGCTGAGGAAATGCAACGGTCGCCAACCGACGGTCTTGCACTTGCATCGCCTTGGGCTTGCATCGAGCGGGAAATTCCTGTGTAGCTCTTTCGGCTACACTGAGCACACATAATCGTCATTGTGTGTGCACAGGCGCAATGACACTCTATCGGCAATCGGCCAGTTGCAGCAAGCGGCGGCCATGAAGGGGACATGATGATCAAGCTTTCGCTCGCGCCCTCGGCGCGTCTCGTTCGTCGTCTTTCGCTTGGGGCCGCCGTCTCGGCCGGCCTGGTGATGCTCAGCCTGACGCCGGCTGAAGCCGCCAAGACCACGCTCAGCCTCGGCATGACCATCGAGCCCACCGGCCTCGACCCGACGATCGCTGCCCCCGTCGCCATCGGCCAGGTCACCTGGCAGAACGTTTTCGAGGGTCTGGTGACGATCGACGAGGCCGGCAAGGTTCAGCCGCAGCTGGCGAAAAGCTGGGAGATCTCGCCCGACGGACTGACCTATACGTTCAAGCTGCGCGAAGGCGTGACCTTCCACGACGGGCAGGCCTTCGATTCCGCCTCCGCCAAGTTCGCGCTCGACCGCGCCCGCGGCAAGGATTCCGTCAATCCGCAGAAGCGCTTCTTCGCCTCCATCGCCTCGATCGACACGCCCGATGCCGCAACATTGGTGCTGCATCTTTCCGAGCCCACCGGCAGCCTGCTCTACTGGCTCGGCTGGCCGGCCTCCGTCATGGTGGCGCCGAACTCGGCGGCCGACGACAAGACCAAGCCCGTCGGCACCGGCCCCTTCAAGTTCGTCAGCTGGGCCAAGGGCGACAAGGTCGAGCTGGAAAAGAACGCCGGCTATTGGAACAAGGACGTCTCGGTCGCCCTCGGCAAGGTCATCTTCCGCTTCATCGCCGATCCGCAGGCGCAGGCAGCCGCGCTGAAATCCGGCGACGTCGACGCCATCCCCGAATTTGCAGCACCCGAGCTGATGTCCTCCTTCGACGGCGACGCCAGGTTGACGACCAAGATCGGCAACACCGAGCTCAAGGTCGTGGCCGGCATGAACAATGCCGAAAAGCCCTTCAACGACAAGCGCGTGCGCCAGGCCCTGATGATGGCGATCGACCGCAAGACGGTGATCGAAGGCGCCTGGTCCGGCCTCGGCACGCCGATCGGCAGCCACTACACGCCGAATGATCCCGGCTATGTCGACCTGACGACCAAGCTTCCCTACGATCCCGAAAAGGCCAAGGCCTTGCTGACGGAAGCCGGCTATCCCGATGGCTTCACCTTCACCATCAAGTCCCCGCAGATGGCCTATGCACCGCGCAGCGCCGAGGTCATGCAGGCCATGCTCGCCGAAATCGGCGTCACCATGACCATCGAGCCCACCGAATTCCCGGCCAAGTGGGTCCAGGACGTGATGAAGGACCGCGCCTACCAGATGACCATCGTCGCCCATGCCGAGCCGATGGACATCGACATCTATTCCCGCGATCCCTACTACTTCAACTACAAGAACCCTGATTTCAACGCGCTGATGAAGAAGGTCCAGGAAACCACCGATCCGGCCGCGCAGGCCAAGATCTACGGGCAGGCACAAACCATCCTCGCCGACGACGTCCCGGCTCTCTTCCTCTTCGTCATGCCCAAGCTCGGCGTCTGGGACAAGAAGCTGAAAGGCCTCTGGGAAAACGAGCCGATCCCGTCCAATGTGCTCACCAACGTCTCCTGGGACGAATAGGTGGCGGAAGGGTTTGTGTTAGTGGGAGAGGGTAGGGTAAGCGGTACGCTGACGGCAGCCATCGAGCTTGCGGCTCCCCCTCATTCGACCCTCCGGGCTACTGACCGGAGTCGAGCCGCTGGTCTCGACCCGTCCTTCGGACCCCCGTCGGGGAGAAGGGGAGGTTGGCGCGAGCGGCCCGCCACGAGTCTCTTCTCCCCAGCGGGGAGAAGGTGCCGGCAGGCGGATGAGGGGGCCACGCGCGCGAAGTTCACTTACAGCCGAGCCGCAAAGAGCCATCGCCCCACCAAGGATACCCCCCTCTGCCCTGCCGGGCATCTCCCCCACAAGGGGGGAGATTGGCTTGGCTCACCCGCTCGCTCTGACTTCAACGTTCAGCAATGCCATCACAACGATTCGATCTCCCCCCTTGTGGGGGAGATGTCCGGCANNACTCGTAGCGGGCCGCTCGCCCTATCTTCCCTCCACCCCAAGAGCCGCCGCATGATCGCCCTCGTGCTCCGTCGCGTCGCCGGCCTCGTCCTCACGCTGCTCGTGGTCTCGCTGCTGATCTTCGCCGTCATGGACATGCTGCCCGGCGACCCGGCCTCGATCATGCTCGGCACCTCGGCCTCGCCGGAGACGCTCGCCGCGCTCCGTCACGAGCTCGGCCTCGACCGCTCGCTCCTCATACGCTACGCCGAGTGGCTGGCAGGCGTCTTCACCGGCGATCTCGGGCGATCCTACACCTACGGCGTCCCCGTCGCCGGCCTCATCCTCGAGCGCCTCGCCGTCACCCTGCCGCTCGCCCTCATCGCTATTCTGCTCTCCGTCGCCATCGCCATCCCCCTCGGCGTCACCGCAGCCTCCAGGCGCGGCGGCATCGTTGATACGGTCGCGGCCGTTTTCTCGCAGGTCAGCATCGCCGTCCCCGCCTTCTGGGTGGCGCTGCTGTTGATCATCCTGTTTTCGACCACGCTCGGGCTGATGCCGGCGGGCGGGTTTCCGGGCTGGAGCGCGGGNNCGCCAAGGGCCTGTCATCAGCCACCGTGCTCTGGCGCCATTCAGTGCCCAATGCGCTGGTGCCGATCCTCACCATCCTCGGCCTGCAATTCACCTTCCTGGTGGCCGGCGCAGTCCTGGTCGAGAACGTCTTCAATCTCCCCGGCCTCGGACGTCTCGCCTATCAGGCGCTGTCGCAGCGCGATATCGTCGTCATGCAGGATGTGGTGCTGTTCTTCGCCGGCCTCGTCATCGTCATGAATTTCCTGGTCGATCTCTCCTATCTCGCGATCGACCCGCGTTTGAGAAAGGGGATCTGAGATGGCGCCCTTGGTCTCCACTGCAACAAATATCGGCCGCCGCCGCATGCGCGGCGTCAAGCGCGTCAACCTTATCATCGGCGCCGCGATCGTCGCGTGTTTGGTGGCCATCGCGCTCGTGTCGCTCGTCTGGACGCCGCTGCCGCCGGCCAAGATGCAGATCATTCACAAGCTGCAGCCACCGCTCGGCTTCGGTCTTCTCGGCACGGATCAGCTCGGCCGCGACGTGCTCTCAATGCTGATGGTCGGCTGCTGGAATTCGCTGTCGATTGCCATCGTCGCCGTCGCCATCGGCGGCACGCTCGGCACCATCGCCGGCTTGGCCGCGGCCGCCTTTCGCGGCATTTTCGAAACGCTTCTGATGCGCGTCTGCGACGTGATCTTCGCGCTCCCGCCCATCCTCTCGGCCATGATGCTCGGCGCCTTCCTCGGCGGCGGCCGGCTGACGGCGATCGCCGCCATCGCCACCTTTCTCATTCCGGTCTTTGCCCGTGTTGCGCTGGCAAGCGCGCTGCAGGCATGGAGCCGCGATTACGTGCTCGCCGCCCGTGCGCTTGGCAATACCCGGCTGGCGATTTCGCTGCGCCACGTGCTGCCCAATATCATGAGCCAGCTCATCGTCCAGGTGACCATCCAGCTTGGCCTCGCGGTGCTCACCGAAGCGGGCCTCAGCTTCCTCGGTCTCGGCCTTGCCCCGCCGGCGCCGAGCTGGGGGCGGATGCTGGCCGATGCGCAAACCTATCTTGCCCTTGCCCCCTGGCTTGCCATCCTCCCCGGCCTCGCCATCGCGCTCTCCGTCCTCGGCTTCAACATGCTGGGCGACGGGCTGCGTGACCTGCTCGATCCTCGCGAGGCCAGTCGCTGATTGAACAAGCCGCTGATTGAAGACGCCGCTGATTTGATGATGTCATTTTGAAAGACCGCGCCATGACCGAGATCGACCTGAGCATCCGCGAGCTGAAGCGGCACTTTGCAAGCAAGAGCCTGTCTCCGCTGGAATACTGGCTGGCGCTGGAGCCGCATATCGCTGCGTGGGAGCCGCACATCGCCGCGCTCTATCTCTACGATCCCGACGCCGCCCGCGCCCAGGCCAAGGCCTCGACCGAACGTTGGGCGAAGGGCGAAACGCTAGGCCCGCTCGATGGCATCCCGGTGACGCTGAAGGAGCTTATCGCCACGAGAGGTCAGCCCGTCCCGCTCGGCACCAGGGCCGTGGAGCTGACGCCGGCGCTCGACGACGCGCCCATCGCCGCCCGCATGCGCGAGGATGGCGCCATCATCTTCGCCAAGACCACATGCCCTGATTACGGCATGCTCTCGTCCGGCCTCTCGAGCTTCCACAAGCTCAGCCGCAATCCGTGGGATGTCAGCCAGAACCCCGGCGGTTCCAGCGCCGGCGCCTCGGCTGCGGCCGCGGCCGGCTACGGTCCGCTGCATATCGGCACCGATATCGGCGGCTCCGTGCGGCTCCCGGCCGGCTGGACCGGTATCTTCGGCTTCAAGCCAAGCCACGGCCGCATCCCGGTTGACCCTTATTATGTCGGCCGCTGCGCCGGGCCGATGACGCGCACGGTCGATGATGCGGCGCTCGCCATGGCAACGCTGTCGCGGCCGGACTGGCGCGACGGCACCAGCCTGCCGCCAAACGACATCGACTGGACCGATCTCGACNNCGGCCTCGAGGCCGAGGACGAGGTGAAGGCGGCGGTCGTCGCGGCGGCGAAACAGTTCGAGCAAGCCGGCGCCGTCATCGTGCCGGTCGGTCCGGTGCTGTCGCGGGCGATGCTGGATGGTCTCGACAATTTCTGGCGTGCCCGCTTCTGGGGCGATATCGAGGGGCTGAGCGAGGAGCGCCGGGAAAGCATCCTTCCCTATATCTACGGCTGGGCGAAGGGTGGGGCCGATGTGAGCGGCGTGGCCGCCGTCAAGGGCTTCAACCAGACGATCGAGATGCGCAAGGCCTGCGGCGCGCTGTTCGAGGCGGTCGACGCAGTATTGTCGCCGACCAATCCCATCGTCTCCTATCCGGCCGAATGGGCCTCGCCGACCAACGATCCGGCCCGGCCCTTCGAGCACATCGCCTTCACCGTTCCCTGGAACATGTCGGAGCAGCCGGCCTCGTCGATCAATTGCGGCTTCTCCAGATCCGGCATGCCGATCGGCCTACAGATCGTCGGCCCCCGTTTCGACGACATGCGCGTTCTGCGATTGTCCAAGGCCTTCGAAACGTGGTCGGGCGGCGTCACATCGTGGCCGAAGCCGCCGGTCATCTGATCGGGCGGCGGTAGCCGTTCGGCTGCTCGTAGAGCCAGCCGATGCGCTGGACGGCCTCCTCGAAATTCTCGCGCACCACCGTCATGGTATGGCCGGTCGCGTGCAGGATCGTTTCCGCATCCTCCATGATCGCCACATGCCCCTTCCAGAACACCAGGTCGCCGCGTTGCAGCTCCTCGCGCAAAATCGGCGTGCCGAGCGCTGACGCCTGCATGTCGGTATCGCGCGGCGCGGCGCGGCCGGTCATCAGCATGGAAAGCTGCACCAGCCCGGAGCAATCGATCCCAAGCCCGGAGCGACCGCCCCAGAGATAGGGAGTTTCGACAAAGCGGGCGGCGATATCGACATAGTCGACACCATCAAGCGCGCCGATCGGCTGAACATGCTTGGCGAAGATCGCGGTGCCGTCTTCCAGCGTCACATAGTGGTTGCCGCGCGCCTCCGCGGTGCCGGCGACCGCCACGCGGCTGCCCATCGAAAGAATGTCGTTATAGGGTTTGCGCAGTTCCGGCTCACGATAGAGAAAGGTGCGCTGAACGGTGACGATATGGGTCGGCGCGGGCGCCTTTTCGCTCACCGCGCTCTCGGGCAGATAGCCGACGTAATTGTCCGATCGCGCCTTGATCCAGCACCATCCCTCGGCGCGGTCGAGCACGGTCACGTCCTCGCCGAACAAGAGCTCGGTGTCGATACCAACGGTCGCGTCGGGTCGCGGCCGCAGGCCCACGACGGGCACGGCGATGCGTGCCGGCGTCCCGTCGGTAAAGCGCTGCGCCGTGACCTGTCCTTCCAGCCCGCGCTCGGCGAGGTCTTCCCTGAAGGCGTGCAGGCGGCGGTCGAGCGTGGTCATGGTCTTGTCCTCAAAGTCACAGCCGGCGCCCGTGCTCGCGCACGCGGTCGCCCAGTTTTTCCAGATAAAGCGCGCCGCCCACGGTGCGCTTGATCAGCACGTTGCGCCGGTCGCTGTCATCGCGCACCCGGTCCACCAGCCCCATCTCGCCCATCGTATCGAGCGCCCGGGTGATGACGGGTTTGGTGACATTCAGCTCGGCGGCCAGCCCGCGCACGGTATGCGGCGGCGGCACGAGGTAGATATGCAGCAGGATCGCCATCTGGCGCAATGTCAAATCGCGGTCGTCGTGGCGAACCTGGTCGAGCGAGACGCCATGCCAGAGCCCGAGCGCCTGCGATGCGGTCAATTCGATCGGCACGGCCCCTCCCGCATTCGTTGCGCCTGCGTTCCATTTTCCGGCACGTATCCGCACAACGCAATGGGGCGGCAAATCTGCCGCCCCACAGGGTGAATAAAATTTTAACGATCACGACGCGCCTTAACGAACGCTCTCGCGGATGTGGTGGTAGAGCGCCCGGATCGCCTGTGCCTCGCCGCCGCCGGGCGAATGCGGCCGCTCCGAAGGCGCCCAGCCGTAAATGTCGAAATGCGCCCAGCTCTTGGCGTGGCTGACGAAGCGCTTGAGGAACAATGCCGCCGTGATCGCCCCCGCCATCCCGCCCGCCGGCGCATTGGTGATGTCGGCGAACTTGGCGCGGATATCCTTTTCGTAGCCGGCATAGAGCGGCAGCCGCCAGAGCGGATCGTCGGTCTCGATGCTCGATTCCATAAGGTCGCGCGCGAGATCCGTATCGTCGGTGAAGAAGGGCGGCAGGTCGGGTCCGAGCGCCACGCGCGCTGCTCCCGTCAGCGTTGCCATGTCGATCATCAGGTCGGGCTCTTCCTCGTCGGCATAAGCAAGCGCGTCGGCCAGGATCAGGCGACCCTCGGCGTCGGTGTTGTCGATCTGGACGGTGAGCCCCTTGCGGCTCTTGTAGATGTCGCCGGGGCGGAAGGCATTCGAAGAGATAGAGTTCTCGACCACCGGAATGACGACGCGGAGGTCAACCTTCAGCTTGGCGTCCATGATCATCAGCGCCAGGCCCATGACGTTGGCAGCCCCACCCATGTCCTTCTTCATCAGAAGCATGGAGGAGGCGGGCTTGATGTCGAGGCCACCGGTGTCGAAGCAGACGCCCTTGCCGACGAGCGTGATCTTGCGATGGCCCTTCTTGCCCCAGCGCAGCTCCATCAGGCGCGGCGCGTCGGCGCTGGCGCGGCCGACTGTGTGCACGAGAGGGAAATTATGCCGGAGGTCGTCGCCCGAGATCACCGAGATCTCCGCCTTGTAGTGCGCCGCAAGCCCGCGGAACGCCGCTTCCAGCTCGTTCGGGGCCATGTCGTTGGTGGGGGTGTTGATCAGGTCGCGGGCGAGAAACACGCCGGCCAGCTGCCGCTTGATATCGGCGGCATCGGCATCGCGTGGGATCATCAGCGTGCCGGCCGGCTGCTTTTCGGATTTGTAGCGGTCGAAGCGGTAGCTCCCCAGGCCGAAGCCGAGCGCCAGCCGGTTGGCCGTCAGCGGCGCCGTCTCGATATGCCAGTCGCCCGCCGGCAGCGCGCGCGCCAGCTTGCCGGTGATATAGGGCTGCTCGGAAGGATTGGTGCCGAGGCCGAAGAGAGCGCCGCCCAGATGGCCTTCCGAAGTGGGGATCAGCAGCAGCGAGCCGCTTTCGGCCTTGTAGCCCGCCTTCTTCGCCCAATCGAGCGCGATCGGATCGATCGTCCCGGTTTCGATATGCGCCGGCGTGACGGCGAAGATCGGCAGGGTCTGACCGCCCTTGGAGTTGAAGGGGGTCGGTCTCTCGATGAACTGGAACGGGGGCATTGTTTATCCTTCGGGGGCGTCCGGGAATCATATTTTAACGTTCCGTTAGGGTTAACAGACTATTGCTTGAGCGTAGATTGCGTCAAAGCCTTTCCCTGTTCCGCTTTTAGGTCAGGCGCCGATTTCTGATTTCAGGAAACCGCGATGGCTGCTTTGGTCAACACCACTTCGAAAACCCGTCTCCTCCAGTGCGCGGCAACCGCCATGCTGGCCCTGATGCTGGCCGGTTGCAACACCACCAAGGACAGGATGACGACGGGCTCCATCCCGGTCGCGCTGAACAAGCCGGTCGAGACGATGAACGATCAGGAAGTGCGCTCCGCCACCGATCGCGTCGGCCAGGCCTATGAGAAGAACCCGCGCGATCCCGTCAACGGCGTCAACTACGCCAATCTCCTGCGCATGCAGGGCAGGGATGCCCAGGCGCTCGCCGTCATGCAGCAGGTGGCGATCGCCAATCCGCAGGACCGCAGCGTGCTCGCAGCTTATGGCAAGGCGCAGGCCGCCGCCGGCCAGCTGCAGCAGGCGCTCGATACCATCGGCCGCGCCCAGACCGCCGACCGTCCCGACTGGAAGCTCGTCTCCGCCCAGGGCGCCATCCTCGATCAGCTCGGCCGCTCCAGCGAGGCCCGCCAGCGCTACCGCGACGCGCTCGATCTGCAGCCGGGCGAGCCGTCGATCCTCTCCAACCTCGGCATGTCCTACGTGCTGACCCGCGATCTCAGGACCGCCGAAACCTATCTCCGCCAGGCAGCAAGCCAGCCGACGGCCGATAGCCGCGTGCGCCAGAACCTCGCGCTCGTCGTCGGTCTGCAGGGTCGCTTCCCGGAAGCTGAAAAGATCGCCCGCGGCGAACTCTCTCCGCAGCAGGCTGATGCCAATGTCGCCTACCTCCGCTCGATGATGTCGCAGCAGAATTCCTGGCAGAAGCTCGCCGCCAAGGATGTCGGCACCGCGACAGCCAGCGCCAACTGATTAAAGTCTAACGGCCGCTCAGGCCTGACACGACAAGCTGCAGCCCGAGCCCGGCCATGACGGCGCCGGCCGCGCGGTCGATCCATTTCTTCGCGGCGAGATAGATCCGGCGCGGGTGCCGCGCCGAGAAAGCCAGCGCCACGATCGTGTACCACCCGGCCTCGACGGCGAAGACCCCAAGCGGGATCGCCACGAACAATTCCAGCGGAATGGTCTTCGGCAAGAGCGCCGCGAAAATGCTGGCATAGACGACGATCGTCTTCGGATTGCTGACCTGCGTCAGGAACGCTGTCATGAAGCTGCGGCCGACGGCGCGGTTGGCAGCGGTCGTCTCGCCGATCTCAAGCGGCTCGCTGGCGCCGCGCCAGATCTTGTAGGCGATATAGGCGAGATAGAGCCCGCCCATGATCTTCAGCGCCAGATAGAGCCAGCCGAACTGCGAGAGCAGGGCCGTCAGCCCCGCCAGCGCCAGGATGCTGAACAGAACGCCGCCCAGACCCATGCCGACCGCTGCCGCAAGCCCGTCGACACGCGAGCGCGACACGGCGATCCTGGAGACGAGAACGAAGCTTGGCCCGGGGGCTCATCGCGCCGATCGAGAGCGTTGCGATAATGCTAAGAAAGACGCTGAGCGACGACATGGCGATGGTCCGTGGGTGGGGGTGACGTGATCGAATGTCACACGGTCCCGCGCGGCGGTCCATCCCAAAAATCGGTTCTGCTATCGGTAGGGCCGCTTAGAATCGGTCGGCGACCTGGATACCGGCCGGTCCGAGAATGACGGCGACCAGAACCGGCAGGAAGAACAGGATCATCGGCACGGTAAGCTTCGGCGGCAGCGCGGCGGCCTTCTTCTCGGCCTCGTTCATGCGCTCGTCGCGGCCTTCCTGGGCAAGCACGCGCAGCGCCTGCGAGACCGGCGTACCGTAGCGATCGGCCTGCATCAGCGCCTGCACGACCGACTGCACGATCGGGATCTGCGTGCGCGTGCCGAGGTTTTCGAGCGCCACGCGGCGATCCGGCAGGAAGGAGAGCTCGGCCGTCGTCAGCACCATTTCTTCCGCGAGCGGCGGAGAGGCCTCGCCGAGTTCTTCAGACACTCGGCGCATCGCCGCCTCGATCGAGATACCGGATTCCACGCAGATCAGCATCAGGTCCAGCGCATCCGGCCAGGCGCGCTTGATCGAATGCTGTCTCTTTTTCATCTTGTTGGAGATGAAGATGTTCGGTGCGTAGAAGCCGACATAGGCAAAGCAGAGCGTCGCGAGAAAGCGGATAGGCGTCGGCTTGTCGACGAGGTGATCGAGGCCGAACACCCAGAAGATGGCGAGCGCAAAGAAGCAGAAAGGCAAGAGGAAGCGCGCGACCAGGAACATGTTCAGCGCGTTTTCCGAGCGATAGCCGGCCGCGCGCAGCTTGTTCATGGTGTTCTCGTCGACCAGCGCCTCGCGCAGGTTGAAGCGTTCGACGATCTGGCGAACCGAGCGGTTGTTCTGCGTGCGCAGCGACGCCTTGCTGCCGGTCGATTCCGCGTTCATCCGCGCGCGTTCGCGGGCGCGCATCTGCTCGCGCTCCGTCGAGACCGCCTTCATGCGCTGGTTGAGATCGCCGCGCTCGAAGAAGGGTATGGCGAGCGTATAGAGCGTCGCGAACACCGCGAGCGCCACCAGCACCGCGATCAGCATCGAAGGGTCTGTCAGGGAACTCGCAAGATCGGACGACATCGCATTGCCTCGGTTAGATATCGAAATTGACCATGTTGCGCATGACGAAGATGCCGATCGACATCCAGACCGCCGATGCGCCCATGATCAGGTGGCCACGCGGGTCGGTGAACAGCACCATCATGTATTGCGGCGAGGTCATGTAGACGAGCGTCGCGACGATGAACGGCAGCGCGCCGATGATCACGGCCGACGCCTTGGCTTCCATGGAAAGCGCCTTGACCTTGGCCTTCATCTTCTTGCGTTCGCGCAGCACCTTGGAGAGGTTGCCGATCGCTTCCGAAAGGTTGCCGCCGGCCTGCGATTGAATGGCGATGACGATCGCAAAGAAGCTCACCTCCTGCAGCGGCATGTGGTTGACCATGCGCGTGCAGGCGTCGGGCACGCTGAGGCCGACCTGCTGGGATTCGACCACGCGCCGGAACTCGCCCTTGACCGGCTCCTTGCCCTCGTTGGCGATCAGCCGGATTGAGTCGTTCAGCGGCAGGCCCGATTTGATCGAGCGCACGATGACATCGAGCGCGTTGGGGAATTCGTCGAGGAACTTGTTCTGGCGACGCTTGATCAGGAAGCCGAGGATCCAGCGCGGCAGCCCGAGCCCGGCCACAACAGGCACCCCGAGCACCACCATGGTAGGGGCGCCGGCCAGAAACGCGACGGACATCAGCACAAAGCCGAAAATGGCGCTGAACATGTAGAAGCGGCCGGGCGTGATCGAGAGGCCGGCCTGCGTCAGTCGCGATTTCAGCGTCAGTTTCTTCTTGGCGTTTTCCTGCTGCCGCTTCTCGAGATCCTTCAGGTTGTCCTGCATCGACTTGCGACGCTTCGACATTTCCTGGACACGGTCGCGCGCCGCCTTGACGTTCTGCTTGTCGAGTTCGGCCGATGCCACCCGGCTAACGCGGCTTGCCGCCTTCTTCTCGGTTTCCATCCGTGAGAAGAGCAGGCCGTAACACACCGCGCCGGCCGAAATGGCCACGAGCAGCACGATACCCAGCACGATCGGATCGAAACCGAACATAATCTTAATCCTTCGACTTCTCTTCCATCTCGTCGAGCGCCGCGGCGAGCCGCTTTTCTTCGTTGTAGTAGCGGGCGCGGTCCCAGAAATTCGGCTTGCCGATACCGGTCGATTTATGTCGGCCGATGATCTTCCCGGCCGCGTCTTCGCCCTCGATCTCGTAGCGCATCAGATCCTGGGTGATGATCACGTCGCCTTCCATGCCCATCACTTCGGTGATGTGCGTGATGCGGCGCGAGCCGTCGCGAAGGCGCGCGGCCTGCACGACGATGTCGATCGAGCCGGAAATGATTTCTCGCACCGTCTTCGCCGGCAGGCTGAAGCCGCCCATGGCGATCATCGATTCGATACGGCTCAGGCATTCGCGCGGCGAGTTGGAGTGGATCGTGCCCATCGAGCCGTCGTGGCCGGTGTTCATCGCCTGCAGAAGGTCGAAGACCTCGGGTCCGCGCACTTCGCCGACGATGATGCGTTCCGGGCGCATACGCAGGCAGTTCTTGACGAGATCGCGCATGGTGATCTCGCCTTCGCCTTCGATATTCGGCGGGCGGGTTTCGAGACGCACCACATGCGGCTGCTGCAGCTGCAGTTCGGCCGTGTCTTCGCAGGTGATGACACGCTCGTCGCGGTCGATGTAGTTGGTGAGGCAGTTGAGCAACGTCGTCTTGCCCGAGCCGGTACCGCCGGAGATGACGATGTTGCAGCGGACACGACCGATGATCTGCAGCAGCGTCGCGCCCTCGGGCGTGATCGCGCCGAAGCGCACCAGCTGGTCGAGCGTCAGCTTGTCCTTCTTGAACTTACGAATGGTGAGCGCCGGTCCGTCGATGGCGAGCGGCGGCGCGATGACGTTCACGCGTGAGCCGTCGGGCAAGCGGGCGTCGCAGATCGGGCTCGATTCGTCGACGCGTCGGCCGACCTGGCTGACGATGCGCTGGCAGATCGAGAGCAGCTGGGCGTTGTCGCGGAAGCGCACTTCCGATTCCAGCGTCTTGCCGCCGACTTCGATGAAGGTCTTGCCGGAGCCGTTGACCATGATGTCGGCGATGTCGTCGCGCGCCAGGAGCGGTTCCAGCGGGCCGTAGCCGAGAACGTCGTTGCAGATGTCGTCGAGCAGCTCTTCCTGCTCGGAGATCGACATCGCGAAGTTCTTGATCGTGATGATATCGTTGACGATATCGCGAATTTCCTCGCGCGCGCTTTCGCCGTCGAGCTTGGCCAGCTGCGAGAGGTCGATCGTGTCGATCAGCGCCGAGAAGACCTGCGCCTTGGTGTCGTAATATTCGTCGGTGCGGGCAGGGCGCTTGCGCTGCGGGGTCTGCATCGGCGGCGGCGCTACCTGCTGGCGGGTCTGCTCGCGCTGCGGCTCGACGAAGACGGCGGGCGCCGTCGACGAGGAAGGCGCAGCAACAGGCGGCGGTGGCGCGATCGTGCCGCCCGCCTTGCCAGATCCTTCGTTTCCGCGTTTTCCGAACATGCCTTATTCCACTCCTGGTGGGCTACTTGCGCTTCAGGAGGCTGAGAAGACTGCTCTTCTTCGCCTTCTTGACGGCGATGCGCCCGGTAACGATGTGCGACAGCTGCGAGAAGGTCTCGGCCGTCGGCGATTTCGGGTCCATCTCCGAGATCATCCGGCCGCTATTGGCAGCCGTTCCAAAAAGGTTGCTGTCGAACGGGATGATGGCGACGGGCTCGCATTCCAGCGGCTCGCAGAAATCCGCCGGGCTGATTTCCGGACGCTTCGGCATGCCCACCTGGTTGAGAACGAGGTGCGGCGCCTTGTCGTTCGGCCGCATCTTGCGCAGCGCGTCGATCAGGTTCTTCGTGTTGCGCAGGTTGGCGAGATCGGGAGATGCGCAGATGACCACCTCATCGGCGGCAGATAGCACCGAGCGCGTCCATTCGGACCATGCATGCGGCACGTCGAGCACGGTCACCGGCGCGCTGCGTTGCAGTACTTCCATGACTGGCTGGAAGGCATGTCCGTCGAAATCATAGGCGCGATCGAGAAGCGATGGCGCCGCAAGCAAAGAGAGGTTCTCCGAGCATTTGGTGAGCAGGCGATCGAGGAACATCTCGTCCAGGCGCTCAGGTGCATAGACCGCTTCGGCAATCCCCTGCGTCGGGTCCTGATCGAAGTCGATGTTCGCGGTTCCGTAGGGCAGGTCGAGATCGGCGAGGATCGTCTCGGTCGAAAACAACCGCGAAATACCGAAGGCGCAATTATGCGCGATGGTCGAGGAACCGACGCCGCCCTTGACGCCGATGAAGGCAATGCTGCGCCCGAGCGGTTCTGCATCGGGATCGACGAAGATCGTCGCCATCGCCGTCATGATGTCGGGCATCGCCACCGGCTGCACGATATATTCGGAAATGCCGTTGCGGATCAGGTCGCGATAGAGCGCGATGTCATTGTGGTAGCCGACGATGATGACCTTGGTCGACGGGTCGCAGACGGCCGCAAGCGGCGCCAGTTCGTTGAGCAGGTTGGCGCTGCTGGCGCGTGTCTCGAGAATGATCAGGTTCGGCGTCGGCGCGCTTGCAAACATGTTGGCCGCCGCCGGGATGCCACCGCTGGTGATGCGCAGGCTGACCTTCGACAGGCGGCGATCGTTACCGCAGCGCTCCATCACCCGCTGCAGTTCCTCGCTTTCGCAGAAGGCGTGCACCGAAATGCGAGGGAGCGGGCGCATGTTTTCCAGCTCGCCCATGCGCATGGCATCTTCGGCCTGCTGGAGGTCGGCGGCGTTCGTGATGTCGTATTCAACCGTGCTCATCGTCAATCCTGGTCTGATCAGAAGCTGCCGGCGGCGTTGCCACCGACTTCTTCGATCGTGGAACTGCGTTCGCGATATTCCTTGATGGCGGCGTTGCGGCGCGTTGCGTCGATCGGCGTCATGCCACGTGGCGCGACGAGATCTTCTGGATTGGCGATCTGTGCCGCGAGGTTGTTCTGCGTCGCGCAGCCGAAATTATAGTAATTCTGGTTGCTGAAGTCGTTGATCATATCCTTCGGCCACTGGCCGCACTGCGAGGTCATCGCCGTGGTGCCGACGAAGGTGAGGCGGATCGGCGCCGCATCCTTGGCATCGAGCGTCACATAGGAGCTGTTGACGATCTTCGAGCTCGCGATGCCGCGTGCGGAGAGTTCGGCGCGCACCTGGCCGCGCAGCTGGCGGGCGGCGTTGGAGTTCGGCGATCCCTCTGGGGTCAAGAGGTAGACCGGCCCGGTGGCGCGCGAACCGTAGTTCTGCGCGAAGCCGCGGATCATGTCGCGCTGCGCTGTGTTGAGCCTGCGGTCGGTCGAGGCAACCGGAATGTCGACCGATTGCTCGGCTTCGGTCACCACGATCGGGTGGCGCTGGCGGTAATCGTCAGGAATACCGCCGGTCGTCAGGTCGTCGCGCGAGGCGCAGCCCGAAAGCAGGGCGGCTGCGAGCGCTGCGGCCGCGATCAGCGGTGTCGAAAAGCCGCGGTTGCGGGCGCTGGTCTTGATCTTGGCCATCGGCGTGTCTCTGTGTTGTGCCATTGCTGATCCCGCTTCGCTCATTTGTAGATGAACCCGATTGAACCGTGGAACTGGGCGTCCGCGACCGGCGCCTTGCCGCCATAGACCTTGTTGACGCGGTTCATGAAGAATGCCGCGCCGTCGTTCTCCGGGCTGAAATTGTCGTCGGGACGGTTCAGCTGGTTGCGGGCGACCGGACGCACGAGATAGGGCGTCGCGATGATGACAAGCTCTGTCTCGTCGCGCTCGACGGTACGCTGGCGAAACAGTGTGCCAAGCAGCGGGATCTTGTTGGCACCCGGCGTTCCGTTCGATGTCTGCGAGACGTTGTCGCGAATAAGGCCGGCGAGCGCGATCGAACCGCCGGACGGAAGTTCGACGGATGTCTCTGCCGAACGGCGCTGATAAGTCGGCTGCGAACCGCTGACCGAAGGTGCCGGTTCCGACACGTTGGTCTTGATCTCCAGGCTGATGCGGCCCGAAGAAAGCACAACAGGCTTGAAGGCCAGGTTGATACCGTAATTATAGGGCACGACGGTGACGTTGCCGTCGTTGTCGGTCGTCGAATAGAGCACCTGGCCGCCGGAATTGAACGTCGCGGCCTGGCCGGAAATAGCCGTCAGCGTCGGCTCGGCAAGCGTCTTGACGACCTTTGCCTGCTCCAGAGCGCTCAGATAGGTCGAGATGTCGTACTTGCCGATCGAGCTCTTGAACAATGCAGCCAGACCGCCACCCAGCGTCGCGGTTGCGGCACTGGAATTGGGCGCGCCAAGCTGAGCGACGCTGAGGCCGCCGGAATTGGAGACCAGATTGTCGAAGCCGATCTGCTTCAGGATCTCGCGGCGAACTTCGGCGATGGTCACCTTCAGCGTGACCTGATCCTCACCTTCGATCTGCAACAGGTTGATCACCTGCGACTGCTGGCGGTTTTCCGCGAAAAGCGCCACCGATCCATCGCCGCCACCCTGGCTGCTGGCCGTTTCCGTGCGCGTCGTCGCCTCGCCGCCCTTGAGGAAGACGCCGGCCAGATCGGCCGCCTGTGCTGCGTCCTGCGGCGTGCGCACCGTACCCGTCAACACGATGTTGTCGGAGACGATCTCGACGTTAATGTTGGAATCGGGAATGAAGCGGCGCAGGTTGTTCTGCAACCCGCTGACATCGCGTTCGATCGCGATGTCGAGGCTGACGATCTGCTGGCCGTCGGCGCCGAAGATGAAGATGTTGGTCTGCCCGACCGTCTTGCCGAACAGATAGATGCGCCGCGAGGAGCGCGTCACCGCGTCTGCCATGCTCGGATCGGAAACGAGAATGTCGTGCGCATCGACGGGAAGGTCGATGACGATAGCCTTTTTCAGGCCGAGCTTGAGGGCGCGATGAGCGCCCGGGCCCGTCTGGGTGATGTTGACCATGCCGTCGGCGGCGGCCTCAGCCGCGCTGACGCCGACGATCGGATCGAGGAAGCTAGGCGCAATGCCGGTAAAGCCGACCGTCAGCGACAGGCAGCCTGCCATCAGGTGTTTCATGTGCCGTGTTGAGTTGCCCATGTCCGTTTCCTCTACTCGGCTTTCGAAGGCGCGCTGTCGGTGACGATGGCGCCTGACTTGATGACCTGAACGATGGAGCTGCCGTTATCGCCGCTGAGCAGGTAATCGGCGGCCTTGGTGTCCGGCTCGCGGGCGTCGGCGACCGAGCGCAGCGCCAGCGACAGGCGATCGGCCATCTGCTGAGCAACCGCCAGAACCTTGGTCTGGTCGGGTGTCAGCTCCAGCGTCGCGGTCGTGCCGACCACCGCCTTGGAGCCATCGTCCTTTTCCTGAACCTGCTGGTCGATCGCGAGCACACGAACGTTGTTGAGCACGGTCTCGGTCAGATACTTGTCGCCGCTCTTTTCCTTGCGCACCATGATGAGGTCGACGCGGTCGTTCGGCAGGATGAAGCCGCCGGCGCCGGTTGCGACCGAGATTTCGGTGGCGACCGCGCGTTTGCCCGAAGGCAGCAGGGACGACATGATGCGACTGTTGGAATCGGCGATCTTTTCGGCCCGGATCGGCTCGCCCTCGAAGATCGGCATGCGCACCACGGCGCCCTGCAGGTCCTTGATTGCGTCGGGCTTGTCGGTTTCGGTGATGAAGCCCTGAACGACCCCGCCTGTCGGCCATGCCATCCAGTGCGCAGACTTGTCGTCGAGCCGCGCGCCGACGGGCAGATTGGCGCCCGATACCAGCACGTTGACGGTCGGTTCCTTCTCGACCACCTGCTGCACCTGGGTCACGACCGATCCGCGGCCGGCAAGGCTCATCGCCAAAACGCCGGCCAGACCGGCGGCGACGACAGCCACTCCAAGGATCAATATGCGGGCGGGTTTCATCAGGCGTTCCCCAAGGAATCGAAATATTCGTTCCGGAGAATTGGCTCCAATTGGTGTAATTATAGTTAACGAAAGACTTCGATCTTAGGTTAACGAGCGCTTAAGCGCCTTTATTTCAGGCCCTGCAGCGCGGTCATGAACAGCGGCGAAGACGGAAATGCCAGAAAACCGCCGATCGCGATGGCGATACCGTAGGGGATCTTCTTGGCCATCAGGATGGAGTTTGGGACCGGAAGGCCGATCGCGAGAATGGTGTCTGCCTGCGTGCGGATCATCATAATGGCCAACGTCAGGAGGCCGCCCAAAATACCGACATAGCCAAGAAACTCGACGATAGCAGGGTTAAGGCCGAACCAGAGTGCCGTGGCCGTCAGAAGCTTGGCGTCGCCGCCACCCATGGTGTTGGTTGCGAACAAAACGAAGCAGACGACAAACACCGCAAGCGCGCCAGCGGCATGATTGCCGATCGCGGCAAGCGGCATGCCTGTCAAAAGCGCGATGGCGAAGAAAGACGCGATGAGGATGATGGAGATCCTATTCGGGATCGTCATCGTGAACAGATCGGAAAATGCCGCGATTGCGAGGCACAGCGGGAATATCACAAAGACGGAAGCTGCGATCATTCTGCTATCGATCCTTAAGACAAAAGGCCCACCGCGTGTTCGCGTGAGCCTATGTTTAGCGCCAGACCCGTTAAGGTCTGGCGTATATCGTGTCGCCGAAGGCGATATCAGGTCGGGGTCTTGGAAGCGATCGTGTTCGACAGACCGTTGAACATGAGGTTCAGTTTGTTGCCGAGTGCGGTCGCGCCGGTGATGAGCGCTACGGAAATGAGCGCTGCGATCAGGCCGTATTCAATTGCGGTCGCGCCGGATTCGTCTTTCAGAAAACGGCTTACAAGCTTGGTCATGATAACTCCTAACTCCAGTTGATGTTCAGCACGTCCGCCAACTGTTTGCCGTTGATCGGATGAGCACAACCTAACGTACCGCTCTTTCGATCGGCTTAAAAAAATGGGTTACCAATGTGTAAAGGAGAAGCAGTCGGCGGCTATGGTAAGTAACTGCCTCAGTAGATTTGTAGAAATTTAAATATCATGTCGAAGCTACTGCTGCATAAGGGATTTCTGATGGGGCGGGGTGCGATGCCGTTACCTCATCCGCAATCGTGAAAGCCGTCTGTCTCGTTACGCTACTACTCTCGGCGCGTTAACGTCTCATTATGGACGAGCTGGTTGTAATATTAAGGTTTCATGCACCATTTTTTTCTATGCTCCCGGTAAGTTAGCGTCGTGATCGTGAGAGAATCCAGATGTCATCGAGCGGCATAAGGCTAGTCCTTGCCAGTGTACTTGCCGCCGCCGCGGCTTGCACAACTGTCTGCGCCCCGGCCTTCGCCCAACAGCAGCAGATGCTCAGGGTCTATATGGATCAGGCGCGCGTATTGAAGCTCGATCGTCCCGTCAGCAAGGTCATCGTCGGCAATGCCAAGGTGGCGGATGCGACGGTTGCCGACGCAAAGACCATCGTGCTGACAGGCCGCAGCTTCGGCAGCACCAATCTCGTCCTGCTCGATGCCGACGGCAACGCCATTCTCGATCAGAGTATTCTCGTATCGATCGACGAAGCAAACACGGTGCGCGTGTTCCGCCAGACGGAGCGCACGGTTTTATCGTGCACGCCGAACTGCGAACAGCACAGCGACACGACGGCTGCCGCGGGTGCAGCCGCCGGCGCGGCAGGCCCGTAATCGAGCCCCTTTTACTTGTTGTTAAATTTCTGAACCGGCTTGAAACGGAAAATCAACGTTCGGCACCTAAAAATGCATGATCGAAGCTGTGTCGGATGCAGGCCATGACGGAATTGGATCAAACAGCGGAACGGACGGATCGGCGCCAATGCAGGCGACGGTGGTCCATTGCCGCTTTCAGGCGCTCGCGTGATGGAGCCGCCGCGATCGAATTCGCCCTTCTCGCCATTCCCTATTTCATGGTTGTGTTCGCGATCATCGAGACCTTCATCGCCTTTGCTGGCGAGGAGCTCGTCTCCAACGCAGTCGATACGCTGGGCCGCAAGATCCGCACCGGTCAGATCACCGCTACCAACACCGACCGAACCGCCTTTCGCACTGCCTTCTGCAAGGAGATCTCGATCCTGATCACCTGCTCGGCGACGGAAGCGGCAACGCCGAGCAAGCTTTTCGTCGATGTTCAGAAGTTCGCGACCTTCGCGGCCATCCCGACGACCATTCCAACGAAATCGACTGCCGCCTATTCGGACCTCGACACATCGAAACTCCAATACGCGCCAGGCGGCGCCGGCACCATCAACATGGTCCGCGCCTATTACAAGTGGCAGGTCATCGGCGACCTTATCCGTCCCTACATCTCCAATATCAGGCCATCCGACGGCTCCTCGGCCTACTTCCTGATTGTCGCGACCGCCGCGTTCCAGAACGAGCAATACCCGTGATGAGGATTCGCAGCGCAATTGTCAGGCTACAGGCCCTCTCTCGCCGCTTCGCGGGTGACCGCGATGGCATGGGCGCCATCGAGTTCGCCATTCTCTTCCCGATCCTCGTCATGCTCTATGTCGGCGCATTCGAGATCACCATCGGTCTCAGCGTCAGCAAGCGTGCCTCGCGCGCCGCAGCGACGGTGGCGGATGTCGTCACCCAGCAGCAGACGGTGACGAAGTCCTGGCTCGCGGACATGCCCAATGCCGCAGCCGCGATCTTCGTGCCCTACAATGCCGGAACCACGCTGAGCCTGAAGATTACAGGCATCCAGATCGACGCCGCCGCCAACCCGACCGTCAAGTGGTCCTGGGCGCAGGACAACAGCCGTCCCTACGCGGTCAATTCAGCGGTAACGGTGCCTGCCGATCTCAAGAAGGCAAGCAGCTTCCTTGTCCGCTCGGAGCTGTCCATACCCTACAAGCTGTTCCTCTTCGCGCCCAACCTCATGCCGAACAACAGCACTATCACCATCAGCCGCACCTACTACTACCGGCAGCGCCAGGGCGACAACGTGCTCTGCAGCGACTGCTGAGCGGCACGCCCCACCACCCGCATTTGCCATCCTCACGTCTCCGTTATAAGGCTTGTGACCCTGCGGCCGGCAATCCGGCGCGCCAGCTTTTCAGTGTCGGGTGAAACATGCCGCGTGCCTTTCTATTCGTGATGGATTCCTTCGGCGTCGGTGGCGCGCCCGATGCGGCCGCCTATGGCGACGAGGGGGCCGATACGCTCGGCCATATTGCCGAATTCTGTGCCGCCGGCTTGGGCGACCGCGAGGGTTTGCGATCAGGACCGCTGAAGCTGCCGAACCTGTCGGCGCTCGGCCTCCTGCATCTCGCCAAGGCCGCATCCGGCAAGATTCCCGTGGGCATGCCGATGGCCGAGAAGGTCTATGCCAGCTTCGGCTCGGCCAACGAGGTCTCGCGCGGCAAGGATACGCCATCGGGCCACTGGGAAATATCAGGCACGCCCGTCAATTTCGACTGGGGCTATTTCCCGACCGAGGGCGACGCTTTCGCGCCCGAATTGGTCGAGGCGCTTTGCCGCGCCGCCGAAGTGCCCGGCATCCTTGGCAATTGCCACGCGTCCGGCACCGACATCATCGCCCGCTACGGTGAGGAACACATCCGCACCGGCAAGCCGATCTGCTACACCTCGTCGGACTCCGTCTTCCAGGTCGCCGCCCACGAGAAGCATTTCGGCCTCGAGCGGCTGATGACCTTCTGCGCCATCGCCCGTGCCCTTCTCGACCGTGAAAACATCGGCCGCGTCATTGCCCGCCCCTTCGTCGGCGAAACCAGGGCGAGCTTCGAGCGCACCGGCAATCGCCGAGATTTCTCCGTGCCGCCGCCCGAGCCGACGCTGCTCGACAGATTGGTGAAGGAAGGCCGCACCGTCCATGCCGTCGGTAAGGTCGGTGATATCTTCGCCCACCAGGGCGTGTCGCGGGTCGTCAAGGCCAACGGCAATGCGGCGCTGATGGATGCGACGCTCGAAGCCATGGATGTCGCCGAGGATGGCGATCTCGTCTTCACCAATTTCGTCGATTTCGACATGCTCTACGGCCACCGCCGCGACGTGCCGGGCTATGCCGCGGCACTCGAGGCCTTCGACGCGCGCCTGTCGGAAGTCGGCGGCAAGCTGAAGCCCGGCGATCTCGTCATCATCACCGCCGATCATGGCTGCGACCCAACCTGGCGCGGCACCGACCACACCCGTGAGCGGGTTCCCATCATCGCCTATGGCCCCGGCCACCGCCCGCGCAATCTCGGCATTCGTTCGAGCTACGCCGATATCGGCGAGACCATCGCCCAACACCTGCGCATCCCCGCCGGCCCGCACGGGAGGAGTTTTCTGTGACGTCACATCTGAAGAAAGTCGAGCTGCACTGTCATCTGGAGGGTGCCGCGCCCCCGGCGCTCACTTTGGCGCAGGCCCGCAAGTACAATATCGACATCAGCGCCTATCTGAAGGACGGCGCCTATGTCTGGCATGATTTCGCAAGCTTCCTTGAGTGCTACGACAAGATCTCCGAGGTCTACAAGACCGACGAGGACTATGCGCTGCTCACCGAGACCTATCTGGCCGAACTTGCCGCGATCGGCACGATCTATAGCGAGCTCATCGTCTCGCCCGATCACGGCAAGCGCATCGGCCTCGGCGCCGACGCCTATATCGCAGGCGTGTGCGAGGGCATCCGCCGCGCCAAAAAGGCGTCGGGCATCGAGGCCCGGCTGATCGTCACCGGCGAGCGCCACTTCGGCCCCGAGAGCGTCATCGGCGCCGCCGAATACGCCGCAAGCGCCCGCAATCCCCTCATCACTGGCTTCAACCTCGCGGGCGAGGAGCGCATGGGCCGCGTGGCGGATTATGCCCGCGCCTTCGATATCGCCCGTGACGCCGGCCTCGGCCTCACCATTCACGCCGGCGAAGTCTGCGGCGCCTTCAGCGTTACAGATGCGCTGGATGCCGTTCGTCCGGCCCGTATCGGCCATGGCGTGCGCGCCATCGAGGACGCCGATCTCGTCAAGCGGCTCGCCGATCTCGGTACGGTGCTGGAGGTCTGCCCGGGCTCGAACATCGCGCTCAAGGTCTTCCCGGATTTCCAGTCGCACCCGTTGCGGGCGCTGAAGGATGAAGGCGTGCGCGTCACCATCAGCTCCGACGATCCGCCCTTCTTTCACACTTCGCTCGAACGGGAATACGAGCTCGCTTCCTCCGTCTTCGGCTTCAGCGACGCCGAGATCGACGCCATCACCCGCACCGGCATCGAGGCCGCCTTCGTCGACGAGGCCACGCGCAGCGCGCTTCTGGCCAGGCTCTGATCCGTCCCGATCCGGGCCAGATTGGGGATCCCAGATTGGGGATCATAGGGGCAATTTGCCCTCCGCTCTTGCGGCGGAGGCAAATTCCGTGGAAGAAACATGCTATAAGAACAGCCAAAGAAAGGGCTCGGCCATGAACGGCGTAACGGTCATCGATCATCCGCTCGTGCAGCACAAACTCACCATCATGCGGCGCAAGGAAACGTCGACGGGCAGCTTCCGCCGCCTGTTGCGCGAAATCTCCACGCTCCTGTGTTACGAGGTGACGCGCGATCTCGAGCTGACGATGGCAACCATCGAAACGCCGATGCAGACGATGGAATCGCCGATCCTCGAAGGCAAGAAGCTGGTCTTCGTGTCGATCCTGCGCGCCGGCAACGGCCTGCTCGAAGGCATGCTGGAGCTGGTTCCATCCGCGCGCGTCTCGCATATCGGCATGTATCGCGATCACGACACGCTGCAGCCGGTGGAATACTACTTCAAGGCGCCCGAAGCGCTCGACGAACGCCTGATGATCGTCGTCGATCCGATGCTGGCCACCGGCAATTCCTCGATCGCCGCCATCCACAAGCTGAAGGAACGCGGCGCGACCAACATCCGCTTCCTCTGCCTGCTCGCGGCCCCCGAGGGCATCAAGAACTTCCAGGAAGCCCATCCCGACGTGAAGATCTACACGGCCTCGATCGACAGCCATCTCAACGAGAAGGGCTACATCATGCCCGGTCTCGGCGATGCCGGCGACCGCATGTACGGCACGAAGTAATTAACGAGCCGTTTACCATTTGAAATGTTACATGGGGCCTGGACTATGTTTCCAGGCCTTATCTCCTTCCGCCGTTAGCAACTTTTCAGCAATTGTGGCTTAGCTGCTAAAGATACGGCCGCGCATGATGCACGGTTTATACAGGAAGGATTTCTGTTTCCATGCTCTTGCGTACAGTCATATTCGCAAGCATCGCAGCGGTGCTTGCCACACAGGTTCCTTCCTTCATCGGAAGCACGCCTACGCGCCCGGAAGGCCCGATCTCCGCCAATTTCGTCTCCGGCGCGGTCGATCCCACCCCCACGACCGCAATCTCAGGCAATGGCACCAGCATGCGCCTGCAGGCTGATCAACAGGGCCACTACACCGGCGATTTCCGCATCAACGGCAAGTCGGTCTCCGGCCTGATCGACACCGGCGCCACCTATGTTGCGCTGAACGAGACCATTGCCCGCCGCCTCGGCTATACCGCCAACCAGCTCGATTTCCGCTATTCGGTCAACACCGCCAACGGCCAGACCAAGGCCGCGCATATCATGCTCGACCGCGTCGAGATCGGCGGCATCCGGGTGCGCGACGTCGAGGCTTTCGTCCTGAAGGACGAGGCGCTGTCCTCGACGCTCGTCGGCATGAGCTTCCTGAAGAAGCTCGCCTCCTACGCGGTGGCCGACGGTTCGCTCAGCATGAAGCAGTAATCAGAAGCGCGATGAAATGACCGGTGGCAGCGCGGGCGCGCTGTCGCCGATCACGTAGTTCGCCTGAAGCGCCGCAGCCGCTATCTCCGCCGCATCCTCGCTCGCCGCATGCACGAAGGCGATCGGCTCGCCGCGCTCGACGCGCGTGCCGAGCGGCAGGAGATCGCTGAACCCCACTCGATGGTCGATCCGGTCATCGGGGTGTCGCCTACCGCCGCCGAGGTCGATCAGACTCATCCCGATATCCCTGCTGTTGCAGGCCGCAAGCCAGCCGCTGCGCGTGGCCACGACAGGCCGGATGGCTGGCGCAGCCGGCAGATAGCTGTCCGGCTTCTCCATGAGGTCCGACGGGCCGCCCAGCATATGCGCCATGCGCCCGAATATATCCGCCGCCTTGCCCGATGACAGCGCCTCGGCTGCCTGCGCCTCGCCATCCTCACGCGAGGATGCCACGCCTGACTGGACGAGCATCTCGGCGGCGAAGGCGAGAACCACCGTCTCCAGCCTCGTGCCGCTCTTCTCGCCCGCGAGGAACGCGATCGCGTTGCGGATCTCCAGCGCGTTGCCCACGGCATCCGCCAGCGGTTGGTTCATGTCTGTGATGACGGCAGAGGTCTTCAGCCCGGCTCCATTCGCGACCTCGACCAGCGACCGCGCCAGCTGCTCGGCTTCGTCGGAGGAGGCCATGAAGGCGCCATTGCCGACCTTTACGTCGAGCACCAGCGTCTGCAGCCCCGCTGCCAGCTTCTTCGACAGGATCGAGGCGGTGATCAGCGGAATGGAATCGACCGTCGCCGTCACGTCGCGCACCGCGTAGAGCTTGCCGTCGGCCGGCGCCAGCGCTGCCGTCTGGCCGATGATGGCGCAGCCCGCCTCGCGCACCACTTTGCGAAACAGCGCGGCGTCGGGCGTAACCGTATAGCCTGGTATGGATTCCAGCTTGTCGAGCGTCCCGCCGGTGTGGCCGAGCCCGCGCCCCGAGATCATCGGCACCGCCAGCCCGCAGGCCGCGGCGATCGGCGCAAGCATCAGCGAGACATTGTCGCCGATGCCGCCGGTCGAATGCTTGTCGGCGATCGGCCGGTCGAGATCGGTCCAGTCGAGCATGTCGCCGGAGCGCGCCATCGCCATGGTCAGCGAAACGGTCTCCTCGCGGCGCATCCCCTTGAACCACACGGCCATGGCAAAGGCGCCGATCTGCCCTTCGGAGAGCTTGCCCGCCGCAAGGGCTGCGATGAACGCCTGGATATCGTCATCGGACAGTACCGCGCCGTCGCGCTTGCGGCGAATGATCTCCTGAGGGATCATCTCAATAGCTCGCGGCGGTCGCCGGTGCCGATTGCGTGCCTGAGAGAACCGCGAGGATATCGTCGAGCACGCCGGAAGCGCCGAAGCGGAAGGTCGAGGGCATCGGCCAGTCGGGCGCCATGATCGTTTCGGCGAGGCTCAGATAAAGTGCCGCATCCGCCACCGAGGCAATGCCGCCCGCCGGCTTGAAGCCGACCTTGCGACCGCTCTGGCGAATGGCGCGCAGCATGATGTCGGCGGCTTCAAGCGTCGCGTTGACGGACACCTTGCCGGTCGAGGTCTTGATGAAGTCGGCGCCCGCCTCGATCGCCAATTCGGAGGCACGGCGGATCATCGCCGCATCCTTGATCTCGCCGGTCTCAAGAATGACCTTCAACAGCACCGCCTCGCCGCATTCGGCGCGCACGGCGGCCACCATGTCGGTGACGGCCCGGCCGCTGCCGGCGATGAACTTGCGATAGGGAATGACGAGGTCGATCTCATCGGCGCCGTCGGCGATCGCCTCGCGCGTCTCGGCCGCCACGTCGGCGACCTCCATGTCGCCGGAGGGGAAGTTGACCACGGTGGCGATCTTCACGGGATGGCCGCTGCCGAGGATCGAGCGCGCATGCGCCACGAAGCGCGGCCAGATGCAGATCGCCGCGCTATTGCCGTAGGGCGTCTGCGCGCGTGCGCACAAGGCCTCGATCTGCGCCTCCGTGCAGTCGTCCTTGAGGTTGGTGAGATCAAGCAACGACAGCGCCACGGCCGCCGTTTCCTTCAGCGAGTGATTGCTCATGCGTCATTTCCTCCAGCCGCGATCATCTCTTTCAGGATGGCGGCGAGACGGGCACCGCCGATGGGCGCCATCTCCTTGGTTTCGTCGTGGCTCAGTTCCGAACCGGTCATTCCGGCCCCATAGTTGGTGATAACGGAAGCAGCCGCAACCCTCATGTCGAGCATTCGGGCGATGATGACTTCAGGCACGGTCGACATCCCAACAGCATCTGCGCCGAGAATGCGCGCCATGCGGATTTCCGCCGGCGTCTCGAAGCTCGGGCCCGAGAACCACATGTAGACGCCCTGCGAAAGCGCCGTCCCCGTCTTCTCCGCCGCCCGCCGCATCGCGTCAGCAAGCCCGGTGTCATAGGCATTGGTCATGCCCACGAAACGCCTGTCGCTTTCCTCGCCGATCAGCGGGTTGATGCCGGAATAGTTGATATGGTCGGTGATCTGCATCACCGATCCCGGCGCCAGATCCTCGCGCAGCGATCCCGCCGAATTCGTCAGGATCAGCGCTTCGACGCCGAGCGCCTTCAAGGCCTCAATCGGCCGCCGCATGGCGTTGGCGTCGCCCTTCTCGTAGAAATGCACGCGCCCCGACAGCATGATCACAGGCACGCCGCCAAGCGTGCCGGCCACGACCTCGCCGGCATGGCCTGAGACGGCGCTGACGGGAAAGCCCGGCACATCCTGATAGGGGATCCGAACCGCATCCTTCAGCTCGGCCACGAGCGAGCCAAGCCCGGAGCCGAGGATCACGCCGTAGCGCGGCGATAGCCCGCCGAGCCGCGCCTTCAGCAGGTCGAGCGCCGCCTGCATCAGAGTTCGGTCTCGAAGCTGAAGGGAAGCAGTTCGTCCATGGTCATGGTCTTCTGCACGCCGGCTTCGTCGCAGAGATAGATTTTCGTTTCCTTGGAAGCGAATTCCGAAATCTTCTGCCGGCAGCCGCCGCAGGGCGGGCAGAGCGGCAGCTTCTCGGCGATCACGGCCATCTCGACGATCTTCTTCGCCCCGCCCATGATCATGGCACTGATCGCCGTCGGCTCCGCGCACCAACCCTGTGGGAAGGAGAGGTTCTCGATATTGGCGCCGGTATAGACCTTGCCGTCCTCGGCGCGGATCGCAGCGCCGACGGGGAATTTTGAGTAGGGCGCGTGAGCGAATGCCATGGCGCCGCGGGCGGCTTCGAAGAGGTCGTGGGACATGGTCTTAGCGTTCCTTGACATAGGGTGCGCCGCCGGCCTTCGGCGGTATGGCTTTGCCGATGAAGCCCGCGAGCAGCACGCAGGTGAGGATATAGGGCAGGGCCTGGAAGATCTGCACCGGCACTTCGCCGATACCGGGGATAGGCTTGCCCTGCATGAAGTTGCCGAGCGCATCGAGGAAGCCGAACAGCAGGCAAGCGAACATGACAGGCACCGGCTTCCACTTGGCGAAGACGAGTGCCGCGAGCGCGATATAGCCCTTGCCGGCCGACATGTCCTTGATGAAGGCGGCCGACTGCGCGATCGCTAGATACGTGCCGGAGAAGCCGCAGAGAATACCGGCGCAGATGACCGCGCGGTAGCGCAGCCAGCTCACCGAAATGCCGGCGGTATCGACAGCACCAGGATTTTCGCCGACGGCGCGCAGACGAAGACCGAAGCGCGTGCGGTAGAGAATCCACCAGGAGAGCGGCACCGCCAGGAAGGCGAGGTAGGTGAGCACGTTGTTGCCTGAGATGACGTTGGCATAAAGCGGCCCAAGGATCGGCACCTCGCGCACCGCATCAGCCCCCGGAAGCGTGATCGGCGTGAAGCGCGCGTCGCCGGCCAGCTGCGGCGTGCGCCCGCCCTGGCCGAACCAGGCCTGGCCGAGCACGATGGTGATACCAGCCACGAAGAAGTTGATCGCGACGCCCGAGATGATCTGGTTGCCGCGGTTGGTGATCGAGGCAAAGCCGTGCACGAAGCTCAGCGCCACCGAGCAGACGATACCGGCGCAAAGTCCCGCCCAGGCGGAATCGGTGAGATAGGCGACGCAGGCGGCGGCAAAGGCCGAGCCCAGCATCTTGCCCTCGAGCCCGATGTCGAAGACGCCGGCGCGTTCGGAGAAAAGGCCGGCCAGCGCCGTGAAGATCAGCGGGATCGACAGGCGGATGGTGGAGCTCAGAACGCTGATGAAGATGTCGTAATATTCCATCGTCGCGCTCCTTACGCCCGCTTGAACTGTTGGTAGAGACGCACCATCGCCGGCCGGTACATATATTCAAGCGCGCCGGCAAACAGGATCACCAGACCCTGGATCACGAGGATCATCTCGCGGGTGATGTTTGGCATCTCGAACGAGATCCAGTCGCCGCCCTGGTAAAGGATGCCGAACAGGATGGCCGAGAGCACGATACCGACGGGATGGTTGCGTCCCATCAGCGACACCGCGATGCCGACAAAGCCGGCGCCGCCGACGAACTCGACCTGCAGGCGGGCCGACGAGCCCATCACGGGGTTGAGCGCCATCATGCCCGCCAGCGCGCCCGAAAGCAGCATGGCGATGATGACGATGCGCGCATAGGGAATGCCGGCGTAAGCGGCCGCACTCGGGCTGACGCCGAGCGTGCGCATCTCGAAGCCGAGCTTGGTACGCCAGATCAGCAGCCAGACGAAATAAGCCGCCACCAGCGCGATGATGAAGGAGACGTTGAACGGAGCGGCACCCAGCTTGGCGCCGAACATGTCCATGATCCAGCCGAGTTTCGGCAGCTGACCGCCCTCGAGGAAGGTACGGGTCTCGGGCGCCATCTTGCCCGGCACGATCAGTACGTGGACGAGCAGATAGACCATCAACGCCGCGCCGATATAGTTGAACATGATCGTGGTGATGACGATATGGCTGCCGCGCTTGGCCTGCAGCCAGGCCGGAATGAAGGCCCAGGCCGCGCCGAACAGGCCGGCGCCGATCACGGCGACCGGCATGGTCACATACCACGGCACGAACTTGTCGAGCGCCAGCGCCACCAGGGCGCAGCCGAGACCGCCGAGATAGGCCTGGCCCTCGGAGCCGATGTTGAACAGCCCGGCATGGATGGCGACCGCCACGGAAAGTCCGGTGAAGATGAAGCTGGTGGCGTAGTACAGCGTAAAGCCGATGCCTTCGCCGCTGCCGAGCGCGCCTTCGATCAGAAGCTGCAGCGCGCCGATCGGGCTTTCGCCGATCAGCCAGACGACGAAGCCTGATATCAGGAAGGCGGTGAGAAGGTTCAGGATCGGGATGAGGCCGTAGTTGATCCAGCGGGGTAGGGGAGTGGAAGCAGTGCTCATCAAGGCCTCACGCGGCAATGCCGGCCATCATCAGGCCGAGGGTCTGTTCACCGGCATCGGGCGTCTTCTCACCGACGACATGGCCGGCGAACATGACAAGGATACGGTCTGAAAGGGCGCGGATTTCGTCGAGCTCGACGGAGACGAGCAAGATCGCCTTGCCCGCGTCGCGCATCTCGATGATCCGGCGGTGAATGAATTCGATGGCGCCGATATCGACGCCGCGGGTCGGCTGGCCGATGGTCAGCGCCGTCGGATCGCGCTCGATTTCGCGGGCGACGACGATCTTCTGCTGGTTGCCGCCGGAGAAGTTGGCGGTCTTCAGCCGTGGGTTCGGCGGCCGGATGTCGTATTTCTCGATCTTCTCCATCGCGTCCTTGCGGATCGCTTCGAGATCGAGCAGCGGGCCCTTGCTGTATTCAGGTTTGCGGTGATAGCCGAGCACCGAGTTCTCGTATTCCTCGAACTTCAGCACGAGGCCCATATGGTGGCGGTCCTCGGGGATGTGCGCGAGCCCCAGTTCTCGCAGCCGCGCCGGATCGGCCTTGTCGATCGGCTGGCCATCGAGCAGGATCTCGCCCGAATGCGGCTTGCGGATGCCCGCGATCGCTTCCAAGAGCTCCGACTGCCCGTTGCCGGCCACGCCAGCCACGCCGACGATCTCGCCGGCGCGTACGTCGAACGATACGTTATCGACCATGACGACGCCACGGTCGTCCTTCACCGTCAGATTGCGCACCGACAGGATGACCTTGCCGGGATTGGCTTCGCCCTTCTGCACGCGCAAGAGCACGCGGCGGCCGACCATCAGCTCGGCCAGTTCCTCGACCGTCGTCTCAGCGGTCTTGCGGGTCGCCACCATCTCGCCGCGGCGCATGACCGACACCGTGTCGGTGATCGCCATGATCTCGCGCAGCTTGTGGGTGATGAGAATGACCGTCTTGCCCTGGTCGCGCAGCACTTTGAGGATGCGGAACAGGTGGTCGGCCTCAGCCGGCGTCAGAACGCCCGTGGGCTCGTCGAGGATCAGGATCTCGGCGCCGCGATACATGGCTTTCAGGATTTCGACGCGCTGCTGCAGGCCGACGGGGAGCTGCTCGATCAGCGCATCCGGGTTGACCTCGAGGCCGTATTCCTTTTCCAGCCGCTTCAGCTCGGCGCGGGCCGATGCCACGCCTCTCGCGAGCAGCGCTCCGCCCTCGGCGCCGAGCATGATGTTCTCGAGCACCGTGAAATTGTCGACCAGCATGAAGTGCTGGTGCACCATGCCGATACCGGTTGCGATCGCCGTCTGGCTGTCCTTGATCGTCACGGCCTGGCCGTTGACCCGGATCTCGCCCTGATCGGCGTGGTAAAAGCCGTAGATGATCGACATCAGCGTCGATTTTCCGGCTCCGTTTTCCCCGATGATGCCGTGGATGGATCCCTTGGCGACAGTCAGGTTGATGTCTTTGTTGGCGTGGACGGCACCGAATTTCTTGTCGATGCCCACAAGTTCGATAGCGGGCGTGTCAGTCACAGCAGGCTCCAGATACGAAAAGGGCGTATGGCGAAAATCAATTCCGCCATACGCCCAATTTCAGGCGCGGATCACTTCGGGCAGGCGTTGTCCGAGGTGTAATCGTGAACCTTGACGGTGCCCGCGATGATGTCTGCCTTGGCCTTTTCGACGGCGGCCAGCATTTCAGGCGTGATCAGCGCCTTGTTGTTGTCGTCGATGGCAGCGGCAACGCCGTCTTCCTTGACGCCGAGCGACTGTACGCCGCCGGTGAACTTGTCGGCCTTGGTGTCGGTGTAGGCGTTGTAGACGGCGAGGTCGACGCGCTTGACCATCGAGGTCAGGACCGAGCCCGGATGCAGGTGGTTCTGGTTCGAATCGACGCCGATCGAGAACTTCTTGTTGTCGGCGGCGGTCTGCAGAACGCCGAGACCGGTTGCACCGGCTGCCGCGTAGATCACGTCGGCGCCTTGGTCGATCTGGTTCTTGGTGAGCTCACCGCCGCGAACCGGGTCGTTCCATGCAGCACCCGTCGTGCCGGTCATGTTCTGGAACACTTCCATCTTGGCATTGGCAGCGCGCGCGCCCTGCTCGTAGCCGCACTCGAACTTGCGGATCAGCGGAATGTCCATGCCGCCGACGAAGCCGACCTTGCCGGTCTTGGATGCCATGCCGGCGAGAACGCCGACGAGGTACGAACCTTCTTCTTCCTTGTAGACGACCGAGCGGACGTTCGGCTTGTCGACAACGGCGTCAACGATGATGAACTTGGTGTCCGGGAATTCGGCGGCAACCTTTTCGATCGCCGAGGTCCAGGCGAAGGATACGGCAACAACCGGGTTAAAGCCGCGGCTAGCGAAGTTGCGGATGGCCTGTTCGCCCTGGGTGTCGCCGGTCGGCTCGAAGTCGCGGTAGGCGATACCGGTTTCCTTCTTGAACTTCTCGGCGCCATTGTAGGCGGCTTCGTTGAAGGACTTGTCGAACTTTCCGCCGGTGCCGTAGACCAGTGCCGGCTTGACGTCGGCAGCGAGCGCCGTCGTGGACATGGCAGCCACGGCAAGGACGGTCAGAAGGGATTTTTTCATTGTGCAGCCCTGTTGTTGCTATTTGTTAGGGGTCCTCCCGCAAGCCCGTTTTCAGGCATGTCTGCGGAACACCGACCTCCCCCCGGAGGCCTGGCTTGCCGCATCCTTGCATGGCTCCAATGAAAATTCACGAGAAATTTTTCGGCTGGTAAAAAATCGCCGACTTTGCGTAAAAACCGGCCAACGCAATCGTTTTTTACGCAAAAGCACCGCTAAAATGCGATTTTTCTAGCCATTTGAGACACCTCGCTGCGCCCAAGACCGCATTGGCGTCAATCTCCATGCTGCACGCGCCTGACCACCCAAGGGCGATCGCCGCCACGTCAGGTAGCAGAAACACGGGCAAATGATGCTTGAGACCAGCGTCTCGCCTAAGCCGCGAAACGACCGGCCACCGGCGGCTTCTTGTACCCGGCCATCCACAGGAGGAGCGACAGCACCAGAAACACCGCGAAAGCCGGCTGCATCATCAGCCACTGAAAGCCGATCGTGTAGAAGCGGGGATGGATGTAATAGGCGATCGTCGATTGCAGCGCCTCGAAGGAGGATGCGCTCATGTCCTGCCAGGCGTCGCCCATCGGCGTGATGACGACGGAAGATGCCGCCACGGACTGGATGCTGTCGATCGTTCCGGCAATCACCGCAACCGCCAGCGCGATCAGGCTCGCCAAACGCAAAAGGAAACGCATTACACTCTCCGCCACCGATCCGCCGGATTTTGCCCGGCCAGTTGCGCCCATTCTCCAAGACATCAAGACACTAGTGCCCTGCCGCCGGAACCGCAATGGACCGCATTCCGGCACTTTTGCTGGAAGAAGTCAAAAAACTGTTAGATTTAGGTTGATCCCTGAAAATTCCTCGGTATATATCGCGCCGTTCCAACGATTTGCGCCGAAGGGTGCCAAATCAAGCAGCAGGACAGGTGGCCGAGTGGTTTAAGGCGCACGCCTGGAACGCGTGTGTACGTGAAAGCGTACCGTGGGTTCGAATCCCACCTTGTCCGCCATTTCCTCGGAAATCGATGCTGCTATCCCCGTCTCCCCAACGACGTGCGATCCGTTAGCCAACGCCGGCTTTTTGCGCCCTCCGCCCAGCATTTCGCCACCCTGTTGCATTCCGCCAACAGCCCCGCGCCGAAGCTCCCGGGCCCCTCTGTATTTCCGTCCGCGAACACAATTTGGTCACCGATGCCCGGCCAGGGAGAGGGATCATAGCTTACCTCTCGCATTGGATACCCTGAAATTGCATAGCCTCTCCATTCTTCGGTCGCTTGTCGCGGCGGCCGGCGTTTCGCTGCTTGCGGCCTGCACGCAGCTTCCTTCCCAGCCTGTCGACGTCGCCATGCCCAAGCCGCAGTCCGTCGAGGCCGCGGCACCCGCAGCCGCGGCCGCCGTATCGCAGCCGGAGCGCCCGGTCGACAAGCCGGATTATCCGCTGATCTATGCAGATCTCGACGACAGCAGTTATCGTCTGCCGGCGATCAGCTATGCCGAGGTCGATCCGCGCTATCTTCGCCAGGAGGTCGATTATCATAGCGACGAGCCACCGGGCTCGATCGTCGTCGATACCGAGACCAAGTTCCTCTATTTCATCCTGAAGAACGACCGGGCGGTCCGCTATGGCGTCAGCCTCGGTGCCCAGGGCCGCGCCTGGAAGGGGCGGGCGGTGATCCAGTGGAAGCGCAAATGGCCGACCTGGACACCGACGCCGGCCATGATCGGCCGCAATCCGAAGCTCAGCGAGTGGAAAGAGGGCATGCCGCCGGGGCTCAGCAATCCGCTCGGCGCCCGCGCGCTCTATATCTTCCAGGATGGCCAGGACACGCTCTATCGCATCCACGGCTCGCCGGAATGGCGCTCGATCGGCAAGAACGCCTCGTCCGGCTGCGTGCGCATGTTCAACCAGGATATCATCGATCTCTACGACAGGGTCCGCGGCAAGGCGATCCTCGTCGTCAAGTAAGCGGGCTACGGGCGCCCAAAAGCGAGGCGCCCGTCTCGCCTGATTGATTGACATGACGAGGCAAGCACGACCTGCCGCCTTGCATCCCCGCCAATATGCTGTAAACGCAGCGTCGGAACGCGACTGCCGTTAACTTAAGAACGGGGTCGGGCGGCAGATTGACGTCACGTCGCTGTCACGAGATCACGTGGCCGTTCCCTCGTCCCAAAGCACATGCTTCGTCGGTCGGCGCGCCTCAGACCAGAACGGCCTGATCGACCAGATCCTCGGTCCCGAAGAACTTCAGATAGCGCTCGACCTCGGCCGGTTCGCCCGTCGCCTTCTGCGGGTTGTCGGAGAGCTTGACAGCCGAGCGGCCGTTGGCGTCGCTCACCTTGCAGACGATCGAGATCGGGTTGAGGCCGGAAATCTCGGTCGGCGCGCAGCCGGCGAAGTCGTTGGTAAGGTTGGTGCCCCAGCCGAAGCTCATGCGCACGCGGCCTTCGAAATGCTTGTAGGTGTCGATGATCGCGTCGACATCCATGCCGTCGGAGAAGATCAGCATCTTCTGCCGGGGGTCGCGCCCCATCTTCTTCCACCATTCGATGATCTTCTCGCCGCCTTCGATCGGCGGCGCGCTGTCGGGGCGGAAACCCGTCCAGTCCGCCACCCATTCCGGCGCGTCGCGCAGGAAGGCCGCCGTGCCGAAGGCATCGGGCAGCACGATCAAGAGGTTGCCGCCGTAAAGCTTGTTCCAGTCGCGCAGCACCTTGTAGGGTGCGTTGCGCAGCTCGTCGTCTGTCTCGGCAAGGGCGGCCGCCACCATCGGCAGCTCATGCGCGTTGGTGCCGACGGCCTCGAGGTCGTTGTCCATGGCGAGCAGCACGTTGCTGGTGCCGGTAAAGCCGGCGCCGATGCCTTCCTTCAAGGCCTCGACGCACCAGCGCTGCCACAGGAAGCTGTGGCGCCGTCGCGTGCCAAAGTCGGAGATGCGCAGGCCCGGCAGTTCGCGCAGCCGCTCGACCTTCTCCCACATGCGCGCCTTGGCGCGGGCATAGAGCACATCGAGCGTAAATGGCCCGAGCGCGCGTAGCGCTGAGCGAGAGCGCAGCTCGTTGATGATCGCGAGTGCGGGAATTTCCCACATCGTGGTCTCTTTCCACGAGCCGTGGAAATCGAGCCTGTACTGCCCGTCGCGCTTCGAAAGCTCGTATTCCGGCAGCTGGAAATGCGACAGCCAGGCCAGGAATTCGGGCTCGAAGATCTGCGCGCGGCCGTAGAAGCTGTTACCCGCCAGCCAGATCATCTCTTTCTTGGAGAGCCTAAGCGTGCGCGCGTGGTCGAGCTGCGCGCGCAGTTCCCCCTCGTCGATCTCCTCGGCAAGCAGCACTCGCTTGGTGCGGTTGATGACGGTAAAGGTGGCGTTGACATCAGGATAGAGCTTCCAGATCATCTGCAGCATCAACAGCTTGTAGAAGTCCGTGTCGATCAGGCTGCGGACGATCGGGTCGAGTTTCCAAGCGTGGTTGTAAACGCGCCGTGCAATATCTGTCTTCGCCATCGATTCCACCCTATCCAATCCGGGTGCAGGCGCCGAACGAGGCGCACGACAACCGGCCTGTGCGCTTTCTTATCGAAAACTGCGCCGGTAATGTCCAGAACAAATACAACCCCGTCATTTCCCCGAAAGCCGGGGCAAGCGCCGGGCCTGCCTACTGCGCGTTTGTCTGCGGCGCGTTTGCCCGCCCGGCGGGCGTCGGTGCCTCGGTGCCGGACTGTCCGCCGCCGCCCTGAGCAGGAGCGGTCGTAGCATGCGCGGGTTCGTCCGGTTGCGGCAAGTGATAGCGGCTCCAGATCTCGACCGGAATCCAGACGGCGAACGCCAGAAGCAGTGCTGCGATCAGCACGCGCAAGATACGCAGGCTGGTTGGCGACTTTCGCTTGGTCCGCCCGGCCATCGGTTCTTGTGCCGTCTCTTCGCGGTTGCCGCCTTCGCTCCACGGTCTCTCGATCCGCTCGACCATGCCTGCCCCTTCCCAAACCGGGCGGCATCGGCCGCCCTTCAAACATCAGGAACAGAAACGGCCATCGCCCGCGATGGTTCCCGGTTCAGTAACCGCGGTCGCGGTCGACCACATATTGCAGCGGCTGGCCTTGCTCGAAGCGGGCAATCTGCCGCTCCACATGGCGAAACAGCGCATTCTCTTCCGAACTCGCCGCATCATGCGGCGTGATGAAGACACCAGGCAAATCCCAGAGCGCGCTGTCTGCAGGCAGCGGCTCGACCTCGAAGACATCGAGCGATGCGCCGCCAAGCACGCCGCTTTCGATCGCCGAGACGATGTCGGCCTCGACCTGGCTCTTGCCGCGCCCGGCATTGATGAACACCGGCTTTCCAAGCGCGCCACCCTGGCGGAGCTTCGAGAAGAGCGCCGCACTATAGAATTTGGTCGTCTCCGGCGTCAGCGGCAGCAGTCCGACGAGGATATCGGTCTTACCGAGAAAAGCGTCGAGCCCGGCTGCGTCGAATGTCTCGATGCCATCGATCTGTTTCGCCGTGCGCGACCAGCCGATGACGTTGAAGCCCATCACCGTCAGCTTCCTGACGGCATCCTGGCCGAGCACGCCGAGACCCATGACGCCGACGGTGAGCTCCGATGCCTCGGGCGCCACGTCGCTGCCCCATTCGCGCCGGCGCTGCAATCGGTCGTGCTCTGCCTGCCCGCGCTGGTGCATCAGGCACTGCATCACCACCCACTCGCTCATCCGCGTCGTTAGGCTGTGGTCGACGAAGCGCACGATCGGCACGTCGGGAAGGCCGGGCAGGTTCATGAAGCTGTCGACCCCCGCGCCGCCCGAGAAGATGACCTTCAGGTTCGGCGCCCGCTCGAATAGATCCGCATCCGGCTTCCACAGCAGCGCGTAGTCGAGATCGGAAAGATCCCGGCCTTTCGTCTCGGGGTCGGCGATATTGATGCTGCCGCGATCGAGAAAGGCGGTCTTCAGGATACGCGCGACGGTATCGGGATTGAACTTGAGATCGACAAGAATGGGGGCTGGCTTAGAAGCTGACATGGTGTCCGGAGCTCTGATGTCGTTAGTGTTGCACTGCGGGCGTCGGCCGCGCCTCGATGTTGAAGGCCGCCGCCATCAGCGCCTTTGTGTAATCGTCCTTCGGCGCGCGGAAGATATCGGCCGATGGTCCCTGTTCCACCACCTTGCCGAAGCGCATCACGATCACCTCGTTGGCGAGCGCCTTCACCACCTTGAGATCGTGGCTGATGAAGAGATAGGCGAGGTCGTGCTTCTGCTGCAGGTCGCGCAAGAGATCGACCACCTGCGCCTGCACGCTCATGTCGAGCGCCGATGTCGGCTCGTCGAGCATCACGAAACGCGGCTTCAGCACCATGGCGCGGGCAATCGCGATACGCTGCCGCTGGCCGCCGGAGAATTCATGCGGATAGCGCCAACGGGTGGTGGGATCGAGCCCCACTTCCTCAAGCGCCCAGCAAACGCGCCGATCGCGCTCCTCGTAGGAAAGCTCGCGCTCGTGCACTTTCAGCCCCTCGGCGATGATATCGCCCACCGACATACGCGGGCTAAGCGAGCCGTAAGGGTCCTGGAACACCACCTGCAGCTGGTTGCGCAGCGGCCGCATCTCAGTGAATGAATAGCTGGCTATATCCTTGCCAACAAAGCTGATCCGCCCCTGCGAGGAGATCAGGCGGGTGAGCGCCAGCCCAAGCGTGGTCTTGCCCGATCCGGATTCGCCGACCACGCCCAGCGTCTGCCCGGCGCGCAGCGAAAGATCGATCCCGTCGACGGCCTTTACGTGATCCACCACCTTGCGCATCAGCCCCGCCTTGATCGGGAACCAGACCTTGATGTCCGATCCCTGCATCACGATCGGCTTGGAGCTGTCGGCAAGCGGCGGCTCGCCGCGCGGCTCGGAGGCCAAAAGGTGGCGGGTATATTGATGCTGCGGATTGGTGAAGACCTCCTCGACCGTCCCGGTCTCGACGATCTTGCCCTTGGTCATCACGCAGACCCGGTCGGCGAACTTGCGCACGATGCCGAGGTCGTGGGTGATGAACAGCATCGACATGCCGTGCTGGCCCTTCAGCTGCCGCAAGAGTTCGAGGATCTGCGCCTGCACGGTGACGTCTAGCGCCGTCGTCGGCTCGTCGGCGATCAGCAGTTCCGGGCGGTTGGCGAGCGCCATGGCGATCATCACACGCTGCCGCTGCCCGCCCGAGAGCTCGTGCGGATAGGCCTTCAACCGCTTCTCCGGCTCACGGATGCCGACCTGATTCAAGAGCTCCAGCACCCGCATGCGCGCCGCCTGTCCCTTGATCCCCTGGTGCAGCTCCAAAATCTCGGCGATCTGCTTCTCGATATTGTGCAGCGGGTTGAGCGAGGTCATCGGCTCCTGGAAGATCATCGTGATGTCGTTGCCGCGCACCTCGCGCAGCACCTTGTCCGATGCTTTCAGGAGATCCTTGCCCTTGAACAGGATTTCGCCGGAGGGATGGCTGGCCGAGGGGTAGGGGAGCAGCCGCAGGATGGAATTGGCCGACACCGATTTCCCCGAACCGGACTCTCCCACCAGCGCCACCACCTCGCCCTTGTTGACGTCGAAGGAAATGCCATCGACAGCCACTGAAGTCGCGCCCCCCTGGTGGAAGGCGACGGAAAGATTGCGGACGGACAGCAAGGGTTCGGACATCAGGACAGGCTCTCGATCAGGGAGGTCAGGGTGGCGTCGTCGGGTTTGGCAAGGGCGAAGGGAAGGGTCTCGTTCGGCCCCGGTCCGATCCGCTTGTCGGAGGAAAGCAGGTGCGTGCAGCCGCTGGCGATCGCCGTTGCGACATGAATGGCATCGGGCAGTTTGCGGGCTGGATTGGCGGCCCGGAGCTGGGCCGCGGACAGAAGGATGTCGCGGGTGACTGGCTGGACGTCCATCGTCATGTTGCCGCGCAGCAGATTTTCGTAAAAAAGGATCAGTGAGCGGTCGGCATTTCTGTAGGGGAGCACCAAAAGCTCAGCCATCGTGATCTCGCTCGTCACGAAACGAGGCGGGCTCAGAATTTTCGCGTCGGAAAGAAGCCTCGTGGCTTTCTTTGACACCTCGTCAAAGGTCTCGAAGGCCTTGATGATGAAATTGGTGTCGAGATAGACGCGCCCTACACCTGCCATCAATAATCCCACTCATCGCGCAATTCGCGAATACGGGCGACGGCTTCCTCCTCGGAAACCGACTTGCGGCCATCCGCCTGCAGGCGTTCACGTATGGCCATCAGCTCATGCGCCTCGATCGGTCCGTCCCTCAGCAGCGGATCGTCGTTCTGCGCCGTACGAGTTGCCGACGGCTCGGACTCGACGACCACACGCACCGTCGCGACGTCCCCCAGCCCCTCCCGCAAATCCTCGGGAAGGTTGGCGACAGGATAATGATCACGCACAATCTTGTTCATGACGGCCACGCTCCAAAAGCTGCAACGCCAGCAACTCTACCCGCAAACCCTTGCCATGACGAGGCCGCCCTCATCCGAAGGTTTTCCGCGGATCGAACGCATCGCGCACCGCCTCGCCGATGAAGATCAACAGCGACAGCATGATCGACATCGCGAAGAAGGCCGTCAGTCCCAGCCATGGTGCCTGCAGGTTGGCCTTGCCCTGGGCGATCATCTCGCCGAGCGAGGGAGAGCCCGGCGGCATGCCGAAGCCGAGGAAGTCGAGAGAGGTCAGCGTCGTGATCGAGCCGGAGAGGATGAAGGGCAGGAAGGTCAGCGTCGCGACCATCGCGTTCGGCAAAAGGTGCCGCCACATAATCGTGCGGTTGCCGACGCCAAGCGCGCGTGCTGCCCGGACATATTCGAAATTGCGGGCTCTCAGAAACTCCGCGCGCACCACGCCCACGAAGCCGACCCACGAGAACAGCAGCATGATCCCGAGCAGCACGAAGAAGCCTGGCGGCAGGATCGCGGCGATGATGAGGAGGATGTAAAGCACCGGCATCGACGACCAGATCTCGATGAAGCGCTGCAGCAGCAGATCGGTCCAGCCGCCGAAATACCCCTGGATGGCCCCGGCGCTGACGCCGAAGACCGCCGAGCAGATGGTCAGCACCAGCCCGAACAGCACTGAGATGCGGAAGCCGTAGATCACGCGGGCGAGCACGTCGCGCGCCTGGTCGTCCGTGCCCAGCCAGTTGAGGTTGCTCCACGTGCAATTGGGGTCGTTCACCCCTTGCGGATAGCCCGAGCAGCGTTCCTCCTGGCCCATCATCCAGAAAGGCGCGGTCGGCGCCGAGTGCGGGATGTTGGAGTTCACCGAGCGATAGGAATAGCGGATCGGTGGCCAGACCATCCAGCCATTGGCCTTGATCTCGTCGGCGATCACGTCCGAACGATAATCGGTCTCGGCCAGGAAGCCGCCGAACTTCTCCTCGGGATAATTGACGAGAACGGGAAACAGGATCTCGCCCTTGTAAGAGGCGATGATCGGCCGGTCGTTGGCGATGAATTCGGCAAACAGGCTGAGCCCGAACAGAAGAAGGAACAGCCAGAGCGACCAGTAGCCGCGCCGGTTGGCCTTGAAGTTCTTCCAGCGCCTGATGTTGGTGGGCGAGAGCAGCCCCTTGCGCGGCGGCTTGACGGGCGTGGCGGTCGCGGGCTTTGCGGCGGTGTCCATCACACGTCCCTCCGCTCGAAGTCGATGCGCGGATCGATCCAGGTGTAGATCAGGTCGGAGATCAGGCTGACGAACAGGCCGAGCAGCGAGAAGATGTAGAGCGTCGCGAACACGATCGGGTAGTCGCGATTGACCACCGAGAGATAGCCGAGCCGCCCCAGCCCGTCGAGCGAGAAGATGTTCTCGATCAGCAGCGAGCCGGTGAAGAAGGCGGAGATGAAGGCGCCGGGAAAGCCGGCGATGATGATCAGCATGGCGTTGCGGAACACGTGGCCGTAGAGCACCTTGCGCTCGTTCAGGCCCTTGGCGCGCGCCGTCACCACATACTGCTTCTTGATCTCCTCGATGAAGGAGTTCTTGGTCAGCAGCGTCGTCGTGGCGAACGCCGCCAGCGACAGCGAGATCAGCGGTAGCGCCAGGTGCCAGAAATAGTCGAGCGGCTTCTGCCACCACGAAAGCTGGTCGAAATTGTCGGAGACGAGACCGCGCAGCGGGAACCAGTCGTAGAAGGATCCGCCGGCGAAAAGCACGATCAGCAGGATACCGAACAGAAAGCTTGGAACGGCGTAGCCGATGATGATGACGCCCGAGGTCCAAACGTCGAAGGTCGAGCCGTCCTTCACCGCCTTGCGGATGCCGAGCGGAATGGAGATGCCGTAGGAGAAGATCATGATCCAGATCCCAAGCGAGGCCGAGACCGGCAGCTTGTCCTTGATCAGATCGAGAACGGAGGTGTTGCGGAAGAAGCTCTCGCCGAAATCGAAGCGGATATAGTTCCACATCATCTCGCCGAAGCGCGTCAGCGGCGGCTTGTCGAAACCGAACTGCTTCTCGAGCTTCTTGATCAGTTCCGGATCGAGCCCCTGCGCGCCGCGATATTTCGAACCGCCTTCATCCATGCCCGATCCCATCAGGTCACCGCCGCCGCCCGACAGGCGGGCGTCAGCGCCCTGGGCATCGCCGGTCAGCTGCGCGATCACCTGCTCGACCGGCCCGCCCGGCGCGAACTGGATGACTGTAAACGAGATGGCCATGATGCCGATAATGGTCGGGATCATCAAAAGCAGGCGGCGAAGGATATAGGCTCCCATCAGCGAGCGGCCTCCGGGGAGTTCTGTCGTAGGCTGTCCAGTCTATCGCCGCTCAATCGTCAAGCCTTCCTCTGCCGGTCAACACCGGCGCTGATCATGGTCCGAAGTGATTCGGTGGGCCCATTTGGAGCCCAGCCGTCAGGCCAATGCAAGTCCGCTCATTTCTTGGCGGAAGACGACCACCAGACGTCGGGAAAACCGGTCGCATAGGTCGGGTATTCGGCCGGCCGGGTTATCGTGTTCCAGTAGGTGATCGACTGCGTGTCGCGGTAGAACAGCGGCACAACATAGTGCCCCGCCATCAGCACCCGGTCGAGCGCCTTGATCGACGCCACCTGCTCGTCGCGGTTGGGCGCGAAGATCACCATGCGGATCAGCGCGTCGACGGCGGGATCGGAAATGCCGGAATAATTGCGCGAGCCCTGCTGGTTGGCGGAACCCGAGCCCCAGTAGTCGGCCTGCTCGTTGCCGGGGTTCATCGTCTGCGCCCAGACGTTCCAGGTCACGTCGTAGTCGAAGCTGCGCACCCGGTTGGTATATTGCGAGGCGTCAACCGTGCGCACCCGCGCATCGATGCCGATCTTCTTGAGATTGTTGGTGTAGGGCACCGCCCAGCGCTCCAGCATCGGGCTGGAAAGCAGGATCTCGAAGCTCATCGGCTTGCCGGTCGCGGTGTTGACCATGCGGTTGCCCTTGATCTCCCAGCCCGCTTCCTTGAGCAGCTTGATCGCCGTTCGCAGGTTGTCGCGGCTCTTCTGCGGGTCGCCGCCGACAGGGTTCGAATAGGCGGTGGTGAAGACCGAAGGCGAAAGCTTGTCCTTGAGGCCGTTCAGGATTTCCAGCTCGCGCCCCTGAGGCAGGCCGGAGGAGGCGAGCTCGGTGTTCCAGAAATAGCTGTCGATGCGCTTGTAGCTGTTGAAGGCGACGGTGCGGTTCAGCTCCTCGAAGTCGAAGGCATAGTTCAGCGCCTCGCGCACCTTCTCGTCCTTGAACGCGTCGCGGCGGGTGTTCAGCACCATGGCCTGCATGATGCCAGTGGCGCGCAGCGCGTTCGGCACGTCCTCCTTCTTCACGCGGCCTTCCTTGACTGCGGGGAAATCATAGCCGGTCGCCCAGCGGGCCGCCTGTGTCTCCTGCCAGTAGTCGCTGTTGCCGGCGCGGAACGCCTCGAACTCCACGTCGCGGTCGCCGTAATAGGTGTAGTTGATCGAGCCGAAATTGTTCTGCCCGACATTCACGTTGAGATCCTTGCCCCAATAGTCGTCGCGCAGCTCGTAGCGGATCGTGGCGCCTGCCGTGAAGGCAGCGATCTTGTAGGGGCCGGAGCCCATGACAGGTTCCAGCGTCGTCTTGGCGATATCGCGCGGCTTGCCGTCAGGCCCGGTGCCCTCCCACCAGTGCTTCGGCACGACCACAAGCTGGCCGAGGATATTGGGCAGTTCCTTGTTGTTCTTCTCGTCGAAGGTGAAGGTCACGTCGCGCTCGCCCGATTTCTCGGCCTTCACCACGTGCTTGTAGTAATTGGAAGCGAGCGGGTTGAGCTCCTTCACCTTGTCAAAGCTGAAGATCACATCCTCTGGCGTGACAGGCTTGCCATCCGCCCACTTCGCTTCCGCGCGCAGCCTGAAGGTCGCGCTCGACACGTCGTCGGGATAGGAGACCCCTTCCGCCAGCAACCCGTAGGAGGCGAGCAACTCGTCGTCCGCCGATTTCATCAGCGTCTCGAACGGCAGCGTCAGGCCGACAGCGGCCTCGCCCTTGGAAAGCAGCGGATTGAACGTGTCGTAGGTGCCGGATGCCGAAAGCCTCAGATTGCCGCCCTTCGGCGCATCCGGGTTGACGTAGTCGAAATGCTTGAAGCCCGGCTTGTATTTCAGCTCGCCGATTGTGGAGGTTCCGATCCGGAAGACCGGCTCTTGGGCCACGGCCTGCAAGGGCAGGGCGGCAGCGCCCAACAGAGAAAACACCAAACCAAGTCTCGACCACGCACGCGCCATTCGCCAGCCCCAATTGTTTCGCTTTTTTCGAGGATAGGCGAAATGCTGGCGAAAAACAGGTGACGCAACCTTTTTTGTCCGGCTTCGCGCAAATGTGAGCGCAAGCGTGGCTGCTCAGGCCGTCGCTTCCTCCAGCCTTTTGCGCAGCATCCCCCGCAACTCCGCCACCATGCGCGGATCGCCGCCGATATCGGGATCGTGTGCCGCCGTCACGATGATCCTCAGCAGTTCGAGCACCAGCGCCGAGAGAAGGTCGAGATCGTCTCCAACAGAAGGGCTGGCCTTCTGCAGCAGCGCCTTGATGTTGCCGCGTAGCTCCGCCCGCGATTTCACCTTGCGCTCCTTGGGGATATCGCGCCGCGCCGCCAGCACCGGAAATTCGCGGTATTCCTCCAGAAAGCTGCCAAGCCGCGCGAAGATCGCGTCGCCAATTTCGGACGCCCGCTTGCCGTCGACCTCGTTCTGCAATTCGACCAGCGCGGCGTTCAGCTGCCGCATCCGCTCGATATGCAGCGCTTCGGCCAGCACCGGCTTGGTCGGGAAGAACTGGTAGAGCGAGCCGATCGAGGATTTCGCCTCGGCGGCGATCTCCGTCATCGTCGCGGCCTCATAGCCCTTCTCAAGGAAAACCTTGGCGGCCGCCTCGGTCAGAATGGCAACGCGCTCGTGCCCGCGCTTCTGCTTCGGCGAACGATCGATCGAATCGGCACTTGATTTTTGTGAGGGCATCCTCATATTTCCAATTGCGAGGATATCCTCATGTTTGTTCCGGAGCCTTCCATGTCACTCTACGATCCCAAGACCACCGCCCTGATCTCCATCGATCTGCAGGGCTTTATCATTTCCCGGCCCGTCGCGCCTCATTCCGCTCAGCAGGTGATCGAAAATACCGCCGCGATCGCCAAGTCGCTGAAAGCGGCCGGCGGCACGACCGTCTTCGTCACCGTCGGATTTTCCGCGGACTATGCCGATGCTGTCAACCAGCTGACCGACGAACCGATCGCCTTCCCACAGGGTGGCTTGTCGGCCGAAGCGCTGCGCGAACCGCCGGAGATCGCTGATCTGACGCCGGATGTGCGTATCACCAAGCATCAATGGAGCGCCTTTTATGGCAGCGAGCTCGATCTGCAGCTGCGCCGTCGCGGCATCCGGACAGTTATTCTCACCGGCATCGCCACCAATTTCGGCGTCGAGGCCACGATCCGCGATGCGTTCGCCCACAACTACGCGGTCATTGCCGCCGAGGATGCGATGACGACGTTCACCGCAGAGATGCACGCCTTTGCCTGCGAGCGCATCTTCCCGCGCCTGTCGCGCATCCGCAAAACCGCCGACATCCTCGCCAACACCTGAGCGCGGCGCTGCCGGCAGACGCGATGTCTCGCAATCGCCCGCGAAAAACATCGATTCACCAGAATCGCATTTCACGGTAAAACGGGTGCAAATCACTCGACTATGGTCGGCAGCAGTTCAGGATACGGCATGGCTTTCCGCATCGCGCAGGCGCTCTCTTCAATCGGTAAACTGGCATTGGCCACTGCGATCGGCGCCAGCCTTATCGCCGGCGATGTCGCCGCCCAGCAGAAACAGCCGAGCCCCGGCAGCGCCAAGGCTATCTTCGGCGGCGTCCAGCTTCCGACCCAAGGCGCTCCGCAACCCTTCGGCTTCTATGCCAAGGGCTGCATGGCTGGTGCCGAGGCGCTTCCGACCGATGGTCCGAACTGGCAGGCCATGCGCCTGTCGCGCAATCGCCGCTGGGGCAATCCGGCGATGCTCTCCACCATCGAGCAGCTGTCGCGCGATGCCGCCAAATATGATGGCTGGCCGGGCCTGCTGGTTGGCGATATCGCCCAGCCGCGCGGCGGCCCAATGTTCAACGGCCACGCCTCGCACCAGATCGGCCTCGATGCCGATATCTGGCTGACGCCGATGCCCAACTTCCGCATGACGGCCGAACAGCGCGAGGCGCTGCCCTTCACGACCATGCTGCAGAAGAACGCCTTCCTGACGATCAACCCGAATGTCTGGACCCCGGCTCACGCCCGCCTCCTGATGCGCGCCGCGAGCTATCCGCAGGTCGAGCGCATCTTCGTCAATCCGGCGATCAAGAAGAAGATGTGCGACACCTGGACGGGCGATCGCACCAATCTCGGCAAGCTGCGCCCGGAATACGGCCACGATTCCCACTTCCACATCCGCATCAAGTGCCCGCCGGGTGCTGCCAATTGCAAGCCGCAGGCGCCTGTCGTCGCCGGCGACGGTTGCGACAAGTCGCTCGCCTGGTGGTTCAGCCCGGCGCCCTGGGCCAAGCCCAAGCCGCCGAAGCCGGATGCCAAGCCGGTCAAGCCGCGCGAGGTCATGGTGTCGGATCTGCCCAAGGCCTGCCAGGCGGTTCTCGATGCCCCCGCGGTCTCCTCCGTGCGCGCCGCGACCTATGGCGGCCCTTCGGCTGCCGAAGTGCTCCGCGCTCAGCCCATTGATGCGCCGCCCGCCGCCAATGACGACGAGCTGCCCGATCTCGGCCCGATCCCGGATGACAAGCCCGCAGCGCAATGATGCCGGTTGAACACCTGGACACCGCTCTTTAAAAGCCTGATCGCTTCGTATAGAAGCGGTCAAATCGATTGAATTATGCCAGTGAATTTAGAGGGGGAGCTTCTGATGGCCGGCCGCAAGTGCCTTGCGCTCATCGCGCACGACCAGAAGAAGGACGACATGGCGGAATTCGCCCGCCGCAACGAGGAGACGCTCAAGGCGAACTGGACGATCTTCGCGACCGGCACGACCGGCGGCCGCGTTCTCGATGCCGCTCCCTCGCTCGATGTCACCCGCTTGAAAAGCGGCCCGCTCGGCGGCGACCAGCAGATCGGCGCGCTGATTGCCACCGGCGAGGTCGATGCCCTGATCTTCTTCGTCGACCCGCTGACCCCCATGCCCCACGACGTCGACGTCAAGGCTTTGATGCGCCTTGCGATCGTCTATGATATCCCAATGGCACTCAACGAGGCCACGGCCGACAGGCTGATCGCCAATCTTCACGCCTAAGCGGCGCGCGAACGCGCAACAACGGAACCTGCCATGCACCAGCTCGATACCAGCGACGCCTCCATGCCCTTCCCGATCCTGATCGGCGATATCGGCGGAACCAATGCCCGTTTCGCCATCATCGAGACGGCCGACGCCGAACAGGTCAATTTCCCGAACGTGCGCACCGCCGATTTCAAGACCATCGACGACGCCATCCGCGCCACCATCCTGGAAAAGAGCGCCATCAAGCCGCGTTCCGCCATCCTCGCGGTTGCCGGCCCGATCAGCGACGACGAAATCCCGCTGACCAATTGCGATTGGGTTGTGCGCCCGAAGTCGATGATCGAAAATCTGGGCATCGAGGATGTCTTGGTCGTCAACGATTTCGAAGCCCAGGCGCTCGCCATCTCTGATTTGGCCCCGGAACACCGCGAACGCCTCGGCAATGCCGACGCCCATGAGGACATGGTCGCCTCGCGCGTCGTGCTCGGGCCGGGCACCGGCCTCGGCGTCGGCGGTCTCGTGCATGCGCGCGGCGTCTGGATCCCGGTTCCGGGCGAGGGCGGCCACGTCGATCTCGGGCCACGCAGCAAGCGCGATCTCGAAATCTTCCCCTATGTCGAGACCATCGAGGGCCGCGTCTCGGCCGAGCAGATCCTCTCCGGCCGCGGCATCGTCAATCTCTACCGCGCCATCTGCACCGCCGATGGCATCACGCCCAAGTATAGCGATCCGGCCGACATCACCTCGCATGCGCTGGCCGAAAGCGACCCGGTCGCGGTCGAGACCATCTCGCTGTTTTCGACCTATCTCGGCCGCGTTGCCGGCGACATGGCGATGATCTTCATGGCCCGTGGCGGCGTGTTCCTCTCCGGCGGCATCAGCCAGAAGATCCTGGCTGCCCTGCGCAAGCCCGAGTTTCGCGCCGGTTTCGAGGACAAGGCGCCGCACACGGCACTGCTCTCGACCATCCCGACCTATGTCGTCACCCACCCGCTGGCGGCACTCTCCGGCCTCTCGTCCTATGCCCGCCGGCCCGACACCTTCGGCGTGTCGACCGATGGCCGCCGCTGGGGTCGATAGCCAACTCTAGCCAAACGGGCGCCAACTCTTTATAGAGCCGCTCGAGCGCGGGCCGCAGCAGCGGCTCGCATGGTCACGAGACAGGAAGTCTTTATTGCGTTCATCCGATCCCCAGCAGCGCCCCGTCGACAGCGGCACGGTCACCGCCGTTCTGAAGCGCATCATCGCTGAAAACGGCCGCGAGCACATCTGGGGCTACGTCGTCGCCATCAGCTGTCTTGTCCTCGTCGCGCTATCGACGGCCTTCACCGCCTGGATCATGCGCTCGATCATCGACGAGGCCTTTGCCAACCGGCGCGCCGATGTCGTCTGGGTCATCTGCCTCTCCATCTTCATCGCCTTCGTCATTCGCGGTTTCGCGAGCTACGGCCAGGCGGTGGCGCTGTCGAAGATCGGCAACAACATCGTCGCCCGCTACCAGAGCCGTCTCTACGTGCATCTGATGACGCTGTCGGTCGGCTACTTCAACGAGGCGCGTTCGGCCCGCATCGCCGCTCAGGTCAGCCAGAATGTCGGCGGCATCCGCGATGTCCTCAACCTGACGATCACCTCGACCGCGCGCGACCTGCTGACCTTCGTCGCCCTGCTCGGCGTCATGGTCTATCAGGACCCGCTTCTGAGCGTCGCCGTCCTCATTCTCGCGCCGCCGCTGCTTCTGGCGCTGCGCTATCTTTCCAAGCGCCTGCGACAGGCCACCAAGGAAGCGATCGATCTCAATAGCCACGTGCTCGGCGCCATGCAGGAGACCATTCAGGGCATCTCCATCGTCAAGGCGTTCACGATGGAGCGGCAGCTCGAGCAGAAGATCAACAAGATCATCGTCGCCGCCGAAGAGCGTGGCAACAAGATCGCCAAGCTGTCCGAGCGCAACGCGCCGATGACCGAAAGCTTCGCCGGTTTCGCCGTCGCCAGCGTTCTTGCCTATGCCGCCTACCGCTCGATCTATCAGAACGTGCCGCCCGGCGCCTTTTTCTCCTTCGTTACCGCGCTGCTCTTGGCCTATGATCCGGCTCGCCGCCTTGCCAAGCTGCAGGTGCAGATGGAGCGCGCCGCCGTCAATGCGCGCATGATCTACGAGCTGCTCGACATGGAGCCGCGGCAGCGCGACCTGCCGGATGCCAAGCCCCTCGTCGTCACCGAAGCCCGCATCGAGCTCAAGGATGTCGCCTTCGCCTATGGCAACGACAATGTGCTCGATGGCGTCAACATGGTCGCCGAAGGTGGCAAGACCACCGCGCTCGTCGGCCCCTCCGGCGCCGGCAAGTCGACCATCATCAATCTCATCCCGCGCTTCTACGATCCGAAGGCCGGCGAGATCCTGATCGACGGCCAGGACATCGCCCATGTGACGAAGAAGTCGCTGCGCGAGCAGCTGGCCTACGTCTCGCAGCAGCCCTATCTGTTCGAAGGCTCGATCCGCGACAACATCCGCTATGGCCGTCCCGACGCCAGCGATGCCGAGGTCGAGGAAGCAGCGCGTCTTGCCTACGCCCACGACTTCATTCTCGCTCAGCCGGAAGGCTACGACACGCCGGTCGGCGAAAACGGCGTGACGCTCTCGGGCGGTCAGCGCCAGCGCCTGTCGATCGCCCGCGCTCTGGTGCGCAACGCTCCGATCCTGCTGCTCGACGAAGCCACCTCCGCGCTCGACACCGAATCCGAAGCCGCCGTGCAGAAAGCGCTCGACGAAGCCATGACCGGCCGCACCGTCGTCGTCATCGCCCACCGTCTGTCGACCGTCGTCCGTGCCGACAAGATCGTCGTCATGCAGCAGGGGCGCGTCGTCGAAGAGGGCAATCACGAGACGCTTGCGAAGCGCAGCGACGGTCTTTACGCTCGCCTCAACAACCTTCAGAGGCCCGCGGCCTCCGAGACTTTCTGATACGTGAATGATGGACGCCTGACATGAGCGATGCTGCGATGAAACTGGTGGTGGTTGGTGCAGCGGGCCGCATGGGACAGGCGCTCATCCGCATGGTGCACGAGATCGAAGGCGTCGTGCTGCACGCAGCCGTCGGCCGCCCGGGCTCGCCCTTCATCGGCAAGGATGCCGGCGAGATTGCGGGCGTCGGCCCCAACGGCGTCGCGATCACCGACGATCCGCTGGCCGCCTTCCTCCACGCCGATGGCGTGCTCGATTTCACCACGCCCGCGACCACCAATGAATTCGCGGCGCTCGCCGCCCAGGCCCGCATCGTCCACATCATCGGCACCACAGGCTGCTCGGTCGAGGACGAACAGAAGATCTCCGCCGCCAGCCGCCATGCCCGCATCGTCAAGTCTGGCAATATGGGCCTCGGCGTCAATCTCTTGAGCGTTCTTGTCGAGCAGGCGGCGCGCGCGCTCGATCCCGCCGATTGGGACATCGAGGTTCTCGAAATGCACCACAAGCGCAAGGTCGACGCCCCCTCGGGCACCGCGCTGCTTTTGGGTGAAGCCGCCGCCAAGGGCCGCGGCATCGATCTCGCAACGCATTCCGTGCGCGTCCGCGATGGCCACACCGGCGCGCGCGAAGCCGGCACGATCGGCTTCGCCACCCTGCGCGGCGGCTCCGTCATCGGCGAACATTCCGTCATCTTCGCTGGCGAAGGCGAGCGCGTCTCCATGGCCCACAGCGCCGGCGATCGCTCCATCTTCGCGCGCGGCGCCGTCAAGGCGGCCCTTTGGGCGCGCGACAAGAAGCCGGGTCTCTATTCCATGCTCGATGTTCTCGGGCTCTCCCAACACTGATCTCATCAGGAGGAATTTATAATGAGCGGTACCCTCGTCCTCGTTCGCCACGGCCAGAGCGACTGGAACCTGAAGAACCTTTTCACCGGCTGGAAGAACCCGGAGCTCACGGAGCTCGGCGTTCAGGAAGCCAACACCGGCGGCAAGGCGCTTGCCGAAACCGGCATCAAGTTCGACATCGCCTTCACCTCCGACCTGAAGCGCGCCCAGGACACGCTGAAGATCATCCTTGAAAACGTCGGCCAGACCGGCCTCGAGACGATCAAGGATCAGGCGCTGAACGAGCGCGACTACGGCGATCTCTCCGGCCTCAACAAGGACGACGCCCGCGCCAAGTGGGGCGAAGAGCAGGTCCACATCTGGCGCCGCTCCTACGACGTTCCTCCTCCGGGTGGTGAAAGCCTGCGCGACACCGGCGCCCGCGTCTGGCCTTATTATCTGACCGAGATCCTGCCCCGCGTGCTCCGCGGCGAAACCGTGCTTGTCGCCGCTCACGGCAACTCGCTGCGCTCGCTGGTCATGGTGCTCGACAAGCTCACCAAGGAACAGATCCTCGGCGTCAACCTCGCGACCGGTGTTCCCATGGTCTACAAGCTCAACGCCGACTCGACCGTCGCTTCCAAGGAAGTCCTCGGCGACATGTCCGGCGCCCACTAAACATCATCGCGCCGCGCGTCTCTCTGATGCGCGGCGCCTCTCCGGATAGACCGGAAAGTTCCTTAGTTTTCGGGTCCGTTTTCCGTCTGACCCTTCGGCTTCCGCGCTGCCTCGAAATCCGGCAGCCGGTTGGCGATCCATTGCCAGAGCCCCACCACTTCCACAAGCAGCTCCCCGCCCAGCGGCGTCAGCTCGTATTCCACGCGCGGCGGCACCTGCGGGTAGAGCGTGCGCGTCACCAGGCCATCGGCCTCCAGTGTCCGCAATGTCTGCGTCAGCACCTTCTGGCTGATGCCCTCCACCCTCTCCAGAACCCGTGAAAACCGCAGCGGCCCCTTGGCTTCGGCGAGGATATGCATGACGCGCAGCGGCCACTTGGCGCTGGCGCGCTCCAGCATCTCGCGAGCAAGCGCGTCCTCGGCATCCGTCAGCGTCTCGCAGAAGTCGAATGTACCATCGTTTAGTTCAGTTACCATAAGGTATGTATAGATCCATCCGGTACCTTCTTTCAAGAGGATACCGTCAAGCCTATATGGTCTTTCGACGGATCAAGGAGATTTTCGATGTCACAGGTTTGGTTGATTACAGGCAGTTCGCGCGGTCTCGGCAGGGCGCTTGCGGAGGCGGTTTTGGCTGAGGGGCACAATCTGGTTGCCACCGCGCGCAATCCCGCCCAGCTCGACAATATCAAGCAGCGCTACCCCGCCAGTGTCTTGACGATTTCGCTTGATGTGACCGACGAGCAATCGGCCGAGCAGGCGGTCAAGGCCGCGGTCGAACGCTTCGGCCGGCTCGATGTCCTCGTCAACAATGCCGGCTATGGCGATGTCGGATCGGTCGAGGATACCAGCCTTAGCGATTTCCGCGCCCAGATCGAAACCAATCTCTTCGGCACCATCATCGTCACCAAGGCGGCATTGCCTTTGATGCGCAAGCAGGGCGCCGGCCACATCATCCAGGTCTCCTCCGTCGGCGGCCGCATCGGCCCGGCCGGACGCGCGCCCTATGCGGCGGCCAAATGGGGCGTCGAGGGCTTCTCCGAAGCCTTGAGCCGCGAAGTCGGCCCGCTCGGTGTCAAGGTCAGCATCGTCGAGCCCGGCGGCTTCCGCACCGATTTCGCCGGCGCCTCCACGACGCTGCGCGAAGGCCGCCCCGAATATGACGAAACCGTCGGCAAGATGGCCCGCTACCAGCGCGATTACGACGGCAGGCAGCCCGGCGACCCGGCAAAAGCCGCCGCCGCCATCATCCATCTCGCGAGCCTCGATAACCCGCCGCTGCGCCTGCCCCTCGGCAGCGACGCCATCCGCGCCATCGAGCAGAACGACGCGCAAAGAGCCACCGAACACGCCACTTGGCGCGACCTCAGCCTCTCCACCGACTTCGACGCCGGCAACGGGGCAGGGCACTTTCCCTGGGAGGCGAGGTGAGGGGGCAAAAATAGCGTCGAGCACGCCTGCTTGAGAGCGATTGGACTGGGTGCTACGTTCAGGGCCGAGTAGGGAGATGCACCATGACGACCCGGCGTAAGTTCAAGTCGGATGCCTTCGAGGCCATCCATTCGTCCGCGCAGGCGCTGTTCAAGGTCGGCGGCCTCGACAAGGTGGCGCTGCGTGACTTCGATGAGGCATGTCTGACGGTGATCCCGGCCATCAAGGCACCGAAGACCTAGGATAGCCCTCAATTCTCGATCGTGAACTGCACCCGGTCGGCAGGCATTTGGCGTTCGAAATGCCGGTGTGCTACGCTGCATTGTCTCTGTGGCAGATGGAGCACGTCGTGCCGGACGCCGTATTTACCTTTCGTATCGATGAAGATCTCAAGACAGCGTTTGGCGAGGCCGCCAAGGCGCAGGATCAGAGCTCGGAGCAGCTGCTTCTGGGGTTGATGCGTAACTACGTGGAAAGCCAGCAGAACGATGCAGAACATGACCGGTGGTTCCGGCGTGAAGTCCAAATCGGACTGGATGCTGCCAATGCCGGCGATCTGATATCCAACGATGAGGTGGAAGCGGAATTTGCGCGGCGCCGTGATGCGGCACTGCAAAAACTAACCGGTGAGCCTCCCCTCAATTCTCGATCGTGAACTGCACCCTGTCGGCCGCAAAGCGCGTCACCGAATATTGCACCGGCACGCCGTCGAGATCGGTATTCATCGCCTTGGTGATCAGCACGATCGCACCCGGCGTCAGCTCCAGCGCCGAGAGATCGGCGGCTTCGGCGTGGGCGGCGGTGATTTCGGTGGTGGCGCGGATATAGTCGGATAGGCCTAGTGCGGCGAAGGCGCGGGTGATTGATTCCGTCGTCTCGTAGGCGTCACGCATGCCCGCGAAGCGCTCCGCCGGAAACCACGAGGTCGCGCTCGAGACCGGCCGTCCATCCGCCTTGCGCACCGTCTCCAGCCGGATCACTTTCGTCCCCGGCGCAAGCTTCAGCCAGCGCGCCACCTCGTCGCTCGCCGTTTCCTCGCCATGTCCGAGCAGCAGCCCGCGCGTCTCGCGCGCCTGTTCGCCGATGCCGCTGTTGAAGCGCGTGCGCTTGCTGATCGGAAAGTTCAGCCGTTCCTTGCGCTCGATCAGCGTGCCACGGCCCTGCACGGCGCGCACGATCCCCTCCTGCGCCAGCGCCGCCAGCGCGCTGCGCACCGTGTGGCGGTTGACGCCGAACTGCGTGGCCAGCGTCATCTCCGGCGGCACCATGCCCGTTTCGTCATAGGCGCCGGCGCTGATCGCCTGGCGAATCCGGTCGGCGATCTGCCGCCAGAGCGCCACGCCCGTTTGTCTCTGAACCTGCCCAGCCATTTTAGCCCTTTATCTTATGCGCCCCCGAAATGTCACACGCTTGTCACCTCGGAGATTTAGGTCTAGGTATAGCTTGTATGGTTGTCTATATCAATAGACATTTAAAGGATGTGGCGATGACCTTAGCGGAAAAGAAGGTAGGCAAGACCGAGCTGAGTGAGAGTGACCGGGCGCGCAAGCGCACTGTCGATCTGCTGGCCCGCGCGGAGCGGCAGGAGCTGGAAGCGGCCTGGCAGGCATTGGCGGAAAAGCCGGTGGCGCAAGCTGTGCGCGGCCCCGAAACCGGCCTCGTCATGGTGCGCGGCCGCATGGGCGGCGGCGGTGCCGCCTTCAATCTCGGCGAGGTCACGGTCACCCGCGCCACCATCCGCCTTGCTTCCGGCACCATCGGCCATGCCCAGGCGCTCGGCACCGATCGCGAAAAGGCCCGCCTCTCGGCGATCTTCGATGCGCTCTGGCAGGAACCGGCCACCCGCGACGCCATCGAAACCACCCTGCTTGCGCCGATCGCCGCGCGTGTCGCCGATGCCGATAACAAGAAGGCCGACGAGACCGCGGCCACCCGCGTCGATTTCTTCACCATGGTTCGCGGAGACGACTGATGCCCCTCAAGACCGAAACGCATAATGCCGATGCCCTGTCGGGCGGCTTCGCCGAGCCGGTGTTCCACGCCCAGAGCGTCTTCAAGCTGATGATGGATGCCATGGCCCGCCCCGGCACCATCCAGACCGTGTCGCCCGATGCCGAGCCGCCGGCGCCGCTCGGCATCGCCGCCGGCGCCATCGCGCTGACGCTGTGCGATCACGACACTCCCGTCTGGCTCTCGCCTGCCTTGGCCAAGTCCGCCACGCCGCAATGGCTCGGCTTCCACACCGGCGCGCCGGTGACGCCCGAAAAGGCCGAAGCCCGCTTCGCCTTCGTCGATGAGGGTGCCACGCTCTCCTCCTTCGGCCTGTTTGCCTCCGGCACGCAGGAATATCCCGATCGTTCGACGACGCTCGTCATCGAGCTGCCCGATCTCGAAGGCGGTCGCCGCCTCGCTTTGATGGGCCCCGGCATCAAGACCGTCACCGACGTCGCGCCGCTTGGGCTGCCGGAACGCTTCCTGCATCTGTGGACGGAAAATCGCGCGCTCTTCCCGCGCGGCGTCGACATCGTGCTGACCTCCGGCAGCCGTTTCCTCTGCCTGCCACGCACCACCAAGATCACCGCAACGGAGATGTGACCCATGTATGTTGCCGTCAAAGGTGGCGAGGCCGCCATTTCGAATGCCCACCGCCTGCTCGCCGATCGCCGCCGCGGTGATCGCGCGCTCCCCGCCATCGGCATCGAGCAGATCGTCGCGCAGCTGACGCTCGCCGTAGACCGCGTCATGGCCGAAGCCTCGCTCTACGACCGCACGCTGGCCGCACTCGCCGTGCGCCAGTCGCGCGGCGACATGATCGAGGCGATCTTCCTGCTGCGCGCCTACCGCACGACCCTACCGCGCTTCGGCTACTCGCAGCCGATCGACACGGCTCAAATGAAGATCGAGCGCCGCGTGTCGGCCACCTACAAGGACCTGCCCGGCGGCCAGCTGCTCGGCCCGACCTTCGACTATACGCATCGTCTGCTCGACCCCTCGCTGCTCGAGGATGGCGCCGTCGAAGAGCCGGTGCTGCGCGAGGCTGAAACCGGCCGCGTCATGCGCGTCTCCGAAATCCTTGCCCATGAAGGCCTGATCGAGGGCGATGGCGAGATGCCCGAGGATCACGAGATCGGCGATCTCACCCGCGAGCCGATGGAATTCCCGATGAGCCGCGACCTGCGCCTGCAGGCGCTCGCTCGTGGCGACGAGGGCTTCCTTCTGGCGCTCGGCTATTCCACCCAGCGCGGCTATGGCCGCAACCACCCCTTCACCGGCGAAATCCGCATCGGCGAGGTCGAGGTGGAGTTTGATGTGCCCGAGCTCGGCTTCGCCGTTTCGCTCGGTTCCATCCAGGTCACAGAATGCCAGATGGTCAACCAGTTCAAGGGCTCCTCCAAGGCGCCGCCGCAGTTCACCCGTGGTTACGGTCTGGTCTTCGGCCAGAGCGAGCGCAAGGCCATGTCCATGTCGCTGGTCGATCGTGCACTGCGCGCCGGCGAGCTCGGCGAAGACATCACCGCTCCCGCGCAGGACGAGGAATTCGTCATCTCGCATGCCGATAACGTCCAGTCGACCGGCTTCGTCGAGCATCTGAAGCTACCGCACTACGTCGATTTCCAGGCCGAGCTCGATCTCGTCCGCCGCATGCGAAACGACTTCGACGCCGCCCGCAACGGGGGCGATGACGATCTCAAGGAGGCAGCCGAATGAGCGATCTCGCCACGTACAACTTCGCCTATCTCGACGAACAGACCAAGCGGATGATCCGCCGCGCCATCCTGAAGGCGATCGCCATCCCCGGCTATCAGGTGCCCTTCGCCTCGCGCGAAATGCCGATGCCTTATGGCTGGGGCACCGGCGGCGTGCAGGTCACGGCCTCGATCATCGGCCCCGATGATGTGCTGAAGGTCATCGACCAGGGCGCCGACGACACGACGAATGCCGTCTCCATCCGCGCCTTCTTCCAGAAGGTCGCCAATGTCGCGGTGACCACGCACACCAAGGATGCCACCATCATCCAGACCCGCCACCGCATTCCGGAAGAAAAGCTCGGCGCGGGCCAGGTGCTGGTCTACCAGGTGCCGATCCCCGAGCCGCTGCGCTTCCTCGAGCCGCGCGAGACCGAGACCCGCAAGATGCACGCGCTTGAGGAATACGGCCTCATGCACGTCAAGCTCTACGAGGATATCGCTCACAACGGCCGCATCTCCAAGACCTACGCCTACCCGGTCAAGGTCGCCGGCCGCTACGTCATGGACCCGTCGCCGACGCCGAAATTCGACAATCCGAAAATGCACATGTCGGATGCGCTTCAGCTCTTCGGCGCCGGCCGCGAAAAACGCATCTACGCCGTCCCGCCCTACACCGAAGTCGTCAGCCTCGATTTCGAGGACCACCCCTTCGAAATCCAGCGCTTCGGCAAGCCCTGTGCGCTCTGCGGCGCCGAGGACGTCTATCTCGACGAGGTGATCCTGGACGACAAGGGCGGCCGCATGTTCGTCTGCTCGGATACGGATCATTGCGAGGATCGCCGGGAGCACGGCCATGTCGGCGAGATGCTGGCGCAGGGTCGGGAGGCGGCGGAATGAGGGCGCTTCAAGTTCGGCGTTCTGCCGGGGATACCCCCCTCTGCTCTGCCGGGCATCTCCCCCACAAG
>UBQW01000080.1 GCA_900467745.1 Hyphomicrobiales bacterium
CACCACCCCCACCATCCCGCTTGACCCGCCATCCCCCACGTCGCTAGATGGCTGCATGCAACAGATCGACGGAATCAACGGGCGCGTTGCGGATGCGCCGTCCAACAACTGGGTTTACCGGGTGCTGCCGCCATGGCTTTGGCCATACGCGCAGCTGGCGCGCTGGGATCGGCCGATCGGCTGGCAGCTTCTGCTGTGGCCGTGCTTCTGGTCGGCAGCGATGGCGGCAAATGCGGCTGCCCATGTCGGCCTCTTTTCCGGCGGTCAGCTGATCTGGCATCTGCTGCTCTATTTCATCGGTTCCGTCGCCATGCGCGGCGCCGGCTGCACTTATAACGATCTCGTCGATCACAAGATCGATATGGAAGTCGCGCGCACCCGCTCGCGCCCGCTGCCGTCTGGCCGCGTCACCCGCACGCAGGCGAAGATCTTCATCCTGCTTCAGGCGCTGGTCGGCCTTCTGGTCGTCCTGCAGCTCAACTGGTTCTCGGTCATTCTCGGCGTCGCGTCGCTCGCGATCGTCGCGCTCTATCCCTTCGCCAAGCGCTTCACCGACTGGCCGCAATTCTTCCTCGGGCTTGCCTTTTCCTGGGGCGCGCTGATGGGCTGGGCCGCGATTTTCGGCAGCCTGTCGCTGGCGCCGGTGCTGCTCTACATAGGCGCGGTCGTCTGGACGATCGGCTATGACACCATCTACGCCCACCAGGACAAGGAAGACGACGAGCTGATCGGCGTCCGCTCGACCGCGCGTCTCTTCGGCGACAACACCAAGCCATGGCTGGTCGGTCTCTATGGCCTGATGCTGATCCTGACGTTCGCAGCCTTCCTGCTCGCAGGCGTCGGGATCATCGCCTATCTCGGCTTGTTGGTCGCAGCCGGCATGTTCGCCTGGCAGATCATCACTCTCGATATCAACGATGCCGATCAGTGCCTCGTGCTGTTCAAATCGAACAACCGCGTCGGCATGATCATCTTCGCGGGCCTGTTCCTGTCGCTGCTGTTCGTGCTGCCATAGGGCACAACATTCCTATGGCACGTGCTGCATGATGATTTGCGTGTGCAGCATTGGCGCATCGGCGCCGAAATAGGTGTCGAGCACCGCCAGAAAATCGTCCGACAGATAGAAATCCGTTAAGGCGCGATCGGCAAGCAGCCGGAAATCGGCGTCGTTTCGGGGCAGGGCGATCGCATAGGGCTCATGCGTGAACAGCCGATTGCCGACCTCGAGCAAGGATGGATCCCGCGCCCGGGTGGCGAGGCTGGTCAGCAACACCTGATCGCCGATATAGGCGTCGATCTTGCGATCCTCCAGCGCTTTCAGCCCCTCTTCATGTGTCTTGAAATCGGCAATCGTCGTCGTCGATGCCTGGCCCTTCATGGCTTCGTGCAGCGCCGCTCCCGTCGTCGAGTTCGCCCGCGCGCCGATAACGCTCGCCGAAGCCGCGCGCTGGCTGACGGCGCTCACGGCCGGCTTGTCGAAAAAGAACGATTGCAGGTAGTCGGGCGAATCCTTGCGAAGCAGGGCGCTGGCACCGGTCAAAAAGATCGGCTGCGAAAAGTCGACGATCTCCCGACGCTCGAGATTGACGGTGATCGCGCCGCACAGCAGGTCGACCTCACCATCCTTGACCGCATCGAAGCCGTTGGCGAGCGTCTTCTGGATGTATTCGCGTTTCAACTCCGGCACCTGATGCTCGATGTCATCGGCGATCTTGTTGCAGAGATCGATCGCATAACCCGTCGGCTCTGCCCCGGCCTTGGCTGAGGAGAAGGGCGCTTCGTCATCGATATAGCCGATGCGCATGGTCCCGCGCTCGATGATGCCGTCGAGAGTGGCAGCACTTGCCGTCAAGGCTGAAAGGGAAAAGGCGACAATCGCCAGCGGGAGCCGTCTCATGCACTTTGTTGCCACCGGCATGACGCTCATCTCCGAAAGACGGTTGCGATCTCAAAGCTGTGCACGCAGCTTATGGCCCGCCGGGCATTTGTCAACCAAGGTCCAAAAACGAAAAACCCGGCACGCCGGCCGGGTCTTTCCGTTTGATCTCGCGCATCAGCCCTTAGCTGCGGGCGATGATTTCCTTGCCTTCGATCTTCATGGCGACGCCGAGCGTGCCGGTCGAGCGGCGTACGAGGAAGCGTGGGCGGCGGTTGGCGAAGTAGGAGTGGCGGCGGCGCGGCTTCAGGTGGCTGGTGCGCAGTTCGCCGAGATGTTCTTCCAGCGGACGGGCGATGCCGTCGGCCTCGACCATCAGCATGGGAATACGGAAGGCTTCCGACCAGCCGCGCCAGTCGGCGGCGATGTCGGAAAGGTCGTGCGCGACCAGAAGCGGCACGCAGAGATCGGGATCTTCGTGATGCAGTTCGAGCGTCACGGTGACTTCGCCATTGCCATGGTCGATAGCACGGGCGGCGACGCCCTTAAAGGCGCGCTTCGGCAGCGCGATGGAGAGCGGCAGGCCGCTGGAGGGCAGGATCTTGCGCAGGATGGCGCCGCGTTCGTCGATCGTTATGCTCACGTCGCTTGTCGAGTCGTGGATGGCGTAGCTCACCTGCTGCGGAAAGCGCGACGGATCAAGACGAAGTGTCGCTCCAGCCCATGCGGGCTTCATAACGGTATTGTTCATGTTCATTCTCACCCTTGTCTTACCTGAGAGCCGGTTTCCGGTCTTCTCCTCGGGACTTTTCGTCCTCTGTGGCTGACAATAGGCGCCGCCTGTTCGAGACAGCTTAAAAATCGCGGTTAAGAAGACCTTGCCTCCCTGGATGGTTATCAAAACCAAACGTGGCAGGGTTTCCGAGAGGTGAACGGAGTGGTGTCCCAGGTTGCGACAGGGCGCGGGTAAGTCTCGGGTAAGCTTTTCATAGCAAAATGGAGCGGTGAACCGTCTGTCATTCATCCAAGACTATTGCCGGAATAGAACGCTATGATCTCTGCTTCGTTGGGCTATACGATAATATCGGGCGATTTGCAGAAGAGCCTTGACCGCGTCGCCTCGCAGACGACGGTGAAGCGCGAGGCGCAGTACTACGAAGAAAATATCAATAAAGTCAAAGATGTAGACGACTTTCTCGGCAACTATAAGCTCTATAGCTATGCGATGAAGGCCTATGGCCTCGAGGATATGACCTACGCCAAGGCCTTCATGAAGAAGGTTCTGGAGAGCGATCTCACGGATGCCAACAGCTTCGCCAACAAGCTGTCGGACAGCCGCTACAAGGAATTTGCATCCGCCTTCAATTTCGGCACGACGGCGACTGACCCGCAGAGCGACAGCCAGGAGACCGACATGCTCGGCCTCTACACGCAGTCCTTCGCCGACGAGGGCGCCAACGCCGCCACGGAATCGACCTATTACAGCACGGCGATCGACAAGGTTCAGAGCGTAACCGGCCTGACGTCGAACGCCCGTCTTCGCACTTATGTGCTCGGCGCTTTCGGGATCGACCCGACCTACGTGTCCAACGACTATCTCAGCAAGGTCCTGACCAGCGACGTCAACGATCCCAACAGCTTCGTCAACACCAGCGGCAACGCCAAGTACAAGGCGCTCGCCGCCCAATTCAGCTTCAATGCCGACGGTACGGTCAACGGCACGGCACAGACCGCCAATCAAAAGAACGCGGTGATCGAGCAATACAATCTCACCGTTCCCTCGATCGTCACCCCCAAGGCAGCCGAATACAACAAGGCCTATTTCGATGCCAACATCGGCTCGATCACCAGCGTCGATCAGCTGATTTCTGACAAGCGGCTGACCTCCTATATCAAGGCCGCCTATGGCGCCGGCGAGGATTTCAGCGATGCCGGCCTGAAGCGGGTGCTGACCGATTCCAGCTACGCGGCCATGCTTGGTTTTGACGCCATCAACGCCGCCTTCAATTTCAATGCGGATGGCACCGTCGACGCGACGAAAGCCGGATACGCGGCGCAGACATCGGCCCAGATCGGCGCCACGGCGACGGCCGCCAACAACATGTCTAGCGCCTATTCGACCAAGATCGCCGGTATCAAGACGGTCGATGACTTGATCGCCGATACCAAGATGACATCCTACATCAAGGATGCCTATGGCGTTCCGCAAAGCTTGAGCGATGCGGATCTGAGAAGCGTGCTGACCGATTCCAGCTATGCTGGGCTGCTCGGCCTCCAGGCCGTGCATGATGCCTTCAACTTCCAGGCGGACGGCAGCGTGACGTCGGATGGCGCGCAGACCGCCAGCCAGATACGTCTCGTCGGCTATAGTGCGAGCGACAACCTCAGCTATTACCGCAGCAAGATAAGCGCGCTCTCCAATGTCGACGATCTGATCGCCGACACGAAGCTGACGAGCTTCCTGAAGAGCACATATTCGCTGCCATCAACCATCAGCGATTCCGACCTGAAGAACATCCTTACCGATGCGAGCTTTGCGGCTTCCAGTGGCTTCAGCAATGTCAATGAGGCATTCAACTTCGCAGCCGATGGCTCCGCCGCGGCAATGTCGGGTCCGCAGAGCACGCAGCAGACGACGAGCGTGGATACGCTATACTCGGCACACTATGCGGATGAGCAGCAAGCCGAGATCGACAGCTCTGTTGCCAACTACAAGACGCGCATGGCCGATGACAAGGTGACCAACGTTGCGGATTTCCTACGCACCAACCTCACGTCCGACACCGATCGCAGCAACGACAGCCTTCCCGATCTTTACCAGATGGCGCTTCGTTCCTATGGGCTGACGGAGCAGGATGTCTCGCGCACCATGATGCGCAAGCTGCTGCAAAGCGATCCCTACGACCCCAAGGGTTATGTCGCCTCGCTGAAGGACGATCGCATCACCGACATGGTGCGCGCCTTCAATTTCGGCACGGATGGCAAGGCCACATCCGAAGTGCAGGCCGTATCGACGGCCGTGCTGGCGAAATATGGAACGACCTACAAGTCGCTTGCGACACTGGGCATGAGCGCCGGCCCCGTGAGAGACAAGGCTTCCAAGGATGCGACGACCGAGGTCGACGATTTTGCTAAGAAGATCGTGACGGTGAAATCGCTCGACGACTTCCTCAACGACAGCAAGCTGACCGATTTCGTGCTGAAGGCCAATGGTCTTGATCCGAAGGACTACGACAAGGCGACCTTGAAGAAAATCTTCACCTCGGACCCGACGGACGACAAGAGCTACCTGAACAAGACGGCGCCTTCGAAGTTCAAGGAAATCGTTGCCGACTTCAACTTCGACACATCGGGCAACCTGACCCGCTCGAAGATCGGCGCCATCCAGAACGTCGGTGCCGAGGAGCGGACGCAGCAGGGCTATCTGCAGATGACGCTCGAAACCCAACAGGGTGAGAGCAACGACGGCGTGCGCCTCGCGCTCTACTTCGCCCGCAAGGCCCCGAGCGTGACTTCGATCTACTCGCTGATCGGCGACCAGGCGCTGTTCCAGGTCATCACCACCGCCTACAGCCTGCCGACCAGCATGTCGAACATGGACGTCGACAAGCAGGCGACGATGCTGAAGAAGTTCGTCGATATCAATGATTTCCAGGACCCGAAGAAGGTCGACAAGCTGATGAACCGGTTCACGGCCATGTATGATCTCAAGAACAACACAACGACGTCGCCGGCGCTGACGATCATGAACTCCTACGCCTCGAACGCGGCGACCATCAACAGCAACAACAAGCGTTAAGCGCTGTCGTTACCGTGAAGTGAGAAGCGGCCATCCGGCCGCTCCGTCCTTCAGTCGATGTTGACGACCTTGCCGGGGTTCATGATCCCTTCAGGGTCGAAGGCCTTCTTGATGCGCCGCATCAGGTCGATCTCGATCGCCGGACGGATCGTGGCGAGCTCGTCGCGCTTCAGCTGGCCGATGCCATGCTCCGCCGAAATCGATCCGCCATGCGACAGCACCAGCCCATGCACGATCACGTTCATCTCGTGCCAGCGCTCAAGAAACGCCTGCTTGTCGGCGCCAACCGGCTGCGAAATGTTGTAGTGGATATTGCCGTCGCCCATGTGTCCGAAGGCGCAGATGCGCGCGCCGGGCATCGCCGCCATCACCGCCTGCTCAGCCTCGTGCATGAACTGAGGCACCGTCGAGACCGGTACCGAGACGTCATGCTTGATCGATCCGCCCTCCGGCTTCTGCGCTTCCGACATGCTCTCGCGCATGTGCCAGAGCGCCGTCTGCTGCGCGACGGAGGAGGCGATGGCCGCGTCCTGCACCAGGCCGGCCTCGAAACCCTGTTCCAGGAGCGCCGTCATCATCCGCTCGGCGGTTTCGGCCGAATCCGAGGTCGAGATGTCGATCAGCACGTACCAGGCATGTTCGCTCTCCAGCGGATCACGCACGCCCTCGATGTTGCGGGCGGTGATCTCCACGCCGAAGCGCGGCATCAGCTCGAAGCCGGTCAGCGACGTGCCGCACAGGCTCGAAGCGAGGTTGAAGAGCGATAGCGCGTCCTCGACCGAGTTCAGGCCGGCAAAGGCAACCTGCTTGCCGAGTGGCTGCGGAAAGAGCTTCAGCACCGCGCCGGTGATGACACCCAGCGTGCCCTCGGCGCCGATGAAGAGATCGCGCAGATCGTAGCCGGTATTGTCCTTCTTCAGGCGGCGCAGCCCATCCCAGATCTCGCCGGTCGGAAGCACGACCTCAAGCCCGAGGCAGAGCTGGCGCATGTTTCCATAGGCGAGCACGGCGGTGCCCCCGGCATTCGTCGAGAGATTGCCGCCGATGCGGCAGGAGCCTTCCGAGCCGAGCGACAAGGGAAACAGCCGCCCATGCGCCTCGGCCGCCTTCTGCACGTCGGCGAGGATCGCGCCGCCATCGGCAACGAGAACGTTGGCGACCGGATCGACGTCGCGGATCTTGTTCATCCGTTCCAGCGACAGGATGATATCGGACTTGCCCTCGCGCGGCGTCTGTCCGCCCACAAGCCCGGTATTACCCGTTTGCGGCACCACTGATGTGCCGGTCTCGCTGGCGAGCTTGAGGATGGCGGAAACTTCGGCAACGTTGGCGGGCTTCAGGAGCATCGGCGAGGAGCCGTGATAGAGGCCGCGGTTTTCGATCAGGTGCGGCGCCAGATCGGCCTCGCTGCACAGCGCATACTTGTCGCCGACGATGGCTGCGAAACGGTCGAGTAGCTCAGGTGAAACGCTGCTCATCGGGCTTTATCCTCTGTTATTCCCGTGGGGCCGCGGCGCGCCGCAGCCGGTCGTTGATGGCTTCGCCGAGACCCTCGTCGGGAATGGCGGTGAATGCAATCGTCGAAGCACCGCTTGCATCGGCGCGCTTCATGTAGTCGAAAAGATTGGTGGCCGCTTCGGCGAGATCGCCGCTCTCGCTGAGATTGAGAACGACCCTGGCTCTATCCGCATTCGCAATGGGCGAGGGGCCGAAGGCGATCAAAGCCTCGCCATCTCTCACCTCGATCACATCGAGCCGCACGGCCGCGCCCGGCGCATAGTGCGAGGCCATCATGCCCGGCGCCTCGATCGCGGCGGACGCCATTTTCGGCCGCACCAGCTGCACGCCGGCGACGCGCTCGATCTCGTCGGCCGGCAGCCCGCCCGGTCGCAGCAGCCTGAGCTTCCCATCCTCGACCTTGACGATGGTGGATTCCACGCCGACGTCACTCGCGCCGGCATCGAGGATCAGCTTGATCTTGTCCCCGAGATCGGCCTGCACATGGGCGGCGCTGGTGGCGCTGATCTTGCCGGATGTATTGGCGCTCGGCGCCGCCAGCGGATGGCCGAAGGCGCGGATCAATTCGCCGGCAAATCCCTTCGGCACCCGGATACCGACGGTGTCGAGCCCGGCCGTCGCCAGCGCATGGATGCCGCTCGTAGCCTTCAGGGCCACGACGATCGTCAACGGCCCCGGCCAGAAGGCCTCCGCCAGCGCCCGCGACAGCGGATCGAAATCGGCATAGGTCTCTGCCATGGCAAGGTCCGCCATATGGCAGATCAGCGGATTGAACTGCGGGCGGCCCTTTGTCTCGTAGATGCGGGCGATGGCGGCCGGATTGGTGGCGTCGGCGGCAAGCCCGTAGACCGTCTCGGTCGGAATGGCGATCGGCAAGCCTTCTCCCAGCACCTTGCAAGCGGCGTCGATCGCCTGCTGCCTGTTCTCGGTGATGTCGATGATCTCTGCCATATGCCGCCCGGATAGTCTGTCCGGCAGTCCTTATGCCCTTGCGGCCCCGCGATCAATATCAGAGCTGGCGAATGGTCCCGATCAGAGTTGACGAATGATCTCGCGCAGTTGCTCGTTGCGGGCACCGAGCAGGAGCACATTGCGGATCGCGGCCTGCGGATCGTGGGTGCGAAACAAAAGGCCGTTACCGCGGATGTTGCGGTCGATCGTCATCTTCTCCGGCGAATGCTCGCCGGGCCGGATGGCGACGGCGAAGTACATGCGCGAGTAACGCACGTCGATCTTCTCGAAGACATTGTCGTTGTCGCCGATATCGGCGTAGAAATTGGCGATGTAGAAGGCCCAGCTGACCGCGTCATATTGCGCGAACTTGGTGCGCGCCGCGGTCACGTGGCAGTAGCCGAGATGTGGGCTGTCTTCCAGCGTGCGGTGAAACACCATCTTCGGAAACTGGATGGCGCGGTGAAAGCCGTTGATATGCTGGTGCGTCTTCTCGCCGGCGGTCTGCAGCTTGCGGCCGGTCTTCTCGGCCACTTCGTCGTGGGTGAGATAGCGGCGCTCGGCGGCCAGCCAATGCGACTGGTGGCGGGTGATCTTGCCCGTGCGCAGGAATTCGGAATGCGGCGCGACCGGCGCGGTGGGCTGGTCGATGCTCGCTCTGGCGTCGAAGTAACGAAGTTTCGCCATGGTCTCGGATCCGGCTGCCTGTCTCTTTGGCCGAAGGATAGGCAATCATGCTTAATGCGATGTTAAATTGGGCCGACTGCCATTGCGGCTGCTACAAACTGCCACAAGCTGCTGTCGCAAACAGAATATCGCTGGCAAGTCCGCTCTCGCCTCCCTTGATCTCTGGTAATTTCGCAAAAGTCGCAAATGATCCTATTTGTTTGAAGCGACGCTGAAATGCGCCTTTTTGGTCGCGGCGTAATCGCCCGGATGCAACTGTCGTCATTTTCGAAGCCGATGTCGCTTTGCAACCACGCGGGCGGCGTGGGCAGTGGTTAAATGCATGACATAGGCAATATCTCCTTCGGGAGAGGGGGCGAGCGCTTCCCGCGGCTTTCGCCATCCGCTATGTGGCAGCCCGAATAGACGAGGATATGAGATGGATATTCGCAGCAACGTTTTACGGCAGCTCAAGAACCGCCGCGAGGGCTTCAGCCTCGAGCAACCCTTCTATATCGACGAGGATTACTTCAAGCTCGATATGGAGATGATCTATTATCGCGACTGGCTGTTCATGGGCCATGACTGCGAGCTGCCCAAGGCCGGCGCCTATTTCACGGTGCAGATCGGCGATTACCCAGTCGTCATCGTTCGCGGCCGCGACAACGTCATCCGCGCCTTCCACAACAGCTGTCGCCATCGCGGCTCGCGCGTCTGCACCAAGGATCACGGCTCGTCGGTCCGTCTTGTTTGTCCCTACCACCAGTGGGCCTATGATCTCGACGGCAAGCTCGCCTTCGCCCGCCACATGGGCGATGATTTCGACAAGTCGGGCTTCGGCCTGAAGCCGGTGCATTGCGAGAGCTTCGGCGGCTATATCTTCATCTGCCTCGCGGACAAGGCGCCCGACTTCCAGCCGGTCCGCGACATGGTCGCCCCCTACATGATGCCGCATCACCTGAAGGACGCCAAGATCGCCTTCCAGAGCACGATCATCGAGAAGGGCAACTGGAAGCTCGTCTGGGAAAACAACCGCGAGTGCTACCACTGCGCCGCAAACCATCCCGAACTCTGCCGCACCTATCCCGAGGCCCCGAGCGTCACCGGCACCGATGGCGGCGCTGATGATCCGGAGATTGCGGGCCACTGGGCACGCTGCGAGGCCGCCGGCCTTCCGAGCAAGTTCCAGATCTCGCCGGACGGTCAGTTCCGCACCGCCCGCATGCCGCTGATCGAGGATGCCGAGAGCTACACCATGTCCGGCAAGCGCGCCGTCGCCCGTCCGCTGTCGGATGACGTGACGATCGACCGGATCGGCACCATGCTGCTCTTCCACTACCCGACCACCTGGAACCACATCCTCGGCGACCACGCCATCTCCTTCCGCGTCCTGCCGCTCAGCGCCAACGAGACGGCCGTGACCACCAAGTGGCTGGTCCACAAGGATGCCGTCGAAGGTGTTGACTACAATCTCGAGGAACTGACGCATGTCTGGACCGAGACCAACGACCAGGACCGTCGCATCGTCGAGGAAAACGCCTTCGGCATCCACTCGCCGGCCTACGAGCCCGGCCCGTACTCGATGCTGCATGAGGGCGGCGTCATGCAGTTCCTTGAATGGTACGCGCTGTTCATGACCAACCGCCTGCAGGGCGACCAGGCAAAGCTCTCCGTCGTCGCCTGACGTCGAGGTATCACAGCATGGAGCGCACCCTTGGTAAGGGTGTGCTCGTCAGGCTGACGATAAAGCTTTCCGGGTTGAAGAAGCCTCGATCTCCTCATTCTTGTGCTTGTCACAGGAATCCAGCCGCCGCGCGTCGGCGCGGCGAAGAGAGTCTTTTGCGATCAAGGACTTGATCGCGCTGGATCCCTGTGAC
>UBQW01000022.1:0-323410 GCA_900467745.1 Hyphomicrobiales bacterium
GATTGCGATTAGACAACCGCATGAAATCCGTCGCCGTCTGCGACAGGCTGAACGCATTGCCCGGCGCGAGCACCACATCCCGCTCCAGTGCCGCGCGCGCCACATCGGCAGCGTCGATCCCGTCAGGCAGCCGGCACCACAGGAACATCCCCGCCTGCGGCTCGAGCCAGGGCACGATGCCGAGGTTCTTGAGCTTGCCCGAGACCTCGAACATCGTCTTCGATAGCCGGCTACGCAGCGTCTCGATATGTTTGCGATAGCTGCCGTCGCTGAGCACGCTGAGCACCAACTGCGCCGCATGCCGCCCGCCGCCGAACGAGGTGGCGATCTTCAAATCCGTCAGCCCGCCGATCCACTCCGGCTTGGCGGCGATGAAGCCGCAGCGCGCCGAGGCCGACAGCGTCTTCGAGAAGCTGCCGATATGGATGACCCGATCCAGCCCGTCGAAGGCGGCGAGGCGTGGCGCCGTCACGTGCTCGAAATCGGCGAAGATATCGTCCTCTATGATCGTCAGGTCGAATTGTTCGGCGATCTTCAGTACCCGATGCGCCGTCACCGGCGAGAGGATCGCGCCGGTCGGGTTGTGCAGCGCCGAATTGGTCACGTAGAGCTTCGGCCGGTGCTCGGCGACCGTGCGGGCGAAGGCGTCGATATCGGGGCCGGAGGGCGTGTAGGGCACGCTGACGATCTTGGCGCGATGGGCGCGAAGCAGAGCGTGGAAATTGAAGTAGCAGGGATCGTCGACCATCACGGTGTCGCCGGGCTCGATCAGGAAACGGCAGAGCAGGTCGATCGCCTGAATGCCTGATTCCGTCAGGATGATCTGGTCGGGCGAGGCGCCGATCCCCTTGTCGGCCATCCGCCGCGCGATCAGCTGCCTGAGCGGCGGCAACCCCAGCGGCGATCCATAGGCGAGTAGCACCGGCCCGTCGGCCCGCGCCAACGCCCGCAGGCCGCGGCGAACGCCGTCTTCCGGCAGCCAGGAGGGCGGCAGCCATCCGCAACCGGGTTTGAGGCCGATATCGCCCGCCTCGAGAGACTGCCGCGACACCCAGAACGGATCGATCTCGCGATCGAGCCGTGGCCCGACTTCCGACAGCGCGAACGGCGCCGCCTGGTTGGCGACGTAAAAGCCGGAGCCCGGCCGCGACAGGATCGCGCCCTCGGCAACCAGCCGCTCATAGGCCTCGACGACGGTCGATGTCGAAATCTTCAGCGATCCCGCAAGCGCCCGCACCGAAGGCAGCTTCGCCCCCGCCGTCAGGCTGCGGCCGGCGATGCGCTGCTTGATCGTGTTCATCACCATCGCCACGCGGGTCGTCCCGACGATCACGTTATCGCCCATCCGTACTGCTCTCCGATGCATAACAGTTTGGACAAACCGTACCATACCGTAGCTGGCATGGCCACGCCGCGTGGGATCATAAGATGGCTATTGATCGTGAAGGAGTGTGCCATGGACCGCACGGCGGCCGGTTGGTTGAATGGTTTTATCGGTGTTCTGATCTTCAGCGGCTCGCTGCCCGCGACGCGCATGGCGGTGATGGGGTTCGATCCCGTCTTCCTGACCGTCGCCCGCGCGGCGATCGCCGGGCTGATCGCGCTGGCGCTGCTCGTACTGTTTCGCGAAAAGCGGCCGGCCGCCAGCGATCTCCTGTCGCTTGTTATCGTCGCCTTCGGCGTCGTCATCGGCTTCCCGTTGCTGACCGCGCTGGCGCTCACCCACATCACCTCGGCGCACTCCATCGTCTTCATCGGCCTGCTGCCACTCTCGACCGCGATCTTCGGGGTGCTCAGGGGCGGCGAGCGGCCGCAGCCGGCCTTCTGGATCTTCTCCTGCGTGGGGAGCGCGCTGGTCGCCGGTTTCGCCCTGTCGCAGGGCGTGACCGCGGCCCCGCTCGGCGATCTCCTGATGCTGGCCGCGATCATCGCCTGTGGTCTCGGTTATGCCGAGGGCGCCAAGCTGTCGCGCAGGCTCGGCGGCTGGCAGGTCATCTCCTGGGCGCTGGTTATCTCGCTGCCCGTCATGCTCGCCCTTGCGCTCTTCAATCTGCCGCCGTCCTTTGCGACGATCGAGACGCCGGCCTGGGCGGGCCTCGTCTACGTCTCGCTGTTCAGCATGCTGATCGGCTTCTTCTTCTGGTATCGCGGTCTGGCGCAGGGCGGCATCGCCGGTGTCGGTCAGTTGCAGCTGCTGCAGCCCTTCTTTGGCCTGCTCCTGGCGGCAACGCTGCTGCATGAGCAGGTGAGCCCCATCATGCTGGTCGTCACCATCGCTATTGTCGGCTGCGTCGCCGGCGCCAAGAAGTTCGCGCGCTAGAGCATTGCAGGTGAGAATGGATTTGCATTTTGCCGCGTAAGCGCGCCTGCTGGTTGGCGTCACATCGCTCGATGTGGCCCAACCAGGGAGCTTGAAATGGCAAAGGGTCAACTCCGCGGCACGCGTGAAGCGCGCAAGCCGAAAAAAGACAAGTCCGCTCCGGCAGTCGCCTCGCAGCCGGGCTCGCAGGTCAAGCAGGCCGCGAGCACCGTACCATCAGGCAAGGGCGCCAGGCCCTGACCGCCACCAAGGGGTGGTCCTGAGGGCAGTCATCTCAACCAAATAGAAAACGCTCCCACGGCGGTCACCACGGGAGCGTCGGTAGAACGTTGCGCTCGTTACTTGGCGCTCGTTACTTCGCGAGCTTCGCCAGCTCGGCGACCAGACCCTGCGTCGACGAATCGTGGCCGGCAGCGCTTTCCTTGCCTTCGATGACAGGCAGCAGGCCGGTCGCCAGTTCCTTGCCGAGCTCGACGCCCCACTGGTCGAAGGAGTTGATGCGGAACAGCACGCCTTCGACGAAGACGCGGTGTTCATAGAGCGCCACGAGGCGGCCGAAGGCAAACGGCGTCAGCTTGTCGTAGACGAAGGTGATCGACGGGCGGTTGCCGGTGAAGACGCGGTGCGGCGCGATGAAATCGGCCTGCTTGTCGTCCATGCCCTTGTCGGTCAGCTGCTTCTTGGCTTCCTCGAAGGTGCGGCCCTTCATCAGCGCTTCCGACTGTGCAATGCAGTTTGCCATCAAGAGCTGGTGCTGGTGGCGCAGCTCCGGCTCGAAGCCGTTGGCGGCGATCATGAACTCGGCAGGGATCACGCTCGTGCCCTGGTGGATCAGCTGGTAGAAGGCGTGCTGGCCGTTGGTGCCGGGCTCGCCCCAGACGACAGGACCGGAATTACCTTCGACTGGCGTGCCGTCGATCGTGACGCCCTTGCCGTTCGATTCCATGTCGAGCTGCTGCAGATAGGCCGGGAAGCGCGACAGGCGCTGGTCGTAGGGCAGGATCGCGCGGGTGGCGTAGCCGAGAACGTTGCGATTGTAGAAGCCGATAAGGCCGAGCAGGATCGGCAGGTTCTTGGCGATCGGCGCCGTGCGGAAGTGGTTGTCGATCGAGTGCGCGCCATCGAGGAACTTGCCGAAGTTCTCCGGGCCGACGGCGATCATCAGCGGCAGGCCGATGGCCGACCAGATCGAGTAGCGACCGCCGACCCAATCCCAGAAGCCGAACACGCGTTCGCTCTCGATACCGAAGGCGGCAACCTTGTCGAGCGCCGTCGATACGGCTGCGAAGTGATGCTGAACGGCAGCTTCACCCAGCGTATCGGCAACGAACTTGCGGGCCGTCTGGGCGTTCGTCATCGTCTCGATGGTGGTGAAGGTCTTGGACGCGACGATGAACAGTGTCGTTTCCGGCTGCACCAGCTTCAGGATGTCGGCGATATGCGCGCCGTCGATGTTGGAAACGAAGTGCGCGCGCGGGCCGTCATGATAAGGCGCCAGCGCCAGCGTCGCCATCACGGGGCCGAGGTCGGAGCCGCCGATGCCGATGTTGATGACGTCGGTGATCTTCTTGCCGGTCGCGCCCTTCAGCGCGCCCGAGCGGATGCCATCGGCAAACTTGCCCATGGCGGCGAGCACGCCGTTGACGTCAGGCATCACGTCCTTGCCGTCGACCATAACCGGGGTGTTCGAACGGTTGCGAAGGGCCGTGTGCAGCACCGCGCGGTTTTCGGTGAAGTTGATCGCCTTGCCCGAGAACATCTCGTCGCGCTTGGCCTCGACACCGCCGGTTTCGGCGAGCTTGACCAGAAGGGCCAGCACTTCGTCGTTCACAGCGGTCTTCGAGAAATCCATCAGGAGGTCGTCGAGCGAGGCGGTGAAGCGCGAAAAGCGTTTCGGATCGGCCGCGAAGGCAGCACGGATATCGGTGGCCTTGGTGGCAGCCGCGGTGCTTTTCAGTTGGTCGACGATGGCATTCATGGGAGGCTCCTTTGCAGGGCGTGAGGGTCGCGGAAACTATTCGCTTTACCGGGTGCAAATCAAGTTATGTCTGAAACTATTCATAAAAAGGGTGCGCACGTCGCGCTTGATGCGGCAGCGCAGTCGGGCTATATTGGAGAGGTTTCAGGCGGAGCTGTAACTCCACCTGCTGCGCTTACTTAGGTATGGAATGCGACCCGGACGCTGATTGACCAGCTTGTCCGGGTTCTCCTTACCGTAAGCGTGATGCTAAGCGGTCGAAACCACATATCATCACCTCCCGTTCTGATAGCAAGGCTCTTGCCGAAGTCGGCGCGGCCCATCCTCGCCGATAGGCCGCATTGCCGCGACCTGTGCTGCTTCTGCCTCAAGACAAGCAGATAGCAGCACAGTTTTTGGTTGTGCTCAATTGTGAAAATATTACGCGCGCAGATCCTTGCGCAGGATCTTGCCGACCGGCGACTTCGGCAGTTCGGTGCGGAACTCGATGAAGCGCGGCCGCTTGTAGTTGGTGAGGTTGGCCACACAATGCGCCTTCACATCCGCTTCCGTCAGATCAGGATCCTTGCGCACCACGAAGAGCTTCACCGCCTCGCCGGAGTGCCCATCGGCCACGCCAACGGCTGCGGCTTCCAGGATGCCAGGGTGCATCGCCGCCACTTCCTCGATCTCGTTCGGATAGACGTTGAAGCCCGAGACGAGGATCATGTCCTTCTTGCGGTCGACGATCTTGGTGTAGCCGCGGGCATCCATGAAGCCCATGTCGCCGGTGCGGAAATAGCCGTCGGGGGTCATGGCGCGCGCCGTCTCATCCGGCTTGTTCCAGTAACCGGCCATCACCTGTGGCCCGCGAATGCAAATCTCACCAACCTCGCCGAGCGGCAGCGATGCGCCGTCCTCGTTGCGGATATCGAGATCGGTGGAGGAGATCGGCAGGCCGATCGCGCCGGTAAATTCGGGCGAATCGAAGCGGTTGGCGGTGGCCACAGGCGACGTCTCGGAGAGCCCGTACCCTTCGGTAATGTGGTTGCCGGTAATCGTCAGCCAGCGCTCCGCCACCGGCCGCTGCACGGCCATGCCGCCGCCGAGCGAAATCACCAGCGAGGAGAAATCGACCTTGGCGAATTCAGGGTTGTTCATCAGCGCGTTGAACAGCGTGTTGAGCCCGGGGAAGACGTGGATGTTGGATTTGGCGAACTCGCGCACCAGGGCAGGGATGTCGCGTGGATTGGCGACGAGAATGTTATGGGCGCCAAGCGACATGCCCATCAGCGAGTTCACCGTCAGCGCGAAGATATGGTAGAGCGGCAGCGCGCAGAGGAAGTTCAGCACATCCGGCCGCTGGCGCTTCTCGAAGGCGGATTTCAGCCAGAGTTCCAGCTGCAGCTTGTTCGACAAAAGGTTCTTGTGCGTGAGCACCGCACCCTTGGCGATGCCAGTCGTGCCGCCGGTATATTGCAGGAAGGCTATATCGCTGCCGACAAGACCTGATGGCTTCAGCGTCGCGCCGTCGCCCTCACCAAGCACCTGCTTGAATGTCTTGTGTCGAGGGATAGACCAGGCGGGAACGAGCTTCTTCACCTTGCGCACGAGAAGATTGACGATCAGCCCCTTGGCGCCCAGCATTTCGCCGAGCGACGTGACGACCACATGGCGCACATCGGTATGGCCAAGCACCTGCTGAACGGTATGGGCGAAGTTCTCCAGAACGAAGATCGCCTTGGCGCCGGCGTCGCGCAGCTGATGCTCCAGTTCGCGCGGCGTATAGAGCGGGTTGACGTTCACCACCACGAGCCCGGCGCGCAGGATGCCATAGACGGCGATCGGGTTCTGCAGCACGTTCGGCATCATCACCGCGACTCGATCGCCCTTTTGCAGGCCGCTGGCCTGCAGCCATGCCGCGACCTTGCGCGTCTGGCTTTCCAGCTGGCGGTAGGTGAGCGTCTTGCCCATGCTGGAAAAGGCGATGCGGTCGGCATAGCGCGCGCAGGATTTCTCAAGCAACTCCGCCAGTGATTCGTATTCCAGCGCCGGAAGCTCGGCCGGTACGATCGCCGGATAGGTGGCAAGCCACGGCTTGTCGGGCCTTTCACCGCCAGGATGGGCGGAAATGCTGTTCATCGTGTCTCTCTCCCTGTCGCTGCCGGCGGGGCGCCCGTCGAAACTATTGGATGATCCTCCATCCTCCAATACGGCAGCTTATGTCATTGCTCGAATGGTTCAAGCAGCATCAGGCTACAATAACCTTGACGTAAACGTCAATATTGCGGCGCCCGCCAAAATTGCGGATCAAATTCGGGAACAACGGGCAGCGGGCGACGTTTTCAATTCATACGCCAGGCACGAGGAGTAGAGGCCAGGCACGAGGAACCAACCGAAAGGGAGTAGAGACATGCTGCAACAGGACAACGACAAGACCCTCCGTGACCCGAACGTCAAGGATACGCACTCGCTGATTGCCAGCGACCGTGTGGAAGGCACCCGCGTCTACGGCGCCGATGGCAAGCACATCGGCTCGATCGAGCGCCTGATCCTCGGCAAGAGGGATGGCCGCGTCGCCTATGCGGTGCTGAGCTTCGGCGGCTTCATGGGCATCGGTCACGATCACTACCCGCTGCCCTGGGACAAGCTGTCCTACGACACGCAGCTGGATGGCTACCGCATCGACCTGACCAAGGAACAGATCGAAGGCGCGCCAAGCTACGCGGATGATGACGACACCTGGTACAACGATAACGGCCGCCGGGTCTACGATTACTACGGCGTGCCGCCCTACTGGATGTAAGTCTCCCGCGAGGCCGGAACGGAAGGGTCCCGCCGTGTGCGGGACCCACCGACGGCCACAAAAACCTCCGGCGAAAGTCGGAGGTTTTTGCATGAGTGCACTGGCCTAGTTCAACTCGCTGAAACGAGATCGTTGGCCGAGCGCAGCACTGTCCCCACCACGATATCGGCCACAACGATCGTGCCTTGCGTCTCCACCTCGAACACATGCGTCTCGCCCGGCAAAAGCGTGATCAGCATCGTATCCACCACCGTATCCGGATCGAGTCGATCGGCCATCAGGCAGAGATCCTTAAGCAGGCTGACGGCGGTCACCGCGACAGCATAACCGCCCTCCCGCTTGCTGACCTCGATCTTCATCTCCGGCTTCGGCAGCTTGAGGTCGATATCCTCGACGAAATAGTGAAACGCCCGCCGGTCCAGCATGTCGACCACGACCATTTCATTGTTTGGATCGTCGGCGGTCGCGATATCCTGAGGCAGCGTGAATGCCTTTGCCTCGAACCGGTCGCAAAGCAGCCGCCAGAATTCGAACTCGGCAAGCACGGCCCCATCGAGCCGCAGCCGCTTGCCCGAAATCTTCGCCCGCCAGAACAGCGTCCGTTCGTTGACGGCAACGGCGGCGAGCCCGCCTTCGCGCGGCTGGATCGTCAGAAGCCGCGGATCGAAAGCCTGTCGCATCGCATACCACAACGGCTTGCGCCGTCCGGCCGAATCCAGCGCCGCCCATGAGGTCACCGGCCAGCAGTCGTTGAACTGCCAGACGACGGCGCCCTTGCAAATATCGCGGTGCGAGCGCATGTGCTCGACGGCAAAACGGATGGCGCGGGCCTGGTTTAGTTGCGTGGCAAAGTGCCAGTCGTCCATCGTCCGTGGCTCCGGCAGATGGCCGGCCAGCCCACGGATAAGCTTGTCGTTGCCCTGCGTCGCCTTCTGGTGGTGGAAGACGCCGTTGGAGATGGGTGTCAGCGGCGCGTCGTGCACGCTCTCTTCCAGCGTCGCCCAGTTGGGCGGCGCCTGCCAGCCGAATTCGGAGCAGAAGCGTGGGATATAGTTGCGATAGACCTCGTAGCCCACGTCGTTCCACACATCCCAGATGTGCTTGCATCCATGCGCATCGGCATTCGGCTCGATCTCCATCGTGCCGGAATAGGGGCTGCCGGGATAATAGGGGCGCTCGGGATCGAGTTCGGCGCAAAGCCTCGGAAGAACATCGAGATAGTAGCCGAGCCCCCAGCTCTCGCCGTCCTTGATGATCGGCCGCCAGCCCCACTCGTCGAAGCCCCAGATATTCTCGTTGTTGCCGTTCCAGACGATCAGTGAGGGATGCGGCATCAGCCGCGCGACGTTGTCGCGCACCTCCGCCTCGACTTCACCACGGAGCGGCTCCTCCTCGGGGTAGGAGGCGCAGGCAAACAGGAAATCCTGCCACACCAGCATGCCCACGCGGTCGCATTCCTCGTAGAATTCGTCTCGCTCGAAGATGCCGCCGCCCCATACCCGCAAAAGGTTGATGTTGGCGGCCTTCGCCTCGTCGATCCGCGAGGCATAGCGGTCGGCGGTGACCCGCGAGGGGAAGCAATCGTCAGGGATCCAGTTCGCGCCGCAGAGAAACAGTGGCACGTCGTTGATCACGAAGGTGAAGGCCGAGCCATGCTCGTCCGCGGAGGTATCGAGCCGCACCGAGCGGAAGCCGATCTGCTTGGCGTAATCGTCGAGCAGTTCATCACTCTCGCCATCGCGCAGTTCGATGCGCAGCGGATAAAGCGGCTGCGCGCCGAGATGATGCGGCCACCAGATCTGCGGCGAGGGCACGCGCACCTGGAAACTGACCTCGTCGCTCCCGGCCTCGACGATCTCGCTATGCGTGACGCCGCCGATGCTGGCCGTGATGCGGCAGTCGCCGGCGCCACCAGCGCGCGCGATCTTTGCCCGAACCGTCACCAACCCGTCTCCACCGGCAAGCGTCGCCGACACAAGCGTTTCGGCAAGCCGCGCCTTCGCCCAGCGCTCCAGCCGCACCGGCTTCCAGATCCCCGCCGTCACCAGCGTCGGTCCCCAGTCCCAGCCGAAATTGCAGGCCATCTTGCGCATCAGGTTGCCGGGGCCGGGATAGTTGTTCGGCCGGTAGCCGTAATGCGCTTCCATCTCGGCGCCGTAGGCGTAAGCCGAGCGGAAGGTCACGACCAGCTCGTTGCCCTCGGCCTTCAGGCGATCGGAAACGTCGAAGCGGTAGGTCCGGTGCATGTTGAACGTCTGGCCGATCTCTTCGCCATTGAGCGAGATCGTCGCCACCGTATCCAGCCCCTCGAAGACAAGCTCCTGCACAAGATCGGCATCGGGCGATGCGTCGAAGCGGCAGCGATAGGTCCAGTCCTCGCGCCCGATCCAGTCATTGGTGATCTCGTTGACGTCGACATATGGGTCGGGGATCACCCGGCCTGCGAGAAGATCAAGATGCACGCATCCCGGCACATCCGCCGGCACGGTTTTCGGCAGATCCGGCTTTCCTGCAACGTTACAGTTGAGGGCCCAGCCGGTATGCAGGTCTGTCTTGGAAATCATCGGGGTCTCTTAGAGATAGCGGCCGTGGCGCTGCAGGACTTCGATCTTGTAGCCGTCGGGATCGGTGATGAAGAAGAACAGGGCAAGCAGTTTGCCGTCGCGGTTGAGCTCCGTGAGCTTGCCGGGATTGAGCCCGGCTTCCGCCAGCCGCTTGTGCTCGACGGCAACCTCGTCGACCGACACCGCCAGGTGCCCATAGCCATCACCGAGGTTATAGGGTTCAACGCGACCCTTGTTGATGGTCAGTTCCAGCTCGAAGCCGGTCTCGCGGTTGCTGAGATAGATCAGCGTGAAGGTGTCGAAATCGATGCGGTCGGCGACCTCGAGCCCGAAGACCTTGCCGTAGAATTCGACCGAGCGCGCTTCGTCGAGAACGCGGATCATCGAGTGAATCATCTTGGCCAAAGCTGCCTCCATCGTGCGTATCAGGCCGCTTTGGTAGCTGCTGCCTTAGGCGGTGCGCAAGCCCATTCTTCGCGTCATCGCGCTTTCCACCAAACCCACAGCATCGTAGATCAGGAGCGCCATCAGTCCGACGATCAGGCCGCCCTGCAGGATGAAGGCGGTGTTGTCGGATATCAGCCCGGCGATGATTACTTCCCCCAGCCCCTTGGCCGCCACCGTCGAGCCGATCGTCGCCGTTCCGATATTGATCACAGTCGCTACCTTCACGCCCTCGATGATCAGCGGCAGCGCCAGTGGCAGCTCCACCTGGAACAACCGCTGCGTCGGGTTCATGCCCATGCCGTCGGCGGCATCGAGCACGGCGGGGGAGACCTGACGCAGGCCGGAGATGGTGTTTTCGAAGATCGGCAGCAGCCCGTAGAGAAACAGCGCCACCAGCGTCGGCCCGGCGCCGAAGCCCATGGCCGGCACTGCCAGCGCCAGCACAGCGACCGGCGGAAAGGTCTGTCCGGCATTGGCGATGGCGCGCGACAGCGGCAGGAAATCGGCGCCGCTCCGCCGCGTCACGAAGACGCCGCCCAGAATGGCGACCACGGCGCTCCCGACAATCGAGATCAGCACCAATTGCAGATGCCCGAGCGCCAGAAGCGGCAGGCTGCTTTGCGTGTAGACGGCGGGCGCGTTGTTTTTGGTCAGCGGCGTCAGCAGGAAGGACAGCCACTCCGTCCGGAACAGCAGGATCAGGAGCAGCGCCAGCGCCGCGACGCGAAAGAGGTTGGCGGTGAGGAGCTTCATTCCTTGCGGCCCAACTCCAGCAGGTGCGACATCGAGATCGACCCGATTGCCGCCTTCTTCTCGTTCTCGACGGCGGCTTCATCGATCCCCTGCCAGATCATTTCGGCCAGTGCGTCGCGCAGGCTGAGCGATTGCGGCAGGCCGTGGTCGAGCCCGGCCTTGGCAGGCGCCATGCCCGATGTCAGCGGCAGCAGCGACATGCGTTTCAGCGCCCGGTCGGTCGTCCCGGTCAGTTGCTGCACGAAGGGGTCGGCGGGCTCGGTGATGATCTTCTCCGGCGTCGAATATTGCAGCAGCCTGCCGCCGCGCATCACCGCGATCCGGTTGCCGAGGTGGAAGGCCTCGTCCATGTCGTGGGTGACGAGAATGATCGTCGTTCCGAACTGCTTCTGGATCGCCAGAAGATCGTCCTGCGCCTTGCCGCGAATGACCGGATCGAGCGCGCCGAAGGGTTCGTCCATGATCAGCACCTCCGGCCCCGCCGCCAGAGCCCGCGCGACGCCGACGCGCTGCTGCTCGCCGCCGGAAAGCTGATGCGGATATTTCTTGGCGAAGGATTTGGGGTCGAGATTGAAGAGGCCGAGCAGTTCATCGACGCGGGCATCGATCCTGCCGCGCTCCCAGCCGAGCAGCTGCGGCACCGTCGCGATGTTCTGCGCCACCGTGCGGTGCGGAAAGAGCCCGTTGCCCTGGATGACGTAGCCGATGTTGCGGCGCAGCTCCGTCTCCGGCACATCGGCCACATTGCGCCCGCCGACGCGGATTTCGCCCGAGGTCATTGGCACCAGCCGGTTGATCATTCGGATCAATGTCGACTTGCCGGACCCCGAGGTTCCGACGATGACAGTGATCTCTCCCTTCTCGACCGCCATCGACACATTGTCGACCACTGTCGTATCGCCGTAGCGCTTGGTGACGTTGCGGATGTCGATCATGCTCATGCGGCAGGTCCCCGTATGCTGTCGGCGACCGCATCGAGAATGACGGCCGAAGAGAAGGCGAAGATGACGGTCGGCACGGCGCCGAGGAGAACGAGGTCCATGGCCGTCTGGCCAAGCCCCTGGAAGATGAAGACGCCGAAACCGCCACCGCCGATCAGCGCCGCCACCGTCACCAGCCCGATCGCCTGCACCAGCACGATGCGAATGCCCGTGAGGATGACGGGCAGCGCCAGCGGCAGGTCGATGCCGGTGAGGATCTGGCGGCGGGTCAGCCCCATGCCGGCGGCTGCGTCGCGCACGGCGGGGTCGACACCCTCGAGACCGACGACGGTATTGGCCACGATCGGCAGCAGCGAATAAAGCACCAGCGCGATCAGGGCGGGTGCCGCGCCGATGCCGCTGATCCCGAGCGCTGCTGCCAAGGGAACATGCGCCGCGAGATAGCCGAGCGGCAGCATCAGCAGGCCGAAGAGCGCGAGGCTCGGGATCGTCTGGATCAGGCTCAGCCCCTGCAAGAGCGCAGCTCTCAGCTTGGGCACCCAGAAGCAGACGATGCCGAGTGGCAGCCCGATCGCCACCGAGATCGCCAGCGACCCGAAGGCCAGCTCAACATGCGTCCATGCCTCGGCCCAGAACTGGTCGCCGCGATTGGCGAATTCGCGCATGATCGAGAGACTGTCGAGCAGCCCCGACCATAGAAAGATGCCGAGAAGGCAGGCGTAGGCGATGAGCGCCGCGACCCGCATCCACGGCTTCAGCCGCACCTTCACCAGCGCGTCCGATATGATCAGCGATGTGACCGCGAGCAGCACCCAGAAACCGCCGCCTGGCGTCATGCGCGCCGCTGTGCTGCCCTCGGGCGTAAAGGACGTCGCCACGAACCCGATCGCCGCCAGCAATGCCGCCAGACAGAGCGTCGAGATCGCAAGCCGCGCATAGGCGTTTTCGAGAAACAGCACCGCGCAGGCCGAGAAAACGAGGAGCAGGGTGAGGATGATGACGGAGGGCTGGTCCAGAAGCTGCATCAGCAACATCGGCTTGCCCGACGCGATCCGGTTCGCCTTCACATAGATGAATGGCAGCAATGCCGCCGCCGCGACGCCCGCGACGACGAGAACGACGCCGAGCCGGTCCAGTCTGCGGACCGCTAAGGTTTCTTCCATCGATCCATCCCAGCCTGGAAGGAAAACGGCTCCGCATCCATTGCTGAATGCGGAGCGTCGGCGATTACTTCAGGAAGCCTTTTTCCTTCAGGTAGGCCTCGGCAACGCTCTTCGCCGGCTCGCCATCGACCTGGATCTTGCCGTTCAGCTTGCGCAGCTCGTCGGCCGTCAGGCTCTTGAAGATCGGCGCCAGGATCTCTTCGATCTTCGGGTTGGCCTTCAGCACCTCCTCGCGGATGATCGGCGTCGGCGCATAGACCTGCTGCACGCTCTTGTCGTCTTCGAGAACGGTGAGCTCGGCGGCCTCGATCGCACCATCCGTGCCGTAGACCATGGCAGAGTTGGCGCCGTTCGTCTGGTCGGCGGCGGCCTTGATCGTGGCGGCGGTATCACCGCCCGAGAGCACGATTTCCTGCTCCGGCTTCAGCGTGAACCCATAGGTCGTCTGGAATGCCGGCAGCGCGCCGGCGGTGTTGACGAACTCGGCCGAGGCCACGAGCTTGGCCTCGCCGCCACCGGCAACCCACTTGCCGAAATCGGACATGCTCTTCAGGTTGTTTTTCCCGGCAACGTCGTTGCGCACGGCGATCGCCCATGTGTTGTTGGCGGGCGAGGGGGTCAGCCAGACGATCTTGTTCGCGTCGTAATCCAGCTTCTTGGCCATGTCATAGCCCTGCTGGATGTTCTTCCAGGCGGCATCGTCGGGCTTGTTGAAAAAGAAGCCGGCATTGCCGGTGTATTCGGGATAGATGTCGATCTCGCCTGCGGTGATCGCCTTGCGCACCACGGGCGTGGCGCCGAGCGCGATGCGGTCCTTCGTCTTGATGCCGTTGGCGTTCAGCGCCAGCGCGATCACGTTGCCGAGCAGCGTGCCCTCCGTGTCGATCTTCGACGACACCACGACATCCGCGGCCTGCACCGCACCTGCCGTCAGGGCGCAGAGCGACACGGCAAGGGCTATTCTTTTCAGCATGACCATCCCCTTATTCCTTCAAAGGCGCGGAAAGCCTTGGCGCAAGGCGAACCGCTCGAAACTCCCCGGCGAAGACAGCGGACTGTCGGCGACCGATCCAATGCGTAACTGACATAGTGTGCACGATTGAAAAATCGATGCGATTGCGAAAATACTGTTCACGACAATGTCCAATCGATCGCCGGCCAATCGTTTCAGGTCTCCGCTCGCAAAACCAACTGTGCGATGCTAACCGGAAGATCAGGCTTAGGCTTGGACGATCATGAGATGACGAGGGAGGAAAGCGTGACAATCTTGCTCGAGGTATGCGTGGATAGCCCGCGTGGTCTGGCGGCGGCCATCGAAGGCGGTGCCGATCGTATCGAATTGTGCTCGGCGCTCGAAATTGGCGGGCTCACGCCTGTTGCCGGCATGATGAAGGTCGCTGCCGCCGCTCCCATCCCCGTCTACGCGATGATCCGCCCGCATGCCGGCCCTTTCGTGTTCGACAGCGGCGACGAAGCGGCGATGATGGCGGATATCGATGCTGTCAGGGCCTTCGGCCTCGCAGGCGTGGTCATCGGGGCAAACCTTGCGGACGGCACGCTCGACATGCCGCTGCTGCGCCGCTTGAAGGCACACGCCGCAGGCCTCGGCTCGACGCTGCATCGCGCCTTCGACCTCGTGCCCGATCCCGACGCGGCGCTGGAGCAGGCCGTCGAACTTGGCTGCGAGCGTATCCTCACCTCCGGCTGCATCCCCAAGGCCATTGATGGCCTGGAGACATTGGCGCGGCTGTCGAAGAAAGCGGCCGGCCGGATCTCGATCATGCCGGGCAGCGGGGTGCGCCCCGCCAACGCGCCGCAGATCCTGCGCGCCACCGGTGCCCGCGAAATTCACGGCTCCTGCAGCTCGCCAGTTGCAAGCGTTGATCCCCGCGCGGTCGCCTTCGGCTTCGAGGCCGAATCGCCCAACCGAACGGACGCGTCCATCGTGCGCCAGATGCGCGAGGCGATCGACAGTCTTTAGCCGACCTTGATGACGGCCTTGATCAGGCCGCTCTTCTCATGCGCCCAGCGCGCCAGATCGCGCGGCGCATCGGAGAGCGTTGTGCGGTGGGTGATCAACCGATCCACCGGCACGAGGCCATTGGCGATCGAGGCAGCGACATGCTCGAAGTCGATCCGCGTCGCATTGCGGCTGCCGATCACCATCATTTCGCGCTTGTGAAACTCGGGATCGGAGAAGCGGATATCGTCCTTGACGACGCTGACCAGAACCAGTGCGCCGCCATGCGCGACGAACTGGAACGCCTTCTCCATCGAGGGGCCGTAGCCGGTGGCGTCGAAAACGACGTCGAAGCCATCCCCGCCGGTCTTCGCCTTGACCGCGTCGAGGCTCGCATCATTGGCGACGATGCCCGAAGTGAAGCCGAAACGCTCGGCGGCCATCTCCAGCCGCTCGGCGCTGGTGTCGAGCAAGGTCACCTCATGGCCGGCGATCCGCGAAAAGATCGCCGCCCCAAGGCCGATCGGCCCGGCGCCGATGACAAGCGCGCGCGAGCCGGCGGGCGAAATCGAGCGACGCACGGCATGCGCCCCGATCGCCAGGAATTCCACCGTCGCAGCCGCCTCAAGGCTTAGCCCCTGCGCCGCATAGAGATTGCCCGCCGGAACCGTAATCTCCTCGCAGAACGCCCCGTCCGTGTGGACGCCAAGCACCTTGATATCGGTGCAGCAATTCGCCTTGTCCTTGCGGCAGGCGACGCATCGGCCGCAGGAAATGTAGGGGTTTACGATGACGGGTGTGCCGACCGCGATCTCGACCCCTGCGCCGGTTTCCACCACGGTCGCGGAGATCTCATGGCCCATCACCCGCGGATATTCGAGAAACGGATGCTTGCCCTCGAAGATATGGTAGTCGGTGCCGCAGATGCCGACATGGCTGACGGCGAGCCGAGCCCAGCCGGCTTCAGGCGCGCCGGGAGAGGGGCGCTCGACGATCTCGAGAACACCCGGTTGTTGGCAAAGCACGGCTTTCATGACGGTTCCTGCATTCGATTGAAAGGAAGCCGGCGAGTGGCCGGCTCCCTGTATTGGCATTTAGGAGCTGCGGCGACGGCGCAGCTGATCGAAATAGACGATCACGATGATCAGCAAGCCGGTGATGATGCGCTGCCAGAACGAGTTGACGTTCAGCAGGTTCGCGCCGTTGTTGATCGTCGCCAGGATGAAGGCGCCGATAAGCGGACCATGCACGGAGCCGACCGCGCCGAACAGCGAGGTGCCGCCGATGACCGACGAGGCGATCGCCTGCAGTTCCCAGCCGTCCGCCTGCGTGGCGTTGCCGATGGCGATACGCGATGCGAGCAGGACGCCGACAAAGGCCGCGAAAGTCGCCGACAGGATGTAGGCCATGTAGATGATGGCATTGACCCTGACACCCGAGAGGCGCGCTGCTTCGCTGTTGGAGCCGACGGCGAAAAGATACCGACCCCAGCGGCTGAGATGCAGCAGCACGTAGGATGGTATCGCCACCAATATCACCATCCAGAACAGGCTCGGTATCCCAAGAAAGTCGGCACGCGAGAAGTTGGAGAAGGCCTCGTTAGTGATGTTGATCGAGGAGCCGTTTGTGATGAGAAGTCCGAAGCCGCGCAGCGCCGTCAGCGTCGCTAGCGTGATGATGAAGGGCGGCAGACCCATGTTGACGATGCCGAAGCCGTGGAAGGCGCCGATCGCCACGCCGAAAGCCAGCGTGATGAGGATCGCCGCCCACACGGGAACGCCGGCCTGCAAAAGCCAGGCCACGATGACGCCCGCGAAGCCGACGATGGCGCCGACCGAAAGATCGATGCCGGCCGTGATGATGACGAAGGTTTCGCCAAGCGCGAGGATGGCGGTCATCGAACCCTGGCGCAGCAGGTTGCTGATGTTGAGTGGCGTCCAGAAGCTGTTGGTGGCGAGCCCGAGCGCGACCCAGAGCGCGACCAGCAGGCCGATCAACGTCAGCCCGAACAGGATGTTCACTTTACGCCGTTGCGTTGGCGCCGGAATATCGGTGGGGGTTACTGTCATTGTCTTTCTCCCTCTTATTCTTCTGCTCAGACGCCGATCGCTTCGCTGAGTACCTGTTCGTGTGACGCTTCGCGAAACCCATGGCTGGCCACGAGATTGCCGGTGCGGAACACATGAAGTTCGTCAGCCAGCTCGTAGACCTCGGGCAAATAGGATGAGATCAGGATGATGCCGGCGCCTGATTGCAGCAAACGGGCAAAGAGCCGGTAGATTTCCGCCTTGGTGCCGACATCGACGCCGACAGTCGGCTCGTCGAAGATGAAGAGCCGAGCGCCGTGGCTCAGCCATTTGCCGATGACCACCTTCTGCTGGTTGCCGCCAGACATGGCGGAAACCAGCACCCTCCGGCTCGGTGTCTTGATGGAGAGGTCGCGTATCTGCTGGTCCGCATTCTTCGCTTCGTCGGCAAGGCCGATGACAGGCCCCTTGCTCAGCCGCTTGAACACCGGCAGGTTGATGTTGAGGCCGATCGGCAGGTTGAGGCAAAGGCCCTGGTCGCGCCGGCTCTCCGGCGCCAGCGCAATGCCGAGCTCCATCGCCGTTCGTTCGTTCTTGATGTTGACCTTGCGCCCCATCCAGCTGATTTCGCCGGCGGTCGTCTTCTCGCGTCCGTAGAGCCCGAGCGCGAATTCACTGCGTCCGGCGCCGATAAGCCCGTAAAGCCCGACGATCTGACCGGCTTTGACAGACAGCGAGATGTCCTTGAACCCCGGCCCCGAAAGGCCTCGCACATCGACGATCGTCTCGCCGATAGCGATATTTTCCTTGTGATAGACCTGCTCGATCGAGCGGTTGATCATCAGCGCGATCAGTTCGGTTTCGTTCGTCTCGCCAATCAGGCGCGTGCCGACATGCGTTCCGTCGCGCAGCACCGACACGCGGTCGGCGAGCTCGAAAACCTCTTCCATGCGATGGCTGATATAGACGATCGTCACGCCTTCGCTCTGCAATCGACGGATCAGCTTGAAAAGCTGCGCGGATTCCTGACGCGTGAGATAAGCGGTCGGCTCGTCGAAGATGAGAAACTGGGTGCCGCGCATCGCGGCGCGCGCCGTGGCGACGAGTTGCTGCTGGCCGATCGTGAGATCGCTGAGCAGCGAGGCGGCCGGCAGGCCGAAGCCGAGATCGTCGAGAACGGTCTGCGCCATCTTGACCATCTGTTTCTTGCGCATCAGGCCGAATTTATTGACTTCGTCGCCAAGAAACAGGTTTGCCGCGACGGTCAGATGCGGGCAGAGCACGACTTCCTGGTGAACGGCGTTGATGCCGCGGACAATGGCCTCATTGGGTGTAGCCAGCGCCACCGGATGACCGCACCAGACGATCTCGCCGGCGGTTCGGTTGATCACCCCGGTCAGAAGCTTGATCAGCGTGGATTTGCCGGCGCCGTTCTCGCCCACGATTGCGTGGATTTCGCCGGCCAGAAACGTCACTGTCGCCGGCTTGAGCGCCTGCACGTAGCCGTAGTTCTTTTGCAGTCCCTTCAGTTCGAGGATGGGAGTGCCTGCGGCAATGCGGCTTGCCTCTCGCAGCTTGGCACTGTCGTCATCATGGCGATGGCTGATCTCTTCCAGGCTCATGGATATCTCTCCTCCTCGACAATTCGCCGTCCTTCGCCAGCCGTCCGCGTTCCCGGAGCGGATCGTACATCGGCGAAGAGAGGCCGCGCGGGATCGCTCCAGCGCGGCCTTTTCCGATTACTTCAGCTTCGGATTGAGAAGCGCGTCGATCTTCGGATCAGACATGTTCGCCTTGGTCACCAGGTTCGCGCCGGTGTCGACGTTCTGCTCGACCTTCTCGCCCTTGGACACGGCAAGTGCGGTCTTGATGCCGTCGTAACCCATGCGATACGGGTCCTGCACCACGAGGCCGGCAAGCGCGCCGTCCTTGAGGAAGCCGATGGTCTTGTCGTCGCTGTCGAAGCCGATGACCTTGACCTTGTCGCTGAGCTTGTTTTCAGCGATCGCCTGGCCGACACCCTGCGCCATGATCAGGTTGGACGCGAAGACGCCAACGATATTCGGGTTGGCGGTGATCAGGTCGGTCATGATGTTGAGGCCGGTCGTTGCCTGACCGTCGGCGTACTTGTCGGCAACCACCTTCAGGCCCGGATACTTGGTCTTGACCTGATCCAGAAAGCCTTCGCGGCGCTGTTCGAGCGAGCCGGCGCCGGGCGCGTTGGTAATGATGACGACATCGCCCTCATCCTTGCCGGTCATTTCCTTGATCGCAGCAGCAAGACCGTCGGCAGCGATGCGGCCACCCTGGACGTTGTCGGTGGTCAGGAACGACTTGAAGGCCTTCGAGTCAGCGCCGGAATCGATACCGATGATCGGAACGGACTTGGCGGCTTCGTCGATCGGCTTGCCGAGCGCCTTGAATTCGGTCGGCGAGATGACGATCGCGGCCGGCTTGCCGGCAACGGCATTCTCAAGAATGCTGATCTGGCCGTTGACGTCGGTTTCAGCCTGGGCGCCGAGTTCCGGCACCTTGACGCCGAGATCGGTGCCGGCCTTGCGCGCGCCAGCCAGAACAATCTGCCAGTAGAAGGACGTGGTGTCCTTGACGATAATAGGAATGGTCACGTCTGCCGCAAAGGACGGCATCGGCACGGCTGTTGCCATGACGGCGGCGCCCGCAAGAGCGGTAAAGGTGCGACGCGAAAGAATGGACTTCATGCGCATGTTGGTTCTCCTCCAAGTGCGTTCTTCCTCCAGGAAATCTCTCGCGAACGCGAACGAGAGACTTTTATCGATAAAAAACATTTACGAGTTTGAAGCTAGCCGAGGCCTGCCTTGTTTGCAAGACCGCGCCGGGTAAGCCCTTTGGCTCTCTCCGGACCAGTCCCACACCCGTTTGCCGATGAAGCCGCCGGCACGAATGCGCCGGCAACGCCCTTTTCCCAATCCCGGCGCCTTTTTCTCCAAGGCCCGATGTCCCTCCAAGACATCCGGCCTAAAAGCTCCCGAGTTCGATTTATGAAACATAGGTTCCGCGTGAATGTCAATACGGAACGTTTATTCCGTTTCTATCCTTATCCCCAGAATACCTCTTCCGGCAGCACGACGCCTTTCTTCAGGATGATGTTGCCGTAGAGCCTAAACTCGGTGGTCGCGACGATATAGGCGGCCTTGCGCGAGCGCTCGTAGAAGGCGAAGCGCTCAAGCGTCGAAATGCCGAAATCGCCGGCGCGCTTGGACACAATGGTCTGAAATTCCTTGCAAACTTCGGGCACAGCGGTCGGATCGCCCACCACTTCCATGACCCAGGCCGATTCCGGCACGAATGTATCGAGCGGCATATGCGTCAGGATCGCTTCGGCCATGGCGGTCGCACTGACGCCATCGGCGCGGATCATTTCCGGGCCCATGGAATAGGACGGAAAGTTGGCGTCGGCGATGACGATCTCGTCTCCATGGCCCATGCGCGCGATGGCGCACAGTAGATCGGGGCTGAGGACGGGATGAATTCCTTTAAGCATTCTGTTTTTCCTTAAACGCGAACAGCATCGTCGCCGAGTGGCGGCGCAACGAGGGTGAAGCTATCGAATTCCGGATAGATCGTCTCCGGCAAAATCGGTGAGAACAGGTCCATGTTGCGCGTCACGCTGGATGCCTTGCCGGTGCCGATCAGCACCGACGACACGAGCGGCTCGCGCAGCGCGAACTGCAGCGCCGGCGCGGCGAGCGATACACCGTTCTTGGCTGCGACCGCTTCCATGCCGCGCACCTTGGTGAGCACCTCTTCGGTCGCGGGCATATAGTCGAAGTTCGACCCCGCCACCGCACCGGTCGCCAGAATGCCGGAGTTGAAGACACCGCCGACCACAAGCGACGTCCCCTTCTTGCGGCAGAGCGGCAACAGTTCCGCCTCAGCCGAGCGGTCGAGCAGCGTGTAGCGGCCTGCCATCAGGATGCAGTCGATATCGGCATTGCGCATCACGTCGAGGCACACAGGCACCTCGTTGACGCCAAGCCCGAAGGCCTTGATCGCGCCCGATGTCTTCAGTTCTTCCAGCGCCTTGATGCCTGTGTCGAGGAACTGCTTGAGATAGACGGCGTTCTTCGCCGAGCCATGCGTATAGCCGCCGATATCGTGGACATAGAGGATGTCGATCCGGTTCAGCCCCAGCCGCGCGTAGCTGAATTCGACCGAGCGCATGATGCCGTCATAGGAATAGTCGTAATCGGCATCGAAGGAGAGCGGATCGACATAGGAGTAGTCGGGAACCGTCCCCGTCGGCACCGGGCGCAGCAGCCGCCCGACCTTGGTGGAGAGCACCCATTCGCTTTCCGGTTTGCCGCGCAGGAAATCGCCGACGTGGCGCTCGCCGAGCCCCAATCCATACCAGGGCGCCACGTCGAAATAGCGGATGCCGCTATCCCATGCCGCATCGAGCGTTTGCATTGCCTGTTCGCGCGGGCAGGCGCGGTAGAGGCCGCCAAGGGCTGCGGCGCCGAAGCTCACTTCGGTTACCTCGAGCTCGGTCCGGCCTATCCTCCTCGTCTTCATCATTCCTCCCTGAAGACTGTCGATATTATTGATTAAAGCGTTGCTCCGAGATGCCAAGGCACGAATTCGTTATCGCCGTAGCCGAATTCCTCGCTCTTGGTCTTCTTGCCCGAGGCCGTGTCGATGATCAGGTCGAAGATCTCGCGCCCCTTGCCCGAGATCGTCGCATCGCCGCTGGCGATCGTGCCGCAGTCGATGTCCATGTCCTCTTCCATCGAGGCATAGAGCGCCGAATTGCTGGAGAGCTTGATCGACGGCGCCGGGCGACAGCCGAAGCAGCTGCCGCGGCCGGTGGTAAACGCGATCATGTTGGCTCCACCCGCAACCTGCCCGGTGGCCGAGACGGGATCGTAGCCGGGTGTGTCCATGAAGACGAGGCCCGGCGCGGTCACCCGTTCCGCATAACCATAAACCGCTGTCAGCGGCGAACGTCCGCCCTTGGCGACAGCCCCGAGAGACTTTTCCAGAATGGTCGTCAGCCCGCCGCGCTTGTTGCCGGGGGAGGGGTTGTTGTCGAGCGAGGCGCCGTGCATCGCCACATATTTCTCCCACCAGACGATCTTCTCGTCCAGCTTGCGGGCGACCTCTTCGCTCACCGCGCGACTGCGCAGTAAATGCTCGGCGCCGTAGATCTCAGAGGTCTCCGACAGGATCGCCGTGCCGCCGGCAGCAGCCAGAAGATCAGCCGCCACACCCAGTGCCGGATTGGCGGTGATGCCCGAGAAGCCGTCGGAACCGCCGCACTGCATGCCGATGATGATATCACTGATCGGCAGCGGCACGCGGCGCTCGCGCCCGACATCGTCGGCGATTTCCTTCAACATGCCCATGGCGCGCTCGACCGCGCGGCGCGATCCGCCGGCATCCTGGATATTGAAATGACGCTTGGAATTGCCGGCGCCGCTTTGGCCGTAAAGCGTCAGCTGGTTGACCTCGCAGCCGAGGCCAATCATCAGCACGCCGCCGAAATTCACATGCCTGGTATAGCCGGCAAGCGTCCGGTGCAGAACGGCCATGCCGTCGCCCGTCGAGCTCATGCCGCAGCCCTGGTCGTGAACGATCGGCACGAAACCGTCGATGCCCTCGTAGTGTGGCAAGATGGTGCGGTTGGCCTGGTCGGCAATGGCGCGACAGACCGTGGTGGAACAGTTCACGCTGGCGATGATGCCGATATAGTTGCGCGTCGCCGAGCGTCCGTCGGCGCGCTTGTAGCCCATGAAGGTGCGCGCGCGGTCGGCCGCACTTGCTTCTTCCGGCGCCGAATTGGCGGTGGCGGCCAGGCGGTCGTTTTCGAAATGCAGGTTCTGGCTATGGATGTGCTGGCCGGCCTTGACGTCTGATGTCGTGCGCCCGATCGCCTGCCCGTATTTCACGACCGGCTGGCCGAGCGCGATATCTGACAGCGCGATCTTGTGGCCGGGGTCGATCTTCTCCAGCGTCGTTATCCCCGCCACCGTCTCGCCGGCGGCGATCGGGGCCGTTGCCACCGCGACATTGTCGCCTGATGACAGGATGATCCAAGGGTCTTTCTTCAACGATCTTCTCCCTAGGGAAACACTCGCTGCATCGGCGAATGCGCATTGCTTTTGTTTTTTATCTACAATAAACATTTTCAAGTCAACGGGATTATTGATCCTGTGGACGAGGGAGGCAAACAGCCGCGGACGATCCAAAATAAGATAAGGATCGCCGAGAGATAAGCTCCTGCCACGCGCCGGCGCCCGCCATTCGCGGGCTTTCGCCGTGCGCCGCAGGGCAACAAGGCGGGGTGTGCATGGCGCGGCAAAACACGGTCTTCAAGGAAGCGTATAATCGCTATGTCGCGGCTTTGCGCGCCGACGAGACCCTGCCATCCGAGCCCGATATCGCCGCCAAGCTCGGCATCAGCCGCAGCACCGCCCGCGCCATCCTGACCCGGCTCGACGAAGAAGGCATCATCAGCTGGAACAAGCGCCAGAAGGTGGTGTTGCGCACACCGACAGAGGCCGATCTCTTTCCCTCGGAGGAGACGGATTCGCTTCACAACATCATCGAGCGCAGCTTCATGCAGCGCATCCTGTCTGATGATGCGGCTCCCGGCACACAGATCAACGAGCTGGAACTCGCCCGCGACATAGGCACCGGCACCACAAGCGTACGCGAGTTCCTCATCCGCTTCTCGCGCTTCGGGCTGATCGAGAAGCGGCCGAACAGCCACTGGATATTGAAGGGTTTCACCCGCGAATTCGCGCTGGAACTCGCCGAGGTGCGCGAGATGTTCGAGCTCCACTCCGCCGCCGAATTCGGCCGGCTGCCTCAGGATAACGAGGCCTGGCGCGCTCTGGCGGAGATCAAGGCCGAACACCACGCCCTGCTCGATGATCTTGATGGTCGCTACAAGGAATTCTCGGCCCTCGACGAGCGCTTCCATTTGCTGATCCATGGTGCGGCGAAGAACCGCTTCATCGCCGATTTCTACGACGCCATCGCCATCGTCTTCCACTATCACTACCAGTGGAACAAGGCGTTTGCCCGCGAGCGCAACGAACGCGCCATTCACGAGCATTTGGATTATATCGCGGCCCTTGAGGCGGGCGATCCGGCCGCGATCGAGGCCGCCTGCAGGGTGCATCTACGCTCCGCGCGCCAGACCTTGCTGCAATCCCTGCCGCAGACGGCGGTTGAAGGGGAATCGCCCGCGAAATAGCGCCGAGCGGCATAGAATGGGCGAAAAAAAGCCCGCTCAAGGCGGGCCACGTCTCGCGAACTCAATACAATCGATAACGCAATACCAACGAGACAGCACAACCTACCATCCCGCGCGCCGCCTTGCACTTCGCTCATTCGGATGAGGTTCGCAGGCTTGCATCAGACAATGGGAGCAGGCGCCTCTTGCGGTGCCGCGCATCTTCGGCAGATCGAAGCAAGCTCGGTCGCAAACGGCTCAGCGCCGGGGAAAATCATTCCATCCGGAAGCGCGCGCCTTCGCGAAAACGATCTGCGCCTCACGCCCTAGAAAGAGCAGGCCGAAGATGCCTATGATCGTCAGGATATCCCACATGTGCGCTCTCCCCAATTGCGTTGCGGGCCGTGCCTCAGACCCCTCATGACACGGCCCGCCCAATCCAAACGCGACCGCCATCACGTTTCAGGACGATCGCACTCATATGCGACATCAATGCGTCGCGGTATCGCGAATTCTGGGGATGTGGCCGTTTGGCGCATCACTTTGCGGTGCGCGCGCAAGGGCAAATCGTGAGCGCGAACGGCGTTTGGATCGGCAAATATTTCTCGGCCGGCCCATTCTTGCTGTCAGGTCAAGTTCTCGAGTTTCTTGATCGGAAATATCTGGGAACGTCTTGAAAAATACTTGGCGAGGCGACGCCCGCGAATTTTTAAGCGGGAGCAACAAGAACAACCCCCAAGTTGTGCCATTTTCATAAGATTTAGCTAATGGCATCCACACTTTGTTAACTGCGAATTTCTTAGTTTGGCACCCATAGGCTGTAAGAATCAGTCGTAACGCTCTTCGTTTTAATTCAAGGTTTTATTTATCTGGATCTCCGATGACCTCCCTTTTGACGAATACCTCGGCACTTGCAGCACTACAGACGCTAAGCTCTCTCAACTCAGGACTGCAGGAAACCCAGGGCCGGATATCGTCGGGTCTACGCGTGGAAGCGGCTTCCGATAATGCCGCCTACTGGTCCATCGCGACGACGATGCGGTCCGACAGCAAGGCGGTTTCGGCCGTCTCGGACGCTCTCGGAATGGCATCCGCCAAAGTCGATACAGCCTACGCCGGCACCGACTCGATCGTTGATGTCCTGACCGAATACAAGGCAAAGCTCGTTGCCGCGACTGAAGACGGTGTCGACAAGGCGAAGATCCAGGATGAACTGAAGCAGCTTAATCTGCAGGTCGAAAGCATCGTGGCTTCGTCGAGCTTCAATGGTGTCAACTGGCTGACGACGAATGCTCCGACGCATCTCATGGTCACCGATGATCTTACCACCTCTGTCATGTCGTCGTTCGTTCGCTCGGATGACGGTTCGGTTAAGGTGGAAACGGAAAGCGTAAACCTTAAGCTCAGCAGCATGCTAAACACCGGTGGCGGCGGCATCCTGCAAAAGGAACTTGATGGCGTCGGCAATATCGGCGGCTTCCGCGGCACGGGTATCAATTCCGTCGCCCATGAGGGCCACGAGAACCGTGCTTTCACCGGCCCAGCCACTTTCGGTGCATCCGATTACATCGACTTTGATATTGTGGTCGACGCCGGAGACTATTCCGCCGGCGAGACCTTTACCGCGCTCAGGATCGACAAGAGCGTGATCGACACTGCTTTGGGCACGACCGACGGCAAGATCGGCAACGCTTCCGACATGCGCAAGGTGCTCAACCAGGTCTTTGCCGATAACGGCGTCCCCGCGACCGCCAACGAGACGCTTTTCTCCGGTTCACTGACGTCGAACCAGTTCGAGATCGGTTCGCTCGAGACCTCGGGTCATCCTGGCTCCAGCATCAACATAACCGGCGTTACATCGGATTTCGGCGGCGTCTATCCAACCGGCTTTGCGCTGGGCCTGGAAAAAGCGCCGCTCAGCAATCACGACAACATGTATCCCGAAGCCCACATGACGTTCGGCCGGTCGTTCACCGTCTCCGAGAAAGCGTCCATCACCTTTGACGTGCAGGTTGGCCCCAACCCGCTGCAGACCTATAGGATCGACCGGACAACGGTCGATGCCGCGCTTGGCACGAGCGATGGCTATGTCGGCAACGCCACGGACCTGGCCACTGTCATCGCATTCGCCTCGGCGGGCAGCGACTTGGTGATCACGCCATCCGGCGACACGATCACCTTTTCGGCCGATCGGACCCTCTATCCGGAAGCGGGCAATCGCGCCGCCCGCGTCAGCGTCGGCAACGTGCAGTCCGATCCGCCCTGGACGCTTGAGTTCGACCTCGACGAGGTCGATGTCACCGGCTCCGCCTTTGGTGTCGATGAGTATCTCACCGGCGTCGAGTACATGCTGAAGCGATCGATCGAAAGCGCCAGCACGCTCGGATCGCTGCAGAAGCGTATCGACGGGCAGACGGCTTTCGCAGCCAAGCTCATGGACAGCCTCGACAGCGGCATTGGCCGTCTGGTCGATGCCGACATGGAGCAGGAATCCTCCAGGCTCGCCGCCCAGCAAACCCAGCAGCAACTCGCCATCCAGGCGCTGTCGATCGCCAACTCCGCGCCGAGCGGCATCATGAGCCTGTTCCGGTAATCAAAGTCGAGTGTGTCCGGCTGAGGGGAGCGCCCTCAGCCGCTACCGGTTTTGGTAGCATCGAGCGGTCATCGTCTCAGGCGTCAGCCACGCTATGATCGCGCGAAAGCCGGCGAAATGTCGAAACTCTGAGAAATCTGAAGAAAAATGGTGCCGCTTGCAGGACTCGAACCTGCGACCCCATCATTACGAATGATGTGCTCTACCACCTGAGCTAAAGCGGCAATCCGGCGGGTGATTTGTGTTCGGCCCGCGATTTGCATGGCGCTGATACAGGCATTGCCGGAAGATTTCAAGCGCCCTGTCACGTCTTTGGCAAAAAAGAACGCGGCTGTGGAAACATGCCCCGCGCCGTTCAAGCCGGCGAGGGGAGCGCCAGTCGGCCGCGCGCCGCGTCATATTCCTTTTTCATGCGGTCCACGAGCGCCTCGACGGGTTCGACGGCCTTGATGGCACCGATGCCCTGGCCGCTGCCCCATATGTCCTTCCAGGCCTTGGCGCCGCCCACGGCCTGTTCGAAATCCATCTTCGAGGCGTCGGCGACCGGCAGGTTGTCGGGGTCGAGGCCAACGGCCTTGACTGAAGGTTTCAGGTAGTTGCCGGCGACGCCGGTGAAGTAGTTGGAATAGACGATATCGCCGGATGCGCCTTCGACGATCGCCTGCTTGTAGGCGTCGGAGGCGCGCGCCTCGTCGGTGGCGATGAAGGGGCTTCCGATATAGGCCATGTCGGCGCCCATCGCCTGCGCCGCCAGGATCGCGCCGCCATTGGCGATCGCGCCGGCAAGCAGAAGCGGGCCGTCGAACCATTCGCGGATCTCCTGCACCAGCGCGAACGGCGAGAGCGTTCCCGCATGGCCGCCGGCACCCGCCGCCACCGCGATCAACCCGTCGGCGCCCTTGCGGATCGCCGAGTTGGCGTGCCGGTTGTTGATCACGTCATGCAGCACGATGCCGCCATAGGAATGCACGGCGGCGTTCACCTCGGGCACCGCGCCGAGCGAGGAGATGACGATCGGCACCTTGTATTTGACACAGAGCATCAGGTCGTGCTCCAGCCGCTTGTTCGACGTGTGGACGATCTGGTTGACGGCGAAGGGTGCGGCCGGCCGGTCCGGATTGGCGGCGTCGTACGCTGCGAGATCCTCGGTCATCATCGCAAGCCATTCGTCGAGCTGGCTCTCCGGCCGCGCGTTGAGCGCCGGGAACGCGCCGATCACGCCCGCCTTGCACTGCGCCAGCGTCAGCGCCGGGTGCGAAATGATGAACAGCGGAGAGGCCACCACGGGCAGTCTGAGGTTTCGCGTCAGGATCGAGGGCAGGGCCATGGGTCACCGTGAAGAATTGACGTTTACGAAAACGTCAATGTGATAGCAGAGAGTTTTCGCCAGGAAAAGACCGTGTCGCGGTTCCGCCAACATCGGTTGCTCTATAAAAAGGCCTGCCTTTCGGTATTATCCCCTATTGAACGGGCGCCGTCGGCAGCCTCAGCCTTGCGGTTTGCGGCCTCAGCCGCTACCGCAGTTGCATATTGTTAAGCATATGACGCCTGTCATCAGCACGAAGGACCGGACGTGAGCGGATTAGAAACGGCTATCAGAACGGCGCTAGACAATGCCGATCGCGACAATCCCGAAGTCCGAGCCAAGATCTATCAATCCGCGCGCCAGGCGCTGGAAGCCGGCCTGCGCAAGCAGGACGTCACCGATACCAACGCGATTGCCCATCATCGCCACCGCCTGGAAACGACGATCCACATGATCGAGGCGGAGGAGCGACAGCGCCTTCACCCGCGCCAGGGGCCGCCCGAAGTGCCGGTGCCGCCGGTGGTCGATATCCCGCCACCACCACCGCCTCGCGCGCCGGACGATTTCGACAGCCCCACCATCGGCGGCGAAACGCGCGCGCCGGCGCCTGACGTCATGGTTGCCGACAATCGCTACGAAGAGGACTCCGGCCTCGGTGGCCTGCATGCCGGCGATGCCGATCATCTGGCGGCCGCTCCCGAACCCTTCGTGGCCGAGAAAAAGCCGGCCAACATGGATTTCCGGCCCGAGCGCGCCGTCGCCCGGCGCAAGCCGCGCAAGTTCTTCTCGCGTCTGCTCGTCTGGTGCGTCCTGCTCGCCTTCATCGGCATGGGCGCCTGGTGGGCGCACACATCAGGCCTGCTGATGACGGCGGCCGAGCGCGATACCAGCGTCGCCAATCCGCCCGCCACGACCGCGCCGGAGGATTTCAACGGCGCGAGTGACAATCACACGGCCGACAGCGACGCCAGCCAGGCGCCGGTCATCGATCCGCAGAATTCCTTCTCCGCCGCCTGGCTCGAAATCTTCAAGCCGTCGGATGCCAACAAGATCGTCAAAGGTCCGCAGTCGCGCGTCGAGAGCATTGCCGAAAACGATGGTCCGGCGGTCCGCCTCACCTCGCAAAGCGCCGGCGCCGATGGTAATGTCGGAATTACGGTTCCGCCCGATATCCTGCAGCAACTCGCCGGCAAATCCTCGACGATCGCCGTCACTTTGCAATCGACCTCCGATGAGCCCACGCAGATCACCGTCGAATGCGATTTCCAGTCGCTCGGCGATTGCGCCCGTCACCGCTTCACGGTCAACCGCGAGAAGTCGGACGTTCTCCTGCAGGTTCGCTTCGATCGCTCGCTCGCGCCGACCTCGGCCGGCACGCTTTTGATCAACAGCGACGTGGACGGCAAGGCGAGGGGCATCAACCTCTACGCCGTGCGCATCCTGCCCGGCCAATAAGGCGGTCGGCAGCCCGCTCAGTTAGTACGCTTGGCCACGATCACTTCAGGAACTTCGGCCCCTGGCCGATGATCTTGTCGTCGAGCTTGCCGATAGCGTCCTTGTCCTTGCCGTCGTAATCGATGGTCTTCAGTATGTGGCGGATTAGGTTCAATCGGGCGCGGCGCTTGTCGTTGGCGTGCACCACGGTCCAGGGCGCGAATTCCGTGTGCGTTTCCTTCAGCATCCGGTCGCGCTTTTCACTGTAGTCGTCCCACTTGGTCAGCGCCGCGATATCCATCGACGACAGCTTCCACACCTTTCGGGGATCATGGCGGCGGTCATGAAACCGCTTCAGCTGCATCTCGCGGCCGATATCCAGGTAGAACTTGAAGAAGAAGATGCCCTCGTGGCTGATCACCTTCTCGATCTGCGGCGCCTGCGCGAGAAAATCCTCATATTGCTTCGGCGTGCAGAAGCCCATGATCGGCTCGACGCCGGCGCGGTTGTACCAGGAGCGGTCGAAGAGCACGAACTCGCCCGCCGTCGGAAACTGCGCGATGTAGCGCTGGAAATACCATTGCCCGGCCTCGCGGTCGGTGGGCTTGGTCAGCGCCACCACGCGTGCAAGGCGAGGGTTCATGTGCGCGGAAGACGCGGAAATCGCGCCGCCCTTGCCGGCGGCGTCGCGGCCTTCGAACAGCGCCATCACGCGCTTGCCGGTCGCCTGCAGCCAGAACTGCACCTTCACCAGCTCGATCTGAAGCGCCTTCAGCTCTTCAAGATACTCTTCTTCCTTGAGCTTCTTGTTATAGGGAAAGTCGCCCGATTTCAGCGCCTCCTCGTCCACCCAGTCGGGCAGCACCGGATCGTCCACGTCGAAGACGCGCTTCTTGCCCCTGATATCCAGTTCGACTGCTCTGCTTTCGACGTCTTCCGACATGGCGATCCTCCTCGGTATGTGCGTAGCCGCCAAGGCGAACATATTTCCTTTTGAAAATCAAACCTCTCGTCATCGGTAAAAATTATGTGCGCAGTCGGGGTGCATTGTCGGTTTGCTGGCGGCATCGGTAAACTTCTGTCATGAAAGAGCGCTATCAGGCGAAGTTTGATAGCCAACGAAGAACGAATCGACGTCGCGAGGGGCACTTGGAACAGCAAACGCCATGGACGGCCAAACTGGCGGCGAAGCTCCGTCGGGAGAGCTTCGTGCTTCTCGTCGCACTGGCGATTGCCTTCATTGCGGTGACCGCTGGCATGAACGGCTGGGGCGTGCTCGGCTTGCTGGCGATCATGCTGCTTGCCATCATGTGTTCGTCCGAGCCGCGCCCCCGGGTCGCCTCGTCCCCGCCGGCGTCCGAGATCGAAGAGCCGGCCGCGCGCAGTCTTCTGCCCGAGGTGTCGGCGACGCTTTCGGCGCTCGACATTCCCGTCATGGTGCTGGCTGGCGATGCTTCCGTGCTGTTTCAGAACCGCGCCGCTGAAAAAGCCTTCGGAGAGATGGTCATCGGTGCGCATATCTCGGCGCGCCTTCGCTCGCCAGGCATTCTCGACATGGTTCGCGAAACCATCGTCACCAACGCGCCGAACCAGATCGAGCACTCCGAACGCCTGCCGTCAGAGCGCGTCTATATTGTCCGCAGCTCGCCGGTCGAGCTCGGCGCCGTCGGCGGTGCCAACCATGGCGCAAGCGAGCGCCTGTTTGTCCTGTCCTTCCGCGACATATCGGAAGTGCGCCGCATCGATCGCATGCGCTCGGATTTCGTGGCCAACGCCAGCCACGAGCTGCGCACGCCGCTCGCTTCGTTGCGCGGCTTCATCGAAACCATCCAGGGGCCGGCGAAAAGCGATTTCAAGGCGCAGGAACGCTTCCTCGGCATCATGTTCGACCAGACCACGCGCATGAGCCGCTTGGTCGACGACCTCTTGTCCCTGTCACGTCTGGAGTTGAAGTCGCATATCGCGCCGGATGAGAAGGTGGATCTCGTCCCTCTGCTCGGCCATGTCCGGGATGCGCTTCTGCCTCTTGCCAATGATGTCGGCGTCGATATCCAGCTGCACCTGCCGGAAGGCCGAGCCGAGGTGGCGGGCGATCGCGACGAGCTTGTCCAGGTGTTTGAAAACCTGATCGAAAACGCCTGCAAGTATGGCCAGGAAGGCAAACTAGTTGAGGTCTTCCTGAAGAATGGCCCCAGCGGACCCGTCGAGGTCACCGTCGTCGACAAGGGGCCGGGTATCCCGGCCGAACACGTGCCACGCCTGACGGAGCGCTTCTATCGCGTCAGCATCGAGGATAGCCGCTCCAAGAAGGGCACCGGCCTTGGGCTTGCCATCGTCAAGCACATCCTCACGCGCCACCGCGCCCGCCTGATCGTCAAGTCCGAGGTCGGCAAGGGAACGAGCTTTACCGTCCGGTTTTGACATAAAAGGCCGTCCGGTCTTTGTGGGTCATGATTTTATCTATGAATTTCAATTGCATAGACTGTCATAAATGTTTCACTGAACTGACATAAAAGCTCTTGTCATCAGAGGCTAAAGAATGCGTGCCGCTGACAGAGACGGCACCGTCAAAGGGCCGTTCAGGCCCCACCCAGACAGTTATAAGCCCGGGAGACTATTATGAACGCTTTTAAACTCACGGTCGCTGCACTTGCTGCTTCCGCCGCTTTCGCAGGCGCGGCTGTTGCTCGCGACCAGGTCCAGGTCAGTGGTTCGTCCACCGTTCTGCCTTACGCCAAGATCGTTGCCGAAACCTTCGGCGAAACCTTCAAGGACTTCAAGACGCCGGTCGTTGAATCCGGTGGTACGGGCGCTGGCCTCAAGGAATTCTGCAAGGGCGTAGGCCCTGACACGATCGACGTTGCAAACGCTTCGCGTCCGATCAACGCCAAGGAACTGGAAGCCTGCAAGACCGCCGGCGTTACCGACATCCAGGAAGTCAAGATCGGCTACGACGGCATCGTCTTCGCAACCGACTCGTCCAACCCTGACGTCGCTTACGAGCCGGCCGACCTCTACAAGGCTCTCGCCGCTCAGGTTGTTGTCGACGGCAAGCTCGTCGCAAACCCCTACAAGAAGTGGTCTGAAGTTAACTCCAAGCTCCCGGCTGTTGATATCGCTGCCTACATCCCCGGCGAAAAGCACGGCACCCGCGAAGTGTTCGAACTGAACGTTCTCGCTGCTGGCTGCAAGGATAGCGGCGCTCTCGACGTGATCTCCAAGGAAATCGCTGACAAGGCTGCCCAGAGCAAGGCTTGCGTTGCAGTTCGTAAGGATGGCGCTGCAGTCGACATCGACGGCGACTATCCGGAAACGCTGGCACGCATCGCTGCCAACAAGACCGGCGTTGGCGTATTCGGCCTCTCCTTCTACGAAAACAACGCTGACAAGCTGAAGGTTGCTACCGTCAAGGGTATCGTTCCGAGCCCGGAAACGATCGCTGACGGCACCTACCCGGTTTCCCGTCCGCTGTTCTTCTACGTGAAGAAGGCTCACCTGGGCGTTATCCCGGGCCTGAAGGAATACGTCAACTTCTTCGTATCCGACCAGATGGTTGGCCCTGACAGCCCGCTCGTCGAGTACGGCCTGGTTGCTGCTCCGGACGCTGAGCGCGAAGCGACCCGCAAGGCAGTCGAAGACGGCAAGACCATGTAATAAACTTTGCCGGCGCGATCCAAAGGGTCGCGCCGGCATCGCCTTTGTCCGCTCTAAGGGAGCGGTGAAGCTGAACTACTCCATGATTGGAAGCCGAGATGGCCGAAGCGCCGTTTCGCTCTTGGGGGCCGAGGGCCTGGGGGACCTTAACGAATGAGTACATCCGTCTTACTCTTGTGCCTCGTTGTGCTTGGCGCGGTTGCCTTTGTGGCAGCACGCAGCCGCGCGACGGCGCTTGCCGGAGGTAAATCCTCGGCACTGCACTCCCGGCCTGGCTACTACGGTGCCTATGCCGCAATCTGGGCTATCCTGCCTGCGCTCATCGTTCTGTGCGCCTGGCTTGCGATCAGCCCCTCCATTATCGAATCCTCCGTTCGCGGCGGCTTTCCCGAAGACGTCAAGGCTCAGTCTGCGGCTCAGCAAAACCTGAACTACGGCATGGTCAGCGCCATCGCCCGCGGTCTGCCTCAGCTCGCGAGCGAAGACGTTGCCGCAGGCGTCGGCGATCCCGCCGGTCTCCAGGCCAAGCTCGCCGCCAAGGGCGTTCCGCTCGCCGGCGTACCGCAGCCTTACATGATCGAGGGCGCACAGAAGCTGAACACCGAAAGCGGCATCAGCCGCTTGATCATGACGCTGGTCGTTCTGGCGCTCGGCGTCGCCGGTGGCTTCTATGCCCTGCGCGAAGTCGCTCCCCGTTTCCGGGCCCGCAACCGCGTTGAACGCGTCATGCTCTGGGGTCTGCTGCTCGCATCCTCTATCGCCATCCTGACCACTGTCGGCATCGTCATGTCGATGCTGACGGAAGCCGCTCACTTCTTCGCTGAAGTTCCGGCCGCCGACTTCTTCTTCGGCACCGTCTGGGATCCGCGCTTTGCCGGCGCCGGCAGCTCGTCCTTCGGCCAGTTCGGCCTCATCCCGCTGCTGCTCGGCACGCTCTACATCGGCTTCGTCGCCATGCTGGTCGCTGTTCCGGTCGGTCTCTTCGCGGCCATCTATATGGCGGAATACGCGGCTCCCAAGGTTCGCGGCATCGCCAAGCCGCTGCTCGAAGTTCTGGCCGGTATCCCGACCATCGTCTACGGCTTCTTCGCCCTCGTCACCGTCGGCCCTTTCCTGCGCGACCTCTCGTCCCAGGTGAACGGCCTTCTGACCGGCGATTACAGCAACTTCATCCAGGCACAGAGCGTTCTGACCGCCGGTATCGTCATGGGCATCATGCTGATCCCATACGTCTCCTCGCTGTCCGACGACATCATCACCGCCGTACCGCGTGCCCTGCGTGACGGTTCGCTCGGTCTCGGCGCCACGCGTTCGGAAACGATCAAGAAGGTCGTTCTCCCCGCCGCCCTGCCGGGCATCGTCGGCGCCCTCCTGATGACCGCCTCGCGCGCCATCGGCGAGACCATGATCGTCGTGCTTGCGGCCGGTGTTGCAGCCCGCATCCAGATCAACCCATTCGAGCCGATGACGACGGTGACGGTCAAGATCGTCAACCAGTTGACGGGTGACCTTGAGTTCACCTCGCCGCAGACGCTGGTTGCCTTCGCGCTTGGCATCACGCTGTTCTTCATCACGCTTTGCCTTAACATCTACGCGCTCTTCATTGTGCGCAAATACCGGGAGCAGTACGAATGACGGACGTTGTATCCTCCGGACAGGGCGTCGTCGTCTCCAAGGCGCCGGCCCGCCGCGACATCGGCATCAAGCGTCGCTACGCCGCCGAACGCCGCTTCCAGGCCTATGGCATCGCTGCCATCTCCTTCGGTCTGATCTTCCTGGCCATACTGCTCACGACGGTCATCCGTCAGGGCTACACGGCCTTCGCGCAGACCTCGATCACCCTGCCGATCGAGTTCTCCGAAAAGGTGCTCGACCCCAACAACAAGCGCGCCACCGACCCGTCGGTGCTGATCGCCGCCAACTATCCGGTGCTGATCCGCGACGCCATGGTCAAGACGCTCGGCATCAACGCTCAGAGCCGTCCTGAAGTTCGCGACGCCACCGCGATGATCTCCAAGGGTGCGCCGATCGTGCTCCGCGACATGGTCGTTGCCGATCCGTCGCTCATCGGCAAGACCGTCAACGTCACGCTTCTCGCCGACGCCAACGTCGACTCGGCCAACAAGGGCCAGATCGACCTGACGGTTGACGAGAAGAACCGCAAGGTCAACGACCGCCAGGTCGGCTGGATGCAGCAGATGGCCGCCAGCGGCACGCTCCACAAGGAGTTCAACACCGGCCTCTTCGTCAACGGCAACTCCAGCCGTCCGGAAGCCGCAGGTCTCGGCGTCGCCCTCATCGGCTCGCTCTACCTGATGTTGATCGTTCTTGCCCTGTCGCTGCCGATCGGTGTCGCCGCTTCGATCTACCTCGAAGAGTTCGCGCCGAAGAACAAGCTGACCGACCTGATCGAAGTCAACATCAACAACCTCGCGGCCGTTCCTTCGATCGTCTACGGTCTGCTCGGTCTCGCCGTGTTCATCAACTTCGCAGGCCTGCCGCGCTCCGCGTCGCTGGTCGGCGGTCTGGTGCTGACGCTGATGACCCTGCCGACCATCATCATCGCCACCCGCGCAGCGCTGCGCGCCGTGCCCCCTTCGATCCGCGCGGCCGCTCTCGGCCTCGGCGCTTCGAAGATGCAGATGGTGTTCCACCACGTTCTGCCGCTGGCAATGCCTGGCATCCTGACCGGCACCATCATCGGTCTGGCGCACGCGCTCGGTGAAACCGCGCCGCTGCTCCTCATCGGCATGGTCGCCTTCGTTGCCAATGCGCCTGCCACCCCGATGGATCCCTCCACGGCTCTGCCGGTGCAGGTTTACATGTGGGCAAACGAAGCCGAACGCGCCTTTGTCGAGCGCACGTCCGGCGCCATCATCGTCCTGCTCCTGTTCCTGATTGTCATGAACCTCGGAGCCATCCTCTTGCGTCGTCGCTTTGAGCGCCGCTGGTAAACGGAGTAAACATCATGAACATGTTGACGGAAGCAGCAGTTGAGAAGGCGCTAGACCAGAAGATGAATACCATTCCGTATAAAATGATCGGCCAGGACGTCTCGGTTTACTACGGCGAGAAGCGTGCGCTTTTCGACGTGAAGCTGAACATCCGCGAAAACACCGTGACGGCTCTCATCGGTCCGTCTGGCTGCGGCAAGTCCACCTTCCTGCGCAGCCTGAACCGCATGAACGACACGATCGACAACTGCCGCGTCACCGGCAAGATCACGCTCGATGGCGATGATATCTACGATCCGGATATCGACGTCGTTGAGCTGCGCGCCCGCGTCGGCATGGTGTTCCAGAAGCCGAACCCGTTCCCGAAGTCGATCTACGAAAACGTCGCCTACGGCCCGCGCATCCACGGTCTCGCCAAGGCGAAGGCCGACATGGACGTCATCGTCGAGCAGAGCCTGCAGCGCGCCGGCCTGTGGAACGAGGTCAAGGATCGCGTGCACGAAGGCGGCACCGGCCTCTCGGGCGGTCAGCAGCAGCGTTTGTGCATCGCCCGCGCGATTGCTGTCAGCCCCGAAGTGATCCTCATGGACGAGCCCTGCTCGGCGCTCGACCCGATCGCGACCGCCAAGGTCGAGGAGCTCATCCACGAGCTGCGCGAAGCCTACACGATCGTCATCGTCACGCACTCGATGCAGCAGGCAGCCCGCGTCTCGCAGCGCACCGCCATGTTCCACCTCGGCAACCTCGTCGAGGAGAACGATACCGACAAGATGTTCACCAACCCGGATGATCCGCGCACCCAGGATTACATCATGGGCCGCTTCGGCTGATCTCCGAAACCGGTAAACCTCAGGACATTCAAGGATAAGCCCCATGGCATCGACACATATCTATTCCGCCTATGACGATGATCTCAAGTTCCTGACGCGCCGCATCTCCGAAATGGGCGGCCTCGCGGAACAGATGGTCGGCGACGCTGTTCGCGCGCTCGTCAACGGCGACACTTCGCTCGCCCAGAAGGTCATCTCCGACGACGTGATCCTCGATCACGCCGAGCGAGAGATCGGCGAAAAGGCGATCATCACCATCGCCCGCCGTCAGCCGATGGCCGCCGACCTTCGCGAAATCATGGGCTCGATCCGCATCGCGGCCGATCTCGAGCGCGTCGGCGATCTTGGCAAGAACACTGCCAAGCGCGTCATCGCTGTCCAGAGCACCGGCGTTCCGCGCAAGCTCGCCCGTGGCCTCGAGCATCTCTCCGAACTGGCGCTTGTCCAGCTCAAGGAAGTTCTCGACGTCTACACCAGCCGCGTTGCAGATCGTGCCAAGTCGATCCGCGAGCGCGACGAGGAAATCGACGCGATGTACACCTCGCTGTTCCGCGAGATGCTGACCTACATGATGGAAGATCCGCGCAACATCACCAGCTGCACGCATCTCCTGTTCTGCGCCAAGAACATCGAGCGCATCGGCGACCACGCCACCAACATTGCAGAGACCATCTACTACATGGCTACCGGCGCCCAGCCGGAAGGCGAGCGTCCGAAGGACGACACCGCCAACACCGTCGGCGCGGTCACGGAATAAGCGTTCCGGACCCACGCCCCCAGGAGACCGAGACGAATGATCCCAAGAGTAGCAGTCGTTGAAGACGAAGAAGCACTGAGCGTGCTTCTTCGCTATAACCTTGAGGCCGAAGGCTTCGAAGTCGATACCATCCTTCGCGGTGACGAGGCCGAAATCCGGCTGCAGGAACGCACGCCGGACCTTTTGATCCTCGATTGGATGTTGCCCGGCGTATCCGGCATCGAGCTGTGCCGTCGCCTGCGCATGCGCCCGGAGACGGAGCGCCTGCCGATCATCATGCTGACCGCCCGTGGCGAGGAAAGCGAACGCGTTCGCGGCCTGTCGACCGGCGCCGACGACTATGTCGTCAAGCCGTTCTCGACGCCTGAGCTCGTTGCCCGCGTCAAGGCGATGCTGCGTCGCGCCAAGCCGGAAGTGCTCTCCTCGCTGCTGAAGTGCGGCGATATCGAGCTCGATCGCGAAACCCACCGCGTTCACCGCAAGAGCCGCGAAGTCCGCCTCGGACCGACCGAATTCCGCCTGCTGGAATTCCTGATGTCGTCCCCGGGCCGTGTCTTCTCCCGCTCGCAGCTGCTCGATGGCGTCTGGGGCCATGACATCTATGTCGACGAGCGCACCGTCGATGTGCACGTCGGCCGCCTGCGCAAGGCGCTCAACTTCTCCAACATGCAGGATGTGATCCGCACCGTTCGCGGCGCCGGCTATTCGATGGAAGCGTAAGGCGCTTCCATTTCATCCGATCCAACGAAAAACGGGCCCGCGAGGGCCCGTTTTCTTTTTTTCTTATCCGGCTTTCCGGGTCATGCGACCCGGTTGGCTGCCTTGCGGCGCTCGTTGACCGGCTGGTAGGCCATGCGCTGGTGATAGGTGCAGTATGGCGAGTTGTCGGGGGACTCGCAGCCGCAGAAGTGGAAGTCGTCCGTCAGCGGATCGCCGACCGGCCACTTGCACGTACGCTCGGTCAGTTCCGTAAGGCCGAGGCGGCGCGAGATCGGAACGACGACGTTGGAGGCCGGACGGTAACGGACTTCCTCGATCGCATCGATGTCCATCTCTTCCTTGAGAGCCACTGCGCCCTGCGGGCGGGCAACGGCGCGGCTGGGCGAGATGCGTGCGGAATTGAAGTTGCTGGCGGGGCGGGGCGTCGAAACCGCCGGGCGCTTCGGCGCTCTGGTCGCCGTCGTCGTGCCACCGGCCTTGGCGCGGCCAGGCAGGTTCAGACGGTGGACCTTGCCGATGACGGCGTTGCGGCTTACACCGCCAAGTTGTGCCGCAATCTGGCTGGCGCTCAGGCCTTCGGCCCAAAGCTTCTTCAGTCTTTCAACGCGCTCGTCTGTCCAGTTCATGCCCTGTCTCCGCCTTATTGCGTTGGTGTAGGCAGAATCCTTCACCTATGGCACGGACGTGTCCGGACCAAGAAACGCTTGCTCGATTTTGGTGACTAGTTCCGCCGCATGCAGTCTAGTAATTGAGTTTTAACCTAGAGTGAGGGCGACTCCGTGACAAGAGTCGGTTGAATCGCGGCGAATCGATTTCTCGGTTTTCCCCAACTTGCTGGGTGGTAGAGTCATTTCTGCAACATTAGCTGTTGATAGCTCGCCGACGCCCCGATGCTTGCTTGACGCATGCGACAAAAGCTCAGTTTTGTTGACATCGCACTGCGAAAAGACAATAGTGCCCCTCGCCGCCGAAAGGCGGCATTTTTCATTTCCGGGCACCCGCTTTTTAGCCGGAGTCCGGGCCTTTGTTGAGCGAATGACAGGAGATCGCGCCATGGCTGAAGCCGCGCCGCTTTATGATACCTACTCTCGTGCCCCGCTGCGGTTCGAGCGAGGAGAGGGCGTGTGGCTGATCACCGAAACTGGCGAGCGATATCTCGATTTCGGCGCGGGCGTTGCCGTGACCTCTGTCGGCCATAGCCATCCGCACGTCGTCGGCGCACTGAAGGATCAGGCCGAGAAGGTCTGGCACCTTTCCAACATTTACGAAATCCCCGGCCAGGAGCGCTTCGCCAAGCGGCTGACGGATGCAACCTTCGCGGATAAGGTGTTCTTCACCAATTCCGGAGCAGAGGCTCTGGAATGCGCGATCAAGACCGCGCGCCGCTACCAGTATTCGAAGGGCCATCCAGAGCGCTTCCACATCATCACCTTCGAAGGCGCCTTCCACGGCCGCACGCTGGCAACGATCGCTGCCGGCGGCCAGGAGAAGTACCTCGAAGGCTTCGGCCCCAAGACGCCCGGTTTCGACCAGGTTCCCTTCGGCGATATCGAAGCCGTCCGTGCCGCCATCACCGATGCCACGGCCGGTATCCTGATCGAGCCGGTACAGGGCGAGGGCGGTATCCGCCCGGCGACCACGGAGTTCATGAAGGCGCTGCGCCAGCTCTGCGACGAAAACGGCCTGCTTCTGATCCTCGATGAGGTTCAGTCCGGCGTCGGCCGCACCGGCAAGCTCTTCGCGCATGAATGGTCCGGCGTGACGCCCGACATCATGGCTGTCGCCAAGGGCATCGGCGGTGGGTTCCCGCTCGGCGCCTGCCTGGCAACGGCCGAAGCGGCCTCCGGCATGAAGGCCGGCACCCATGGCTCGACCTATGGCGGCAACCCGCTCGCCATGGCCGTCGGCAATGCCGTGCTCGATGTCATCCTCGAGGAGGGCTTCCTGCGCCACGTCAACGACGTCGCGCTCGTCTTCCGTCAGGGCCTTGCATCGCTGAAGGATCGTTTCTCCGATGTGATCGAGGACATCCGCGGCGAAGGCCTGATGCTCGGCGTCAAGGCTGCCGTTCCGTCGACTGAGCTCTTGCAGGCCATCCGCGCTGCCAACCTGCTGGCCATTCCGGCCGGCGACAATGTCATCCGTTTGTTGCCCCCGCTCGTCGTCACGGCTGACGAAGCCCGCGAAGGCCTCGCGCGCCTGGAGCGTGCCGCCGAGAGCGTGCGCGCCAAGGCAAAGAAGACGGCTTGAATGGATGGATGCCCGGCCGGATGGCGGGCGCAACAGGTTAAAGACAGATGGCTTCCCCAAAACACTTTCTCGATCTCTCCGCGGTAACCTCCTCCGACCTCAGGGTCATCATGGACGACGCCAAGACCCGCAAGCAGGCTTTCAAGGCCGGCCAGGGCGACAAGCCGCTGGCAGGCAAGATGCTGGCGATGATCTTCGAAAAGCCCTCGACGCGTACCCGCGTCTCCTTCGACGTCGGCATGCGCCAGCTGGGCGGCGAGACGCTGTTCCTCTCCGGCACCGAAATGCAGCTCGGCCGTGCTGAAACGATTGGCGATACTGCCAAGGTCCTGTCGCGCTATGTCGATGCGATCATGATCCGCACGACCGACCATGCGCGCATGCTGGAGCTCGCCGAACACGCGACGGTTCCCGTCATCAACGCGCTGACCGATGACACCCATCCCTGCCAGATCATGGCCGATATCATGACCTTCGAAGAGCATCGCGGCCCGATCAAAGGCAAGACGATTGCCTGGATGGGCGATGGCAACAACGTGCTGCATTCGCTGGTCGAAGGCGCTGCCCGTTTCGGCTATCGCATGAACATGGCGGTACCCCTTGGTTCCGAGCCGAAGGATCACTATCTGAACTGGGCCCGCAATGAGGGCGCCGAGATCATGCTGAGCCATGATGCAGATCGTGCGGTCGCCGGCGCCGATTGCGTGGTGACCGATACCTGGGTCTCCATGAATCAGGAACATCGGGCCCGGGGTCACAACGTCTTCCAGCCTTATCAGGTCAATTCGGCTTTGATGGCACAGGCCGACAAGGATGCATTGTTCATGCATTGCCTGCCGGCCCATCGTGGTGAAGAAGTTACCGACGAAGTGATCGACGGCCCGCAATCCGTGGTCTTCGATGAAGCGGAAAACCGTCTTCATGCGCAGAAGTCGATTCTTGCTTGGTGCCTGGGCGCGATCTGAACCATACTGGAGGCCACATCGGGCCGGACAGGCCCGTGGCCGCGCTGGCGGATGGACGGGCTCGTCCGCTGCCCTCAGACTAGGAGAAGACCATGGCAGAAGCTGCAGCCACCCTCGGCGAATTCGATTTCGCCGGTGATGATCATGTCGTTCCGTTTCAGGTGGAAGGCCTGGATGTGCGCGGTCGCGCCGTCCAGCTCGGCCCGATGCTGGATGCGATCCTCGATCGCCACAATTATCCCGCTCCCGTCGCCCGCCTGCTGGCCGAAGTCATCGCGCTGACGGTGCTGCTTGGCACGTCGCTGAAGTTCGAAGGCAAGTTCACCGTGCAAACGAAGAGCGACGGCCCGGTCGATCTGCTTGTTGCCGACTTCTCGACGCCCGAGAACGTGCGCGCCTACGCCCGTTTCGACCAGACGCTTCTGGACGAGGCGGTTGCCGCCGGCCGCGCCGAGCCAGAGCAGCTGCTCGGCAAGGGCATGCTCGCCTTCACCATCGATCAGGGCAAGTTCAGCCAGCCTTACCAGGGCATCGTCGCGCTCGACGGCGCCACGCTGGAAGACATTGCCGGCACCTATTTCCGCCAGTCGGAGCAGATCCCGACGCGCGTGCGCCTTGCCGCCGCCGAACTGCTGGACCGCGACGAGCAAGGCAAGCCGCGTCATCGCTGGCGGGCAGGGGGCCTCGTTGCTCAGTTCCTGCCGGAAGCGCCCGAGCGCATGCGCCAGGCCGACCTGCACGGCGGCGATGGCGACGAAGGTACTGTCCAGCATGCCGAAGACGATGCCTGGGCCGAAGCCCGTTCGCTGGTGGAAACCATCGACGCCGATGAGCTGACCGATCCGCAGGTCGGCGTCGAGCGCCTGCTGTTCCGGCTGTTCCACGAGCGTGGTGTGCGCGTGTACGAGCCGCGCGAAGTGTTCGACCGCTGCTCCTGCTCGCGCGAGAAGATCAAGGGCGTGCTCAAGGGCTTCTCTGCCGAGGAGATCGAAGCGAGCCAGGAAGAGGGCAAGATCGCTGTCACCTGCGAGTTCTGCTCGACGACCTATCGTTTCGAGGCCGAAGAGCTCGCGCAGGCGGCGGAGTGATCAGTTCAGCACTCTGAGCAGGCCGGGTGAATCAAGAGAGAAGGCGGGGATTTCCACTTGGAAGACCTCGCCTTTATCGGTTTCCATCTGGTAGTGGCCGAACATCAGGCCCGATGGCGTATCGAGCGGGCAGCCCGACGAATATTCATATGTGTCGCCAGGGCTGAGCGTCGGCTGTTCGCCGACCACGCCCGCGCCGCTCACTTCGTCGACGACGCCGTTCTGGTCGGTAATGTTCCAATAGCGGTTGACCAGGCGTACCGTGAGGTCCGAATTATTGCTGATAACGATGCGGTAGCCCCACACATAGCGGTCGTCGTCCGGGTCGGATTGCTCCTCCAGGTAAAAGGGCTCGACCACCACTTCAATATCTCGTGTCAGGGCGCGGTACATGCCTACACCATAATAAGAATACCTTACTGGTATCTTATAAGAGGTGCGGCAGGTCAATAAACCAGGCCGGAATCCGCAATCAATTGGCTGTAAGCGCGAAAAATTCGCGCGTTAAGACTAATGCAACTCCCGCTCAGCGCGAGTAAATTGCAAGAATGCCCGTTTAAATGCCGACCGGATCACATCGACCCAGCCGGCTATTCTTCATCAGGCCTTGATCTTGGATAGCGCCTGCGCGAAATCCTCGATCAGATCGTCGGTGTCTTCGATACCGGCCGACAGGCGCACGGTGCCCGGAGAAATGCCGAGTTCGGCGCGAGCCTCGTCCGTCAGGTTCTTGTGCGTGGTCGTCGCCGGATGCGTGATCAGGCTCTTCGCGTCGCCGAGATTGTTGGAGATCTTGACGATCTCGAGCGCGTTCTGCAGCGCGAACGCCGCTTCCTTGCCGCCCTTGAGCTCGATCGCCACCAGCGTCGAGCCGCCCTTCATCTGCTTGGCGACGATATCGGCCTGCGGATGGTCCTTGCGGCCGGGGTAGATCACCTTGGCCACCTGCTTCTGCTCGGCCAGGAAGTCGGCGATCTTGCCGGCGTTCTCGCTCTGCTGCTTGACGCGAAGCGGCAGCGTCTCGAGACCCTTGAGCAGCGTCCACGCCGTGAACGGCGACATGGCCGGGCCGGTGTGGCGATAATAGTCCTGCAGATGCTCGTTGACCCACTCGGTATCCGAGAGGATCACTCCGCCGAGGCTGCGGCCCTGGCCGTCGATATGCTTGGTCGCGGAATAGACGACGATATGAGCGCCGAGTTCCAGCGGCTTCTGGAAGATCGGCGTCGCGAAAACGTTGTCGACCACGACCTTGGCACCGATCTGGTTGGCGAGCTTGGCAACGCCGGCGATATCGACCACTTCGAGCGTCGGGTTGGTCGGGCTTTCCAGGAAGAACACCTTGGTGTTCGGGCGGATCGCCTTTTCCCAGTTCTCAAGATAGCGGCCATCGACCAGCGTGCACTCGATGCCGTATTTCGGCGCCAGCGTCTCGACAACCCAACGGCAGGAGCCGAAGAGCGCGCGGGCGGCGACGATATGATCGCCGGCCTTCACCTGGCAGAGGATGGCGGCGGCAACGGCTGCCATGCCCGATGCGGTGGCGCGGGCTTCTTCCGCACCTTCCATCGCGCACATGCGCTTTTCGAACATGTCGTTGGTCGGGCTGCCGTAGCGGGCGTAGATATAACCCTCGGTCTCTCCCTTGAAACGCGCCTCGGCGGCTTCCGCGCTGTCGTAGACGAAGCCCTGCGTCAGGTAGATCGCCTCGGAGGTTTCGCCATACTGCGAGCGCAGCGTTCCGCCGTGGACCAGTTGGGTTGCCGGGCGCCAAGTCTTGCTCATGCCATCACCACTTTCAAACACAAAAAAACCGGCCGCAAATGCAGACCGGTTTCAACCCGGTCTATTTAGCCACTTGTTTAACGTGGCTGCAAGCCGACCGGCCAAATCACCACGGGATAAAGCTGCAATACTGCTGTTGCGCGCTTGCGTCAATTCCTCGATTTTGGTTTTGTCTGCGGCAAATTATGGATGGGGCATGATGGCTCGCGAAACAGGAATATTGGCAGACCGCGCGATTGCCGCGTTGTTCGAGACGGGACGCCTCGTCGCGGAGCGCGAGCTCGACAGCGACCAGATCCAGCCGGCGAGCCTTGATCTGCGTCTCGGCGCCAAGGCATTCCGTGTCCGCGCCAGCTTCATGCCGGGTCCGAACAGCCTCGTCTCCGACAAGCTCGACCGTCTGAAGCTGCATGTCGTCGATCTCTCGGAAGGCGCGGTGCTCGAAACCGGCTGCGTCTACATCGTTCCCCTCATGGAGCGCCTCGATCTGCCGGCGGACATGTCGGCCTCGGCCAATCCGAAAAGCTCGACCGGCCGCCTCGATATCTTCACCCGCGTCATCACCGATTACGCGCAGGAGTTCGACAAAATCCCGGCCGGCTATTCCGGCCCCCTCTATCTCGAAATCTCGCCGCGCACCTTCCCGATCGTCGTGCGTCGCGGCTCGCGCCTGTCACAGATCCGCTTCCGCATCGGCCAGTCGCTGCTCGACGAGCCGGCGCTGCTGGCGCTGCACGACGCAGAGACGCTGGTCGCAAGCGCAAAGCCGAATGTCTCGGGCGGCGGCATCGCGCTGTCGATCGATCTCGCCGGCGACAAGGACGGCCTGATCGGCTATCGCGGCAAGCACCACACGGCGGTGGTCGATGTCGACAAGAAGGCCCAGCACGACATCTTCGATTTCTGGGAGCCGATCTATAGTCGCGGCCGCAACGAGCTGATCCTCGATCCCGACGAGTTCTACATCCTCGTCTCGCGCGAAGCCGTCCACGTGCCCCCGCACTACGCCGCCGAGATGACGCCCTTCGATCCGCTGGTCGGCGAATTCCGCGTCCATTACGCCGGCTTCTTCGACCCCGGCTTCGGCCACGCCCCCGCCGGCGGCCGCGGCAGCCGCGCCGTCCTCGAAGTCCGCAGCCACGAGGTCCCCTTCATCCTCGAAGACGGCCAGATCGTCGGCCGCCTGGTCTACGAGCACATGCAGGAACACCCCGAAAGCCTCTACGGCACCGGCCTCGGCTCCAACTATCAGGCCCAGGGCCTCAAGCTCTCCAAGCACTTCCGGATCTGAGCAGCCTCACCCGGAAGTCGCCAACCCCGCTTGACACCGATCGTCATCTGTTGGAAATCTGCGTTTAATGCGGGTGTAGCTCAATGGTAGAGCAGCAGCTTCCCAAGCTGAATACGAGGGTTCGATTCCCTTCACCCGCTCCAATTTCTCGATTTTCCGACACCTCTTGCTACCTACTTCAGCATCGGCCAAGTGTCGGAAAGCTTGTAGCCGCCGGGGAATGGATCGGTGGGGTCGAGCATCAATTGGGCGGTACCGCTGATCCACGCGCTGCCGGTGATCGAGGGAACGATCGCCTTCTGGTCGGCGATCGTCGTCTCTTTGACGATCTTGCCGACGAATTTCGTGCCTATGATCGACACGCCCGTCAGGCTCTCGCCTTCCTGTAGCTCGCCGCGCGCGTTGAGCAGCGCCATGCGCGCCGACACCGCCGTGCCGGTTGGGGATCGGTCGATCTTGCCGGGTTGAATGGCGACGACGGATTTCGCCAGAAGCTGGCCATCCTCGCGATAGGGCTTTCCGGCAAAGAGGCAGAACGAGATGTGGTTCCAGCCCGTATCTTCGGGGTGCGAGAAGCCCAACTGCTGATTAGCCGCATTGGTGATCCTGATGCCCGTCTCGGCGATCAGGCGCGCATTCTCCGGGATCAGCTCGATGCCGACCTGATCGGGATCGACGACCACGAAACTGTCGCCGCCATAGGCGGTGTCGACGGTGAGCGTTCCGATACCGGGAACGTCGAGTGAAGCATCGAGCTTCTGCGCAAAGCTCTTCACGTTGGTCACGGTAATGCGTTCGGCCTTGCCGTTGCGGCATTCCGCCTCGACCTCGACGAGCCCGGCCGGCGCTTCGAGCACCATCCTCGTTACCGGTTCCGTCATCGGAATGATGCCGCTGTCCAGGAGAACGGTGGAGACGCAGATCGAGTTCGATCCAGACATTGGAGGCGTATCCTCCGGCTCCATGATGATCCAGCCCATCTGCGCTTTCGGGTTCTTCGGCGGCACGAGCAGGTTGACGTGGCGGAAGACGCCCCCGCGCGGCTCGTTCAGCACGAAATTCCGCAGGGTCTGATCCCTCGCGATCCAGCGAGACTGCTCCCAGACCGTCTCGCCAGGCGGCGGCGCGACGCCGCCGACGATCACATCGCCGACTTCCCCTTCGGCATGGCAGCTGACGACGTGGACGATCTTGCTGGTGCGCATCTTCTCGCTCTTTTTTCGGTTGTCGTCGCCTCGAAGCCCTGGCGACGCTGCTGACGGATCATATCATGCATGTCTGCGCATCATTGATGAAGCACCTTCTGCACGCCTAGAGGATTTAGGCGGGTGATCCAATTCGGGTTGTGGCTCTAACGCTTTCCGCGTACTTGACGAATCCCTAATGAACGTGGTTAATTTTTAACTATTCTCCGGTACATGGAACTTGGACGGCGCTCTGGCCGTTACTGGCGCACACGAGGAGGAATAGCGAAATGCTCTTGAAGATTTTCACCGCAAAGCGCGATGTCGTCGACGCCGATGACACCGGCACCTACGCGGATGGCTACCATATGCCGGAACTCGACGTTGCCGCATACAAGCGCAGCGACCGCCGTTCTTCCTACGAGCGCGACTATGGTCGTGGTCGCAAGGTTGAAGAAATCTCGCTCGGTCTCGTCTAAAAGATTGATCAGATAGCGGGTAAAGTCGGCATTTGCCGAAATGAAAATGGGCGGCCTTGAGCCGCCCATTTCATGTTTGCAAGAGCCTTGTCGCGGCTCAGAATTCCGTCCAGTCGTCGTCCTTCTTGTCGGCGGAAGACGTGCCGCCGAAAGCATTGGCGAGCTTCTGTCCGAGGGCGAGCGCCGGCGAGGAGGTCGGTCGCGTAACCCCTGAGGTGGCAATCCGCACCGGCGCCTTGCGGGTCAGCACAGGCTTGGCCGGGCGCGGCGGCAGGGGTTCGTTGGCGTCTGGAACCACCCGTGGCGTGAACGCCACGGTGCCGCCGCCGGTGCCGGTCAGCTTGAACTGGTCAAGCAAGGTGTTGAGCGCCGCAGCCTCCGTGGCGAGCTTGTGGCTGGCGGCGGTGCTTTCTTCCACCATCGCGGCATTCTGCTGCGTGCCCTGGTCCATCGTGTTGACCGCGGTGTTGATCTCCTGCAGCCCGATCGATTGCTCGCGTGCTGCTTCGGCGATCGCGTTGACGTGCTGGTTGATCTCCTGCACTTCATGCACGATCTCTTCCAGCGCCTTGCCGGTCTCGCCGACCAGCGATACGCCGGATTTCACCTGGTTGCCCGAGGTCAGGATCAGAGACTGGATTTCGCGTGCTGCATTGGCGGAGCGTTGCGCGAGTTCGCGAACTTCCTGGGCGACGACAGCAAAACCCTTGCCCGCTTCACCGGCGCGTGCCGCTTCCACGCCCGCGTTCAGCGCGAGCAGATTGGTCTGGAAGGCGATGTCGTCGATCACACCGATGATGTTGCCGATCGAGGCCGAGGACTGTTCGATCTGCTGCATGGCATTGACCGCCTTGCGCACCACTTCGCCGGAGCGCTCGGCGCTGTGGCGGGTTTTCGACACCAGCGTGCGCGCTTCTTCCGCCCGGCGCGCGGCATCCTTCACGGTGGTGGTGATCTCTTCCAGCGCGGCCGCCGTCTCTTCGACGGAGGCTGCCTGCTGCTCGGTGCGACGCGAAAGCTGGTCGGCAGACGAGCGGATCTCGCCGGCGCCAGCCGTAATCGCGCGGGCATTGTCGCCCACGGTCTGCATCGTTTCGTTGAGCTTGAAGATCGAGTTGTTGAAGTCCTGGCGCAGGCTGTCCAGGCTGCCTTCGAACGGCGTGTTGATCTGCGAGATCAGGTCGCCGGCCGCAAGCTTGCGCAGGCCGTCGCCGAGCGCGCTGACGGTGCGCGAGAGATCGGCCGCCTCGGTGGCGCGCTGCGCTTCGATTTCGCGCCGTTCGCTATCGGTGAGATTGCGGTTGCGCTCCGCCTCGCGCTCGAGGCGCACGCGCTCGATGGCGTTATCGCGGAAGATCGAGACGGCGGCCGCCATCTCGCCCACTTCGTCCTGCCGGTCCAGGCCGTCGACGGCACTCGCCGTTTCGCCCTCGGCAAGCCGTGTCATGCGCTGGCGAAGCCGGCCCATTGGTGCGGCGATACCCGCCTGCGCGATCCAGATGCTGAGCCCGATCGCGGCAAGCACGGCGAGCCCGATCAGCACGAAGCAGGAAAGGATGCGGCTGTTGACTGTCGCCGAAAGCGCATCGCCGCCATCGTTGAGCTGAACCATCAGCGCATCATTGTTGGCGATCATCTTCGGCGTGACGATCGAGAGCTTGGCGTTAAGCTCGGCCGCCGTGGCCTGTGCACCGGAGCGGTCGCCGGCCTTGGCCTGGTCGATCACCTTTTTCGAGAGTGCATCCATCTCGTCGATGCCGGCGATGATCTCGTCGATCGCGGGCTTGCGGTTCTCCACGAGGTCGGCTGCCTGCTGCAGACGCTCGCGCGCTTGCGGCATCTTGCTGGGTGCGGCGATCGCGGCGTCGAAGTCGGGCGTGCCGGGGGTAAGGTCGGAGACGACGGTTGCCTGCAGAACGGCTGCGGTGGCAGACGCGCTGGCGCGCGAAGCCTGCATGGCTGCTAGCGCTTCGTGGTCGATGAAGGCGCTGTAGGCGGCATCGGCGCCGCGGAATTCCTCGACGACATAGACAAGACCGCCGATCGCGATGACGCCGAGAAGCGCAACGACCGAGATGATCTTGGTGCGGATTTTGAAGTTTTTCAGCATGAATGGGCCCATGGGCTGCGGCCAGGGGGATGGCCGGATACGATCGTTTTCAAGAACAGGCGTTTTCGAAGGCAGAGCTGGCGCTTTCGCGCCGTGGGAAGATGCCCGCTAAGGCTCGACAGGCGCATCATGCATTCGGTCAGGAACCGGTGTCGTCGAACGCGACTAGAATCCATATTGCTTAAGACGAAACTAACACATCCAGGGGTCCACAGAATTTAAGTGGGCTGGCTCATGGCGAGGGGACAGAGGCCCCGCGCATCGGTTGCGAAGAGGCGGTTGGCAGGTGCGGGGTCTTGTCCCAGAAGAACGGCTTGAAATGCAGCTGGAAGACCGCGCGCCACGCAGCACCCGATATCATCATCCAGTAGACGGGCAGGGCGACCCAGCGCCAGCCGACCTTCCGCTTCTCATCACGCAGCATCGCGCGCCGGCCAAGCACCAGCAGGATGACGTAGCTTCCCAGCATGTTGCCGACGTCGATCAGAAACAGCAGCGCATCAAGGGTGGCGGTTTCAGGGAAGCCGAGCATCATGTAGCTGGCGGTGGTGAGGATCAGCATGACCATCCACGGATGCGTCAGCGAAGCGACGAGCATGCCGCCAACAAGCACCTGGAAGACGAGGAACGGCCAAAGCCCCATCTCGCGCACAAGCTTGCCGGGTGCGCGCATCATCACCAGCCATGTCTGCAGCCAGCCCTTGAACCATCGTGTGCGCTGATTGAGCCAGACTGTGCGTGTCGTCGGCGCGTCCTCGTATGTTGGGCAGTCGATCACGCCGCAGCGGTAGCCGAGCCTGTAGAGCCGCAGGCCGAGATCGGCATCTTCAGTCACGTTATAGGGATCCCACCCGCCGCACGCCTTGAGATCGGCGACACGCAGATGGTTTGAGGTGCCGCCGAGTGGCATCGGCAATCGATGCTTCGCAAGCATTGGCAGCAGCAGCCGAAACAGCGCCGCGTATTCGAGTGCAAAGGCGGCGCTGATCCATGAGCTGCCGACATTGGAGATGATCAGCGGCGCCTGCAGGCAGGCAACGTCATCGCGGCTGGCGCAGAAGCTCGCATAGGCAGCGCGCAGTTGGTCCGGATGCGGCCTGTCCTCGGCGTCGTAGATGACGAGGAACTCGCCGCGCGCGGCGCTCAGAGCATAGTTCAGCGCCTTTGGCTTCGTTCTTGGATGGGAGACGGGCACCGCGACGATTTCGAACTGCGGGCCGAGATCCTGGTTTTCGAGCGCCGCGATCGTCGCGTGGTCGTCGGCCTCGCATATCAGCTTGATGTCGAGCTTGGCGATCGGCCAGTTGAGCTGCTTCAGCGCCGCGACCAGCTGACCGGCGACCTCCGCCTCCTTGTAGAGCGCGACGAACACGGAATAGACGGGCAGCCGCTCCGTCGGTTGCGGCGTTGGCTGCGGGCCGCGGCGGTGGTGGAGCGCGCAGGCCCTGAGCAGGATCGCTGCCATGTAGATGAACGATAGCGCAAGATGAACGATGGCGATCAGCGGCAGATCGGAAAACGCCGCGAAAACAAGCGCGCAGAGCGCCGCGCCGGCAATGAACCCCTGCTTGCCGGAGAGCACGATGCGGGCGCTGAACCGGCCCTTGTCTTCGAACAGCGTCCCGATGCTCTCTTTCACCCGCCTCTTGGCGCCGACACGCCAGATGGCGTCGCGCATCGCGGTGGGGATGGTGACGATGATCCGCTCGGCAAGCCCGGGCCGCGCCTCGATCGTCCGCGCCAGCGCCAGCAGGCGGCCGGCCTCGGGAATGATGGCGATCATCGCCTTGTCGGCGTAGTTCAGCCGTACGGATCGCGTGTCCGCCAGCTGCGTGTCGAGCGCCTGGTCGTCATGGATCAGGGCCGCATCGAGCTGCGAGAGGAACGGCAGACGAAGCGCGCGGGCAAGGCCGGCATAATAGCTCTCGGCGTCCACCCATCCGTTGGCCAGCAGTTCGCGCTCGATCGACGTGCCGTTATGGCGGGCCATGGTCGCCGCGCGCGCGATCGTCGGCTTGCCTATACCGAGCCTCAGCAGCGCTTCGATCTCGATCTGTTTGATATCATTGACCACACCCGTCGGCACGGCCGGCGAGATCAAAGGCTTTGGTCGCTCTTGAAGCGTCGCGTTACGGGTGCTGATCCCGCCCGACGCATATTCCCCGATACGCATGACTCTGATACACCGTCGTTGAAGTGGCAGTGCAGTCCCCGGGGCAGATCATAATGGTGCGATTTAAGCTGGCATCTCTCAATCCTAAGGGGTTTTGCAGCCTCTGGCTGTTTCTGGCCGCATTTTGGCTACCTCTTTCGGCTACGGCACAGCAGGCAGCACCCTCTTTGCCCTTGCTTTTCGACAGCCGTGAGCGTCTCGCCAAGCCGGATCTGACAAGCCTCGTGCGCCTGCGTTTCCTGACCTCGGTCGATTTTCCGCCCTTCAATTTCATGGATCAGAACGGCAAGCTCTCGGGCTTCAATGTCGATCTCGCCCGTGAAATCTGCGCCGAGCTGGAGATATCGGACAAGTGCCAGATCCAGGCCTTGCCCTTCGCCGATCTCAAGGATGCGCTGGCCGCCTCGCAGGGCGACGCCGTGATCGCGGGGCTGGCCGTCGGCAGCGAGCTACGCCGGCAGTTCTCCTTTTCGCGCCCTTATCTGATGCTGCCCGCCCGCTTTGCCCGCAATCTGAAGGCGCCGATCAAGGGCGAGAACGCCGCAAGCCTTGCCGATCGCTCCGTCGGCGTCGTCAAGGAAACCGCCCACGCCGCCATGCTCGCCGCCTATTTCCCCAGGGTCAAGGCGGTGCCGTTCGACAACAAGGAAGCGCTGCTCGCGGCGTTGAAGGACGGCAAGGTCGACGCTGTCTTCGCCGATTCGCTGCAGCTCTCCTTCTGGGTGTCGTCACAGGCGTCCGAGAAGTGCTGCGCCCTGTTCGACGGTCCCTATATGTCGGAAGAGTTTCTGGGCGAGGGCATGACGATCATGCTGAGGCAAAAGGACGAAGTCCTGCGCTCGGCCTTCGACCACGCGCTGGCTGCCCTTTCGCGCAGCGGCCGCCTGCAGGAAATCTACCTGCGCTATTTCCCCTATGGGCTTTACTAGGCGAGTTAAGCCTTGCGGAAACGGGCAATGGCGCTGCGCTCGATCGCGGCGCAGGTCAGCTTGTCGAGGCCAAGCCGGTCGCGCAGCAGGCTGAGCAGGCGCAGTTCCTCGGCCTTGACCGAAAGGTCGGCCGACGCGACCTCGACCGCCAGCGCATAGGCCGTGTCGTAAAGCTTCGGCGATAGCGTGTCCTTGACCGTCTCGAGAACGACATCGAGCCCCTCGGGGCCGGACAGAAGCGCCGCGCAGTCGCGGGCAACCGAGATCAGCTTGTCGTCGTCGAAGCCGCGGAAAACCGGCAGAAAGCCCACCAGCTGTCCGATACGTTCCAGCTCCCGATCATTCATCGTGCTGTCGACGGCGGATGCCATGACCATCACGTAGATCAACGCGTCGTGGGCGGAAAGCGGCTTGTTCATGTCTGCATGGTTCCTCTGCGATGTCTGCAGAGTTTAGGAACTGGCCACGACCATTACAAGGGATCGCTCATATCTTGAGGCTGCGTCAGGTCGGGTGTTTCAATCGCGCCGGCCTGACGAGGATCCTGCCCGTAGATGCCGTTTCCATCTTGCTTCGCCTTGGCCCCGGCATCCGCGAAGGCCGAGCCCGCCGTAGCCTCGGCCCAGCCATTCTCGACCAGCCACTCGGAAAGATCCTGCCCGCCGATCTTGCAATTCGCTGTCGCGGTGCCGCTCCAATTGGGATCGCTGAGATCGCAGTTGACAGTGCGAAGCCGCAGGAAAAGCCGGAAATTGGTCTTCGCCAGCATCCCGCAGGGCCATTCCGTGCCCCCAATACCGGCGCAGCTCTTGTCGACCGGCGTCGGCGTCAGCCCGGCCAGTTGCAGCCGCCTTTCGCCGAAACCGAGCACGCCGGCGCTTTCGGCCACCGGGCGCGGCAGGTCGATACCCTTCTCAGCCACCACGACAGGCTTTTTCTCCGGCTCCGGCGCCTGCTCGCGCTCCAATGGCTTGCCGTCGACCGAGGCCGGGTAGAATTGGCTGGCGTCATCCACCGGCCGCGCCATCATGCTGGCATCCGGGTTCGTCGTCGGCTGCGCGGGCGCGGGCGTTTGCTGCGCGGCCGCGCCCTGCGCCGACGCCGCGATCTCGCCAGCGTCAGACGCAGCGCTCAACCGATGCTCGCCGGCGGCGATCAGGCCGATGACGATCGCTATTCCCGCAGTCGCTGTCAGAAGTGCCGCAGGCTTCATGGAAGATTTTCCTACTGGCTGGCCCAGATGATCCGGGCGATCCAATCCACGTCGGTGAGTTCGATCGTGCGGTTCGGGTGCTCGGGATTGAGCGACATGAGTTCGATCGAGCGCGGGCTCTGGCGCATCAGCACCTTGGCCATCACCTCGCCCTCGCGGGTCTTCACCACGACGCGGTCGTTGCGGCGCACCTGCGCGCCCGGCTCGACGATCAGGACGTCGCCGTCGCGATAGAGCGGCATCATGCTTTCGCCCTGCACCTCGAGCGCATAGACGCCGGCCTTTTGTGACGGTGCGGCCGGAAATTCGACGACATCCCAGCCCTGTCCCGCCGGAAAGCCGCCATCATCGAAAAAGCCGCCAGCGCCTGCCTGCGCGAAGCCGAGCAGTGGAATGGAGCTCCCCTGCGGCGGAAACGCGCCATCAGGCAGCGTCGAGAAACTGCCCTGTGGCCGCATGAAGGACAGGAATTCCTCCATGCTGGAGCGAGTCGCCTCCAACACCTTGGCGATCGATTCCGTCGATGGCCAGCGCAGCCGCCCATCGGCGGAAAGACGTTTGGATTTGTTGAACGAGGTTGGGTCGAGGCCGGCGCGGCGGGCAAGCCCCGAGGGTGTCAGGTCGTGCCGTTCGGCAAGCCTGTCGAGCGCTCCCCAGATCTGCTCGTGTGACAGCATGTCGCCTGATCCCGTGCGCGCAACGGCGCTCCTTAATCGGCTGAAAGATTAACCGCAAGGCGTGCAGGAGTAAAGAGACAAGAGGAATAAAATCCTCTCTCCCGTCAGGCAACCATCGCCATGTTGATCTTGCCGAGCTGGATCACCGCCTGGGTGCGGCTGTCGACATTGAGCTTGAGCAGAATGGCCGAAACATGCGCCTTGATCGTCGCCTCCGATACCCCGAGCTCATAAGCGATCTGCTTGTTGAGCAGACCCTCGGCGAGCATTGTCAGCACCCGGCTTTGCTGCGGCGTCAGCGTGTGCAGCCGGTGGATGATGTCGGCCACATCGGGGTCCTGTTCCTGTCCGTCGCGATAGCTCTCAGGCGTTGCGATGTCGCCCGCAAGCACGGTCTGTATGCCGTGCCGGATATCGTCGATCCCTGCGGATTTCGAGATGAAACCGGAAGCGCCGAGTTCCAGCGAGCGGCGGATCGTCGTCGCATCGTCGGACGCCGAAACGATGACGATCGGCAGGCCTGCGAATTCCGAGCGCAACGCCATCAGCCCGGAAAAGCCGCTGACCCCGGGCATGGCAAGGTCGAGCAGCATCAGATCGGCATCCGGGTGCTCGCCGACCGACTTTCGCGCGGCGGCGAAATCGCCGGCCTCGACGATATCGGGATGCCCCTCCATCCCGGTCACGGCCTGGCGAAGCGCATCGCGAAACAGCGGATGATCGTCGGCAATAATGATTGTCTGCTCATGCATCGAAAACTCCCTCCCAAGAGCCCGATCATGAAGTCCATGCACCGCCTTCCTCCGCGGTTCATGCCTTCCTGCTAAAGCAGACTATAGCAAATCATGTCTTCTGCGGAAGGGCGTTGCCCTGGTCCTCGCTCTGGAATTCCTTGACGATCCCCATGAAGCTGCGCATCCACCGCTCCATGATGCCGATCGAGCGGTCGATCTCGGCGTCTGATGGCAGCGCCTTGTTGACGATGCTCTTGTTCTCGAGCGCGGTCACCCGGTCCGACAATCGATCCAATTCGCTTTCGTAAGCCGCGCGTTCATCGGCGGCCATGCGGCAGACGAGTGCCCCGTCCTTCTCCTCGCAGAGCGACATCGCCCCAGTCTGGCGATCGAGCCGCACGAAATGGTCGCCGCCGCGCTCCAGTTGGAAGCGGCTTGCATCCGGCTCCGCGGCGGAAGCGGCCAGCGGAATGAGGATGGCGACGAGGCTGAGCGTGATATTTTTCATGGTTTCCTCCGGAAATCTCGATGGCCACCGCATTTTTTGCGGTGAGCGCGTGGACATCGCCGCTCAACTGCGGCAAAGCCCGGGAAAGACCAGCCATTCATGAGGCCATCATGACCCTGACACCCACGCTTTACAAGATCGTGACGGAAACGCTCTGGCAGGACGCCCGGGCCGCCGGCGTTTTCCGCGGCGCCGCCATTGATCTCAAGGACGGCTTCATCCACTTCTCGACGGCGAGCCAGGCGGTACAGACCGCAGCCTTGCACTTCGCCGGCCAGACCGGCCTGCTGCTTGTCGCCGTCGATGCTTCAGCCCTTGGTGACAAGCTGATTTTCGAACCGTCGCGCGGCGGCGATCTCTTCCCGCATCTCTATGCGGACCTCCCGCTTTCGGCCGTGCTCTGGGAAAAGCCATTGCCGCTCGATGCCGAAGGCAAACACATCTTTCCGGACCTTCTGCCATGATCGATCTCTTCAAGCACGCCGCCCGCAAGGGTCTCTTCCTCTTCGATCCGGAAACGGCGCACGGCATGTCGATCGCGGCGCTGAAATCAGGCCTCGTTCCAGCCTGTGCTGCACCTGCAGATGCGCGCCTTCGCCAGACGGTCGCCGGGCTTGAGTTCGCCAACCCGATCGGCATGGCCGCAGGCTACGACAAGAATGCCGAGGTGCCGGAAGCGCTGCTCAGGATCGGCTTCGGCTTCACCGAGATCGGCACGGTCACGCCCAAGCCGCAATCCGGCAATCCGCGCCCGCGCATCTTCCGTCTGGTCGAGGACGAAGGCGTGATCAACCGCCTCGGCTTCAACAATGAGGGCCACGACGCGGCCTTCCAGCGCCTGTCGTCTATCCGGAGCAAAGGCATCATCGGCGTCAATATCGGCGCCAACAAGGATAGCGCCGATCGCATAGACGACTACGTGAAGGGTATCCGCCGCTTCTATTCGCTGGCGGGCTATTTCACCGCCAACATCTCCTCGCCCAACACGCCCGGTTTGCGCGATCTGCAGGCGCGCGAGAGCCTGTCGGCGCTGCTGTCGGCCGTGCTTGCCGCGCGTGACGAGGAAGCGGCAAAATCCGGTCGCAAGATTCCAGTCTTCCTCAAGGTCGCGCCGGATCTGACGGAAGAGGGGATCGACGACATAGCCGCCGAAGCGCTCTCGCATGCGCTCGATGGCCTGATCGTCTCCAACACCACGCTGTCGCGCAATGGTCTGAAGGATCAGCGCCAGGCGAAAGAGCAGGGCGGTCTTTCCGGCAAGCCGCTCTTCGAAAAGTCCACCGTTGTGCTGGCGAAAATGCGCAAGCGCGTCGGCCCCGCGCTGCCGATCATCGGCGTCGGCGGCGTCTCCTCGGCGGAGACCGCGCTGGAAAAGATCAAGGCGGGCGCCGATCTCGTCCAGCTCTATTCCTGCATGGTCTATGAAGGTCCGGGCCTGGCGGGTGATATCGTTCGCGGCCTGTCGAAGCTGATGGACCGCGAGAAGGTTACTTCCATCCGCGAACTGCGTGACAGCAAGGTGGATTACTGGGCCGGCCGGAACGTCTGATCGGCGCGCTCCCTGACCCTGAGCACCAGGAAGACGCCGCGTGAAAGCAGGAACAGGTTGATCGCCAGCCACAGGCCGTGGTTGGCGAAGAACGGCACGAAGATCGCGAGTGCTGCCAGATAGACGACGAATGACATCAGCATGCGGTTGCGCATGTCGCTCGACCATGTGGCGCCGATGAAGACGCCGTCCATCAGGAAGGCGAGCGCGCCCGTCAGCCCCGTGATCGCCGCCCACGGCAGATAAAGGCTCGCGACTTCACGCACGTCAGGTGATGTCGTCAGCGCCGCGATCAGCCGCTCGCCGGCCACCAGGAAGAACAGCGAGATGATGCCGGCGAGCCCGAAAGACCAGATCGTCGTCAGCTTCAAACCGCGATCGAAAGCCGGGCGGTAGTGCGCCCCGACGGCGCGGCCGGTGATCTGCTCGGCGGCGTTGGCCAGCCCGTCGAGGTAGAAGCTCGACAGCATCAGGAAGTTCATCAGCACGGCGTTCGCCGCCAGCGTCACGGCGCCGAAGCTGGTGCCGATCCGGGTCATCAGGGCGAAGGCCCCAAGCAACACGAAGGTGCGGATCAGGATATCGCGATTGAGCGTGAAGAGCTCGGCCAGAGGCTTCCGCGCAAAGATCTCGCGGCGTGTCGGCTGGTCAGCGCGGTCGAAGCCCCGGAGCACGATGAACAAGCCGACAACCGCGCCGATCGTCTCGCCGACGGTGGTCGCCCAGGCAACGCCTGATATCCCGCAGTCGAGCCAGAGCCCAAGCGCGATCGCCAGCACGATGTTGATGCCGTTGATGATCGTCTGCAGCAGGAGGCCGACGCTTCCCTGCCCACGCCCGAGCACGAAGCCGAGGATAGCGTAATTGGCGAGCGCTGCCGGCCCGGCGAGGATGCGGATGGAGAAATAGGTGCTGGTCGCCTGCGCAACGGCATTCTCCGGCCCCATCAGCGTCAGACCCGCTGCCAGAAGCAGCGGTGACAGACAGAGCAGCGCCACGCCGCAGCCGAACGCCGAAATGATCGCCCGCCAGAACACGCCCTGTTCGGCATGCCGGTCGCGGCGGCCATATGCCTGTGCCGTCAGCCCGGTGGTCGAGGCGCGCAGGAAGTTGAAGCTGCCGAGAATGAGATCGAAGAGCATCGCCCCGATCGCCAGGCCCGCCAGCGCATCGGGATCGCCCATATGGCCGACGACGCCGGTGCCGACAAGGCCGAGCAGCGGCGTGGTGATGAAGCCGAGCGTCATCGGAATGGCGATCGACAGCACCATCCGGTGCGTGACCTCGAAGGCGAGGCCGCCGCCGCTGTTGTGTACGCTCGCTTCCAAGGTCTGCTCCTCACAAAGAGGCGGAATCACCTCAGTTGGAAAGCACCATGGCCCAATAGGGCACGTTGCGGGAAGCGGGATTATAGGCAACGGCGACGCCAAGCCCGCTATAGCGGCCGAGCATGTTTTCCAGATGATGCGGCGAGTTGATCCAGGCGGTCACAACGGCGGGAACCGTCTGCTGGCCTGTCGCGATGTTCTCTGCCGCCGGCAGCTGCACGCCGCTCGCCTTCACGCGCGGGCCAAAACCGTCGGCGATGCCCATCACGTGCTTCATCTTGCCGGCCGCCGCCATGCGCTTGGCCTGGAAGAGGGCAGCCGCCGTCGCGGCCGGATCGACGGTCAGCGGCGGCAGGCCGTTCTTGGCGCGCAGCTGGTTGACGAGCGGCAGCGAGGCTGCCGTCTGGTCCTCGCCGTTGGAAGGCGTCGAGGGCTCTTTCGGCCCGGTGGCGCAGCTGGCGACGCCAGCTGCAAGCGCAAGCGCGGAAAAGCGCAGCAGGCTGCGCCGAGAGAGGTCGATGGAGGTCATGTTACCGGCGATAGCTGAAGAGACGGATGATGAGGAAGATCGGAATGACAATGGTGGCGCCGAGCATCAGATAGTCGCCGACGCGGCCGAGCGCGGAGAAGCCGCGATGCCAGACCTCAAGGATGAAATTGCGGATGCCGTAGATGAAATCCAGCGGTGCCAGCCCGAAGACGGCCATGATGAAGCCGACGATCAGCGACACCACCAAAAGCTTGATCAATGTACGGCCGAGCGAGTCGCCCAGAAACTTGTTCACCTGATCGGACATGCATCATCTCCTGTTCACCCCTGAGATACGGGCGCGAATCGTTGCCCGCAAGCTTTTTCAGGGCTGCTGCACCCGCCTCTGAAATAGGACTTGAGTTTTTTTGTGGCCATCGCCAAATGCGGGCCGCGCAACAGGTCACCATCATGCCGCCCCATCTCCAGACATCAGGCGATGCCATCGCCGACCGCCGTGCCGACTATGCCAGGATGCTGGACAAGGGCGGCGAGCCGGATGCCGCCGCCGAGCTGATGGAGCAGGCGCTGGAGCTGGTGCCGGATTGGGCGGCCGGCTGGTACTGGCTCGCCACCTACCGCGAAAAATCAGGCAATGTCGCCGGAGCGATCGAGGCCTACAGGCGAACCCGCGATCTGACCGAGGACGATATCTTCGGCGCCACGCTGAAGCTCGCCTTCCTGGGTGACATCGCCGTGCCCGATCAGCCGCCGAGCATCTTTGTCGAGCGGCTGTTCGACGATTACGCCGCCCGCTTCGAGACCTCGCTGGTGGACAAGCTCGGTTACGACGTGCCGGCAAAGCTCGCCCGGATGATCGCGGCGACCGGCCGGCACTACGCGCTGGCCGCCGATCTCGGCTGCGGCACAGGGTTGATGGGACCGGAAATCCGCTCGATGGTCGATCGGCTGGAAGGCTTCGATCTCTCGCAGAACATGCTGGCGAAGGCGGAGGAAAAGCAGGTCTACGACCATCTCGCCCAGGCCGACCTGTCGCTGCCCGCAGACGAGTCCGGCCTGTTTGCGGATGGTAGCCCGCATCGCGCCGATCTCGTCACGGCCGCCGATGTGCTGATCTATCTCGGCAATCTCGAGATCGCCTTTGCATCGGTCGCAGCCCTTTGTGCCGAAGGTGCCGATTTCGGCTTTTCCGTCGAGGAAACCGAGGACGAGGAGGGCGTTCACCTCGCCCATTCCCTGCGCTATGCGCATTCGGAAGGCTACATCCGATCGCTCTGCGCCCGCCATGGCTTCCAGGTGATCGCGATGAGCCGAACCACCATTCGCAAAGATGGCGCCAACATCATTCCCGGCATTCTGTTCCTTGCACGCAAGACCGCCTGATGGACCGATTCTTGCGAAGTTTGAATAGGTCAGCATTGCTTACGTATTTCGCTTGAAAACGCGGCGAATGAACCGGATAATTCCGCTCAGAAGCCGAAGAGCGCGAATGCCGCCCGGCGACCAATCATTCACATTCCCTGCCGCCTGGGGCCTGCCCGGGCGTTCTTGAACTCGTCTGCCGTTGGAGATTAGCGACATGACTCAGCTCATCAATGCCCTTGGCTTCTGGAACACGAGCGCCACGCGCCACACCCCTGTCGAAGATGTGCAGGGCATCTTCTCCGGCAGCCTCGTCGCCGCTCTTGGCCTTTACGTGCTGGCAAGCGCCGGCTTGCTCACTGGCAGCACGGCGGGCATCGCCTTCCTCGTGCACTATGCCTTCGGCATCAATTTCGGCCTCGCATTCTTCCTGCTCAACCTGCCGTTCTTCTATCTCTCGTGGAAGCGCCTCGGTGTGTCCTTCACCATGAAGACCTTCATCGCCATCGGCCTGACCTCGCTGCTGACAAGCCTGCAGCCGAACGTGATGAGCATCGCCACGATCCATCCGGCCTGGGCAGCCCTTCTGGGCGGTCTTCTCCTCGGCTTCGGCCTCCTGGCGCTCTATCGCCACCGCGCCAGCCTCGGCGGCGTCGGCATTCTCGGCATCTACATGCAGGAGCGCTTCGGCATCCGCGCCGGCCTCGTGCAGATGGCCGTCGATCTCTGCGTGCTGGCCGCGGCCTTCTTCGTCACCACGCCGCCTGTCGTCTTCTATTCCGTGCTCGGCGCCGTGGTGCTCAATCTCTTCCTCACGATCAACCACCGCGCCGACCGCTACGTCGCGCTCTAAGCGCTAGCCAAGCAGTTTGCCGAACCGGACCGAATAGATCCGGTCGCGCCCGAGCAAGTGCGCGATCAGCGACGGCTGGTCGAACAGCCCCTTCATCGCCTTGTGGCGCAGGTCGAGCCCGCCGCTCATCACCCCGAAAGCCGGCATCAGCAGCCTTGCGCCGTCGGTGGCAAAGCACGGTCGGCGGATGGATTTCTCGCGCCGGCGTACGGTGGCGGAAGGATGCAGGTGGCCGGCGATCTCGCCGCTCTGTAGCCCGTCCTTCGGCTCGTGCCGGAAGGTGAGGCCGCCGTAAGTCAACTCATCGGTGCAGGCACCGGGTAGATCGACGGTGCCGTCGGGATCGTGGTTGCCATTGATCCAGATCCACTCTCGGCCGCGCGCCATGTCCGAAATCAGCGTGCGGAATGTCTCCGGCATATGCGCCGAACCGATCCGGTCATGAAAATTGTCGCCGAGCGAGATCACCAGCTTCGGATCGTAACGGGTGATGACGGCAGAGAGCACCGTCAGCGTCGCCAGCGTGTCATAGGGCGGCAGCATCATGCCGCGCCGGGCAAAGGCGGCGCCCTTTTCCAGATGCAGGTCGGAGACGACGAGAACACCGGTGTCGGGCAGATAAAGCCCGCCCAGCGGATCGCACACGGCAGCGATCCCATGCACGGACGTTTCCACGCCCGGCATCGCCGCAATCCCGTTCAATTCCCGCGCCAGCGCCAGCCGGTTCATCACGTTCGTTTCTTTCCAGTATCTAGGCGGGGAGGAAGGCCAAAAGGCCCTCTCTGCCCTGCCGGACATCTCCCCCACAAGGGGGGAGAAAACTTGTGGCCCCGCTCTGCCTCGATCATGACCTCAGCGCTGCGACGGTTAAGCCCCGCCCCCTTGTGGGGAGGGGTTGGGGAGGGGCGTTCACTCCAGCGCCTCGGCAATCAGATCGTCCGCGGCCTCCGCCAGCAGAACATCCTGCGCCTCGCCATGCACATGCTCCTTGCCGATCTCCAGCATCACGGGCACGGCGAGCGGCGAGATATGCTCCAGCGGGCGGTGGGTGATGTGCCCCTTGATTCGCTTCAGCATATCCCCAAGACGACCGATGTCCAAAAGCCCGGTCGCCGCATCCTGCCGCGTCGCCTGCAGCAGGATGTGGTCGGGCTCATGGGTTCGGAGCACGTCGTAGATCAGATCGGCGGAAACCGTCACCTGCCGGCCGCTCTTTTCCTTGCCCGGGTGCCGGCGCTCGATCAAGCCTGCAATCACGGCGCAATTGCGGAAGGTCCGCTTCAAAAGGAAGGATTCGTCGAGCCAGCTTTCGAGATCGTCGCCCAGCATGTCCTCGTCGAAGAGATCGGAGAGGCTGAGCCGGCCGGTCGAGATCATCCGCCCCATATCCTCCAACCCCCATATGCCGAGCGAATAGTCGGTGGCGACGAAGCCGAGCGGCTTGGCGCCAGCGCGTTCCAGCCGGCGGGTCAAAAGCATGCCGAGCGTCTGGTGCGCCAGCCGCCCCTCGAACGGATAGGCCACCATGTAGCAGCGGCTGCCGCGCGGGAAGGTTTCGATCAGCAGCTCATCGCGCTTCGGCAGGATCGATTTCTCCTTCTGGATCGCCAGCCAGTCGCGCACCTGATCCGGCAGCCGGTGCCAGCGGTCGGGATCGTCGAGCATCGAGCGCACCTGGTCGGCGAGATAGGTGGAGAGTGGAAACTTGCCGCCGGCATAGGAGGGTATCTTCGGGTCGTTGGAATAGGCCTGGCTGGCCAGCGCCTCGTTCTCGCGGATACCCTCGAAGCGCAGCACCTTGCCGGAGAAGATGAAGGTATCGCCGGGCGAAAGCTGCTCGAAGAAATACTCTTCCATCTTGCCGAGCGTCGCCCCGCCGCGCCCGATGCGGCCGCCTTCTCCCCGCTTCACCATCTTCAGGTTCAGCATCGGGCTCTCGACGATGGTGCCGAGGTTCAGCCGATATTGCTGCGCCACCTGCGGATTGGAAACGCGCCAGCGCCCCTCCTTCGTCTTGCGGATGCGGGCATAGCGCTCATAGGTGCGCAGCGCATAGCCGCCGGTGGCGACGAAATCGACGATCCGCTCGAAGGTCTCCCAGGAAAGATCAGCATAGGGCGAGGCGCTGATGATCTCGTCATAGAGTTCCAGCATGTCGAACGGCTCGGCGCAGGCCATGCCGAGAACATGCTGGGCGAGCACATCGAGCGCGCCGCGCCCGATCGGCGGCGTGTCCTGCGCGCCGATGTAGTTGGCGTCGAGTGCCGCCTGGCACTCCATCACCTCGAAGCGGTTGGCGGGAACCAGGATCGCCTTGGATGGCTCGTCCATCCGGTGGTTGGCGCGGCCGATGCGCTGCGCCAGCCGCGAGGCGCCCTTCGGCGCGCCCACATGGATGACCAGATCGACATCGCCCCAGTCGATGCCGAGATCGAGCGTCGAGGTGGCGACCACGGCGCGCAGCCGGTTCGCCGCCATCGCCGCCTCCACCTTGCGCCGCTGACCGACATCGAGCGAGCCGTGATGCAGGGCGATCGGCAGATTGTCGTCGTTGGCGGTCCAGAGCTCCTGAAACAGCATCTCCGCCTGGCTGCGGGTGTTGACGAAGAGCAGCGTCGTCTGGTGCTCGATGAGCTGCTTGTAGACATCGGGGATCGCGTATTTCGCCGAATGCCCGGACCAGGGAATGCGCTCCTCGGTCGAAAGGATCGAGATATCGGGCTTCGCCCCGCCCTCCACCGTGACGATCCCCGCATGCCGCTCCCCACCTTCTGGCTGCGCCACCAGCCACTTCTGCAGCTCCAGCGGCTCGGCGACAGTCGCCGAAAGCCCGATCGTCTGCAGCTTCGGCGCAAGCCGCCTGAGCCGCGCCAGCCCCAGCGACAGCATGTGACCGCGCTTCGAGGTGACCAGCGAATGCAGCTCGTCGAAGATGATGTATCTGAGATCCTTGAAGAAGCGCTCGGCCTCGGCATTGGCAAGCAGAAGCGCCACCTGCTCCGGCGTCGTCAACAGGATGTCGGGCGGGCTGAGCTTCTGGCGTTGGCGCTTGGAAACGGGGGTATCGCCGGTGCGGTTCTCGACGGTAACGGGAAGCCCCATCTCCAGCACCGGCTTCATCAGATTGCGCTCGATATCGACCGCCAGCGCTTTCAGCGGCGAGACGTAGAGCGTGTGGATGCCGGTGAAGGCAGAGCCGGGCGGGATTTTTCCGCGGCGGGTGAGATCGGTGAGCGACGGCAGAAAGCCGGCCAGCGTTTTGCCGGCCCCGGTGGGCGCGATCAAGAGCGTGCTTTCGCCAGCCTCGGCGCGCGCCAGAAGCTCCAGCTGATGCCTGCGCGGCTGCCAGCCCTTCTCCGCGAACCAGCGGGTAAAGGGGGCAGGCAGGGATATCAGGCGCTCGCTATCGATCTGGTCCACCGCCTGAATGTAGTTCAAACCGCGCCGATGAGAAGGCGCCGTGTTAGCCGATCGTCGATGCAGCCGGTAATTCCGCCGCATTGCTGGTGCGCCTTGCAACAACCAAGGCAAATCGATGGAACGACAGATGCTGACGCGCCGATCCGTGCTGACCGCCCTGAGCGCCGCAACCGTGATGCCGAACATGTTGCTGCCGGGCAGGGCGGAGGCCGCCGGCAACCCGGCGGATGCGCCGAACGAAATCCTGCCGCTGTGGCAAGGAGAGCCGCCGGGTGGAGGCGGCCCATCCGGTGCGATCGTCGAGAACGCAAGGGGCGCGATCAGCAACATCGCCATGTCCAATATCGCGGTTTACGCACCGGCAAAACCCAATGGCATCGCCGTGCTGGTCGCCGGTGGTGGCGGATACCGGCGGATATCGATGCGCAACGAGGCGAGGCCGGCTGCGCGCTGGCTGAACAGCCACGGCATCACCGCCTTCGCTCTGTCCTATCGATTGCCGGGCGAGGGTTGGGCGGCCGGTCCGTTGGCGCCGTTGCAGGACGCGCAGCGCGCGATCCGGCTGATCCGCGCCAATGCCGCGCATTTCGGTATCGATCCCGGCCATCTCGGTGTGCTGGGCTTTTCTGCGGGCGGTCATCTGCTCGGCCTTGCCGCGACCCGCTCCGCCTTCGCTTCCTATCGGGAGGTCGATGCAGCGGACAAGCAATCGGCGCGACCGGATTTCGCGGCGCTCATCTATCCCGTCATCACGCTGAAGCCGCCCTACGACAACACCTGGACCCGACGCATGCTGGTCGGCAGACATCCGAGCGCGACCCTTAGCGCCGAATGGTCGGTAGAGGCTCATGTCAGAGCCCGCTGCCCGCCCATGTTTCTGGTGCAGGCAAAGGACGATCCGATCTCCGATCCTGAAAACACTGTTATCATGCAGCAGGCCTGCCTGAAGGCCGGTGTGCCGGTGGAATTGCACCAGCTGGAGAATGGCGGCCACGGCTTCGGCATGGGGCGAAGCGGCAAGGCGTCGGCGGATTGGCCGGATGACTTTGCGCCTTGGCTGGCGCGCATCAACCGGCCGATCCTGCTGTCATCAGGTCAGTAGATATCGAAGGGGAAATACTGCTTGGTGATCTTCTGGTAGGTGCCGTTGGCAACCAGTGCGTCGATCGCCTTGTTGAAGCGCTCCTTCAGCTCCGTCTCGCCCTTGCGGATGCCGATGCCGGCCTGCGTCTCGCTTCCCGGGATATCACCGAGGAGCTTGCAGCAGTCCTTGCCCGCCTTGTTCAGCCAGTCGACGACGACGAACTTGTCGGAGACCACGGCATCAGTGCGGCCGTTCTGCAGGTCGGCCACGGCCTCGTCCTGCGTCGGGTAGAGTTTCGCTTCGGCGCCGCCCTTGGCGTAGACATCGCTGGTATAATTGGCCTGCGTCGTCGATGCCTGCGCGCCGACGACCTTGCCCTTCATGTCCTCGACAGTAACGCCCTTGATCGGGCTGTCCTTGGGCACGGCGACGGCGAGTGGCGTCGTGTAATATTTGTTGGTGAAGTCGATCTGCTGCTTGCGCTCCTCGGTGATGCTCATCGAGGCGATGATCGCGTCGTATTTCTTGGCGAGCAGACCGGGAATGATGCCGTCCCAATCCTGGGCGACGATCGTGCACTTGGCCTTCATTTCCTCGCACAGCGCCTTGGCCATATCGACATCGAGCCCCTTCAGGCTGCCATCCGATTCCACGTAGTTGAAGGGAGGATAGGCGCCCTCGGTGGCGATCCGGATGGTGTCTTCGGCGGAGGCCAGATGCGCCGTGGCGAGAAGTGCCGCGGCCGTCAGCAAGATCGTCTTTTTCATTGATGTTCCCTTTTGGAGTGTTTTGACACTGCAACCTTAGCTGATCCCAATCGCTTCACAAGCCTTTGCTGAATAAGCCGAAAGTCTACCGCCCCGGGCGCAATCGCAGCGTCTCGGAAAGAAGATTGACAGGCGGCATAATCATGGATATATTTTATCCATGAATTAAGGAGCTGGTCACATGAAACTCGGAGACGGTGTCGAACAGGCCATTCACAGCGTGGCGATGCTTTCGGGTCTTTCCGAGGGTGGCGTGCTGTCGGCGGCCGCACTTGCGGAGTTTCACGGGGTTTCGACGAGCTATCTTCTGAAGCATCTGCAGGCACTCTCGGGCGCCGGCATCCTTCACACCGTGCCTGGCCCGAAGGGTGGCTATCGCCTCGCAAGGCTGGCGGAAAAGATCACGCTGCTCGACATCGTGCTGGCCGTCGAAGGCCCGGCGCCTGCCTTTCGCTGCAACGAGATCCGCCAGCGCGGGCCGAACCCGGCGCCGGATCGTTTCTTTTTGAAGCCGTGCAACATCTCGGCGGCGATGCTGAAGGCCGAGCGCGTCTATCGCGCCGAACTCGCCAAGACCACCATTGCCGATCTCGGCGCCGAACTGGCGGAGATCGACGACGGGACGATCGCAGCCAGAAGCTGCGCGTTCCTGGAACTGCATGAACGTCGAACGGCTCGCTGAGCCATCAAAGGAGAAAGTCCCATGCAACCGCGTTTCAATTTCGCCAAGGCCGCACCGGATGCCTACAAGGCCGTGCTCGCGCTTGAGGATTACGTCCAGAAGTCCGGCCTCGAACGCCGCTTCATCCACCTGATCAAGCTGCGCGCGTCGCAGATCAACGGCTGCGCCTATTGCGTCGACATGCACGTCAAGGAAGCCCGCCATGACGGTCTGAGCGAGCAGTGGATCAACCTCATGTGCGTCTGGCATGAATCGCCCGTCTATGACGAACGCGAACGCGCGCTTCTCGGCTGGGTCGATGCCGTCACCAAGGTCGCCCAGACGGGCGCGCCCGATGCCGATTATGAAGCGCTCAAGGCCCATTTCAGCGAAGCCGAGATGATGAACATCACGGTCGCCATCGGCGCCATCAATGTCTGGAACCGCCTGGCCGTCGGCTTCCGCGCCCAGCACCCGATCGACAAGCCCGCCAAGGCCGCCTGATCTCATCGCGAATTTTAGACCGGGCTGGCGGCGGTACCGCCGGCCCGTCGTCGTTCAAGTCAGCTGCAACCACCCTGCAGCTGCCGCTGATAGGTCGCAGCCATGCCCGCAAACCGCTGCGCAGTCTTCTGTAACTGCGCGTTTGAGCGCCAGTCGCCGCGCATATAGCCCTTCGGACCGGAATAATAGGCGAGGTAGAGGCTGTAGGCGTCGTTGAGCTGGATGCCCGTCGTCTGGCTGTTCTGCCAGTGATACCAGCCGATGAAGTCGATCGCGTCGGAAAAGTTGGTGCGCCGTGCGCTCCAGTTTCCGGTGGCAGACTGATAGTGGTCCCAGGTGCCGTTGAGCGCCTGCGAATAGCCATAGGCCGTCGATTGTCGCTTCCATGGAATGAAACCGAACAGCTTGGTGCGGGGCGGCCGCGCATTCGGCTGGAAGCCCGATTCCGTATACATCGTCGCCATCAGGATCGGCACCGGCACGCCGTATTTCTTCTCGGCCTTCTCCGCCGAGCGCTGCCAGCTGGTGAACATCCCGTCGCGCTGGTCGAACACCGCGCAGATGTTTCGGGTCTGTTTGGGAGCAGTCGCGCAGCCGGCAAGAACAGCCAGAACCACGACGGCAAGGAGAGTACGGATACGCATGACTAAACCTCTCGACGTCCGAGAGATTACTAACTGGTAAACGTTAATGGTCGGTTTTTAGACAATGACGATGCCGTGATCATCTCGTGGCGAGAGCGAGGCAGGCCCATCCGGCCGAGGCGGCGATCGATCACTCCTTGCGGAACACCACGCTGGCGCCCCAGCCGGTCACGACGGCCAGGAACACGGCAAACAGGCCGTAGATGATCGGCTGCTCATGCGCTGCATCGGTGATCGTCTGCTCGATGCCCGTCTTGATGACCCGCAAGGGGGCGGATTTCTCGGTGACGAACTTGCCGCTCTTGAACAGATAGGCGCGAACCGTATGGACGCCGTTCGGAATGTTGGCGGGCAGCCGCAGGCTGGCCTTGAACAGATTGGAGCTGACGAAGCGCACGCCGCTCGGATCGCGGACATAAAGGCCGCTGCGCTCCTGCAGCCGGCGGTAGGCGTCACGGAACTCGCCGACATTGCTGGCATTGCCGAGAAAGCCCATCGGCGTCAGCGGAATGTGGTCGATGCCGATGCCGCGATCGGTGAGGTCAAGCGGCGTCGTCACGTCGTCGAGCATCCGCGAGCTCGACATCGAATAGGAATGCGGCACAGTCTCGAAGGTCATCGAATGCGTGTTGACCCAGATCCCGAACACCCGCTCTTTCTTGCGCACGGTGGCGTTGTCGCGCGGGCCTTCCAGCACCACGACCACGTCATACTGGCCGATCGCGAGCAGCAGGCTGTCGGTGTTGGTCACCGCCCCGAAGATCGTCAGATCCGCGCCGTGAAAGTCGGAGGTGATGGCGATCTCACTGGTGGAGGTGCCGATCTCCAGCCCCTCGGCAACCGGCTGCGGCGTCTGGCCGGGCAAAAGCATCTGCGCGCCGGCGGCCGTCGGCAGCAACATGAGGGAGACGAGCAGGGTCTTGAGCAGGTGACGCATCAGTTCGCACCCATCACGACCGAATAGATATCGCTCGGCGTGACGACGAGCGCCACGGCAAGGCGAAGGCCGACGGCGAGAACGAGCAGCCCAAGCAGCGCGCGCAACTGTTCGCCGCGCAGCTTCTGCCCGACGCGAACGCCATATTGCGCGCCGATCACACCCGCGATCATCAGGATGAAGGCCAGCACGATATCGACCGAGAAGTTGGTCGCGGCCTGCACGACCGTTGTATAGGCGGTAACGAAGATGATCTGGAACAGCGACGTTCCCACGACGACGTTGGTCGGAATGCGCAGCAGATAGATCATCGCCGGCACCATGATGAAGCCGCCGCCGACGCCCATGACAGACGTCAGGATGCCGATGCCGAAACCGAGTGCCACGATCGGGATGACGCTGAGAAAGATCTTCGATTTCTTGAACCGCATCTTCAGCGGCAGGCGGTGAACCCAGTGGTGGTGCCCCGGCCGGCGTGGTGCGGCCGGAATGTTCTTCGATGCACGCCGCATGGCGTTGACGCTTTCAAGCAGCATCAGCCCGCCGACGGTGCCGAGGAAAAGCACGTACATCAGGGAAATGATCAGATCGAGCTGGCCGAGCCGGCGCAGCAGCGAAAACACCCAGATGCCGACGGTCGCCCCCGCGAGACCGCCCGCCAGAAGCACCGAACCGAGCTTCACATCCAGCGTCCCGCGCCTGAAGTGCGTGAGTGCGCCCGAGATCGACGAGGCCACCACCTGGTTTGCGCCGGTGGCGACAGCGACGACGGGCGGGATGTTGTAGAAGATCAGAAGCGGCGTGATCAGAAAGCCGCCGCCCACGCCGAACATGCCGGACAGGAAGCCGACGGCCGCACCCATGCCGAGGATGATGAAAATGTTCACCGACAATTCTGCGATGGGCAGATAGATTGTCACAGCCGACCCCGATTTGCGGACGACCCGGCGGGCCGTTGCGTTCCCCACGTTTTATGCGAATGAGACACCGTAGCTTGAAATCGTTGCGATAGGCTTTCGATCAGCGACACCGCGTCTCCTCAATACGCGAAGAATTCTGATTAATCAGGCTTTTTTCAGGTTTTGTGACAATCACGGCACACTCGTGCGCGGAAGCGCCCGAACGCCCGGTGGTGCGATTGAACGCTAGGTGGCAGCTCCCTAGATTGGCCGCGCGGAACAAAGCACGGGGAACGATGTGGGATCAGCCATTCGAATGTTGACGCTAAGTGCGCTGCTCGCGTCGATGCCGGTCGCGGCGCTCGCGCAGTGGAAGCCGACCGAAGAGGTGCGCAGCTACGCCATATCAGGTACAACTGGGGCTGAACTTTATGGCTCGATCGGCGAGCGCGGCCCCGAGGTCGGCGGCCAGTCCAGGGTGATCGCCCACACCACGTTCAAGCTGACATGGACGCGCAAGTACGAAAGGCAGCCCGATAATGCCTGCACTCTGACGGTCGCCAAGCCGAAGCTGACGATCATCTATACGCTGCCCAAGCCGTCCTCCAAGCTCTCGCCACCGGTGCAAGCCAACTGGAACAGCTTCATCGAGGAAATCCGCAAGCATGAGCGGGTGCACGGCGACACCATCATCGACATGGTGCATGAGATCGAGACGCTGAGCCTGGGCTTTTCCGCGCCCGATGATCCCGATTGCCGAAAGATCCGCGCCAATCTCACCGAGCGCCTCGGCGAGATATCCGGCAGACAGCGCCAGCGCGGTCGCGATTTCGACCGGGTGGAGATGAGCGACGGCGGCAATGTGCAGGCGCTCATCCTGAAGCTGGTCAACGGCCCCTGATGGGGCCATCCGAGATTGCTTTAGCCGCCGGTTGCGGCCGCGACATGCGGCCAGACTTCCAAGCCGCCGCGATAGATCATGTGCAGGGCGACATAGACGATGATCGCCAGGCCGATATAGGCGATCCAGTGATAGCGGTTGAGCAAGCGCGCGATGAAGTTCGCGGCGATACCCATCATCGCGATCGACAGGATCAGGCCGATGACAAGCACGGTCGGATGCTCTCGGGCGGCACCCGCTACGGCAAGCACGTTGTCGAGCGACATTGACACGTCGGCGATGACGATCTGCGTGGCCGCCTGGAAAAAGGTCTTGCGAGGAACCTGTGAGCCTTCGGCATGCTCGCCGTCGCCATCCTGGGCATTATTGGCGCGGATTTCCCGCCACATCTTCCAGCAGACCCAGAGCAGCAGGATGCCACCTGCCAGCAGCAGGCCGATGATCTCGAGCAATTGCACGGTGACGCTTGCGAGCGCGATGCGCAGCACGGTGGCGGCGAGAATGCCGACCAGAATGGCCTTCTTGCGCTGATCGGGGGCAAGGCCCGCTGCCGCGAGCCCGATAACGACGGCATTGTCGCCGGCCAGAACCAGGTCGATGACAATGACCTGCAGAAGCGCCAGCAAGCCGGCGGATGTGAATATTTCCATGATGCAATTATCCCTGCGCTGCGCGAAGCCTCTCCCCGGCGTCGCCAAGGCTTAAAGGATCGGTCGGCAATGGATCAAGTGCTGTCGGCCAGCTTCGGCAAAAGATCCGCGCCTTTCGCGTAAATTCAGCCGGATGCCGATTGTTCCGCGTGAATGTTGCCGTGGACGTTGCACTGCCCTTCAGGCATGCGCCGGTCGAAATCGGCAGCGATGTCGGCGATGGTGACCGTTCGGAAGCGTTCCAGCAGAAGCGCTTCGGCCTCCTTCAGCGCATCACCGAGCTTGGCATCGACGGCCTGTTCCACCAGACACTCTGGCTGATCGACCGAAGGGCCGATTGCAAACAGCGGCGGCTTGCCGATCGCCTCGTAAATGTCGAGGAGCGTGATCTGGTCGAGCCCGCGCGCCAGTTCCCAGCCTCCGCCATGCCCCTGTTCGGAGCGGACATAACCAAAGTCGCGCAGGCCCGCCATGGTGCGCCTGACGACCACGGCATTGGTGCCGAGCATTTTCGAAATGGTTTCCGATGTTGCGCGCTTGTAGTGCCGATCCATGTGGATAAGCACGTGCAGCATGCGCGAAAGGCGGCTGTCGCGTCTCATTCGCTTACTCCTGTTGCGATCAATCTAGCGCCATCGGCAATCTGTAACAAGATAGGTTACGTGTCTTGACGGCAAGCTTTCATGTAACATATGAAGATGCGAAAGATAGGAGAACGTCATGACCTACGATGTGATCATTGTCGGCGGCAGCTTCGCCGGCCAGTCCGCTGCCATGCAGCTTGCCCGCGCGCGCCGCAAGGTGTTGGTGATCGATGGGCGCAAGCCGCGCAACCGTTTCGCGGAAGCCTCTCACGGCTTTCTCGGCCAGGACGGCAAGGCGCCGGCGGCGATCATCGCCGAGGCATCCCGCCAGCTCGGCCTCTATAAGACCGTGACGCAGCTGGAGGGCGAGGCGACCGAGATCGGCAGGGAAGGGGATCTCTTTGCGCTCACGCTTGCCGACGGCACCACGCAGCGCGCCGCGCGCATCGTGCTCGCCACCGGTGTTCGCGACGAGCTGCCGGATATACAGGGGCTGCAGCAGCGCTGGGGCAAGACGGTGATCCATTGCCCCTATTGCCACGGCTATGAAGTGGCCGACCGGCCGCTCGGCGTGCTCGCCGGCAATCCGATGTCGGTGCATCAGGCGCAGATGATCCCGGATTGGGGCCCGACCACCTATTTCACGCAAGGGCAATGGGAGCCCGATCCCGAGCAGGCGGCCCTGCTCGATGCCCGCGGCGTCGTGATCGTTCGCAGCCCGGTCGTCGAATTGCTGGGAGAGGGGACCGAGCTGGAAGCCGTCCGCCTCAAGGATGGCCGTGTCCTGCCGCTCGGCGGCTTGTTCGTCGCGCCGAAGACGCATCTGACGAGCCCGCTCGCCGAACAGCTCGGCTGCACGCTGGAAACCGGCCCCACCGGCCCCTTCATCCGCGTCGACAGTTTTCAGCAGACCACGGTCAAGGGCGTCTACGCGGCCGGCGATGCTGCGGTCGCGATGGCTAATGCGACCATGGCATCTGCAGCGGGCGTCATGGCCGGCGTTGCCGCGCACCGCTCGCTGATCATGCCGGACTGAGCACGCTTCAGGCGAGGGCGCTGGAAGGCATCGCTTTCACCAAACAAAAATCCCCCGCAAACGCCGGTTTGCGGGGGATTTTGTGTGAGCCTTCGGTCGATCAGGCCTTGGTCGATGGCGCCTTGTTGCGTTCCAGCAGCGCCTTGACGGTCGCGTCATTGATCTTGCCGCTCGGCTCCTGGCCGATCGACTTCTGGAAGCTCTTGATCGCGGCAACCGTCTTGGTACCCAGTTCGCCATCCGGCTGGCCGGCGTCGAAACCGTTATTGTTCAGGATCGCCTGGATGTTGCGGATCGCCCGCTTCATGTCGACGCTGGAGGTCTTGGTGGCGGTGCCGGCCCATTCATCCGGAACCTCGATGCCGTTCGACTTGTTGTCGAGCGGCTCGGCCTTCCAGAGATCCGCCTTGGCGCGGGCCTTTTCCAGCTGATCCGGCTTCATGGCGTTGGCGACTTCGTCACGCTTCTGCGAAGCGTCCTTGTCGCCGCCCTTGGCCGCGATCGCGAACCACTTGTAGGATTCCGTCAGGTCCTGCGGCACGCCGTTTCCACGGGCGCACAGGATCGCCAGGTTGAACTGGCTGTCGGTGATGCCGAGGTTGGCGGCCTTGGTGAACCAGTTGGCGGCGGCCGAGTAATCCTGCTGGCCCAGCGCGCCGGAGGCGTAGAGCACGGCGAGATTGTGCATCGCGTTCGCGTTGCCCTGGTTCGCGGCCTGCTCGTAGAACTGCTTGGCCTTGTTGGCATCGCGGGCAACGCCGGTGCCCTTCTCATACATGCTGCCGAGGCGGTACTGCGCCGGCGCGAAGCCCTTGTCGGCTGCCATCTGGTACCAGTTGAGCGCCTGGTTCGGATCGGCTGTCACACCGGCACGGCCATCGCTGTAGCGCGCGCCGATTTCAAACAGCGCCAGCGCATCGCCGGACTTCGCGGCATCCGCAAGCGACTTCGGCTGGATCGTGTCGGGGACGGCGATCTCGGGTACCGCTGTGGCCGGAGCCGTTTCGGCTGCGGATGGTGCCGCGTTGTTGGCGGTGAAGGCGGACGTATCCTGCGGTGCGCCCGAAGGTGCAAGCGCGCCATTGCCGCCAAGCGGTGCGGCTTCGGTCAGCCGCTCAGGCGCTGCCGGCTCCGTTGGCGCTGGTGCGACATTGGCAGTTACCGGCGGTGCCGGCGTCGAGACAGCGGGTGCCTCAGGCGCAGCCGCGACTGGTGCGGACGTGTCGGGCGCGGTCTCGCTGTCTGCGGGCAGCGTTGCGTTCTGTCCGTTGGTGATCGTGGCCACTTCGGCGGTCGGCGCGGGCGCGCCCGAGGTCAGCGTACGGGCGAGCGGAAATGCCATAATCGCCAAGAGCACGGCGCCGACGGCAAGCAGGATTGGACGGCGGAAGCGCGAGAATGCGCTGCCCTTGCCTGATTCCTTTGCCGCGTCCTTGATCTTCGCCTTCTTCTCGCCCTTCACCGCCCCGGCCTTGCCGCTGGGATCGACTTCGAGAGCAGCTGCCTGCGCCGCACGGCGGGCAGCCGCGATGTAGTCGGCGCGATCCGTATCGCTTGCCGGCTTCGGATTGGTGCGGGCGGCATTCTGGCTGGCGCGCACGCGCTCCAGGATCTTCTTGACATCGGGAGCACCGGAGCCCGGCTCCAGCGGCTCGTTGGCGGCTTCCGGCGGCATCACGTCGACAGGATCGATCGACGGCGACGGGTCGATGACGGCGCGTTCGCCGGTCTTGGCCTTCTTCGACGGCAGCAAGCGCTTGCCGAGGCTGACGAGCAGGCTTCCCTTTGCGGCGGCCGCGGCAGGCTTGCTGGCGGCCTCGATGGCAATGGCGCTGGTCTCGGAAGCGGCGATTGCCGGTGCGGCCGGCTCAGGCGCGGGCTCGGCCTTGCGCACGGCTTCGGGTACGCGGGTGCCGAACACGGCGGGCTTCTCGGCCTCCTCGGCGCCGGCATCAGCCATCGCGTAAGGGTCGACGTTGAAATCGACGTCGGCGGCCGGCATCCGCGCGGGCGGACGGGCCGTGCGGCTCTCCATGTCGTCGAGCCGGTCGGCGATGTGAACCAGCGTTTCGTGCAGCGCCTGGAAGGTCTTGTGCGTGCGCTCTTCGCCGCTGCGGCTCAGATCCTCGAGATGGCGAAGATCGGCGGCGAGCGCATTGAGCGCCGACATGTCGACGCCGGCACCACCGCCCTGCAGGGCGCCATTGCGCGAATAGGCCTCGACGACCGCTTCTGCGGCCTGGCGGGCGGCTTCGACGATGTATTCGTCGCTGGTCGCCATATAGTCTTCGATCGCGCCCATGCGGCGGTCGAAATCGATGGCGATCTCGGTGCTTGGGCGCGGCTCACTCATCAGCGCGGAAAGATTGGCGATCTGGTCTTCCAGATTGCGCAGCGCGTTGGCGTCGGTGGCGGGTGCTGCCGAGCTCTCGTCGAGACGGGCGGCGATGTCGCTCAGCCGGTCCTCGATGCGCAGGAAGGCTGTGTCGTCGACAGGGGTCTGGATTGCCTGTTGCGGCTGGAATTCCATCTCGTCGATGCGGCGGGCGAGATAGTCGAGGCGCTGCGCCAGCGCGTCGTTGACGGCGCCATTCTCGAGCGCGTCGATCTTGCGCGAGATATCGGCGAGCGCGCCGGTCAGTTCCGGCTGCGGCGCGGCCCGCTGGCTCTTTTCGAGCAGGAAGGCCAGATGTTCGAGCCGTTCGTCGAGGCGCGACGTGGCCTCGGCATTGGCGACTTCCTCGACGCGGGCGGTCAGCGCTTCCAGCCGTTCAGCAAGCCCATCGGCCGGGTTGGCGCGGCTGGCCACGCTCTGGCCCATCAGCTCGATCTGGTCGGCAAGGCCGCTCAACCGTCCCTCGAGGCGGTGCATGGCAGCCGGGTCGCCGGATGTCGCGGCGCGGCCGGTCGCGGCGATCGCGCGGCTGATTTCGTCGAGCCGGCTGTCCATCGACGCGAACTGCTCGGACATTGCCCGATCATGCGGCTGGATCATGCTACCGAACTGCTCCATCGCCGTTGCGATGGAAATGAGCTTGTCCTCGAGCGCCTTGACGGCCGGGCTTTCGCCCATGCCGCCGATATGGCGCTTGATGTCGTCGAGCCGGTAGGCAAGCGCCACCAGCTCTTCCTGCAGGCCGGATGTGTCGAGCGCATGCAGCTGGTTTTCGAAGCCGTCCCAGCGCTGGTCCATGTGGCGCAGCGAATCCTCGCGCGCCAGCCCGTCCATCAGCGAGCGCAGGTCTTCGAATTCGCCGCGCAGGCCATGGGCCTCGGATGTTTCGGAGCGAGCGGCCAGATGGTTTATGCTGTCGGCAAGCCGGCTCATGTCGGCATGAATGTCTTCGGCGAAGGGACGATCGGCGGCCGTCGCCTTGATCTCGCGCAGCTCGCCGCGCAGCGCGTCCATTTCCCGGGCGACGCCCTCGGAGATGTCGCGCTTCAGATCCTGCCGCAGGCTGACGAGCGCCTGGGCGATTTCCGTCATCGTGTCTTCGGGCCCACGCGGATTGGCGACGGGTGCCTGTGGCTGCTGAACGGCCGCGCGTGGCTGCGGCGCTGGCGTATGTGCAGGTGCCGGCTGGGCCGCGTAGGCCGTCGCCTGCTCGCGGGGTGCGTAGGTGGTGGTCTCGCGGGCGGCGCGCTCGCGGCTGGCGTCGAGCATGCGCTGGCGCTGGCGGATCTCGGCGAGCGGATCGGGACGCGGCTCGGCGGCGGCGTAGGGCGCTCGCGGCGTGTAAATAGCGGGGGCGGGTTCGCGCTCGGGCGCCGGCTGGCGATTGCGCTGCTCGCGCACTCCGCTACCGATCAGGCCTTCGATCCGTGCTTCCAATCCCTCGATCGTACGGTTCAGCGCGTCAAGCGACGCCCTGTCGGAAGGCCGGGGAGAATGTGATCGCGATCCGTTCATCTTCTTGCTCGCTTGTCTGTTCGCACCCTCGTCAGGGCCGATCATTGGCTTTTCCGTCAGAGCCGCAACGAATGCGGATCAGAGAGCATCGTCCATGAGAGGATAATCAATTAGGCTTTCCTCAAGCTGTACGTGTGGCGCGCATCCCATAAAACGCGAGACTTGAAAGAAGGAATGCAGGACACCAATGCTCAAACGTCACCTTTCACGGAACGTGGTAAACAACCCGTTAACCGGTGTGGGGATTTTTTAACTTTTGTGGCTGTCGAGGCGGATTTCGTGCCGAAATCGGCCTTCTAATGTACAAGCGGGCGCAGGCGGATAGCGCGGCTCCCGCGAGGCGCCCGCCGAGCGGCAGGGCGACGCGAAACGTCAGATCCGGCGCGCCTTGATTGTGTTCATCACGAAGCTCGTCTCGATCGTGTCGACGCATTTCAGCCGGGCGATCTTCTCCTTGATGAAGCGCTCGTAATCGTCGAGCCCAGAGCTCATCACCTTCAGCACGTAGTCGCGCGATCCGGTGACGAGATGACATTCCAGCACCTCGTCCCACTCGCGCACGGCATTCTCAAACATCTGGATCTCGTCCTCATGCTGGCGGCTGAGGCGGATCGAGGCGAGCGCCGTCATCGTCCAGCCGTTGACGGCGGGATCGATCAGCGCCGTGTATCCCTGGATGATCTCGGCCTCCTCCAGCCGCCGCAGGCGACGCAGGCAGGCGGACGCGGAGAGGCCGACGCGCTCGGCGAGTTCGTTATTGGCAAGCCGTGCGTCGCCGGCCAGCTCTTTCAGAATCCGCCGGTCCATTTCATCCGCAACTTTCTGCACGAAATCTCCCCCGCTCTCGCATGATGTTGCTTCCAACATCGCAGCCGCGCTCCAAATAGCAATAACATCAAGCGCATTTCGATATAATTTGCCGTCATCAATCCATCTTTGAAGCAGGAGACGACCATGACCGCGCCGCATCCCTCCAAGACCCATATCGGCAATCACGCCCTGCATCCCGAAACGCAGATGCTGAACTACGGCTACGATCCCGAACTGTCCGAGGGCGCGGTCAAGCCGCCGGTGTTCCTGACCTCGACCTTCGTGTTCAAGTCCGCCGAGGATGGCCGCGATTTCTTCGATTATGTCTCAGGCCGCCGCGAGCCGCCGGCGGGGCAGGGCGCCGGCCTCGTCTATTCGCGCTTCAATCATCCGAACAGCGAGATCGTCGAGGATCGCCTCGCCGTCTACGAGCGCACGGAAAGCTGCGCGCTGTTTTCGTCGGGTATGTCGGCCATCGCCACGACGCTGCTCGCCTTCGTGCGCCCCGGTGATGCGGTGCTGCACTCGCAGCCGCTTTATGGCGGCACGGAAACCCTGCTTGCCAAGACCTTCCTCAATCTCGGCGTCGCAGCCGTCGGCTTTGCCGATGGCGTCGACGAGAACTCGGTGCGCGCCGCAGCCGAACAAGCGATGGGCAAGGGCCGGGTGTCGATGATCCTCGTGGAAACGCCGGCGAACCCGACCAACAGCCTCGTTGATGTCGCGATGATGCGCCGCATCGCCGATGAGATCGGTAGGAAGCAGGGCCACACGCCGATCGTCGCCTGCGACAACACGCTGCTCGGTCCCGTCTTCCAGCGCCCGATCGAGCACGGTGCCGATATCTCGCTCTATTCGCTGACCAAATATGTGGGCGGGCATTCCGACTTGATCGCCGGCGCCGCGTTGGGCAGCAAGGCTGTGATGAAGCAGGTCAAGGCGCTGAGAGGCGCGATCGGCACGCAGCTCGATCCGCACTCCTGCTGGATGCTCGGCCGCTCGCTGGAAACGCTGCAGATCCGCATGGAGCGCGCCAACAACAACGCGCTTGCGGTGGCCGACTTCCTGCGCGCGCATCCGAAGGTGAAGAAGATCCACTATCTTCCGTATCACGAGCCTTCATCGCCGCTCGGCCGCACCTTCGCCGCGCAGTGCACCGGCGCCGGATCGACCTTCTCCTTCGATATCGAAGGCGGTCAGCCGTCCTCGTTCAAGTTCCTCAATGCGCTGCAGATCTTCAAGCTCGCCGTCAGCCTGGGGGGTACGGAATCGCTCGCCAGCCATCCGGCGACGATGACGCACTCCGGCGTTCCGGCCGATGTGCGTCAAAGGATCGGCGTTCTGGATTCCACCATTCGCCTGTCGATCGGCATTGAGCATCCAGACGATCTCATTGCCGATCTGACCCAGGCTCTGGACGCGGCCTGATCGCCGCGAACGGGAAAGGGTGGCGGCTCAGGCCGCCGCCGTTTCCCTGACATCGTCGAGCAGGAAGTGCACGACGACGTATTTAGTGGTGAATTGGCGTCCGCCCTCGGTGACGTTGTCAACCGAGCCGCCATCGGCGGGGTGCCAGGCGTGGTAGTGCGGATTGGTGGTGATCAGCGTCACCGCCTTGCCGAGGTTTCTGCCGTCGAGCCGGTAGCGCGCTTCCGCCAGCGGCCAGATGCGCTCGTAATCCTCCATCGGAATGCGGACTTTCAACGCCTGCCGGCTGATTGCCTCGCTGCGCGAGCCGTCCTCATGTTCTATCGCGGGAAGATCGAGTGTTACTTCTTCTGCGTTGTCCAGAACGAAGTTGAACTCTTCGGGCCACATCCGTCTCATGAAATCGCTCCTCCTAAGCTTTTTCGTCGGTTAGCCAACGAAGTTTAGCGCGTCTTCGGCAGGAAGCAAACGATACCTGCGGCGCGTCTCATAGACGGCCGGTCACAAGCTGTTTCAGGAGTGAGATGTCCTACTGCTGCCAGCGCACGGCGACATAGGTGCCATCAGCCTTACCGTCACGCCCGTAGCTGATCTCGGCCCCGAGCGTGGTGCCCATGGCGTTGATCAGCCGTGTCCCGAGGCCGGTTCCCTTCGGGCCGACAGTGCGGTCATAGCCGATCCCGTCGTCCTCAACCGAAAGCACCGCGAAACCATCGTCGGTGGCTTCAAGCACGACGCGCACCTCGCCGGTGCCAGCCGTGTAGGCGTATTTCGTGGCGTTGGTGACGAGCTCGATCAGGATGACACCCAGCGCCACCGCCTTGTCGGCTGTCGTCGAAATCCGACACAGTTGCGATTTCAGCGTGATGCCGCGCGCGATCGTGCTGCTGCCGTGCAATTCGGCCAGCAGCGGCCCGAGATAGACGTCGAGCTCGACTTCACCGATGATCTCCGAGGTGTAGAGGCTGCGGTGCACGCCGGCGATGGCGGTGATGCGGTTCTGCGTCTCGTTGAGCGCCGTCTTCGTCTCTTCGCTGCCGGCGATCTGCATCTGCATGCGGATCATCGCCGAAACCAGCGACAGGCTGTTGGCAATGCGGTGGTTCATCTCCGCAAGCAGCAGTTCGGCGCGCTCCTTGGCGACGACGAGCTGCCGGTCGGCCTCCTCTTTCTCGCTGCGCAGCCGCGAGTTCTCCATCGCCTGGTTGAGCGCGCTGATCAGAAGCGGGAAGAAATCGTCCGTCGCCGTCTTCACGACGTAATCCGCAGCCCCGCCCTTCAGCGCCCGGATGGCGACGTCGGCGTCGCTCGATCCGGTCACGTAGAGCACCGGCGTCGGCTTGCCGATCTCGGCGATCGCCTCGAGAAAATTGAGGCCCGTCTGGTTCTCGAAATAATGGTCGAGAACGACGGCCTCGAAGGTCTCGGCCGCGAAAAGCTCAAGCCCGATCTCGATGGACGGAGCATGGACGACCGTGAAATCACTGCGCGCAAGCACCCGCGTTGCGAGGCGGGCTAGGGCCGGATCATCATCGACATAAAGGATGCGCACAGATTTTGGCTACTCGTTAGGGGACTTGGATGACGGAGAAGAACAGGCCGAGATTGCGGATCGCGGTAGAGAAGCCGTCATAGTCCACCGGCTTGGTAATATAGACGTTGGCGCCGAGATCGTAGCACTTCTGGATCTCGCGCTCGTCGTCAGTCGTGGTCAGGACGACGACGGGCATGCGGCGCGTGTGTTCGTTGGTCTTGATCTTCTCGAGAATGTCGAGGCCGGACATGTCAGGCAGGTTGAGATCGAGCAGGATCAGCAGATAGCGATCCTTGCTGACCAAACCGTCGCGATCCGGTCCCAGAATGTAATCGAGCGCGCCCTTGCCGAGCGTGAACGGTACGATCTCGTTGTTGACGCCGGCGCGGCGCACGTTCTTTTCGATGAGACGGGCATGGCCCTCGTCATCCTCGATCATCACGATCGTGACTTCCTGACCGGTCGCTTTCATAGTTCCATACTCCGTACGATTTTGGTGAGGTCCGCGGGCAGCGTCAGAATGAACGTGCTGCCCTGTCCTAGTTCGGATGTGACCGTAATGTCTCCGCCCAAATTTCGGATTAACGAACGCACATGCGCAAGGCCGATACCTTCGCCGCGCTGATCCTGTTCGCCGGCCCGGCGAAACAGTTCGAAAACCCGTTCGAGATCGTTGCTGGCGATGCCGCGGCCATTGTCTTTCACATCGATCCTGACACGCCCGGGCCCGTCGGGATAGGCATCGACATCGATTTTAAGCGGCCGTCCCGGCATTTGATATTTCACCGCATTGTCGAAGAGGTTGCCGAAGATCTGGTCCAGCGAGAAGCGGTCGTTGACGATATTGCCGATGCGAACGCGGGTATCCGTCGTCCCGCCCGTCTCCACCAGCTGGTGGTGGACGTTGGCGGCGACCGTATCGATCATCGCCTTGAGGTCAATTCTTTCCGGTTGCAGCTTGCGGCGTCCGTCGCGCGAGATCTTCAGGATCGCGTTGATCAGCGCGTCCATCTTACGGGTCGACGAGCGGATGAAGCCGAGCGCTTCCGGCAGGTCTTCCTCGACCGCCAGCCGCGCATCCTGGATGTCCTGCTCGCTCAGCGTCTTGTTGTCGGCAAGCACATAGGTCGAGACCGACTTCATCGCGGTATCGAGCTCGCTCAGGAAGCCCATGATGTTCACCAGCGGCGCTCTCAGATCGTGGGTGACGATATAGGCGAAGCGCTGGATTTCCTGGTTGGCGCGCATCAGGTCCTCGGTGCGCTCGTCGACGCGCGCCTCTAGCCCGACGTTCAAGAGCTCGACTTCCTTGGTGGCGAGCGACAGGTCCCGCACGTGTTGCACGATGATCAGGATGGCTCCGCCGAGCACGACGAGGATCGCCAGCGCGCCGCCGATCGTTACCAGTTGCAGCGTGCTGGCCGCTGAAAGCTGCTTCTCTACCAGCACCCGCAGGCGGTTATCGGTCTGGTCGAGGAAGTCGCCGATGATCGCGCGGATCTTGTCCATGTAGACAAGTCCGGCATCGTCGCGAACGATCGCCACCGCTTCCGCCGTCTTGCCCTCGCGTGTCAACGCGACCGTCTTGGCGAGTTCGTTCATCTTTCCGTCGATCGCCGCGTTCAGCGCATCCAGCTGCATCGCGTAGCTCGGCAGCGCCTTGACGTTGTCGACCAGCGCCTGGCGGCGTTTCGGTAGGCTTTCCAGCGCTGTCGTGTAGGGCGCGAGGTAAACGATGTCATTCGCCAGCAAATATCCGCGCTGGCCGGTTTCCGCGTCCTGCACGGTGGTGAGCACACCGACGATGGAACTGCGGACACGGCGCAGCGATGCCGTCTCGTCGGAATATTCGCGGTTCGCCTGGACAAGCCAGAGCGACGAGCCGACGATGCCGAGCAGGATGAGGACACCCACGGCAAGCATGATCAGGCTGGAGCGGAAGAAGGCGGCTGTGGAGGTCATGCGGCATCCGTTTGGATCAGATTTTAGACATGTACACACAGCTGTGTGCGAAAGATAGCACCCTTACAGTGTGTTCCTGCAGCGGTTCCCGTGGCGCACAGCCTCTTGTGGCGGCCCTCTCGGCTCACAAATTTGCGATGCAATAAAATTTGACGTTTACGCAAACGTCAATATTTTGTAAGACAGCTGCACAGGCCGGTCCGCCCGGCTGACGAATTGGAGGAATTCGAACGATGCCAGTCTACAAGGCCCCGGTAAACGACACGCTTTTCGTGCTGAACGATGTGCTGGGTCTGGAGCGCTACAACAACCTGCCGGGCTTCGCCGACGCCACGCCCGACATGATCGAGGCGATCCTAGGCGAATCCGCCAAGGTTGCCGAGGAAGTGCTTTTCCCGCTCAACTATTCCGGCGATCAGGAAGGCTGCACGCGCAAGGAAGACGGCTCGGTTAAGACGCCGAAGGGCTTCAAGCAAGCCTATGACGCCTATTGCGAGGGTGGCTGGACGGGGCTTGCCGTGCCGGAGGAGTTCGGCGGCCAGGGGCTGCCCTACACGCTTCACGCCGCCGTCGGCGAATACACGTCTGCCGCCAACATGTCGCTGATGATGTATCCGGGCCTGACCCAGGGCGCCATCGCCGCCATCATCGTTCACGGATCCGACGAGCAGAAGCAGACCTATCTGCCGAAGATGGTCTCCGGCGAATGGTCCGGCACCATGAACCTGACCGAGCCGCATTGCGGCACCGATCTCGGCCTGCTGCGCACGAAGGCCGTTCCGCGGGCCAATGGCAGCTACAAGCTCTCCGGCCAGAAAATCTTCATCTCCGCCGGCGAACACGACATGTCCGGCAATATCGTCCATCTCGTTCTTGCCCGCATCGAGGGCGCGCCCGAGGGCACCAAGGGCATCTCGCTCTTCATCGTGCCGAAGTTCATTGTCGGTGCCGATGGCACGGTTGGAGATCGCAACGGCGTCTCCTGCGGCGCGCTCGAGCACAAGATGGGCATCCACGGCAACGCCACCTGCGTCATGAACTACGACGAGGCGACGGGCTTCCTGATCGGCGCCGAGAACAAGGGCTTGGCTGCCATGTTCGTGATGATGAACGAGGCCCGTCTCAGCGTCGGCCTGCAGGGGCTGGCGATCGCCGAGATCGCCTATCAGAACGCCGCCGAATATGCCCGCGAGCGCATCCAGGGCCGGGCTCTCTCTGGCGCCAAGGCGCCGGAGAAAAAGGCTGATCCGATCATCGTTCATCCCGATGTTCGCCGCGCGCTGATGACCATCCGCTCGTTCAACGAAGCCGGCCGCGCCTTCCTGCTCTGGACCGCGCTGAAATCTGACATCGCCCACCGCGCGACCGACGAGAAGGAGCGGCAGACGGCCGACGATATTCTCGGCCTCGTCACCCCGATCCTGAAGGGTGTGATGACTGACAAGGGCTTCGACCATGCCGTCATGGCCCAGCAGGTCTTCGGCGGTCACGGCTATATCGAAGAGCAGGGCATGAGCCAGTATGTCCGCGATGCCCGTATCGCCATGATCTACGAAGGCGCCAACGGCATCCAGGCGCTCGATCTCGTCGGCCGCAAGCTCGGCCAGAATGGTGGCCGCGCGGTCATGGCGCTGTTCAAGGAGATCGGCGATTTCTGCGAGGAAAACCGTAGCGACGAGCAGATGTCCTTCTTCACCAAGAACCTGAAGAAGGGCTTGAACGACGTGCAGGCGTCGACCATGTGGTTCATGCAGCATGCAATGGCAAAGCCCGACAATGCCGGCGCCGGCTCGACCGACTACATGCATCTCTTCGGCCTCGTCATTCTCGGCTATATGTGGGCGAAGATGGCCAAGGCCGCAAACGACGGACTGGCCGCGGGAGAGACAGATCGCGAAGCTTTCCTGCGCAACAAGCTGATCACCGCCCGCTTCTTCATGGAGCGGATCATGCCGGAAACGACGCTGCGCAAGGCGCGCATCGAGACCGGCGCGGAAACGATGATGGCATTGAGCGCCGAGGCGTTTTGACCACTGGTTTTCTCTTCTCCCCAACGGGGAGAAGATGTCCGGAAGGACAGATGAGGGGGTGAGCGACGAAGGAGCGATCGGCCGTCAGGCCGAGCCAGCCGCCCCCCCCTCATCCGACCCCTTCGGGGCCACCTTCTCCCCGTGGGGGAGAATGGAAGTCCAAGGCAGACAAATTCACGGCCCAACAGCCGCCAGGGAGACGAGACAGGATGACCGAAGTTTTCATTTACGATCACGTCCGCACGCCGCGCGGCCGCGGCAAGAAGGATGGTTCGCTGCACGAGGTGCCGTCGGTGCGCCTCGCGGCGAAAACGCTGGAAGCGCTGCGCGACCGCAACGGGCTGAACACAGAGACGGTCGATGACATCATCATGGGCTGCGTCGATCCTGTCATGGAAGCCGGCGCGGTCATTCCGCGTGGCGCCGCCTTCGAGGCGGGCTATTCCATCAAGGCGCCGGGCATGCAGATTTCCCGCTTCTGCGCGTCCGGCCTCGACGCGGTGAATTTCGCTGCCGCCAAGATCGCGCAAGGGGCCGATGACATTGTCATCGCCGGTGGCGTCGAGAGCATGTCGCGCGTCGGTCTCGGCATGTCCGGCGGCGCATGGTTCATGGATCCGTCGGTCAACTTCCCGGCCTATTTCATGCCGCAGGGCGTCTCGGCCGATCTGATCGCCACGAAATACGGCTTCAGCCGCGACGACGTCGACGCCTATGCTGTCGAAAGCCAGAAGCGCGCCGCCAATTCCTGGGAGAAGGGCTACTTCAAGAACTCCGTCATCCCGGTGAAGGACCAGAACGGCCTCGTGATCCTCGACCGCGACGAGCACATGCGCCCCGGCACCGACATGCAGGCGCTGGCCTCGCTCAACCCGTCCTTCCAGATGCCAGGCGAGATGGGCGGCTTCGAGGCTGTCGGCATCCAGGCGCATCCGGAAATCGAGCGGATCAACTACGTCCACCACGCCGGCAATTCGTCGGGCATCGTCGACGGCGCTGCCGCCGTGCTGCTCGGCTCGAAGGCGGGCGGCGAAAGCATGGGGTTGAAGCCGCGCGGCCGCATCAAGGCCTTCGCCAACATCGGCTCCGACCCGGCGCTGATGCTGACCGGCCCGGTCGACGTCACCGAAAAACTCTTGAAGCGTTCGGGCATGACGCTCGCCGATATCGATCTTTTCGAGCTCAACGAAGCCTTCGCCGCCGTCGTGCTGCGCTACATGCAGGCCTTCGACATCGACCACGACAAGATCAACGTCAACGGCGGCGCGATCGCCATGGGCCACCCGCTCGGCGCCACCGGCGCGATGATCCTGGGCACTGTGCTGGACGAGCTGGAACGCCGCGATCTCAACACCGCGCTGGTGACACTCTGCATCGGCGCCGGCATGGGCACGGCAACGATCATCGAACGGGTTTGAGAGGCGCGCGATGCGGATCGACCGTGACGTCTACGAGCACGAGCGCAATGAGATCGAACAGCAGTTCGCACAGCATAATCTTGAAAAGGATATGGAGGAGGCAGCCCGCAAGGGACCTCCGATTTTGTCGAAGAAGGACGTCCAGCGACGTCGGATCGACACCTGGCTCGCCTTGGCAGTGTTAATCGGGTCGGTTGCGTGGCTTTGCTACATTCTTGGCGCCTTCTGACCGTTTGGGAAATTCAGGGAAGAGGAATCCCATCATGACCACCTACACCAATTTCACCGTCGAGACCGACGCCGATGGCATTGCCCTTGTCACCTGGGACATGCCCGGCAAGTCGATGAACGTCTTCACCTCCGAAGTGATGGGCGAACTGAATGCGATCATCGACCAGACGGTCGCCGATAGCGCCATCAAGGGCGTGGTCATCACCTCGGGCAAGTCGAGCTTTTCCGGCGGCGCTGATCTCTCGATGATCAAGGCGATGTTCACCTTCTACAACGACGAGAAGGTCAAGGACCCGTCGACCGCCGCGCAAAAGCTCTTCGATCTCGTCGGCCGCATGACAGGTCTGTTCCGCAAGCTGGAAACCTGCGGCAAGCCCTGGGTCTCGGCCATCAATGGCACCTGCATGGGCGGCGCGCTGGAGATGTCGCTCGCCTGCCATGGCCGCGTCGCCTCCAATGCCAAGTCGGTCAAGATCGCGCTTCCCGAGGTCAAGGTCGGCATCTTCCCGGGCGCCGGCGGCACGCAGCGCGTCGCGCGCCTTGCTGATGCACAATCCGCCCTTCAGATGATGACGACGGGCCAGTCGCTGACGGCTTCGCGCGCCAAGGCGATGAACCTGATCCATCAGGTGGTCGAGCCGGATCAGTTGATCCCCGCTGCCAAGCAGATGATCAAGGACGGCCTGAAGCCGATCGCCCCCTGGGACGAAAAGGGCTTCAAGGCCCCCGGCGGCGGTATCTGGACCCCGGCGGCAGCCCAGCTCTGGCCGGCCGCACCGGCGATCCTGCGCCGCGAAACGGCGGGCAACTATCCCGGCGCGCTCGCCATCCTGAAATCCGTCTATGAGGGCCTGCAGGTTCCCTTCGATACGGCGCTCAAGATCGAGCAGCGCTATTTCACGCAGGTGCTGCAGACCACCGAAGCATTTTCGATGATCCGTTCCCTCTTCATCTCCATGCAGGAGCTTGGCAAAGGGGCCCGCCGCCCCGCCGGCATCGCAAAGACGGAGCTGAAGAAGGTGGGTGTCGTCGGCGCCGGTTTCATGGGGGCGTCGATCGCCTACGTGACCGCCGCCGCCGGCATTCCCGTCACCCTCATCGACCGCGATATGGAAGCCGCAGCCAAGGGCAAGTCGGTCTCCGAAGGCCTGGTGAAGGACTCAGTCGGTAAGGGTCGCCTGACGCAGGATGAGGGCACCGCCCTTCTCTCGCGCATCACGCCGTCGGCCGATTATGCCGATCTCGCGGACGTCAATCTCGTCATCGAGGCGGTGTTCGAGGATCGCGACGTCAAGAAGGCGGTGATTGAGGCTGTCGAAGCCGTGCTTCCCGAAGGCGCGATCTTCGCCTCCAACACCTCGACCTTGCCGATCTCTGGCCTCGCGAAAAACTCGAAGCGGCCGGTCGATTTCATCGGTGTGCATTTCTTCTCGCCGGTCGAAAAGATGATGCTGACCGAAGTCATCCTCGGCAAGGAAACCGGCGACAAGGCGCTGGCCGTAGCACTCGATTACGTCGCCGCGATCAGGAAGACGCCAATCGTGGTCAACGACACGCGCGGCTTCTTCGTCAACCGCTGCGTCTTCCGCTACATCCACGAAGCCTATGACATGCTGATCGAAGGCGTGCCGCCCGCGATGATCGAAAACGCCGCCAAGATGGCCGGCATGCCGGTCGGTCCGCTGTCGCTCAACGACGAGGTGGCGATCGATCTCAGCCAGAAGATCCTGAAGGCGACCGTTGCCGATCTCGGCGAGGCAGCCGTCGACCCGAGGCACCTGGCGCTGATCAACAAGATGGTCGACGAACTCGACCGCCGCGGCCGCAAGAACGGCAAGGGCTTCTACGACTATCCGGCCAAGCCCGCCAAGAAGTCGCTCTGGCCCGAACTCAAGACCTTCTATCCGCAGAAGAAGGCCGACGAGATCGATGTCGAGGTGCTGAAACAGCGCTTCCTCGTCACCATCGCGCTCGAGGCCGCGCGCACCATGGAAGAGGGAATCGTCACCGATCCGCGTGAGGCCGATGTCGGCTCCATCCTCGGCTTCGGCTTCGCGCCCTATACCGGCGGCGTGCTCTCCTACATCGACGGCATGGGGCCGAAGAATTTCGTGGCGCTCTGCGAGAGGTTAGCCGCCTCTTACGGACCACACTTCGCGCCGACCGCGCTGCTCAAGGACATGGCGGCGAAGGGCGAGACCTTCTACGGCCGATTCGACCCTTACGCCGGTGCGAAGGCAGCGGCCTGACCGGCCTTTCCATGCGTATGATCGGGCTGGCTTTTAAGCCTGCCCGGTCGCCCCCAGAATTCATCGATGAATTCATCGATCCGGGCATCTCTGGTCGCTAAAGTTGCCTTGCCAGAGACACAATTACCACGTAAAAGCCTCGCATCGATCTTGCTAGATGAACTTTGTTACGGCCGCTCGTGCTGTTGCTCGCGAACTTCCTCCAAAATCGGTTTCCATCGCATGCTGGCTTTGTTCGGTGTGCACCATCTATGTACGATTTATAAAAGGATATCGTCATGAGCACAGGTACTGTTAAGTGGTTCAACGCAACCAAGGGCTACGGCTTCATTCAGCCGGACGACGGTTCTGCCGACGTTTTCGTTCACATCTCTGCTGTTGAGCGCGCCGGCATGCGCGAACTCAAGGACGGCCAGAAGCTGTCTTACGAGCTCGTTGCCGACAAGCGTTCTGGCAAGATGTCCGCAGACCGTCTGCAGGCTGCTTAAGTTTTCGAATACATCGTCTCCGGTTCGCCGGGACGAACGAAAGGCCGGGTTCGCCCGGCCTTTTTTGTTGCCCGCTTTTCGGGTTCAGGCGGCGATCCGCTCCGCCTTCGCGCGATCCGCCCGCAGGCCGAGAAAGCCGATCCAGGTGACGAGAATGATCGCCGTCGCATAGATATCCGTGGTCAGCTGGTAGCCTAGCGACTTCGCCAGGAACCCGGCGAGAATGGCGGGCAGGCTGAAGGCCAGATAGCTCTGGATGTAGAATGCTGACAGCAGTTCGGCGCGCTCGTCCGGCTTGGCAAGCGGCATGATCGTGCCCATCGCGCCAAGGAAATTCGTGCCGAAACCGACACCGGTCAGCAACGTTCCGAGGAGCAGCAGCGGCACGCTGGCAAGGTGCACACCCGCAACCACCGTGAGCACTCCGAGCGTGGTCGCCAGCGTCCCGAAGGCGAGGTTGGCGTTGGCCGATCTGGCGCGCCTCAGATAGACGGCGACCGCCCCCGATACCATCAGCGCCGTCACCACGGATCCGCCCGTCAACGGCGCATGGCTGCCGGTCGTGCTCACCACCAGCGACGGCACGAGCGAGAGATAAAAGCCGCCGAGCGTCCAGTTGGCGATGTTGATCGGCGTGACCAGCGCCAGCGGCCGCCGCACCTGCGGCGGGATGGCAACGCGGGGCTTCAGCGACGCCCAGACACCCGGCCGCGTGGATGCGGTCTCTTCGGTTGCCCAGATCGCGCCGGCCTGGATGACGAAGGCGACAAGCAGGATCGCGTAGACGAGATGCAGCGGAAACGGCCCGTACTGGATCAGCGCGCTGGTGCCGAACGCGCCGATCGCCATGCCGGATAGCGGCGCGATCGAGTTCACCAGCTGCCCCTTGGCCTTGTCGACATCGACAAGCGCAGCGCCGATCGAAGCGCCGGCTATCCCGGTCGCCAGCCCCTGCATGATCCGCGCCGCGATCAGCCAAGCCGGCCCGCTGGCGGCGGCAAACAGCGCCATGGCGATGATCTCGAGCACTAGCGCCGAAAAGATCACCGGCTTGCGGCCGAGATGGTCGGAGATCGAGCCGGCGATCAATAGCGCAAGCAGCAGCGCGAAGGCATAGACCGCGAAGATCACCGTGATCAGCACGGGAGAGACGGCGAAGTTCTCCTGGTAGATTCGGTAAAGCGGCGTCGGCGCGGCCGAGGCTCCGAAGAAGGTTGCGAGCGTCACCGCGTGAAAACGGATGGGGTTTGACTTCGTCTCTATGGATTTGCCGGGCGCGGGCATATATAAGCTCCTTAAAGCTAAGTCGTTGCGTTAGTCCGATGTAGGGCAGGCGTGCGCTAAAAGCAAATAATTTGCGTTAATGGATCGCTCAAAGTTTTTGAACCATGGCGCGCTCGGGAGGTTGCATCAGCCAATGCCAGCAAAAGAAAATCTCCGCCCCGGCGGGCGCAGCGCCCGCGTTCAGGCCTCCGTCCACAATGCCGTCCGCTCGCTTCTGAAGACGATGGACCGCGCCGACGTCACCATCCCGCTGATCGCCGCGGAAGCCGGCGTCACGCCGTCAACGATCTATCGCCGCTGGGGCGAGCTACAGGAGTTGCTCGCCGATGTCGCCGTCGAGCGCCTTCGCCCCGACATGCTGCCGATCGACACCGGCAGCGCCCGCGGCGATCTGGAGGTCTGGACGGAGCAATATTGCGAGGAGATGTCGTCCGGCATCGGCCGCGACATGATGCGCGACGTGCTGGCGGCCCAGGACAACGCCAACGCCTGCAAGTGCGATGCGTTCACCCGCGAACAGATTGCGTTGATCGCGGAGCGCGCACATGCCCGTGGCGAGGCGTTTCCCGATATCGATGCGGTCATGGATGGCGTCGTCGCCCCCATTATTTACCGCATCCTCTTTGGCGACCAGCCCTCGATCGAGCGCGTGCGCGACCTCGTCACGAACGTCCTGGCAGCCACGACTATTCGGCCGCCGCAGCCCGCTTCTGCGCTGATATCTGGGTGATATAGGCGCGCAGCGCGGCCGGGCGTACCGGCTTGTGCTGGATGCCGATCCCGTGCCGCTCGGCATCGGCGCGCACTTCCAGCGTCCGGTCGGCGGTGATGACGAGACCTGGAACATAGGTGGCAAAGCGCTCGCGGACGGAGAGGATCGCAGTCACCCCGGTCCCGTCTCCAAGATGGTAGTCGGCGATGACGAGATCGGGCGCACCCTCCCGCGTATCGAGCGCCGCGACACCCGCCAGCGAATCCGCCGATTGCACCGCGCAACCCCAGCCGCTCAGCAGCAATTGCATCCCTTCGAGGATATGCGGCTCGTTGTCGATGCAGAGCACCTTCAGCCCTTCCAGATTCCGCGCCGAGCGCTCGGCGGGCGCGGTCGCGATCGGCGCTTCGGCGACAGGCGAGACATCGCGCGGCATCACGATGCGGAAATCGGTGCCCTTGCCGTGCGTCGAATGCAGCTCCACCGGGTGGCTCAGCACGCGCGCGATGCGATCGACGATCGACAGCCCAAGCCCGAGGCCCGATGCTGTCTTGGCGCCTTCGTCCAGCCGCGCGAACTCCTTGAACACGGTGCGGAATTTCGAGGGCGGAATGCCGATGCCGGAATCCATCACCTGGATGACCACCTGATTGCCGCGCCGGCGCGCGCCCACCAGCACCTTGCCCGTCAGCGTATATTTGATCGCGTTCGACACCAGGTTCTGCACCAGCCGCCGTAGCAGATTGGGGTCGGACCGCACGCGCAGAGAGGTGGGCATCACCACCAGCTTCAGCCTCTTCTCACGCGCGATCGGCGCGAAGTCGGTCTGGATGCGCTCCAGCAGATCGGCAAGCGGAACGGAGGCGAGGCGAGGGCGCATCGCCCCGGTGTCGAGCCTGGAAATATCGAGCACGGCGCCCAGAATGCTCTCGACCGATTCCAGCGCCGAATCAATATTTCGCACGATCGCGCTGCTCTCCGATTGCCCCATCCGCTCGACCAGCGCCGAGGAATAGAGCCTTGCGGCGTTGAGCGGCTGCAGGATGTCGTGCCCGGCGGCGGCGAAGAAGCGCGTCTTCCCAAGATTTGCCTCGTCGGCCGAGGCGCGCGCTTCGCCGAGCTCGTGGTTGACGCGGGTAAGCTCCGCCGTGCGCTCCGCCACGCGCTGCTCCAGTGTCTCGTTGGCCTGCTTCAGCGCCTGGTCGGCGGCGACGCGCTGGGTGATGTCGGTGAAGGTTGCGACAATGCCCTTGTCGGGCATCGCGTTGGAGCGCACCTCGATGATGCGTTCCCCGCGTCCAAGCACCAGCGCGAAGGGCTTGTCCAGCGTGAGAAAGTGCCGCACCGTCTGGCTGACTTCGGAGACCGGGATATCGCCGCGTTGGCTGAGGATGGCGACGATATCGGCAAGCGGAAAACCAACCTGTCCCGATGTTTCGGGCAGATCCAGCAGCTGCCGGAAGCGCCGGTTCCATATCGTCAGGTGGTTCGAGCTGTCGAACACGGCGATGCCCTGGTCCATCTGCGACAACGCCGTCTGCAGCATGTCCTGATTATATTGCAGCGCCTCGCTCGCCTGGTCGAGCAGCCAGGCGGTGTCGGCCGAGGCATCTTCCACCTTCTGCAGGATGAGCGACAGCACCAGCCGCGCCGACGACGAGCCGATGGCGCTGCCGAGCAGTTGCTCGGTGAAATGGATGAGCGCCATGTCGGCCGGCTGGTCGTCCTCCAGCTTGCGACCGGAGTTCTGCTGGTAGGTCTGGAACGATCGCTCCATCCGCTCTTCGCCGAGATAGCGCGAGATCGTCGCCTTCAGGTCGCCGACGCTGATGCGCGTTTTCCAGCCGCGCGTGGCGAATTGCGAGCGCGACTGCCGCTTGACGAAGATGCCCGCCTGGATGCGCTCGAGCGGCCGCGCATTGCGCGTCATCGAGCCGATCACGAAGAAACCGGTGTTGACGAGCAGGCTCATGACCGTGGCGTTGACCAGCGGGTCGGCATTGTCCGTGAAGACGGTCACGCCGGGAAAGACGAAGCCCAGCACGGCGCTGGCCACCGCCGAATAATCCGGCCCGCCGAGCGAAGGCAAGAACAAGAGGTAGATCCAGATCACGAAGCCGGAGGAGAGGCCGAGGATCGCCCCGCGCGCATTCGCCCGCCGCCAGATCAGCCCGCCCAGCAGCGAAGGCGCCATCTGCGCGATGGCGGCAAACGACAAGAGACCGATCGAGGCCAAGCCCGTCGTGCTATCAGTCGAGCGGTAATAGGCATAGCCGAGCAGCAGCACGGCGAAGATGGCGCTGCGGCGGATGTTGAGCAGCGTCTTGGCGAAATCGTCGCGCTGCCCTCCGCGCCCGGCAAGCCGCCGGCGCAGAAAAATCGGCATAACGATATCGTTGGAGACCATGATCGACAGCGCCACCGAGGCGACGATCACCATCGCCGTCGCCGCTGAGAAGCCACCGATGAAGGTGATCAGCGACATCACGGGCATCTGCCCAACGATCGGCAGCGACAGCATGTAGAGATCGGCATTGCCGTTGCCGCCGAAGGTGAGCAGGCCCGCGATCGCCATCGGCAATACGAAGAGATTGATGGCGATCAGGTAGAGCGGAAACAGGAAGCCCGCCAGCCGCAGCTCCTTCGCCGTCCGGTTCTCGACCACGGTCACATGAAACTGCCGCGGCAGCATGACGATCGCAAAGGCCGAAAGCACCGTCAGCGTCAGCCAGCGGCTGATCGGCGTCTGGTAGTGCAGCGCCGACAGCACCAACTCGTTCTCCGCCGCCTTCCGCCACAGATCGGCCGGCCCGTCGAACAGAAACCAGACCACGCAGACGCCAGCCGTCAGAAACGCAAACAGCTTCACCACCGATTCCATCGCCACCGCGAGGATCAACCCGTCCTGATGCTCGGTCGCATCCGTGTGGCGGGTGCCGAACATGATGGCGAAGCAGGCCAGAACCAGCGTCACCAGCAGCGGCAGGTCGAGGAAATAGAGATTGCCGCTCCCGATACCGTAATCCGACGGATTGAGCATGGCCGTCACGGTGCTGGAGACGGATTTCAGCTGCAACGCGATATAGGGGATGGCGCCGACGAGAGAGATCAGCGCCACGATCGTCCCCACCGCCGAGTTCTTGCCGTAGCGCGCCGAGATGAAGTCGGCGACCGAGGTAAGCTTCTCCGTCTTGGCGAGGTCGATGATCCGCCGCAGCACCGGCATCCCCAGCGTGAAGACCAGGATCGGGCCGATATAGATGCCGGTAAATTCCAGCCCGCGCTGCGAGGCAAGGCCGACGCCGCCGAAATAGGTCCAGGACGTGCAGTAAATCGCGAGACTCAGCGCATAGACGACCGGCCGCCCGCTATCGGGCGCGCCGAAGCGCCTGCGCTGCCGGTCGCCATGGCTTGCCACGGCAAACAGCAGGAACAGGTAGCCGAACGCCGATGCGAGTATGACCCAGCCTGGCAGCATTTCTCCTCCGCCGGCGTCCCATGCGCCGGTCCTCCCGGAGCTCGAAGCCTACGGCAAATCGGGGCCTTTGAAAATTCCCGCCGTCTAGGTCTTAAGTCAAAGACGGGTGGAGCAATTGAATAATTCGTAATTTGTAATTGAATAATCGCAACGAAGATGTAGCTAATAAAAACAACAGCCTGCAATCAAACTGCATCAGAGGGAGACAGATCGCATGCTCAACGAGTTCAAAGCGTTTATTGCTCGCGGCAACGTCATGGACCTTGCCGTCGGTGTCATCATCGGTGGCGCGTTCGGCGGCATCGTCAAGTCGTTGGTCGACGACGTCATCATGCCAATCGTCGGCGCCATCTTCGGCGGCTTCGATTTCTCCAACTACTTCATCGGCCTCTCGTCCAACGTCAATGCGCCGACGCTGGCTGCTGCCCGCGCACAGGGCGCCGTTCTTGCCTACGGCAGCTTCATCACCGTTCTGATCAACTTCCTGATTCTTGCCTGGATTATCTTCCTGATGGTCAAGGGCGTGAACACGCTGCAGAAGCAGGTCGAGCGCCAGAAGAAGGTCGCTCCGGAAGAAGCACCGCCGCCGCCGGCCGACGTTGCCCTTCTCACCGAAATCCGCGACCTGCTGGCCAAGCGCCCGACGGTCTGATGGGCCGACGAGCCCTGCCGGATGAGGCAGGGCTCACCCATCACGGAAATCGATCGGCCATCACGGATTGTCATGGGATTCGCCCGCGCATTTGTTTTATGTAGGCGAAAACCGGAGTGATGCATGTCGATCGTCAATAGCCTCAGCCCGCGCGCCATCCAGGCGCCTGAAAGCGGGATCGTCGAAGTCGTCAATTATGCCCGTGGCCGCGATGGCCTGTTGCCGCTTTGGGTCGGCGAAGGCGATCTTCCCACCCCCGATTTCGTCAATCAGGCGGCGATGACGGCGCTGTCGGCCGGCGAGACCTTCTACACCTACCAGCGCGGCATCCCCGAACTGCGCCAGGCGCTCTCTGATTATTACGCCCGCCACTTCGGCATAAACCTACCCGTCGAGCATTTCTTCGTCACCGGCTCCGGTATGCAGGCGATCCAGATCGCGGTGCAGGCGATGACCTCGCCCGGCGACGAGCTGGTCTATCTGACGCCCGCCTGGCCGAATATCGCCGCCGCGCTTGAAATCGCCGGCGCCCGTTCCGTCGGCGTGCAGCTCGACTTCGAAGGCGGCAAATGGGCCGTCGACCTCGACCGTATCGCCGCCGCGATCACGCCGAAGACAAAAGCGCTCTTCATCAACACACCCTCCAACCCGACCGGCTGGACCGCGACGCGGGAAGATCTGGCCGCCATCCTCGGCTTGGCCCGCAAGCATGGTCTCTGGATCATGGCGGACGAAATCTACGCCCGCTACTATTTTCCCGGCGACCGTGCGGCTTCGTTCCTCGATGTGATGGAAGCGGGCGACAAGGTCATGTTCGTCAATTCCTTCTCGAAGAACTGGTCGATGACCGGCTGGCGCGTCGGCTGGATCGTGGCGCCGCCGGAGACGGGACAGGTGCTTGAGAACCTGATCCAGTATTCGACCTCGGGCGTCGCCCAGTTCATGCAGCGGGGCGCGGTCGCGGCCTTGAACCAAGGCGACGCCTTCGTGCAGGCCAATATCGACAAGGCAAGGCGCTCGCGCGATATCCTCTGCGACGCGCTGATTGCGACCAACCGGGTGCAGACGCTGAAACCCGATGGCGCGCTCTATGCCTTCCTGAAGATCGACGGCGTTACCGACAGCCGCAAGGCGGCGATCGATATCGTCGACAAGACCGGCGTCGGCCTGGCGCCTGGAACTGCCTTCGGTCCCGGCGGCGAGCTGTTTCTCCGCGCCTGCTTCCTGCGTGATCCCGCCCAGATCCAGACCGCGGCCGACAGGCTCTGCGACTATATCCTGAAGCTCTGAACCGGGAGCATCCGCATGTCCGAAAAGATTACCGCCGACCATCTGGAAGGCTTTCTCGGCAATCGCCGTCTGATGGAGCAGCTGGCCTTCATTCTCGAGGTCGAGAAGCTGAAGACGATCCTGCGCCGTACGTCGCTGCTCGATCGCTCGCGTGTCGAAACCGACGCCGAGCACACCTGGCAGATTGCGCTGATGGCGGCGGTGCTTGCCGAACATTCGAGCGAACCGATCGATCTGCTGCGCGTCTTGAAGATGCTGCTGATCCACGACATCGTCGAGATCGATGCAGGCGATACCTTCGCCTATGACGCGGTTGCCCGCACCAGCCAGGCCGAGCGCGAGCTGCGTGCCGCCGACCGCATCTTCGCCCTGCTTCCCACCGATCAGGCCGTTGAGTTCCGCGCGCTCTGGGATGAGTTCGAGGAGAAGCGCACCAGCGACGCCCGTTTCGCCAACGCCATGGACCGCTTCCAGCCGCTGCTCCACAATTTCTTCACCGGCGGCGGCACCTGGCATACGGCCGGCGTCAGCGAGCCAGATGTCGTCAGGCGCATGGAGCCGATAGCCATCGCCTCGGGCACGCTCGGAGACCTCACCGAACGGCTGATCGCGCTCGCCGTCGAGCAGGGCTTCCTGGCTCCCCGGGCCGCAGCCGAACCGCGCGGTTGACCCCTCGATGGGGCCGAAATGGCCACATCAATAAAATTCTAGCAAACCCGCAAATCATCCCCTAACCACACCGGCAAACTTCGCCCCGGCGCACGTCCCGCCGGGGCCGTTTATTCGAATTTCGGAAAGGAAAGCCGGGTCAGATGCCCCCGTGAGATAAAACGGGAGTGCGGGACATGGCAATTCTGGTGACGGGCGGCGCCGGCTATATCGGCAGTCATATGGTCTGGACATTGCTGGATGCGGGCGAGCAGGTCGTCGTGCTCGATCGCCTCTCCACGGGCTTCCGCTGGGCCGTGGCGCCGGAAGCGCGCTTCTATCTCGGCGATGTCGCCGATGCCGAACTGCTCAAGACCATCTTCATCGAAAACGACATCGAGGCGATCATCCATTTCGCCGGCTCCGCCGTCGTGCCGGCCTCGGTGGCCGACCCTCTGTCCTACTACGACAACAACTCCGGCAAGACCCGGGCGCTGATGAGCGCGGCGGTCAGCGCCGGCATCCGCCATTTCGTCTTCTCCTCCACCGCCGCCGTCTATGGTCCGCAGAAGACGTCGGACCCGGTGAAGGAAGATGCATCGCTGAACCCGGAAAACCCCTACGGCCAGTCGAAGCTGATGACCGAGTTCATGCTGCGCGATGCCGCGGCTGCCTATGACTTCAACTATGTGGCCCTTCGCTACTTCAACGTCGCCGGCGCCGACCCGCTCGGCCGCGCCGGGCAGTCCACCTCGGGCGCGACACATCTGATCAAGGTCGCCTGCGAGGCCGCCCTTGGCCGCCGCGACAGCGTCAGCGTCTATGGTCTGGATTATCCCACCCACGACGGCACCGGCGTGCGTGACTACATCCACGTCAGCGATCTGGCCGAGGCGCACCTCAGAGCCCTGCAGCACCTGCGCGGCGAGCGCGGCTCGCTCGTTGCCAATTGCGGCTATGGCGCCGGCTACTCGGTGCTCGACGTGCTGAACATGGTGACGCGCCTGCACGGCCACGCCTTCAAGATCCACATGGCCCCGCGTCGCCCGGGCGATTCCGCCAGTGTCGTCGCCGACGCCACTTTGGCGAACCGCGTGCTCGGCTGGACCCCGCGATACGATTCGCTCGAGACGATCGTGCGTAGCGCGCTCGATTGGGAGCTGTCTCTCATGAACCGCAACGTCGAGGATCTGCAGGGCCTGCACCGCGTGCTCGCCGCCGCTTCCTTCTAGAGCCTTTCCTGGTTAGCTTGAAGCATTCTGCCGGAGCAGGTTTTCGTCAGGGCAAAGGCGATTGGCGAAGGGCATACCCCAGGTACGGTTGAGCCAATCGCCTTTGATCCTGGCGGAAAGATGCCCGGCCCTAGCCGGTTTGCGCAGCAAACCAGCGAGGGTTGGCTGAAACGGGCCGCCTGATCGTCCGGCCGGCTTGGCCGTATGCGTTGGCTACGACGCGCGCCTGCCGGACGACCATCCGACTCCGTTTGAGCCAACAGAATGTTTCAATCTAACCAGGAAAGGCTCTAAGCGCCAAAACTGTTGCAGTCTTGCGACCGAACGAGGTCGTGAGCATCTTCCTCGCATACGAGCCATCGACTATCCGGCCGAGCGCGATAAGTTTGTGTACAAGCAGCGCAATTCGCTGATGGCATGAACTTGGAATCGCAATTTGGCGCGGCCGCATCGATCGCGGCTCACGCCGCAAGGAGGCCCGGATGCACGACAAAGTCGATCAGCGCGAGGTTATTGCCGAGCGACAGGGTTCCGCCGGCATCATCCGCCTCAACAGGCCGAGAGCGCTGAACAGCCTGACCCTCGACATGGTCCGTTCGATCGATGCGGCGCTCAGCGAATTCGCGGCGGATGCCGATGTGGCGACCGTGATCATCATGGGCGAGGGCGAGCGTGGCTTCTGCGCCGGCGGCGATATCCGCGCGCTGCATGAGAGCGGTCGCGCCGGCACGTCGCTCGCGGAAGACTTCTGGCGTCAGGAGTTCCACCTCAATCACCGCATTGCCGCCTATCCAAAGCCCTATGTCGCGCTGATGGACGGCATTACCATGGGCGGCGGCGTCGGTCTTTCCTCGCATGGCCGCCACCGCGTGGTCACCGAACGCACCCGCTTCGCCATGCCGGAGACGGGGATCGGCTATTTCCCCGATGTCGGCGCCACATGGCTGCTGCCGCATGCCCTGGGCGAGGTCGGCGTCTGGATGGGGCTGACGGGTCTTGAGGTCGGGGCGGCCGACGTGATCCATGCCGGGCTCGCGGATGTCCAGGTCGCCTCGTTCCAGCTGCCGGAGCTTGTCGACACGCTGGCCGGTCTGTCGCGTGGCGCAAACTCGCGCGATGTCGACGTTGTGCTGAAGAACCTGTCGACCGATCCGGGCAAGGGGCCGCTGAGGCTCAATAGCAGCCTGATCGAACGCACCTTCCGCTTCGGCACGGTCGGAGACATCATTGCGGCGTTGAAAGCGGAGCCATCGGACTTCGCTGCAGAAACGCTGCGCGCCATCCAGCTGCGCTCGCCAACCAGCCTGGCGCTGACGCTGCGCCTGCTGCATGAGGGCAAGCAGAGCCGCAGCCTCGGCGAGTGCCTGCGCCGCGAGTTCAGCGCCTGCCTCGGGATTTTGCAGAGCCCCGATTTCTACGAGGGCATCCGCGCCGCCGTCATCGACAAGGACCGCAAGCCGAAATGGATGCCTTCAACGATCGAAGCGGTCGAGCCCGCCGCGATCGATCGCTTCCTGCGCCCGGCCGAGCCGCCGCTTACACTTTAGGTGCGGCCTACATTGGGAAGTCGGGGATGGCCTCGCGCCGGGTCAGCTTCAGCGTTCGGTCGGGCTGCAGGACATAGGTTTCCAGCTGCTTCGTTCCGGTCGAGTCATAGAACGAATTATGGACGACGCTGCCCGGCGGAGACTTGGTCAGCTTCGTGCGCGGCTGCCCGCCATAGGTGATGCTTCCGGGGATGGGCTTCACCTCCGCCGTCTCGCTGGTGGTGCAGCCAGCCAGAAGACCAGCCATAACGAATGTTGCCGCAACGGCCGATATCACGCGTTTCATCGCGATCACCCCACATGTCTATGCTGTTGATATGGCTCGCTTCGCTTGAAGCGCCAAGAGGTATTTGGATTTTCTTCTCGAAAATACTCCAACGATAGCGCCCGCACTGCAACGAAATGCGGCGCTGCAGCGTTAAACAGCAGAACAATTCGCTTGGAGGCGAAGATGGTACAGCTATTCCAGATTTTGACGGGGCACGAGGATCAGTGCGAACGGGGCCACAGCCAGTCGTCGATGCGGGCTGCAATCGAAAGCGCGCTGAGCGCAGATCCGGACCTCGATTGCACCGAGATCAGCGTCACCATGCTCGGCCAATACGCTGTGCTCGAGGGCTTTGCGCACAGTGCCGGGGACATCGTTCGCGCCATGATGATCGCCGAGGACGTCGTGGGCCAAGGCAACGTGCAGAGCCGGATGCTGCGCCGCTGATGCTCTCCTTTTGTCGCCGCTGCGCTGTTTCGGTCAATACTGTAAGATGGAAGTAGAAAAGCGTTAACGCATTTGAAAGTGGCGGTGGTTTCGCGGAACTAAACTAACGGCTGTTCCGTTACTGGGATAATCAAACATGGGAGAATGGCATGACGCGCTTTCTTCGACTTGGGATGCCCGTTTTAGCGCTGATGACTGGCGCATTTGCCTTGCCGGCCGCCGCTTCGCTGGAGATCGATAGCAACTATTCGGCGCTTCAGCGCGATGATGTCGTGCTTGCCCAATATGGCGATGCGACCGCCTGCGTTCCCGCCGCCGCGCACTATGTCCCATCCTTCATCCGCGCCAACGACGGCACGATCATCGGTGTGGGCTATGTGGAAGTGGCAAGCGCTTATACCGGATGCTGATATCAGGTAACGCTCAATTAACCAGACCGCAGAACGCGCGCGCTCACGATGCGTGAGAGAGAGATAGTGTGCGCCGGGCAGCGCCACCTTGCATCGTCTAACTGATTGTTTTGGAGAAGTTTATACGAGGCCCGCCTGTGCTTTTCACACAGAGGGTGACGAGCCTCTGACCATCATCATGATGGCTGCCAGTGTTCTAGTAAGCGTTGAGCACTAGAGACAACCGGCTTCGTCCGGCTACCCCCGAGAAGCTCCGGTGAGGGTTAAGCAAAAATCAACCTTGCTTTATTTCGAGCCACTTGTGGAGCAATCTGATCCCGATCGGATCGATTGCAGCTCGCTCAGTGCACGTGCAACCTTGCTTCCTTGGCCGCTGCGACGAACTCGGCGCGCGCTTCTTCCACGCTCTTGCGGCCATCAAGGGCGGCTCGGCACGTGCTGCGTGCCTTCAGGTAGCGCAGGCCGCGAACATTTGGCCAGAGCTCGGTCAGGCATGTCAGGGCATCGAACGGGCCGGATATCGTCCGCGCACCGGTGGTCTCGAAGCCGACCTGGATAGGATCATTCCACTTTTCGCTTGCCATTTGCGCACTCCTCCATTGCTCACGCCAAGTACTCTGCAGCGTTCTGCCTGCTCCTCCCGCAAAGCAGTGTGCGGGAGCATTTTAGCGATAATTCACAAACCCGCAAATGGGAAAAGACATACGCGTTCGGCGTAACGAACCAAAGACGTATGAAAGATATGCACCCGGCCATGCGACCGAGTGCTTGAAACATCCGACAAACCTGCGCGTTTAGCTGCAGACGCGGGTGGTCTTGGTCACGAGCCGACCGTGGCTGTGATACTTCACGGTCTTCATGCGGCAATTGTAGCGCACCGGATGATGGCGGTTGGAATGGCCATAATAGGGGCGGTGGTTGTAGCGATCGTGGTAGCCGTGATGGCCCGGCTGACCGATCCTAACCGTAACGCTATCGGCAAAGGATGGCATTGCCGTTGCGCTGAGCGATGCGATGGCCACGGCGGCAGCGATAATAAGCTTCTTCATGCTAGTCTCCATTCATAACAGCGTTGACGAAACGTTCGTATCGAGAATTTGTTCAATACGAATAATAAGCGCAGCATGAATGCGAGCTGAGAGGCGTGTTCATGTCCGGGTCATCCCGGCGGCGGGCCAAACCTTACGGTGCGATTGTGTAGACGAACACGGCTTTATAGACGGCGAGCGCGCCGAAAACGGCGGTGATGGCAGCCAGAACCATGGCGATCAAAATGATCGCCTTCGTGCCCTTGCCGTTCTGCTGGTCGTTGTCGTCCGTGCTCATGGTCGTCTCCTGCGGGCTCGCCCGGCTCACTGGTGGTCTCGGCCGGCGAAGCCGTTATCGCCACGTCTTAACCAGTCGGCCGCTCTTTCGCAAACCGAGATATCTGATGCCGAATGTCGCAGCAGGACGCGCGGCCACAATTCACGATTGCCGCAAGTCGCGGAACAAACCGATAGCGGCCGGGTTGTCCACACGTAACCCGATAGTGAAAACCGACGAGGAAGAGGAAATTCCCATGCGAACGTCTGTCATCACGGCGGCCATTTTTGCCGCGGGCCTGGCCACATCCGCCTTCGCGCAATCCAACCCCGATTCGATCGGTCCCACCAATGGCGGCTCGACCGGCTCGAGTGCCGGAACATTTTCCAGCGATTACACGAGCAGCGACAACGGCACCCATCCGGTAACCGTCACGCCCGTCGACCCGACGACCACGCAGTCGATCACGGCACAGCCGAAGACGCTCGACTGCCCATCGATGCCCCGCGCCAACTCGGGCGTCGACACCCGCGGCGGCGAAAGCGGCGCCTCGGTTAGTCAGGCATGCCGGGAGTACGACAACTAAGGCGGATGGTCATCCGCGATCAAAAAGGGCCGGCTTGTTCGGCCCTTTTTGTTGAACAGGCATAAATACGCGTCGATGGGGCGTAGGACGGAGCTGATTTTTAACGAGGAGAAAACTGGTGCTGCCGAGTGGGATTGAACCACCGACCTCACCCTTACCAAGGGTGTGCTCTACCACTGAGCTACGGCAGCGAGGACCAGACGCTGGCAACCGAAGCGGCTGCGTTGCGTGAACGGGGCGGCTATTGCCACAGCTTCGGGACGAGCGCAAGACGCAATTTCAAACTTATGTCAGTTTCACGTCGCCACTTTTGGATTGCCGCGAATTCGGGTAAGCCATGAAATATGACCGAAGACACTGAAAATGCCCGCAAGGGCCGCAAAGACGCGATCGAACAGCAGGCCAAATTGCGCCGCGATCGGGCCGCGGAAAAATTGCGGGAAAATCTTTCCCGCCGCAAACAGCAGACGCGCGCCCGCCGTTCCGGCCAGGCCGACGAGACAAATGGACTGCCTGCCGCAAAAATGGACGAATCGTAATGTTCCGTCCGCTTCGAATTGAAGCCTTCGCGGATTTCGTCTAAAGACCCGCATCCTTTTAAAAGACAGAGTTTCAGAAAGGCGGGCGTGGCCCGTAAGCGCTTATGGATCGTATCAGAATTGTCGGCGGTAATGAGCTTAACGGCATCATTCCCATTTCCGGCGCCAAGAATGCCGCCCTGCCGCTGATGATCGCCTCGTTGCTGACCAGCGATACGCTGACGCTCGAAAACGTGCCGCACCTGGCCGATGTCGAGCAGTTGCTGCGCATCCTCGGCAATCATGGCGTCGACGTTTCGGTCAATGGCCGCCGCGAGCGCCAGGAAGACAGCTACTCGCGCACGATCCACTTCACGTGCCGCACCATCGTCGACACCACCGCTCCCTACGAGCTGGTCTCGAAGATGCGCGCCTCCTTCTGGGTAATCGGCCCGCTTCTGGCGCGTGAAGGCCAGTGCCGCGTTTCGCTGCCCGGCGGTTGCGCCATCGGCACGCGCCCGGTCGATCTCTTCCTCGACGGCCTGACGGCGCTCGGCGCGACGCTCGATATCGACAGCGGCTATGTCAACGCCACCGCCCCCAAGGGCGGCCTGATTGGCGCCAAGTACACCTTCCCGAAGGTCTCCGTCGGCGCGACCCACGTCATGATGATGGCCGCCACGCTTGCCCGCGGCACCACCGTCATCGGCAACGCTGCTCGCGAGCCTGAAGTCGTCGACCTCGCCAACTACCTGATCGCCATGGGCGCCAAGATCACCGGCGCCGGCACGTCAACCATCACCATTGAAGGCGTCACCTCGCTGTCGGGCGCCCGCCACCGCGTTCTGCCGGATCGTATCGAGACCGGCACCTACGCCATGGCGGTTGCCATGGCCGGCGGCGATGTCGTGCTTGAAAACACCGATGTGGCGCTGCTCGACACCGCGCTCGAGACGCTGCGCCGCGCTGGTGCTGAAATCTCCGCCACCAACAACGGCATGCGCGTCCGCCGCAATGGTGCCGGCATTCGCCCGGTCGATATCGTCACCGATCCCTTCCCGGGCTTCCCGACCGACTTGCAGGCGCAGTTCATGGCGCTGATGACCCGCTCCACCGGCGTGTCGCATGTCACCGAAACCATCTTCGAAAACCGCTTCATGCACGTGCAGGAACTTGCCCGCCTCGGCGCCAAGATCTCGCTGTCGGGCCAGACGGCGAAGATCGAAGGCGTGCCGCGCCTGAAGGGTGCGCCGGTCATGGCGACCGATCTGCGCGCTTCCGTGTCGCTGGTCATCGCCGGCCTTGCGGCCGAAGGCGAGACCATGGTGTCGCGTGTCTATCACCTCGATCGCGGTTTCGAGCGCCTGGAAGAAAAGCTCACCCGCTGCGGCGCGATCGTCGAACGCGTCAGCGAATAAGCGCAACTGTAGACGTAACGAGACAAAGGGCGGTCATTCGCCCTTTGTCCCCGTTGCGCAACGGGCCTTAGCGCCTTATGTCCCTTGTCCTACGGCACCGCCATTCCGCGGCGCCGGATATCGCCATCCCGGTGATATCAGGAACAATGGGGTGCTGCCTGAATGACCGACCTGAAGCTTGTTGCGCTGGATAGCGAAGACCTTGCCGTCGTCTCCGCGCATACGCAGGATAGCGTCTTCAAGGTCGCCGATCTTTCCTGGTCGCCGCGCGACCACCAATTCTCCATCGCCGCAAATCGTTTCGTCTGGGAAGAAGTCGGCGCCAAGCGCAAGGGCTTCGAGCGCCGCCGCGCCGCCATCGTTTTCAAGCGTGTGCTCTCTGTCCGCTCCGTCGGCATCAACCAGAAGAACCGTGAGGACGTCCTGTCGCTGCTCGCCATCCGCTTCGAGCAGAAAGGCGAGGGGCCTGAGGGCACCGTGCAGATCGATCTCGCCGCCGGCGCCACTATTGCGCTCGATGTCGAATGCATCGAGGTTCAGCTTGCGGATATTGGCGGCGCATGGGAAACCGCTTCCAAGCCGCGCCATCCCGGCGCCTGAATACGCATTTATCGAAGCATACCGAGAGGAATTGACGCGTGGCAATCTGGTTGGATCAGGCATCGGACGATTTCGGGCAGCGTTTCGCCGCGTTTCTGACGACCAAGCGCGAAATGTCCGAGGACGTGAACATCACCGTTCGCGCCATCATCGATGATGTGCGCGCCCGCGGCGATGCGGCGCTGGCCGAATATTCGAGGAAGTTCGAGGGCATCGATTTCGCCGAGACGCCGATGCGCGTCACCGAAGCGGAAATCGATGCGGCCGTCGAGGCCGTGCCCGCCGAAGTGCTGGGCGCGCTCAAGGTCGCCGCCGTTCGCATCGAATCCCACCACGCCCGCCAGCTGCCCAAGGACGATATCTACGAAGACGCGATGGGCGTGACGCTCGGCTCGCGCTGGACGGCGATCGAGGCGGTCGGCCTTTATGTTCCCGGCGGCACGGCGAGCTATCCGAGCTCGGTGCTGATGAACGCCATTCCGGCCAAGGTCGCCGGTGTCGATCGCGTTGTCATCGTCGTTCCCGCAACCGGCGGCCAGGTCAATCCCGCCGTGCTCGCGGCAGCGAAGCTTGCCGGCGTGACCGAGATCTATCGGATCGGCGGCGCCCAGGCCGTGGCGGCGCTCGCCTATGGCACTGAAACCATCTCGCCGGTCGACAAGATTACCGGCCCCGGCAACGCCTATGTCGCCGCCGCCAAGCGCCACGTCTTCGGCACTGTCGGCATCGACATGATCGCCGGCCCGTCGGAAGTCCTCGTCATAGCCGATAAGGACAACAATCCGGATTGGATCGCAGCCGATCTGCTCGCCCAGGCAGAGCATGATGTCAGCGCCCAGTCGATCCTGATCACCGACGACGCGGCCTTCGGCAAGGCGGTCGAAGCCGCCGTCGAGCGTCAGCTGAAGACGCTGAACCGCGCCGAGACGGCTGCCGCCAGCTGGCGCGATTTCGGCGCCGTCATTCTGGTCAAGGAGATCAGCGACGCCATTCCGCTCGCAAACCGCATTGCCGCCGAACATCTGGAGATCGCCGTCGCCGATCCGGATGCGCTGGTCGACAAGATCCGCAATGCCGGCGCCATCTTCATCGGCGCGCACACGCCCGAAGTGATCGGCGATTATGTCGGCGGTTCCAACCACGTGCTGCCGACGGCCCGCTCCGCGCGCTTCTCGTCCGGCCTCTCGGTTCTGGATTTCGTCAAGCGCACCTCGATCCTGCGCCTCGGTTCCGAACAGCTGCGCACGCTGGGTCCGGCCGCCATCGCGCTTGCTGTGTCCGAAGGTCTCGACGCCCACGCGCGGTCGGTTGCGATCCGCCTCAACCTGGAACGGTAAGCGATGGCTGCGGGCGACTTCCGGCTTTGCGACGTCGTCCTGGACGACACCATCGGCCGATCGACGCCCGATGTCGAGCACGAGCGCGCCGTCGCCATCTTCGATCTCATCGAGGAAAACAGCTTTACGCCTGTCGGCCACGCCGGCGGTCCGTACCGGCTGAACATTTCGCTTGTTGATACCAAGCTCGTCTTTGCCATCACGACGGAAGGCGGCGAGGCGGTCGCCACGCACATCCTGTCGCTCACCCCGTTCCGCCGCATCGTGAAGGACTACTTCATGATCTGCGAGAGCTATTACGAGGCGATCCGCTCCGCCTCTCCAAGCCGCATCGAGGCGATCGACATGGGGCGGCGCGGCATCCATAACGAAGGTTCGCAGACGCTGCAGAACCGATTGGACGGCAAGATCGAGGTGGATTTCGACACCGCGCGCCGTCTGTTCACGTTGGTCTGCGTTCTCTACTGGCGCGGATGACCGGGATGAGCGAGCTCGAACCGACAAGCGCAAGCATCAGGCCGGGCGCGATTTTGTTCATGTGCGGCATGAACGCTATCCGCTCGCCGATCGCCGAAGCGATTGCCCGTAGTTTGCTGCCCCAAAATACCTATATAAGGTCTGCCGGCGTTCGCGCCGGTGAACGCGATCCCTTCGTAGATGTGGTGCTCGATGAGATCGGCCTCTCGCTCGGTCGGCATCTGCCGCACACGCTGGAAGATCTCGAAGATGATTATTTCGACGTGATCATCACGCTCTCGCCGCAAGCACACCACGCAGCGCTGGAACTGACGCGGGCGAGCGCCGTCGAGGTGGTCTACTGGCCGACCATGGACCCAACAGTCGCGCAGGGCACACGGGAGCAGATTCTGGAGAGCTATCGCGAGGTGCGCAATTACCTCGCCGAGCTTATCGAGAGCCGTCTATTAGACCGAAGTGGTATCGCCGCGCAGTCCGCATGAAACAAATAAAGGAAACGCGATCAATTTGGTTCACAAACCCCCGTTGATTGTGTAGTTTCCGCCCAAATTTTGAGGCGGCCCCAATCTTGGCCAATGCCGCCATCTCAACCGACAGGAAGAAAACACCTATATGCCTAAAGAAGAAGTCCTCGAGTTCCCGGGTATCGTCACCGAACTTTTGCCGAATGCGACGTTCCGCGTGAAGCTCGAAAACGAGCACGAGATCATCGCCCACACGGCCGGCCGCATGCGCAAGAACCGTATCCGCGTTCTCGCTGGCGATAAGGTTCTTGTGGAAATGACGCCATACGACCTGACCAAGGGCCGTATCACCTACCGCTTCAAGTAAGCTTGATCCGAAAGCCCTAAGGCTTTCGCTTCCGTCTGCCCGGTAGTCGAGGTTCCATGGCGCTCAAATACAAGCTCATTCTGGCTTCGGGTTCCCCCCGCCGCGTTGACCTGCTCAACCAGGCAGGGATCGAGCCCTCGCGCCTGATGCCGATGGATATCGACGAGACGCCGAAGAAGTCGGAGCACCCGCGCTCTCTGGCGCGCCGCCTGTCGACGGAAAAGGCCGAAGCGGCACTGGCCGCCATCAAGGGCGACATGACCTGGAAGGGCAGCTACATCCTGGCCGCCGACACCGTCGTCGCCGTCGGCCGCCGCATTCTCGGCAAGGCCGAGTTCGCAGACGAGGCCTCGGCCTCGCTCTACCTGCTCTCCGGCCGCAGCCACTGGGTCTATACCGGCGTCTGCCTGGTGACGCCCGATCGCAAGATCCGCCAGAAGATCGTGGAAACCAAGGTGCGCTTCAAGCGTTTGTCCGGTTTCGAGGTCGAGAACTATTTGGCCTCAGGCCAGTGGCGCGGCAAGGCGGGTGCCTATGGCATCCAGGGGCTGGCCGGCACCTTCGTGCAGAAGATGGTCGGCTCCTACACGAACGTCGTTGGCCTGCCGCTGTACGAGACCATTTTGCTTCTGACCGGCGAGGGCTTCGACGTCCACAGCCGGTGGCCCGAGGCTTGAAGCCGGCGGGCCGAAAACCCGAAGGAATGACCATGCCCGATGAAACCAGACAGAGCGCCAAGATCGAACCGCTGCGCAAGGCGCACCCGTGCCCGGAGTGCGGCACGCCCTCGCAGCGCGAGCACTATCCTTTCTGCTCGAACCGTTGCCGCGAAGTCGATCTTTCGCGCTGGCTGACCGGCTCATACGCCATTCCCGTTGCCGAGGATGAGACGAAGGCTGAGTACCCGGACGAGAACTGATCGTGGTTCCCGCTCGGGAAGCCGTTCAATTTGTTCAATAATTCGGAAAATTCACAGGCCTGTCAAAAAACTCTCATTTGGCGCTTGCCATGGCCGAACAAGATGTTATAACCCCGCTCGCTTCCGGGGAAAACCAAGCCCCTGCAGCTCTCGGAAACGAGAGATGTGCCGAAGCAGGAATGCCCAGATAGCTCAGTTGGTAGAGCAGCGGATTGAAAATCCGCGTGTCCGTGGTTCAAATCCGCGTCTGGGCACCACTCTTCTCCAAAAGAATAAAACGCTGTCTCGTATGCCTGTTGCCGAAGCCATCTTTTGATTTGGCGGCAAACGATCAGGCTGCTACAGCGGTCCCTCCCGCAGGACCAGCAGAGAGTATCATGGCCAAGACGAAAGAACCGAAGCTCGAGCATTCCGAACTCGCCGGCGAGTTTACCGATGATGGCGTGACCGTTCTGGTCGATATCTTCCGCCCCGCCGGCACCAATGGCGACTGGAAGATGGAAGTCGTGACGCAGGACGACGACCTGATCGAATGGGAAGAGGGTTTCGAGACCGATCGCGACGCTTTCGACGAGTTTCTGGCCACGGTCGAGCGCGACGGCATCCGCACTTTCCTTGAGGATACGGACGAGCCGTCGGTTCACTAGACGCCGGCTAGGCAAACTCTGACGCCGTGACACTGCTGTGACTGTCGTTTTCAGAATTGGAAATGTCGCTTGCGGAGACCCTTTAAAATAAACCGAAACTATTGTGGGCCACTCCGAAAGATAAGTGCGCATAAAGCGCGCCAGGAACAGCAAACATGAAAGCTTTGGAATACAGAGCCGCTCTGGCGGTCCTGGGATTGACCACTGCTGGAGTGGAAAGTCTCTTTGGAATAGACCAGATCACCAGCCGCCGTTGGGCGACGGGAGAGCAGGATGTGCCGCGCGCCGTGGCGCTCTGCCTGCTCCTGATGGCGTCGCATAACCTGTCGGTCGCCCAGGCACAGATCCTGGCCGACAGCGTCGACGTGCCGCTGGCGAAATCCGCCTGATAACTGGAGATCGGCGAAAACCCTCAGGCCGCCGGCTGCTGGATCATCTTTTTCAGAACATCGAGAAGCTGTTTGGCGTCGTCATTGGCGCCGAGCACGCGCAGGCGCTCCTCCGCGAGGCTGATGACCGCCTCCATGCTTTCGCGCTCGCTCCAGCCGGAAGCGACACAGGCGCGCGTCAGATCCTCGAACGCGAACTGCATCGCATCCTGGCAGCGCACATCCCGATCGGGATCGTCACTGGTGACAAACGGCCTGTAGATCTCCCGCATCTCACTTCTCCGCAACTCATTCGCACGCGCCATGCTATTCCACAGGCTTTAACGAAGTATTCATGACGATATCGAGCAATCTGGGCGGAAATTCGTGACGTGTCCGATTTCTCTGAGAAACGCCGAAAGTTGTCTCGCCGCGCATGCCGCAACCTACTGATAAGGGCGTCGTTCTCAACTCGCCTCTGCAGTGGTAATATTACCCTTGCCGAAAAGAGGGGAGATTCACATGCCACGCATCTCGCATCTATATTTTAAGACGGCCATTCTGTTCCTGATCCTTGGCATCGGAATGGGCCTGAACATGGCAATCTCGCAGGATCACAGCGTGATCGGCGCTCATGCACACTGTAATCTCTTGGGTTGGGTGACGATGGCGCTCTTCGGAGGCTATTACGCGCTCAACCCGCGCAAGGCCGAACGTCGCATCGCGATGATCCAGTATGGCATCTACACCGCGGGCGTCACGCTGATGGTTCCGAGCCTCTATCTGATGTTGCTTGGCAACATGGCGATGGAACCGGTCGTGGCAATCGCCTCGATCATCACATTCATCGGCGTCCTGCTGTTCGCCTTCGTCATCTTCTCCGGCGAACAGGTGGCCATGACACCATCGACGCCGTCCTATCGCTGAAGTCCACCGCATTCCTTCTCGGTGCTCGTTCTTGGGGACGGGCGCCGCGGAAGGAGGTTCAGTGGACGACCTGAACGCGGATATGCTCCTTGGCTGCATAGGAATGGCAGTCGATCGGCGCATCGCCAACGAAGATCACATCGCCATCCTGGTCAAACAGGCCCCAACAGGCTTCGTCATCGACATAGACCTTGCGGACGTAACCGAACGGCGCGCTTTCGAAGACGACGTTGGGTGCAACAGCAACTGTCTCAAGTTCTCGCATGGATCACTCCGATAGTCATTTCTGTTTTAGTGCGACATCATATTGCATTGCGAGGCGGATGCCGGGCTATCCCTAGAAATGGGGATGTCTAACTCAGCTTGACCTTTCGCCTCTCAGGGTGTGCCGAATCGGTATTTCATGCCGATTTCCTTCCTTGGTTGCAGCGCGCCGCACCTTTGTAGATTGCGATTGCATCAGCGGCGAAAAGCGCGTTGCGCCGGCCAATCGAAGCTCCTATCTACAGGCACGAATCATCTCCGAGGAATAACTCATGGCCGACCTAAAGGTTCGCACTCGTCCCGTTGGCGCCAGCGCCGTTCTCGGCCGCACCGGCTTCCCGCATGTCACCTCCGCCACCGGCGGCGAGATCGACATCGTCACCAGCCCCTCGCAGCCGGGTTTCAACCCGCTGGACCTTCTCTATTCCTCGCTCTCGGCCTGCCTGGTCCTGAGCGCGCGCATGGCGGCAAGCCAGCTCGGCGTTCTCGATCGCATCACCGAACTCAAGGCCGACGTCACCGGCGAGAAGGCCACGGAGGGCGTGTCGCGGGTCAAGACCTTCAACATCGTCTTCTCCATCAAGGGCGACATCGACGAGGAAACCCGCCAGAAGATCGCCCACGCCGCCGAAGACGAGATCTGCACGGTCAGCAACACGATCCGCGGCAATCCGGAATTCTCGACGGTCGTCTCCGGCTGACCCTTTATGCCGTTGCCGGCTTAGCGCGAGCCACGCCGGCAACGATATCGACCGCGCCTGTCGTTCCCGGGCTATTCTCAGGCCACCGCTTCTGCTACTTGCGCTGCATGACGGCGCCGCTCGATCGCACCCGACGCCGCAAGCACGGTACGCCATGTCGCAAGTCTCCTCCGCCCTCCCGCAGTCCGTTCCCTCGCACCGTTTCGCGCTTGCCGCGCTGATCCTTGGTGGTGCCGCGATCGGCGGCTCGCCGATCTTCGTGCGGCTGTCGGAAGTGGGGCCGATGGCAACCGGCTTCTGGCGCGTGGCGCTGGCTTTCTTCCCGATCTATATCTTCTCGCTGATCAAGGGCGGCGCGACCGGCCCTAAGCCCGAGACCTGGGCCGATCGCGGCATGCTTATCCTGCCCGGCGTCATTCTTGCCGTAGACCTGATCACCTGGCACCTGTCGATCACGATCACATCCGTCGCCAATGCTACGCTGCTTGCCAACCTGGCGCCGGTCTTCGTCACCATCATCGGCGTGCTCTTCATGGGTGCTGCCGTCACGCGCGTATTCGTCGGGGGGTTGCTGCTGGCGATCGTCGGCGTTGTCATCCTCAAGGGCGGTCCGGCAGCACTCGGTCAGGGCGATCTGCTGGGCGACGGCGGCGCCGTTCTGGCGGCAGTGGCCTATGCGCTATACATCCTCGCCATCGGGAGGCTGCGCACCCGCTTCGATACGGTTCGCATCATGCTCTGGAGCACGGCTTCCGCCGCCGTGTGCCTGTTTCCGTTCGGTTTCTTCGTCGAAGGTCATCTCATGCCCACCACGGCTTATGGCTGGGCCATGGTCTTCGGTCTCGCCTTCATCAGCCATGCTAGCGGCCAGGTGGCAATCACCTATGCGCTGGCCTACCTGCCGGCCGCCTTCTCGTCGCTGACGCTGCTTCTGCAGCCCGTCGTCGCCGCCATCCTCGCATGGATACTGCTCAGCGAGCCGATCGGCCCGATGCAGGCAGTCGGCGGTCTGGTGGTCCTCGCCGGGATCATGATCGCCCGGCGAGGCTGATTGCTTTAGGCTACAGCGGCCTGCTTCTGCATGCGCCGTGCGTCGAGAATATCAAGCGCCTCGTCGACGGTCGCCGCCAGTTCCGCCTTCTCCGTATTGCAGGTGTTCCAGGCTTCGATGAAGCTGCTCGTCTTGCCGTAGCTGTTGTCGAGCACGCAATGGTCGGCGCCGATCAGCACGCACATGATGTGTCCGTGCATGCGGTCGGTGATGACCTGCCGTGCCGAACCAAGCAGCGCCACGCCGCGGTCGAAACGCTGCTGCGCGCGCTCACGGTAGGCGAGTTCCGTCATGCGGGCGCGGCCGCCGATCTTGCCCGAGAGCAGGCCCTTCAGGATGGCCGCGTGCTTGGTCTGCTTCTGGAAATCGGCGGGCTCATCCGGCCAATCCGACTTCACCGTGCCCGGACGCTGCGTCGCCGCCGTCAGGTCCTGTGGCGTGCCGACTTCCTGGTCTTCGCGAAGGTTCAAGAGCAGCTCATGCTGCGGCACCGGCTTCGCGACCGGGCCGATGCAGAATGCCATGTCGGGGCACAGGCGCGTCTCGCACTGGAACCAGCGCTGCGCAAACGCAAGGCTCTTCTTGTCGCGCACCAGAAGCGTGAACTGGCCATGCTTTTCGATGGCGCGCGCCGTGCTGTCGACGTTGGCCTGATCCTTGAAATGGATGGTCTGCGGCAGCTGCACGATCGGCCGTCCCTTATGCCGCTCCAGCATGTTTTCGCGGAACTGGCGGTAGCCGGCCCAGATGTCACCGAAGTTGCCGCCGCCATGCAGGAAGATCCGGCCGTCGCCAATGGCGCCGAGCATGCGGTCCTCGTCGAAGGTCGGGATTTCCGTCACATAGGACGGGCGCGAGCGCTTCTTGTCGAAGTATGCAAGCTCGCCCAGCCAGATCGCGCTGTCGCCGATATTGTAATGGTTCGGAAAATCGAGAAGCGCATAGCGCTCCGACGGGTCGAATACGTCAGACAGGTTCTTCTCGATCACGCCCTGCAGGCGGTTGATGATCGTCAGGTTAGATTCCATTGAAGGCTCCTTGTTTTAGGGACAAGAGGTCCGAAAGTTGTTGCGCGGGCTCAGGCCTGCGCGTGTTTGCGAAACGGATTGAGCGACATTGCAAGCGCGATGTAGGGACGGATGACCGAACGGCCGAAGATCGGCAGGAAGGCGAGGTAGATCACCGCGCCGAGGCCAATGCTGAGGCCGAGCGAAAGCCAGCGGTTCTGGATATGCTCGACGATGACAGGATGGGCGAGCCAGACGCCGGCGGCCATCAGCAGCGAACCACAGAGCGGCAGCGCCACGGCCTTCAGCGTGCTCATCGCATCGATGTTGGCGAAGCGCGCCAGCACGTACTGCTGGTAGGGCAGCGTCAGCCAGGCGCGCAGCGTATAGCCAGCCGCAACGGCAACCACGCCGTAGGGCACGAGCAGCCAGGTCAGTACCAGCGTCGCGGCAAGCTGCAGGGCAGCCACCGAGAGAATCGATTCCGCGCGGTTGACGGCAGACAGCGCCGACGAGGCGAAGAAGTTCATCACGAAGGGCACGGCCATCAGCACGAGCACCGTAGCGATATCGCCGGCATTGCCCCACTTGTCGCCGAACAGCATGGCGATCATGTCGTTGGACAGAGCGCCGAAGCCGAGCAGCAGCGGAATTGTGCCGAGTGCGGCTGCACCGACGATCTTGTTATAGGCGTTGCGGAAGGCGACGCGGTCGTTCTGCAGCCGTGACAGCGTCACCAGGGCCACACTGCCGATCGGCGCCAGCACCGCCTGTCCGATCAGCTCGATCAAGCGCCAGGCAATACGGTAACGGCCGACTTCGACCGGGCCGTACCAGCGCGAAATGAAGATGTCCTGCACGCGGGCAAGCAGCATCCACATCAGCTGCGTGACGACAAGGCTGATGCTGAACAGGAAGACCGAGCGGAACAGCGGCACGTTGAAGCGGAACTTCGGCATCCAGGGATAGGCGACCCAGCCGAGCAGCACCGTGACGACGGCGTTGACGGCGGTCTGGGCGACCAGCGCCCACACGCCCCAGCCCATGAAGGCGCAGGCGACGGCGGTGATGCCGGAAAGCAGGCTGGCGGCGATCGCCTGGGCCGCGAGGTTCTTGTGGCCGAATTCGCGTGCCAGCCGCGCATTGTGGATGACCGCAAGCGAAGATACCGGCAGCAGCGGTGCCAGCCAGCGCAGGATCTCGGCGACTTTCGGGTCGCGGACGAGATCGCCGTAATAGGGCGCGAAGACGAAGACGACGGCGGCGACGATGGCGCTGAAGGCAATGGTCGCCCAGAAGGCGGTATCGGCCAGTTCCTCGTCCAGATCGAGCTGCCGCGTCACCGCGTCACCCAGGCCGGCATAGGCAAGCACCCTGCCGATCTCGACGAACAGGCTCGCGAGCGCGAAGGTGCCGAAATCGCCGGGCCCGAGAATGCGGGCGAGAATGACGAAGATCACGAAGGTCGCAATCGTGCTCCACGCCACGCGGATGACCGACCAGAGGACGGAAAGCGCGGTCTTCTTCTTCAGCTCGGCGTGGCCAATTGCCGTATCTGTCATTCAGTATCCAATCGATTGGGCGCTGAGGCGCAATGCTTCCGGAGCTCGGGGCCGCTCAAGCGGCCCGGCCCGTCTTCTGGCCGCGCCAATAGGCGACCATTCCGGTGAAATTGTCTCTGAGCTGGCTGCGATAGGTCAGCCCCAGCTCGTCGCTGAGCTTGCGGCGGCCCATTGCCTCCAGCACCGCCTGGCGAATGTCCCAGCGCAGCATGCCGCGCATGTTCGAGCGGCGGTCGAAGAGGTATTTGGCGTAGAGCGCGCCGTTGCCGAAGGCATAGCCACTCTGAAGCTTCTTCACGTCGCCGAGCTCCCGGCGCCCATGGAAATGCTTCACGGCGAAATCCGGGACATATTCGACGCGGATACCGGAATTGAAGGCGCGGTGCACGTAATCTGTGTCCTCGCCGGAGCGGAAGGGCGAGCCGGCGCCGAAGCGCGTGTCGAACAGGCCGACCTTGTCGATCAGCGCGCGCGGAAACGCCATGTTGGCGCCATGGATGAACCCGCCGGCATGCAGCTCGCTCGTCAACACGGCAGGCTCCAGCTCGGGCTTGATCGTGACAGGCAGATCGCGCGCGTCGCCAAGCTCGATGCGGCCACCGCGCATGACAATCTCGGTGTCGGCGGCGAAGAGCGCTGCAATCACCGTGAAGTAATCGGGAAACACTTCACAATCATCATCCGTGAAAGCGATGATCCGGCCCGTGGCGGCAGCCAGCCCGCTATTGCGCGCAACCGAAAGACCGGGCTTCGCTTCGTAGACGAGATTGGTGCTGATCGGCGCCGTCTTTGCCCATTCGCTGACGATCGCAGAGGTGTCGTCGGTGGAACCATTGTCGACGAAGACGAGTTCCAGGCTCAGATCGCTGGCCTGGCGCGCGGCATTCGATACGGCATCCAGGCAGTTCGTCAGTCCATAAGCCCGATTTCTCGACGAGATGATCAGGCTGATGTCCACGGGCTGAGGAGGCATTCGGGTTCCCTTCTGCAGTCGATGTCGGGGGAAGGGTAGGGCGCTCCCCCAACCTCGGCAAGAAACATTTTGCGTTGCAGCAAACCAATACAGTTTGCTGAAAAACCAAAACAATGTGGTGATTTCTTGCTGGTATATTATTAATCGAAGACGGGTGATATTAACGCGATATTATTTCCGGAATGAAGAAAAGTAATTGTAATAATTCGTGTTTGTTTAATATTCACAAAGTCGCAATTCTGTTTGTTCGCCTGTGATTATTCTGGAAATAGATTTAGTTTAAGCATTGCGAATATAAAAATATATGAAATTTCAATAGAGTTACTTATTCCGTTTTCCCATTGCTGCATTGCGCTTCTTCGCATTGGCGAAATGGCGTAGACATAACAGAGAGGTGTTCTCAACGGGCCAATATCGCCCAAGAAGACCGGGAAGATCGGACATTTTCAGCAAAGAAAAACCCGCCGCATGACTTGAGAGAATGCGACGGGCCCGAGTAAAAATTGCAGAATACGACCAAAGGATGTGCCCTTGGTGTCCGTGAACGAAACCTCGCTGACGCGCTATTCCTCGTGCGTCAGCCACTTCTGAATAACCGGAACATCGTCATCGCCAAGCAGATGCCCTGTCGGGATGACGGTCGAATCGACCGTTGCGCCCGATGTCTTCAGTCGTGTTTCGAGGTCGCTTGCATATTTCCCATAGGCGTCCGTCTTGCCGCTGATGACAAGCAGATCGGTGCCCTTCAGGTCCGCATGCGGAAATTCGCTGAGCACAGGCATGGAGCGCAGCAGTACCGCTTTGTGCACCAGGTTCGGATGCAGGTAGAGAAGCGAGTTCAGGAGATTGGCGCCGTTGGAATAGCCGACATAGACGAGCTTCTTCGGATCGAGCCCATAGGATTTGACCGCGCCGTCGATGAAGGCGGCAAAAGCCTCGGCCTCGTTCTTGATGTCCTGCTGATCGAAGGAGAACGGCGTGATGCGCTTGTACCAGCGCGGAATTCCTTCCTCCGTCGCGCGTCCGCGCACGCCGAGCAGCGTCGCGCGCGGCGCCACCTTGTGCAGCAGCGGCATCAGCGTCGTCTCGTTGCCACCCGAGCCATGCAGCAGCACCAAAACGGTGCCGTCGGGATTGGGCGGCGTATAGAAGCGGTGCACGAAGGGCAGTTCGCGATAATTGATCCGGGGTTCGCCCGGCATCGAGAACTGCGGCAGAACGACCTTCAGGTCCTTGAGATCGGTGATCGGGTCCTTCGGCACGAACAGCTTTTCGCCCAGCGTCGCCGCCGGCTCGTCCACCGTCATGCCGGGCTTGTCGGTCGCAAGCTCGATCAGCGTGCCACCCGGTTCGCGCACATAGAGCGAGCGGAAATACTTGCGGTCGTGCACGTTGATATCAGACGCGCTTGCGCCCTCGCTCTTCAGCGCATCATGAACCTTCGACAGCGCCGCGTCGTCTTCTGCGCGGAAGGCGACGTGGTCAAAGGTGCCGGTCCCCGGCGCGCTCGACCAGAACCCCTTGGCGTTTCTGATGTCGACGATATCGCCGGACTGCGAAATCAGTCGGTCGATATTGCCGCGGTTTTCCTGGAAGCGGTAGCCGAAATGGCTCTCGACGAAGGCGCGGCTCTTTTCCGGCTCCTCGGTCAGCATCGTCGTCCCGCGCACGCGCTGCACGGCGTGCTCGACCGGAATGCCTGCGCCATGCCACGGGGCCGGCGATTTCAGCGCCGGCGTGCCGGATAGCTTGACGATGATGTTGTCGGGATCCTTCAGGCGCAGCACCGGCTCGCCGAATTCGTCGGCCGGACCTTCCGTGCGGACGCCGAAGCTCATCGCCCGCGTCAGCCAGTAGCCGATGCTGGAAGGGTCGATCGCCAGCGCCAGTTCGCTGAGCTGCCCGAAGCCGGCCCGGCCAGGCGCGCCATCTTCCCAAACAAGGAATGTCACGAGCGAGCCCGGCGTGGCTTCCGCGTCACCGTAGAAGAGGTGTAGCTGCGTCGCGTCTTCGAAGCCGGCGGTCTGCTTGACCAGCCGCATGCCGAGAAAGCCGGCATAGAAGTCGACGTTCGCCTGCACCTTTCGGGTCAGCAGCGTGATGTGGTGTATGCCTGAAGCCATAGAGGGGAGCCCGGATTGCATTGGGTACAGAAGGAGCGCGGAGATGAAGGTGAGGATAACAGTCATATCGTTGCGTTTGCTTGGTGCCTTGTTTGCTCTCCATAAAGAATTAGGGCATCTCCGCAAGGCTGCAAATCCAAAGTCTGAACATCCCGCAGCGCAAGTTCCAGCTGCTGGCGCGTCGGCGGCTTGACCATATAGGCCCGCGCGCCAAGCCTTCTGGCACGCTCCATGTCGTCCTCATCGCTTGATGTGCTTAGGATGAAGGCCGGTATCGTCTTCAGCCGCGCGTCGCGCGAAAGTGCCTCCAGAACCTCGAACCCGTCCATGATCGGCATGTTGATATCGAGCAGGATGAGGTCGATCAAAGGATCGTGACCACCGGTTGCCCGCTCCTGAAGAAGCCGCATCGCCTCGCGGCCGTTCGACGCGAGATGCAGGTTGAACGTCACCTTCTCGCGCCTCATCAGCTTGATCTTCAAAAGCTGCACGTCGGCCGGGCTGTCCTCGACCAGAAGCACCTCGGCCACCCGGCCGATTCTATCCGCGCGCTGCTCTTCTTGCCGTGGGCTTGCCGCCCCCTTGGGCGCCCTGTCCGTCTCACTCAAGGCCAGCGGCAGCTCCATGATGAAGGTGGTGCCGCCGCCATCGGCATCCTCGCACCAGATGGCGCCGCCATGCAGCTGCGCGATCCGCCGGCAGATCGCCAGCCCGAGCCCTGTCCCCTCGATGCCGCGCCCGACGAGCCGCTTGAAGGGCTGGAAGATCAGTTCGCGATGATCGCGCGCGATGCCGGGTCCATTGTCGCTGACAGCGATCCGGCAGAGCGTGCCTTCGCCTTGTGCCGAGATCCGCACGCGCGGCACCCCGGCCTCGCAATATTTGATGGCGTTGGAGATGATGTTCTGCAGCATCTGCACCAGAAGCGTTCCGTCGCCCATCACCTGAGGCAAGGGGCCGCGCTCGATCTCGGCGCCACGGCTGCTGATCTGTTCGCGCAGATTGCGCTCCACCTGGTCGACGATCGCTGACAGCGACACCGGCTTGGCCTCAAGATCGCCGGAGGCCTCGAGCTTCGAGAAGCCCGACACCTTGACGATCAGCTCCTCCATGTGGTCGGCGGCACTGAGCACGTAGCCGAGCAGGTCGTGATCGTCATGCGCGAGCGAGGGCGACGCCTGCAGTAGTCTGCTGAACGACTTGATCGTCCGCAGCGGCTCCTTCAGGTCATGCGCCATGGCGCGGGTGAAAATCTCGAGTGATTGCTGCTTCTGCTCCAGTTTGGCCGCGAGATCGCCATGCATGATGGCGCTCTGGATGCAGCGGTGCAGCGTCTCCGGCGAGAGCGTGTCCTTGGTGAGATAATCCCGCGCGCCGCCCTTCATCACCTCGACGGCGATCGTCTCGCTGCCCTGGCCCGTCAGCATGATCACGTTGGCGGAGGGATCGAGCTTCAATATCTCCTCGAGCACGCCGACGCCGTCGCGGCCCGGCAGCGAGTAATCGAGCAACACGCAATCCGGCCGCTTCTGCGCGTTGAGCGCTATGCCCTCGTCGCCGTTCTCAGCCTCGTAGACCACGTAGTTCGCGCCCGGCACGCGCGCCAGCATCCGCCGGTAAACTTCGCGGTCGTCCATATTGTCGTCGATAATAAGTACCGCGCTGCCCTCGGCCATGATCACCCCTCCAGAGGCAATATGGCGATCTCGAACCAGTATTCCTTCAGCCTCTGGATGGCCGCGAACAGACCGTCGAGATCGACGGGCTTCTGGACGTAGGTGTTGGCGCCGAGCGCGTAGCAGCCCTCGATGTCGCGCTCGTCGTCAGATGTGGTCAGGATGACCACCGGGATTTTACGCCAGGCCGGGTTGGACTTGATCGCCTCCAGCGTCTTGCGCCCGTCGAGCCCCGGCATGTTGAGGTCGAGCAGGATGAGGCCCGGCCGCGTTTCCATCGTCGCCAGCAGATCCAGCGCCTGCTGGCCCGATGGCGCCCATTGCACCGGGTTCTTCAGCTTGGCGCGCTTGAAGGCGCGGATCGTTGCTTCGTAATCGTCCTCGCTGTCTTCGACGATCAGGATCGGCTGTGATTCACGGTGCTGCATGCTGCCCCTCGCGCTTGTGACCCAATGTAAAATAAAAGGTTGTGCCCTGGCCAACCTCTGACTCCAGCCAGACGTCGCCCTCGTGACGGCCGATGATCTTGCGCACGAACGTCAGCCCGGCACCGGTGCCGTCGTCCGATTCCTGCGTCTTTTCCAGCCGCTTGAAGATGCGGAAGATATCCTCGTGAAACTCGCGGGGAATGCCCTTGCCGTTGTCGCGCACGAAATAGACGTCGCTCGTCCGGCGCCCGTCTTCGCCGACAAGCTCGCCGACATGGCCGACGGTCACGACCGGCTCGGTCTTGTCGTTGTATTTCACGGCATTGGTAATCAGGTTGCGGTAGACCTCGGTCAGCCGCAGCGAATCGCAGACGACATCGGGAAGCTGGCCCTCGACCAGCACCTTCGCCCGTCGCTCTTCCAGATAGAGCTCCATGGTCGAGACGACATCCTTGACGATGGCATGGACGTCGGTGCGCTTCACCGCCAGCTGCTGGCGCCCGATGCGCGAGAAATAGAGCAGGTCGTTGACCAGTTTCTCCATGCGCTGGCTGAGCCGGACGATTCGGTTGATGCGGCGCACGCCGTCCTCGTCGAGCACCGTCTCATAATCTTCGAGCAGAAAGCGGGAATGGTTGTGCATCCCGCGCAGCGGCTCCTTGAGGTCATGCGAGGCGATATAGGCGAACTCGTCGAGATCGGAATTGCTGCGCTCCAGATCGGCGGTATAGGCCTGAAGTTGGCGGAACATCGTCCGCAGCTGTTCCTCCTGCTGCACCCGAAGGCTGATATCGCGCAGAATGGCGACGAAGGTGACCGTTGCACCAGTCCGGAAGGCGCTGAGCGACACATCGAGCGGGAACGTCTCGCCATTGCGCCGGATGCCTGAGATCGTGCCCGTCGTCCCGGTCCCGCCTTCCTCGCTCAAGAGCAGCGATCGCCGGAAATAGTCGTCGAGCCCCGCGTGGAAGGTTTCCGGCAGCAGCATATGGACGCTCTCTCCTATCGCCTCCCTCGACGTCCGGCCGAACATCTCCTCCGCTGCCGGATTGAACAGCGAAATCTTGCCCTGCGGATCCATGGCGACAATCGCGTTCGGCGTATTGCGTGTCACCGTGTCGAAGCGGATGCGCTCGGCATCGAGGCTGTCGCTCTTGCGCTGGAAAAAGAACACGAAGGTCGCCACCAGCCAGAGCATGCCGACAGTGATGGCGCGGTTCGTCGCCTCGTAGCCATAGCCTTCGCCATGCCGATCGACCGCAAGAAAGCCGAGCAGGATCAGGATGGAGCAGACGAAGGCAAGGTTGAACGGCGCCGTGCGGCTGTTGAACCACAGCGAGGTCAGGATCAGCGGCACATAGATCATGCCGTTCACCACCCCGAGTGGGGTGTAGAGATCGATCATCAGCCCGATGAAGCACAGCGCGCCGGGCAGCCAGACGGGCATGCCGCCATGATGATCCGGCTGCAGCCACCAGGACCGCACCAGCATCGCCGAGCCGAGCAGCGTCACGCCGGCCGCGGTGTGCACCGCCATGCCGATATTAGATCCCCAGCGATAGATGTGCTCGGTATGCATCGCGTATCCGGCAAGTGCCGCGATGCCGAGGCCGATCACCACATAGCCGACGAGCTCCTCGAACAGGCGCGCCTTGCCCTTCTGGTCCGGCGGGGTGAGCGCCAGAGCGAGGTTGGAGAAGAACATGACCACGGCGGTGTTCAGCGCCATGCCGCCGCCGATGCGGCCAAAGAATGCCGGATCGACGAAAATGCCGGCCAGAAAGCGCTCCATGATCTGCGGCTGGCGACCGACGAATGTCAGCTCGATCAGCCGGACACCGCTCATCGCGGCGGCAAGCGAGAACAGCAGGAAAGCGGCGAGCCGCGCGTTGGCGCCGGTGTAGACCGAGATGACGAGGGCGATCCCGGTGAGGCAGAAGCAGATCGCCGTGTTGATGGCCATCGCCGGCGAGTCCGGGATCAGGAACAGAAGAGGCTCGATCTGCCGCACCCAGGCGAGAAGGATCACGGCGCCCAGCATGAGCAGCAGTACGCCGAGCACGATCGTGGTCAAACGGTGTCGTTCCTGGCGCCAGGGCGCACTCGTCCTTCGACCAATGATCGGCTTCACCACGCGTTGCTCTCCCGTCCGGCGGTTACTATTTCCAGAATTGAAAATTATTCAATATACATCTGTCGCGATAGTTGCGGCTTCGGCGCCGACCGGCAATATGCCTGAGATGGATGCTATGCCCTGCGGTCGAATCGAGTGCTGGCGCGAGCACGGGAGGGTGGCAATGCCGGCGGTATTTTATGTGGACGACAGCCGCGACGACCTGTTCTACGCGCAGTATGTCTCCCGCAGAGAACGCCCCGACATCGCTCTTTACTGCTTCCAGTCCGCCGATGCCGCCTTTGAGGCGCTTTGCGTCTCCGCGGCCGAAGGCCTCGCGCTGCCCGCTCTGCTGATCGTCGATCTCTATATGCCTGTCGATAGCGGCGTCGGCCTCGTCACGCGCCTGCGCGCCGATCACCGCTTCGCATCGCTGCGAATCGCTGTCTGTTCGGGCTCGGACGCGACGGCGGATCGGGAGCGGGCCTTGGCCTGCGGGGCGGATTTATACGTCGAAAAACCGATCGACCTCAGTGCACTCGTGGGTCTCGGCCAATAGTCCATCAAAGACAATCGACTTTCTTAGGTATTTATGACGCAATGGTTGCAAGTCTCATTGACACGACTTTGGCTACATTTCACACTATACGCATGAAGCAGTGTGAGACGATGCTGGGGAGAGCCGTTTGACTTTGTTGACGAAACAACCCCGGCAAAATCCGTGAATGAAGTCTGTCGTCCCGCTGGTGCGTGAAGCGCGTCGCCGGCGGCGTAGGACAGGCGAAAGCCGAGGGTAGGGGGCGGAAGCTGAGGTCGCATGCCGATTTTGTGATCGGCGTGTCGCGGCGGTTTCCCTCGAAACTCCGCACTCGGTCATTAACTGTATCAGTCTGGCGCGCGTCTCCAGAGTTCGGGGATGCCGCCTAACCGGTAACCACAGGCACGTAGGAGCCAAGTAGCAGGAATGCGGAATGAGTAGCGCGATGGCACTTCCATTTCACGCCGGCCCGGAATTGGGGCGGGCGATCAACCGCACGGATTTCTTTCGACTTCTGAAGGCGGCCGCGCATCACTATGCCTTCGACAGCTTCGCGCTCGCCCGCATCTCCGAGGCGTCGCAGCCCTTCGGCGCGCGCGACATCATCATCACCAATGTCGCCGAGCGCCAGACCGGCTTCTTTGTCTACGCCATGGGCCGCGCGCTCGGCTTCATCAAGTCGAAGGCCGCGCAGTTCCTGGCGACCCCCATGAGTGGCAAGGCGGGCAATCTGGAGGGCTACCCGCCTGATCTCGTCCTCAACGAGTTCGACACAAACAGCTTTCTGCTCATCCCGCTTTTCACGCCCGAGGGGCGCCGCTACTGTGTCGCCTTCAGCGGCAAGCGCCAGCAGCCGGACCAGGGCGAAGTCGCCGATATCCTGCTCGACACGATGCGGATATTCGACAAGTTCTACGAAGAGATCCTGGTCAACGAAATGTCAGGCCGTTTGACCCAACGGGAGAGTGAAGTGGTTCGCTGGACCAGTGAAGGCAAGACATCGGCGGAGATCGCCATCATCCTCGGCCTGTCGGAGCACACCGTCAATTCGCATATCGCGGCGTCGGTCAGGAAGCTCGGCGCGGTCAATCGCGTCCACATGGTGGCGATGGCGTTGCGCATGGGACTTGTTTCGTGACCGAAAACGCTGAAGTGAAACCAGAGACGGCTCGCGGCGAGGCGGTCAAGATCCTGTTCGTCGATGACGAATTCATCGAATTCCGCTCCCTGAAGAAGACCGTCGCGGCACTTACCGAGCCGAAGGTGGAGATGGACTACGCGCAATCGGTCAGCGATGCGCTGGCAAAGCTCGACAGTGACAGGTTCGACCTGATCCTGCTCGACAACCGGCTGCTGCCGAACGCCGACTTTCGCGAGACCGTGCCGAAGCTGCGCGCCGCGAGCTACACCGGCCCGATCGGCGTGATATCGATGGATGTGTCGGATAGCTACTTCCAGCAGTTCCAGGAGTATGGCGTCGATTTCAGGATCGGCAAGGACGAGATCGACGTCGAGACGCTGCAACACATCATCCGCGAATATGTTCGCTATGACATGCCTGATGTCTGGAAGGACGATTACAACATCTGACGTGTCGTCAAACGGGCAGCCGAATCGTGAACCTGCTTCCCGTCTCCGCCGGTGATGTGAGCGAGATCGTCCCGCCAAGCGCGGTCACCAGCTCGCGCGCGGCCGCCAACCCCAGGCCCGGCCTCTTCGCGGCACCCTCCGGCAGCAGGCTCCAGAAGGCGGTAAACACGCTTTCCTGATGCTCGGGCGCGATGCCCGGGCCGTTGTCTGAAATATGGATCGTCCAATGCGTGGCATCGACATCCGCCTCGACCGTCAGGCGGCACGCCTCGTCGGCATCCGTGCGGTGCATCAGCCCGTTCGCCATCACGTTCTTCAGCACCAGCCCCAGGATTCCCGCATCGGTCCGGATGCCCGGCAGGTCGCCGAGTTCGATCGTGGCCTTCGGCGCATCGACCTCGAAGCGCAGCTCCGCCCAGATCTGCGTCACCAGCATCTTGGTATCGACATCGCTGATCACAAGTCTCGGCGCGCCGGAGGCGAAGCTGATCAGCCCCTTCGTCAGCTCCTGCGCGGCCTGCGTCTTGGCCAGGATGGTGTTCAGGTATTCCAGATGCTCGGCATCGATCCTGTCGCCGATCTCGTCGATCAGGATCTCCGCATACATCGCGATGTGCCTGAGCGGCGATTGCAGGTCGTGCGAGGCAATGGCGAGAAAGCGCTTGATGCGCGTTTCGTCGGTCTCTGTCGTCGATGGTGACATGTCTCGTCTCGCCAGCTTCAGCCCGGGCGGAGAATAGAAAGCGGGCGCCGGTTCTGCAACCGGCGCCCGCATCAATTTCACGAAAGCAACCTGAAAAGGTCGATCCTTTATCAGCCTGCGGACTTGCGCGAGCTCGGCGGAATGATGTCGACCTTGTCGTCGTTGCTCGAAACCGCGGCGCGGTGGCGCGTGCGCCAGTCGCCGAGGAAGAGCAGGATCGGCGCCGCGATGAAGACCGACGATGCGGCCGCCACGAGAATGCCGAACACCATCGGGATCGCGAAGCTCTCGACCGCGCTGCCGCCCCAAATTGCCATCGGCAGCAGGGCGAGGAAGGCGGTGACGTTGGTGTAGATGCTTCGGGCGAGCGTCTCGTTGATCGACTTGTCGATCAGTTCGCGCAGCGGCATCGACTTGTAGAGGCGCATGTTTTCACGCATGCGGTCGTAGACGACGACCTTGTCGTTCACCGAGTAGCCGACCAGCGTCAGGATCGCCGCGATGGCGGTGAGGTTGAAGTCGAGCCCTGTCAGCGCGAAGAAGCCGATGCACTTCGTCACGTCGAGAATGAGCGTGACGATGGCGCCGACCGCGAACGGCCATTCGAAGCGGTACCAGATGTAGAGCAGCATCGCGAGGCTGGCGATGACGACGGACAGGATACCCGCCCACGCAAGCTCGCCGCTGACCTTCGGGCCGATGACATCGGTGCCGGTCACGGTTGCCGACGGATCGATCTTGACGATCTCGTCCTTCAGCTTGGTGACGGCTGCCGTCTGCGCCTCTTCACCGCCGTCCTGGCGCTGCGCGCGAACGGCCATGGTGTTGTTGTCGCCATAGGACTGCAGCGAGACTTCGCCGAGGCCGAGGCTGTTCAGGCCTTCGCGGAACTTGGCGAGATCGGCTGCTTCCTGCGTCTTCACCGACATCTGGATACCACCACGGAAGTCGACGCCGTAGTTGAGGCCAGGATGGAAGAAGAGCACGACCGACGCGACGGACAGCAGCGCCGAGACGGTCACGCCGAAGAAGCGCGCCTTCATGAACTGGATGTGCTTGTCGTAGGGGTAGAAGACCGGCAGCAACGGCTTGATGTTGATGGTCTTCAGCTTGAAGCGGCGGGTGATCTCGATCATCGAAACGCGAACGAAGGCGACCGAAGTGAACATCGAGATGATCAGGCCGAGCGCCATGGTGACGGCGAAGCCGCGAACCGGACCGGTGCCGAACCAGAACAGGATGGCGGCGGCAATCAGCGCCGTCATGTTGCCGTCGATAATGGTTGAGTAGGCGCGGCGGAAGCCGGTGTCGATGGCCGCGAACGAGCCCTTGCCCTTGCGGGTTTCTTCACGGATGCGCTCGTTGATCAGAACGTTCGCGTCAACCGCAAGACCAATGCCGAGCACGACGCCGGCGATGCCGGGCAGTGTCAGCGTGGCGCCGACAAGCGTCAGTGCCGAGAAGGTCAGGATCGTGTGGATGAGCAGCGCGACGTTGGCGAGAATGCCCCAGGTTCCGTAGAGCAGGAAGATGAAGGCCGCGACGAGGACGAAGCCGACGAGACCGGAATAGATACCCATCTGGATCGCATCGGCGCCGAGGTCGGCACCAACGGTGCGTTCTTCGATGACGGTGAGCTTGGCGGGCAGGGCGCCGGCGCGCAGCATGGCGGCAAGCGTGTTGGCCGTATCGGTCGAGAAGTTGCCGGAAATCTGGCCGGAACCGCCGGTGATCGGCTCGCGGATGACGGGCGCGCTCAGCACCTTGTCGTCGAGAACGATGGCGAAGGGATTGCCGACGTTCTGGCGGGTGATGTCAGCGAAGCGGGTCGCGCCGGCGCTGTCGAAGCGGAAGCTGACGACGGGCTGCTGGCTCTGGTCGAAGCTGACGCGGGCGTCGGACAGGCGGTCGCCGGAGATTTCGACGCGGTCGAGAACCGGATAGGTGTTGCCTTCATCGTCCTTCAGCATCGTCACGCCGGGGCCGGGAGCATTGTTCGGCGCGAGCATGTGGAAGGACATCTTGGCGGTCGAGCCGAGAAGCTGGCGAAGGCGGGTTGGATCCTGCGCGCCCGGAAGCTGCACGAGAACGCGGTTTCCGCCGATGCGCTGGATCGTCGGTTCGGCGACGCCGACCTGGTCGACGCGCTGGCGAATGACTTCAAGGCTCTGCTGGACGGCGCTGTCGACGTTGCTGGAGATACCGGCGGCTGAGAAGGCAACGATGATGTTGCCGCCGCTGGTCGTGACCGAAAGGTCCGACTGGCCGGCGGAAATGCCTGTTGCGATCGTGTTGCCGAGCGTGCGCAGCTGCGTCACGGCTTCGTCGGTCTGCGCCTGGTCGTTCAGCGTCACGACGATCTGGTTCTGGTTGCGAACGACCGACTTCGGCTGGATGTTCTTTTCGCGCAGCACGCGGCGCGCGTCCTGCAGAAGCGACTGCAGACGCTCACGTGTCAGGTCGGCTTCATCGACTTCGAGAACGAGGTGCGAGCCGCCGCGAAGGTCGAGGCCGAGCGAGACCTGCTGGTGCGGGAGCCAAGAGGGAAGGCGCTGCAATGTGGATTGCGGCAGGGCATTCGGCAGTGCGATCAGAATGCCGAGGAGAATGATCACCGTATAGGTGGCCACCAGCCATGGTGAGGTGCGCATAGTGTTGTCTATCCTTGATAACGCTGGAACCTGCGCTTCGGGCGCAGGCAGGCGTGTCGTAAATGCAATGGGAGGCGCCGAGGCGCGTGTCGTCAGGCCGCGAAAGCGGGCGGTCCATGCGAATCGTAGGGCTTCGCGTCAGCCGCGTAGAACGCAGGCGAAGTCGATTGCGAAAGCTTGATGAAGCCGGGCGACAAGCGCTCGAAGACTTGCAGCTCAGCGGTAGCCGCGTCGCCGGAAGCATAGCTCGCGTATTTCTGCGCGACCTTCCGATCGGCTGCAAGCACGCCGCGCACGACGTCGCGCGCGCTCAGCTGCAGCGGCTGGCTATCCTTGCTTGAAGAAGAAAATGCGTTGTTGGGCCCGCGCGTGGGGCCGAGCACGAGATTGCCGCCGAACAACAGGCCGAGATAGGCGAAGATCGCGACGGCCAGCGAGACGGCAACGCGACCGGTCATGCGGCGCGTATCGAACCTCATCTGGTCGTCCTGCGGATTTTCAATCTCGAACCGGCTCAACGGCGCAAAGTTCTCTCATTGCTTCTCGGGAGAAGGCGTTTCCTCGGCCGCGCTTATACCAGCCTCGGTCTCGACTTCATAGGGTGAACTGTCATGATGCACTTGAGAGAGACGGTCAAGCATGCCCATGGCGATTTCGCGCTCGCCCATGATGACGGTATCGGCACCATATTGCCTGAGTTCCTCGACCTCGGCATCCGAATGCGCACGCGCCACGATCAGTACGCCTGGATTGACCGCACGCCCCTGTTCGGCCACGCGGCAAGCCTCGAATGCGTTGGGTATGGCGATAACAAGGCTTCGCGCGCCCTTCAGGTTGGCGAGATCGAGCACCTCGCGCGTGACGGCGTTGCCACCGATCACTTCGATGCCTTGATCGCGAAGTGCCGCGATCCGGTGGTCGGAATCCTCGATGACGAGGAAGGGCGTGCCCGAGGACTTCAGGTTCTGCCCGACGATGCTGCCGACCCGGCCGTAGCCGACGAGAATGGCGTGGCCCGAGAGCTTGGTCGCATGCACCTCGTCCGCCACGACCGGCGGCTCTTCCACCACTTCGGTCGTGGGCTCCGCGGCCGGCTCGGGTTGGGGCTCCTCGCGCTTCGGCTCCAGCAGCGGCCGCAGCTTGTCGCAGGCATAGAAGAGAAGCGGGTTGAGGATGATCGATATGATGGCGCCGGCAAGGATCAGGTCGCGGCCTTCTTCCGGCAGCAGGCCGAGATCGACACCAAGCGCTGCGAGAATGAAGGAGAATTCACCGATCTGGCCAAGGCTCGCCGAAATGGTCAGCGCCGTTCCCACGGGCTTGCGGAACAGTTGCACGATGAGGAAAGCGGCGACCGACTTGCCGATGACGATGATGAAGATGGTGGCGATCAGCGGGATCGGCTTTTCGATCAGGATGTTCGGATCAAACAGCATGCCGACGGAAACGAAGAACAGCACCGCGAAGGCGTCGCGAAGCGGCAGGCTTTCTTGCGCCGCCCGATGGCTGAGCTCGCTTTCGGCGAGAACCATGCCCGCGAAGAAGGCGCCGAGCGCAAGAGACACGCCGAAGAGCTTCGATGCCCCGAAGGCGACGCCGAGCGCGATCGCCAGAACGCCGAGGCGGAACAGTTCGCGAGATCCGGTGTGGGCGATGCGGTGCATCGTCCAGGGAATAACGCGCCGGCCGAAGACCAGCATCACGCCGACGAACAGCGCCACCTTGACCAGCGTCATGCCGATGATGCCGCCGATGCCCATGTCTAGGCCGAATATGCGGTTCACCGCCGCCGAAAGCGGCTCGATCGTCCCGTGGCCGCTGCCGATGCTGGCGGCCGCGGGAATGAGGACGAGCGCCAGCACCATGGCAAGGTCCTCGACGATCAGCCAGCCGACCGCGATCTTGCCCCTTTCCGTCTCGACGAGCCGCCGTTCCTGCAAAGCCTTCAGGAGCACGACGGTCGACGCGACGGAAAGGGCGAGCCCGAAGACGAGGCTCCCGCCCGTCGGCCACCCCATCAGCGCGCCCAATCCCCAGCCGAGCAAAGTGGCGAAGCCGATCTGCACGATGGCGCCCGGCACCGCGATCCCGCGCACCGATAGAAGATCCTTGAGAGAAAAATGCAGGCCGACGCCGAACATCAGCAGGATGACGCCGATCTCGGCAAGCTCGGGCGCGAGGTTCTGGTCCGCGACGTAACCCGGCGTATGCGGCCCCACCAGAATGCCGGCGATGAGATAGCCGACCAGCGGCGGCAGTTTCAGCCGGTTGGCGAAGGCGCCGAGGATGAACGCAAGCACGAGACCCCCGACGATTGTCGAAATCAAAGGTGTATCGTGCGGCATAAGCGGTCTCCCCGACTGGAAATCCTGTTTAAATTATGACATATATGGCTAATATCAACCAATATGGGTGGTTTGACACCATGGGTCAAGGCGCGAAAGAAACAATTCTCACCCCCGCTTTGTGCCGCGCGGCCAGGGGTCTGCTGGATTGGACGCAGGTCGACCTCGCCGACCATGCCGCCGTCTCCCGCAGCACGATCCGCGACTATGAAGGCAAGCACCACGAGCTGCACCGCGCCACTGAAGCGCAACTGCGGCTGGCCTTCGAAAATGGCGGCGTTGCCTTCATCGAGGTCGAAGGCAAGGGCACCTGCATCTGCCTGCGGTCCGCAAGCGAATGATACGCTACTTCGCCGCTGCCAGGCAGCTGGCCTTCACCTTGTAGGCGTAGATCATATTTCCGCGATAATAGCCTTCGCTCGGCTGCCATGACTTGATGGTCTGCGGCGTCTCCGCGCACTCGAAGGGCTGCGTGGTGACGAATAGCACTTCGTCGCTGACGGTATTGGGCAGCGCGAAGGTCTGCTCATAATAGTTGTCGGGCGCTTCCGCCGGCGGCCGCGCATAGATCTTCAATGGTTCGTTTCTGAGCGTATGGTACATGTCCGCGAGGATGTCGCGGCTGTCGCTGACGATGATCGCGGTACCCGCCTGTCGCGCCAGATCGCCGGCTTCGCGGCTGACGGCGCTGCGGCCGAGATAGCGTTTCATCACCTCGTTTCCATTCGGCAGCACGAGCTGGTGCGCGAAGATGGCAGCGAGCGGAAAGAGCACGCTGGCCGTGCCGTTGATCGCGAAAGACACGCGCAGCCCCTTGGGCCAGACGCGATGAAGCAGCCAGACGGCGAGGATCGTGCCCGCCACATAGGCCGTCACCGCCCAGTTGGCATAGGCCTTGGCGATGAGCGCCTGGAAGGTGATCAGGAGCACGACAGGCACGGAAAGCCAGATCAGCAATTTCTCGATCGGGCTGCCTTGCCCTCTCAGAGCCCGGTAAACCGCCCAGAGGATCGCGAAGAACACGATCGGCCCGACAACGCCAAACTGCGCGGCGAAGAACTCGATCCCGTGCCCGACATTGAGGCTCAGCCCGCTCCAGTGGGCGATGCTGGTCGTGTGCTTGATCGTCGTGGCGTCATGGGTGGCGTTCCACCAGAGGTTCGGCGCCGCCACCACGATGGCGGTTGCCGCCGAAATGAAGAAGTCGCGCCAGCCGATCCGCGCCATCGGCAAAAGCAGCAAGGCGATCAGGCCGCCGGGCACGACGAACAGGATCGCGTACTTCGATAGAAACGCGCAGCCGAAGGCCACGCCCATCAGCAGCGCAAGGGTGATCGAGCGCTGGCGGGTCAGGCCGAAATAGGCAAACAGCGCGACAGCCAGGAAAAAGAGCAGGATGACGTCCGTCGAGAAGAAGACGGAAGACAACGCGACGCCGGGCAGCGTTATGTAGGTGACCCCCGTCCAGCCCTCGATCTCCGGGCTGGCGAAGCGCTTGGCGAGCTTCATCAGCACGAAAGCGGTCGCCATGTGAACAAGGGGGCCGCAGAGCCGGATCCAGAAGATCGCGGTCGATCCCGAAAGCTCGGTCATCGCGCGGATCACCCAGGCGATCATCGGCGGCTTCGAATAATAGCCGAAGTCGAGATTTTGCGACCAGAACCAGTATTGCGCCTCATCGACGAACAGATCCGTCGTGTCGAAGTGCAAGGTGACGATGCGCCAAAGCGTCACGCCGACAATGATAAGGATACCGAGGCGTGGGGACATGCGTCTGATTTCCGTAACTGGACAAACCATCGTCGGCCAAAGCGCAACACTTCGCCGGCTCAGTGGTTAAACACGTCCATTACTGTTGTTTTATGACGGGAATTCAAAGCACCCGCAGAGGCATGGCGACACGGCCCGCTTCAATACGGTCGAGAAGTGCGACGGCTGTGAGAACAGACACGGCAAGAAAACATGCACCCAAACCCAGAACAATCATTGCTCAATCCCTATGACGTCATGTCGTGATTTGGCGGGGATATAACACGAAGCTTGCTTCGAACTTGTAGCAGCGGCGCAACGTCACACCAGTATTTCATGGATGGTTATTCGCGTTGCTCCGAAAGCCCACATTCATAAAATGGGTATTAACCTTCAGGCAAGGAATTAACCATAAACATTGCAATACACGTCGGAATGGGAAAATTTTAGCGTTCCTAGCAGGCATGACGCCGAACCGCCGTACCGGCTCAATCCGGTATCGATCTCTCAAGTAGCTCTAAGATAGTCCGCACTGATCGCGACAGGTCCGACCGCCGGCGTTAGCCCGCGTCAGGTCCGCACGCATCCGTGTTGGTGTCAGGAGGCTTGATTTCTCTTCGGGCGATATGCCCGGGCATTGGTTGGGGACAGGCGTGGGGCAGAATATGCCATCGGATCAGGATCGTGGAGCACAGGCGGGTAGCCTGCGTGACCGCCTGCGCTTTGCCGGCCTCGATGCCGAGCAATGCGAGATGGTGCGGCGCTATCGCCCGGCGCTCCAGCAGCACCTGACCTCAGGCCTTCGCGATCTTTTCCAGCGTTTCCAGTCCTTCCCCGATGCCGCCCGCAATTTCGAGAGCGAGCGTCAGGTCGACCGGCTCCATGATCTGCAGACGTCGCACTGGGATGTGCTGACCGATGCCCGCTTCGACAGCCTCTACGCCGAGCGCGTCAAGGTCCTGTCGGATTCCGAAAGCAAGATGGGACTGGACCCTCGCTGGCATGTCGCCGGCCACGGCGTCGTCCTCGAGCATGTCATTGCCGGCCTCGCCGACGAGCTCGCCGGCTCCTCTATTTTGCCGAGCGTCAAGCGCCGCAAGCGCGAGATCGCCGATCTCATGACCGCGCTCATCCGCCTCGTGATGGTCGATGTCGAGATCGCCGTGTCGCTGCGCTTCAATTCCCTGCGCGCCTCGCAGCAGCGCCAGATCGCCGACCAGCGAAACAGCGACAAGGCCGAGGTCGCCCGCGTATTCTCCGACGTCATCGAAGGCCTCGCTGCCCGCGACCTCACCGCCCGCGCCATCGTCACCGAAGACGGCCCGCACAATGATGTCGCCCTGGCGCTGAATGGTGCGCTCGAAGCATTGCAGACCGAATTCGGCTCGATCAGCGAACGCACTCTTAAGGCCGAAGCATCGGTGCGGGTGCTTGGCCAGTCCGCCCGCAATCTTTCCGGTCACGCCTCCGGTCACGCCGAACAGCTGCTGGCATCGGCCGCGACACTCGCCGATCTCTCCGAAAACGTCCGGCGCAGCGTCGCGGGCAGCCGCGCGGCTGAAGATGCCGCCGCATCGACGCGCGCGGCAGCCGAAGCAAGCGGCGAGGTTGTCGGCCGGGCCATCTCTGCCATGGCCGATATCGAGCAGTCCGCCGAGCGCATCGGCCAGATCATCGGCGCCATCGACGAAATCGCCTTCCAGACCAACCTGCTGGCGCTCAACGCCGGTATCGAAGCGGCCCGCGCCGGTGATTCCGGCCGTGGCTTCGCTGTTGTCGCGCAGGAAGTCCGCGCGCTGGCGCAGCGCTCGGCCGATGCCGCCCGCGAGATCAAGACGCTGGTCACCACGACCAAGTCGCAGGTGGATGCCGGCGTGCAGATGGTCGGCCGTACGCAGGATTCGATCGGCAGCATCGTGCGTCAGGTCACCGATATCAACGCCGCGATTGCTTCGGTCGCCAGCCAGACCAGCGACAACGCCTCCGTGCTCGATGCGGTCACCACCGACGTCAAGGGCTTGGGCGCACGCGTCGCCGAAAGTGCCGGCGCCGCTTCGCATGCAGCCGACGGCGCAGACGATCTCCACACCGTCATCGTCGAGCTTGGCCGCACGGTCCGCGAATTCCGCATCGCCCGCAATCGCGCCGAGGCAGCCGAACGTCGCCCTGTGCGCGCCGTCGATGTCCAGCCCGCCCGCCGGGTTGTCGAGGAAAGCGACGCGGCATTCGATTTCAACCCTCCGCTCGCAAGTCTCGGAGGCGGACGAAATGCTTACTGAAGCACTGATTTATGACGGCGGCTCACATTCGTTGGGCGCCAATCAGCAGATAGGGAAAGTCTGATGGCAGCAAAAAAGAGTGGGAAGACGCTGAACCTGGCGGCGACCATTGACCTCAACGAAGCCGCCGCCCTGCGCGACAAGTTTCTGTCGATGCGCGGCAGCGCCGTGTCGATCGATGCGTCGGCCGTCGAGCGCGTCGGCGCCCTCGGCGCGCAGGTGCTGATGTCGGCCGCCAAGACCTGGGATCAAGACAAGCATGCGTTCACCTTCACCAAGGTTTCGGACGCGTTTCAGAAAACCATGCAGCTGATCGGTGTGGATGTTCACCCGCTGCTCGCCAAGGAGATTTAGGAATGAAGAAAAGAGTGCTGACCGTGGATGATTCACGGACGATCCGCAACATGCTTCTCGTGACGCTCAACAATGCGGGCTTCGAGACGATCCAGGCGGAAGACGGCGTCGAAGGTCTCGAGGTTCTGGAGACATCCCACCCCGACGTCATCGTCACCGACATCAACATGCCGCGTCTCGATGGCTTCGGTTTCATCGAAGGCGTTCGCCGCAACGACAAGTACCGCGCCATTCCGATCCTGGTCCTGACGACCGAAAGCGATGCCGAGAAGAAGAATCGCGCACGCCAGGCCGGCGCCACCGGCTGGATCGTCAAGCCTTTCGACCCTGCCAAGCTGATCGATGCCATTGAGCGCGTAACCGCTTAAACTCAGGAATTTCTTTTATGGATATGAACGAAATCAAAGAGATCTTTTTCCAGGAATGCGAGGAACAGCTCGCGGAACTGGAATCCGGTCTTCTGAAAATGAATGATGGCGATCGTGATCCGGAAACCGTCAACGCGGTATTTCGCGCCGTTCACTCGATCAAGGGCGGCGCTGGCGCCTTCGGTCTGGACGATCTCGTCGCCTTCGCCCATGTGTTCGAGACCACACTTGATTGCGTTCGTTCCAACAAGCTAGAGCCGACCCAGGACGTCCTGAAGGTCATGCTCAAGTCGGCCGACGTGCTCGCGGATCTGACGAACGCCGCCCGTGACGGCGGCAGCGTCGACGAGAGCCGCAGCCGTGGCCTCGTCAAGGAGCTGGAAGCGCTTGCCAACGGCGAACTCCCATCGCCGTCAGCCGCTTCCGAAGCGCCTGCAGCCGCCCCAGTGCCGGTCGCAGCAGCACCCGTCAAGCCGACCGACGAGAGCGGCTTCGAGCCGATCCCGTTCTCGTTTGACGACTTCAGCGACGACGAGACCTTCGAGATCACCTTCAAGCCGCGCTTCGAGCTCTATTCCAAGGGCAACGACGCGACATTGCTGTTGCGCGATCTGAGCCGCCTCGGCGAGATGAGCATCTATTGCAACATGGATGCGCTGCCGGGCCTCGACGAGCTCGATCCCGAAGCCGCCTATTTCTACTGGAACATCACGCTCAAGACCGACAAGGGCGAAGACGCGATCCGCGCTGTCTTCGAATTCGCCGAGTGGGATTGCGAACTGACCATCACGACCGTCGCCGCCGAAACCGAAGCCGCTCCGGCCGAGGAATTGCCGATGGTGCCGGTACCCTTCGACCTGTCGGCGCTGGATGACGGCACCGATGCGCCGGCTCCGGAAAAGACGGAAGCTGCCGTTGCGGTTGCCGCTGCGGAAACGGCTTCGAACGTGACGCAGATTGCGTCCGCCGCTGCTCGCGTCGAAAAGAAGGAATCGGCTGCTGCCGCCAATGCAGCCGCTGCCGCTGCCGCCCAGAACAATGCCGCCGCCAACAGCGCCGGCCAGACCATCCGCGTCGATCTCGATCGCGTTGACCGCCTGATCAACCTCGTCGGCGAGCTCGTCATCAACCAGGCGATGCTCTCCCAGAGCGTCATCGAAAACGACACGACCGGCACGTCCTCGATCAACATGGGTCTCGAGGAGCTGCAGCAGCTCACCCGCGAGATCCAGGATTCGGTCATGGCGATCCGCGCGCAGCCGGTGAAGCCGGTCTTCCAGCGCATGTCGCGTATCGTCCGCGAAGTCGCCGACATGGTCGGCAAGTCGATCCGCCTCGTCACCGAAGGTGAAAACACCGAAGTCGACAAGACGGTTATCGACAAGATTGCCGAGCCGCTGACGCACATGATCCGCAATGCCGTCGACCATGGCATCGAAAGCCCTGAAAAGCGCACTGCCGCCGGCAAGGATCCCGAGGGCACGATCAAGCTCACTGCGAAGCATCGGTCGGGCCGCATCCTGATCGAACTGCAGGACGACGGCGGCGGCATCAACCGCGAACGCGTCAAGCAGAAGGCAATCGACAACGACCTGATCTCCCCGGACGCCAACCTGTCCGACGAGGAGATCGACAACCTGATCTTTGCGCCGGGCTTCTCGACCGCAGACCAGATCTCGGACATCTCCGGTCGCGGCGTCGGCATGGACGTCGTCAAGCGTTCGATCCAGGCGCTCGGTGGTCGCATCAGCATCACCTCGCGGCCGGGCCAGGGCTCCGTCTTCACCATGAGCCTGCCGCTGACGCTCGCCGTTCTTGACGGCATGGTGGTCACGGTCGCCGGTCAGACGCTCGTCGTTCCGTTGACGGCAATCGTTGAAACCCTGCAGCCGGAGGCGTCCGCCATCCACTCCTTCGGCGCCAGCCATCGCCTGATCTCGATCCGCAACTCCTTCTGCCCGCTGGTCGATGTCGGTCGCATCCTGAACTTCCGCGCCACCCAGGCCAATCCGGTCGAAGGTGTTGCACTGCTCGTCGAATCCGAAGGCGGCGGTCAGCGCGCGCTCATGGTTGATGCGATCCAGGGTCAGCGTCAGGTCGTCATCAAGAGCCTCGAGGCGAACTACACCCACGTTCCGGGCATTGCCGCGGCAACCATCCTCGGCGACGGTCGCGTCGCGCTCATTCTCGATGTCGATGCAGTCGTGGGCGCTTCGCGCGGCCAGGCGCTGAGACAGGAAGTATCCTTGGCGGCGGCGGGTTAAATCATGTCCTATATCGTGAAAAATCTGAGCGAAGGGCACCGCGAGCTGATCGCGTTCCGCGTCGGCGATCAGGAGTTTTGCGTCAATGTCATGTCGGTTCGCGAAATCCGCGGCTGGACGCCGGCAACGGCCATGCCGCACTCGCCTTCCTACATGAAAGGGGTCATCAACCTGCGTGGCGCCGTGCTGCCGATCATCGATCTCTCGGCCCGTCTCGGCATGAAGCCGACCGAGCCGACGCAGCGCCATGTCATTATTGTGGCCCAAGTTCACCGAAAAGTAGTTGGTCTGCTTGTAGATGCGGTGTCGGATATACTGACTGTTAGTGAAGACAACGTACAGCCAACGCCCGAGATCGCGTCCGAACTGCAGCGTCAGTTCGCGCGCGGGATCATGGCGATCGAGAAACGTCTGATCTGCCTGTTGGAACTGGAAGCCATATTCCCTGACGCGGAAAGCGAAGCTGCATGAGTGTCTTGAGTGCAAAAGATGTAAGACCGGGGAGCCCCGATGAGGTTCTGGCGAGCGGCGAATACCCGCTGACGCGCCGCGACCTCACGGAAATCGCCGCGATGATCTACTCGGATGCGGGCATCTTCCTCAACGAGACCAAGGCATCGCTGGTCTATTCGCGTCTTTCCAAGCACATTCGCAATCTCGGCCTCTCCGGCTTCCGCGAATACTGTTCGCTGGTGTCGTCGCAGGCGGGTGCCGCGCCGCGCCGCGAAATGCTGTCGCATCTGACCACCAATTTCACGCGCTTCTTCCGTGAAAACCATCACTTCGAGCATATGCGCGACCACGTGCTGCCGGAGCTGTTGCAGCGTGCCAAGTCCGGCGGTCGCGTCCGCATCTGGTCGGCCGCCTCGTCGGATGGCCAGGAGCCTTACTCGATCGCGCTGACGGTGCTGTCGATGATGCCGAATGTCGCCGATTACGATTTCAAGATCCTCGCGACCGATATCGATCCGAAGATCCTCGCCATCGCCCGCGCCGGCGCCTACGACGAAAGTGCGCTCGAAACCGTTTCGCCCGCCATGCGCAAGCAGTGGTTCAGCGAGGTCAATATCGACGGGCGCCGCAAGTTCCAGGTCGATGACCGCGTCAAGCGGCTGATCACCTACAACGAGCTTAACCTGATGGCCCAGTGGCCGTTCAAGGGCAAGTTCGACGTCATCTTCTGCCGCAACGTCGTGATCTATTTCGATGAGCCGACTCAGATGAAGATCTGGTCGCGCTTCGCCGAGCTCATGCCCGAGGGCGGTCATCTCTATATTGGCCACTCCGAGCGAGTGTCCGGCGATTCCAAGCATGTCTTCGACAATATCGGTATCACCACATACCGCTATACGACCAAGGGCCTTGGGAGGAAGGGATGAGCATGGCGGCACGTGTTCTCGTTGTTGACGATTCTCCCACCATGCGCGGTCTCATCACCGCCGTGCTGCAGTCCGATCCTGACGTCGATGTCATCGGCCAGGCCGGCGACGCCATGGAAGCGCGCGAGGCGATCAAGAAGCTCAATCCCGATGTCGTGACGCTCGATATCGAGATGCCGAACATGAACGGCCTCGATTTCCTTGAGAAGATCATGCGTCTTCGCCCGATGCCCGTCATCATGGTCTCGACGCTGACGCATCGCGGCACCAACGCCACTTTGGCAGCCTTGGAGATCGGCGCGTTCGATTGCGTGAGCAAGCCGCAGCCGGGCGACATGCGCCCCTTCGCCGACCTCGCCGAGAAGGTAAAGGCCGCCGCCCGTTCGCAGCGCCGTCCCGTCATGGCCCCGCAGCCTGTAGCACCACCGCCCGCGGTTGCCGATTATCGCGTTGGCCGCAAGGTGGTCGCGATCGGTTCGTCCACCGGTGGCGTGGAAGCGCTGATTGCCGTGCTGCAGAAGTTTCCGGCCAACTGCCCGCCGACCGTCATCACGCAGCATATGCCGTCGACTTTCACCAAGAGCTTCGCGGAGCGGCTGAACCGCCTCTGCGCGCCTGTCGTGCAGGAAGCGACGGATGGCGCGCGGCTCGAAATCGGCAAGATCTATCTGGCCCCCGGCGGCGAGCGGCATCTGCAGGTGGTCAATCCATCCGCACCATGCTGCCGCCTTCTCGAGCGCGAGCCGGTAAATGGTCACCGTCCCTCTGTGGATGTTCTCTTTGATTCCGTCGCCGAGCTTGCGGGTCGCAATGCTGTCGGCGTGATCCTGACCGGAATGGGCCGCGACGGCGCCGCCGGTCTCCTTAAAATGCGCCATGCAGGCGCCCGCACCCTCGGACAGAACGAAAAGACCTCGGTGGTCTACGGGATGCCGAGGGTAGCTTTCGAACTCGGGGCTGTCGAACAGCAGCTGCCGCTTAATGCCATTGGCGAGGAAATCTTGAAGATGACCGCCCGTAAGGAAGGAACTGACTAATGTCACTCGCAGAGAAAATCAAAGTTCTGATCGTCGACGATCAGGTCACCAGCCGCCTGCTGCTCAGCGACGCGCTGACCCAGCTCGGCTTCAAGCAGATCACCTCCGCCGGCGATGGCGTGCAGGGCATGAAGATCATGGCCCAGCAGCCGCACCACCTGGTCATCTCGGACTTCAACATGCCTAACATGGACGGCCTCGGCTTCCTGCAGGCCGTTCGCAGCAATCCGACGACCAAGAAGGCAGCCTTCATCATCCTCACCGCGCAGGGCGACCGCGCGCTGGTCACCAAGGCGGCTGCCCTCGGCGCCAACAACGTCCTGGCCAAGCCCTTCACCATCGAAAAGATGAAGGCGGCGATTGAAGCCGTATTTGGAGCGCTGAAATGACAGTCGAGGTTGCGGCCCGCCGTGTTCATATCATTCAGGGCGAATGGAAGGTCCTGAATGATCCGAACGCGGTCTTGACGACCATTCTTGGCTCGTGCGTGGCTGCATGCCTACGGGATCCCGTGGCCGGCGTGGGGGGGATGAACCACTTCCTTCTGCCGGGCAACGCCACGACGCCCATGACGGGGGGAGATGCCACGCGCTATGGCGTGCATCTCATGGAACTGCTGATCAACGGTCTCTTGAAGCAGGGCGCGCGTCGCGACCGCCTGGAAGCCAAGATCTTCGGAGGAGCGAAGACGATCTCGACATTCTCGAATGTCGGGGAACAAAATGCCGCTTTTGCCACGCAGTTTCTGAAGGATGAAGGCATCCCCATCGTCGGTTCCAGCACCGGCGGTGACCACGGGCGCAAGCTCGAGTTCTGGCCGGTGTCCGGTCGCGCTCGACAGTACCCGCTCACAGGTGCCGAAACGCAGAAGACCGTCGCGCTCGAACAGCGTCCGGTTGCCCCGCAGAAGCCAGTTGAAACCAGTATCGAATTCTTCTGAGCCGAGGTCCTAATGAACGTGAATGCACAGGCGGAGCAGCCGTCGCCGGTCGAAGCTCTGCCCGATATCCTGATGCGGGTCGTGTCCGAACTGCACGACGTCGCCTATCTGATCGAACGGATCGAACCCCAGCTTCTTGAGATCGGCGGCGAAAACCTGCTGAACGCGCCCGAAAGCATGAAGGTGCTCCAGGGTATCGACCTTGCCGTGCAGAAGGCGCGTGGGATCGCCGAGTTCATCGACACGATCACTGGCGAGATCTCCAATGAGTGGATGGTCGACGTCGCAACCGCGCTCAGCCTCGTGAAGCTGAGCGAAATGCAGCGCGCGCTGGGCGGTGGCGGCATGCGCCATGGTCATTCCCAGCCGATCAACAAGGCAGCCGGCGACTTCGATTTCTTCTAGAGCATGTCGCGCGCGAAAGCGTGCAGCGGTTTGCGGTGCCGACACGCGACAAAACAATGGCTTGAAGCGTGGCGCGCAAATCCGAAGGATCGCTGCACGCTCTAGCCGGCATTCTTACTTAAACGTCAATACGAAACGCTCGCACAAGTTTCGGCTTCTATAGGTCAAATTAGGCGATAGGCCTGCTTTGTCTGTAAAGATCGTGCGAGAACAGAATGAATCTGTTAAATCAATTAGTTCCGATTATTAGGAACTTTAGTTCCCTTGGGCGGAATCGCCTGCTGGCGTTGGCCGGCATTGGGGTTGTTTCCGTGGCGCTCATTCTCGGCGCCGCTCTATTCGTTAACAAACCTGCTCAGGAAACGCTTTATGTCGGGCTTGATTCGTCCGATCTGAACCAGATCAGCATTGCGCTCGCCGAAGCCAATATTGCATTCCAGGTCGGTTCCGACGGTTCGAGCATCACAGTGCCCGCCGGCATGACCGGCAAGTCGCGCCTGCTGCTCGCCGAAAAAGGCCTGCCAAACAGCAACAACGCTGGCTACGAACTATTCGACAAGGTCGGCTCGCTCGGCCTGACCTCTTTCATGCAGGAAGTCACCCGCGTTCGCGCGCTGGAAGGTGAGATTGGCCGCACGATCCAATCGATCTCCGGCGTATCGGCGGCGCGCGTGCACATCGTCATGCCCGAGGTCGGCAACTTCCGCCGTGCCGAGCAGAAGCCGACGGCATCCGTCATGCTTCGAGCGAGTGCCTCGACCGGCCGCGCCGCGGCAAGCTCCATCCGTCACCTTGTCGCCTCGGCCGTGCCGGGGCTTGATGTCGGTGATGTGACCATTCTCGATTCAGCCGGCCAGCTGCTCGCCTCTGGCGACGAGGCCAGCAACAGCAACCTCAACCGCTCGCTCGGTATCGTCCAGAACGTCCAGGATGAAGTCGAATCCAACATCGACAAGGCGCTCGCCCCGTTCCTGGGCATGGACAACTTCCGCTCCAGCGTTACCGCCGACCTGAACACGGACGCGCAGCAGATCCAGGAAACCGTCTACGATCCGGAATCCAAGGTCGAACGCTCCATCCGCACGACCAAGGAAGCGGCTCAGTCCCAGCAGACGTCGAACGACAACGCCGCCACGGTCGAGCAGAACGTTCCGCAGGCGGCTCCTCCAAGCGGTGGCTCGAACGGTCCTGCCTCGCAGGACAAGTCCGACAAGAAGGAAGAGCAGACCAACTACGAGATCAACAGCAAGACCACGGCGACAACGCGTAACAGCTACAAGGTCGAGAAGCTCTCGATCGCGGTTGTCGTCAACAAGGGTCGCATCGCAAAGATGGTCGGCGAACCTGCCGACCAGACGAAGATCGACGCCTATCTCGCTGAAATGCAGAAGATCGTCGCTTCGGCTGCCGGTATCCGCACCGATCGCGGCGACGTGGTCACGGTCACGGCCATGGACTTCCTCGAAAACCAGCTTCTCGAAGAAACCGGTTCCGGCGTCCGCGTCATGGACATGCTGAGCCGCAACCTCGCAGGTATCATCAACTCTCTCGCCTTCGTGGTCGTCGCCTTCCTGGTCATCTGGATGGGTGTCCGTCCGATGGTCCGCAGCATGACCGGTGGCGGTGCCGCAATCGCTGGCGACACCTCGATCGAAAGCGCCGGCCTCGAACTTCCGGACTTCGCACCAGCAGGCGACGCCGGCGGCGGGGCCCTCATGGACGGCTTCGGCTCGGACTTCGGCTTCGACAGCACCGAAGATCTCCTCAGCCTCGGCGACGACGACGGCAGCTTCAATCGCCGGGTCAAGGAAGGGCCGGAGCGCAAGCTCGCCCGAATGGTCGAGATCAACGAGGAACGCGCAGCGAAAATCCTCAGGAAATGGGCGGTCGACAACGCCGCGTAAGACAAGGGCCGGGAAACCGGCCCTTTCCTTTTTCGGCACATCGCAAGCACGAAAACAGTGCATGACTCGCGTTTGACGCGAATCGTATTGCCATATGGCCTCGAATCATCTTAGCTTACTATAACTTCTAAGAGATGAATTCCTTGTGCGAATCGGCGCACAGTTCGCGGCGAAAGTAAATCCCCAGAACTCGGAGATGGTGATTTGCATTCATTGACGTACCTTTTGGATGATTCGCGGAGAAGGTGCATTTCGTTGCTGACAGACGTGATCAAGCTTTTGTCGTGATAAGTTCTCAGCCTCAGGAATTGCCAATGGACATGCATATACTGGAAGCTCTCAAGAGCGAAACGAGGACGGGGAACTTCGTCGGGATTGCTGCGACCAACCTGTCATCGCGCTCGGAACTCATTGCCCAGCTGTGTGAGATAGCGGGCACGGGAAGGTTGCAGCCGGGGCTGCGCATCCTGACCGATTACGTGGGAGCTTCGCACTACCTCCTGGCGCGCGCTGACCTGCTGCAGGAAGCCGGCCTCGATTTCGTGGTCTCGTCCGATTGGCCCTTTGATCTCGTCACCAATCTCGCAGAGGCGTTCGTGGGCGGTTTCGGTCGTGCCACAGAGCTTGAGAAGTGCATGCAGCTCTTCCAGCCGCATTTCGCCGTCTTGCCTGACACGGCTGACGTTCCTGATGGCGCAAGCCGCCAGTACTGCTCGCTGATGTTCAATATCGGGCGCTCGCGCCTGGCGCTGATGTTCTTGTTTGACGATGGCTTCATCCTCTCGCAGGAGCGGCTCAGGGATGTCGGCCTGCTGACGGCCTATTACACGAGCCTGCTGCAGTATAGCGGCACCAAGTCCGATCGCGACTTCGAACTGACCGATCGCGAACTCGAGTGTCTATTCTGGATCGCCGAAGGCAAGACCAGCGACGAAATCGCGATGATCCTCGGTATCTCGCGAAATACGATCAACAACTACATTACCAGCGTCATGCGCAAGACGGCGACGAAGACACGTTCCGAAGCCATCGCATTCGCTGTCAGAAATAACCTGGTGTAAGGAGGACGCGCTCATGGTATATGCATCGGGCCGGTCGATCAGCAGCTCCGACACCATCTCGCGCTCCACGCGCGCCAACAGGGTCAGCAGTCGATCCGATCTTTTCCCTCGCCTGGTCGCCATGCAGAAGCTGGCCGACGCGCAGAACTTCGCAGTCTACCGCATGTCGGGCTCCGGCCTGCCGGCCAAGCAGCGCCTGATCTGCGAGCTGGAAAACTGGGGTTCGGCCAACGCCTCGCTGCACAAGGCCTTTGTCGACGCTTACGGCGATGCGCTGATCGAGCATGTCGAGAAGTCGCTCCTGCCGCTCGCCTGGGCCGGCAGCCATGATCGCAGCTTCCCGGGCGCCATCGGCATGGCGCCCTTCGTCGTGCGGCTTCCGGATGGCCTCGTGCCGTTCTCCGGCCTCGCTTTCCCCGTTCGCCTCGGCGCGATCGGCAATGGCTTCGTCGTCTTCACCGGCGATGATCTCGATCCGCCGAACGACATGGTCGTCGAACTGCACGGTCGCGCCTGCCAGGTGATGATCGACCTGCTCTCGCTTGACGAACGTCGCGTGGCCGCCGCCGAAGCGCTGAGCGAACGCGAGATCGCCTGCCTGCAGCTCGCCGGCGACGGCCGCATCAGCGAAGAAATCGCCGACAAGCTCGGTCTGTCGGTGCACACCGTGAATGCTTATCTCGGCTCGGCGACGATCAAGCTCGATTCGGTCAACCGCATCCAGGCGATCGCCAAGGCAATCCGGCTCGGTTACATTAGCTGAGAAATAATACTTAGCTGGCGAGCGCCTGAAGCGGCGGTACGTTATAGCGCGCCTGATTGAGGCTGTGCTCGAGAAACGCCGTGTTTTCGTGCGGGTTCGCCGAAGGGTTCTCGAAAGCGATGTGGTTGATCTCGATACCGGCATGTTCGGCGGCGAGCGTCAGCTGCGCGTATACGGTTACGCCGCGCGGCTTGATCTCGAGGTCGATGACGACCTCCGGTTTGCCACCCCATTCCAGCGTATAGCTGCCGCCATGGCCGAAATTGACGGTGCCGGGATGGAAGAACATCTCGGCGGCTGAGGAAACGAGGTCTGAAAGATTGCCGTAATACTCAAATCGCAGGATCGAAATCAGGTCCGAAGCATCCAGCAACCGCAACTCGGTCGCGACTGGGCTGATTGCTTCGGCAAGAATCTTCTCGCGCTGGGCTGAGTAGGGGCATTTTTTCATTCGTTTATCTTACCCGGTTGTTCTTGGCCTGCGCCGCGTACACCCGATGAATGAGCTCCGCGATGGCCTTGTAGAATACTGACGGGATGACACTATCCACCGAGACTTGCGCAAACATGGAGCGCGCAAGCGGCGGATCTTCGAAAACCGGTATTCCGTTCGTCTCGGCGATCTCTCTGATTTTTAACGCAATTAGGTCCTGGCCCTTTGCAACGACGATAGGCGCGTCGTTTTCCTCGCGCACGTAGCGCAGGGCAACCGCGAAGTGGGTCGGGTTGGCGATGACCATGGTCGCACGCGGCACGTTGGCGATCATGCGGCGCCTTGCGCGGTCGCGCATCAGCGCGCGCTGGCGGCCCTTCACGAAGGGGTCACCCTGCGATTGCTTGTTTTCTTCCTTGATTTCGTGACGCGACATCTTCAGTTCGGTGTACCAGTGATAGCGCGTCCAGAAGAAGTCGACGATCGCCACCAGCGCGGTCGCGATCAAAACCACCAGCGTGATCTTCTGCATGGCCGACATCATGCGGGTGAAGATCGTTCGCGGATCGGAGAACAGCGCGTCGATCGACGCGAAGTAGTCGCTGCGCAGCAAGAGCACCATCACGACGCCGACGATGACGATCTTCGTCAGCGACTTGCCGAACTCGATGAGGCCCTGGAGACTGAAGAGCCGCGACCAGCCCTTGGCGGGCGATATGCGCGACCATTGCGGCCTGATGCGCTCGAGAACCGGCACGGGCAGGTTCTGGCCGATCGAAGCGGCGACGCCGAAGACCATGAAGAGAATCATCGCCGGCGCGAGCAGCTGAGCGCTCACCCAGCCAAGATGGACGAAGAGCGACAGCACGTCGGTGCCGGTGTCGATCTTCCACTGGTCCGGCTGCTCGAAAATATCCTTGAGCGATGCCCCGACGACGCTGAGCCCGTTCGGCAGAAAGAAGATGAGATAGATGTAGGTGGCGAGAACCGTGGCGAAGAGGGGCAGTTCGCGCGAGAAGGGGGTATTGCCTTTCTCAGCCGCGTCGCTTTGCTTTTTCGCGGTAGGCGCTTCTGTTTTACTGTCCTTGTCGTCGTCCGCCACGGTCGCGACTCCTAGTCAAAAAGAAAAGGCCGCGCCAGCGCGCGACCTTTGCTTTTGTAGTCCCCGTGGATGCCGCGATCAATCGCGGCGTTCGTCTCGGGTCTATCTGTACACAGTAACAGCGGCTTAGGCGGCAGCCGCACCTTCGGCTTCGCCTTCTTTGAGCTGGATCTGGCCGGAATTGGCCAAACGAATCGCTTCCTGCGCGATGGCGCGGCGAGCGATTGCGATCTCGCGGGGGTTGATGCCCGTGGTACCGCTCTGCAGGTCGGATTCGATCATGCGACGCTGACGCGGGCTGATCGAGGCGAGAACGGCTTCCTTCATCTCCGACGAAGAGCCACGCAGCGCCATCGTCAGGATATCCGCGGAAATGTCGTTCAAGAGCATGACGCGGCTGCGCTGCGGCATGATCATCAGGTCTTCGAAGAGGAAGATCTTCGGACGAACCTTGTTGACCGATTCGCGGCTGATCGATTCGAGCGACGTGAGCAGGGTATCGACCTGCGGCTTGTCCATCTCGTTCATCAGTTCGGCAACCTTCGTCGAGCCGATCGAATTCTTCTCGGCGTCGATCTCGGCGAGCAGCGTCATGACCTGCTTTTCGATGATCTGTGCCGCCTTCGGGCTGACGGATTTCAGGTTGACAGTACGGTTCATGATGTCGGCGCGGCGGCCGTCGGGGATCTGCATCAGCACCTTGGCGCCGAAGGAAGAGGGCATCATGGACAGGATGTAGGCGACAGTCTGCGGGTGTTCGCGCAACAGGAACTTGCCGATAAAGGCGGGATCGCCTTCGCCCAGCCGGTCCCAGATCGAGGTTTCATAGGCCTGGAACGCCGTGCGGCGGCCAAGCAGGCTGTCGACTTCGTCGGGCGTCAGCCCTTCTTCGAGGATGCTTTCGATCGCCTTGGCGTTGTCCATCAGACCTGCACCTTCGGTGAACAGATCCTCGAACTCGGCCACGAGGCCGAGCAGCTCATCCGGCGGGATCGCGCGCAGAGCCTGCGCGGATCCAATAATCGTCTGCAGTTCGGCCTGCGTGAAATACTTCAACAGTCTGCCAGCAACCCCTTTCCCCATCGCGAGGAGAACGGCCGCTGCTTTCTCAGCCTGGGTCAACGGTTTCTCGGCAAGAGCGCCGCCGAAATCGTCAAAGTCCATCATGGTCTAACCTCTCCGTCCCTACAGCGGGATCAGGCTTTCTTAGTACCTAAAACTTCTATCAGTTTTACGCCAAAACGTGTGTCGTCATTTTCGAGAACGGTGATCTCGCCGCGCGCGATCTTGCGGCCATTCACCATGATTTCGACCGGCTCACCGATCTTCTTGTCCAGCGCGATCGTCGCGCCTTCGTTGAGGTTCATCAGGCCCGAGACCTGCATGCGGCTGCTGCCGAGCATGATCTGAACATCGATCGGGATGTCCATGATCAGATCCATGTTCGACTGCATCGCGCTGCCGAGCGGGGCTGCGACGCCAGGGGTCGACGAAGTGTCGCCAAAATCGGACATGCCGCCGAAGTCCGTGGAGCCGCCGAAATCGCCGCCGCCAAAATCCGTGTCGGCGCCGGTTTCCAGATCGCCGCCGAAGGCAGACAGATCGGTGCCGCCGCCAAACGCGTCGAGATCATCGCCGCCGAAGTCGGGCATGCCGCCTTCCGCGTCGGTTTTCAGAACGCCACGCAGATCATCGATAGCCTGATCAAGCTCGGCTTCGTTGCCTGGTTGCTCGAGATCGGTGCTCTTTGTTTTTTTCGTCGCCATGAAATCACTATTCCAGTTGAAACTTGCCTCAACCTGCCTTGAGGGGCAGGGGCCGAAATCCGTTAATTCATTAAGTAGCGGATGAGGTCGTCATCCGAGTTGATCGTATCCTTCACCCGGACGGTATAATTCTCGCCCGAGCGTCCCAACTCGCACACGTAAAGCTCTTTGCTGTTGGCGCTGACATCGACACGGACGTCGCCGCTGTCGAGGAAGGGAATGACGTCGCCGGTCGCAAGCTTGGAGATGGTGCGCAGCGTCAGCTCCTGAAGATGGATCTTGGCTTCCAGCGTCACCTGCGAGCGGCGAACCTGCTCGCTCATCTGCTCCGTCCATTCCGACGAGTTTGCCGATGCGTTCTTGGCGCGCGGCGCGACCACGGTCGTCTTCAACAGCGCGGCCTGGGGAACGATCAGCGAGAATTCCGATGTGATGCCGGACAGCGTGATCGACATGTTGATCGCAGCGGCAAATTCATCCGGCTTGTCGTCGGGCGCCTTCGGCCGCGTTTCGGCGGCGTGCGGAGGCTCGAGGCTCGGCTCGAACCCGCCAGGCGCGTTGACCGCCGAGCGCAGGACGTTGGCAATCTTCTCGAACACGGTGACGGCAAGTTCCAGCTCGATGATCGAGAGCAGGCGATCCGCCGGCTGCTCGACCGTCTCGGGCGATGCGCCAAGCAGATGCTCCATCAGCGTGATGACGAAGCCGTTGCCGCAGGAAAGCGTGAAGTCGGGCGACCAGTTGCGAAGCGATCCGTCGACCAGCGTAACGCTGTCTCCGAGATCGGCGACCAGGTCGTGCTTGTAGCCGGCGTGGCAGCCGAGATAGTTGACCTGCACGTCGAGGTCGGTCTCGCTCTTGATGACATCGGGGAGAAACACCCGGTAGACGTCGCCGAAGGCTGCGCAGAGCTTTTCAACCGTCGCCTTGTCGCCCAATCTGCCTGTCAGCTTCGCGAGCAGCGCGTCATCCATAACTGGTTTCTGGAGTAGAGCGTTCATGTCCGTTTAGGCCGCCTTGTTCTCACCACCGGGGTTCATCATTTCCTGCTCGACGGCATCGATCGAAGGACGCTCGTAGGCCGAGATCGTCTTGCGGCCGTATTCGAGAGCGACCTGCGGAACCGAGCCGTTCATGTAGGCAAGCAGTGTCTGCTTGACGATGACGTAGAGGCGGTGCTGCTTGGAGCGCACGATCTTGATCTGCGAGGTGATCGGCGAGCACACGCAATAGGAAAGCAGAATGCCGAGGAAGGTGCCGACGAGCGCCGAGCCGATCAGGTGACCGAGAACTTCAGGCGAATCGTTGATGTGCGCCATGGCCTTGATGACGCCGAGAACGGCCGCGACGATACCGATTGCCGGGAAGGCGTCGCCCATAGTCTGGATGGCGTGGTAGGGCTTCATCTTGTCGTGAAGGATCGTGTTGATCTCTTCGTCCATCAGCGCCTCGATCTCGTGGCTGCGTGCGTTGCCGATGATGATCAGGCGAACGTAGTCACAGATGAACGCGGTGATTTCCTTGTTCTTCAGGATGGTCGGCGCGGACTGGAAGATCGAGGATTCGGCCGGATTGTCGATGTGAGCTTCGATCTCGTTGCGCGACTTCGTGCGCAGGTCGCGCATCAGCGAATAGAGAACGCCGAGCGTATCGAGATAGTTGCGCTCTTTCGGAACCGAATGCTTGAAGGCTTCGCCGAGCGCCTTGCCCGAGTCTTTCACGACCTTCATCGGGTTGGCCATGATGAAGCTGCCGATGCCGGCGCCGCCGATGATGACGAGCTCGAAGGGCTGCCAGAGCGCGTCGATGTGACCGCCCATGGCCATGAAGCTGCCGACGATACAGCCGCAGACAATCACAAATCCGATAATGATATTCATCGCCAGTCCAAACCTGATCGTTATTTTCAACCGAAGGGATAGGAGGGCTGGCTTGCGTGAGGCTGATCCTCGCCTTGACGATTAAGCTTTCCGGCAAGCTTTTTGCCAAGCATTTCAGATGCCAGCTTCGCGCAAGGATTTGCTGACAATCTACAGATGACGAATGGGTCACCATGCCCATGTCTGAGATGCCGCCTCAGCGGGATCGGGGCCGAACACACTACAAACGCCCGGGTTTCGTAACGTTCATCGCCAATGCCAGGAGCCTACCCCGATGCAATCCGGTCTTTATGTTTCTCTGTCGTCGCAGATGGCACTTATGCGTCGCCTCGACACGATCGCGGACAACCTGGCGAACGTGAACACAACAGGCTTTCGCGGCACCGAGGTTAAGTTCAATCAGCTGATTGGCGATACCGATAACAAGCTCAACGCGAAGATCGCATATGTTTCGCAGGGCAATGACTACCTGTCCGCCGACAATGGTGAAATGAACCACACCGGCAACATGCTCGATTTCGCGATCAAGGGCGATGCCTGGTTCTCGCTCGACACGCCGGCCGGCCGGGTTCTGACCAAGGATGGCCGCTTCACGCTGACCGATAACGGTGAGCTGGTCTCGGTGCGCGGATATCCGGTGCTCGACACCGGCGGCGGGCCGATCATGCTCGACAGAGCCGCTGGCGAGCCGAAGGTCGGCGCCGACGGCATGATCTACCAGAACAACAGGCAGGTCGCCTCGCTGGGCCTCTTCGAGGCTGACATCTCCAAGGGTTATCTCCGCTACGAAAACAGCGGCATCATGACCACTCAGACGCCGACCGCCGTCACCGACCGCTTCAATGTGGGCGTCCAGCAGGGCTATCTCGAAAATTCGAACGTCAACGCGATGCGCGAAATCACCCAGCTGATCGAGGTCAACCGTGCCTTCGAAAGCATGACCTCGCTCACCAAGGACAGCGAATCCTCCTTCGGCGAAGCCATCAAGACGCTTGGTGGCAGCCGCTAAGCGGAAGGTTTGATCCATGGGCAATGAACAGCTGACCGAGGCGGCGCTTTCCAAGAAGCTCACCCATCTCGAAGCGCTTTCCGCACGCTACGCCAATCCCGATTTCATGATCGCGCCAGGCGGCCATGTGCAGACGATCGCGACCGGTCACTACACGGTCACGGGCCTCTCGCGCCATCTCCGCCTTGGAGAATTCGTCGCCCACAAGTCTTCGACGGGCGTGCATCTCGGTGAAGTCGTGCGCGTCGAGCCGGATCTTGCCTATGTCTGCCCCATCGAGCCGGGCGAACCGATCGGTATCCATGACACCGTCATCCGCAAGGGTGCCTTCCGCATCGCGCCGTCTGACAGTTGGTGCGGCCGAACCATCAGTTCGCTCTGCGAGCCGATCGACGGCAAGGGCCCGGTTGTCGAGGGACTGAAGCGCCGCTCGATCTCCAACACGGCGCCGCCCTCGATGACGCGCCAGCGTGTCGAAAAAGGCTTCAAGACCGGCGTGCGCGCGATCGACATCTTCTCGCCGCTGTGTCTAGGTCAGCGTCTCGGCATTTTCGCCGGTTCGGGCGTCGGCAAATCGACGCTGCTCTCCATGCTTGCGCGCGCGGACGCCTTCGACAAGGTCGTGATCGCGCTGGTTGGCGAACGTGGCCGCGAGGTTCGCGAATTCATCGAGGATACGCTCGGCGCCGACATGCAGAAATCCGTCGTGGTCGTGGCGACCAGCGACGAAAGCCCGATGCTGCGCAAGATGGCACCGCTGACGGCGATCACCATCGCCGAGCATTTCCGCGATCAGGGCGACAACGTGCTCCTGATCGTCGACAGCGTCACGCGTTTCGCCCACGCCATCCGCGAAGTCGCGACCGCCTCCGGCGAGCCGCCGATCGCGCGCGGCTATCCGGCATCCGTCTTCACCGAACTGCCGCGCCTTCTCGAGCGCGCCGGCCCCGGCCCCGAGGGCACGGGCACGATCACCGCCATCATTTCGATCCTCGTCGATGGCGACAATCATAACGATCCGATCGCCGACTCCACGCGCGGCATTCTCGATGGCCACCTCGTGCTTCAGCGCAGCCTGGCCGACGAGGGCCGCTACCCGCCGATCGATCCGCTTGCCTCGATCTCGCGTCTGGCCCGCAAGGCCTGGACGCCGGATCAGGAGAAGCTTGTCTCGCGCCTCAAGGCGTTGGTCCATCGTTACGAGGAAACCCGCGACCTTCGCCTGATCGGCGGTTATCGGCAGGGTGCCGATCCGGACCTAGACATGGCGGTCAAGCAGGTGCCCGTCATTTACGACGTACTGAAGCAATCCCCCGGCGATCAGCCATCCCCGGATTCCTTTGCCGATCTGGCGGGAGCCCTGAAGGCGGCGGCCGGCATCGGCAACCAGCCGGTACGCAGATAGCCGAATTAGACGATAGCCGACGCTTGAAGATAGAAAGACCACACGTGACCGATTTCGACGATGACGAAAAGATTCCGCCGCTGAAGCCGCAGGGCCGTCGCCGGTCGACCTTCAACGATCGCGTTCTCACGATCACCGGCCTGCTGCTTGCCGGCGCGTCCGCGATCTTTCCGTGGTACGTGTTCTTCAACGAGAACAAGTTCGGTCTGAATATCGCCGAGGGTGACCGCACGCGCGACCTGCCGAACTGGCCCGCGCGCAATGTCTTCAGCGTTTCACCGCTGGCGATGGCCAATAAGAACCCGCCGGAAGTAAAGCCCGAGGTTCCGGTCGACCCGCTGACGACGGCAACGGTCTCCTCCATCGGCAAAGAAGACAACAAGGGCGCTCCCGCCGAAGATCAGCCGTTCCCCGGCAAATCGGCCTTCCGCCTGCTGCACGTCGCCAACGGCCGGGCGCTGATCGAGGACACATCGGGCATGTACGTCGTGCGCGTGGGCTCGATCCTGCCGGATGAGAGCCGGCTGGCGACGCTAGAGCAGCGCGACGGCAAGTGGGTGATCATCACGTCCAAAGGCGAAGTCTACTGACATAGCCAATCTCGCAAAATGCCGGTTTCCAAGGCTCCTCCGCACCTGCGGTGGAGCCTTTTTCGTCTCCGCCGATCCCAGCTCGCCCTTATGAAGCAAGAACGCATTCTCCGTAAGTCTGACGCAAGATTGCCCACCTAGGTTCACGGCAGTAAAAAGGAGAGTTCCATGCAACCGATTCAACTGTTCGACTTGGCCTCGCGGCAGGCGGAATGGCTGACGATTCGTCAGGAAGTCGTTGCCGGCAACATCGCGAACGCCAACACGCCCAAGTATCGCGCCAAGGACATCACGCCGTTCCAGGCCGTTCTCGACCATTCGGACGTGGCTATGGCCCGGACCAATGCCGCGCATCTGAGCGGCAACGATCTCAGCACCAAGAACGACATCGACATCAAGGATGCCGCTCTGGACGAGGAAATGGGCGTGCAGGAATCGGGCAACACGGTCGGTTTGGCCGAGGAGCTCTCCAAGTCTGGCGAAATCAAGCGCCAGTATGAGCTGAACACCTCGCTGGTGGGGTCTTTCAACCGAATGATGCTTATGACGGTGAAGAGCTAAGATCATGGATCCTTTGTCTGCAGCAATGAAAATCGCTGGTTCGGGTCTCGAGGCGCAATCGACGCGCCTGCGTATCGTGTCCGAAAATATCGCAAACTCGCGCTCCACGGGCGACACGCCCGGCGCTGATCCCTACCGCCGCAAGACGATTACCTTCGGCGAAGCGGTCGATCGCGCCAACGGCGTCACGACGGTTAACGTCAAGAAGTTGGGCGTCGATGAATCGAAGTTCAGCACCGAATTCGACCCCAACAATCCCGCCGCGGACGCCAAGGGCGTGGTCAAGCTTCCCAACGTCAACATGCTGGTCGAAATGGCCGACATGCGTGAAGCCAACCGCTCCTACGACGCCAACCTGCAGACCATCAAGCAGTCCCGCGATCTGATCTCGTCTACCATCGACCTTCTGAAGAGCCAATAATGATTAACAGCGTAAACAGCCTCAGCTCCCTGTCGATCACGCGCGATCTGAGCGGCGTCGACCTCGGCAAATCCCAGGCCTCGTCGTCGGCGCAGAGCGCCACCAACGATGCCAGCTTCGCATCCGTCCTCGGCAACGCGGCCACCAACGCCGTCAATTCGATCAAGGGCGCTGAAAACATGTCCTTCGAAGGCATCAAGGGCACCGCCACGACGCGTGAAGTCGTCGATGCCGTGATGCAGGCGCAGCAGACCCTTCAGACCGCGATTGCCATTCGAGACAAGGTCGTTTCGGCCTTTCTCGAAGTCACCAAGATGCAGATGTAGTTGATTTTAAGGATTAAGCCATGAGAGCGCTTGCCATTGCAGCAACGGGCATGGATGCCCAGCAGACCAACCTTGAGGTCATCGCGAACAACATCGCGAACATCAACACCACAGGCTTCAAGCGCGCCCGCGCCGAGTTTACGGATCTGCTCTACCAGACCGAACGCGCACAGGGCGTCTCCAACCGCGCCAACCAGGCAATCGTGCCCGAGGGTGCGAACATCGGTCTCGGTGTCCAGACGTCTGCCGTTCGCAACCTGCACATCCAGGGCGAACTCGCACAGACCGGCAACGACCTCGACGTGGCGCTGATCGGCCGTGGCTTCTTCCAGATCCAGGCGCCCGACGGCACGACCCTCTACACCCGCGCCGGCGCGTTCAACAAGAACGAGACCGGCCAGATCGTCACCGTCGATGGCTACACCGTCGCGCCGAATATCACCATTCCCGTCGGTTCGACGCAGCTGACCATCAGCCGCTCCGGCGAAGTCACCGCGGTGTTGCCGGGCCAGACTACGCCCACGACGCTCGGACAGATGCAGATCGCCGACTTCGTCAACGAAGCGGGCCTGAAGCCACTCGGCGACAACCTCTTCCAGGAAACGCCCGCTTCCGGCCAGCCGGTCGTCGGCACGCCTGACGATCCGGGCTACGGCTATCTCAAGCAGAGCTACCTGGAATCGTCCAACGTCGACCCGGTGAAGGAAATCACCGAGCTGATCTCGGCGCAGCGCGCTTACGAAATGAACTCGAAAGTCATCACCACCGCCGACGAAATGGCCTCCATCGTCAGCAAGAACCTGAAGTAACAGGGAAGGGCCGAAACATGACGTTTTGCCGGGTAGAACATCTTCGTGGATGGGCGAGAGCCGCACTCGTTGCGGCCATGACCCTTGCGGCGCCGACGGCTTTTGCCGCCGCCGACATGGGTTACGCGGTCATTCCGACCACCATCATTTATCCCGGCGAAACGATCTCCAGCGCCCAGCTGCAGGAAGTCGAAGTCACCAATCCCAACCTGCAGGGCGATTACGCCAAGTCCATTCGTGAGGTGGACGGCATGATCTCCAAGCGCACCCTGCTTCCCGGCCAGTCGATTTCCGTCTCGGCGCTGCGCGAACCCTATACCGTGACGCGCGGTTCTTCGATCCGCCTGGTCTTCACGGTTGGCGCGATGGCGATCTCGGCCGCCGGCTCCCCGCTTGAAGACGGCATGACCGGCCAGATGGTCCGTGTCCGCAATATGGACTCCGGCGTCATCGTCAGCGGCACCGTGCTCGCGAACGGCACCATACACGTGGCTGCAAAATGAAGATTCTATTCCGCCTTTTCATCGCACTCGCAATGCTCGCGCCGAACGTCCTGGCTGTCACGCCGGCGTCGGCAATGAGCTCGCGTATCAAGGATATCGCCTCGCTGCAGGCGGGCCGCGACAACCAGCTGATCGGCTACGGCCTCATCGTCGGTCTCCAGGGGACCGGCGACGGCTTCCGTTCATCGCCCTTCACCGAGCAGTCGATGCGCGCGATGCTGCAGAACCTCGGCATCTCCACGCAGGGCGGCCAGTCGAACGCCAAGAACACCGCGGCCGTCATGGTCACCGCCAACCTGCCGCCGTTCGCAAGCCCGGGCAGCCGGCTCGACGTCAACGTCAGCTCGCTGGGTGATGCCACGTCGCTGCGCGGCGGAACGCTGATCATGACCTCGCTGTCGGGCGCCGATGGCCAGATTTACGCCGTCGCCCAGGGCTCGGTGGTCGTTTCCGGCTTCACGGCGCAGGGTCAGGCCGCAACCGTTACCGAAGGTGTGACCACGGCCGGCCGCGTGCCGAGCGGCGCCATCATCGAGCGTGAACTTCCGTCGCGCTTCAAGGATTCGATCAATCTCGTCCTGCAGCTGCGCAATCCGGATTTCTCCACTGCCGTTCGCATCGCCGATGTCGTCAATGGCTACGCCCGCGCGCGCTTCGGCGGCCCGGTTGCCGAGCCGAAGGACGCGCAGGAAGTCATCGTCCAGAAGCCGCGGGAAGCGGACCTGACGCGCCTGATGGCCGATATCGAAAATCTCGCCGTCGAAACCGATACGCCGGCCAAGGTCGTGATCAACGAGCGGACGGGCACGATCGTCATCGGCGCGGATGTTCGCGTCTCACCGGTCGCCGTCAGCTATGGCACGCTCACCGTGCAGGTCACCGAGACGCCGCAGGTCATTCAGCCGGAACCCTTCTCGCGCGGCGTCACCGCCGTCCAGCCGCAGACCGATATCCAGGCCCAGCAGACGGGCGGCAATGTCGCCCTGCTCGACGGACCTGATCTGAAGACGCTGGTGGCCGGCCTCAACAACATCGGCGTCAAGCCCGATGGCATCATCGCCATCCTCCAGGGCATCAAGTCGGCCGGTGCGCTGCAAGCGGAGCTTGTCCTGCAATGACGAAGATCTCTTTTGCGAACATGACGGTTTCGGAACTGGCGAAGCGCCTGGTCTTGCCCACGGCTGCTGTCGTCATGCTGACCATCCCCGGCGCCTTCGCGCAGGAAGCGCGCACCTCGGCAGGCGGGGAGCTGACGTCTGAGGAAGAAATCAAGCAGTTCTGCAGCAACATCGCCGAGCCCGCGCGCGACCAGCGCTATCTGCTGCAGAAGCAGGAACTCGACAAGCTCAGGGCCGACGTCGACAGCCGCATGGCCGAGATGACGAAGCGCCGTGACGAGTATCAGGACTGGCTGAAACGTCGCAACGACTTCCTGAAGCAGGCCGAGGCCGGACTGACCGATATCTACAAGAAGATGAAGCCGGACGCCGCGGCGCAGCAGCTTCAGGAAGTGAAGATCGAAGTGGCGGCCGCCGTGATCATGCGGCTGAACGCCACCCAGTCGAGCTTGATCCTGAACGAGATGGACCCGCAGAAGGCTGCGGTCATCGCCAACATCATCGCCAGCGCGTCCGATCCCAATACGTCGAAGGACCCCTCATGAAGAAGCGTTTCCCGGTCGCGATTGCCGCTCTAGCCATTCTGGCCGGCTGCCAATCCCCGCAGGCGATCAACGAGATCGGCCGTGCGCCTGCCATGAGCCCGATCGGCAGCGGTCTCGCCTATGGCCAGACACAGCAGATGTCGATGTATCCGAAGCAGCCGCGCCAGGTCGCCCAGGGCTATTCGCTGTGGAGCGATTCCAAGGCCGCGCTGTTCAAGGATGCTCGCGCGCTCAACGTCGGCGATATCCTGACCGTCAACATCTCGATCAATGACAAGGGCTCGTTCGAAAACAACAGCAAGCGCAGTCGCGAGAACAGCAGCGGCCTGAATTGGGACGCGCAGGCAAACATTCTCGGCTGGAACCCGTCGTCGAAAACCGACGTGACCTATGGTTCCGACACGAGCACGGATGGCAAGGGCAAGATCGAACGCACCGACAAGCTGAACCTGATGGTCGCGGCCGTCGTCACCGGCATCCTTGAAAACGGCAACCTTGTCGTCAGCGGCTCGCAGGAAGTGCGCCTGAACCAGGAACTGCGCATCTTGAACGTCGCCGGTATCGTGCGTCCGCAGGACGTGACCGCCGACAACGAAATCTCCTACGACAGGATCGCCGAAGCGCGCATCTCCTATGGTGGCCGCGGCCGCCTGATGGAAGTGCAGCAGCCCCCGCGCGGCCAGCAGGCCGTCGATATCCTCTCGCCACTCTAAGGTCCGGCAAAATGGCAGACGCAGAAGGCACCGAGGGCGAGCCGAAGAAGAAGTCGGCGATGATGAAGACAATCATCGGCCTCGCCGTCTTGACACTCCTTGGCGGCGGCGGCGGTTGGGTTGTAGGTGGCATGATCGCGCCCAGCGTGAAATCCGCGAAAGAGGCGGAACAGCCCGCCGAGGCGGCCGAGAAGGCGAAGGCCGGCGAGACCGGGCTCCAGAAAATCTCGACGGAAGCCAACAACGTCGTTCAGCTTGAGCCGATCACCTCGAACCTTGCCTACCCCTCGGAGAACTGGGTGCGCCTCGAAGTGGCGCTGCTCTTCTCCGGTCCGCCGGATGTGAAGCTCGCCGAGGATATCCACCAGGATATCATGGCCTATATCCGGACCGTTTCGCTGCAGCAGATCGAGGGCCCGCGCGGCTTCGAATATCTTAGGGATGACATCCAGGAGCGTGTTGACCTTCGGGCGCAGGGACGCGTATCGAAAGTCATGTTCAGGACCTTCGTCATCGAATGATTCGATTCCTAGTGATCTTGGCTGCCATGATGGCGGTCCCGGAGCTGGCGCATGCGCAGCAGCTCCCGTCGAACCTGCTCAACCTGCCGGTGGACGGTTCGGTTGCGGCATGGATCATCCGCACCTTCGGTCTTTTGACCGTCCTGTCGGTCGCGCCCGGCATTCTGATCATGGTGACGAGCTTCCCGCGCTTCGTCATCGCTTTCTCCATTCTGCGCACCGGCCTCGGCCTCGCCTCCACCCCCTCGAACATGATCCTCTTGTCGCTGTCGCTGTTCATGACCTTCTACGTCATGCAACCGACCTTCGATCAGGCATGGCGGGATGGGGTCCAGCCGCTACTGTCGAACCAGATCAACGAGCAGCAGGCTGTCGAGCGCATCGCCGAGCCCTTCCGCACCTTCATGACCCGCAACACCCGCGACAAGGATCTGGCGCTCTTCGTCGATCTCGCCCGTGAGCGTGGCCAGACGGTCGATACCGGCACCACGATCGACTACCGCGTGCTCGTCCCCGCCTTCATGATCTCGGAAATCCGGCGCGGCTTCGAAATCGGCTTCCTCGTCGTTCTTCCCTTCCTCGTCATCGACCTGATCGTCGCGACCATCACCATGGCCATGGGCATGATGATGCTGCCGCCGACCTCGATCTCGCTCCCGTTCAAGATCCTGTTCTTCGTCCTGATCGACGGCTGGAATCTGCTGGTCGGAAGCCTGGTTCGATCCTTCAACTGACACGCTGCACGGACAGCGCTTCTCGATCTTCCAAAACAAAAGGCCGGCGATNNATCGCCGGCCTTTTGTTTTGACGTATACGAGAGATCGCGAACCCGTCGCGGCCCAGGTCAGAACGGTGAGGTTCTGACGGGCAGGGCGGGCACGTCGAGATGGTCGGGCTCAAGTCCCTCTTTCGCGCGGGCGACCGTCATCTCATAGGCTGTCTCGAGGTGCCGGCAGAAGCGCTCCGCGTCGAACAGCGGCTTGATCATCTTGTTGTCGTCGATCGTTTGCTTGAACGCGGCGATCCGCTCGGGGTTCTCGTAGAGCGCGACCGCCATGTCCTCGTACGCCTGCGCATCGTCGGCCACCAGCTCGGGCAGGCCGATCGCATTCAGCAGGCTCTCGGTGACACGCGAGGCGAAATTGGTGCCCTTCAGCGTCAGGACCGGCAAGCCACCCCAGAGCTGCTCCGACGTCGTGGTGTGGCCGTTGTACGGCCAGGTGTCGAGCGCAAGATCGGCCGCCTGCTGCCTGTCGATGTGGCTGCGATAATCCGCATGCCCGCAGAAGACGAGACGCTTGGCGGGAACTCCCCGGCTTTTGAAATATTCGCGGAGATTGGCTTCCGTCTGCTTCGAGACCGCCATCATCCACAGCACGCTGTTCGGCGCGCGGCGAAGCACGTTGCACCAGACGTCGACCGTCTCCGGCGTGATCTTACGGCTGGCATTGAACGATGCGAAAACGAATTTGTCGTCGGGCAGGCCGAACTCACCGCGATCCACGAAGCCGGGCGTCGGCCGGTGGAAGGGATCGTTCGGCTGGTAGGTGTCCGGCAAGCGGATGAATTTTTCGTGGTAATGCGGGCGCGAGGAATCGGGCAAAACGAACCGGTCGCCGATGACGTAGTCGACATCGGTGTTCGTCGCGCTGCCGGGAAAGCCGAGCCAGGAAATCTGGATCGGCGCGGGGCCGTTGTTCAAAACGTGATAGCGCGTTTCGAATGTCGGGCCCTTGAGATCGACGAGAATATCGATCCCATCGGCCCGCATCCGCTCGGCCATCGCCGCGTCGGATAGGTCACCCACCTCGACGACGCGACCCCAGAGGCTTCGGTCGAAGGTGTTGTGCTCAAGGTTCGAAGCGCGCGAATGGCAATAGAGCGTGATCTCGAAACGCTCCCTGTCGTGGAGCTCCAGAACACGGCCCATCAGCTTCATGGTCGCGTGCTGCTCGAAGAGGTCGTTGGAGAGATAGCCGACCCGGATCTTGTCCGCCCACTGATGCGGTCGCGTCCGTCGTGCATTTGTCTGCTCGACGGTCACGGCATTGTTCATGCTCGAGGTCAGGCGATTCAGCGCTTCGTCACCACACCACTGGAGATTGTAAAATTCGCTCTCATGGTGCAGGAACGCGGTCTGGCCGCTGGCGATCAACTCGTCGATGATCTGCTTGTGCAGCTTGATGCTGGTGAGATCGCTGACATGCCTGGCGAACATCAGATAGAGGAAACGCAGCGGCACCAGCTTCGGGAAGCGCTTGAACAGGTTGCGGATCAGGAGTGCCTGGGTTTCGTCGCTCGGGTCGTTCTTGAGCAATCTGATCGCAAGCAGCGTGTGATCGCTGTTGCTGCTTTCGGCGAGCACCTTGACGAAAGGGCTGAGCAGCTCGTCTTGTCCGCGTTTCTTGTAGATGGAGGCCAGCGCGTAAGCCAGCTCGGCATCGAGGCTGTGGTTCAGCATGTGCCGCAAGCCGAGCCTGATTGCCTCGTCTTCGTTACCGACCTCGAAATAAAGCAGCGCTGCCTTGCGGGAAAATTCTGATCCGCTTTGTCCCGCCTTCTCGCCGGCCACGGCAAATGCCATCGCTGCGTCGGCCTTCATTCCCAGCTGCGACAGGGTACGGGCTAGCAAGGCGTAGGTCTTCGCGTCCTGCTGTGTCTCGAGCAACGCGTTCAGCGTCTCCAGCGACTTGGTATAGCGCCCGCTTTGATAGTCTTTTGACGCTGCGGAAAACGAAACCACACGATTCACGGTCAAACCTCGTTCAGTTCTTTACGCGGCAAACATCGGGCTCCGCGGGCATGTTTACCACGGACCCAATGAGGCCATTATGGCGCAGAATGACACGTGAACCTTGCCTGAGGCAGGAAGCAGTAATCGTCTCCACTGAGGTCGAAAATGACGTTCGTCTATTTAAGCTCTCCTTTAACGACTAGTTAACCATTTGTATTCGTTTGAGAAACGGGAGAGGGTCATTAATTAGTCCGCAAGGTTTTGCTGCGAAAGTCATCCTCGACATGACGGGTTTGGTCCCAATGCAGAATGACCAAGTGGCATGAAGCCGAACCGTCATTGCCGGTACATAAGTCCGGTAATGTCCTCCATTGGTATCGAATTTCGGGGACGGATCCATGACAAGCATTAACACCAACAACTCCGCAATGGCAGCTCTTCAGACGCTGCGTAACGTCAACAACAACCTTTCGTCCACGCAGAGCGCTGTGTCGTCCGGTCTTCGCGTTGGCAAGGCTTCTGACAACGCTGCTTACTGGTCGATCGCAACGACCATGAAGTCTGACAACGGCGCTCTTTCGGCTGTTTCCGACGCACTCGGCATGGGTGCAGCAAAGATCGACACGGCTTACACCGCCGTTCAGAGCTCGATCGACGTCGTAACCGAAATCAAGGCCAAGCTTGTTGCCGCAACGGAAGACGGCGTCGACAAGGGCAAGATCAACGACGAAATCAAGCAGCTCCAGCAGCAGCTGACGAGCATTTCCGCTTCGGCTTCGTTCAACGGCGAAAACTGGGTTTCCAGCTCTGGCGCTGGCAAGACCATGTCGGTCGTTTCGTCCTTCATCCGCACCGCAGGTGGCGTCAGCGTATCGACGGCCGGCTACACCTCGACGGCAGACGACCTGCTGTTCGCTGGCGGCGCTGGTATCCTCGATCGTGACGGCAGCGGCACGGTTAGCGCCTCGATCTCTGAATTCTCGATCAGCACGTCCAACACCAAGGGCGACATCGACAGCCTGATCACCGACGCGGAAACTGCTCTGAAGGGCATGACCTCGCTCGGCTCCAAGCTCGGTTCGCTCCAGAAGGGTATCGACCTGCAGAGCGACTTCGTTTCGAAGCTCAGCGACTCGATCGACTCCGGCGTTGGCCGTCTCGTCGATGCAGACATGGAAGAAGAGTCCAGCAAGCTTTCCGCACTGCAGACCCAGCAGCAGCTGGCGATCCAGTCGCTGTCGATCGCTAACTCCTCTTCGCAGAACATCCTGTCGCTCTTCCGTTAATAGCGGAAAACGCAAGAAATCTGACATCAGTGCGGCCGGGCTTTCCCGGCCGCATTTTTTTATTGCCCCCGTGGTTTCTGCTAGAGCCTTTCCTGGTTAGCTTGAAGCATTCTGCCGGAGCAGGTTTTCGTCAGGGCAAAGGCGATTGGCGAAGGGCATACCCCGGGTACGGTCGAGCCGATCGCCTTTGATCCTGGCGGAAAGATGCCCGGCCCTTCGGGTTGGCTGAAACGGGCCGCCTGATCGTCCGGCCGGCTTGGCCGTATGCATTGGCTACGACGCGCGCCGGCCGGACGACCATCCGACTCCGTTTGAGCCAACAGAATGCTTCAATCTAATCAGGAAAGGCTCTAAGTGTCGGGTATTTCTTAAATTTCTTCCCGACGAGTTTAGTGTTTCTTAACCATGTTGCGGTCATATGGGCTCATCGAAACGGTGAGTTGATCAGCAAATGCACGGTCAACAGGCATGACGCTGACCGCCGTTTCCGGTAATAGTCCGGAATGTCCCTTCGTACGAAAAATTGCCGATAAGGGGCTTTTTAAATGACCAGCATTCTCACGAACAATTCCGCAATGGCAGCTCTTCAGACGCTGCGCAGCGTGAACAACAACCTCTCGGACACCCAGAGCGCTGTGTCGTCTGGTCTCCGCGTCGGCAAGGCAGCTGACAATGCTGCTTACTGGTCGATCGCAACGACCATGAAGTCCGACAACGGCGCCCTCTCGGCCGTTTCCGACGCATTGGGCATGGGCGCCGCTAAGGTCGATACGGCCTACACCGCCGTTCAGAGCTCGATCGACGTCGTATCCGAAATCAAGGCCAAGCTCGTCGCCGCGACTGAAGACGGTGTCGACAAGGCCAAGATCAACGACGAAGTCAAGCAGCTGCAGCAGCAGCTGAAGAGCATCTCCGCCTCGGCTTCGTTCAACGGCGAAAACTGGGTTTCGAACGCTGAAGCCAAGACCATGTCGGTCGTTTCGTCCTTCATCCGCACCGCCGGTGGCGTCAGCGTCAGCACCTCGGGCTATTCTGCCCAGGCCGACGATCTTCTCTTCAGCGATACCCAGAGCGGCATTCTGGATCGCACGGGCTCGTCCGCTGCCGGTTCGATCTCCGAATTCTCGATCACGGCTGGCGACACCAAGGGAACCATCGACGAGCTGATCACCGATACGGAAGATGCTCTGAAGAGCATGACCTCGCTCGGCTCCAAGCTTGGTTCGCTGCAGAAGGGTATCGACCTGCAGAGCGACTTCGTTTCTAAGCTCTCCGACTCGATCGACTCTGGCGTTGGCCGCCTCGTCGATGCCGACATGGAAGAAGAGTCCAGCAAGCTTTCGGCACTCCAGACCCAGCAGCAGCTCGCTGTTCAGTCGCTGTCGATTGCCAACTCCTCTTCGCAGAACATCCTGTCGCTGTTCCGCTAAAATCGCCGGCGCCTCCGGGCGCCCGCGTAAGGATACGCCTCCGCTTCGGCGGATGGTTTCGAAGGCCGCGCTCTCCAGAGCGCGGCTTTTTTGTTGTCGTTAACTTTTTGTTAACCAAACTCATGTCTTGTGGCCATCATTAAACGGTATGTTAACCAAGCTTAAGAAGCGGTTAGCAGGCATGAGGCTGATGAACCGTTCCCGGCGGTAGACCGGGATGTCCCTTTTAAAAGTTTGCCAACAAGGGGCGCTCTTTTCATGACAAGCATTTTGACCAACGTTGCGGCGATGTCCGCGCTTCAGACACTCCGCGGCATCAACACCAATCTCGAGACGACACAGGGCAACGTGTCTTCGGGATATCGTGTTGCCGAAGCCAAGGACAACGCGGCCTACTGGTCGATCGCGACGACGATGCGCTCGGACAACAAGGCTCTCTCGGCGGTCTCCGACGCGCTCGGTCTCGGTGCCGCCAAGGTCGACACGGCCTATGCGGCGATGGACAACGCCATCAACATCGTCAGCGAAATCAAGGCCAAGGTCGTCGCCGCCACCGAAAACGGTGTCGACAAGACCAAGATCCAGGATGAGATCGGGCAGCTCCAGCAGCAGCTCCTCAGCGTTGCGCAGTCGGCATCGTTCTCGGGCGAGAACTGGGTCGCCGGCAATGGCACGAAGAGCGTCGTCTCCTCCTTCGTCCGCGGCGCCAACGGCGAGGTCTCTGTCCAGACGACCGACTACACCCTTGACGACGATCCTGATGGCAACGTGCTCTTCGGTATGCAGCCAACCGGCGAGATCGACACCTCGACCGGCGTTATCGGCTCGGAATACGGCACCTACGGCTCCATCTACAACATGGACATCTCGCAGCTCAGCGTGGCCGACCTCAACACCACGCTCGGCAATGTGGAAACCGGCCTCAGCGCGCTCACCAAGGCCGCGTCGCAGCTGGGCTCGATTTCGACCCGCATCGACCTCCAGGACAGCTTCGTTTCCAATCTCAGCGACTCGATCGATTCAGGCGTCGGCCGTCTCGTCGATGCCGACATGGAAGAGGAATCGAGCAAGCTGACCGCGCTCCAGACCCAGCAGCAGCTGGCAATCCAGTCGCTCTCCATCGCCAACTCGAGCGCTCAGAACGTGCTTACGCTGTTCCAGAACTAAGCTGGTTCATCGGCGTCGCCAACGCCACAAATACAATTGTCAGAGCATTGAAAGCCGTCTCGCAAGACGCGGCTTTCTCTTTGTTTTTGAAAAGAGAATCAAGGTTGCGCGAGGCTTGCGAGACCGTTTGTCGGCTACTTGCGCTGGCTGTAGGCCTTGGTTAACTTCTCTTCAGAATTGATTTGTTTAGCGACGAGCCGATCGGGAAATCCGGTTGGCGGCATGACGCCACACCTGTCGCTGCCGGCGGTCCGGTCTATCCTCTCCTCTACCATAGAGCTCCAAAAATGACCTATCGAATCACCAGCTCCGCACAGGTAAACGCTCTCGCCGCATTGCGGATCATCAACAAGGAAGCGGCGACGACCCAGCAGCAGGTATCATCGGGCATGCGCGTGGAAACGGCGGCGGATGACGCGACCTATTGGTCCTTTGCGAGCGTTCTGCGCTCCGATGGCAGCTCGATGAGCAACATCCATGACGCCCTCGGCGTCGGCGCCTCCAAGGTCGATACCGCCTATACCGCGATGGACAGCCTCATCGATCAGCTGAGCAGCATTCGCTCGACGCTTGTCAGCGCGAAGGAAGATGGTGTCGACAAGGACAAGCTCAACACCACGATCGAGCAGCTCAAGCAGCAGATGCAGACGACGGTTCAGTCGACGAGCATTGCCGGCGAAAACTGGCTCTTCAACCAGGATCCTACGCTGACCACCTCGCGTTCGGTCATCGGTGGCTTCACCCGGGCGCCCTCCGGCGAATATCAGCCGCAGAACATCACATTTCCTGCTGACCAGACCGTCATGATCGACACCAGCAACGCCAATCGCGGCCTGCTCACCAAGTCCGTTGACGCCAGCACCTTGAACAACACCGGCTCGACGGCGCCGCGCAACTACTATCTGCTCAATGCAGGATCGGTGACCGGCGCCGACGGCGACGAGATCAAGCTCGACCAAAACACCACGACCGAGCAGGTCGATGACATGATGTCCGTTGTCGACAATCTTCTCTCGACGCTGACCACGACCGCCGCTGGCCTCGGCACCATGAGCGCCCGCATCAACGACCGCATCGACTACACCGCCAACATGGCCGACATCATCGACAAGAATGTCGGTGCGCTTGTCGATACCGATATGGACGAGGCGTCGGTGCGTCAGACGGCGCTGCAGACGCAGCAGAAGATGGGCGTCCAGGCGGTTTCGATCCTGAACACGGTTGCCAGCAAGGTTCTCGTTCTGCTGCAGTAATTGCGGATCACGGTTGCGCGCCGCGCGACGGCGCCCTTCATCTTCGCACAAGTTTGGCCTCCTAGGGTCAGGGACAACGGGCGTGGTGAAAAACCGCGCGAAAGATTTGTTTGGTGCAATGTGAGGCGCGGCATGTCGCAGGCTTCTGCTGATACGAGGTGGGTTGAGTGAGCGCGCTACTGTCCCGTCTGAAAGACTTCGGCGAACCCGCCGTCGCCGCCCCATCAGTGGTCGATACGCCGTTTTCAGAAGATTTCGGCGGTTTCGACGACATTGTCTCCGAGCCAGTCATCGATATTGAGGCGGAACGCCGTGACGCCAACGCGATTGGCGAGGCCAAGGCGACCGCGGAGCTGACCGAGAAATTCGAGGCCGAGGCACAGACGGTTGCGCTTGTTCATCAGCGCGAGATCGAAGAGCTTCGCAACAAGTACGAGACAGAGATCGCCGAGCTCGTCGCTTCGAAGATAAAGGCGATCTCCGTTGAGCTTGCTGATCTTGTCAGTGCCACGGTCGCCCGCACGCTGGCTCCCGTCTTGACCGAGGCTCTGGCTGAAAAGGCCGCTGTCGAACTGGCGGTGCAGCTTCGCGATGCCGTTCTGGACGGCGAGGCCGGCACGATCACGGTCAAGGGCCCGGAAAGGCTCTTCAATATCCTGAAGAACGAACTCGGCGAAAAGGCGGACCTGCTGCGCCACCACGAGAACGACGATATCGACCTGATCGCCGAGTTTGATGACTCGGTACTCGTAACCCGCATGTCTGCCTGGGCGGCGAGCGTCAAGAAAGTCCTGGAATGAGCGACAGCGAAAATCACCATCACGGCAAGAACGAGGTCATCATCATCAAGCGACATGGTGGTGGCGATCACGATGGCGCCCATGGTGGCGCCTGGAAAATCGCCTATGCCGACTTCATGACAGCGTTGATGGCTTTCTTCCTCGTCATGTGGCTGGTCAATGCCGCCAACGAGGAAACCAAGGCCTCCGTCGCCACCTATTTCAACCCGATCAAGCTCTCTGACGAAAAGCCGACCGAGAAGGGCTTGAAGAAGCCGGTCGATCAGGCCGACGGGCAGGAGAAAGCCGACAAGTCGAAGGAAAAAGAGGATCAGCCGAACCAGGGCGCGGCAGCGGCCAGCGGTGAAGACCAGACCTCGACCTCGGGCGACCAGAAGAACTATTCCGAAGCGGACTTCTTCGAGAACCCCTATTCGGTTCTCGCCGAAATCGCCCAGGAGGTCGGACAGCAGGCAAACGTCAGCGCCAAGGGCGAGGGCGGTGCGGCCGATTCCGGCCCCGCAACCGGCGCCGACGGCGGTGAAGCCTACCGCGACCCGTTCGATCCGGACTTCTGGACGAAGCAGATCGAGGTGACGCGCGCCGACAAGACGCAGGCCGACGATCCGGCAAAGCAGGCGATCGAGCTCGCCAAGGCCGAGGATGCGAAGGCCGAACAGGCCGCAGCCAAGGCCGCTGACGCCCAGAACCCTGAAACGGCAGACAAGACTACCGACAAGACGAAGGACAAGACCGCCGACAAGGATGGCATAGCGCCTGAAACGCAGACCGCTGAGCAAAAGGCCGTCGAGCAGCAGCAGGAAGCCAAGGATCTTCAGCAGCAGATCGCCCAGCAGATCGGCGGCATCGCCGGCAAGCTCGCCGAGGGTCTGACTGTGACGCCGGCCGAAGGCGGCCTCCTGGTCAGCATTTCCGACCAGAGCGACGATTCCATGTTCAACGTCGGCTCCGCCGTTCCGCGCAAGGAGATGGTCCTTGCCATGCAGAAGATCGGCGAAGTGCTGAAGGAGAAGAATGGCGTCGTCGCCATTCGCGGCCATACCGACGGTCGCCAGTACAAGGGCGAGAACGAAAACTGGCGCCTTTCGATGGATCGCGCCCAGGCGGCCTATTACATGATGGTGCGCGGCGGGCTCGACGAGAAGCGTGTCTCCCAGGTCTCGGGCTTTGCCGACCGCAAGCTCAAGGACACTGCAGATCCGTATGACGCCTCCAACCGCCGTATCGAAATTCTTCTCCAGGCCGATCAGGGATAATCGATGAAGCGCCGGCAGCACAGGCATCTCCTGCCCCTCGCTTTCAGCCTTGCGCTGACGGCGACCGGCGTCGTGCGCGCGGAAGAAGCGGCAGCGCCCGCCGCCCACGCGGAAGCGCCGGCCGCTGAACATGCAGAGACGCCGGCCGCGCCATCGGCAGGGCATGCGGAGCCGCCGGCACCCACTGAAGCGCAGGCATCGTCTGCCGGACACGGCGACGCGGCGGCGCCTGCCGAGGCATTACCCATCGTCCCGACGACGGACGACAGCGGCGACACCGTGCCATACAAGATGCTGCGCTCGCTGCAATTCGTGCAGGACTCGGTCGTGCTTGGCGACCATTCCGCCAGTGAGATGCAGCGCTTCATGCTCGGCACCATCGACAAGCGCCTGCGCGCCGTCGACCCGACCGTTTTCGATGACGACCGCAACGTCGATGCCGCATTGATCTACGCCATGAGCGGCGGCAATCCGCAGACGCTGGAATATCTGGTGGCGCGCGACGTCAACGGTTACTTCGATAACCGCGTGACCGACATCCTGCGCAAGTATCTGAGCGGCAAGGGCCTCCTTGTCGGCAAGACGCTGGTGGATATGGCGCAGGAGTATAAGGACAAGAAGATCGGTCCCTATCTGGCGCTGGTCGGCGGCAACGTCACGATCGCCAAGAGCCCGGAAGAGGCGCTCAAGCTCTACGATCTCGCGCGTCTCAATGCGCCGGGCACGATCATCGAGGAAGCGGCCTTGCGCCGCTCGGTGGCGATCTGCGTCGATAAGGGAATGGTCGATCAGGGGCTGCAATATTCGCAGCGCTATGTCCGTCGCTTCCTGCACTCGCCCTATGCCAGCCAGTTTGCCGATCTCTTCGTGAAACTGCTTGTCGATCACGATCATGACGTGAAGCCGGATGACGTCATCGGCATCCTCTCTTTCATGGATGATGCGCGCCAGCGGGAAATCTACCTGCGCATCGCGCGCGCAGCCGCAATCGCCGGCAAGGGCGAACTTGCCCGCATGGCGGCCGGCCACGCCCAGGCCCTGTCGGGCGATAACAACAACGCCTTTGGCGCATTGGCCGATTTCTACGGCGGCATGGCCGCGATCCCAACGGACAAGATCGATACTGCCGCGCGCGATATCTCGACGATCGCCGACAAGGCGCTTTCACCGCGCGACCAGATCCTGCGGGCGGCTGCGCGCTCAGTGGCCGAGCAGGTGCTCCGGCAACCAGACGCTGCAAGCCTGACGCAAGGCTCTGCTAATACACCGGATGGTCAAGAAGCCAGTTCTGAACAGGCGGCCGGGGGAGGATCGGCCGGAGAGGGGGCGGTTCCCGACGCCGCACCGGCGGCCGGATCGCAGTCAGCTGATCTACAGAACGCCGACCCCGCATTCAGCTCATTTGTGACCTCAAGCCGCTCTCAGCTGGATGAGATCGACGGCCTTTTGAACAAAGAAAGCAATTGATATGATGGATATCAGCGTTCCGGCTGGAGCCGCAGATGCTGCCGCCGGCGCCAAGGCCAATCGGCCGGCCGGCAAGGGTTCGGATGCGGACGGCAGCGGCGGCTTCTCGGACGTCCTGAACAAGGCCAATGCCGGTTCCGATCGCAACCAGGGTGCCAAGGCCGATGGCCAGCAGCCGTCGGGCACTGCCGATGGCGGCAATGGCGCCGTGGGCTCTGCGCCGCATCGGCAGAACCCAAGGGCTGTGATCGATCTCGGCAATTCAGCCGCACTGGCGCAGGCGGAAGCCGATGCGACGGCGGTCAATGCTGGCAAGGACACTCAGAAGACGGGTCGTGTCGATATCAAATCGCTGCGCAAGCAGATCGATGACGCAGCGGTCGACGGTGCTGCCGAAGACGTATCCGACAAGATCGCCACGCCGACATCCAAGGATGACAAGACAGGCAAGCCGGTCAAGACCGAGGCCAAGCCCGGAGCGGCCGACGACAGTGCTGTCTCGGACGTCCTGAGCATGCTCGGAAACGCGCCGGTTGATAGCGCGTCGGTCGCCGCTGCGGCATTGTTCGGACAGAAGGCGCAGGATACCGCGCCCACTGACGCCAAGGACAAGTCTTCCGGCAAGCAGAAGACCAAGGGCGACGCCGTCGCCGATGTCGCTAGCGCCTTGACGTCGGCAACCGACGCCGCGTCCGACGTGGACATGTCTGGCGCGACCTCGGCTGGCGATACGGTTGGCCAGACCTTCCGGCTGACGCGCGCAGACAGCCGTGGCACGTCCATGGACATGCATCTCGGCATCGAGAAGGACGCGGCCGACGTTGGCGGAAAGGCGAACGTCGAGACGGTCACGATCCTCGATTCGCGTCGCTATATCGGCCTTGCGCAGAACACCAATTCCGCGGCCGTCACGGCTGCGATCGCCGGCGACAAGGAATGGGCGCACGCCATGCAAGCGTCGTCGTCCCTGTCGAACGCCGCTGAACTCAGCAGCACCGGCAAGGTCGTCAACACGCTCAAGATCCAGATGAACCCGATCGATCTCGGTCTCGTCACCGCGACGCTGAGGCTGCAGGGCGATACGCTGAACGTCGATCTCAAGGTCGAGACTGCAGCCGCCTACAGGCAGCTCAGGGAAGACCACACGAAGATGCTGGAGTCGCTGCGCAGCCAGGGCTACGCCATCGACGGCGTGAGCGTCAGTATGGCACCGGTCGCCAACACCGATACCAGCAGCCAGGCGAACGCACAGAGCGGCTCGCAGCAGGGCTCCGCCCAGGGGCAGGGCGGCGAGGCGCGCGAGCGTCAGAATCAAACAGGGCAGCGCAGTACCGGAGACTTCAATGTTACAGGTGAGAGCGACGCTACGAGCGCTTCTTCTGGCTCCTCTGGCAGCAGCGGCACTGGCGACGTATACCTCTGACGCGCGGGCGTCCGATGGCGCCTGCGAGCAGGAGATCCAGTCGGCCGCGCTGAAGTACGGTATCCCCGAGGGCATCCTCTATTCCGTCGGATTGACCGAAACGGGCCGCAAGGGCTCGCTCTACCCCTATGCCTTGAACATAGAGGGCAAGCCCTTCTTCCCGCCTTCGGAGCGTGACGCGTTAAGGCAGGTGGATACGGCTCACAGGTCTGGCGCCAAGCTGATCGATGTCGGCTGCATGCAGATCAACCAGTTCTACCACGGGGAGAATTTTCGGTCATTGGAGGAGATGTTCGACCCCCGAACCAACGTGGAATACGCCGCACGGTTTCTGAAGAACCTGCACGATCGCCACGAGACATGGACCATGGCGGTCGCCCGCTACCACGCCGGCCCCAATAATGACCCCGCGCAGAAGCAATATGTCTGCCGCGTCATCGCCAATCTGGTCGCCACGGGCTATGGGAAATGGACTCCCAATGCGAGCAATTTCTGCCGCGGATAACTCGCCTAAAGATAGCGAAAAAAGAACAAACCGGAAATGTGTCATAATATGGCAAGAATTCGGGCCAATGTGGCAAGGCAAGTCACAATTTAGGACATGTTAACTTTTCCACGAAACTTTTGTGTGCATAATTTTGCCTACCCACTAAATGTAGAGCAAATCGGGGGGCAATTCTTAATCAACTATTAATTTCCGCCCATGAGTTCCTACAGCTTGTCCCAGAATCGTGCGATTCGTACCCATAGGTCATCGATGTGCCACAAGTGATTCGGAGGCGGACGAATGATCGTAGTGGTTGATGAGCGTGAGCTCGTGAAGGATGGCTACACTTCCCTTTTTGGTCGAGAAGGTATTCCTTCGACCGGTTTTGATCCAAACGAGTTTGGAGAGTGGGTGCAGACGGCTGCGGATTCAGATATCGCGGCTGTCGAGGCGTTTCTGATTGGCCAGGGCCAGCAGACGTTCGAGCTGCCGCGTGCAATTCGCGATCGTTCGATGGCACCCGTCATCGCGGTCAGCGACCAGCCGTCGCTCGAAAACACGCTTGCACTTTTTGATTGCGGCGTTGACGACGTCGTTCGCAAGCCGGTTCACCCGCGCGAAATTCTTGCACGTGCAGCGGCCATCCGCCGCCGCCTCAAGGCGATTTCCACGCACACGGACATCGGCGCCATCCGCGTCTTCTCCGATGGCCGCGATCCCGAGATCCATGGCGAAGTCTTCGCACTGCCGCGCCGCGAGCGCCGCATTCTCGAATACTTGATTGCCAACCGCGGTCGTCGCGTCACCAAGACCCAGATCTTCAATGCCATCTACGGGATTTTCGACGAGGAAGTCGAAGAAAACGTCGTTGAAAGCCACATTTCCAAGCTTCGCAAAAAGCTGCGCAAGAAGCTCGGCGTCGACCCGGTCGATTCCAAGCGCTTCCTCGGCTACTGCATTGATTGGGAATAGTTTTTTGGCGTCCTTGGTGGGCGCGGCGGTCTAGGCTTCGATCTTTCTCCGATCACGCAATTGCCAGACAGCTTCACGCAAGGCCCACCGGATACTCTCAAGCCTACTAAGGGAATCGAGGTTTTCAGATGAGCATTTTCGGCAGCATGAAGACGGCTGTGTCCGGCATGAACGCACAGGCGAACCGCCTCAGCACCGTGGCCGACAACATCGCCAACGTAAACACGTCGGGCTACAAGGCGGTATCGACCGCCTTCTCGTCGCTTGTCCTGCCTTCGAGCTCGGGCAACTACAACTCCGGCGGCGTGCAGACGTCGGTTCGCCAGTCTGTCTCCGCACAGGGCGATATCTCCTACACGACCTCGGGCTACGACCTCGCCATCTCCGGCGACGGCTTCTTCATCGTCCAGAGCCCTGACGGCGTTCCGGTCCTGACCCGCGCCGGCGATTTCACCAAGGACGACGAAGGCAACCTCGTCAACTCCGCCGGCTTTAAGCTGATGGGTTACTCCTACGATTCGGGTGCGCCTGCAGTCGTCGTCAACGGCTTCTCGGGTCTGGTCCCGGTTAACGTTGCCCAGTCAGGGCTGACGGCGATCGCCTCGACCGCCGGTACCTTCGCCGGCAACCTGGATTCTGGCGCCGAAGTCGCGACGGGCAACCTGCCAGCCGACAACGCTGTGCCGATGACGGCGGATACCAAGCAGATTTCGATGGTCGGCTACGACAAGCTCGGCAACACCGTGCAGTACGACTTCTACTTCACGAAGACGGACGTGACCACGCCGCCGCCTGCAACCGGCGCGGCAAGCACCTGGGACGTCACAGTATATCGCCACGCGGACGCCGCAACCGGCAGCACGACATCCTTCCCCTATTCGACGGCAGCCGTCGGTGGCGGCACGATGGAGTTCGACGCCGAAGGCAAGCTTGTTTCCGGCAACTCGCTTCTGATCGACGACCCGGTGACGACAGGCCAGATCCAGATGGATCTCTCCGGCTTCACGCAGCTCGCTTCCGACTTCTCCGGCAAGGGTACGCCGAACGGCCAGGCAGCCAGCCCGGTCGACAGCGTATCGATCGGCAAGGATGGCACGGTTTCGGCGAAGTATGCCGACGGCACGTCCAAGCCGCTCTACCGCATTCCGCTGGCAACCGTTGCAAGCCCTGACAACATGACGCTCATGAGCGGCAACGTCTACAGCGCTAACGGCACCTCGGGCGTCACGGTTACCGGCTTCCCGCAGACCAACGGCTTCGGCTCCATCCAGTCGGGTGCGATCGAAAGCTCGAACGTCGACCTCGCCGGCGAACTGACCGAGATGATCGAATCGCAGCGCAGCTACACTGCCAACTCCAAGGTGTTCCAGACGGGGTCCGACATCATGGACGTCCTCGTCAACCTCAAGAGATAAGTAGGGTAACGGGTTAGCCATGTCGCTTACATCAGCACTGAATACCGCGCAGAGCATATTCAACAATACCGGCACGCAGAGCAGTGTCGTATCGAACAATATCTCGAACTCCAGCAACAGCGATTACGTCCGCCGTCAGGCGATGGTCACCACTTCGCTGAATGGTGCGCAGGTTGTGAAGATCAGCAGGGCGCAGGAAGACGCCTTGATGCGGCAGTGGCTGAAGGCAAGCGCCGGTGACAGCGCTCAGCAGACCTTGCTGGGCGGCCTCACCGACCTGAAGTCGGTGCTCGGCGGCAATGATTACGAGACGTCGCCGGCCACCTATCTCTCGACCTTCCAGCAGAAACTCCAGGCGTTCCGTACGTCGCCGAGCAGCGCGATCGCCGCGCAGAGCGCGGTCACGGCCGCGCAGGATGTCACCAATTCGTTGAACGACGCCACCAAGTCGGTCCAGCTTATACGCCAGAACGCGGACAAGGAGATCGCGACACAGGTCGGTACGCTGAATACGCTCTTGGCGCAGTTTAAGACGGCGAACGACGCCGTCAAGGGCGCGACCGCCAGCGGCGGCAATCCGGCCGATGCGCTCGACGAACGCGACAAGCTGCTGAAGCAGATCTCTTCGATCGTCGGCGTCAAGACCGCCGATCGCGCCAATGGCGACATGGCGCTCTATACCAACGACGGAACGGTCGTCTTCGACACCATTCCCCGCGCAGTCACCTTCGTTTCGCAGGATACCTACACAACGGGCACGAAAGGCAACGGCGTCTATATCGACGGCGTGGCGCTCACCAGCGGGCAGGGGTCCACGACGACAGCTCAGGGTAGCCTTCAGTCGCTGCTGCAGATCCGCGACGACGTTGCTCCGACCTTCCAGTCGCAGCTCGACGAGATCGCAAAGTCGCTGGTGACGATGTTCTCGGAAACCGATGGCACGACGACGGAGCCGGGCCTCTTCGTCTGGAAGACCTCGACGGGTCTCGACGGCGACACGCCGACGACCCCTGATGTCATCAACGGCATCGCAGGTACGATTACGGTAAACACAGCGGTAATCACCAGCCAGGGTGGCGATCCGATGAAGCTGCGCGACGGCACCATCACCGGATTGACCAACCTGAACCCGGACAATGCCAGCGGCTTCTCGGACAATCTCGACACGCTGTACACCGCGCTGGGCTCGGCACAGAACTTCTCGTCGGATGCCGGCATCTCCTCGAATGTCAGCGTCATCAGCTACGCTCAGAACTCGGTCGGCTGGCTCGAGCAGCTCAGAAGCGACGCCACGACGGCATCGGAAAATACAACCGCTGCCCTCTCTCGCTCAACCGAAGCGTATTCAAATGAGACAGGCGTCAACCTTGACGAGGAACTGACACTGCTGCTTGATATTGAGCAGTCTTACAAGGCGGCCACCAAGATATTGAACGCCGTCAACGAGATGTACCAGTCGCTTCTGGACATTGCGAGGTAAGCCCATGAAAAGTTCATTTATTTCGAGTTCGGCCATTCAAAACGCGATGCGACTGACCATTCGCCAGTCGCAGACCCAGCTCGTCAAGTCCTCGCTTGAGGCGACCACCGGCGTCTACGCCGATATCGGCGCCTCGCTTGGTTCCGGAGCTGCGAAGAGTGTCAATTTCAGCGCCGAGGTCACACGGATCAAGGCGCTGCAGGGCAGCAACTCGGTTGTATCAGGTCGTCTCGAAGCATCCCAGCTTGGTCTGACCAGCATGAAGACGGCGGGCGATGCGCTCGTCTCGAAGCTAACCGCGCTGCAGGGCAGCCAGGACAACACCAGCATCACCGTTGCCATGCAGTCGGCGGGCGATGCGCTGTCGTCGCTGATGGATACCGGCAACTCGATGCTCAACGGCGAATATCTCTTCTCCGGCATCAACACCGACATCCAGCCGCTGACCGATCAGACGGATGCCGCAACCGACGCGATCCAGAAGAATCTCGACGCCTGGGCAAGCAGCCTCGGCAAGACCAAGTCCGAGCTGACAGGCGACGAGATGGACACGTTCATCTCCAACTTCGTCGAGCCGATGTTCTCGCAGGATACGCTGAACGCGACCTCGACGCCGCTGCCGTTCCCGCCGGTTGGCGTTGGTACGCCCACGCCGCCGCTGGCATACGTGACGCCGCCGGCATGGGCCGACTGGTCGAGCGCATCCAACCAGAACATGACGAGCCGGATCAGCAACTCCGAGACCGTCACGTCCTCGACCAATTCGAACTCTGAAGGCATGCGCTACTTCGCGCTCGCGTCGATCACCGTTTCGGCGCTCGCCGGCACCGGCCTCAGTGGCGATGCGTTGGCGATGACGACCTCGAAGGCAATCGGCTATGCCGCGCAGGGCACGACCGGCATCGTCACTCAGGCGAGCCAGCTCGGTCTGTCGCAGGAGCGCGTCACGAAGGCCAACGATGCCCTCGATGCGCAGTCCAGCATCATTCAGAACAAGCTCGTCGACCTTCAGGGCGTCGATCAGTCGGAAGCGTCCACACTGGTCAACACCCTGCAGACGCAGCTCGAAACCGCATACACGATCGTTTCAAAAATTCAGCAGTTGAGCCTCGTGAACTACCTCTGATGATCAGCGGTAGAAGTACAAGTACAAAGAAGGATGCATGAATGTATCAGTTCTCTTACGCCGAGGTCATGCAAGACTCGGTAGCCGATGCAAAGGAGCGGGAACGTCAAGTTCTCGACCGGTCCATCGAGCTGCTCGCGATTGCACGCGACAAAGAGAAGTATGGCCGTGAGGCTATCGATGCATTGTTTTACACCCGACGCGTTTGGGTGAGCTTTATCGAAGACCTCAAGCATCCGGACAATCAGCTCGAAGTTCAGTTGCGCGCCAATCTGATTTCGATCGCTATTTGGATCTTGAAAGAAAGCGACCGGATCCGGAAACGGCAGTCGACCAACTTTCAAGGCATTATTGACGTTACCACCATCATCAGGGATGGACTTAAATGAAAAGCACGCTTCGTATCTCGCTAAAAGCCGGGGAAAAGATCTTCATCAACGGTGCGGTTTTGCGCGTCGATCGCAAGGTCGCGCTGGAATTCCTGAATGATGTAACGTTCCTTCTGGAAAACCACGTTCTCCAGCCGGAAGACGCGACAACGCCTCTGCGCCAGCTCTACTTCATCGCGCAGATGATCCTGATCAACCCTGAGGGCAAGGATCAGTCGACGGCAATGTTCCGCAAGTCGGTGACGATGCTTCTGACCTGCTTCAAGAACGAGGAAGTTCTGGCCGAGCTGAAGCGCATCGACGGTCTGGTTTCGACCGGCCGCGCTTTCGACGCCCTGAAGGCCATCCGCGGTCTCTACGTTATCGAAGACAACATTCTGAACAACCAGGAAATGCACCCTGCAATGGTTGAGCAGATTCGCAAGGAGATCGCACCATGGCGGTAGGCGCAACCGGTTCTGCGACATCGAAGCAGGACACCACGTCGACGACGTCTACTGCCCAGCAGAAGGCGACGCTCAACTACGACAACTTCCTGCAGCTCCTCATCGCCCAGATGAAGAACCAGGATCCGACGGAACCTGTCGATGCCAGCCAGCAGATGGCGCAGCTCGCCAGCTTCTCGCAGGTCGAGCAGACGATCCAGACCAACACCAAGCTGGACACGCTTTTGGCGAGCTCGAGCCTGACGCAGGCCAGCAGCTACGTCGGCAAGTACATGACCAGCGCCGATGGCACCGTCGCCGGCACCGTCGATTCCGTAAAAGTGTATTCCGACGGAATTATCGCGACGACCACCGATGGGAAGAGTATTCTCGTCCAGGCGGGAATCACTGTCGCGGATCAGGCGCCCAAGTCGCCCACGACCGGCAGCTGATCGACAAGAAACTGAACGACGGTCCGGCCGGGTTGCGGACGGACCGAAAGGCGATATGAGGTTGCCTGGATGAATGAAGCTGACGCACTCGATCTGTTCCAGGCGGCGATCTGGACGGTTCTCGTTTCCGCCGGGCCGGCCGTGGCCGCGGCGATGATCGTCGGTCTCGTCATCGCGCTGTTCCAGGCGCTGACCCAGGTTCAGGAAGCAACGCTCACCTTCGTCCCGAAGATCGTCGCGGTGCTGGTGACGATCGGCATCTCTGCTCCCTTCGTCGGCTCGCAGATCTCGATCTTCACCAATCTCGTTTTCTCGCGCATCCAGTCCGGCTTCTGAGCCACCCTCGCGCAAGCTTCGCCATTTAACTATCGATCCGAATTCTGGGCATCATGCCCGTACATCTCATGACGAGACGGAATCGATATGGCGCAACCACCCGCACTCCCCCTTCCGAAAGCCGGCCCCAGCCTGCGTGACGTTGGCTTTGCCCTTGGCATTGTCGTCATCATCTGCGTGCTCTTCCTGCCGATCCCGCCGTTCCTCATCGATATGGGCCTGGCGTTCTCGATCGCGCTGTCCGTGCTGATCCTGATGGTGGCGCTGTGGATCCAGAAGCCGCTCGAATTCTCGTCCTTCCCAACCATTCTGCTGATCGCCACGATGACGCGCCTGTCGCTGAACATCGCGACGACGCGCGTCATTCTCTCGCACGGCAATGAAGGCCACGATGCGGCGGGCGGCGTCATTGCCGGCTTCGCCAGCCTTGTGATGTCGGGCGATTTCGTGATCGGTCTGATCGTCTTCCTGATCCTGATCACCATCAACTTCATCGTCATCACCAAGGGTGCCACCCGTATCGCGGAAGTCGGCGCCCGCTTCACCCTCGACGCCATCCCCGGCAAGCAGATGTCGATCGACGCCGACCTTTCGGCTGGCATCATCGACGAGCGCGAGGCGCAGCGCCGCCGTAAGGAACTCGAAGAGGAAAGCTCCTTCTTCGGTGCCATGGACGGTGCGTCCAAGTTCGTGCGCGGCGACGCCATCGCCGGCCTTCTTATCACCGCCATCAACGTCTTCGGCGGCATCATCATCGGCTACTTCCGCCACGGCATGCCGATCGGCGAAGCGGCCGACGTTTTCGTCAAGCTCTCCGTCGGCGACGGTCTGGTATCGCAGATGCCGGCCCTCATCATCTCGCTGGCCGCCGGCCTTCTCGTTTCGCGCGGCGGCACCGTCGGCTCGACCGACAAGGCCGTCGTCGATCAGCTGAGCGGCTATCCGCGCGCGCTGTCGGTCTCCGCCGTGCTGATGATCGTGCTGGGCCTGATGCCCGGCCTGCCGTTCATCCCGTTCATGTTCCTCGGTGGCGTTCTCGCCTTCGGCGCTTGGTTCATCCCGCGCCAGATCGATGCGGAAAACAAGATTCTGCGCGAGCAGGAGGAAAAGAAGGTCGTCGAGAACAAGGAACTGGAGAAGGATTCGGTCAAGTCCGTGCTGCGCACCTCGGAAATCGAGCTGGCACTCGGCAAGATGGTTTCCTCTCGCCTGCTTGGAGCCCACCAGGAACTCGCATTCCGCGTCGGCAAGATGCGCAAGAAGTTTGCGACCCAGTACGGCTTCGTCGTTCCCGAGATCAAGGTCACCGACGATATCGCCATCACAGAGAAGTCCTACCAGATCCGCATCCACGGCACGACGGTGGCCTCGAACGAACTGCGCGTCGGCGAAGTGCTCGTCGTCACCGGCTCCGGCCGCAAGCCGCGCGTGCCGGGCGACGAGATCCGCGAACCCGCTTTCGGCATGCCTGCTGTCTCCGTACTCGAGGCATTCACGGAAGATCTGAAGCGCGAGGGCTTCCAGCCGATCGACAACGTCTCCGTCGTTCTCACCCATATGAGCGAAGTCATCCGCAATAACTTGCCGGCACTTCTCTCGTATAAGGACCTCAAGGTTCTGATCGATCGCCTCGATCCCGAGTACAAGAAGCTTGCCGACGAGATCTGCTCCTCGCACATGTCCTATTCCGGTCTGCAGGCCGTGCTTAAGCTGCTGCTCGCCGAGCGCGTCTCGATCCGCAACCTGCATCTCATCCTCGAAGCCGTGGCCGAACTTGCCCCGCATGTCCGCAAGACCGAGCAGATCGTCGAGCATGTTCGCGTGCGCATGGCGCAGCAGCTCTGCGGCGACCTTGCCGATAACGGCGTGCTCCGCGTACTCCGCCTCGGCAGCAAGTGGGACCTCGCCTTCCACCAGGCGCTTAAGCGCGACAACAAGGGCGAAGTCGTCGAATTCGACATCGATCCGCGCATGCTCGAAGAGTTCAGCGAGCAGGCGAGCAAAGTTATCCGTGAATTCATGGATCGCGGCCTGCCTTTCGCCCTTGTCACCTCGCCGGAAACACGGTCCTATGTGCGCATGATCATCGAACGCCTGTTCGCCACGCTCCCGGTTCTCTCGCATGTGGAACTGGCAAAGGGCATCGAGATAAAGATTCTAGGCTCTATTTCATGATAACTGACCCGCAAGGGACCGTGTTGGCGCTTTTTCTGATCTTCTGCAGGATCGGTGGCTGTGTGCTGACAATGCCGGGTTTTTCCTCGGCGCGTATCCCTTCGATCTTGCGGGTCTTCATCGCCGGCGCGCTGTCTCTGGCGATCATGCCGGTGCTTTGGGACACGGTCTATCCGGCCGTGCGCACCTCGAACGCGACCTATATCGGCTTCATCTTCTCCGAATCGCTGATCGGCGTGATGTTCGGAATGTTGGCCCGCCTCTATACGCTGGGCCTCCAGTTCGCCGCCAATATCGCCGCGATGATGATCGGCTACACGCAGCCGAGCGCCGCCGATATCTTCGAAGAAGGCCAGGAAAGCGCCATCTCGGGCTTCATCATCTTCGCAGGCATGATGATTCTCTTCATGATGGACTTCCATCACATCGTCTTCAGGGCGCTTATCGATTCCTACACGTCGATGCCGTTTGGCGGCGCCATGCAGATGCGCGCGACGCTGATCTCGTTCACCGACACGCTGTCTACGACCACATTCATCATGCTGCGGCTGGCGAGCCCGTTCCTGATCTACGGCCTGCTGTTCAACGTCGCGATCGGCTTCATCAACAAGCTGGCGCCGCAGATCCCGGTTTACTTCATCTCGACGCCTTACCTGCTGTTCGGCGGCCTCTTCCTGTTCTATTTCGCCGTCGCGGCGATGATCAGCCAGTTCGGCCAGTCCTTCACCGCCGTCTTCATGGGGCAGTAGGCGGATGGCGGAAAGGACGCGCTCGGACAAGCTCAAACGCCTCGTCGCCGTCCAGCGGCATCTCGAACAGATGGCGGAATTCGACCTCGCCGAAACGACGCGCCAGCGCGCCGAAGTCAGCGAAGAGATGGACAGCGTCATCCATGCGCTGGGCTCGATGGACCCGGTGCATCACGCCTTTTCGCAGGGCTATGCGGATCGTTTCAACCGGCTTGGCATCAAGGACAAGCAGCTGAACGGCATGCAGGAAGTTCACCAGATGCGCGTTCAGCAGGAGCGCGCCAAGGGAGACCGGCTGGAAGACGGCATGCGCGAGGCGCTCGAAGGCGAGCGCCGCGAGGCCGATGACAACGCGGTCTATGATATCATCGATCAAAAATACGGTACACCAGCCTCCAGCAAGCTTCAAAAATCATAATCGCCTCGATCTGAAATCAAGAGGATTATGACGTGGCTATTTCACCTCCGAGTGATCTGGTGCTGGATGTTGTCAAGGCGGCCGACCCTATGGAGGTTCAGGCCGCTCAGGAGAAACTGAAGGCAAACCAGGCAGCATTCGCGGCCAATAGCCTTGCCGAAGCGGGCAAGGGCTTCACCTCGGCGGTGGACATTCTCGACCGCGCCTCCAACAAGGCGGGCCTCAGCGACGTCCAGAATCGCACCGGCAAGACGGAAGAAGTTCCCGAAACCTATCGCAAGTTCGAAGCGATGGTGCTGCAGAACTTCATCAAGAACATGCTGCCCAACGAAAGCGAAGACGTCTACGGCAAGGGCGCCACGGGCGATATCTGGAAGGGCATGATGGCCGAACAGCTCGGCAACACCATCGCCAAGGGCGATGGCATCGGCGTTGCCAAGCAGCTCTATCACGATGCCTTGAAGAAGCAGGAAGGTAGGGTCGTCAACGCTTCTACCGACCAGGATGACCGCAATGCCGCGGTCAGCATGATCAATGAAATTCAGCGCCAGACGTTTGGCGTGACATCGACGGACAACAAGTCCGCAAACGACGCCTAAGGGAATCGAGGAGAACAATGGAAATAATCTCGAACGAATACCGTATCAAATCGGTTCTTGGACGCCTGGAAATGATCATCGACAACGAGAACACGCGCATCGGCAGCGATCCGCAGTTCGATCTCAAGGTGTCGAATGCCCACAAGAGCCGCTGCCTCTATGAGCTGTCGATGCTCTTCAGCGATACTGACCCCAAGGAACTCGCAGCCTCGCACCTCGAACAGCTGCATGGCCTAAAGGAAAAGCTGGCGCTCAACGCTCGTCGCGTCGAGGCTCATCTCGAGGCCGTGCGCACGGTTGCCGATCTCCTGAAGAACGCCGTTCAGGATGCGGATGCTGACGGCACCTATTCCCAGGAACAGTTCCTGGCGCGTGAACACTGATGATTAAACTCGTTCTTACAGGCGTCTGGGTCTGCGTGATCACGCTGGCGGCGGTCTATATGTCGGTGCATCTGGCAACGGCGCCGGCCCCCGCTCCGGATCAGTCGAAGCAGAGCCTTGTCGAGCTTGTAAAGGGCGAGTCCATCACCATCCCTGTGGTCCACGACGGGGCCGTCAGCGGCTACTTTCTCGGCAAGATATCCTTCATGATCAAGAAGGATATGGTGAAGGGCGCGACCTTGCCGCTCACCGAGATGACCACCGACGAACTGTTCTCGCTGCTTGTCGGCAACAAGATGGTCGATATTTCGAACATGAAGGCATTCGATCCGAATGCCTTCCGCGATATGATCAAGAAAGACCTCAACACGCATCTGGGCGGCGAGTACATCGACCAGGTGTTGCTGGAGCAGCTTGATTATCTATCCAAGGAAGAGGTCGCCGCCAACGCGTCCGGCCAGCCGAAAAAAACCGGCAAGCCTGTCAACGTCGTGCCGCCAGAGCCCGTCAAGGACCCGGCCGCCGGCGGTTGACGCCCGCTTATCGTCGCGGTGGCCTCATCACCGCGACCAGCCATCCGTGATGGTTAACAAATCCCTGATATCGCTCAGCAAAGTCGACGGGTTTTCCTAAAGGTTGTTTGAGGGAGCCCTGTTATACCGTCCCGTGATGGGCCGACATGCGCGCCGCCTTCCAGATTTGGAAGCCGGCGCCTGATCCCAGGCAGACCTCAGTGTTACCGGGATCTCCGAGCCATGAAGCATTATCGTCAGGAAGCGGGAATGAATCTGATCGCGAATTTCGCGGTCCTCGCCTCTCGTCGCGCTATTTTTGATCTGCCCGTCTGTGACCTCGGCTGGGACGACGCACTCGTCTTCATCAACGAGCTCCTGTCGATGCCCGTCGGCCAGACGTCGATCTCCTTCGTCAACGCGCACAACATGCTCCTGGCGCTGCGCGATGAAGAGTATCGCGACATTCTCTCGCAGAACCTCGTCCTGCCCGATGGCATCGGCCTCAACATCGCCTCGCAGATCGCCCACGGATCGCCTTTCCCGGCCAATCTGAACGGCACCGATTTCGTGCCCGCGCTGCTGACCTTCATGGAACAGCCCCGCCGCATCGGCCTGATTGGTGGCACCCGTGCCGTGGTCGAGCGCGCGGCATCCAATTTCCGCCGGCATGCGCCCTGGCATGAATTCGTCGTCATCTCCGACGGCTTCTTCGACAAGAACGATCCCTCAGCCGTGATCGCCGAGATCGGGGCGCAGGATCTCGACATCATCATTGTCGGCATGGGCACGCCCCTGCAGGAAAAGTGGGCGCACAAGCACATTCGCGCCGATCACGCGCGCCTGGTGCTGACCGTCGGCGCTCTCTTCGATTTCGTCTCCGGCTCGGTGCCGCGCGCGCCCAAGCTGGTGCGGTCGATGCGCCTGGAATGGGCCTACAGGCTCGCCCAGGAACCCGGCCGCCTCTGGCGCCGCTACGCGCTGGGCATCCCGGTCTTTCTCTACCACGTCGCCAAGTACCGGTTCAGCCGTCGCAAAGTGATCATGAAGCGCTCGGAAATGGGCGATACACGTCGAGATTGAGCGAAAATTAACCTTTTGTTTGCCAAGCCTGTTTAGGCTCGATTAACCACACGCGACTGCGATGGGTTCGATCGTTCCATGCACGAGACTTGGTGATGCGCGAAAATCATTCGAGACGTCCCACCCATTCATGGTCATCCCAGCCGAAGGATGAAGCCGGCTCGAACGGCTTTTCCAGCGGCCATTATCAGGATGAAATGGCCGTCCCGGAAGCCGAGCTGCTACGCGTCATAGAACGGGCTCTCCAGGCGCAGCGAATGCCGGAACTTGGGCAACCCGCGCCGCAAGACGCCACCGCGCCCCTCGTCAGCCGCATCGAAACCATCCTCGGCAAAAGGCTTGAAGCCGCCAACGACGCCGCCACGGCGCCAAATCCGCCCGCCGATGATGCCGCTGCCATCAGCTCCGCCGCTATGGACGAAGCGGCCATGGACGACCTTATCGACGATCTGGCCGCACAGGAATTCCACGTCGAATCGACATCGCATCCGGCCGTCGAGCATCCGGCCCAGGCTTCTCCGCGCAGCGGCCGATCGCTGATCGCAGCCGGCGCACTGTGCGCACTGGGCGCGTTTGGCGGAACCCTGATTCCAAGCGAGCCATCCGGCTTTCGGGCTCAGAGCCTGCTCGGCGTCGAAGGCCCGGCCAAGGATCATCGGGCGCTGGTCAGCGCCGCGCATGATGCACTGATCTCGCAGAAAACCATCGCCATGGCCGTCGCCAAATTACAGCTCGACCGTGACGCCGAGTTCGCGGGCGCCAGCGGCAGCGCGTTCAATGTCGTGGTCGATCTCCTCTCCGCAAGCGGTGCCGCTGCCGATCCCGTCTCGCGCGCCGAAGCATCTCTCGCCGCCGTCATTCGCGCATCCGCCGATCCGAAATCGGGAACCGTCGGCTTCAGCGTCACGACTGCAAGTGCGGCGAAATCCGCGCGCATCGCATCCTATCTCGTCTCGACCGTCGCCCATCCGGTTTCGGCCGCAAGCGTCAACGACGGCGCGGTGAAAAAGGCAAGTGCGGTCGCCGACGCCGAGCTTGAGGCATTCACCAAGCAAAATGGCGAAGGCAATGTCGAGGTCGCAACCAGACTGCAGCAGCAGTTGGCGCTGGCCAACGAGACCTTGAAGGACGCACAGCAGAAGGTCGCGGCGGCAAAGACGCGCGCCGACCTGCTGAAGACCGCGACGGCAGACGACGCGCTGACCGGCACACTTGCCGCAGACATCACCTCACCGGCGCTGGACGATCGCCGCGGCCGCTATGCCGTCGCGAAGTCGACGCTCGCGCAGCTTGCCGCCAGCCTCGGCCCCCGGCATCCACGCCTGATTGCTCAACAGGCCGAAGTCGATGGCTTGCGCACCAGCATCGGCCAGGAACTCGGCAGGCTTTCGCGCGATGCCGCCGACGAGGTCAAATCAACGGTCGCCGCCGTCAGGCAGCTTGGCGACCAGCGCAACACGCTGATTGCGCAAAGCCGCGACACCGGCGTCGATCTCGCCAAGCTGACGGAACTGCGCGAGAAATCGGCGGTTGCGCGCCAGCGTCTGGAAGACCAGCTCAGTACCGGCGCGATCGGCACGGACGGCGCCCATGTCCAGGTCATCAAGGCACCCGTGGTCACGGCCATCGAGCCGGGCCGCAGCCCCTGGCTCGCCCCGGCACTCGGCGCGCTCGCCGGCCTCGCCTTCGGCCTTGCCGGGTTCCGCAGACGCGTGGATGCGGGCACTGCGGTCGAACATGTCGAGCCCGTCGCCGCGATCGAACCATCGGTCGATATTCCCCGCGCACCTGCGCCTGAGCCCTCGGTAGAGGACACCCCGGACGAGGTCGAAACGCTGCGCGCCGAGATCGCCGCGATGCGCGATCGCCTGCGCTCCTACGCGGCGACGGCCTGATCGTCGCCCACCTGCGGCATGATTGTTCTTGCATTTCTCGTTTCAGGCAGGATAGGGCGTGGACAGGCAAATTGTGCCCGATGCCGCCGACTAGAATGGCGGGCAATGGCAGGGAGACGGTCTTGGCGACAGTAATCGACGGCAAACAGGTTGCAGCTTCGGTCATCGACACGGTGAAGGCGGCGACCGCGGCATTGGACAAGCAGAGCGGCGTTCAGGCCGGTCTCGCGGTCATCATTGTCGGCGACGATCCGGCAAGCCACGCTTACGTAGGCTCCAAGAGCAAAATGGCCAAGGAATGCGGCTTCAAGTCCGTGCAGCACACGCTGCCGCTCGAGACCACACAGGAAGACCTAGCCGCGCTGGTAGCCTCGCTGAACGCCGATGACACGATCCACGGCATCCTCGTGCAGCTGCCGCTGCCCAAGCACCTGAATTCCGAGCCGATCATCCAGTCCATCCTGCCCGAGAAGGATGTCGATGGCCTCCACGTCGTCAACGCCGGCAAATTGGCGGTTGGCGATCTTGAGACCGGCCTCGTCTCGTGCACGCCCGCCGGCGCCATGGTCTTCGTGCGCCGCACCCACGGCGAGGACCTCTCCGGCCTCAACGCCGTCGTGGTCGGTCGTTCCAATCTGTTCGGCAAGCCGATGGCGCAGTTGCTGCTCAACGCCAACGCCACAGTGACAATCGCGCATTCGAGAACCAAGGATCTACCGTCCGTTTGCCGCAACGCCGATATCCTGGTTGCCGCCGTCGGTCGTCCCGAGATGGTCAAGGCCGATTGGGTCAAGCGCGGCGCCACTGTCATCGACGTCGGCATCAACCGTATCCCAGCGCCCGAAAAGGGTGAGGGCAAGACGCGCCTCGTTGGCGATGTCGCATTCGCCGAGGCGGCTGAAGTCGCGGATGTCATCACCCCGGTTCCCGGTGGCGTCGGCCCGATGACCATCGCCATGCTGATGGCCAACACCGTGATTGCCGCGCATCGCGCCGCCGGCCAGACGCCGCCGAAGTTCTGATTTTAGCGCGGCGCCGCGCCTGTCGACGCCCGCACGATCAGCTCCGTCTTCCAGAGTTCCTGTTCGGGGAAGGGGCCGTCCTGCTTGACGGTGCCGATCAGCCGCTCGGCGATCCTGACACCCGCCGCGCGCAGCGATGAGCGCGTCGTCGTCAGCGGCACGGAGAAATTCTCCGGCTTCAGATGCGGCAGCACGTCGTCATGGGCGATCAGCGAAATATCCTCGCCGAGCTTCAGCCCCGCCTGCGTCACCGCGCGGATGGCGCCGAGCGCCAGCACCGTGCTGGAACAGAGAATGGCCGTCGGCGGCTCCGGCAATTGCAGAAAGCGTTCCATCGCGAATTGCCCGTGCTCGTCGGTCATCGACATGTGGCTGGTGCGGTTCTCCGGCAGCTCAAGCCCGCGCTCGGCAAGCGCCGAGACGACGCCCTTCTTGCGGCGGATCGCGAAATCCAGATGCTCCGGCCCGTTTAGCAGGCAGAAGCGGGTATGCCCGAGCTGCAGCAGCAGCCGTGTCGCATCGTAGAAGGCGCCCTCATTGTCGATGTCGAGATAGGGGTAATCGGGCTCAATCCCAAACGAGCGGCCATGGACTAGAAACGGCATGGAGAGCGACTTCAGGAGCGGCAGCCGGGGATCGTGTCCGCGCATATAGGCGACGAACAGTGCGTCGACATTGCCGCTGATAGCCAGCCGCCTCAGCGCGCCCACCTCGTCATCGGGATCGGCCGGCATGATCACGAAATGAAAGTCGTGCCTTACCGCTTCCTCGCCCAGCCCAGTCAGGAATTCGCCGAAATGCACGTCGGAATAATGCCCGGGCGCTGTGGGCATGACGAGGCCGATCGAACCCGCCTTGCCGGTCGCCAGCCGTTGGGCCGCCTTGTTGGGACGATAGCCGGTCTCCTGCACGGCGCGCAGCACGCGCTCGCGTGTCGCCTCGTTGACCTCGGGGTAACCGTTCAGCGCACGGCTCACCGTCGTCTGGGACAGGCCCAGCATTTCCGATAGCTGTTTCAGATTCACGTGTTAAACTTCCTCCAACGCCTTGGAGGTCATGTCTCCCAAATGGCATCCAAAGCGCTTTTAGCAATGTAGCAGCTGCGCGGCTTGACTCAAGAAAAATCGCTCCATATTGCCCCATAGGCGTTGCTGCATTGCGATATCCAAAGGCCCAAAGCTGGGTTTTGCGAATTGCCTTGACTCTTTTATGCCGAAAGTGAAATGAGTTCGTTGTCAAAGCGCTTTGGAATTTCGGTTGCAGGGCGTGATTGGGATTGTGATGGGAGGTTGATCACATGAAAATGTCATTTTTGATGGGCGTTGCCGTGGCAGCGCTTCTGGCCGGCGGCGCGTCCGCGGCCGATCTGAAATTCGCGCCGGGCGAGGACGCCAAGTTCAACTGGAAGAGCTACGATGACTTCAAGGCGGCCAATGCCGACCTGAAGGGTCAGGAGCTCACGATCTTCGGGCCATGGCGCGGCGAGGACGAGACGCTGTTCCGCAGCATTCTCGCCTATTTCACCGAGGCAACCGGCATCGACGCCAAATATTCGTCCTCGGAAAACTACGAGCAGCAGATCGTCATCGACACGCAGGCCGGCTCGCCGCCGAACATCGCGATCCTGCCGCAGCCGGGCCTTCTCGCCGATCTGGCCAGCAAGGGCTTCCTTTCGCCGCTCGGCGATGAGAACTCCAAGTGGGTCAAGGACAATTACGGCGCCGGCGACAGCTGGGTCGGCTACGGCACCTACAAGGGCAAGGACGGCAAGGACGCCTTCTTCGCCTTCCCCTACAAGGCCGACGTGAAGTCGCTGGTCTGGTACGTGCCTGAAAACTTCAAGGAAGCGGGCTACAAGGTCCCGACCACGATGGAAGAGCTGCAGGCTCTCTCCGAGCAGATCGTCAAGGACGGCGGCGTTCCGTGGTGCATCGGTCTCGGTTCCGGCGGCGCCACCGGCTGGCCGGCAACCGACTGGATCGAAGACCTGATGCTGCGCATGCAGCCGCCGGAAGCCTACGACAAGTGGACCACCAACGAACTGAAGTTCGATGATCCCTCTGTTGTTGCCGTCATCGACGAGTTCGGCAAGTTCGCCAAGAACGAGAAGTACGTCGATGGTGGCGTCAAGGCTGTGGCCTCGACCGACTTCCGCGACAGCCCGAAGGGCCTCTTCGCCGTGCCGCCGAAGTGCTACATGCACCATCAGGCGTCCTTCATCCCGTCCTTCTTCCCTGAGGGCACGAAGATGGGCCAGGATGCGGACTTCTTCTACATGCCGACCTTCGCCTCGCATCCCGAACTCGGCAAGCCGGTTCTGGGCGCAGGCACGCTCGTCACCATCGCCAAGGACTCCAAGCCCGCCCGCGCCTTCGTCGAATTCCTGAAGACGCCGATCGCGCATGAAGTCTGGATGGCGCAGTCGAGCTTCCTGACCCCGTACAAGGGCGTCAACACGGCCGCCTACGCCAACGAGCAGATGAAGCGCGAAGGCGAGATTCTGACGACGGCAACGACGTTCCGCTTCGACGGTTCCGACCTGATGCCCGGCAAGATCGGCGCCGGCGCCTTCTGGACCGGCATGGTCGATTTCGTCGGCGGCAAGTCCGCTCAGGATACCGCCAAGGAAATCCAGAGCGCCTGGGATGGCATCAAGTAAAATCGCCTGATCTCCATGCCGCCTGCTCGGGCGGCATGGATTTAATGCCTGGCCGGACGCCGTCAAAGCGCCGGCCATCGCCGCCTCTTGCGCCCGCAGCAAGCGTGCCCGGCCATTGGGCGGCGTGATTTCAAAAAGACGTAGGCATCAGGGGAGGGATGAATGCTATCGCAGCTGGTTTCCGCTTTGGGGGTCGTGGTCGTCGCCGTATTCGCATGCGCGGCCTATTTCTATTTCTCGAACAAGCTCCTTGATATGGCGCTTCCGGTGAAGGACGGCGACATTCGCGCCGCCTCGCAGAACCTCAACCGCCGCTCTGTCATAAGGCCGTGGCTGTTCCTGTTCCCGGCGCTCTTCCTTCTGGTCGTCTATCTCGTCTATCCCGTGGTCGCGACGGTCATCTTGTCCTTCTACGATCGCTCCGGGGCTGAGTTCGTCGGCTTCAGCAATTACCAGTGGGCCCTCGGTGACCGCGAGTTCCGCCAGTCGATCTTCAACAACATCCTCTGGCTCGCCGTCGTACCCGCCGCCTGCACCTTCTTCGGCCTCGTCATCGCCGTCATGACCGACCGCATCTGGTGGGGCAATATCGCAAAAAGCATCGTCTTCATGCCGATGGCGATCTCCTTCGTCGGCGCCTCCGTCATCTGGAAGTTCATCTACGAATATCGCGGCGGCAACGCCACGCAGATCGGCCTCTTGAACGCCATCGTCCAGCTCTTCGGCGGCACGCCGCAGGTGTGGATCTCGGTGCCCTTCTGGAACAGCTTCTTCCTGATGATCATCCTCATCTGGATCCAGACGGGCTTTGCCATGGTCATCTTGTCGGCGGCGCTTCGCGGCATTCCGGAAGAGACCATCGAGGCGGCCGTCATCGATGGCGCCAATGGCTGGCAGATCTTTTGGCGCATCATGGTGCCGCAGGTCTGGGGCACGATCGCCGTCGTCTGGACCACGATCACCATCCTTGTTCTCAAGGTCTTCGATATCGTGCTCACCATGACCAACGGTCAATGGGACACGATGGTCCTCGCCAATCTCATGTTCAACTGGATGTTCCGCGGCGGCGGCGACAGCGGCCGAAGTGCCGTCATCGCGCTGATCATCATGCTGGCCGTCACGCCGATCATGGTGTGGAACGTCCGCCGCGCCAATCGCGAACTGGGAGGCAAGTGAGATGACCCTGACCCGCGATTTCTTCAAGATCGGCCCGGCCCGTCTGTTCGTCCACGCCGCCGTCCTCCTGATCGTCATCATCTGGCTGATCCCGACGCTCGGCATCTTTGTCAGCGCGCTGCGCGACAAGGATCAGATCGTCGTCTCCGGCTGGTGGACGGCCTTCTCCGGCTCGTCGCGCACCGTCGCCGCCCGTCTCGGCCAGGTCGACCAGCAGAAGCAGGACGGCCCTGCTTATGTGATCTCCGGCAACGTGCTGGATGGCCAGGAGGGGCGCTCGATCAATGCCTTCGGCACCCGCGTCGCGCAGCCCTCGGCCTACAAGGCTGGCGAGACCGCCGATCTCGGCGATGGCCTGACGCTCACCGTCAACGAAGACGGCAGCTACCGCTACGCCAAGGACGCCGCCTTCGGCCCGGATGACGGCGGCCGCCGCGTTTACGTCTCCGTCGCCACGCCGCCGGAATTCACCCTGCAAAACTATCGCACGGTGCTGACGGGCGAGGGGATCGGCCAGTCCTTCATCAACTCGCTGACGGTCACCATCCCGGCCACGATCATCCCGATACTGATCGCCGCCTTCGCGGCCTATGCGCTGAGCTGGATGGAATTCCCCGGCCGTGCGCTTCTGATCGCGCTGGTCGTCGGCCTCATCGTCGTGCCGCTGCAGATGTCGCTGATCCCGCTTCTCAGGCTCTACAATCAGGTCGGCATGCTGCTCGATACGCCGTCCAAGACCTATCCCGGCATCTGGCTGGCACACACCGCTTTCGGCATGCCGCTCGCCATCTATCTCCTGCGATCCTACATCGCGGGTCTGCCCAAGGAGATCATCGAATCCGCCCGCGTCGATGGCGCCAGCGATTTCGAAATCTTCACCCGCATCGTTTTGCCCTTGTCCTTCCCGGCGCTCGCCTCCTTCTCGATCTTCCAGTTCCTGTGGGTCTGGAACGACCTGCTCGTCGCCATGGTCTTCCTCGGCACCGACAGGGATCACCTCGTGCTGACGGGTGCGCTGAACGCGCTGCTCGGCTCGCGCGGCGGCAACTGGGAAATCCTGACGGCCTCGGCCTTCATCACGATTATAGTACCGCTGCTCGTCTTCTTCGCATTGCAGCGCTATCTCGTGCGTGGTCTGCTCTCGGGTTCGGTCAAGGGCGGCTAGTCATTTCCCAGGACACTCAGAAGACAATATCCAACAGGACCACATATGAGCATGGCATCTCAATCCAACCTGACGGCGGACAAGGACTGGTGGCGCGGCGCGGTGATCTACCAGATCTATCCGCGCTCCTACCAGGATTCGAACGGCGACGGCATCGGCGATCTCAAGGGCATTACCGCGAGATTGCCGCATGTGGCCGCCCTTGGCGCCGACGCCATCTGGATCTCGCCCTTCTTCACCTCGCCCATGCGCGATTTCGGCTACGACGTCTCCGATTACGAGAATGTCGACTCGATCTTCGGCACGCTGGTTGATTTCGATTCCCTGATCGCCGAAGCCCACCGCCTCGGCATCCGCGTGATGATCGATCTCGTCATCTCGCATTCGTCGGATCAGCATCCCTGGTTCGTCGAGAGCCGTTCCAGCCGCACCAACGCCAAGGCCGACTGGTATGTCTGGAGTGACTCGAAGCCCGATGGCACCCCGCCCAACAACTGGCTGTCGATCTTCGGCGGTTCCGCCTGGGCGTGGGACCCGACCCGCATGCAATATTACATGCACAACTTCCTGACCTCGCAGCCGGATCTCAACCTGCATAATCCTGAGGTTCAGAACCGCCTGCTCGATGTCGTCCGCTTCTGGCTGAAGCGCGGCGTTGACGGCTTTCGCCTCGACACCATCAACTTCTACTTCCACGACAAGGAATTGCGCGACAATCCGGCCCTTGCGCCGGAGCGCCGCAATGCCTCGACGGCGCCTGCGGTCAACCCGTACAATTTCCAGGAACACATCTACGACAAGAACCGCCCGGAGAACATCGCGTTCCTGAAGCGCTTCCGTGCGGTGCTCGAGGAGTTCCAGGATATCGCCGCTGTCGGCGAAGTCGGCGATAGCCAGCGTGGTCTCGAGATCGTCGGCGAATACACGTCGGGCGATGACAAGATGCACATGTGTTACGCCTTCGAGTTCCTGTCGCCGGACCCGCTGTCGCCCGAGCGCATCGAAGACGTGATGAACGATTTCGCCGCCGCCGCTCCCGATGGCTGGGCCTGCTGGGCGCTCTCCAACCACGATGTCGTGCGCCATGTGACCCGCTGGGGCTCGCTCGTTGCCGATCGCGATGCCTTCGCCAAGCAATATGCGGCGATGCTGATGACCATGCGCGGCTCCGTCTGCCTCTATCAGGGCGAGGAGCTCGGCCTGACGGAAGCCGATCTTGCCTATGAGGACCTGCAGGACCCCTACGGCATCCAGTTCTGGCCGGAGTTCAAGGGCCGCGATGGCTGCCGCACGCCGATGGTCTGGGACAGCCAGGTCGCCCAGGGTGGCTTCTCGACCGTCAAGCCATGGCTGCCGGTCCCCGTCGAACATATCCTGCGCGCCGTCAGTGTTCAGCAGGGCGACGAGACCTCGGTGCTCGAGCACTATCGACGCTTCATCGCCTTCCGCAAGCAGCACCCGGCCTTCGCCAAGGGCGAGATCAAGTTCATGGAGCCGCAGGGCGACATGCTGGTCTTCCAGCGCGAATATGGCAACGAAAAGCTGCTCTGCGTTTTCAACATGAGCGCGACCGAAGCCTTGGTTGCTCTACCTGAAGGCAACTGGCAGGCGTTGACGGGCCATGGTTTCGTCAGCAATAACTATGGCGACAAGATCGATATACCCGCCTGGGGCGCGTATTTCGCTCGGCTCGCCTAGAGACTTCTGGAGGAGGAGAACTCGATGACTGGACTGACACTCAAGGACATTCGCAAATCCTACGGTGCCGTGGACGTGCTCCATGGCATCGATCTTGATATCAAGGAGGGCGAATTCGTTGTGTTCGTCGGTCCGTCGGGCTGCGGCAAGTCCACCCTGCTGCGCATGATCGCCGGCCTGGAGAACATCACCGGCGGCGACATGTATATCGACGGCCAGCTGGTCAACGATGTTCCGCCCTCCAAGCGCGGCATCGCCATGGTGTTCCAGTCCTATGCGCTCTACCCGCATATGACCGTCTACGACAACATGGCCTTCGGCATGAAGATCGCCGGCGAGAACAAGCAGGAAATCGATCGTCGCGTGCGCGCGGCGGCTGAAAGCCTGCAGCTCACCAAATATCTCGATCGCCTGCCGAAGGCGCTCTCGGGCGGCCAGCGCCAGCGCGTCGCCATCGGCCGCGCCATCTGCCGCAACCCGAAGGTCTTCCTCTTCGACGAGCCGCTGTCGAACCTCGACGCGGCACTGCGCGTCGCCACCCGCATCGAGATCGCCCGTCTCAACGAGCAGATGGCCGACACGACGATGATCTACGTCACCCACGACCAGGTCGAGGCGATGACGCTCGCCGATCGTATCGTCGTGCTGTCCGCCGGCAATATCGAACAGGTCGGCGCGCCGCTGGAGCTCTATGAGCGTCCGGCCAACCTCTTCGTCGCCAAGTTCATCGGCTCGCCCGCCATGAACGTCATCCCCGCCACCGTCACGGAAGCCGGCAATACGACGACGGTGACGCTGACCGGCGGCAAGTCCGTCACGCTCGATATCCCGACAGCTGCGTCCGAAAAGGGCAAGACCGCCAGCTTCGGCGTTCGCCCGGAAGACCTGCGCATCGCCGGCCCGGCCGACGACTATCTGTTCGAGGGTGAAGTCTCGATCGTGGAAGCGCTCGGCGAGGTGACGTTGCTCTATATCGAGGGTCTGGTTCAGAACGAGCCGATCATCGTCAAGCTGCCTGGCATCTACGATGTGAAGCGCGGCCAGAAGATGCATTTCTCGGCCGAACGTTCCAAGCTGCATCTCTTTGATGCAGAAGGTCGCACCTATCGCAAGTAAGTTGTAAATCGTTTCCGGGCCGTGTGAATAATGCGGCCCGGCGCTATGCTGTTCGAACTTTCTGTTAAAGATCGCTTGGTAGTCTTTCCTCATTACATACTTAGAGGATTACGACAGTGGCGACACCGAGCCCCCAGTCATCAGGCCATTTTCTAAACAAGGAAGAATCCTTCATGTACGACCGCGAAGTGCGGTTCAAGATGGAGGACACGATGAACGCCGCGCGTCTCGAATATACCGAGAAGGGCGTCATGAACATGGCCTCGCGCCGTTGCGACATCATCCGCATTTCCAAGAGCAGCGCGGTCCTTGCGATCCTGACGCAGTTCAACCTCCCGCGTCAGTTCTATCTCGATCTTCCCGATGCCCGCATCACCAAGATCGGCTGCATGCTGACCCGTGTTAATCCCAACAACACCGTAGAAGTTCGCTTCCTGCGCATGCTGACCGACAAAGAACTGAACAAGATCTTCGTCTACAGCACCCACCCGGCCCACCGCGACCGCGTGCTCGACATTCGCGGCTGATCGCCGATCGCTATATCTGAAACGACAAGGCCCGCGAGATCGTCTCGCGGGCCTTGTCGTTTCTAGCTTGTCTCGCCCCGCCTTAGTGGAACAGCACGCTGGCGCCCTTGTCGGACGCACCGACGGCGCGGCGGAAGGGGGCGAACAGCTCGCGGCCCATGCCGAACTCGTTGTCGGAGAGGTCGGCGACGACGGGCTTGCGATCGGCCATCGTCGCTGCATCCACCAGCACCTCGAGCGTGCCGGCGATCGCGTCGAGACGGATGATGTCACCGTCCATGATACGCGCGATCGGTCCGCCGTCGACGGCCTCAGGCGTCACATGGATCGCCGCCGGAACCTTGCCCGACGCGCCGGACATGCGTCCGTCTGTCAGAAGCGCCACGCGGAAGCCGCGGTCCTGCAGCACGCCGAGCGGCGGCGTCAGCTTGTGCAACTCCGGCATGCCGTTCGCCTTCGGCCCCTGGAAGCGGACGACGGCGATGAAGTCGCGGTTGAGCTTGCCGTCCTTGAAGGCGTCCTGAAGCTCCTGCTGGCTGTGGAAGACGATCGCCGGCGCCTCGATGACGTGGCGGTCGGCCTTCACCGCCGAAATCTTGATGACGCCCTTGCCGAGATTGCCGCGCAACATCTTCAGGCCGCCATTCGCCTGGAACGGCGTTTCGATGTTCGCGAGCACCTTCGGATCGACGCTCTTTTCCGGCGAGGGCTCGCGCACGATGTTTCCATCCTCACCAAGGCGCGGATCGATCGTGTAGGCCTGCAGGCCGTGGCCGAACACGGTGCGCACGTCGTCGTGCACCAGTCCGTGCTTCAACAGTTCCTTGATCAGGAAGCCCATACCGCCGGCCGCATGGAAATGGTTCACGTCGGCAAGCCCGTTCGGATAGACGCGCGCAAGCAGCGGCACCACTTCGGAGAGCTCGGCGATATCCTGCCAGGTCAGCTCGATGCCGGCCGCGCGCGCCATGGCAACGAGGTGGAGCGTGTGGTTGGTCGAGCCGCCGGTGGCGTGCAGGCCGACGACGCCGTTGACGATCGAGCGCTCGTCGATCATCTCGCCCGCCGGCGTGAACTCGTTGCCCTGCGCGGTGATCGCCAGCGCCCGCTTGGTCGCCTCGCGGGTGAATGCTTCGCGAAGCGGCGTGCCCGGATTGATGAAGGAGGAGCCGGGCATATGGAAGCCCATGATCTCCATCAGCATCTGGTTGGAGTTTGCCGTGCCGTAGAATGTGCAGGTGCCCGGTCCGTGATAGGACTTGGACTCGGCTTCGAGCAGCTCGGCGCGGCCGACTTTGCCCTCGGCGTAAAGTTGGCGCACGCGCGACTTCTCGTCGTTCGGCAGGCCCGACGTCATCGGTCCGGCCGGTACGAAGATCGACGGCAGATGGCCGAAGGTCAGCGCGGCAATCGTCAGGCCCGGCACGATCTTGTCGCAGACGCCGAGATAGAGTGCTGCGTCGAACATGTTGTGCGACAGGCCGATCCCCGCAGCCATCGCGATCAGGTCGCGCGAGAAGAGCGAGAGCTCCATGCCCGGCTGGCCCTGGGTCACGCCATCGCACATGGCAGGAACTGCGCCCGCCACCTGCGCGATACCGCCAGCTTCCGCTGCCGCCTCGCGAATGATCGCGGGATAGGTCTCGAACGGCTGATGCGCCGAGAGCATGTCGTTGTAGGAAGTGATAATGCCGAGATTGGAAACACGGTCGCCGGCCAGTGCATCCTTCTCGGCGGGGGAACAGACCGCGAAGCCGTGTGCCAGGTTCGCGCAGCCGAGCGATGAGCGAACCACGCTCTTGCCCACCGCGTTTCGCAAGCGCTCGAGATAGAGTTCTCGCGACGGTTTCGACCGTTCGACGATACGGTTTGTGATGGCGGCAACGCGCGAATGAGCGGACATGGGAGATCCTTGTCGTTTGCTGGTATTCGATTGTCTGTTCGCGGCTTTACGCCGTGTTGGCCATTAAGGCCGTCGGCTTATGGAGCCCAGTAAATGTCGACGGGCGTCGCGGCGCGGCGAAGGATTGCCCGGATCGGCATCTCCGCCTCGTCGCCGGCACCCTCGGCCTTCGCCAGAACGTCCTTCTTGCCGTCGCCTTCGATGTGAAGGACGAGCAGCCCTGCATCCTGCAGGCTGGAGAAGGTGAAGGTGAGGCGGGGTTCGCCTGCGCCGTCAGCGTCCATGGTGATGATGCCGCGCGGCGTCTTCGGGTCGAGGGCAACCGCAAGATTGCTGCCACCAGGGAAGAACGACGCCGTGTGGCCGTCGCCGCCCATGCCGAGAATGACGACATCGAACGGATTGCCGATCGAAGCCGTGGCCGCCGTCGAGAGCTTTGCAGCTTCCTCGACCGTTGCCGCCGGCTGGTAGAGCGGCTGGAACTTTGCCGCCTTCGCCTTGTTCTGCAGGAGATTGCTGATCACGAGCAGATGGTTCGAGCGCGGATTGTCGGCGGGCACGAAACGCTCGTCGACGAGGGTGATCGTCACCTTCGTCCAGTCGAGATCGCGCGTCGACAGTTCCTGGAAGAATGCCTTCGGCGTGGAGCCGCCGGAAACGGCGATTTCAGCCGTTCCCTTCTTGGCGATGGCCGTCGAAAGCGATGCAGCGACCTTGTCGGCAAGGTTGCGCGCCAGTTCGGCGGCGTTGGCAAAATTGTGCATGGTCGCTGCCATTCTCTCGATCCTTAGAGGTTGTCGTGCCAGGTGCGGCCGTCACGCTCGATGAGCGCGATCGACTGGCTCGGGCCCCAGGTGCCGGCCGTGTAGCCCTGAACCTTCTGGCCGGTGGATTCCCAACCCTTGAGGATCGGGTCGACCCACTGCCACGCAGCCTCGACTTCGTCGCGGCGCATGAACAGCGTCTGGTTCGAACGGATGACGTCCATCAGTAGGCGCTCGTAGGCGTCGGGGTTACGAACCTGGAAGGAATCGGCGAAGCTCATGTCGAGCGAGACGTTGCGCAGGCGCATGCCGCCAGGACCCGGGTCCTTGATCATCAGCGACTGCTTGACGCCTTCGTCGGGCTGCAGGCGAATGATCAGCTGGTTCTGGTTGATGCGGCCGGCCGACTGGTCGAAGACCGAGTGCGGGATCGACTTGAAGGTGATGACGATCTCCGACATGCGGCCGGCAAGACGCTTGCCGGTGCGGATGTAGAAGGGAACGCCAGCCCAGCGCCAGTTGTTGATCTCGGCCTTGATGGCAACGAAGGTCTCGGTGTTGGACACGCCGCCTTCGAGCTCTTCGAGGTAACCCTTGACCGGGCCGCCCGCCGAAGCGCCGGCGCGATACTGGCCGCGCACGGTGGTCTGCTCGACATTGGACGCGTCGATCGGCTTCAGCGCGCGCAGCACCTTCAGCTTCTCGTCGCGAACCGCTTCGGAATCCATCGACGACGGGACTTCCATGGCAACCAGGCAGACGAGCTGCATGATGTGGTTCTGCACCATGTCGCGCAGCGCGCCGGCGGTGTCGTAGTAGCCGGCACGACCTTCGAGGCCAACGGATTCGGCAACGGTGATCTGCACGTGGTCGATATGCTGTGCATTCCAGAGCGGCTCATAGAGCGCGTTGGCAAAGCGCAGCGCCATCAGGTTCTGCACGGTTTCCTTGCCGAGGTAGTGGTCGATACGGAAGATCTGCTCTTCCTTGAAGACCTTGCCGATCGTGTCGTTGAGCTGCAGGGCCGAGTCCAGGTCGCGACCGATCGGCTTTTCGACGACGATGCGGGTGGTCTTGGTGATCAGCTTGTGGTCGTGAATCTTCTGCGAGATGTCGCCGAAGATGCCGGGTGCGACGGCCAGATAGAAGGCGCGCACGCGGTCCTTGCCCTCGTCGAGCAGCTTCTTCAGCTGGTCCCAACCGGCGTCGGAGCGGGCATCGACGGGCACGTAGAACAGGCGCTCGCAGAACTTGGCGACTTCCGCCTCGTCGTACTCGCCTTTCTTCAGATGCTCCTTCAGAGCGTCCTGCGCGAACTTGCGGTATTCTTCGTGGGTCAGCGCGCTTCTGGAAGCGCCGATGATGCGGGTCGGCTCGGAGAACTGGCCTTCGATCTGACGATGGTAGAGGGCCGGCAGCAACTTGCGCTCGGCAAGGTCGCCACTGCCGCCAAAGACGACGTAATCGAAAGGTTCAACGGGAATGATTTGGCTGCTCATGAGGCTATCTCTCAATCAGACTGGTTCTTGGCCTCTTTAATCTAATCGATTTAAAAAAGCCAGTGTGCGCTGCAACGAATTTGTCCGGCACTGGTTTTAGATCGAAAAGCCTCGCGAGGAAATCCGCAATCTGACTAAAACTTGTCGCGCAGCGCAAACCACGAAAGCGCCAGGAAGAGCAGGGGCGCGCGCATCGCCGGACCACCGGGGAAGGCCGGGATTTTCAGCGCCTTGAACAGCTCGAGGTCCCTGGATTTCCCGATCACAGTTTCGGCATAGAGCCGCCCGCAATAGTTCGCAAGCATCACGCCATGGCCAGAATAGCCGCCGATCGAGGTCACCCCTGGCATGACCTCGCGCACGAAGGGCTGCCGCGGCATGGTGATCGCGACCGATCCGCCCCAGGCATGGGTGATCTCGACATTGCCGAGTTCGGGATAGATCTCGGCGATCTGCCGGCGGATGTGCTCGGAGATATCGCGCGGATTGTCTGCCGTATAGGCCTCGCGGCCACCAAACAGCAGCCGCCCGTCCTTGGATTTCCGGAAGTAACGCACGACGAAACGCGAATCGGCCACGGCTTCGCTACCAGGAATGACCGTGGATTTCTCGCCGAGCGGCACGGTCGCGCCGATGAAGGAGCGGATCGGCATGACATGGCTGGCAGTGATCGGTTCGAGATTGTCGATATAGCCGTTGCAGGCGATCAACGCCTTGTCGGCTGTAATCTGCCCGCGCGGCGTGTCGATCGTCACCTTGCCGCCGCCTTGGCGGATCGCCGTCGCCTTCGTCATTTCGAAGACCTGAGCGCCGGAAGCCGCAGCCGCCCGCGCCAGCCCGATCAGGAGCTTCAGCGGGTGAATGTGGCCGGTGCCGGTGTCGCGCACGCCGCAGAAAAAGCGCGCCGACCCCAGCCGCTCCCGCGTTTCGGCCTTGTCCATGAAGGTGGCGTGCGGGTAGCCGTAGCGGGTCGCTCCGATCTCCACATTGTCGCGAAAGGCCTTCTCGTAGCTCGCCTTGTGCGCCACGTTCATCTGGCCGGGCATGAAATCGATGTCGATCTGATGTTCAGTCGCGAAGGTGAGGAGGTGCTTCTTGGCGTCCTCGGCCAGATCGAACAGCGCCTTCGAACGCTCGAAGCCGATCTCTTCTTCGAGTTCCTCCGGCCACGAGCGCTGCCCGGTGCCGAGCTGCCCGCCATTGCGGCCCGAAGCGCCGTCGCCAAACCGGCAAGCCTCGATGAGCACCACCGAAACTCCGGCTTTGGCGAGATGATACGCCGCCTGCAGTCCGGTATAGCCGCCACCGATGATGGCGACGTCGCATGTCTTCGATCCGTCGAGTTCAGGATAGGTGGGCCGCTCGCCCGCCGTCGCCTGATACCACGAAATGCCGGGCGCGATCGGGCTCTGCCATTTCTGTTCGGATGTCATGGCGCCATCCTTACACGTTGAGCAGAAGGAATTCGCGTTCCCACGGGCTGATCACCTGCATGAAGGTCTCGAACTCGCCGCGCTTGACGCCGGCATAGAGTCCGATGAACTCGCGGCCGAACACCTCCTCGAAGGCAGGCTCATCCTCCATCAGCGCGACGGCTTCAAGCAGACCACGCGGCAGGTCGATCGAGCCTTCATTGGCCGAATCCTCGGTCGGCGCCGTCGGCTCGATTTCCTTCATGATGCCCAAGAGGCCGCAGGCAAGTGAAGCCGCCAGCGCCAGATAGGGGTTGGCGTCGGAACTCGGCAGCCGGTTCTCGACACGCCGCGCCTGCGGATCCGAAACCGGCACGCGGAACGCCGTCGTGCGGTTGTCGTAACCCCAGGCGTTGTTAACAGGGCACGACATGTCGGGCGTCAGCCGGCGGTAGGAGTTGACGTATGGCGCCAGCATGCAGAGCGCGCTCGGCACGTATTTCTGCATGCCGCCGATGAAGTGGAAGAACTCCTTCGAGGGCGAGCCGTCGGGGTTGGAAAACACGTTCTTGCCCGTGTCCTCGTGGATGACCGACTGATGGATGTGCATCGCCGATCCGGCCTGGCCCTGCATCGGCTTGGCCATGAAGGTGGCGTAGATGCCATGCTTCATCGCCGCCTCGCGGATCGTCCGCTTGAACATGAAGACCTGGTCTGCAAGCTCGATCGGATTGCCGTGGCGAAGGTTGATCTCGAGCTGCGCCGGTCCTTCCTCGTGGATCAGCGTGTCGATCTCCAGCCCCTGCTTTTCAGAGAAATGGTAGATGTCGTCGATCAGCTCGTCGAACTCGTTGATCCCCGCAATCGAATAGCCCTGGCCGCCGAGAATGGCGCGGCCCGAGCGACCCTTCGGCGGATGCAGCGGGTAATCGGGGTCGTCGTTCTTGGCGACGAGATAGAACTCGATCTCCGGCGCCACGATCGGTTTCCAGCCGCGGTCATGATAGAGCTTCATGATCCGCTTCAAGACGTTGCGCGGCGTGTAGGGGACCTCTTCTCCATCGGCGCTGACGATATCGCAGATCACCTGCGCGGTCGGGTCCGTCTCCCACGGCACGACGGAAAGCGTCGAAAGGTCGGGCACCAGCTTCAGATCGCTGTCGCGCGGCTCGTAGCGGAAGCTTTCGGTTTCCTCGGGATATTCACCCGAAATCGTGTGGCGGTAGATCGCCGAAGGCAGCGCCAGCGACGTGTTGGAGGTGAATTTCGAGCTCGGCATCATCTTGCCGCGCGGCACGCCGGCGAGGTCGGGCGTGATGCATTCGATGTCTTCGATCCCGCGTGCCCGCAAGAACTGCGCTGCTTCCTTCCAGGAGGCCACGCCGCGAAGATATCCAGGGTCCGGGGGAGATTTCTTCGAGGCGGGAACGTTCTTGGCAGGCTTCAGCGTCGTCTTTTTTGGGGACATGACACACCGGTTTGCGTTGATCTTGCAGCCATAATAACCGGAGTTTGGCAATTGGCGAGGGGGGACGCACGTTGACTTTCGCCTATTGATGGAAAAAGAAGACGCCTTTCGACGAAGGAAACAGCCGTGCAGCGAAGAAGCGATGTGATCGTCATAGGCGCGGGCGCCGCCGGCATGATGTGCGCCATCCGCGCCGGCCAGCGCGGCCGCTCGGTGGTCGTGCTCGATCATGCCAAGGCGCCCGGCGACAAGATCCGCATCTCCGGCGGCGGTCGCTGCAACTTCACCAATATTCATGCCTCGCCGATGAATTTCCTCTCGGCCAATCCGCATTTCAGTAAGTCGGCGCTCGCGCGCTTCACGCCATCGGACTTCGTCGCCATGGTCGATCGCCACAAGATTGCCTGGCACGAGAAGACGCTCGGGCAGCTGTTTTGCGACGACAGCGCCAAGGACATCATCCGCATGCTGCTGGACGAGATGCAGGCGGTTGGCGCAAGGCTCGAGCTGCGCACCGAGATCGTCGCGGTCGATAAGACCGAAGACGGCTTTCGCGTATCGACCTCGGAGGGCGACTATCACGCAACCTCGCTGGTCATCGCCACCGGCGGCAAGTCGATCCCGAAAATGGGCGCGACCGGTTTCGCCTATCGCATCGCCGAACAGTTCGGCCTGCCTCTCATCGAAACCCGCCCCGGCCTCGTGCCGCTGACGCTCGACCCACAATTGCTCGAAAGCGTCGCGCCGCTCTCGGGGATCGCGGCCCCCGCCGAACTGCGCCACGGCAAGACCGCCTTTCGCGAAGCGCTGCTCTTCACTCATCGCGGCTTGAGCGGCCCGGCCATCCTGCAGATCTCGTCTTACTGGCGCGAGGGCGATGAGATCACCGTCGATATCGAGCCCGACGTCGATCTTCTTGCGCATTTGAAGGCGGCAAAGCAGGCGAATGGTCGGCAGTCGGCGCAGACCGCGCTCGGCGAGGTGCTCCCCAAGCGTCTGGCGCAATATCTGACCGAGCGCGCCGGCGTCACCGGCAACATGGCCGACATGTCCGACAAGGTGCTGGCGCGCCTCGTCGATGCCGCGCAGAACTGGACGATCAAGCCTTCGGGCTCAGAGGGCTACCGCACGGCTGAAGTCACGCTTGGCGGCATCGACACAGCAGCACTCGATTCCCGCAGCATGCAGGCCAAGGCGGTGCCCGGCCTCCACTTCATAGGCGAGTGCGTGGACGTCACCGGCTGGCTCGGCGGCTACAATTTCCAGTGGGCCTGGGCGTCGGGTGTCGCGGCTGGTGACAGTCTATAAAGCTTATTCTTCGTAGAGATGAAACCAGTTGAAGGATTCAAGAGTTCTTAAGCAGGGTGCGCCATCCTGTCCCGATGACGTGCTCAAATTGGCTTCCTAAATAAGGCTTTACGAGCACAGTCTTTTGTTGGATTGTTGTGACATAGAGAAGTGAGGTTCTGCAGATGAACAAGAACACACGACGCGCCCGCGCCATCGCAATTGCCAAGGCCCAGCCGGATACACGGCTTGTCGCAATCCGCTACTTCGTTCTGGCCGCCAGTGCCGCTGCCGCCGTCATGGCGCTCTTCCTTCCGCGAATGCTCTAAGGCACTCCCTTTAAAGGCAACGAGATCTTGCGGCGCACCGATGCGCCTGCACTATAAGCGCGTGAACGCCCGGTTTGCTGTGATATCCGGCTACCTAAGCTTATATAAAAATTAACGCATCTTCGGCAAAGCTTTAGTATGACTTATGGGCGCCTCGCGTTTTGCGTGGTGTGACAGGCAATGATTGCCGTCCGAGCATGCGCTCGCGATCCCCCATTGTTCCAAAATGTTCGATGCACTCAGCCGACGCGCAATCTCGCCGCCGGTGGGAGGAGTGGTGTATGGAAGGCCGGAACCCCCATGTTTATTGACAGGATTCTTTCCCGTTTCAGGATCAAGACCAAGGTCCTCATCTTCGTCTTGCCGTTTGTTTTAAGCATTTCAGCAGTCGGCTTCACCGGCCTTTACGCGTCCGGCCTGCTCCAGGGTCGAATGGAGATCTCCAACAGCGTTCTTCAGTCGCTGAGTGGTTTCAAGGATCTCTTCGGCTCCATGGACGATTTCCTGCGCGTCACCAATGAGGAAGCGCGCGACAAGCTCTACGCCGATGTCTCCACCCAGCATGCGACGCTGAGCGCCACGCTGAAGCAGATCGGCGACAATGCCGGCCGCGCCAATCTGCAGGCCGCGACCGATGGCACCTCCGGCATCTCCGACACCGTCGGCAAGCTCTGGACCCTGCACGAACAGGAAGTCGCCCTGCGCAAGTCGATCGACGAAGCCCAGAAGGTGATGATCTCCAGCCGCTTCAACGTCAATTACGACGCCCAGCAGCTGCAGGAAAACATCCGCAACGACGAAGGCAACGCCACCGCCACGTTGCGCGCCGCCGACCGGCTCCTGAAGGGCGGCGATGCGCTGGCAACCGTGATGGCCGATTTCGGCAAGGCGCAACTGCCGGCCGACAAGCTCAAGGTCGTTACCGACGCGCTCCCTGGCATCCTGAAAGCCCAGCGCCTGATCGAGATATCAGTCCCGCAGAACCAGAAGAGCATGACGCAGTCGCTGGCGCAGACGATCAGCGACGTGAAGGCGCAGGCGACCGCCGCCGACGCCGGCACCGATGAGGCGATCGCCAACCTCGGCCGTCTCGTTTCGCGCTTCCGCCAGATGTCGACCTACACCCAGCTGACGGCAACGCAGATGATGCGTGCCGCCACGACCACCTTCGTCGAGCTCGACAGCCGCATCGCCCAGACCAACTCCGTGCTGGAAGATACGCGCCGCCTCGAAAGCGCGATCTATTCGCTGCAGCTCGTGCTCGGCGAATTCGCCGCCAAGCCGGACAAGGACAACCGCGTCCGCCTGCACCAGGAAATCGCGACGCTTGGCACCAACCTCAACACGCTGCTTGCCAGCGCCAAGGGCATGAACTTCGCCGAGGACATCGTTGCCGCCATGTCGCCGGCGCTTGCCTCGATGGACAAGGATGCCGAAAGCCTCGTCGCCACCATCGAGCAGCGCGTCGCCGACTACGCCTCCGCCCGCACGCAGCTGAACGCCGTCTGGGGCGAACTCACCGCATTCGCCGAATTGCAGAAGCAGACCGCCGGCGTCGAACGCACACAGGCCAACGGCATCTCCGTTCTCACGACCGGTCTCGGCATCCTGCTCTCGGTTGTCGGCGGCATCGCGCTCGTCCTGACCCTGCAGCGGCCGATCGGCCAGATCACCTCAGCCATGCGCCGTATCGCCGATGGCGCGCTTGACACCAGCATATCAGGTGAACAGCGCCACGACGAAATCGGCGACATGGCCCGCGCGCTCGGCATCTTCAAGGAAAACGCGATCTCCAAGATCCGTATCGAAGAGCAGAGCGACGAGGAGCGCGCCGCTTCCGAGCACGAGCGCCAGCGCAACGACGCCGAAAAGCGCGAGATGGACCGCCAGATCGAGTTCGCCGTCAATGCGCTCGCATCCGGTCTCGAGCGCATGTCGCAGGGCGATATCTCGACCACGATCGACACGCCCTTCATCGGCCGTCTCGAACAGCTTCGCCAGGACTTCAACGGCTCGATGATGCGCCTTCAGGCGACCATGAGCCAGATCCGCGACAACGTCGAAATGATCCAGGGCAATGGCAACCAGATGGCCCAGTCGGCCGAGGATCTCGCCAAGCGCACTGAAAACCAGGCCGCATCGCTGGAAGAGACGGCAGCAGCCGTCGACCAGATCACCGTCACCGTGCGCTCGTCCGCCGAACGCGCCAAGGAGGCCGATCAGGTCGTGCGCCAGGCCAAGCGCAGCGCCGACGATTCCGCCACCGTCGTCAACAATGCGATCGACGCGATGACGCGCATCGAGGAAGCCTCGCAGCAGATCGAGCAGATCATCGGCGTTATCGACGAGATCGCCTTCCAGACCAACCTTCTGGCGCTCAACGCCGGCATCGAGGCCGCGCGCGCCGGGGAAGCTGGCAAGGGCTTCGCCGTCGTCGCCATGGAAGTCCGCGAACTGGCGCAGCGCTCCGCCGCCGCCGCCCAGGAGATCAAGGGGCTGATCAACAAGTCGACCAACGAGGTGAACTCCGGTTCGCAATTCGTACAGCAGACCGGAACTGTGCTGGCAAAGATCAGCACGCAGATCGTCGCCATCAGCGAGCATGTCGAAGTCATCGCCCGCGCCAGCCATGATCAGTCCGGCGCGCTGCAGGAGGTCAACACCACGGTCAACCAGATGGACCAGATGACCCAGCAGAACGCCGCGATGGTCGAGGAAACCACGGCCGCCAGCCGCGAACTCGCCAACGAAGCCGATGCTCTGCTTAGCCTCATCAGGCAGTTCAAGATCGACAGCGGCAGCCAGGACAGGGTCTACCGCGCCGCCTGATCGCGGCCAATATTTTCGATAGGAACATGCGATGGCTCCGGAAACGGAGCCATTTGCGTTTCTCCGGTGCGGATATGCAGGAAATCATCCATGCATTTTAGTTTGTGCAGACGTGACACCCGTCAGTTTTCATGGGATTTATCTTAAAACTTTAGCACTAATTTCGGCCCCGATTATTCCTCAGGGGTCTTTGTATGCTTCGCTTCTTCTCAGCGTCTATTGTTCGGCAAATCGTCGCGATTACGCTTGCTCTTCTGGTCTTCAGTACAGCGGCGATTGTTTCTGTAACTTACTACAATCTTAGCGCGTACGTCATGACCAGCGCGGTCACCGATGCCAAGGACGCAAGCCGCGCCATGGCGGTGCTCTACGCGGCAGGCGATCCGGCTGCGAAGGTCGATGTTCGCGACAATAAGCTGGTCGCCGTCAGCGAAGAGAAGCTGCCGGCGTCGCTCAGCGACCACGCGCTCGTCGATCGCACCGCCGCCTCCATCGCGGGCTATGCCACGGTATTCGAGCGTCAGGGCGATGACTATGTTCGCGTCTCGACGAACGTGAAGAAGGAAACGGTGAGCGCGCCGTCGGCACCAAGCTTGCCGCCGGGCACCCGGCGCAGGCGGCTCTCGCCAAGGGTGAAGCCTATTACGGCCCGGCCGATCTCTTCGGCAAGAAGTTCATGACCGGCTATTTCCCGGTCAAGAGTGCAGCGGGCACCACCGTTGGCGTCCTCTTCATCGGCATTCCGATGGAAGTCTACTACAGCAGCCTGCAGCAGCTTCTGACGCTGGTGGTCGGCGTCGGCCTCGCGGTCTTGCTCATCGTCGGCATCATCGCCTATGTCGCGATCCGCGCCACGATCCGCCCGCTCGAGACCCTGACGGGCGCCATCAACACGATCTCCGCAGGCAATCTCGATACGAAGATCCCCTGCACCGAGAAGGAGAACGAGTTCGGCGCGATCGGCAAGGCGCTCGCTCTATTCCAGGACGGCGCCCGCGCCCGTCTGACGCTGGAGACGCAGGCGGCCGAACAGCGCGCCTTCAGCGACGCGGAGCGCAGTCGCAACGACGCCGAAAAGCGCACGCTCGACGACCAGATCCAGTTTGCCGTCACCGAGCTCGCCGCCGGTCTCGGCCGTCTGTCGCGCGGCGATGTCTCGGAAACGATCGAGACGCCCTTCGTCGGCCGGCTTGAACAGCTGCGCGTGGATTTCAACGCCTCGCTCGAACGCCTGCAGGATACGCTCTCGCGCATCCGCGACAACGCGGCGACGATCCACCGCAATTCCGGCTCGATGCTGCACTCTGCCGATGAGCTCTCCAAGCGCACCGAAGCCCAGGCCGCAAGCCTGGAAGAAACCGCCGCTGCCGTGGAAGAATCACCGTCACCGTCCGCTCTTCGGCCGAACGCGCCCGCGAGGCAAACAGCGCCGTCATCGTCACCAAGAAGACGGCGGACAGCTCGACTGTCGTGGTCGGCAACACCGTTGCCGCGATGGACCGCATCGAAGCGGCGTCAAAGCAGATCGAACAGATCATCGAGGTCATCGACGACATCGCCTTCCAGACCAACCTCTTGGCGTTGAACGCCGGCATTGAGGCCGCGCGTGCCGGGGAAGCCGGCAAAGGCTTCGCCGTCGTCGCCATGGAAGTGCGCGAACTTGCCCAGCGCTCGGCCGATGCCGCGCGCGAGATCAAGAGCCTGATCGAAACCTCGTCCCGCGAAGTCGCGGCAGGCTCGGGACTGGTCCAGAAGACCGGCTCGGTGCTGGCCTCGATCAGCAGCGAGATCATCGCGATCAGCAAGCACGTCGAAACCATTGCCACCGCCAGCGCCGACCAGTCGGCGGCCCTGCAGGAAGTCAACAGCTCCGTCAACGCGATGGATCAGATGACGCAGAAGAACGCAGCCATGGTCGAAGAGACCACCGAGCAGAGCCGCCAGCTGGCGAGCGAAGCCGATGCGCTTATGTCGCTGATACAGCAGTTCCGCATCGATGCGTCTTCGGCCCCGCAGCAAGTCCGCATGCGAAACGCTGCCTGATCGGTTCTCCATCAGGTTTGATCATCGAAGGGCCGCCCGCTGGGCGGCCCTTTTTCATGGGCAACATGGCGAGAAGGCGAGCGGCGAAGCGCTCGAGCCGCGACTGTCCGTAGCCTTGATAGAAGGCCTCTTCTGCCCGCGACGAATACCGGTCGCAATTCCTCTGGCGGAGCTCCGCAAGCTGCGTGAAGGCGATCAACTCAATCATGACCACGTCCTTTCTAAATTGAAGATGGACACAGGGTATTCGTCAAAATTCGCTTCATAAACGCAAGAAATCCCACTATGCTTTTCACTGATGAAAAGAACGCAATGGGATTCCTTTCAGCTCTTCCTGCAGGTCGCGCGTCTCGGCGGGCTGACGGGGGCGGCTTCCGCAAGCGGGCTTAGCCCCGCCACGATCGGCCGGCGGATGCTCGATCTCGAACAGGAGATCGGCCGGACGCTCTTTTCCCGCAGCCAGACAGGCTACCGCCTGACGCCGGATGGTCAGTCCTTGCTAGATCATCTGAAGGACATGGAAGCCGCCGCCCGCAAGGTGGATGCGTGGCGCCAGGCAAGCAGCGTCGGAGCCACTGTGCGGATCGCCGCCGGCACCTGGGTCGCCTGGCTGATGGCCGAGAATTTTGGCGCCATCCGCATGCCCGGCGACCACTTCGCAGTGTCGCTGACGATAGGCGAGGCGCGCGCCAACCTGAACTACCGCGAGATCGATATCGGCATCCGCGCCTTCGAGCCGGAGGAAAACAATCTCGCCGCGCGGCTGTTGGGCGAGGTGGCCTACGCCGTCTATGCCAGGCGCAATGCCGGCGAACAGGAAGAGCGCTGGCTGGCTGTCGGGGAGGAGGATGCGATCTCCAACTATCTGCGCTGGCCGCACCGCAATGCCGCGGGCGCCATCGTCGCCACCGTCAATCGTCCGCGCTCGCTGCTCGATCTCGTCCGCGCCGGCGCCGGCAAGGCGGTGCTGCCCTGCTTCGTCGGCGATCTCGATCCAGACCTACAGCGTCTCGGCCCGGAACTACCGGATTTGCGCCACCAGCAATGGATCGTCATGAACAACGAAGACCGGCATCGCCAGGAAATCCGCACCGTCGCCGATCGCATGACCAAGCTGTTGAAGAGCTACAGCGATCTCTTCGCGGGAAAACGCCCCAGCCGAAGCTGAGGCGCCGCGTTGCAGGGCGGATTGGGGGCTAGTCAGCTCCGGCCTGCAACAATGACCGGGATCAACAGGTCGCCCCAGTTTCCGTCGCCGCCATGATGGCGGGCCGAGCGGACGATCTCGACCGAAACGCCGGCATCGACCGCCTTCATGACCGACTGGTTCAGCCGGTGCAGATCGTTGGCGAGCATGCGGATCATGCCCTGCTGATCCGGCGTCATGCTGGTGGATTGTTCCTCTGCGCGTTCCTTGACGCGTGCAAGCGTAGGCATGGCTTTCTCCTCCTTTGATCGATGTTACTCGGCTGCTGGCTTGAACTGTGCGTGCTCGGTCGATTCCCCCATCGCGGTGGTCGAGGATCGCCCGCCTGTGATTGCCATCGATACGGCGTCGAAATAGCCGGTGCCGACTTCGCGCTGGTGCTTGGTCGCCGTGTAGCCGTTCGCTTCGGCGGCGAATTCCGCCTGCTGCAGCTCCGAATAGGCGGCCATCTGCCGATCCTTGTAGCCGCGGGCGAGTTCATACATGCCGAAGTTCAGCTGGTGGAAACCGGCCAGCGTGATGAACTGGAATTTGTAGCCCATGGCACCAAGCTCGCGCTGGAACTTGGCGATCGTCGCGTCGTCGAGGTTCTTTTTCCAGTTGAACGACGGCGAGCAGTTGTAGGCCAAGAGCTTGCCCGGATGCACCTTGTGCACACCCTCGGCAAACCGCCGCGCCTGCTCCAGATCCGGCTTCGAGGTCTCGCACCAGATCAGGTCGCAATGCGGCGCGTAGGCGACAGCACGCGCGATGCACGGCTCCAGCCCGTTGCGCACCTGATAGAAGCCCTCGACCGTGCGGCCCGCATCGTAGTCGACGAAAGGCTGGTCGCGCTCGTCGATATCGGAGGTCAGGAGCTTGGCGGCTTCCGCATCGGTGCGGGCGATGACGAGCGTCGGAACCCCCATGACGTCGGCTGCAAGGCGTGCTGCGTCGAGATTGCGGATATGGGCGGCCGTCGGGATCAGAACCTTGCCGCCGAGATGGCCGCACTTCTTTTCCGAAGCCAACTGGTCCTCGAAATGCACTCCCGCGACGCCGGCCTCGATATAGGCCTTCATGATCTCGAAGGCGTTGAGCGGCCCGCCGAACCCGGCTTCCGCATCGGCAACGATCGGCGCGAACCATGTCTCGACCGAAAGCCCCTTGTCTTCCGAAGTCTCGATCTGGTCGGCGCGCTGCAGGGTTCTGTTGATCCGCTTGGCAAGCTCCGGCCCGGCATTGGCAGGGTAGAGCGACTGATCGGGATACATCGCCGATGCCGTGTTGGAATCGGCCGCGACCTGCCAGCCCGAGAGATAGATCGCCTTCAGCCCGGCGCGGACCATCTGCATGGCCTGGTTGCCCGAAAGTGCACCGAGGGCGTTGACGAAGTCGTCCTGATGCAGCAGCTGCCAGAGCCGGTTGGCACCCATTTCGGCCAGCGAGTAACGAAGCTCGACCGATCCGCGCAGCCTTTTCACATCAGCGGCCGAATAGGGACGCTCGATGCCGGCGAAACGGTTGGCGGGGATATTGCGGTGAAGCTTGTCAAACTCTGTCATGTCTTCCTCCTTGCATAACATCATGGCCGGTGTGGCTGATTGACAGGATTTACAAATCACCGAGAAATGGCCAGAGTTAACTGGAGAAACGCGATGAAATAGAGGTCGCGATGCAAAGAACGTGACAAAGAGCGGCAGTAAATTTGTCAAGTTTTGTAAATTCTGTGACCCGGATATTCTGTAAAGGATTGTCACATGTCTGAGCGAAAGATGTTTGCCGGTCCCAAGGTGCGCCGTATCCGAAACGGCCTCGGCGTGACGCAGGCGGCGATGGCAGAGGCGCTGGAGATCTCGCCGTCCTATCTCAACCTGATCGAGCGCAACCAGCGCCCATTGACCGTCCAGCTGCTGCTGAAGCTCGCCGCGGTCTACAAGGTCGATCTCGAGGAGCTGCGCGCCGAAAGCGGCGGCAGCCTAGGCCAGTTGAAGGAAGTCTTCGCCGATCCCCTGCTATCGGGCGAGCTGCCGGGCGATCAGGAACTGGTCGAAGTCGCGGAAGCGGCACCCAATGCGGCAAGCGGCGTCATCAAGCTCTACCGCGCCTACCGGGAGCAGGCGGCGCGCCTGTCCGATCTTACGCTTCTGAGTGCAGGGGAGGGGCAGGTGCCGTTGTCGGGCGCGCGGCTGCCGGCTGATGAAGTGCGCGATGTGCTGGAGCGCCGCTCGGCTTATTTCCCCCGCATCGAAACGGCGGCGGAGACGTTCCTGCATGCGCTCTCCGACCCCCGCGATATCATCTCGACATTCAAGGAGTGGCTGCGCGCCGAGCGCGGCATCGGCGTTCGTGTTCTCCCCATCCACGTCATGCCGGATCTCCGCCGCCGTTTCGACCGTCACTCCATGCGGCTCTTCATTTCCGAACGCCTGTCGCCGGCCGATCAAGCGCAGGAGATCGCAATCGAAGTCGCCACACTGGCGCTGCGCGAGGCGATCCTTGCCGAGCTCGAAGGCCTGATGCTCTCCACCGAGGAGGCGAGGCGCATCGCCCGCTTCGAACTCGCGCGCTATGCGGCGCTGGCGCTGACCATGCCCTACGCGCCCTTCCTCGCAGCCGCTCAGGCGGCTTCCTACGACATCGACATCCTGCGCGTCCGCTTCAACGTCTCCTTCGCCCAGGCGGCGACCCGGCTGACCATGCTGCAGCGCCCCGGCGCCTCGGCGGTCTCCTTCTTCACCATGGAGATCGACGGCGCCGGCCATCGGCTGCGGCGATCAGGATCGCAGGGCTTCCCGCATCTACGCTTCGGCGGCGACTGTCCCAAGCTCAACGTCCATGTCGCGCTGCTCCAGCCCGGGCAGATCCTCGCCGAGATGGTCGAGATGCCGGATAGTGCCCGCTATCTCACCATATCCCGGACGCTGGAGGGGCCGAACGCGCCGTTCGGCGAGCGCGTCCGCCGCACGGCGCTTCTCGTCGGTTGTGATGCTTCGGCGGGCGAGGGGACGGTCTACGGCAAGGCGGTTTCCGCGCAAAAGGCGATCACGGCAGGCTCGGGCTGTCGGCTCTGCGAAAGGCGCGGCTGTCTCTCGCGCGCCGAGCCGCCTGTTACACGCCCGTTGGGGCTCGATGAGATGGTCTCGGGCCTCAGCAGCTTCGACTTCTAATCAGGGCGAAATCATTGAGAGTGCAGGATTTTGCGCTTGTCGGCTCCATAAATCCTTTCTAGTCTGCAACCAAAACCAGAGGGAAGCATCCGCGCAAACGGTGCCCAAACAAAAAGCAGGAGATAGCATGAGGTCAATTCTCGCAAAGCTCGCGGCCACGGCGCTCGTGACTGGGCTTTCGATCACGCCATCCGTTGCCGCGGATCGCGTCGTCAACGTCTACAACTGGTCCGATTATATCGACAGTTCCATCCTCGAAGATTTCACCAAGGAAACCGGCATCAAGGTCGTCTACGACACCTTCGACAGCAACGAGACGGTGGAAACCAAGCTTCTGGCAGGCGGCACCGGCTATGACGTTGTCGTTCCGACGGCCGACTTCCTGCAGCGCCAGATTCAGGCCGGCGTGTTCCAGAAGCTCGACAAGTCGAAGCTGCCGAACATCACCAACATGTGGGACGTGATCCAGCAGCGCACCGCGAGCTACGATCCCGGCAACGAATATGCCGTGGACTACATGTGGGGCACCGATGGCATCGGCTACAATGTGAAGAAGGTCGCCGAAATCCTCGGTCCCGACGTCAAGCCGGGCCTGGAAGTGATCTTCGATCCGAAGGTCGCCGCCAAGTTCAAGGATTGCGGCATCTACGTGCTCGACACACCGAAGGATGTGCTGTCCACCGCGCTGCACTATCTTGGCCTCGATCCGAACTCCAAGAATCCTGAGGATTTCAAGAAGGTCGAAGAGCTGATGACCTCGGTTCGCCCCTTCATCCGCAAGTTCCACTCGTCGGAATACATCAATGCATTGGCCAACGGCGACATCTGCATCGCCTTCGGCTATTCGGGTGACGTGCTGCAGGCGCGCGACCGTGCCGTTGAAGCCAAGAACGGTGTCGAGGTGAATTACTCGATCCCGTCGCAGGGCGCCCAGATGTGGTTCGACATGATGGCGATCCCGGCCGATGCTCCGCATGTCGCCGAGGCCCACGAATTCATCAACTACATGATGAAGCCTGAAGTCATCGCCAAGGCCAGCGACTACGTCTTCTACGCCAACGGCAACAAGGCCTCGCAGCAGTTCGTGAGCAAGGATGTCCTGGAAGACCCGGCGATCTACCCGACGGAGGATATCATGGGCAAGCTCTTCACCATCTCTCCGTGGGATCCGAAAACACAGCGCACGGCGACGCGGCTCTGGACCAAGATCGTCACCGGCCAGTAAGACCACCAGGCCCGGGCGGCAACGACCGGGCCTTTTTATATGCCGATCGTGGGGACGGCGGCTTTAGAAAATGATTTTTCGGGGAACACGATGAAGTCACTTGGCAATACCCGCCGTTCATTTGCGCCGTGGACAGATCCGGCAGCTAAGCCTTTCATATCCTTCAAGAACGTCACCAAGCGTTTCGGCGATTTCACCGCCGTCGACGATCTGTCTCTCGACATCTATCACCGCGAGTTCTTCGCGCTGCTCGGCGCATCGGGCTGCGGCAAGTCCACGCTGCTGCGCATGCTGGCCGGTTTCGAGCAGCCGACCTCGGGCGAGATCATTCTGGATGGCACCGACCTTGCCGGAACGCCGCCCTATAAGCGCCCGGTCAACATGATGTTCCAGTCCTACGCGCTCTTCCCGCACATGACGGTCGAAAAGAACATCGCCTTCGGCCTGCGCCAGGATGGCATGGGCAAGGACGAGATCGGCGAACGCGTGCTGCAGATGCTGAAGATGGTGAAGCTGGAGAAATTCGCCTCCCGCAAGCCGAACCAGCTTTCCGGCGGCCAGCGTCAGCGCGTGGCGCTTGCCCGCTCGCTTGCCAAGCGCCCGAAAGTGCTGCTGCTCGACGAACCGCTCGGCGCGCTCGACAAGAAGCTGCGCGAGGAAACCCAGTTCGAGCTGATGGACCTGCAGCAGAACCTCGGCCTCACCTTCGTCGTCGTCACCCACGACCAGGAAGAGGCTATGACCATGGCGGACCGCATCGCGGTCATGAGTCACGGCAAGGTCATCCAGGTGGCGACGCCGGCTGAGATCTACGAGGCTCCGAACTCCCGCTTCGTGGCCGACTTTATCGGCGACGTAAACATCTTTGACGGCAAGATCACTGCCTCCAATGCCAATAGCGTTGAGATGTCAATCGACGAGAGCCTGACCATCAAGCTGTCCGGCGCCGAGCCACTGCCGGTCGGAAGCGCCGCCGGCTTCGCCATCCGTCCCGAAAAGCTGAAGGTCACGCGCACCCCACCGGCCAACCCCGGCGTCAATGCCGCCTCCGGCGAACTCTGGGACATCGCCTATCTCGGCGACATGACGGTCTTCCACGTGAAGCTGAAGAGCGGCAAGGTGGTGAAGGCGTCGTCGCTGAATGCGCAGCGCGCGGTCGATGATCCCTTCGTCTACGATCAGGAAGTCTGGGTCACCTTCGCCGAGGACGCCGGCGTTCTGTTGAAGGATTGACGCCATGGGCAAGCTTGGATCATCCGTCTACAACCGCCTCGTCATCATCGTCCCCTACGTCTGGCTGCTGCTCTTCTTCCTGGCGCCGTTCTTCATCGTCTTCCGCATCTCGCTGTCGACGACGGCAATCGCAATGCCACCATACGAGCCGGTGTTTTCGCTGGCCGATGGCTGGGCCGATTTCTGGGAGAAAGTGTCGAGCTTCTCCTTCGACAATTACAGCTATCTGATTGACGATCCGCTCTATTTCAACGCCTATCTATCCAGCGTCATTATCGCCGGCATCTCCACGCTGCTGACGCTGCTGATCGCCTATCCGATCGCCTACGGCATGGCCAACGCCCCCCGCAGCATCCGCCCGACGCTGCTGATGCTGGTCATCCTGCCGTTCTGGACGAGCTTCCTGATCCGCGTTTACGCCTGGATCGCCATCCTGAAACCCGAGGGCCTGCTCAACCAGCTGCTGCAGTCGCTGCATATTATCGACAGCCCGCTGATCATCCTCAACACCAACGTCGCCGTTTATATCGGTATCGTCTATTCCTATCTGCCCTTCATGGTCCTGCCGCTCTATTCCGCTCTGGAGAAAATGGACGGCACGCTGATCGAGGCGGCGCAGGATCTCGGCTGCCCGCCGATCACGGCCTTCTGGCGCGTGACCTTCCCGCTGTCGCTTCCCGGCGTCGTCGCCGGCTGCATGCTGGTCTTCATCCCTGCTGTCGGCGAGTTCGTCATCCCCGATCTGCTCGGTGGATCGCAGACGCTGATGATCGGCAAGACACTGTGGAACGAGTTCAACGCCAATCGCGACTGGCCGGTCTCCTCGGCCGTGGCGACCATCTTGCTTCTCATCCTGGTGATCCCGATCGTGTTCTTCCAGAACGCGCAGGCCAAAGCCGACGAGCAGGGGAGATAGGCCATGATGAAATGGACCCGCTTCAACGTCGCCTCCGTGACACTCGGCTTCGCCTTCCTCTATCTGCCGATCGTGCTGCTCGTCGTCTTCTCGTTCAACGAATCGAAGCTCGTCACCGTCTGGGGCGGCTTTTCGACCAAGTGGTACGTGTCGCTCTTCCAGAACCAGGCGCTGCTCGACGCCGCCTGGGTGACGCTGCGCGTTGGCGTGCTCTCGGCCACCGCGGCGACCATTCTCGGTACGCTCGCCGCCATCACGCTGGTGCGCTACACGCGCTTCCGCGGCCGCATGCTCTTCTCCGGCATGGTCTACGCGCCGCTGGTCATGCCCGAAGTCATCACCGGCCTGTCTTTGCTTCTGCTTTTCGTGGCAATCGGCTTCGACCGCGGCTTCTGGACCATCACGCTGGCGCATACGACGCTCACCATGTGCTTCGTCGCCGTCGTCGTGCAGTCGCGCCTGCTGACCTTCGATCGGTCGATCGAGGAGGCAGCGCTTGATCTCGGCTCGCCGCCGGTGCGCACCTTCTTCGAGATCACGCTGCCGATCATCGCGCCCGCCGTGGCGTCCGGCTGGATCCTCGCCTTCACCCTGTCGCTGGACGATCTCGTCATCGCCAGCTTCACCTCAGGGCCCGGCGCCACCACATTGCCGATGAAGATCTACAGCCAGGTGCGCCTCGGCGTCACGCCCGAGATCAACGCGGTCTGCACGCTGCTGATTGCCATCGTCGCAGTTGGCGTCATCTGCGCATCGGTCATCACCAAGCGGCGCGAGCTGCAGCGTGAGAGGGATGAACGGGCGGCGGCGAACGCCCCGTGATTACTTCGTGGCGCCTTCCTGCGGCTGCTGCTGGTTGCCCGGCAACGCCGAGAGGACCGGGTCCGGCCATGAGCCGCCGACGAAGAACGGCAGCACGGGAAACGCCGCGTCGTTTACGGGATCGGTGGCAATGATCTTGCCAGATAGCGCGAGCCCGCTCGACTTGTAGGGAATGACGCCTGACAGCGTGATCGTTTCCTGCGGCCCCTCGATCCGGCCGCGCTTGATCTGCGCGGCACCGTCGTCGAGATCGGCCGCGATATCCAGGCGATCGAACGCGAAGGCGCGATGCGAGACGGCGCTCAGCGCAAAGAACTCTGCCTTCGCCGCTTCGCTGCGCACCGCCTCGGAATCAAACCCGGGCAGCGAGCCTGATTGCGTGCGAAAATGAATGTTGCCGGTCACATCAGCCGGCCCCGCCTTCCAGATCGGCAGCGCGGTGCGCACGGCAAGGTCGAGCGAGCCGGTTGCAAGCGGCAGCGGCCCCTTCAGGTTCAGGCGTTCGATCAGGCTGGCGAAATCCGCGCCGCGGATCGACATCTGCAGCTTGCCGCCGCCATCGAAGTCGCCGCGCGTCGTCTCGATATGGGCAGTCAGCGAGCCGCCCTCGAACTGGCTGTCGCCGACATCAAACCGCGCCTCGTTGCTGGAAACGATGATGCTGGCGCCGACATTGGAGAGCTTGAACGGGGCGAGATCGGCCTGCTTGGCAGACAGGCGCAGGTCGATATCGAGCTGCTGCAAGGCTCCGCCGTCTGGCGGCCCATGGTCTTCGCCGGCCACGAGCCGCACCACGAAGGCATCGAACAGGGATTTGAAGTTGATCTGATCGAAAGCCAGCGTGCCGCCGAGCTTGGCGCGCTTGCCGGGCACGAAGCTCACATCCATGGCGCCATTGGCGTTCGAGCCGTTCATGCCGAGCGTGAGGTTATCGAAGCGAAAGCCGTTCGCCGACGATGTCACATCGCTGTCGATGGAAAATGCCCTGAGGGTCGCCGCGTCGGGTAGCGCACGCCCCGCCCATGTCAGCAAGGCCGGCAGATCCGGAATGCCGACGGACATCGTGCCCTGCAGGCTGAAGAGATGGGCAATATTGGCGACCCCATCGAACTTGGCCGTCACGAGGTTCGATGTCAGCGCGGCCCTCAGCGGTGCATTCTTGCCGCCGAAGGTCAGCAACGGGCTGCGCGACGAGAAGTCCAGCTTCAGGTCGAGGCCATTTGTGCGAGCGATTAGCACCGCGCTGATCGGGCTCGAGAGGCGCGGCCAGCCGATATCGGCGGTCACGCCGTCGAAGCGGTAGGTCTTGCCACTGGCGACATCGGTCACGTTCAAGGTGCCGTCTTCGACCGTGATGGTGCCGATGTCGGCATCCAGCGTCGTGTCGAGCGTCTCCTCGCCGTTCTTTTCCTGCGCGCCGGCGATCGCCTGCGCCAACTGGCCGTCATTCGTCCAGTCGATCGTGCCATCGCGCTCGCGGGTCAAAAGCAGGTTGGGGCGCAGGATATGGAATTCGTGGAAGCTCGCCTTGCCCCTGAAGGCATCGATCAGGCTGAACTCGGCCGAAATGCTTTCGATGGTGCCGAGCAGCTTGTTGTTGGCGTCCTTCTGGCGCACCGCGATCTTGTTGACGGTGATGCGCGGCGTCGGCCAGAACTCGATGACAGGTGATCCGGAAATCTCGGCATTATAGCCCGTCCATCGCGAAAGCCTGTCCTCGATGCCGGAGCGCACGAGCCCGGTCGAGATCACATAGGGGCCAGCCACCCGAAGCGAAACGAAGACGGCAAGAAAGACCAACAGCGAGATCGTCGCGACGCGGGCGACACCCGGCAGCCAACGAGAGACGGGCCTGATTTTTATCCGCCGCGGCGGTGGTCGGGACGTACCCATGCGTTTCGCCAGTCTTTCGACATCTGCCCGTTAATGTACTGAAATTCCGGATATATCAAATGCCGGGCGGTTGCAAATATATAGCCGGGCGACCCGATCGGCCGCCACCTTTATCCGTCTTCATGGCGTGTTATATAGGGGCTAACAAGAGGAGTTCTGCATGCGTGACGATAAGCCACTCTGGATCCCTTCGCGAGCCTCGGTCGAAGCAAGCCCCATCTTCGCATTCATGCAGAAGTGCAACCGGGACTTCGGTCTCTCCCTATCCACTTATGGCGAGTTGCACGAATGGTCGGTCGCCGAGCGCGCCAAATTCTGGACGGCGGTTTGGGAGTTCTGTGGCGTCAAGGGCGAGCGCGGCGAACGGGTGCTTGTCGATGACGAGATCATGCTCGACGCCCGCTTCTTTCCCGACGCGACGCTGAACTTCGCCGAAAACCTGCTCTCGGGCGAAGGGGGCGGTGACGCGATCATCTTTCGCGGAGAGGACAAGGAGGAGGATCGCTGGAGCTGGGACCGGCTGCGCGAGCAGGTCTCGAGACTGCAGCAGGCCATGCGCGCCGAGGGCATCGGGCCTGGAGACCGTGTGGCGGCAATGATGCCGAACGTGCCCGAAACGGTCGCCTTCATGCTCGCGGCCGCCTCGATCGGCGCGATCTGGTCCTCCTGTTCTCCCGATTTCGGCGAACAGGGCGTGCTTGATCGCTTCGGCCAGATCGAGCCGAAGCTGTTCGTCACCTGCGATGCCTATTGGTATGGCGGCAAGCTGCAGCCGATCAAGGAGAAGGTGGCCGCGGTCGCAGCCAAACTCGGCGTTCCCACCATCGTCGTGCACTATGCGGGTGACGCCGCCGATGTCGCGCGGGCTGTATCCGGTGCTCGAACGCTGGATACCTTCATCGCCGCCCATCCGGTTCGCCCGGTGGAATTCCTGCGCCTGCCGTTCTCGCACCCGCTCTACATCCTGTTCTCCTCGGGCACGACGGGTGTGCCCAAGTGCATCGTGCATTCGGCCGGCGGCACGCTGTTGCAGCACCTCAAGGAGCATCGGCTGCATTGCGGCCTCGGCGCCGGCGAGAAGCTCTTCTACTTCACCACCTGCGGCTGGATGATGTGGAACTGGCTGGTGTCGGGGCTCGCCGTCGGCGCCACGCTCTGCCTCTTCGACGGCTCTCCCTTCGCACCCGATGGCAATGTGCTCTTCGACTACGCGCAAGCGGAAAAGTTCGCGGTCTTCGGTACCTCGGCGAAATATATCGACGCCGTGCGCAAGAGCGGCCTGACGCCGCGCAACTCGCACAATCTGACCAGCCTGCGCCTCATGACCTCGACCGGATCGCCGCTATCGCCCGAGGGCTTCACCTTTGTCTATGAGGGCATCAAGGAGGACATTCAGCTTGCCTCCATCTCCGGCGGCACCGACATCGTCTCCTGCTTCGTGCTGGGCAATCCCATGCAGCCGGTCTGGCGCGGTGAAATCCAGGGGCCCGGGCTCGGCCTTGCCATGGATGTCTGGAACGACGACGGCCATCCGGTGCGTGGCGAAAAGGGCGAACTCGTCTGTACCAAGGCCTTCCCCTCCATGCCGGTCATGTTCTGGAACGACAGCGATGGCGCCAAATACCGCGCCGCCTATTTCGAACGCTTCGACAATATCTGGTGCCACGGCGATTTCGCCGAATGGACCGAGCATGATGGTATCATCATTCACGGCCGCTCCGACGCGACGCTCAATCCGGGTGGCGTGCGCATCGGCACGGCGGAGATCTACAATCAGGTCGAGCAGATGTCCGAGATCGCCGAGGCGCTCTGCATAGGCCAGGATTGGGAGGACGATGTCAGGGTCGTGCTCTTCGTGCGCCTGGCACCCGGCGTTGCACTGACCGATGAGCTGGTCAAATCAATCAAAGCGCGAGTCCGCAGCGGCGCCTCGCCCCGTCACGTCCCCGCCAAGATCATCGCGGTCGCAGATATTCCGCGCACCAAGTCCGGCAAGATCGTCGAACTCGCCGTTCGCGAAATCGTGCATGGCCGGCCGGTGAAGAACAAGGAAGCGCTTGCCAATCCGCAAGCTCTTGATTTGTTTTCAGATATCGAAGAGCTGCGGGCTTGAATCGTTAAAATGATAGCGAAACTACAATATATGACCGGGCAGAGCTTCCTGGCTCCGGCAACCTTTCGTTAAGAAAGCCTTGTCAAAGGTAAATGTAACTTGGGGCTGCATATGAACGAGGCAGCTTGGAGCCTTTGCTCCCGCAACATGATGTTAATCGCCTAGTCCTTGTTGAACAGCACCCAAACTCTCAGGCAGCCTCTTGGCTGCCTTTTTTCTTAGCTGGCCAGAACCCGCTGCGACGGAAACGCGATCTCGACGAGCGTCCCCTCGTTGGGCGTCGAGCTGATCGCGAAGATCGCCCGGTTGGCATCGACCATGGCCTTGGTGAGCGGCAGGCCGAGGCCTGTGCCTTCGCCGCGATGGCGCGATTGCGTGGAGACCTGCCGGAACGGCTTCATCGCCTGGTCGAGCTCGCTGCGGGTCATGCCGACGCCCGTGTCGCGAATGCGAAGCACGACGCTGCCATTCGTTTCATACGAGGTCGACACGACGATCTGCCCGCCCGATGGCGTGAAGCGGATTGCGTTGGACAGGATGTTGAGAGCGATCTGCTTGATAGAGCGCAGATCGGCGACCACATCGGGAACGGCATGCGAAAGCGCCGTGCGGATGATCACCCGCTGGCTGTTTGCCTGCGGCTGCAGCAGCGCCACGGCTTCCGAGATCGCTTCGTTTAGATTGATCGAGTCGAAATCCAGATCCATCTCGCCGGCTTCGATCTTCGAGATGTCGAGCAGATCGTTGACAATATCGAGCACATGCCGGCCCGAGCGGCCGATATCGTTGGCATATTCGACGTAGCGCGGATGGCCGATCGGCCCGAAGCGCTCGCCGGCCATCATGTCGGAAAAGCCGATGATGGCATTGAGCGGCGTGCGGATCTCGTGGCTGACGCGAGCCAGGAAGTCGGTCTTGTGAGCGTTGGCCGTTTCGGCGGCACTCTTGGCGCCGCGCAACTCGTCCTCGGTGCGCTTCCACTGCGTGATGTCGCGGATCACGGCGCAATAGCCGCTGGAGGAGGTCAGCCGCCCGAGCGTCATGAACAACGGCACGAAACCGCCCGATGCCTCACGGCCGATCACCTCGCGTCCGTCATTGAGGACGCTGGCGACACCATGGCTGGAAATGCCGTTGATATAGTCGAGCACCGCCTTCTGGCTCTCATGCGCGAAGAGCATCACGAAGGGTTTGCCGCGCGTGTCGTCCTCGTCATAGTTGAAGAGCGCGCTGGCGGAACGGTTCATCGAGCGGATGTCGCCCTCGGCGCCGATCACCACGACGCCATCGGTCGCGGTTTCCAGGATCGAGCGCAGTTCCTCGACTTCCACCTGCAGCTTGGCGACTTTCTCGACCATGCGGTCGGCGGCGCGTCCGTCGATAGCCGGAGCGACTTCCGGGGCAGGCGCCGGCCGCTCGCTGACGACAGGCATCAGCGCCAGCATCAATGCCGTGCTGTCTTCCCAGCGGATCGATTGCAGCCGCGCCGACACCGGCACGAGGTCGTCCTCCATGGTGACGAGCATCATACCGTCATGGCGCGCACTGGCGTCGGCAATGTCGTCGCGCTGGAGAAGCGCATCGATGCCGCCGACATCGGCCAGATCCTGCAGCGAGCGGTAGCCCGTCAGCCGCATGAATTCAGGGTTGGCATGGATAAGCTGATCGCCCGCGTGAATGAGCACGGCAACCGGCAGCTGGTCGATCATGCCTGCCGAGAAACCATCGGTCATCTTCACCCGGGGCGGAATAAAGCTTGCCAGAATATCCATCTGGCTGACCGTTTCCTCGAGGCCTTCGGTGACATCGTCGCTGTCGTCGTTGGCTGCAACAGGCGTTTCGGGGAGCCGCTCTTCCGTCGAATGCTCGGAAGAAGAGGGGGCCTCGGCGTCACTGAGTACGGCATCACTGTCTGCTATGTTGCTGGATACCGGCTGCTCAGCTTCATCCGATCCCGAGACCTCGGCGCTGCCCTCGTGCTGATCCGTCGTGTCGGCAACAACCTCATCGCCTTGCGATGCGTTGTCATTGCTAAGGTCTGTTCGAGGTGCCTCGTCGGTCGCCTTCTGCGCCTCGTCAGTCGCTTGCTTCGCCTCGCCATCCTCATCCGGCGTATTCACGCCAAATGCTTCGAGACGCTTTGCGATCTCGCGGAAATTCGCCTGCTCGGCATTCGTCAGGCCGGGGCCGACGCCATGCAGCTGCACGATCTTGTCGGTCAGTCGGCGGTTCGGCGTTTCGACGATGCGCAAAACCGGCGGTTCGGCGCGCGGTGTTTCCACGCTCTGCATTGGCGCCGGAGCGGGCTTATCGTCTTCGACGGAATGCTCTTCCTCGTTAACGATCGAGTCCGTGCTCGCATCGGCAGCGTCCGTCGTCTCCGCGGAAACGGGCGCTTCGTCGATGTTGTCCTCGGCAAGTGTCTCTTCCGCGAGCTCGTCCGCCACGGTCTCGTCGTCTTGCTGATCCAGCGCAGCGTGGCCGTAAGCAATGCCATCGGGACCAAATGTCAGGCCGAGCGCCAGCGGATCTTCCGCCGCATCGGAGAGACGCACGACGCCGAAGCCGCGGAAGCCGTCGAATTCGCGGCTTCGCGTATAGGTCGGCAGCGCCGCCAGATCGACCGGCACGGCGAGGCTTGTGCCTTCGATCGGCCAGTGAATGGTCTTGCCCGACCATGTGTCGCGGCGCGCCAGCGCCTCGGAAATCTTGCCCTCGGGATCGAGGTTGAACAGCGCCGACACATCGCTGAAGGCGATGCCGATGATGTCTGCCGCATGCGGACCAACCGCTTCCGCGAACTCGCCGGAAACCTCGCTGAAATGACCTTCGGCGTCGATCTTCCAGACAAACCGCGTCGCCCGGCTGTTCGGCTTGAAGACGAAACGACCGTTTTCGGCCGCTACCCGGGTAGCCTCGGGCGCGACCTCGGCAACGGCGGGCGCGACTTCGGCGTCATCATCCAGATCGGCGGCATGGGGTTCGGGCGTCTCTGCCGGCGCCTCATAGGCCACGACATCGTCGCTTGTAAGCTCGCCATCGGCCAGTTCGGCAGCCGCGACCGGCTCAGCGATCACATAATCCGGCTCGAAAGCCGCGATGTCGTCATCGGCAACCGTCTCGCCCGGATGGAACGCCTCGTCAGCCTCTGCATCGTCGGACGCTACTAGCTCCTCGGCAGCTACAAGCGCCTCGGCATCATCGATATCCTCGGCAGCATCATCTGCCGCAAGCAATGCCTCGGGCTCCGGATCGGAATCCGCCTGCGTCTCGACATCGCCGAACCCGTGGGTCTCGTCCTCCAAGACAGGCGCCAGATCGGGCTCGATCACGCCTGCCTCGTAGGCTTCGTTGCCAGCCGGCACGGTCTCCGCCTCGAAGGCCTCCGCGGCAACCGCCGAAGCCTCGGCGATATCGGCATCGTCTGCGATGCTCTCGTCCGGCGCGTCCTCGATATCCTCGATCTCGGCAACGGCATCGATCGCGTCGGCGAATGTCGAGTCCGGCGCGGCAACAGTATGGTTAACGGGGCTTGTGGATAAGTCCGGCGTATCCGTCGGGTCCAGACGCCCGAGCACGGTCTCGACCGCGAAAAGCAGGTAAAGCGCGGGCTCGTGGCTGATTCGCCCGACGGCGGCCGGCAGGTAACCCTTGCCAGTTGCGACCGGTCGCTTGATCAGCCCATGGGGATGCGCGCCGGCCATGGTCGCCAGCGCCTTGGCCGTCGGCTGCGTTACGCCGAGGGATGAAAAGCCGGGGGAGGCGGCAACGATCTCGCCTTCGCCGCCGATGACGGCCATATGCGTATCCGGATCGTCGAGCCCCTTCAGCATCTGCGCGGCGGATTGCTCCGTCGACAGCGCCCGCGTCGCGACCGGCAATGAGACCAGCACCGCCGCTTCGCCGGAAACGTCAATCAGTTCAACCGAGGCCTGCACGGCCACGCGCTGGAAACCCTGCGCGATGCGGATCATGAAGTTCCTGATGTCGCCGGTCCTCGAAAGCTGGCGGGCGGTGACTTCCAGCTGGCGATAGGTGATATCGCCGCGATTGACGCCCTGATCCAGGAGATCATAGACGGCCGCATGCCCGAAAAGCTCCGCACCCGCGCCGTTCGCCCAGAGCGCACGCGCAAGGTCCGCCGAGAAAAGCACGAGCGCTTCCCCGCGGGCAAAGTGCTCCCGCACACGCGGATGCACGGCGATGTCGATGAACGGATATTGGACTGCGGGCATCAGCGGACCTTTAGTCTTCGGGCCTGGCAAATTAACGGTCTATTAATAACGACAGGGCGCAAACCGGTCCAGCACGACCAATGGCTTTCGGCCGAAAAGGTTAACGTCGGTTGCGTCGCACAATCATGTTGCAGTGCACAATAAAATGCGCTATATGATGCTTACCTAACAAACGAGGCTATCACGATGCCGAGACAAAAGGAGCAAGCACCAATGGCGAAAATGGAAGACGTATTTTCTATCTCCTCTTTTGACCCCGCGAAGTTCGCTGACTCGTTTCGCGATTTCGCCGAAAAGGGTTCGCAGCAGTCGCGCGACGCCTATGCCAAGATGAAGGCCGCCGGCGAAGAAGCCAGCAAGACGCTCGAATCCACCGTTCAGACGGCCCAGGCCGGTGCTGCCGAAATCGGCCATCAGGCGATCGGCGCCCTGCGCACCAATGCCGAGAACTCGCTGACCCACATGGACGCGCTCCTCTCGGTCAAGTCCGTCGCCGAATTCTTCGAACTGCAGACCTCTTTCCTGCGCAAGCAGGCGGAACTGACGATCGAACAGGCCAAGGCCATGCAGGAAACCTCCAAGCTGGTGGCCGAAAAGGTTGCCAAGCCTTCGAAGGAGGCCGCTGAAAAAGTCATGGCCTCTTTCAAGGCTGCCTGATTTTTATGACAGACTAACGAAAAGGCTGGACCCTTCATCCAGCCTTTTTGTATATTAAGGACAGATAGGGCTTGAATTAAATTTCAAGTCCCCGTATGTCACCCCCGTCGCGCCAAGCGACGTTTGTGCGGTTGTAGCTCAGTTGGTTAGAGCGCAGGTTTGTGGCACCTGAGGTCGGAGGTTCGAGACCCCCCAACCGTACCATTCCCTCCACTATTATGAGATAAGTATCCGGCTTTCGTCTCCCTCGAGACATCGCCTCAATGCTTCATCATGACAGGCATGGTTGCGTGCGAGAGCACATAGCGGGTGATCCGGCCGAAGAGCAGTTCCAGAAGATAGCCGCGCTTGAAGGCGCCGATCAGCAGGCAGGTTGCTTTCTCTGTCTTGGCGAATTCCACGATCGTCTCGCCGATCGAACGGCCATTTGACGATATCGCCACCACCTGGCCTTGAAGCGCAAGGCGGGCAAGCAGGGCCTCGGCGCTCGTCTTGGCCTTGCCGTCGGTGTCGTCGATACAGACGAGCGTGATCCGTTTCGCAGCGGCAAGCCAGCGTTTGGCGGCGATCAGCGTGTCTTCGGCGTGTCCCTGTTGTCTCCAGCCGATCACCACATGCCCGAACAGATTGCCCTGGTAGTAGTCGCGGGCGGGCGGCATCAGGACGAGTTTGTGCTGGTTGAACACGACGCTGCGAAAGGCGTCGCGCGCATCGGCATTGCCGTACCTCGATGTGACCACGAGTTCGCTCGCCGCGCATTCGGTGGCGACGCATCGCGCGACATCGCCACGGCAATCGTCGAGAAAAACCGTGCGTCGCTGCGCGTGACGCCGGCGCCAGGTGGCGAATGCACGGCCTACCTGCTCGAAACGCTGCCGCGATGAGCCCTCGGCGTGATCGCGCAACTGTATCAAATCGATCTCCTCAGGCGAGAAGACCAGCGTCATCGGCTCCGATCCGATGTGCGCAGCGGCCATTGAGCCATGGATGGCATGCGCCGCATCTTCGGCAAGGTCGAGGCAGAGCCGGGCAGTCATCGGGTCGGGCAGAAGCGCCAGCACCTCCGCCCCGCCGTGCGATCGGCACAGCGGGCTATAGCTCTCGATATCCTGGTCAGCGTCTCTGCGATCCCTTGTGAACATGGCCATACGCGCTCCAAAGGGGCGCTTGCCGGATCAAACAATGGTCGCATGGAGGCGACCTCACCGCAGGCGCCGAAGTCATGATTTTACGCCTGCAAATGACGCTCTGCAACATGCTCCGCGCAGACAAAATTGAGCGTTTTGACGAGTCGTCCGCCTGCCCAAGCTGTGCCTGATATGGACAATCAAAGGCCTGTCGCCGCGCCGGACAGGTATTTTTCGTGAGTCACCCTTGTATAAAAGGCGTTGCTAATCAATATCATCGCCATGCCCCGCGCCCCCTGCGTTATATTGCGTTGCAAAATGTGAACGAGAATGCCATTTTCCCGCCGGGGGTTAATTCAGAGTGATTTTAGAAGGAGACTTATATGTCCATTTCGCTCAGCAATCTGGATAAATCCAACGCCCAGCCAATCCCTCCGGTCAACGCAGCCGCAGTTCTGAGAACGGCACGCGAGACCATTGGCTATAGCGTTGACGATCTCGCCGTGACGTGTGGTTTGCTCGTCGCTGAAATCGAGGAAATCGAACGCGGCGAAGACACGGATTCCGCCAAGATCAAGCGCATCGCCGCTGCCTTGCAGCTGCCGCTGTCTTCGCTCGGCCTGGAATAATCCAGTTGTTCTTGCGGGACCGGCGGCTCTTCGCCGGTCCTGCCGCTTGCCTCCTCGCTTAGCGGTTGATTAACCCTATTGCCCGAACCTCAGGGACGGGCCGATGCCGGAGGTAGTTTTACCTCTCCCCATATAGGATATATTGGCAACCTGAGGGCGAATGTTCCGCCGGGCGCTACACCGTGTTGAGCGGCAGCCGGACGGTATCATGGGGACAGCATCATGGAACGACGTGCATTTCGCATCGGCGATCGATTGGTCGATGGCAGCGAACTCGTGGAACGCGGCATGTTGCTCGTTTGCGCGGTTCTGGCTGTCGTGCTTCCAATCCTCGACACCGGTCTCCCGGATACGACCGACGATATCCTGCTGCACGACTTCAGCCTGCTCGGCGGAGCCACCTATCTTATGCTGGCAACCTATGCCGCCGCCTTCTTCGGGGTTTTCGCGCTGGCCGTGCGCGAGCACATGCGCTTTATCGATCTCGCGGGTCTGATCATGGCCGCCATTGCAGTCTCCCGCGCCGTCTATTTGATTGGATGGGTTCACCTCCCGGTCACCGTGGACGACGGCAGTCTCGCTTCGGTTCCACTTACCGGATTTCACCTGTCCTACGGCAGCGTACCGCTCTTCTTCCTGCTCTTCGGCAGCCTATGGCAAATGCGCCGCTCCTGGCGCGGATAATCGTCAGTCTCTCCCGATCCTTTCTGGCCGATCATGGAACTCCGGGCATCAGCACACGTTTTCCCTCTCTCAAAGGAGCGTGTCTATGGAAACCCAAGCCGACAAGTCGGTTGTTGCTAGCCTTGCGCAGTTCCGCTGGGAGAGCCGCGTCGTCGTCATCTTTCCCGACAAGGATAATGCCCGAACCGCCCGGCAGGAAAACCAGCTGATGGCAGACAGGCCGGGCCTGGAAGAGCGCGATGTCGTTGTGCTGAAGGTAGCAGGTGATACCGTGCGCCCGCTTTTCGGCGCGGTCGAGGATCTGGACGCCAAGGCGCTCGCCCGTGATCTGGCCGCCCCGCCGCCGGGAGAGTTCATGGCCTTCCTTGTCGGCAAGGATGGAACGGTGAAGCTCACCATCGGCGAGCCGATATCAGCAGCCGAGCTTTTCACCATCATCGATGCCATTCCGATGCGCTCAGCCGAAGCCGTCAGGCGCTAGTCGGCACATCTTCAGAAACATATATCCAAGAAAGGAGCGGATCATGTCCGTGCCAAACGAACCCTTGCCCGGCACGCCGCCGATGCCGGGACCCGATTGGGCGCCGCAGCCTCCGATCCACGAGCCGGAGCCCGACGGCTTGCCCGACGAGCTGCCCAATCCGAACCCGGATGAGAACGACGAACCACCCAAGCACGCCCGGGATCAGAGCGTGCGGACCTGATCTAAAGGAACATCTGCCTGTCGGCCGACACCAGTTCCTGCAGGAAGTCGACGACAGTGCGCACGCGCAGCAGGTCGCGTGCGCTCTCATGATACGTGGTCCAGTAGGCGCGCTCGATAGACACATCGGGCAGGATGCGGATCAGTTCGGGATGCTGCCGGGCGATATAGTCGTGCAGGATGCCGATGCCGGCGCCTGATCGCACAGCTTCCGTCTGGCCGGTTGCGGTCGAAATCTCGAAGCCGGCGTCCCAGCTGCGCATCACCGCCGATGAGAAGTTCAGCGATGCGGTGAAGATCAGGTCCTCGACATAGCCGATCCGGGGGTGCTCCTTAAGCGCCTCGATATCGTCAGGGGTGCCGTTCGCCTCGAGATAATCCTTCGAGGCGTAGAGCCCGAGCGTGTAGTCCGTCAGCTTCGATGAGACCAGCCGCCCCTGTTCCGGCCGCTCCAGCGTGATCGCGATATCGGCCTCGCGCTGCGACAGCGAGAAGGAGCGGGGCACAGGCACCAGCTGTATCCGGAGCTCCGGATGCCGCTTGATCAGCCGGCCGAGCCGAGGCGCCAGAAACGCCACGCCAAAGCCATCCGGCGCGCCGATCCTGACCGTTCCTGCAATACTGCTGTCGAGATGGCCGAGGCTCGCCTGCGCCCTCAGCATCTCCGTCTCCATGCGCTCGGCGGCATGCAGAAACATCTCGCCCTCCGCCGTCAGGTCGCAGCCATTGGTGCGGCGCACGAGCAGCCGCGTCTTCAGCCGCTCCTCCAGCGTCGTCACCCGTCTGCTCAGCGTGGCGTGGTTGACACCCAGCCGTTTGGAGGCCGAGAGGATCTGTCCGGTGCGGGCCACGGCCAGGAACATACGCACATCATCCCAGTCCAAATCAGCCTCCGGCTTTAGTTTTTGCACAACGGTTGCTTAAACCTGTTCATTGATTTGTGCAAATTGAAGTGCGATGTTGGCTCATTCAATAAAGACTGTGAAACCCAGAGGAGGCACCCATGCACGAGATTGGTCATTTCATCGGCGGCAGGCACGTCGTCGGCTCCAGCGGCCGCGCGAGCAACGTCTATAATCCGGCAACCGGCGAAGTTCAGGCGACTGTGGCACTTGCCAGCGTCGAAGAGATGCGCGCCGCCGTCGAAAACGCCAAGGCCGCGCAGCCGAAGTGGGCCGCCACCAACCCGCAGCGTCGCGCCCGCGTCTTCTTCAAGTTCGTCGAACTCCTGAACAAGCACATGGACGAACTCGCCGTCATGCTCTCCAAGGAGCACGGCAAGACGGTCGAAGACTCCAAGGGCGATATAGTTCGTGGTCTCGAAGTCTGCGAATTCGTCTGCGGCATTCCGCATCTGCAGAAGGGCGAGTTCACCGAGGGCGCCGGTCCTGCGATCGACATGTACTCGATGCGCCAGGCCGTCGGCATCGGCGCAGGCATCACCCCGTTCAACTTCCCGGCCATGATCCCGATGTGGATGTTCGCGCCGGCGATCGCCTGCGGCAACGCCTTCATCCTGAAGCCTTCCGAGCGCGATCCGTCCGTGCCTATGCGCCTCGCTGAACTGATGATCGAAGCCGGCCTTCCGGCAGGTATCCTCAACGTCGTCAACGGTGACAAGGAAGCTGTCGACGCCATCCTGACGGACCCGGATATCGGCGCCGTCTCCTTCGTCGGCTCGACCCCGATCGCCCGCTACGTCTATGGCACCGCTGCCATGAACGGCAAGCGCGCGCAGTGCTTCGGCGGCGCCAAGAACCACATGATCATCATGCCTGACGCCGACATGGACCAGGCCGTCAACGCTCTGATGGGCGCTGGCTACGGTTCCGCCGGCGAGCGCTGCATGGCGATCTCGGTTGCCGTTCCTGTCGGCGAGGAAACCGCCAACCGCCTGGTCGAGAAGCTGACGCCGAAGATCGAGGCGCTGCGCATCGGTCCTTATACGGATGACAAGGCCGACCTCGGCCCGCTCGTCACCAAGGAAGCCCAGGCCCGCGTCTCCGGTCTCATCGACAAGGGTGTCGAAGAAGGCGCCAAGCTGGTCGTCGATGGCCGCGGCTTCAAGCTGCAGGGCTATGAGGATGGCTATTTCGTCGGCGGCACGCTGTTCGATCACGTCACGCCGGATATGGATATCTACAAGACCGAAATCTTCGGACCGGTTCTCTCCGTCGTTCGCGCCAAGAACTACGAGGAAGCCCTCGAACTGCCGAAGAAGCATGAATACGGCAACGGCGTCGCGATCTACACCCGTGACGGCGATGCGGCCCGCGACTTCGCTTCCCGCATCAATATCGGCATGATCGGCGTCAACGTTCCGATCCCCGTTCCGCTCGCTTACCACTCTTTCGGCGGTTGGAAGGCATCGAGCTTCGGCGACCTCAACCAGCACGGCACGGACTCGATCAAATTCTGGACGAAGACCAAGACGATCACCGCCCGTTGGCCATCCGGCATCAAGGACGGCGCCGAGTTCGTCATGCCGACGATGAAGTAAGTATCTGTAAAAGCTGCGCTTTGGAACCGGGCCCCGCGAGGGGCCCGTTCTCGTTCAGGTCCACGCGCCGCTCGCATTTATAACGTGATTGATTTTTTCATCTTTTTCTATTTTGGAATTGTTCAAAACTATCAAAGGCATTATATACGGTGCCTAACGAGAACGAATCTGGAGATCGGCATGCGTTTGACCAAGCAGACCAACTATGCTGTTCGCATGTTGATGTACTGCGCTGCCAATGACGGCAGTCTCAGCCGGATTCCCGAAATTGCCAAGGCATACGGCGTTTCCGAGCTCTTCCTGTTCAAGATCCTGCAGCCGCTGAACAAGGCTGGTCTCGTCGAGACCGTGCGCGGCCGCAACGGTGGCGTCCGCCTCGGCAAGCCGGCGGACAAGATCAGCCTCTTCGACGTCGTGCGCGTCACCGAAGACAGCTTCGCCATGGCCGAATGCTTCGAGGATGATGGCGAAGTCGATTGCCCACTGGTCGATAGCTGCGGCCTGAACTCGGCGCTGCGCAAGGCACTCAACGCCTTCTTCGATGTGCTGACACAGTATTCGATCGACGATCTGGTCAAGGCCCGTCCGCAGATCAATTTCCTGCTCGGCCTCGAAGGCGATCATCATCACCCGAAGTCGCGGGCTGTCGCACCCGCTGCCTGAGGTAGCGTTGCTTTATTTTTCGCAACCGCAGTCACTGATAGTGGCTGCGGTTGTTTCGTTTCCGGATTCAGACCTCAAGCGTCTGCCCGATGGGTCGGTATTTGCACTGTCGTTGATATGCGCAACATTAAATGTGACCAAAACAAGGGTTATCCAGCGTGAATATTGCTAAATGCGGCCCATTTTCGGCGTAAAATTACTAAAGTTGCCCGGTCGGAAAAATTTTCCGGCCCGGTCGTTGATTTAAACAATCAAATATCGTTCCATCGGCGCTCGATCGGGAGGAGCGCTCTGCGATCAGACAAACGTATAAAAGAACAAACCTGGGAAACGAAATCATGAAAAAGATCTCTGTCCTTCTGGCAGCGACCGTTTTGGCTTCGGCCATGGCGTCGACCGCTTGGTCCAAGACGCTCGTATATTGCTCGGAAGGATCGCCGGAAGGCTTCGATCCCGCAATCTACACGGCTGGCACCACCTTCGACGCTTCTTCGCGTACCGTCTACAGCCGCCTGGTTGAGTTCAAGCATGGCAAGACCGAAGTCGAGCCGGGCCTTGCCGACAGCTGGACCGTTTCCGATGACGGCCTGACCTATACGTTCAAGCTGCATCCGGGCGTCAAGTTCCAGACCACCGAGTTCTTCACGCCGACCCGCGACCTGAACGCCGACGACGTCGTCTTCTCGTTCGACCGCCAGCTGAAGGCCGACAGCCCCTGGGCCAAGTACGTCGCCGGCGTTTCCTACGAATACGCTGCCGGCATGGGCTTCCCGGATCTGATCAAGTCGGTCGAAAAGGTCGATGACCTGACCGTCAAGTTCACGCTCAACCATCCGGAAGCACCGTTCCTCGCCGACCTCGCGATGGACTTCGCATCGGTCGTTTCCAAGGAATATGCCGACAAGCTGCAGGCCGATGGCAAGATGGAGCAGATGAACCAGATGCCGCTCGGCACCGGTCCGTTCACCTTCGTCGCATACCAGCCGGATGCCGTCATCCGCTACAAGGCCAACGAAACCTACTTCAAGGGCAAGGAAAAGATCGACGATCTCGTTTTCGCGATCACCCCTGACGCCTCGGTTCGCGCTCAGAAGCTCAAGGCCGGCGAATGCCACATCATGCCTTACCCGAACGCTGCCGACGTCAAGGATCTGAAGGCTGATAGCAGCCTCAAGGTTCTGGAACAGCCGGGCCTGAACGTTTCCTACCTTGCCTACAACACGCAGCAGGCGCCGTTCGACAAGCCTGAAGTGCGCAAGGCGCTCAACATGGCGATCAACAAGCAGGCGATCGTCGATGCCGTCTTCCAGGGCGCTGGCCAGGTTGCCAAGAACCCGATCCCGCCGACGATGTGGTCCTACAACGACGCCGTCAAGGACGATGCCTACAGCCCCGACGAAGCCAAGAAGATGCTTGAAGCCGCTGGCGTCAAGGATCTCTCGATGAAGATCTGGGCGATGCCGGTTTCGCGTCCGTACATGCTGAACGCACGTCGCGCCGCCGAACTGATGCAGGCTGACCTCGCAAAGGTTGGCGTCAAGGTCGAGATCGTCACCCACGAATGGGCCGAATACCTGAAGCTCTCCAAGGACGTTAAGCGCGACGGCGCCGCCATCCTCGGCTGGACGGGCGACAACGGTGATCCGGACAACTTCCTCGACACGCTGCTCGGCTGCGAAGCTGTCGGCGGCAACAACCGCGCGCAGTGGTGCAACAAGGAATTCGACGCCCTCGTGAAGAAGGCCAAGAAGACCTCCGACGTTGCTGAGCGCACGAAGCTCTACGAAGAAGCACAGGTCGTCTTCAAGAAGGAAGCCCCCTGGGCAACCCTCGACCATTCGACGGAATTCGTTCCGATGAACGCCAAGGTTTCCGGCTACGTGCAGGATCCGGTCGGTGTTCACCGCTTCGACGGCGTTGATATCGCCGAATAACCAAAACTATGCAAAGATGCCCGACAAGATCGGGCTTGGCCGGCGGTCAGGTTTGATACCTGACCGCCGGACTAATATGGACATATGATATGTTTCGTTTTTTCATCGGGCGCCTAGCGGTCCTGATCCCCACCTTCCTCGGTGTTTCCATCATCGCCTTCGCGTTCATCCGCCTGCTGCCCGGAGACCCGGTCATGCTGATGTCGGGCGAGCGTGTCATGGCGCCGGAACGCCATGCCGAAATCATGCACGACCTCGGCCTCGACCGGCCCGTCTATGTCCAGTACATCGATTACCTCGGTAATCTCGTGCAGGGCGATCTCGGTTCGTCGATCGTCACCAAGCGCCCGGTCCTGCAGGAATTCATGTCGCTGTTTCCGGCAACGCTGGAGCTGTCGCTCTGTGCCATCCTGTTCGCCATCATCCTCGGCATTCCCGCCGGCATCTTCGCCGCGGTGAAGAGGGGGACGTGGTTCGACCAGGGGGTCATGGGCGTGGCCCTTGTCGGCTATTCCATGCCGATCTTCTGGTGGGGCCTGCTCCTCATCGTTCTCTTCTCGAACACGCTGCACTGGACGCCCGTTTCCGGCCGTATCTCGCTGATGTACTTCTTCAAGCCGGTCACCGGCTTCATGCTGATCGACAGCCTGCTGTCCGGTCAGGCCGGCGCCTTCAAGTCGGCCTTCCAGTCGCTGATCCTGCCGACCATCGTTCTCGGCACCATCCCGCTGGCCGTCATCGCCCGCCAGACCCGCTCGGCCATGCTCGAGGTTCTCGGCGAGGATTACGTCCGCACCGCCCGCTCCAAGGGCCTCGCGCCCCTGCGTGTCGTCGGCGTGCATGCGCTGCGCAACGCCATGATCCCTGTTGTCACCTCGATCGGCCTGCAGGTCGGCGTTCTGCTTGGCGGCGCGATCCTCACGGAAACCATCTTCTCCTGGCCGGGTATCGGCAAGTGGATGGTCGATGCCGTGTTCAAGCGTGATTACACCGTGGTCCAGGGCGGTCTGCTCCTGATCGCGGCCATCATCATGCTCGTCAATCTGATCGTCGATCTCATGTACGGTCTCATCAACCCACGCATCAGACACTAGGAGCGGCCCATGAGCACGACAAACACAACGTCTGCCCAGCCCTCCGGCCTCTCGGAGTTCTGGTACTACTTCTCCCGAAACAAGGGCGCGGTCATCGGCCTCGTCGTCTTCGTCTTCGTTCTCCTGCTGGCGATCTTCGCATCCGTCGTCGCCCCGCATGATCCGAACGTACCGTCGGGCTTCCAGCGCCTGCCGCCGGCGTGGTCGGAAGGCGGTAACAGCGCCTATCTGCTCGGCACCGATGCCGTCGGCCGCGACATGCTTTCGCGCCTGATCTTCGGCACGCGCTTCTCGCTGTTCATCGGCCTCGTCGTCGCCTCGCTGTCAGCTGTCGCCGGCGTTCTGCTCGGCCTGATCGCCGGTTATTTCCGCGGCCGCACCGATACGATCATCATGCGCGTCATGGATATCATCCTGGCCTTCCCGTCGCTGCTTCTGGCCCTCGTGCTGGTCGCCGTTCTCGGTCCCGGCCTGCTGAACGCCATGATCGCGATCTCGATCGTCAACCAGCCGCACTTCGTCCGCCTGACCCGCGCCGCCGTCATCAGCGAGCGTGAGAAGGAATATGTCGTGGCCTCCCGCGTCGCCGGCGCAGGCACGCTTCGCCTGATGTTCAAGACGATCCTGCCGAACTGCCTGGCACCGCTCATCGTTCAGGCAACGCTCGCCTTCTCGGCGGCGATCCTCGACGCGGCGGCCCTCGGCTTCCTCGGAATGGGCGCCCAGCCGCCGACATCCGAGTGGGGCACGATGCTCGCCGACGCCCGCGAGTTCTTCCAGAGTTCGCCGTCGCTCGTCACTTTCCCGGGCCTGTGCATCCTCATCACCGTTCTCGCCATCAACCTGATGGGCGACGGTCTGCGTGATGCGCTCGATCCCAAACTGAAGAGGTCCTGATATGGCACTTCTCGAAATCGAAAATCTCGTCGTCGAGTTCCAGACCTCGACCGGCACCTTCCGCGCCGTCGATGGCGTGTCGATGAAGGTCTCTGCCGGCGAAGTCCTGGCCATCGTCGGCGAATCCGGCTCCGGCAAGTCCGTCTCCATGCTTGCTGCCATGGGCCTTCTGCCGTGGACCGCAAAGGTCACGGCCGACAAGCTGGTCTTCGACGGCCGCAACCTGCTCGGCATGTCGGGCAGTGAGCGCCGCAAGATCATCGGCAAGGACATGTCGATGATCTTCCAGGAGCCGATCGCCAGCCTCAACCCGTGCTTCACGGTCGGCTTCCAGATCGAGGAAGTGCTGCGCATTCACCTCGGCCTCGGCAAGGCGGAGCGCCGCAAGCGCGCCATCGAGCTCTTCGAAGCCGTCGGCATTCCGAACCCCGCCGAGCGCCTCGGCCACTTCCCGCACCAGATGTCCGGCGGCCAGTGCCAGCGCGTGATGATCGCCATCGCGATTGCCTGCAACCCGAAGCTCCTGATCGCCGACGAGCCGACCACAGCGCTCGACGTCACGATCCAGAAGCAGATCCTCGATCTCCTGATGCGCCTGCAGACGGAACACGGCATGGGTCTCATCATGATCACCCACAACATGGGCGTGGTCGCCGAGACCGCCGATCGCGTGATCGTGCAGTACAAGGGCCGCAAGATGGAAGAGGCCGACGTGCTGTCGCTGTTCGAAGCGCCGAAGAGCGATTACACCCGTGCGCTGCTCGCGGCTCTGCCCGACAACGCCACCGGCGACCGCCTGCCGACCATCGGCGAGATCTTCAAACAGACGAGTGAGGGAGCGGCCCAATGACGCCAGTCCTCGAAGGCAAGAACATCGTCCGCAACTACTTTCTGCCGGGCGGCCTGTTCAAGAAGGAAAAGACCGTGCACGCCGTCAAGGGCGTGAACTTCAAGGTGGAACAGGGCAAGACGCTCGCCATCGTCGGTGAAAGCGGCTGCGGCAAGTCCACGCTTGCCCGCATCATCACCATGATCGATCCGGCAAGCGACGGCGAACTGTTCATCGACGGCAAGAAGGTGGATATCGCAGCCGGCGATCTGACGCCCGAGATGCGCCGCAAGGTGCAGATCGTCTTCCAGAACCCCTATGGTTCGCTGAACCCGCGCAAGAAGATCGGCGATATCCTGATGGAGCCGCTGATCATCAACACCAACACGCCCGCTGCCGAACGCCGCGAACTGGCGATGTCGATGTTGAAGAAGGTCGGCCTGCAGGACGTTCACTTCAACCGTTATCCGCACATGTTCTCCGGTGGCCAGCGCCAGCGTATCGCCATCGCGCGCGCGCTGATGCTGAAGCCGCGGCTTCTGGTGCTGGACGAGCCGGTCTCGGCACTCGATCTGTCGGTCCAGGCACAGGTGCTGAACCTGCTCGCCGACCTGCAGGACGAGCTGAACCTGACCTACGTCTTCATCAGCCACGACCTCTCGGTCGTCCGCTACATGGCCGATGACGTCATGGTCATGTATTACGGCGAAGCTGTCGAATACGGATCGCGGGATCAGGTTTTCAACGACCCGCAGCACAGCTATACCAAGACATTGTTCGCGGCGACGCCGCGCGCCGATGTCGACACCATCAGGGCACGTCTCGCCCGCAAGAATGCGGCCATCGCGTCGTAAGCTTGGGTCTCCTGACACGGCGGATCATGCCGAGGTGAGGAGAATTTCTGGAATGTCAGCACAAAACACGCGCCCCCATGCCTTCATCGTCATGGGGGTCAGCGGCTGCGGCAAGTCGTCCGTGGGCGAAGCCATAGGACAGGCACTTGCCGTCGAATTTGCCGAAGGCGACGCGCTGCATCCCGCGTCCAACGTCGAGAAGATGTCTAAGGGCATTCCTCTCACAGACGAGGATCGCTTCCCCTGGCTTGATATCATCGGCCAGGCGATGAAGGTCGCTCTCGACCGCAACGAGGGTATTGTCGTTTCCTGCTCGGCGCTGAAGAAAAGCTACCGCGACCGCCTGCGCGCCGCCGTCGACGGCAACCTGTTCTTCGTCTACCTGCACGGCTCCAAGGAGCTTTTGACCGCACGCATGGGCGCCCGCAAGGGCCACTTCATGCCGCTCTCCCTGCTTGAAAACCAGCTGGCAACGCTGGAGATCCCGACCGGAGAACCCGGCGTCGTCACCGTCGATATCGATGGAACGATCGACGAGATCGCGAAGACGGCGCTCCGCGATCTCCAGGCTTTGGGTATATCCTAGCCGTATTGCTTACGGATTGAACCGCTGCGGCGAATAGGCGGAGATATCGACGAAAGGCTTTTCGCCCGTCATCTGCTCCGCCAGCGCCCTTCCGGTCACCGGCCCGAGCGTCAGCCCGTGATGCGCGTGGCCGAAGGCGAACCACAGGCCTTCGTGGCGCGGCGCCTTGCCGATGATGGGCATCATGTCGGGCGTGCAGGGGCGGGCGCCCATCCAGGGTTCCGGATCCAGCCGCTCGCCGAGCGGAAACACGCCGCGCGCCACCTTTTCGGCGCGGTCGAGCTGCACTGGCGTCTTCGGCGCGTCGATCGCCGCGAACTCCGCACCCGTCGTCAGCCGGATGCCGTTTTCCATCGGTGCCATCAGATAGCCGAGCTCCGTGTCGGCCACGGTGTTGTTGAGCACCGCGTTGCCCTTCGCGGAATAGTGCATATGGTAGCCGCGCTTGACCCCGAGCGGGAAAGCGTAGCCGAGCCGCTTCGTCGCGACCGCAGCCCACGGCCCCAGCGCCATCACCGCCTCATCTGCTTCGACGGGACCCTCGTCGGTCGCGATTTTCCAGCCGGCGCCGAACTTGCCGAAGGAGTTCGCATCCCCGGTGATGAAGCGGCCGCCGATGCTTTCGAAATAGCGCAGATAACTTGCCGTCAGCGCCTGCGGATTGGTGACAGACCACGGATCGCGCCACTTCAGCGCGCCGACGAAGCCGAGATTGAGATCAGGCTCCAGCCGCGCCAGATCGCCGGTATCCAGCTTGTCGAAGCCGACACCGAATTCCCGCTGCAGCCGCTCGGCCTCGGCGAATTCCGCGTCGCGCTTCTCACCGGTGCGGAACACCTCGATCCAGCCGTTCTTGCGGATCAGATGCTCGGCGCCCGCCGCCTCGATCAGGTCGTTGTGCTCGGAGATCGAATGCGCGATCAGCGGCGCATAGGCCTTCGAGATCATCTGGTGGCGCTTGGTGTTCGAATGCCACCAGTAGCGCGCCAGGAAGGAAAGCTGCTTCGGAAGCGCGTTGAGGTGATAATGCGCGTCGATGCGGTTGTTGAAGGCGTAGCGGACGAGAAGGCCGAGCTGCTGCGGAAATCCATAGGGCACCACGCCCTCGCGCTGGATCAGTCCGGCATTGCCGAAGGATGTGCCGTTGCCCGGCGGCTTGCGATCGATCAATGTCACCTGGCGTCCGCGCCGCTGCAGATGAATAGCCGTCGATACGCCGACGATGCCGGCTCCAAGCACGATTACGTTCTTCGTCATTTTCCCACGAAACCCACGATAGTCTAGGCATGGAAAATGCCCCTCCGCCAAGCCGCGTGCAAATGAAAAATCGCATTCATTTCAAAAACATTGCCGTCTTCAGCGCGCGGTTCTCCACCGAGATGCGAAGCCATAGCATCAGCCCGTTGAAGATGGAGAAGATGCCGGCATAAAGTGGCATGTTGAACGCCAGCGGCAGCACCGCGATCTCGCCGATCACAACCGCATAATTCGGATGCGACAGCAGCCGGTACGGTCCCTCGCGCACCAGCGACGCCCCCGGCAGCACGATGATCCGCGTCGTCCATCGCCCCTTGAGCGTGGCCAGAACCCAGAGCCGACCAAGCTGCAGCACGACGAAAAGGGTGAGCCATATCGGCTGCACCGGATGGCCCGGCGCCAAAAACCAGAGCCCGGCAAGCCAACTGGCATGCAGCGCCACCATGACTGGATAGTGGTCGGCGCCGATCTCGCGAGCGCCGCGCGCCATAAGCGCGCGGGTGTTGCGGCGGGCGATGACAAGCTCCGCCAGCCGCTGCAGCGTCACGAAACCGAGGATGATAATCGAGGGCCACATCGTTAGGCCCTCGTCAACGTCACGCAGCTGGCCGAAAAGCCCGGCCCCATCGCGATCATTGCCGCCCGCTCGGGCAATCCCTGGCGCAGCACCCGCTCAAGAACAAACAGCACCGTCGGCGACGACATGTTGCCGTATTCCTCAAGCACCGCCCGTTCATGGTCGAGCGCCGAGGATGGGATCGACAAGGCCGTCTCCAGCGCCGCCAGAACGCGCGCCCCGCCGGGATGGCAGATGAACCGGTCGATATCCGCGCGCCTCAGCCCGTTGCGACCAAGAATGCCGTCGATCGCCGGGCCCAACTCCTTCTCCGCAAAGGGCGGCAAGGATTGCGCCAGCACGATCCCGAAGCCGGTGTCGTCGATCTTCCAGCCCATGATCCCAAGCGTATCGGGAAACAGATGCTCCCCGGTGGATTCGACCGCGGCAAGCCCTTCCGGCCCAGCCCGCAAGATACAGGCCGCCGCACCGTCGCCGAACAGCGCGGTTGCGATGATATTTGCCCGCGTCAGCTCATCGAGCCGAAAGGCCAGCGTGCAAAGCTCGATCGAAACGAAGAGCACGGTCGCGCCGGGCCGTGCCTTGGCGAGCCGCGCCGCGATCGCAAAGCCGGAAACGCCGGCCGCGCAGCCGAGGCCGAAGACAGGCAGGCGCTCCACATCAGTCCGAAAGCCGATCTCTGATGCCAGCTGCGCATCGAGGCTCGGCGTCGCGATGCCGGTCGAGGAAACCGTGACGATGCAATCGACATCGGCGCCTTGAAGGCCAGCCTCATCGAGCGCCGCCGTGACTGTCCGCCGAAACAGGCTTCGCGCCTCCTCTTGATAGGCCTGCATCCGGTCTTCCCAGCCGTGCGGCTCGGTGAACCATGAAAGTGGCCGCGCGGCGTGTCGCGTGCGGATGCCGGCATTCGAAAAGACCGGCACAAGGTGCGCGAAGTCCTTCAGCCGGCTGGAAAACAGCCGTGCCGACGTCTCCGCGGCTTCCTCCTGCGTGATGAGATGCAGTGGCGCCGCGGTGGCGAGGCTGAGTAGTTTGACGGTCTCGTTCACGAAAAATGCTCCTGTTCGTCCCCCGGCGCACGCGGAGCAAACACGCCAGCCCGGGCTTTATTCGCCGCTGGCTCTCACGAAACGGTGATCGGAAAAATCGGGACGCCTTCCGAGTAAACCCGCCGGCTGCGGTGTTCATTCGCCGCAACCCTGTCTTCCAGACCAACTCGACTTGTCCCGAAGGAGATACATCATGACCTCAGCAACCTCCCGGATTGCATCCGTCCTCATCAGCGGCGTGATCGCCGCCTTCGCGTTCACCGCGCCTGCTTTCGCCGCCGGCGGCGATGATAGCGGCGGCGCCACCACGCCGACCTGCAAGAAGGGTGAGGTCTATGACAAGAAGACGCAGAAATGCGTCAAGCAGTCGGGCGCCAACATCACCGACGACAACCGCACCGAATACGCCTATTCGCTGGCCAAGGCCGGTCGCTACGATGAGGCGCTGGCCATGCTCGACACGCTGAAGGACCAGAACACCGCCGAGGCGCTGAACTATCGCGGCTACGCAACGCGTAAGCTCGGACGCACGGATGAGGGCATTGGCTACTATCTGAAGTCGGTCCAGCTCGATCCGCAATACGCCAAGGTCCGCGAATATCTCGGCGAAGCCTATGTCATCAAGGGCCGCATCGATCTCGCGAAGGAGCAGCTCGGCACCATCAAGACGCTGTGCGGCACGTCTTGCGAGGAATATCGCGATCTCAACGAAGCGATCACCGATCCTTCGAAGATCTAAAGCATGTCGCGCAAAAGTGTGCAGCGGTTTTGCGGCACCGACATGCGACAAAACAAAGACTTAAAGCGTGGCGAGCGAATCCGAAGGATCGCGACACGCTTTAGCGCGCGAGAACGCCCGATAATGTGACGAGGAACATGCCGATGGTCGTCGCCTACACGACATTTCCTGCCTATAGTCACGCCAACAAGACCGCGCCGGTTCGCCCGGCGCGGTCTTCGGCAAACCCCGTGGCGGAGGCGGCCATCGCAAGCGAATCCGATATCAGGAGCGGTCTGACGGAAAACCTGTCGCGGCTCTGGCGCTATGGTCTCGTGCTGTCGCATCGCCGCGATGTGGCCGACGATCTGGTGCAGCAGACCTGCGTGCGCGCGCTTGAGAGGGCCACGCAGTTTCAGGTAGGCACAAGGCTCGACCGCTGGCTGTTTGCCATTCTTCATTCGATCTGGCTCAATGAAATCCGCTCGCGGCGGGTCCGCGAAGGGCAGGGCTTCGTCGATGCCGAGCAGGCGCTCGTCGTCGATGGTGCGCGCGAAACGGAGACGCATGTCATGGCCGCTCAGGTGCTTCGTCGCGTTGGCGCGCTGCCAGATGCGCAACGTGCCGCGGTCTTCCTGGCCTATGTCGAGGGCCTGTCCTACAAGGAGGTGGCCGCCGTGCTCGAAATCCCGATCGGCACCGTCATGAGCCGGCTCGCCGCCGCCCGCGCGACCCTGGCCGGCAATTTGAAAGAGGAGGGCGGACGATGACCGACAAGACCACGATCCCCTCCGACGAGGAGCTGACCGCCTACCTCGACGGCGAACTGCCACCCGCTGAAGCCGCCCGTCTCGAAGCACTCCTGGAAACGGACGCCGAGCTCGCAGCCCGCCTCGAATTCCTGTCCCGCGCCAGCCTGCCCTTCGCGCAGGCCTTCGATCCGCTTCTCGCTCAGGCGCCAAAGGCCGAGCTCGAAGCCATCCTCTCACGCCTTTCCGCCACACCAGCGGCAACGCCGGCCCCTAGCCGCCGCCGCTTCCTCGGCGCACTCGCGGCCTGCTTGGTAGGCGGCGTCATCGCCGACCGCGCCTTCATCGGGCTCAGCCGGCAGCTTGCCGCCACCGATGAAAACAGCGAATGGCGCGCCACGGTCGCCGATTACATCGCGCTCTACACGCCCGAAACACTGGCCGGCCCGGTGCCTTCGCTTGCGTCGCAGGCAGGTCAGCTCTCGGCCGTCGAAGCAAGGCTCGGCCTGCGGCTTACGCCGGAAGCGATCGCGCTACAGGGTGTCGATTTCAAGCGGGCGCTGCTTTTGCAATATGACGACCAGCCACTCGCCCAGCTCGCCTATCTCGACCCCGAGACGGGGCCGCTTGCACTCTGCATCGTCCGCTCCGACGACGGCCCCCAACCACCCGACGTCGAAGCCCGCAAGGGCATGAACGTCGTCTATTGGTCGGACAAGACGCATGCGTTCATGCTGATCGGCCATGCGCCGCTGGAGCGTATGAAGGCGTTGGCGGGGGATGTGAGGATGCGGTTGGCGGTTTGAGTGGGGTACCCTTAACGAGCGGACGTTGGCGGTGTGCCGTGTGGCACCCCCCTCTGTCCTGCCGGACATCTCCCCCACAAGGGGGGAGATCGACTCGCGGAGAGGTTTACGCCAAACGTTGAGGTAAGAGCGAGCGGCCGCCCCCAGCCAATCTCCCCACCTGTGGGGGAGATGCCCGGCAGGGCAGAGGGGGGTATCCCACCCAAAAACGCTAAATCTGAATCTTGGGAAAAAGCTACCCGGCAAAACTCAGCGCCCGGAGCCCCCTCATCCGACCCTTCGGGCCACCTTCTCCCCGCTGGGGCGAAGGGGAGGTTGGAGCGAGCGGCCCACCCCGAGTCTCTTCTCCCCCGCGGGGAGAAGGTGCCGGCAGGCGGATGAGGGGGCTTACAGGCACAACGCCAGCTATCAACCCTCAATCAACCCAAACACACCCTACCGCCACATCGTTCGCATCCGCGCCGCCACATCCACCCGGATCTGCTGCGTACTCCGCTCCGAAGGCGTCGCCACCACCACCGGCCATGCCGACGTCTCGAAATACTGCAGCAGCGTCACCGGAATGAACCGTGTGCGCGATGCATAGACATGCCGGTCGCCCTGGCCGTGTTGGCCGCTGGTGAAGAAGCGTTGCGGGGTGATCAGTGTCAGGCTGTCCTTGGCGCGCGTCATGCCGACATAGAGCAGACGGCGCTCCTCCTCGATCTCCTGCGTCGAGCCGACGGCGAGGTCGGAGGGGATGCAGCCGTCGACGACATTCAGCATGAACACCGCCCGCCATTCCTGCCCCTTGGCCGAATGGATGGTGGAGAGGATGAGATAATCCTCATCGAGCAGCGGCACGCCGGCCTGGTCGCTGGTGGCGTCAGGCGGGTCCAGCGTCAGCTCGGTCAGGAAGCGCTCGCGGTTGGCATAGCCCGACGCGATCTGCTCAAGCTGCAGCAGGTCGGCCTTGCGGGTGTCGGCGTCCTCGTGGATGCGGTCGAGATGGGGCTCGTACCATTCGCGCGCCTGAGCGATCTCGGCCGGCCATGGCCCGTTCGCCTTGCGCAATCCTTCCAGCAGCTGCACCAGCGCCGGCCAGCTTTCGCCGGTCTTGGCCGGCGGCGGGATTTCGGCGAGCGCCATCAGCGGTTCGGGGTCGGCGGCGATCGTGTCGAGGATCTTGCCCGCTGTCTGCGGCCCGATCCCCGGCAGCATCTTCAACAGGCGGAAGCCGGAGACCCGGTCGCGCGGGTTCTGCGCGAAGCGCAGGATCGCCAGCATGTCCTTCACATGCGCCGAATCCAGGAACTTCAGTCCGCCGAACTTGACGAAGGGGATGTTGCGTCGTGTCAGCTCCACTTCGAGCGCGCCGCTGTGCGAGGAGGTGCGAAACAGCACCGCCTGCTGCTTCAGCGTCATCCCCACTTCGCGGTTGGCGAGCACCTGCTCGACGATGTAGTTCGCCTGGTCGTTCTCATCCTTGACAGTCAGCAGTTTCGGCCGCTCCTCGGATTGCCGGTCGGTCCAGAGGTTCTTGGTGAAGCGCTCGCGCGCCAGCTCGATGACGCCGTTGGCGGCCGCAAGGATCGTCGTCGTCGAGCGATAGTTGCGGTCGAGCGTGATGATGTCGGCCGGCGGCTCGAACGTCTTCGGGAAGTCGAGAATGTTGCGGATCGTCGCCGCCCGGAAGGAATAGATGGACTGCGCGTCGTCGCCGACGACGGTTAAGCCCCGCCCGCCGGGCTTCAGTGCCATCAGCACGGAGGATTGCAGCCGGTTGGTATCCTGGTACTCGTCCACCATCACATGGTCGAAACGCCCGCCGATATCGGCGGCCAGTTCCGGGTCGCTCACCATCTGCGCCCAGTAGAGCAGAAGGTCGTCGTAATCGAGCACGTTCTGTGCCTGCTTGGCCTCGACATAACAGGCAAACAGCTCGCGCAGCTGCTCTTCCCAGGTCGCCACCCACGGATACCAGGTCTTCAAGACTTCGCTCAGCGGCGTCTCGGAATTGACCGTGCGCGAATAGATCGCGAGACACGTCCCCTTGGTCGGAAACCGGCTTTCGGTCTTGGAGAAGCCGAGCTCGTGCCGGATGAGGTTCATCAGGTCGGCGCTGTCTTCCCGGTCGTGAATGGTGAAATCGACATTGAGGCCGATCTGCTCGGCATAGATCCTCAGCAGTCGCGCGCCGATCCCGTGGAAGGTGCCGGCCCAGGTCAGAGCGTCGGTCATCACGGCCGAATTGGCGCCCAGCACCTGCCGGCAGATGCGCTCGACACGCCGCGCCATCTCGGATGCCGCCCTGCGCGAGAAGGTCATCAAGAGGATGCGGCGCGGATCGGCGCCGTTGACGATCAGATGCGCCACCCGGTGCGCCAGCGTGTTGGTCTTGCCCGATCCGGCGCCGGCGATGATCAGAAGCGGACCGCCCGTCGTATCCGGTCCGTTACCGACCCCATGCTCCACGGCAAGACGCTGCCGCCCGTTCAGTTTCTCGAGATAGGCCGCCGCCTGCATCTATTCTTCAGCCTCTAGCATACGCGTCGCGGCAAAAGCGCGACTCGGGAACAAATATGGAACGTATCAGGGCTCCCTGATGTTTGGAAGTCCCGCCCGGCTGTCACCACAGGGAAACGGTCCCGAGCGAACATTTGGTGCACTGCGGAAAACGGGCGACATCTCAGGTCTTGCATGGCATAAGGGCGCCGAAAACCTGTTTTGGACCACGCTTCCCATGATCCGCATCGAAAATATCAGCAAGCAGAACAGCCACCGCATCCTCTTCATCGAGGCCTCGGCGGCGCTCAACAAGGGCGAGAAGATCGGCCTCGTCGGCCCGAATGGCGCCGGCAAGACGACGCTCTTCCGCATGATCACCGGCGAGGAGCAGCCCGATGAGGGCAATGTCGCCGGTGAAAAGGGCGTCACGATCGGTTACTTCAACCAGGATGTCGGCGAAATGTCGGGCCGCAGCGCCGTGGCCGAGGTCATGGAAGGCGCCGGCCCCGTCAGCGTCGTCGCCGCCGAGCTGCGCGAACTCGAAGCCGAGATGGTCGATCCCGACAAGCTCGACGAGATGGACCGCATCATCGAGCGCTACGGCGAGGTGCAGGCGCGCTACGAGGAGCTGGACGGCTACGCACTCGAGGGCCGCGCCCGCGAAGTGCTCGATGGCCTGAGCTTCACCCAGGAAATGATGGACGGCGATGTCGGCGGCCTCTCCGGCGGCTGGAAGATGCGCGTGGCGCTCGCCCGCATCCTCTTGATGCGCCCTGATGTCATGCTGCTCGACGAGCCGAGCAACCATCTCGATCTCGAAAGCCTGATCTGGCTGGAAGAGTTCCTGAAGAACTATGACGGCGCGCTTTTGATGACCTCGCACGACCGCGAGTTCATGAACCGCATCGTCGGCAAGATCATCGAGATCGATGGCGGCCAGCTCACCTCCTATTCCGGCGACTATGCCTTCTACGAGCAGCAGCGCGCCCAGAACGAGAAGCAGCAGCAGGCGCAGTTCGAGCGCCAGCAGGCCATGCTTGCCAAGGAAATCAAGTTCATCGAGCGCTTCAAGGCGCGCGCCTCACACGCCTCGCAGGTGCAGAGCCGCGTCAAGAAGCTGGAAAAGATCGACCGCGTCGAGCCGCCCAAGCGCCGCCAGTCGGTCGCCTTCGAATTCCTTCCCGCGCCCCGCTCCGGCGAAGACGTGATCAACCTGAAGAACGTTCACAAGAAGTACGGCAGCCGCACGATCTATGAAGGTCTCGACTTCATGGTTCGCCGCAAGGAGCGCTGGTGCATCATGGGCATCAACGGCGCCGGCAAGTCGACGCTGCTGAAGCTGGTCACGGGCTCGACCGAGCCGGACCAGGGCACGGTTGCACTCGGCGCCAGCGTCAAGCTCGGCTATTTCGCCCAGCACGCCATGGACCTGCTCGATGGCGAACGCACGGTTCTCGAATGGCTGGAAGACAGTTTCCCGCTGGCCGGCCAGGCCCCGCTTCGCGCGCTCGCCGGCTGCTTCGGCTTTTCCGGCGACGACGTCGAAAAGAAGTGCCGGGTTCTCTCGGGTGGTGAAAAGGCGCGTCTGGTCATGGCCAAGATGCTGTTCGACCCGCCCAACCTGCTCGTCCTCGACGAGCCGACCAACCACCTGGATCTCGACACCAAGGAAATGCTGATCAAGGCGCTGTCGCAATACGAAGGCACCATGCTCTTCGTCAGCCACGACCGCCACTTCCTGGCGGCGTTGTCCAATCGCGTGCTGGAACTGACGCCCGACGGCATCCATCAGTATGGCGGCGGCTACACCGAATACGTCGAGCGCACCGGCCAGGAAGCGCCGGGTCTGCGGGGATAATAAAATGCCGGGCGGTGACGTCCGGCATTTTTCATTTGCGTGAGCTTGGTGCGTGGGCGCTTACGCCCGCTCCTCCCAAACCCTGGCAATCTCCACGATCGTCTTGGCCGCCCGCTCCATATCCTGCCGGCTCACCCATTCGAGCGGCGAATGAAACGCATGGCCGCCTGCGAAGATGTTGGGGCAGGGCAGGCCCATGAACGAGAGGCGCGAGCCATCCGTGCCGCCGCGAATGCTGCCGCGCTTCGGCTCCATCCCGGCACGCCGGATGCCCTCGATGGCATTCTCGACGATATCAGGGTGGCGATCGACCACTTCCTTCATGTTGCGATACTGCTGCTTGACCTCGAACGTGTAGGTCGAGCCCGGATAGCCCGACATCACGTCCTTTACGATCGCTTCCAGCATCTCTTCCTTGGCCGTCAGTCCGGCATTGTCGAAATCGCGGATGATCAGCCCGATTTCGGCCTTCTCCATCGCGCCGGTCACGCCGGTCGGATGAATGAAGCCCTGCCGTCCCGAGGTCGTCTCGGGGCTGATATCCCTCGGCAGCCGGTCAATGATCGCGCCGGCAATCTTTATGGCGTTTTCCATCTTCCCCTTGGCGAAGCCCGGATGGATCGCAACGCCCTGGATGGTGATCTCGACGCCGTCGGCCGAGAACGTCTCGTCCTCGATATGCCCTGCCGTCGACCCGTCCATCGTGTAAGCAAAATCGGCGCCGAGCTTCTTCAGGTCCACCTTGTCGACGCCGCGGCCGATCTCTTCGTCCGGTGTGAACAGGATCTTGATCGTGCCATGCTTGATATCGGGATTAGAAACGAGGAACTGCGCCGCCGTCATGATCTCGGCGATCCCCGCCTTGTCGTCGGCGCCGAGCAGCGTCGTTCCGTCGGTCGTGATGATGTCGTTGCCGATCTGGTTCTTCAGCTCCGGGTGCTCGCTCACCCGGATCACCTGCTGCTTATCTCCGGTCAGCCGGATATCGTCGCCCTCGTAGTTGCGCAGGATCTGCGGCTTGACGTTGGTGCCGCTGAAATCGGGCGCCGTGTCCATATGCGAGCAGAAGCAGATGACGGGCACCTGCTTGTCGGTATTGGCGGGAACGGTCGCATAGATATAGCCGTGCTCGTCCAGATGCGCGTCCGAAAGGCCGATCGCCAGCAGCTCCTCGACCAGCACGCGCCCGAGGTTCTTCTGCTTCTCGGTGGAGGGCTGGGTCGGCGATTGCGGGTCGGATTGCGTGTCGATGACGACATAGCGCAGGAAGCGGTCGGTAACGGTATCGGTCATGATGCGGTCCATTCTTCTGTATCAACCGATCACTGCTCTATCCCTCATCCGCGCTCTGGTGAAGCAGTTTCGGTTGCAGGCAGGTCGGCCTCGCGCAGCCGGTAGCCGACGCCGGTTTCGGTGGTGATGTATTGCGGCTGGTCGGGCGTCGCCTCGATCTTCTGCCGCAGCTGGCGCACATAGACGCGCAAATACTGCACATCCGCCGCCGGTCCCCAGATCTGCTTCAGCATGAACTGATGGGTCAGCACCTTGCCGGAATATTGCGCCAGTACGCGCAGGATATCGTATTCCTTCGGCGACAGCTTGATCTCGCGCTCGTCGACCTTGACGATCCGCTTGACGAGGTCAATCGACAGCCCGCCGGTGCGAAACACCGCCTTCTCGCCCTGCTGCTGCAGTCGGTGGCGCAGCGCCACGCGGATGCGGGCGCCGAGCTCGTTCATGCCGAAGGGTTTGGTCACATAATCGTCCGCCCCCGTCTCCAGCGCCTTGACGATCCCGCCTTCATCGGTGCGGCTGGAGAGGATCACGACAGGCGTCGTCAGCCCCTGTTCCCGCCATTCGCCAAGCAGCGCGTGGCCCGGCGTATCGGGAAGGCCGAGGTCGAGCACGATGAGATCGGGGCCGACCTCGCTTGCAAGCGCGCGCGCGGTCGCCGCATCCGGCGCCTCATGCACCTCGTATCCTTGCGCCGTCAGGCCGACGCGCAGCAGCTTGCGGATGGGGGGCTCGTCGTCGACGACGAGGATCTTCACGGGCGAACCGGTCATTTCATATCTTCCAGCTTCGTGATGTCATTCGTGATCTCTTGGGGGCGAGGCAGCCTGATGGTGAAGACCGCGCCCGATCGATCGGGCCGGTTTGCAGCAGAGATGGTGCCGCCCATCGCCTCGACGAAACCGCGGCAGATGGAAAGGCCAAGCCCGGTGCCGGCCCGCACCTGGTCGCCCTTGCGCACCCGGTAGAAGGTATCGAACACGCGGTCGAGATCATTATCAGGAATGCCCGGCCCGCTGTCGGCCACCTGAACCATCACATCGCCGGTCACGATGCCATTGTTGGCCCATCCCTTGATCTCGACGGTCGAACCCTCGGGCGCGTATTTCGCGGCGTTGTCGATGAGATTGAACAGCACCTGCTCGAAGAGAACGGGATCGACCCGCACAGTCGGCAGGTCTGCCGGAATGGTCACATGCACGCCGTGATGCGACAGAATCTTGGCCGCACGGCGCAGCGCGCTACCGACGATGTCGCCGACATCGTGCAGCGCCGAATTCGGCTCCATCGCCCCGGATTCGATCCGGGTCATGTCGAGCAGGTTGGCGATGAAGCGGTTCAGCCGCTCGGATTCGTCCACCACGGTCGACAGCAGGTCCTTGCGGTCCTCCTCGCTCATCGAGGCGAAATAGTCGCGCAGCGTGGTGGAGGCGCCGAGCACGGCGGCAAGCGGCGTCTTCAGGTCGTGCGAAATCGAGGTCAGCAGCGCCGAGCGCAGCCGGTCGGCCTCGGCGGCCAGCTTCGCCTGATCGACGTCGGCGACGAGCTGGATGCGCTCGATCGCAAGTGCCGCCTGATCGGCCAGCGCGTCGAGCAATCTCTGCTGCTCCGGCGTCAGAAGCGGCCCATCACGACGGTCACTGTCGAGGCCGATCACGCCGACAGCGGCGCGTCCGGTGCGCAGCGGCACATAGAGCCGCTTGGCGCCGGGCAGCGTGTCGGCGCCGCGCCCGGCTGCGTGGTTGTGTTCCCAGGCCCAGCGCGCGGCCGCGATATCGGCATCGTCAAGCGTATCATCAGGCGGATAGCCGGCCCTGACCGCGATCGTCCCGTTCTCGGGCAAGAGCAGCACGACGCGCACGCGCAGCATCGAGGCCAGCTGGAAGGCGGTCGCCCAGAGCACGTCGTCAAGCGTGCCGGTGCCGGCCAGCTTCTTCGAGAAGAGATAGAGATCCTCGGTGGTGCGCGCCCGCTGCCGCGCCGCGGATGCTTGCCGCTGCACCGTCGCCGTCAGGTTGCTGGCGACGATCGCCACGCCGAGGAAGAAGAACAGCGCCAGCACGCTCTCAGGATCGCTGATCGTCAGCGTGTAGCGCGGCGGCAGGAAGAAGAAATTGAAGGCGAATGCGCCGAGCAGGCAGGAAAATAGCGCCGGCCTGAGCCCGTGCAGCACCGCCGAGGTCAGCACTGCCATCAGGAACACCAGCGCCAGATTGCGCACGTCGAGCACCTGGTCGAGCACGATGCCGGCGACAAGCGCGATCGCGACATAGACGACCGCCAGCAGATAGGCTCTAAGATCGAAGGTTGGTCGCGCCGCCGCCGCCTTGACGCCGCGTTGCGCGCCACCCTTCTGCTCGTCGCCCGAAATGACGTGAACGCTGATATCACCCGCCTTGCGGATCAGAAGATCGGCGGCAGACGGTGAGAACCACTCGCGCCATGTCGGCTGCTTCGGCGCGCCGATCACGATGTGGGTGACGTTGTTGGAGGCGGCGTAGCGGATCAGCTCTTCCGAGGTTTCGCGTCCGGGAACGGTGATCGCCTCGCCGCCGAGCTGTTCGGCCAGCCGCATATTGGCGGCCAGCGTGTCACGCTCGCCCTCGCTGAGGTTGATCGAGCGGTTGGTCTCGACATAGACGGCGGCCCAGGGCGCCCTCAGCCGCGAGGCCATGCGCGCTGCATAGCGCACCAGCGAAGCCGAGGCCGGATGGTGATCGACCGATACCAGCACGCGCTCGCTCGCGGCCCACGGGCCAGATATCGCATGCGCCTGCATGTGGTTCAAAAGCTGGTCGTCCACGCGCTGCGCCGTGCGCCGAAGCGCCAGCTCGCGCAGCGCCGTCAGGTTGCCCGGCGTGAAATAGTTGGTCAGCGCCCGCTCGGCGGTATTGGCCATGTAGACCTTGCCGTCATGAAGACGCTTGATCAGGTCGTCGGGCGTGAGATCGATGATCTCGACATCGTCGGCCATGTCGATCACCTTGTCCGGCACCGTCTCGCGCACCCTGATGCGGGTGATCTGCGAGACGACGTCGTTCAGGCTCTCGACATGCTGGATATTGAGCGTCGAATAGACGTCGATGCCGCGATCGAGCAGCTCCTTCACGTCGAGATAGCGCTTCGGATGCCGGCTGCCCTCCGCATTAGAGTGGGCGAGTTCGTCGACCAGCACGAGGTCGGGCTTGCGGGCGATGATGGCGTCGATATCCATCTCCTCCAGCCGCCGGCCCCGGTAGTTGACCATCACGCGCGGCACGATCTCGAAGCCCGCAAGCATCGCCTGCGTCTCCTTGCGGCCATGCGTCTCGACGACACCAACCACCACATCGACGCCATCGGCGATCTTCGCGCGCCCGGAGGCCAGCATCTCATAAGTCTTCCCGACGCCGGGCGCTGCCCCCAGAAAGATCTTCAACCGCCCACGCGTCTCCGCCCGCGCTTTTTCAAGAAGCGCCTCGGGCGAGGGCCGTCCGGCCTGTTCGCGGTTGTCGTCTGGCATGCGGTGTTGTTCTTTCCTGGCGGTCGGCGCAAGCGGCCCCCTCACCCGGCCTCCGCTACGCTCGGCCACCCTCTCCCCGAGGGGAGAGGAGGGGCAGCGACGTTGCGACGCGTTCCCTTCTCCCCCACGGGGAGAAGGTGGCCCGAAGGGTCGGATGAGGGGGCCACTCCCTAGACGTTTCACTCACTCATAGAAGCATCAAGCCTCTGGTTCAACTTGAGAACATTGACCACAGGCTCCCCGAGAAAGCCAAGCTCCCGACCCTCGACAGCGCCATCCACCAGCGCCTTCACCTTGGCCTCGTCCAGACCGCGCGCCTTGGCCACACGCGGGACCTGGAAATAGGCGGCATCGGGCGAGATGTGCGGGTCGAGGCCGCTGCCCGACGCGGTGACGAGGTCGGCCGGTACGGGTGCGTTCGGGTTGGTGGCCTTGGCGGCCTCGTAGTCGGCCTTCACCCGGTCGATCAGCTTTTGGCTGGTGGGGCCGAGGTTGGAGCCGCTGGAGCTTGCCGCGTTGTAGCCGTCGCCGGCCGCCGACGGGCGACCGTGGAAATACTGCTCGCCGGTGAAGGCCTGGCCGATCAGCGATGAGCCGATCACCTTGCCGTCCTTCTCGATCAGGCTGCCATTCGCCTGGGCGGGAAACAGCGCCTGCGCCGCGCCCGTCATGGCGAGCGGATAGACGAGGCCGGTGATGGCAGTGGTGGCGACGATCATGACGATCGCGGGACGAAGTTGCTTGAGCATGGGTTTAACTCCTTAGACGAGGCCGATGGCTGATATCGCCATGTCGATCGCCTTGATGGCGACGAACGGAACGACGATGCCGCCCAGGCCGTAGATCAACAGGTTGCGGGACAGCAGCGCGCCGGCGCCGATCGGCCGGTAGCGCACGCCGCGCAGCGACAGCGGGATCAGCGCGATGATGATCAGCGCGTTGAAAATGATCGCCGAAAGAATGGCGCTCTGCGGCGTCGACAGGCCCATGACGTTGAGCGCCGTCAGCTGCGGATAGAAGGTCAGGAACATCGCCGGGATGATCGCGAAATACTTGGCCACGTCGTTGGCGATCGAAAATGTCGTCAGCGCGCCGCGCGTCATCAGAAGCTGCTTGCCGATCTCGACGATCTCGATGAGCTTCGTCGGGTCGCTGTCGAGGTCGACCATGTTGCCGGCCTCGCGGGCGGCCACCGTGCCGGTGTTCATGGCAACGCCGACATCCGATTGCGCGAGCGCCGGCGCGTCGTTGGTGCCGTCGCCGCACATGGCGACCAGCTTGCCCTTGGCCTGCTCCTCGCGGATCAGCGCCAGCTTGTTCTCAGGCGTCGCCTGCGCCAGGAAATCGTCGACGCCGGCTTCGGCCGCGATTGCCGCCGCCGTCATCGGGTTGTCGCCGGTCACCATGACGGTGCGAATGCCCATGCGGCGCAGTTCCGCGAAACGCTCGCGGATGCCGCCCTTGACGATATCCTTCAGCTGGATGACGCCGAGCAGGCGTCCGTCGCGGGCAACGGCAAGCGGTGTGCCGCCCGCCTTGGCGATCTCGTCGGCAATGGCCTGCAGCTCGCGCACCGTGTCTGAGTTCGAGCGCAGCGCGATCGCCGTATTGCCCGAGGCGATTGCAGAACCACCGTCGACATAGGAGAGCACCGCATCGACGGCACCCTTGCGGATCGAAGACCCCTCGACATCGACGCCGCTCATGCGGGTCTGCGCGGTGAAGGGCACGAAGGTGGCCTTCAGGCTCGTCATGTCGCGGCCGCGGATCGCGTATTTCTCCTTGGCGAGCACCACGATCGAGCGTCCCTCGGGTGTCTCGTCGGCAAGCGAGGCGAGCTGCGCCGCATCGGCCAGTTCCTGTTCGCTGACCCCGCGTACGGGGCGGAAGGCGGTCGCCTGGCGATTGCCGAGCGTGATCGTGCCGGTCTTGTCGAGGAGCAGAATATCGACGTCGCCGGCTGCCTCCACCGCGCGGCCCGACATGGCAAGCACGTTGAAGCGCACGAGGCGGTCCATGCCGGCAATGCCGATTGCCGAGAGAAGCGCGCCGATCGTCGTCGGGATAAGCGTCACGAACAGTGCGACGAGCACGATGATCGGGATCGAGCCGCCGGCATAGGCCGCAAAGCTCGGGATCGTCGCCGTTGCGAGCACGAAGATCAGCGTCATGCCGGCAAGCAGGATGTTGAGCGCGATCTCGTTCGGCGTCTTCTGCCGCTCGGCACCTTCGACGAGCGCAATCATCCGATCGATGAAGGTGGAGCCGGCAGCCGCCGTGATGCGCACGCGGATCCAGTCGGACAGCACCTGCGTGCCGCCCGTGACAGCCGAGCGGTCACCACCCGATTCACGGATGACGGGCGCTGATTCGCCGGTGATCGCTGCCTCATTGACGGAGGCCACGCCTTCAATCACTTCGCCGTCGGAGGGGATGATGTCTCCCGCCTCGACAAGCACGAGGTCGCCCACCTTCAGGCTGGTGCCCGGCACCATGCGGTAGCCGCTGCCATTGTTGGCGGTCAGCAACTTGGCCTGGGTTTCGGTGCGCGCCTTGCGCAGGGAATCGGCCTGCGCCTTACCACGGCCTTCCGCGACCGCTTCGGCGAAGTTGGCAAACAGCACCGTGAACCAGAGCCACAGGTTGATCTGGAACGAGAAGCCGAGATTGCTGCCGCCGGTCACGAGATCGCGGATGAAGAGCACGGTGGTCAGAACAGAAACCGTGGCGACGACGAACATCACGGGATTCTTGGCAAGCGCCTTGGGGTTCAGCTTCTTGAAAGCCGCGCCGAAGGCCGGAATGAGAATGCGGGCATCGAGGATGCTCACGGATTTTGCCTGGCTCATAAGAGAACTCCAGCGTTTGAGACAATTATTGAATGGGGGCGGGCGCCGCGCTCTTAACCCTCCCCCTTGTGGGGAGGGTGGCCGGCAGGCGGGAGGGGTTTTCCGCGAACGAAATTCCCCTCCCCAACCGCACCCTCTGTGAATCGATATCGGTTCCGATCAGAAGCTCTGGCCGAAAATCAGTTTGTAGAGAGCGGCCGCAACCAGCAGGGCGGCCAGCATCAGAAGCGCCACGTCGGAGCCCTTTATCGATCTGGCTCCAGTCTTGCCCGCCCGCCCCGGAAGACCGGAACGGGCAGGGAGCTTGTGGCGCCTGAAGTGGCGGATCAGCATGGTCATGTCCTCAGAACGTCTGGCCCGAGATCATCATCAGGTGCTCGATGACGGGTCCGAGCGCCAGCGAAGGAAAGAAGGTCAAGCCGCCGACGATGACGATGGTGCCGGTCAGCAGGCCGACGAACAGCGGGCCATCCGTGGGGAAGGTGCCGTTGGAGGCCGGAACCGTCTTCTTGGCTGCCAGCGAGCCGGCGATAGCGAGAGCCGGGATGATGACCAGGAAACGTCCTGCCAGCATGGCGATGCCGAGCGTCACGTTGTACCAGGGCGTATTCCCCGTCAGCCCGCCGAAGGCCGAGCCGTTGTTGGCGGCGGCGGACGAATAGGCGTAGAGGATTTCCGAGAAGCCGTGCGGTCCAGAAGTTCCGACCGAGGCGACGGCCGAAGGCAGTACGCTTGCAATCGCGGTGAACACCAGCATCGTCAGCGGCAGGCAGAGGATGGCAAGCACCGCCATCTTCATCTCCTTCGCCTCGATCTTCTTGCCGAGATATTCAGGCGTGCGCCCGACCATCAGCCCGGCCACGAAGATGGCGATGATGACGAAGAGCAGGATGCCGTAGAAGCCCGCGCCGACACCGCCGACGATCACTTCGCCGAGCTGCATGTTGATGAGCGGAATCAGGCCGCCGAGCGCCGTGAACGAGCCGTGCATGGCATTGACCGCGCCGCACGACGCCGCCGTGGTGATGACGGCGAAGAGCGAGGAGAGCGTGATGCCGAAGCGCACTTCCTTGCCTTCCATATTGCCGCCTTCAAGGCCGAAGGCATGCATCAGCGGATTGCCGGCTGCTTCCGCCCAGTAAGTGACGCCGACGCCGATGAGGAAGAGCACGAACATGCTGGCGAGGATCGCCCAACCCTGCTTCTGGTTGCCGACCATGCGGCCGAAGACGTTGGTCATCGCGGCACCGATCGCGAAGATCGCCACCATCTGGATCAGGTTGGAAATCGCATCGGGGTTTTCGAACGGATGCGCGGAGTTGGCGTTGAAGAATCCGCCGCCGTTGGTGCCGAGCATCTTGATTGCCAGCTGCGAGGCAACGGGGCCGACCGCGATCGTCTGCTTGGCGCCCTCAAGAGTGGTGGCCTCGACATAGGCGCCAAGCGTCTGCGGCACGCCGAGCGCGACGAAGACAAGCGTCATGACGATGCAGATCGGCAGGAGGATGTAGAAGGTGGCCCGCACCATATCGGCCCAGAAATTGCCGACGGCCTTGCCGGATGCGCGCGAAAACGCCCGGATGAAGGCAAGCGCGATGGCAATGCCGGTGGCCGCCGAGACGAAGTTCTGCACGGTCAGCCCGGCCATCTGCGTCAGATAGGACATGGTGCTTTCGCCGCCGTAGTTCTGCCAGTTGGTGTTGCTGACGAAGCTGACGGCGGTGTTGAAGGAGAGCTCGGGCCCGACCGCGGCCATGCCGGCCGGGTTATAGGGCAGTACCGCCTGGAGGCGCAGCAGCGCGTAGAGCACCAGCGCGCCCAGGAGATTGAAGGCGAGCATCGAAATCGCATAGGTCGTCCAGTGCTGTTCTTCGCGCTCGCTGGTGCCCGACAATGCGTAAAGTCCCCGTTCGATCGGAACGAGGACGGGTGAGAGAAGCGTGCGCTCGCCCGAAAAGACACGCGTCATGTAACCGCCGAGCGGTTTGACGAGCGCGAGAACGATCCCGCAGTAAAGCAGGATCTGAAGCCATCCGTTGAGGGTCATCTTGATTAACTTTCAATACCCGGCGCTATGAGAGATCAGAATCGCTCAGGGCGGATGAGGGCATAGGTGAGGTAGACGGTGAGGAACACGGTCACGGCACCGCTGAGGACATAGTCGAATATCACTGTGTTTCTCCCGCTAGAGGCTGTCGCAGACGTGTGCGTAGGCGGCGCAGAGCACGAAGAATAAGATCGTGATGCCGAGCAGAACGATGTCGATCATCGACCATCACTCCTTGAATTGTTTCGAAATGGAGACGCGGCGCCGGCCGGTAAGCCGTGCGCTTGTCCCTGGTGTCTCGGGCAGGATCTTGCGATCGCCCGGCCATCAATATGCGGCCGAAGCGCATTAAGGTTCGAGACGCGGGAAAAGCCGCCAATATAAAAATCTTATAAATGCGCTGGTGGGTTCGGCGGTCGCGGCAGGCGGCAAAAGCCGGCATTCAGGCCAGTTTGGCGAAAGCTTCCCGGCCTAGGGTTTGCGGATAAAGAAGCAGACCTGCGTTCGGCTGAATGCCGTTTTGCAATGTACGAAGGCGACTTGAATGCCCAAGACCGAGCCAAGCAATTCTTCGGCCGAGACCCTTGCCGAATTGGCATCGTTGAAGGCGCAAGTCGAAGAGTTGACGCAGCGCATCGATACGCAGGGCTCGGTCCAGTTCGAAATCGCCAAGCTGCTGCAGACATTCCATTCCCAGCTCACGGCCCTGCCGCAGCAGATGAACGAGATCGTCAAGACGGCGATCGAGCTGAACAATCACGACAAGGTGCCGCTTACCAAGGAAGTGCTGACCAAGTTCGACGCGCGGCTCGGCAGCCTCGGCGTCGGCATGCACGTCTTGAAGCAGGTCAGCCATCTGACGCTGCGCCGCCTTGGCCCCGCGACGCCGAAAATCCGTTGCGTCTTCATCGTCCAGTCGATCCCGATGTGGGATGCGCTGGCCGATGTCTACTGGGCGATGACCGAGGACGATCGCTACCACCCTATGGTCGTCTCGATCGACAACAGCCAGCTCGGCGTGGCGGAGTTTGCGGGTGAGGAGGAGGTCCACGCAGGGCTGACCGCGCTCGGCATTCCCCATATCCGCCTCGATATGCATTCCTTCGATGCGCTCGACATCCTGCGCAATCTGATGCCCGACGTGGTGTTCCGCCAGCAGCAGTGGGATTCTCCGGTTCCGCATGGCCTCAGAACGATGGAGATCACCTTCGCGCGCATCTGCGTCGTGCCTTATGGCATGGGCGTGCTTGCCAACCCGGATGCCAAAAGCGAAGACGACGAAGCCTATCGCGACAACTACGACCAGCAATATCATCGTCTCGCCTGGAAGGTTTTCTGCGAGACGGAGCTGACTCAGTCCTACTACCGCTCTTTCACGCATTCCGATCCCGACAAGTTCGTGCTGACGGGCTATCCCAAGCTCAACAAGCTGATGGAGGCCAAGGGCAAAGGCGAATGGCCGATCGCCGAGCCGAACGGACGCACCTTCCGCATCGTCTGGGCGCCGCACCACTCGCTGGCCGTCAATGGCTTCGGCTTTGGCGTTTTCCATAAGATCTACAAGCAGATGCTGGATTGGGCCCGCTCAGCCAAGGATATCCAGTTCGTGCTGAAGCCGCATCCCGCACTTGCTTTCGGCGCCGAGCAGAGTGGCCTCTTCCGCGACAATTCCTATCAGCGCTATCTCGATGCCTGGTCGGCGCTGCCCAACTGCGCCATTCGCGAAGGCACCTATGGTGAGCTGTTCGAGGCGTCCGATCTGATGATCACCGACGGCGTCTCCTTCCTCACCGAATATCATCTCTTCGAAAAGCCGCTGATCTTCATCGATTCCGGTGTCCACGCCGCCTTCAACGCGCTGGGCCGGCTTGCCGAACGCGCCGCCCACCGCGTCGAAACCTTCAATCAGCTGCGCCAGGTGGCGCTTGATTACAAGGACGGCAAGGCCTGGCAGCTGGTGAAGGAGCGCGAGGAGCTTCTGAAGGTGCTGCTCCCGCGCACCGAGCCGGCCTCCAGCATCATTCTTGATTCCATCGCAGCCGATATACAGACGTCGAGGTCCTGAGCATGTACCGCGCGCAACAGCATGCGTTGACACCATCCGCCGCCAACGACACGGGCGCGCTTGCCGGCCACAAGCGTGGCACCGCCTTCGCCTTCGATCTCGATGGCACGATCACCCGCGCCGAACTCTTGCCGATGATCGCCTCCGAGCTTGGCCTCGAAGCCGAAATGCGGCTCCTGACCGAGCTCACCATGTCGGGCATGATCCCCTTCGAGGATTCTTTCCGCTTGCGCTTCGCCATCCTGCGCAGCGCCGGCCTCGATCGCATCCAGTCGATCGTCTCCGAGGTCGAGTTCGATCCCGATATCGAGCAGTTCATCCGCGCAAACCGCGATCGCTGCTTCGTCGTCACGGGCAATCTCGATCTCTGGATCGCGCCGCTGGTCGAGCGCCTCGGCTGCCGCTTCTACACCTCGACTGCCACAACCGACAAGAACGGCTGGATCACCGGCCTCGACACGGTCATGCGCAAGAACGTCGCCGGCCTTGAGCTGAAGGACGAGTTCGACCGCCTCGTCGCGATCGGCGACGGTTTCAACGACGTGCCGCTCTTCGACGTCGCCGATATCGGTATTGCCTTCACCGGCCTGCATGGCGCGCCCGACGCGCTGGTCTCCGTGTCCAACTATGTCGCTCTCGATGGGAAGTCGCTATGCCGTCTGTTAAACACGCTGTAATCGCGGCGGCCGGCCTCGGCTCGCGGCTGGGCCATGGCAAGCCGAAGTGCCTGGTCGAGATCGAAGGCGTCAAGATCATCAAGCATCTGTTGTCGCTGCTGAAGGATGTCGAGGACGTCCGCGTCATCGTCGGCTTCGAGGAAAAGGCCGTCATCGCGGCGATCCGCGCCATCCGCCCGGATGTGCTCGTCGTCCGCAATCCCGGCTTCCGCAGCACGACGACGCTGCACAGCTACGAGCTCGGCGGCCGCTATATCAAGGGCGATTGCCTGTTCATGGATGGCGACATGCTGGTCGAGCCGGAAAGCTTCGCAGCCTTCCTCGCCTCCTGCGAGCCCGGCGTGGCACAGCTCGGCATCACCAAGACCAAGACCCGCGACGCCGTGTTTCTGACGCGCGAGGACGGCCTTGCCGTAAGCTTCCGCCGCGACGACCCGACCGAATATGAATGGGCCAACATCGCCTGGCTGCCGGTCGATTACTTCGCCGACATCGGCAATACGGCAGTCTACGAACACCTCAGGCAGTTTTTGCCGATCCGCACCCACGAAGTGATCGCCTACGAGATCGACAGCGAGCAGGACCTGGCGCTGGCGCGGGACAATCTCCATTACTTCAATCTGCAGGCATTGGCCGGCTGAAGCATGTCGCGCAAGACTGCGCAGCGGCTTTGCGACACTGACACGCTTCAAGCGAACAGCCACGAAACGGAACCGAGCATGAGCCGCATATACAAGGACCAGGAAAGCATCGACGTCCTCAAGGTCCGCGATTTCTTCAATGGTCGCGCCAGGAAGGAAGGCAATGCCGTCAACGCCGTGATGCTGCAATCCGAGGGCTCGACGATCGCCGTCGACCGCGACATCCACGAGAAGACGCATCTGCTGCCGCGCCTCGAACGCCCCTCGAAGATCCTCGAACTCGGCTGCGGCGCCGGCCGCCTCGCCACCTTCTACAGCAACAACGGCAACCAGTATCTCGGCTTCGATTTCTCCGAAGAACTGATCGCCCGCGCCAAGGCCGAGATCGGCGACGACGAAAACGTCCAGTTCCAGGTCGTCGAAGTCCCCCGGATCGCCGTCGAAGACTTCAAGCTGCAACCGCCCTTCGACTTCTTCCTGATCACCGGCCTCTTCATCTACCTCAACGACGAAGCCGTCCACGACACTTTCAAGATGATCGCCAAGCTCGCGGCCCCAAACGCCACGATCTACGTCCGCGAATCGCTGTCCGAACTCGACGTCCGCCTGACGCTGAAGGAGCATTTCTCCGAAGAACTCGACGAAGTCTACAACGCCATCTACCGCACGACGGCGGAACTGACCGAGGTGATGACCGACACGCTTGTGAAGGCGGGGTTCGCGTTCGAGGTCTGCGGCGAATATGCATTCCCACCGGCGCTGCGGAACAGGGCGGAGACGGCGCAGCGGTATTTTACGTTGCGCCGGGGGTGAGGGAGAGGTGGATTGTGATGGCGGCTAGACAAGCTCACCTAAGATGCGCGTCTCCAAGTTATGGAGATTTTACCTGCGTCAGGATCGATTGACCGAATTTCGCTGAAATTGCATAAGTGACGCGTCACCTCCTAAAGTGGATCGAATGCAGCCCCCATGGCGTTTCTCGAATATCGTCCCACAACCACGCTGTTTCACTATTGCGGGCCTGGAAGTTTCGACGGAATCACGGCCAACGGATCACTTTGGCTAAGTGACCTGCAGCACGCAAACGACCCAAAAGAGCTGCAGCTGGCAGCGGTGCTTGACACCGTAATTTCGCAGCTCATTGCAAGATCTAACAGCCCACGGGAGCGCGCAGCCTACGCCAGCGTCAAAATTGACCTCTCGAACATGCGAAATCGATTCGGCATGTACTCTTCGAGCCTCTCGCTGAAGTGTGATCAACTCCCGATGTGGCAAGAATATACAGATCGTGGTCGCGGCTTCGTAATAGGTTTCAGGCCCAGCGCCTTCAATGATATGCCGTTACGAATTCAACGGGTCAGGTATGTTGCTGAAAACTACTTCGATGCACTCCATGACGATGTGTCAGCGATAGTCGCGCCTCTGTTTGGAAGCCACACGGACTTCGTGGCGCGTATTGGGCCAGTAACTCAGCTTCTCACCCTTATTACGGCTGTAAAAGACAACAGTTGGCAGCACGAAGACGAAATTCGACTTCTGTTTTCCGATATGGCGAAGGAGCCCACTGGTCTTCCGATCGGCTGGCTTCGCGATGGTACTGAGGTCTACACCGAGGCGCCGCAACATCGAAACAGAGACGGTGTAGATATTCCATATTTTAGCAAGCCATTCGGTCGCTACCGCTCAAGACAATGGGATACTAGGGGCGCGATATCGCTTGTCGTGCTCGGACCCAATAATACGTCGTCAATAGACGATGTTTCCGCAAAGCTCAAAGAGCGAGGATATAGAAGGTTCGATGTTGTGCGATCTCGCTGCGCGTTCAGACCGTAGCTATCGATTTGTACGGAGTAGCGAAGACAGATAGGCTTTGAAATGTTATACCTGACAAATCCAGATCACGTTGTGTTCCGCGACCAAATGATTCAATCATCAGAAAATCTAATGTGGTTTTTCCGAAGGTAAAATTTGGCTGGGGAACCTGGACTCGAACCAAGATTAACGGAGTCAGAGTCCGTCGTTCTACCATTGAACTATTCCCCAGCAGTCGCTGCCGAAGCGTGCTTGGCTGCTGTGCGGCGCTTATAACCAAATCATCGCGGAATGCAAATAGCTGTTTGAAAAAAATTTGAGCGGCGTTGTGGAGTGTTGGAAAAGGCGGATTCTTGAGGGTTGGGAAAAAGAATTTGTCGTTTTGGCCGAGCGCTGGTATCTTCGCGCCAACGCAAAATCGAACGAGCGCCAGCAGCATACCTCCAGGAGTTCATCCTTCAGGACTTGCGCGGCGCGGTGGAAAAACAACGTGGAAGACCCCGAAGGCGGCTTTAAGTCGCAATCTGACGGGGCGTCGGCGGCAGCGCGCAAGGATGGCAAGAAATCCAGGCGCCGCAAGGGCAAGCGTGGCGGGCAATCCCGCAATGCAGCTCAGGCCGCTTCGCATGCCCCCTCCGGCGAGGCAGCGCGCCCAATGGATGCACGTCCAACGGACATTGCGGCCGAGACATCGGCCCGCAAGCGCAAGCGCCGCCGTCGCGGTTCCGGTGCGTCGGGCGAGGGTGCTCCAAGACAGCAGCAACAGGGTGATCAGGTCGCATCCGCCAATCGCGCGAGCGCGCATGATGGCGACGCGGCTTCGGGCAAGCGCGGCCGCCGCAAGCATCGCGGCAAGCGCGGCTTGCAGGGTCGGCCGCTGGCGCAGGCAAAGCCATCAGGCCATCAGCCCGCGCAAGCGCCTGCGAATCAGCCCAATGTCGGCCGTGGCCCCGCGCAGGAAGCACGCGGAGAAAACGACAATCGCGTCCAGCGTCATCATCAGGAGCGCGGCGAACGGCCGGCTTCCGCCCATCCCTGGCCGGATGAGCTCTACGCCGCGCTCGACCTCGGCACCAACAATTGCCGCCTCCTGATCGCGCAGCCGACGCGTCCGGGCCAGTTCCGTGTCGTCGATGCCTTCTCGCGCATCGTGCGCCTGGGCGAGGGGCTGGCTGCAAGTGGGCGTCTGTCCGACGACGCCATGGACCGCGCCGTCGATGCGCTGCGCGTCTGCGCCGGCAAGCTGAAGAACCGCGAAATCCGCCGCATGAGGCTGATCGCCACCGAAGCCTGCCGCCAGGCAAGCAATGGCGAAGAGTTCCTTCAGCGCGTTGTCGCCGAGACCGGGCTCGAGCTTGAGATCATCGATCGCGAAACCGAGGCGCGGCTTGCCGTCTCCGGCTGCTCCTCGCTGGTCGGCCGCGAGACGCGCTCCGTCGTGCTCTTCGATATCGGCGGCGGCTCGTCTGAGATCGCCGTCATCCGCATCGGCGATAGCCGCTTCAGCCGGCTTGCCAATCACATCACCCACTGGACCTCGCTTCCCGTCGGCGTCGTGACGCTGTCCGAGCGCCATGGCGGCCGCGATGTCACGCCCGATGTCTTCGAAGGCATGGTGCTTGAGGTCGAGGGCATGCTCTCGGGCTTCGATTGCCCTGTGATCGATGGCGATCTCGGCGATTTCCACCTGATCGGCACCTCCGGCACGGTCACCACGCTTGCCGGCGTCCATCTCGATCTGCCGCGCTACGACCGGCGCAAGGTCGATGGCATCTGGTTGTCCGATGACGAGGTTTCGGCCATGCAGGCCAAGCTCCTCTCATGGGATTTCGCCAGCCGCGCCGCCAATCCCTGCATCGGGCCCGATCGCGCCGATCTGGTGCTGGCGGGCTGCGCCATTCTCGAGGCCATTCGCCGCCGTTGGCCGAGCCCGCGCATGCGCGTTGCCGATCGTGGCTTGAGGGAAGGCCTTCTCACAGACATGATGGCGGATGACGGCGTCTGGCGGCGCCATCGCCACCGCCGCGGTCAACGCGGCAAATAGGGGATCAGCTATGACCAAGCCAACCATTGCGGGCAACCGCACCGGCCGCAAGCTCGGCCAGCGCGTCAAGAACAAGAAGATGAAGGCGTCCTCGCGCCAGTGGCTGCAGCGCCATATCAACGATCCCTATGTGCAGCGCGCCCAGCTCGAGGGCTACCGCGCCCGCGCCGCCTTCAAGCTTTTGGAGATCGACGAGAAGCACGGCATCCTGAAGGGCGCACGCCGCATCATCGATCTGGGTGCCGCACCCGGCAGCTGGTCGCAGATCGCCGCCAAGGTCACCGGCTCGACGGATGAGGACATCCGCGTCGCGGCCATCGACTTCCTGGAGATGGCGCAGCTCCCTGGCGTCAAGATCCTGCAGCTCGACTTCCTCGATCCGACAGCACCCGACCAGCTGATGGAAGCCGTCGGCGGCACGCCCGATCTTGTCATCTCCGACATGGCGGCGCCGACCACGGGCCACCACAGAACGGACCATCTGCGCACCATGCATCTGTGCGAAGTCGCCGCGCATTTCGCGATTGAGGTTCTGGGCGAGGGCGGTCACTTCCTGGCCAAGACCTTCCAGGGCGGCACGGAAAAGGACCTGCTCAATCTGCTGAAGCAGAATTTCAAGCAGGTCGTCCACGTCAAGCCGGCGTCGTCGCGCGCCGAATCCGTCGAGATGTTTCTGCTCGCCAAGGGCTTCAAGGGACGCAAAGCTGAGGCCGACGAAACGGAGGCTTGATTTCGGGCGCATTCCGGGTGGAGTATGACACGCCCAAGACCGGAATGACCGCGGATATCAATGCTGCTTTACGTCACGCTCGGAACCAACGACATCGACCAGGCCCGGCATTTCTATGATGTCGTGCTGCCCGTTCTCGGCTATCGCCGCCAGCGCTATTCGGAAGAAGAGATCGGCTACGCCGCCGATGGCGATATCCGCTGCCGGCTGTGGATCGTCACCCCCTTCAACCGCCGCCGCGCATCGGATGGCAACGGCACCATGATTGCGCTCGCGGCCGAAACCCGCGCGGATGTCGATGCCTTCTATCGCGCCGCGATATCAGCCGGCGGCGTCAGCGAGGGCGAGCCGGGCCTGCGCCCCTTCCACGCCAATTTCTACGCGGCTTACGTGCGCGATCCCGATGGCAACAAGCTGAGCGCCGTCTGCGAGGCGCCCGAGGCGGCCGCCGAATAAGGGCTGCGGACGCCTACTTCACCGCCTGCTGTTCCGCCTCCAGCACGCTTGGCGCGAGCGGCTTGACGCGATGGCCGGAGACCAGCGCGCCGGCATGCTTGTCCATGCGGATAAAGGGGATGGTCGCGACCACGGTCATCAGCGCAATCACGTAGAAGGCAACGTGGAAGTCCACCACTTGCAGCGCTTCGCCGCGAATGAAGATCGAGGTCTCCAGGATCGCTGCGGCCACAGCCACGCCGAGCGCCAGGCTGATCTGCTGCATCACGGAGCTCATCGATGTCGCCTGGCTCGCCTGCGCATCGTCGATATCGGCATAGGCAAGCGCGTTGACGCCGGTAAAGAAGAAGGAGCGCGAGAAGCCGCCGATCAGAAGCACCAGGATGATGACGAGATGCGGCGTCGTCGGGGTGAAGAAGCCTGTTGTCACCGTCACCAGCGTCGTCACGCCTGCGGCCGTCAACAATGTCGAGCGGAAGCCAACGGCCGCGAATACCCGCTTGGCCATGAACTTCGTGGTGATCGCGCCGATCGCGCCGGCGAATGTGATGAGGCCGGATTGGAACGGGGTCAGCCCGAAGCCGAGCTGCAGCATCAGCGGTGTCAGAAAGGGCATGGCGCCGATGCAGATACGAAACAGCGTGCCCCCCGTCGTCGAGGCCCGGAAGGTCGGGTTCTTGAAGAGCTGCAGATTGAGGATCGGCGCCGGATGCCGTCTCGCGTGGCGCACATAAAGCGCGCCGCAGACGACGCCGATCGCGGTCGCCGCGATGCCGATGATCGGCGGCAGCGCCGGCAGGCTGACGACGGAGAGGCCGAAGACCACGCCGGCGGCGGCAAAGGAGGTGAGCACGAAGCCGGTGATATCGAGCTTCGGCGGCGCCGTCGCCTCGACTTCAGGCAGGAAGATCGTCGCCAGCCACACGCCGATGATGCCGACGGGCACGTTGATCAGGAAGATCCAGTGCCAGGTGAAATAGGTGGTGATGAAGCCGCCGAGCGGCGGTCCCGCGAGCGGCCCGACCAGCGCGGGGATGGTCAGCAGCGCCATCGCGGAGACGAGATCGCTGCGCTTGGTGGTGCGCAACAGCACCAGGCGGCCAACCGGCGTCATCATCGCTCCGCCCATCCCCTGCAGGAAGCGGGCGACGACGAATTCGATCAGGCCGGACGAGATCGCGCAGAAGATCGAGCCGACGACGAAGACGCAGATGGCGAGGCGGAAGATGCGCTTGGCGCCGAACCGGTCCGCCATCCAGCCGCTGATCGGGATGAAGACGGCGAGCGACACCATATAGGATGTCAGTGCCAGTTTCAGCGTGATCGGTCCGACATGCAGGTCGTTGGCAATCGCCGGCAGCGCGGTCGAGATGACGGTGGAATCCATCTGCTCCATGAAGAGCGCGACGGCAAGGATCAGGGGAACGATGCGGTTCATGCGCGAAAGCCTTGGGGGTCTAGCAAAGGCGGCTTGGAAAGCCACTGCTCTTTAGTCCTCGCACCGGCATCTGCCAAGTGCGCATTCATCTTAGGAAATGCGAATGCATCACGTCTGCGTGAGACGGATGGTTCAGGGATTTTAACGCGCGGAATTGACATATGTTCGTTTCAGCGGATTGCGATAAACGGTGATCCGCAATGACGACGGGGGCGGCGCGCCAATGTGCCGTGCGTTATTACAAAGGATGGAACATGGCGATTTCGATGGGGATGAACAGGCGCGCGTTCGTAGCGGCAGGCGTTGGCCTGCTGGCCGCGCCGATGATTTTGAAAGAGACGGCCGTGATGGCCGCAACCGGAGACAACACCAAGATGGATGCGACAACGCAGCCCCAGTTCAATCAGTTCAAGCTCGGCTCCTTCAAGTTCACCGTCGTCAAGGATGGCGGCGTGGTTGGCGAAAAGCCGAATGAGACTTTCGGAACAAACCAGACGCCGGAAACCGTTCAGGCGCTGCTCGCCAAGAACTTCCTGCCGACCGACAAGTTCGTCAACACCTTCGCGCCCTTCGTGGTCGATACCGGCTCCGAGGTGATCCTTGTCGATACCGGCTTCGGCGAAAGCGGCCGCGCCAAGGGCAACGGTCAGCTTGCAGCCGGCCTCAAGGCTGCCGGCTATTCGACCGACGACATCACCATCGTGGCACTCACCCATCTGCATGGCGATCACATCGGCGGCCTGATGGAAGGCGGCAAGCCGGCCTTCGCCAAGGCCCGCTATGTCGCCGGCAAGACCGAGTACGATTTCTGGACCGACAAGGCCCGCGAGGGAACGCCGGCCGAAGGCGGCCACAAGGCTGTTCTCGCCAATGTCGCGCCGCTTGCCGAAAAGATGACCTTCATCGGCGAAGGCGATACGATCGCCTCCGGCATCACCGCCATGATGGCCCCCGGCCACACGCCCGGCCACATGATCTTCAACATCGAGTCGGATGGAAAGCGCCTGATCGCCACCGGCGACACCGCCAACCACTATATCCTGTCGCTGCAGAACCCGACCTGGGAAGTCCGCTTCGACATGGACAAGGCCCAGGCCGCCGCCACCCGCAAGAAGGTGTTCGACATGATCGCAGCCGACAAGGTGCCGTTCCTCGGCTACCACATGCCGTTCCCGGCCGTCGGCTATGCGGAAGTTTACGAAAGCGGCTATCGCTTCGTACCCAAGACCTACCAGTTCGACCTCTGATCCTGCTGCATGGCAGCCATACCAAGCCCGGCCACCGCGCCGGGCTTGTCGTATTTTTGGCGTGCGTTTCTCCGCGGGAAAGCGCGCCAGCCTCTCTCCACCCTCATTCCTGTGCTCGTCACAGGAATCCAGCCGGCGCGCGTCGGCTCGGCGAGAAGAGTCTATTGTGCTCAAGGACTTGAGCGCGCTGGATCCCTGTGACGAGCACAGGGCTGAGGACGGAAAACGGGGTGCGCTGAAAGAAAGCCGGCTTTTGACCGGTCGTATCGGTCCTTATAGCGAGCGCCTTTGCAGCGCTGTCACCATCCCGGTGCGACCTACCGCCAGCCACATTTTTTACTATTCCCTTAACGCCATAGACGTGGTACCAGCCCTCGCCAACTTCCAAAGCAACCTTACACATCGCCGGTGCGGATAAGACGTTCCGGGTGAGGGTGCATTTTTCTTTTATAAGGAATTGGCCATGGCTCGCATCATTGAAACGCCGACCGGTTTAGACGCACTCACCTTCGATGACGTGCTGCTGCAGCCAGGTCACTCCGACGTCCTCCCGGGCCAGACCAGCGTTGCGACGCGCATTGCCACCGATTTCGAACTCAACATACCCATCATCTCGTCCGCCATGGACACGGTCACCGAAAGCCGGCTCGCGATCGCCATGGCGCAGGCCGGCGGCCTCGGCGTCATTCACAAGAACCTGACCCCGATCGAGCAGGCCGAGCAGGTCCGCCAGGTCAAGAAGTTCGAAAGCGGCATGGTCGTCAACCCTGTGACCATCGGCCCGGACGCGACGCTCGCTGATGCGCTGGCGCTGATGAAGATCCACAGCATCTCCGGTATTCCTGTTGTCGAGAAGTCCGGCCGCCTCGTCGGCATCCTGACCAACCGCGACGTCCGCTTCGCCTCCGATCCCGCCCAGAAAATCTATGAGCTGATGACCCGCGAGGGCCTCGTCACGGTCAAGGAAACCGTCGACCAGCAGGAAGCCAAGCGTCTGCTGCACGCCCACCGCATCGAAAAGCTGCTGGTGATCGATGGCGAAGGCCGTTGCGTCGGTCTCATCACCGTCAAGGACATCGAGAAGTCGCAGCTCAACCCGAACGCCTCCAAGGATGCGCAGGGTCGCCTCCGCGCCGCAGCTGCAGTTGGCGTCGGTGACGATGGCTTCGAGCGCGCCGAGCGCCTGATCGAGGCCGGCGTCGACTTGCTCGTCGTCGATACCGCCCATGGCCACTCGCAGGGCGTTCTGAACGCCGTCGCCCGCGTCAAGAAGCTCTCCAACTCCGTCCGCGTCATGGCCGGCAACGTCGCGACGTCGGATGGCACCAAGGCGCTGATCGATGCAGGCGCGGATGCGGTCAAGGTCGGTATCGGTCCTGGCTCGATCTGCACCACCCGCATCGTCGCCGGCGTCGGCGTCCCGCAGCTTGCTGCCATCATGTCGGCGGTTGAAGCGGCCCGCGCCCAGGACATCCCGGTTATCGCCGATGGCGGCATCAAGTTCTCCGGCGACGTCGCCAAGGCGATCGCGTCGGGCGCATCCGCTGTCATGATCGGCTCGCTGCTCGCCGGTACCGATGAAAGCCCGGGCGAAGTCTACCTCTACCAGGGCCGTTCCTTCAAAGCCTATCGCGGCATGGGCTCCGTTGGCGCCATGGCGCGCGGCTCGGCGGACCGCTACTTCCAGGCGGAAGTGCGCGACACCCTCAAGCTGGTTCCTGAGGGCATCGAAGGTCAGGTTCCGTATAAGGGCCCGGTCTCCGGCGTTCTGCATCAGCTCGCCGGCGGCCTGAAGGCTGCCATGGGCTATGTCGGCGGCAAGGACCTCAAGGACTTCCAGGAACGCGCCACCTTCGTGCGTATCTCCGGCGCGGGCCTCCGCGAAAGCCATCCGCACGACGTCACCATCACCCGCGAAAGCCCGAACTACCCGGGTTCCGGCGCCTGATGAACGACGCGAGCAGCCGTATTCCGACCTCGGTCGTCGCGCTGCTCGCGGCCATCTCCCTCGGCGTCTTCATCTGGATGCTCCTGGGCTACGTCCTGCCGTTTCAGGATATGACCCACGCCGCGATGCTCGAAGCGCGGCTCGGTCGCTATGATGCGAGCGATATCGACGCCATGCGCGGCTTGCTCGAGCGAAAGCCGGAAGCGCGCGACTTGCTTGTCGCCATGCATCGCGGGCCCGATCTGATCCTGCCGTTCGTGCTGACGGCGTTTCTCTTTACCGTTCTCGCCAAGCTGCGCCCCGCAGGCCGCTACTTCAATCGTCCGATGCATCCCTTGATGATCGCCGCGATCTATGCGCTGCCCTTCATCTACGGCTTCTCCGATTATGCCGAGAACATCCTGACCGACAACCTCTTCGCCGGCGGCGCCGAGTGGAGCTTCGCCCCAGCTTTACTGCCATGGGCGTCGAGCCTCAAATTCGCGAGCCTGACTGTCTGCGTCATCGTCATCCTGCGCTTCCTCGTCTACCGCATCGTGCCACCGACGGATCGCTGACGCCACTGGCCAAACCGACACTGGAAACCCCGGTTCGTTTGCTCTAAAGCTCTGACACCAAAAGAAAACTGGCTAAGGAGACGAGCATATGACCGGAATGACAGGTTACGAGATGTTCTGGCCCATCATCGCCCATGCGGCGCTGGTCTACATGCTCTACATGCTGCTCGGCTATCGTCGCCAGAAGATGCTGAAGTCGGGCAAGGTTCATGCGGCCGACTATCGCGAAAACCGCGGCGAGCCGACCGAAAGCCTGATCGTCAAGAACAGCCTCGCCAACCAGTACGAGCTGCCGGTGCTGTTCTACGCCTGCTGCATCCTTCTCTACATGACCGAAGCGGATAACCTGATCGCGCTCGTGCTCGCCTGGGTCTTCGTCGCCTTGCGCTATGTCCACGCCTTCGTCCACGTCACCAGCAACAACCTGCGCTACCGAAGCCCGCTCTTTGCCGCCGGCTATCTCGTGCTAGGCGTCATGTGGGTCTGGCTTGCGGTCTGGATCATGTTCCCGAACGGCTGAGCCGGCCACCTCGCTCCCCGCGAATCGGCCTTGCTGATGCCGGGGAGTGACGACAGCGCCTAATACGCCATGCGACGCGTTCTTTCCGCAAAAACTGCGTAAATTTACCCTCGAAAAACCGACCAAATCAGGGCGTATCACTTCGATTTGGTTGAGCTTTTGCCGGTCGATAAAATACAACCTATCCTGTTTACGCCTCATGAAGACCTGCATGTCATATCGGCCAAAAGGGCCGGTTTTGGGCAATGTCCGGTCTGCGAATAAGAGGGATGGGGAACGACATGAACGTCGGGAGCTTCGATCGCATTGGTCTCCGCAGGAAGCCGAAACAGGAACGCAGTATTCAGAGGCTGGACCTGATCTTGTCCGCCGCCTCGGAGCTGATTGCGGCCAAGGGTGTCGGCGCCATGCGCATGACCGAACTCGCGGTCGCCGCCAATGTGCCGATCGGCTCGGTCTACCAGTATTTCCCCGAGAAAGCGGCGATCGTCAAAGCGCTGTTCGATCGCCATTCGCTGGCCATCCGCGCAAGGGTCGCGGATGCCTTCGCGTCGGTGCAATCCGTACCGGAAGTGCTCGATGTGCTCGAGGCGACCATCGACTGGTACTATGAAGACTATCGCAATGACGCCGCGAGCCTCGGTGTCTGGCTCGGCACCGAGACCGACCAGGATCTCTCGAAGCTGAACGTGGAGCACAACAGCCGCATCGCCCGGATCTTTCGCGAAACCACCCAGCGGATCGCGCCCGAGCTCAGCAATGTCGATAGCGAGGCGCGCACCTATCTCTTCAGCCACCTGATCGGCTCGTCGGTCAGGCTTGCCGTGACGAGCGACCCCTGCTTCGCGGCCCGCATCCTGCAGGAATGCAAGTCGCTCGTGCGCAGGTCCTTCTTCACATCCATGCCGGCGGAACTGGTCGCCTGACAATGCCGATTGCCAGCTCGTGCCAATTACCAGCTGGTAACGGTGTTCGCGACCTTCAGGCGCGGCTGGGCGCGCACGTAAGTGCCTTTCACCTCGGCATCGAGATTGTCCTCCACCACGGCAGGCGTGATGTTGTCGAGGCAGGCGGTGATGTGCGCGGTGATCGCGTTCATCAGCGAGATCGAAACGCCCGGCCGCTTCATGATGCCGATCTGCACCGGGGGGAGCGCCGGGAAGCCATCCGCCTGTGTCAGCACCTTCATGCCCGTGCGCAGCGCCGATTCCGGCATGGTCGAAACGGCAAGTCCGGAGAGAACCGCCGCCGCGATGACGGTGCACGACCAGCTGGTGAACAGGATCTGATGTTCGCGCCCGCCCGCGTCGAGCGCGGCTATGGCGGTCTGTCTCCACGGGCAGTCGCGGCGCCCGACGGCGAGCGGCACCGGCGCATCGTCGCGGATCGGATGGTTGGCCGAGCCGACCCAGCAGAGCGGTTCGGTCCGGACCACGTCCGACATGCGCACGCGCGGATTATGCGTCACCAGCGCGATGTCGAGTTCGCCCCTGTGCATGCGCTCGGCCAGATCGACCGACGGCTCGCAGACGATATAGAGCTCGACATTCGGATGCGTCTTGGCGAAGCGGCCGATGATCTCGGGCATGTAGCGCTCGGCATAATCGTCGGGCGTGCCGATCCTCAGCGTGCCCTCGAGCCGGTTGTCGTCGAAGGCTGCGATTGCCTCGTTGTTGAGGCGGATGATGCGGCGGGCATAGTTGAGCAGCTTCTCGCCCTCGACGGTCAGCCGGTTGCCGCGGCCGTCCTTGATGAACAGCTGCTTGCCGATCCGTTCCTCAAGGCGGCGCATCTGCATCGAAACGGCGGATTGCGTCTTGTAGACCCGGTCGGCGGCCTTGGTGAAGCTGCCGGAATCGATGATCGCGATGAAAGTCTGCAGCTGGTCAATATCAAGAGGCGCGGCCATGGTTCTCACCTATAAACATCTCTGATGATAATCATTAGAAACATTCGTTGGACTGATCAATAGCCGTTTGGCATCTTGTGGCTGCAAATCAATCAAAGTGATGGACAGGCAAATCGGCCTGTCCGCTCGAAAACCAACTTGCCTCTCCGTGCCTGAACGCGCGGAAAGGGCGGGTTGTTGCGCGCCCATGAAAGGATCATCCCATGCGCACGACAGACCGGATATTAGAACTCGACTGCAACCCCGCGACCAAGACCTATTCGCAGCGTCTCGTCGCCGGTTTCGCAACGCTGGCATCCGTACTGCGCGTGTTCCGCAATCGTATGGAGATCAACGCGCTGCACGAGCTCGACGACAACCAGCTGAAGGATATCGGCCTTTCCCGGGCCGATCTCGACGCGGCCTTCCTGGCCTCGACCTTCTTCGAGGATCCGTCGGATCAGCTGACGCGGTCCGCGCGCAATCGCGGCCGCAATTCGCTTCATCGGCTTAATCAGGATTGAGCCAAAACCAGTTTTCCCCGCAGGGTGATAGCCAATAACCCTGCCTCTTGCCCGGTGCCGACCTCCCAGTCGTCTCCGGGTTTTTTTATGCGCGTCTTATGCCTTTGGAGAGGAGGGTGGCGTTTTCGGCATGTAGCTCTCGAAGATTGCTTCCATGTTCTTCTGGTAGCCCTTCTGCACCTCGAGCCCGCTGTCGAACATGGTGTTCAGCATGTCCATGTAGCTTGAGGCCTCGGGCGCCTTTTCCGCCTTCTCGCTGGCCTTCGGCGCTTCCGCGGGCTTCTGCGGCGCGGGCTGGGCGAAGCTACCCATCATTTCCTGGAATGCCTTGGTGAAGGGATTGTCGAGGAACGGATTGGCCGGTGCCGCCTTTTCGGGCTCCGGCTTCGGCACGCTGAACATCAGCTGCATCGCCTGCGTGAATGGATTGTCGAAGATGCTCGGCTGCGGCGTCGGCGCCTGCTTCGGCGCGAAGCCGGTGGCCTGCAGCCATTGCTGGATGCTCTCGCCCATCGCTGTGTTGACGAAGGGGTTCACCGGCGCGTTCATCTGCCCCATCGATTGCTTGAACAGCCCGCCCATCAGCGTGCCGGCCATGATCGGCAGCATCTGCTTGTAGATTTCCTGGCCGATCCCGGTCATCTGCGCCGCCTGCGCCGCCACCGCCCGCGACACGTCCTTGGAGCCGAAAAGCTGCGCCAGGATGTCGTTGCCGTCGGAAATCCCCTGCGGCGTGAACGCCTTGCTCATGTCCTCGAAATACTTGGCATAGTTGCCTGATGACACCGCCTGCATCAGGCCCATGAAATCGTAGGGGTTGCTGCTGCTGCGCTTCAGCCCGGCCGAAAAGGCCGGCATCAGCGCGGCCATCGCCTGCGTCGCCTGTTCCTGCGCCAGGTTGAACTGCTTGGAGATCGCGTCCATCGCCGCGCCGTTCTGCGCCTGCATCATCATGTCGAAGAGTGGCAGCATGGAAAAGCCCTTTCCCGGTTCGCGACGCATGATCGCGTCACTATAGCCGGAAAACGGAATGCGCAAACCGCTTTTTGCAGAAGGGCTTAGAGCCTCGCCCTAGTATTGGTACTCTTCGAATACTGGCTCGATGGAACCGTTCCAGCGACCGTTGTAGAGCGCCAGCAGGTCTTCCGCCAACGTCGCCTTCTTGGCCATGACCTCATCGAGCGGCGACAGGAAGATCGTCTCGTCCTGGCCTTCGCTGTTGAGCTTGCCGCGCGCCTTGAGGCCCGCCTTGGAAATGGCAAGCACGTCGCGCGCCGTATCGTAAAGCGTGTGGCCACGGAACGCAGCCTTCAGCCCCTCGGCCGGCACCGCGTTGCGCAGCGCGTTCACCTCGTCGAAGCCCCAGTCCTTGGTCAGCTGATCGGCCGCCTCGAGTGCGGTCGCGTCGTAGAGCAGGCCAACCCAGAAGGCCGGCAGCGCGCAGATGCGGCGCCACGGGCCGCCATCGGCACCGCGCATTTCGAGGAAACGCTTCAGACGCACGTCGGGGAACAGCGTCGAGAGATGGTTGGTCCAGTCGCCCATCGTCGGCTCCCAGGCGGCGATCTCGCCCTTCAGCGCACCGTTCATGAACTGGCGGAAGGTGATGTGGGTACAATCCTTGTAGCGGCCGTCGCGGACGATAAAGTACATCGGCACGTCGAGCGCCCATTCAACGTAGTCGTTGAAGCCGAAATCGTCGCGGAAGGTGAAGTCGAGCAGGCCCGAGCGGTTGTTGTCGGTGTCGCGCCAGATATCGCCGCGCCAGGATTGCAGGCCGTTGAGCTTGCCTTCGGTGAAGGGGGAGGAGGCAAACAGCGCCGTTGCCAGCGACTGCAGCTTCATCGAGACGCGCATCTTCTTGCGCATGTCGGCTTCCGACGAGAAGTCGAGGTTCACCTGGATCGTGCAGGTCCGGTACATCATGTCGAGGCCCTGCGTGCCAACCGTCGGCATGTAGCGGCTCATGATGCCGTAGCGCGACTTCGGCATGACCGGGGTTTCGGCCAGCGTCCACTTCGGGCTGCCGCCGATGCCAAGGAAGCGGATGCCCATCGGCTCGGCGATCTCGCGCAGCACGGCCAGATGCGCGTTGGATTCCTTGCAGGTCTGGTGGATGTTTTCGAGCGGCGCACCCGAAAGCTCGAACTGCCCGCCCGGCTCGATCGAGATCGCACCCATGCCCGATGGCTCGGCAAGGCCGATGATGTTCTCGCCGTCGAGGATCGGCTCCCAGCCGCTCTTCGCTTCGAGACCCTTCAGCAGGCCGGAAATGCTGTTTTCGCCGAAATAGGGAACCGGGCTGTTGTCGGCGCGGAAGAAGGCGAACTTCTCATGTTCGGTGCCGATGCGGAACTTCTCTTCCGGCTTGTTTCCCGCCGCAAGATAATCGGTCAGCTCCTGAACCGAAGAGAGCGGGGTCTGGTCGGTGGTATCGCGAGCCATTCAAGTAACCTGTATTCGGGAAACGCCCGGAAAGTATCCGGACAGTAGGAAGGGTGATTAGGACCGCTGCCACGTATGTTGCAAGTGAAATTGTTTCAACCAGCCATCAAAAAAATACCAGCAACTGTGGCCCGTTGCCCACGCGGCTATTGGTTCCAGTCACCGAGTGCCGCCTGTATCACGGCCATGGCGGCAACCGCTGCGGTATCGGCGCGCAATATTCTCGGTCCGAGCGGGATCGCGGTCACGAAATCGAGGCTGCGCAGCCGCGCGCGCTCGTCCTCGGAAAACCCGCCCTCGGGCCCGACGAGCAGCGCCAGCTTCCGCTCCTTCACCGCCGAGAGGATCGGCAGCGGGTTCTGCCCGGCATCGCCCTCGTCGCAATAGATGATCCGCCGGTCGCTCGGCCATCCGTCGAGTATGTCGAAAAGCCGCACCGGCTCGGCGACCTCTGGAATGCCGAGAATGCCGCATTGCTCGGCTGCCTCGATGACATTGGCGCGGAGCTTGTCGAGGTTGTTGATCTTGCCCTGCACGTGCTGCGTCATCACGGGCTGGAGTACGCCGGCGCCCATCTCGACCGCCTTCTGCACCAGATAATCCAGCCGCCCGACCTTTAGCGGCGCGAAGAGATAGTGCAGATCGGAAGGCTCCGGCTGCGGCCGGGTCTGTTCCTCCGGCACGATCATGATGCGCTTGCGGGTGGGCAGCGAGAGCTTCGCCATCCACTCGCCGTCGCGGCCGTTGAAGACAAGGATTTCGGCGCCGTCACCCATCCTCAGCACATTGGCGAGGTAGTTGTATTGGTCCGGCGTCGCCTCCGCCGCCACGCCTTTGGAGAGGGGAGCGGCAACAAACAGCCGTTGCATTCTGAAATTGGCGCGCATCGAAATGTCCTGGCTAAACGAAGAGCGCGACCATAGCCCAATAGAGCGCGGCCGCAAGCAAAGCGGATGCCGGCACGGTGATGACCCAGGCGGCGATGATCGTCATGAAGTGCGAACGCCGCACCAGCCGGCGCCGGCGCACCTCGTGGGTGTTGGGATCGTCGGGCTCCTCCAGCATCCAGACCTCCGCCTTGCGGCGCATGTATTCGATCCGGCGCTTGGAGTTGCGGGTATACCATTCGCGGAAGAAGCCGACGCCGAATACCGCACCGACGGCGATATGCGTGGTACTGACCGGCAGCCCGAGCCAAGAGGCGACGATGACGGTGAAGGCCGTCGCCATCGCCACGCAATAGGCGCGCATCGGGTTGAGCTTGGTGATCTGCTCGCCGACGAGGCGGATCAGGCGCGGCCCGAACAGCAGCAGACCGACCGAAATGCCGAGCGCGCCGATCAGCATCACCCATAGCGGTGGTTCTGAGCCGCGGATGAGAGGCTGTCCGAAGGACACGCGCACGATCGCCGAGAGCGGGCCGACGGCGTTGGACACGTCGTTGGCGCCATGCGCGAAGGAGAGCAGTGCCGCCGCGCCGATCAGCGGCATCTGGAACAGCACCCGCAGTGAGCTGTTGCGGTTCTCCAGCCCCTGCGCCCGCATATTGACCAGCGGCCGCGCCACCAGCCAGCCGATGACACCCGCGGCGATGCCGATCAGGATGATCGTCGACGTCGAGAACGCGTTCATTCGCTCAAGCTGCAGGATCATGTAGGCTGTGAAGCCGCCCACCATGATAGCAATCAGCACCGGCACCCAGCGCTTGGCCGAGGTGATCTTGTCCTCGCGGTAGATGATCAGCGTCTTGACGAGATAGAGCATGCCGGCAGCAATCACGCCGGCGATCAGCGGTGAGGTCATCCAGCTGGAGGTGATCTCGGCCAGAACCCGCCAGTTGACCGGCCCCGGCCCGAGCGCGCCCACGCCCGCGCCGATCACCGCGCCGACGATCGAGTGCGTGGTCGAAACGGGCGCGTTCAGCCATGTCGCGAGGTTGATCCAGAGTGCCGCCGCCATCAGCGCCGCCATCATGATCCAGGAGAGCGTGGCAGGCGGGATCTGCGATGCATCGACGATGCTGGACGAGATGGTCTTCACCACCGCCCCGCCCGATATCGTCGCGCCGAGAATCTCGAAGATTGCGGCGATCACAAGCGCTTGACCCATGGTCATGGCGCGCGCGCCGACGGCGGCGCCAACGTTGTTGGTCACGTCGTTCGCGCCGATGTTCATGGCCATGTAGGCCGCAAGCGCTGCTGCCGCGATCACCAGCCCCGCATCGGGGCGGCCGAACACGTAGATCGCCGCAAACAGCATGGCGAGGCCGAGAAAGACGAAACCGATCCCCGGCGCCACCAGCTTGCGCGAGACATACTTCGACGCGTCCTCGACCTGCGTGAGCTTGTCGAGATCCTTGTCGAGCGTTCGTTTGGTGAGGACGGTGGGGCGGTCGGCCATGCTGTTCCTTGTGATTGAGGCCCGCTTTTGCGCCGCTAATTCTAGCAGCGCAAGATGGCAGGAATCATTCAGCCGGAATCTGTTGCAGCGCCAGCGGCTCGAGTTGCTCCGTCATACGGCGTTTGAAGAGCAGGAAGAGATCGCGCAGTTCCGGCTCGTTGACGCGCTTGGCGGCCTCTTCGCAAGAAACCCACTCGTAACGCCGCTCGCCCTTCTCCTTGAAGCTCTTGGCGATCGTCGAGACCTCTAGCACGTAGACCTGAACCTTGCAGGTCACCTTCAGCCCGTTCTTCAGCACCTTGGGATAGTGGTAGCAGCCGATCGTCTGGCTCTCGACCGTCCCGCGCACGCCCGCTTCCTCGTAAGCCTCGCGGGCGGCCACCTCGTAGGAGGTCTTGCCATCCATCGGCCATCCCTTGGGGATCACCCAGCGGCCGGTATCGCGGCTGGTCAGAAGCAGCACCTCGAGCGCGCCGGTCTTGCCCTTCGTCCGGTAGCAGAGCGCAGCATATTGCTGGCGCGGAGGGCGCCGGAACATCAGCTGGACATCGGAGGCAAGGCGGGCAAGTAGGCTCAACGGTCGGGTCACCTTTATCGGTTGGGTGCGTATATTAGTGTCTCATGGAAAGCTTGCGCGATCCATGTGTGTGTTTTGCTTTCGGTTCAGGCTTTATATCTATCAATAGAGCCTTTCGTTTTGGTTTCGGTTTCAAGAAACCGCCATCGAATGCTCTATTTCCGTCACGTCGAGTGCCATTTAATATGATATCGACTTTCGTCATAATCAACGACGACGTGAAGCTGCCCGGCGATAGCCCCAAACATTGGCAATTCTGCGTCGGTTCTCCACAGAAAAGATTGCCCGGCTAACATCCTGAAGGGGTAATTGAGGCCCTCAAAGCCTGCTCAGACAGGTGATCCGGCGCAATGAGTCGTTGTGCTTGCGTCGGTCTCGGCGAAAAATATCCTTGGTCGCCACCCGCCATTCGGCTTATCAATGCGTCGAAAACAGGAGGATGGTTCATGGTATCGGAAGCAACGCGCATCGATTGGATCGGAGGCAGCTGCCGGCTGCTGCAGGCAACGGCGGCGGAGTTCCGCGACACTCGCCCCTTCGAGGGCCTGACGATTGGCACCGGCATCCATCTCGAACCAAAAACGGTGGCGCTTCTGATGACGCTCAACGCCGGCGGCGCGCGCTTGGTCTGCACCGGCAACCTGAACAGTACCCAGCCGACGACCGTGGAATATCTCCGCAGCCAGGGCATCACCGTCTTCGCCACTCAGACCACCGATCCCGCCGCGCATCATCAGAGCCTTGTTGCCGTGGTCGCCGAAAAGCCCGATCTGCTGCTCGACAATGGCGGCGATCTCTTCGCCATCGCCGCCGAAAGCCCCTACGCCAATCTCCTTGGTGGCACCGAGGAGACCACTTCCGGCCGCACCCGCCTGCTGCCGCTGCGCGACAAGCTCAACATGCCGATCCTCGTCATCAACGACAGCCCGATCAAGCAGTTCGCCGAAAACAAGCATGCCGTCGGCCAGAGCCTGTTCGAGAGCTACATGCGCTTTACCAACCGCTCCACCAACGGCAAGCGCGTCACGGTGTTCGGCTATGGCGCCTGCGGCAAGGGCACGGCCGCCTGCTTCCGCAATGCCTTCTCGCAGGTCAGCGTCGTCGATATCGATCCGGTGACCACGCTCGAAGCGCATCTGGATGGTTTCGTCACACCACTGCGCGATGACGCCATCCGCTCCGCCGACGTGCTCGTCACCGTCACCGGCCATCCCGATATCATCACCTTGAAGGACCTGCCGCTGATCAAGAACGGCGCCATCCTGATGAACGGCGGCCACTTCCCCAACGAGATCGACGTTGCCGCCTTCCGCGCCCACGAGGATGTCGTCGCGACCGATCGCTATGAGGCCGATGGCATCGAGACCCTGCACATGAAGGACGGCCGCGCCATCCACATCCTGGGCGGCGGCCACATGGCCAACCTCGCCGGCCCGCGCCCGCTAGGTAATTCCGTGGAATCCATGGACCTCGGCTTCACCCTGCAGGTCCGCTGCCTGGAACGCGTCGCCAAGCGCGGCGTCGGCCCTGAAGCCTGCATCGTACCGGTCCCTGCGGATATCGACGCGATGGTGGCGAGCGCCTATCTCGATCTGGCGCGGTAGGACTTTCCATTGGCTGCCGGGGCCGCATAAGCCCCGGCGTGCGGCCATCAATCGATCTCGACCACCAGCTTGCCCTCAGCTTCGCGGCTTTCGATCAACCTGTGTGCCTCGGCGACATCGGCAAGCGAAAACCGCCGGCTGTCCATGCGTGGCAACAGCTTGCCCGCTTCGGCGAGCCGCGTCACCTCGCGCAGGATCTCGCCGTGATGCGCGCGGCCTTCGCCCGTTAGCAGCGGCAGCAGCGTGAACACGCCGGAATAGCTCGCCGCCTTGAAGGAGAGCGGCGCCAGCGCATGCGTGCCCCAGCCGAGCGCGCTGACGACATGGCCGAACCGGCCGACCGCCTTGAACGCCATGTCGAGCCCGGCGCCGCCGACCGTGTCATAGACGACATCGAAGCCGCGTCCCCCAGTATACGTCGCGACGTGATCCTCAATGGTGCCGACGGCGCGGTCGATCGGTGTGGCGCCGAGGCTGCGGAGATAGTCTGCCTTCGCCGCGCCGTCGATCGCGTAGACATCGGCGCCGACAGCCCTGGCGATCTGCACCGCGATATGCCCGACCCCGCCGGCACCGCCGATGACGAGGACACGCTGGCCGCTCGCAACCTTCGCCCGGTCCACAAGCCCTTCCCATGCGGTGATCGCAGCGAGCGGCAGCGCGGCAGCTTCCCGCATCGACAGATTGCTCGGCTTGAGCGCGATGAGATCGGCGTCGACAGCCGCGAACTCGGCCAGCGACCCCTGAATGCCGCCGACACCGCCGGTCATGCCGTAGACGGCGTCGCCGCGCCGGAAGCCGGTCACATCAGGGCCGACTGCCTCCACGATTCCCGCCATGTCGATGCCGAGTATGGCGGGCAGGGGATGGCGGGCATGGGCGGCGTTGCCGGCGCGGATCTTGGTGTCGAGGGGATTGACCCCGCTCGCCTGGATGCGCACGAGCACTTGGCCTTTGGCAGCGTCGGGCCGGGCAATCTCGGTCTGGCGAAACGCGCCCTGCGGTGCGTCGATAACCAGCGCTTTCATCGTGGATTTCGAAGACATGGAACACTCCTTTCGTGTGTGTGAAAGGAGGATGCGCCGTTGAAGATCGAATGGAAATCATAGATAACGTATGAAGATCATGCAGAAATGTTTGGGTGAGTATGGAGTGGAGCGATCTCAGGCTGTTCCTGGCCATTGCCAGGCTGGGCACTTTGGGTGCGGCAGCGCGCAGCCTTGGGCTGACCCAGCCGACCATGGGCCGGCGTCTGCGCGCCCTTGAGGCAGCGCTCGGCCAGACGCTCTTCCAGCGCACGGCCGATGGTTTCGTGCTGACCGACGAAGGCGTGGCGGTCTTCGCTCATGCCGAGCGGATAGAGGAGGAGGCGCTTGCCCTGCAGCGCGAACTGGCCGGCACCGCCAGCGACCTCACCGGCTTTCTGCGCCTCTCGTCCTCGGATTGGTTCGGCACCCATCTGCTGGCACCTGTCATCGCCGAGTTTTCGCTCGCCTATCCCAAGGTTGTCGTCGAGCTTTTGACAGATAGCCGCCTGCTCAGCCTCTCCCGGCGCGAGGCGGACCTCGTCTTCCGCATCGCGCCCTTCACGGAGCCGGAAGTAATCTCCCGCCGGTTGCTGCGCATCGAATATGGCCTCTATATCAAGCGTGGCCTGCCGCACCCGGTGGCGGGAAGCGGGGAGGGCGCGCGTCTGGTCACCATGGACGAGGCTTTCGGCGGCATGCCAGATGTCGTGTGGCTTCAGCGCCTGCTGCCGAAAGCGACGATCGCGCTTCGCAGCAACAATCGCGATGTGCAGGCAACGCTCTGCGCCAACGGCGCCGGCCTCGCAGTCTTGCCGCGCCCGCTTGGCGACAGCCTGGCCGCGATCGAGCGGGTCGATCTCGGCGAACCGCCGCCGGGGCGCGATACGTGGGTGGGCTATCACCGCGACATGAAGCGCATGGCGCGGCTGCGCGCTTTGCTCGATCACGTCATCGAGCGGCTGGCCAATTGACCGTCACCGCTCCCAGTAAGGCACCGGGCCATAAAGCTCTGCGAGATAATCGATGAACAGCCGCACCTTGGCCGGGAGGAATTGGCGGCTTGGGTAGACGGCCGACAGCGTGACGTTGCGCGATCCCTCGTAAGCCGGTAGGACCTGCACCAGCTGGCCGGATTTCAGCTCCGCGCCGATATCCCAGGTCGAGCGCAAGGCGATGCCGAGGCCGGCAATCACGGCCTCGCGGATCACCTCGCTGGAATTGGTGACAAGCATCCCCTCCGGCCGGATCGACAGCGCGCCCTCAGGCCCCTCAAGCCGCCAGACGTCGTTATTGTGCGCCGGCAGGCAGCGGTGCCGCTTGAGGTCGTCGATGCTCTCGGGCGTGCCATTGGCCTTGAGATAATCCGGAGAGGCGCAGAGCACCCGACGCACGGGCGCCAGGCGGCGGGCGACAAGGCTGGAATCGGTGAGCTCCGCGATGCGGATCGCCAGATCGAACCCGCCGCCGACGATGTCGCTTAACTCGTCGGAAAGCACGAGGTTGATGGCAAGATCGGGATGGGCGTCCATGAAACGCTTCAGATGCGGCGCGATGTGCATTCGACCGAACGAGGTCGGCGCCGACACTTTCAGCGTCCCATGCATCTGCGCCGAGCGCCCGGAAATGTAGAACTCCGCCTCCTCGAGCCCGGCCAGAATGCCGAGCACCCGGTCGTAGAAACCCTGGCCGGCTTCGGTGAGCGATATCTGCCGCGTCGTCCGTTGCAGAAGCCGCGTTCCCAGCCGGTCTTCCAGCCGCTTGATGCGCTTGGACACCACCGCCGGCGAGAAGCCGAGCGCCCGCCCGGCAAGCGACATGCTGCCCGTCGCCGCCACCTTGGCGAAGATTTCTAGATCTCCCAGATTGGTCATGTCGCCCCGATAATTTCTTATTTTGTCATAAGTGCTTAGCATTTGCGCCGAATTGGGGAAAGTGTTAAGCCCGAAGCCTTGGCAGTATGGAGGATACGGCCGGTTTCTCCTTGGATGGAGAAGGGAGGAAAGGCATGTCCGACGCCATTTCGTTTCTCGCCCCGCGCGCCGATGTCATGGCGCGCCGCCGGCAGATCGTTGCCGATCTCGCCGATCTCCTGCCGCCGGAATGCCTGGTCTCCGAGCCGCGCGAACTCATGCCCTTCGAGACCGACGCCTTCGTTTCCTACCGCCGCATGCCGCTCGCCGTGGCTCTCCCGCGCAGCACGGCCGAAGTGGCGGCGGTGATGAAATATTGCCATCGCTACGGCATCCCCGTCGTCCCGCGCGGCGCCGGTACGTCGCTGTCAGGCGGCGCCATTCCGCAGGAGGATGCGGTCGTCGTCTGCGTCTCGAAGATGAACCGCATCATCGAGATCGACCTTTTCAATCGCGCCGCAGTGGTCGAGGCCGGCGTGACCAATCTCAACATTTCCGAAGCCGTCTCCGCCGACGGCTTCTTCTACGCGCCCGATCCGAGCTCGCAGCTCGCCTGCACCATCGGCGGCAATATCGGCATGAACTCGGGCGGCGCCCACTGCCTGAAATACGGCGTCACCACAAACAACCTGCTCGGCGTGAAAATGGTGCTGGTCGATGGCACGGTCATCGATCTCGGCGGCAAGGGGCTGGATGCCGGTGGCTATGATCTCTTAGGCCTCGTCTGCGGCCACGAGGGCCAGCTCGGCATCGTGACGGAAGCGACGGTGCGCCTGATCGCCAAGCCGGAAGGCGCGCGCCCGGTGCTTTTCGGCTTTCCGACCTCGGAGGAGGCGGGCTCCTGCGTTGCCGATATCATCGCATCCGGCATCATCCCCGTCGCCATCGAGTTCATGGACAAGCCGGCGATCGAGATCTGCGAGGCCTTCGCCAAGGCCGGCTATCCCCTTGATGTCGGCGCTTTGCTGATCGTCGAAGTCGAGGGCTCGGAAGCCGAGATGGACGACATGCTGAAGGACATCGTCGACATCGCCCGCCGCCATGGCGTCAGCACGGTGCGCGAATGCCAGTCGGCCACGGAAGCAGCACTCATCTGGAAAGGCCGCAAATCCGCCTTCGGCGCCACCGGCCGCATTGCCGATTACATCTGCATGGATGGCACCGTGCCGCTCAGCCAGCTCTCCTATGTGCTGAAGAAGACCTCCGAGATCATCGAGCGCCATGGCCTGCGCGTCGCCAATGTCTTCCATGCCGGCGACGGCAACATGCACCCACTCATCCTTTTCAACGCCAACGATCCAGACGACGCCGCCCGCGCCGAGGCGGCCGGCATGGAGATCCTGAAGCTTTGCGTCGATGCCGGCGGCTGCCTCACCGGAGAACACGGCGTCGGCATCGAGAAGCGCGATCTGATGCGCCATCAATATTCCGATGCCGATCTCGCCCAGCAGATAGCCGTCCGCGCCGCCTTCGATCCCGGCTGGCTGCTCAATCCCTCCAAGGTCTTCCCGCTCGAAGGGCGCCAACCCACATGATCGAGCTATGCCCGACCAAAGAGGATGAAGCCGCCGAGATCATCCGCGCCCATGCGCAGGCCGGCACTCCGCTGAACATCGCGGGCGGCAACACCCGCTCCGGCTTCGGCAATGCTGTGACGGCCGAACACCGCCTGCGCTCGACCGCGCTGTCAGGCATCGTCGCCTATAACCCCGGCGAGATGGTGCTCACCGCCCGCGCCGGCACGCCGCTTGCCGAAATCGAGGCGGCGTTGGCTAAGAGCGGCCAGACCATGACCTTCGAGCCGATGGATCACCGCCCGCTCATGGGCGCATCCGGCGAGCCGACCATCGGCGGCGTCTTCGCCGCCAACGTCTCCGGCCCGCGCCGCCTGATATCGGGTGCTGCCCGCGACAGCCTGCTCGGCGTCCGCTTCGTCAATGGGCGCGGCGAGGCGATCAAGGCCGGCGGGCGAGTGATGAAGAACGTCACCGGCCTCGACCTCGTCAAGCTCATGGCCGGTTCGCACGGCACGCTCGGCCTCATCACCGAGGTCACCTTCCGCGTGCCGCCGAGGCCGAAGTCCGAAGCGACGATCGTGATCTCGGGCCTCAACGACGCCGAGGCCGCCAACGCCATGGCCGCAGCAATGGCGCTGCCGGTCGAGGTCTCGGGCGCCGCCCACCTGCCCATGACCGTCGCCTGGACCTTCCTCGGCAATCGCCTGCCCGAGGGCGAGGCGACCGTGCTGCGCATCGAAGGCCTGCCGGCCTCCGTTGCCACAAGAGCCGAGAAGCTGGCTTCTGCCATGTCCGCCTTCGGCCCGACCGCACTCCTCGGTGAGGATGACAGCGCCCCCCTCTGGCGCGAGATCCGCGACGTGAAACCCTACGCCGATGGCGGCCTGCGTCCCGTCTGGCGCGTCTCCGTGGCGCCGTCGGTCGGCCATCAGCTGGTCGCGGCGCTCCGGCTGGAGACCGGCGTCGACGCCTTCTACGACTGGCAGGGCGGCCTCGTCTGGATGCGCATGGAAGCGGACGCCGAAGCCGCTCTGCTGCGCCGCTTCATGGCGGCACTCGGCGGCGGCCACGCCACGCTGATGCGCGCGCCTCATGCGATGCGCGCGGCGACCTCGGCCTTCGAACCGCAGGTCGATGCCGTGGCGCTGCTGTCGGCGCGGGTGAAGGAGAAGTTCGATCCGGCGGGGATTTTCAGTCCGGGGAAGATGGGGGGAGTTTGATGCTGTACCGTGTCGCATACCCCCCTCTGTCCTGCCGGACATCTCCCCCACAAGGGGGGAGATCGACTCGTTGCAACCTTTCGCCCAGACAGCGAAGGTGGAGCGAGCGGGTACGCCCAGCCAATCTCCCCACCTGTGGGGGAGATGCCCGGCAGGGCAGAGGGGGGTATCCCACCCGCCACCACAGCGAAAAAGGCGATCGAGCCTGACATGCAAACCAACTTCACCCCCGCCCAGCTTGCCGATCCCCATGTCGCGGCCTCCGAGCAGATCCTGCGCAAATGCGTCCATTGCGGCTTCTGCACCGCCACCTGTCCCACCTATGTGACTTTGGGCAACGAGCTCGACAGTCCGCGCGGCCGCATCTATCTCATCAAGGACATGCTGGAAAACGACCGCCCGGCCGACACGGAGGTGGTTACCCATATCGATCGCTGTCTGTCCTGCCTTGCCTGCGTGACCACCTGTCCCTCCGGCGTCGATTACATGCACCTCGTTGATCACGCCCGCGCCCATATCGAAAAGACCTACAAGCGGCCCTTCATGAACCGGCTGACGCGCGGCATTCTCGCCGCCGTCTTGCCTTATCCCAACCGCTTCCGTCTGGCGCTGCGGCTAGCCCGCCTCGGCCGGCCGCTGGAAGGCCTTTTTCGCCGCCATCAGGCGCTGAAACCCTTCGCCGCCATGCTTGCGCTTGCCCCGCGTAACGTGCCCGCACCCTCGCATCTGGCGACGCCGGCAACACACGCAGCGCAGCAGGCCGAGCAACGAGGACGTGTGGCGATCCTCACCGGCTGCGCGCAACAGGTGCTCGACCCCGCCATCAACGCCGCGGCCATCCGGCTTCTCACTCGTCTCGGCGTCGAGGTGGTGGTGCCCAGGGGAGAGGTCTGCTGCGGGTCGCTGGTCCATCACATGGGCCGCGAGGAACAGGCGTTGGCGAGCGCCCGAGCCAATGTCGATGTCTGGACCCGCGAGATCGAAAAGGGCGGGCTCGATGCCATCATCGTCACTGCGTCCGGCTGCGGCACGACGATCAAGGATTACGGCCACATGCTGCGGCTCGATCCCATCTACGCCGAAAAGGCCGCCCGCGTTTCCGCGCTTGCCCGCGATGTCACCGAGTACTTGGCGACGCTCGATCTGCCCTCGCACATGCCGAGAGGGCTGACGGTCGCCTATCACTCCGCCTGCTCGATGCAGCACGGCCAGAAGATCACCATGGCGCCGAAGCAGCTGTTGAAGGCGGCTGGTTTTACGGTGCGCGATCCTGCCGAAGGTCACCTCTGTTGCGGCTCGGCCGGCACCTACAACATCATGCAGCCGGATATTTCAGACGCGCTGAAGGCCCGCAAGGTGAAGAACATCGAGGCGACGAAGCCCGATATCATCGCCACAGGCAATATCGGCTGCATCACCCAGATCGCCTCGGCCACCGCGATCCCCATCCTGCACACCGTGGAACTGCTCGACTGGGCCCATGGCGGCGACATGCCGGAGAAGTTGAAGGTCAGCCAAATTCACGGTCAGCAAAATTAGCGGCCAGAAAAATTTAAGGGTTTCGGGCTAGCCTAACGCGGCCGGATCGTCCGGCGGCATTTGGAGCTCAAGCATGCATCGTTTCCTCCTGGCGTTCACCGCTCTTGTTGGCGCCACCGAAGTCGCACACGCCGACAGCCGTTTCTTCTGTTCCGCCGACGACAAGAATGTCCGCTTCACCGTCGAAAGCGGCTTCAAGGCGGAGAACGGGCACGTGCTCAATCACTTCCGCGGTGCGCTCATTCTGAAGAACGAAACAGCGCCGCAGCCGTTGGGCAGGATCGATCTCGATTCCGACAGCCTGACGAACCACTGGTCGCATAATGGAGAGCTCAGGCTCGAGGTTCTCTATGATGGCGGGAAAGCTGCGGGTGGCCAGACGGCCAATCTGATCGTGTCGGCCGAGCAGCGCAACAATGCCAAGGCCTTTGCCGGCACCTACGAACTCGCGATCGAGGGCGGTACGGCGCCGCAGGCCTTCAATGGCAAGGTCAGCTGCGGATCGAAATAGGCGGCCGGAATTCCAGCCGCCCTTCTTTTCATGACATGAGGCGTCAGCCGCCGAAGATCGTTCTCAGAACGTCGATGCCACGGTCATCGAAGGCGACGTTGCCCTGCTTGTTGCCGGGGCCGACGACGATGACCTTGGTGCCGACGGGCACGCGATCGTAAAGGTCTTCGACGTCGTCATTGACCATGCGGATGCAGCCGGAAGACAGGTTGAGGCCGATCGTCCAGGGCTGGTTGGTGCCGTGGATACGGAAAATCGTGTCGCGGTTGCCCTGGTAGAGATACATGGCGCGGGCGCCGAGCGGATTGTCGGGGCCACCCGGCTGTACGGCCGGCAGGTTGTGGCCGGCGCGGGCCTCGCGGACGCGCATTTCAGCCGGCGGCGTCCAGGTCGGCCATTCAGCCTTGCGGCCGATCTTCACCACGCCCGACCAGCCGAAGCCTTCGCGGCCGACGCCGATGCCGTAGCGCGTGGCCTTGTTGCGGCCTTCGACGAGATAGAGATACTTGTTGACCGTATCGACGATCACGGTGCCCGGCGCTTCATTGGTGATGAGGCGGACGACGCGCTTCTTGTATTGCGGCTTCACCTGCTGGCTGTGCTTGACGCCGCGAACGGCATCTGTCGCCGTCATTACGGGCTCGGCGCTGGCAACGGCCACCATACCCGACATCGCAACGGCAACGGCCGCCACGAGCAGAGACACTTTCTTCATTTCGATTTCCCTCTCAAGGCACGATCGCCGGCAAAGCTAACGGAATCGACCGGGATTTCAAGCTGGAAACCCTGAAAATGCGGGGGTAGGCGGCAAGGTGTGTCCTTGCCGCCATAAGAAAATTCAGATCACGATGACCCGCGTGCCCACTTTGACACGCTCGTAAAGGTCGACGACGTCCTCGTTGCGCAGGCGAATGCAGCCCGAGGAAACCGCGCTTCCGATCGTCCATGGGGCATTGGTGCCGTGGATGCGATAGAGGGTCGAGCCGAGATACATGGCGCGTGCGCCGAGCGGATTTTCCGGTCCGCCATCCATGCGCGCGGGGAGATAATGGCCCTTCGCCGCCTCGCGGCTGATCATTTCCGATGGCGGCGTCCAGTCCGGCCACTCGGCTTTGCGCGTCACCTTGTGAACGCCGGCCCACTCGAAGCCCGGCTTGCCGACGCCGACGCCATAGCGACGCGCCTTGCCATTTGCCATGACCAGATAGAGGAAGCGGTTGTTGGTATCGATGACGATGGTGCCAGGCGCTTCCTTGGTCTGGTAGTCGACCATCTGCGGCAGGAACTGCGGCTCGATCTGGCCGCGGATCACGGGGACGCCGGGATTGATCGCCGAGACCTGCTGTGCAGCCGGCGCGCGACGAACGGCGCGCGGAGCAAACAACCCGCGCTGCTGCTGCACGATGACGGGGCGCTGGTAGACGACCGGGCGAACATTGCCGCCGCTGAGCTGCATGATCCACGGTGCCGCGAGATCAGGGCTCAGCACGACGGGCGGACGGGAGACGTAACGGTCGTCGCCAAGGGCGGCCGTGGAAAAGACGCCGAGCAGGGCTGCGGCGAGCAAAACGGATTTCATCATCGGACGAACTCTCTACAATGGCCGAAAATGGACGGGCGGCATCCGCCACCTGCCGATCATGCTGCCACCGCGCTCGCCAGCGAATGGTAAACCCGCGTTCACTAAAAGCCGAACTGGCCCATAAACTTTTCGTCAGGGTTATCGTTCGGTTTGGAAACAGGGTTTGCAAATGGTAAAGCCGGATTCGCAGCCGCTGAAACGAATGGAACGTGATGAGCGAGACAGGCATTACAATCGGTGAGGACGGCAAGAGCCGCTGTCATTGGCACGGCAATCTGCCGGATTATCTGCGCTATCACGACGAGGAATGGGGCAGGCCGGTCGTGAACGATATCCGCCTGTTCGAGAAGATCTGCCTCGAAGGCTTCCAGTCCGGCCTCTCCTGGCTCACGATCCTGCGCAAGCGCGAGAACTTCCGCGCGGCCTTCGCCGGCTTCGATTTCGAGAAGGTGGCGCTGTTTACCGATGAGGATGTCGAGCGTTGCGTGGCCGATGCCGGCATCATCCGCCATCGCGGTAAGATCGTTTCGACGATCAACAACGCCAAGCGTGCGATCGAGATGCGCGACGAGTTCGGCTCCCTGGCGCATTATTTCTGGAGCTACGAGCCCGGTCACAACGAACGCCCCAAGGTGGTCGATCGCGCCACGATCATGGCCAATCCGACCACACCGACCTCGGTCGCTATATCCAAGAATTTGAAGAAGCGCGGCTGGACCTTTGTCGGCCCGACCACAGTTTACGCTTTCATGCAGGCAATGGGTCTCGTCAACGATCATCTCGAAGGCTGCTACTGCCGTTCAGAAGTAGAGGCGATGCGCGACGCATTGGTACGTCCATGAAAAAACTGAAACTGATGGCAATGGCGATCGCCGCAGTCGCGATCGCGCCCGCCGTTATGGCGCAGACGCCCGAGCTGCAGCGCGGCGAAAGGCTGGAAAAGCTGCAGTTTCCGGCAGCAACCATGGAGCTCAAGGGCTGGACGAAATTCGGCAATGGCAAGGTCTACACCTTGCCCGTCAAGGCCGGCCAGCATGTGAAAATCGATTTCTCGACGAAGAGCCAGTTCGCTTTCCTCGCGATCTTCGATCTCGCAGCCCCCGACGACGAGGCGATCTTCGGCACCGACGAGGACGGGCAGACCTTCCAGACGACGGTCAAGCAGGACGCCACCTGGCTGCTCCGCCCCTACTATTCCAAGGCCTCGCCAAGGCGCGGTCTCGGCGCCCCCTACAGCATTCTCGTGGAACCGCAGGCCGCCTCGGCCGCGCCGGCAACACCTGCGCCAGCCCCCGCCGACGACAGCAAGCCGTCGCCGCTCTTCCCGTCCCGCAAGTAAGCGGAGCTTCATCTAACCCAAACTGTCGATCACGCCGCGCAATTCGCCGAGCCGTTCGATCTTGCGAAAACGCGGCGCCTCCGTGGGCTCTTCTACATGCTCGAGCACCCAGGTCAGCTCGTGCGGCACGAACACGCCGTAGCTGCCGGCGGCGATCGCCGGAACGATGTCCGATTTCAGCGAATTCCCCACCATCATCGCCCGCTCCGGCCCGCCGCCGATCTTGGAGAAGATCCGGCGATAGGTGACCGCCGTCTTGTCGGAAACGATCTCGACGGCATGGAAGAAGTCCCCAAGGCCCGATTGCGCCAGCTTGCGCTCCTGGTCGAACAGATCGCCCTTGGTGATCAGCACGAGCAGGTAATGGTCGGAAAGGGCGGCTAGCGTCTCGCGCACTTCAGGCAGGGTCTCCACCGGATGAGAGAGAAGATCCCGCCCGGTATCGAGGATTTGCGCGATCACCGAAGCCGGCACATTGCCCTCGGTAATCTCGATCGCCGTCTCGATCATCGACAGCGTGAAGCCTTTGATACCAAAGCCGTAATGCTGAAGATTGCGCTTCTCGGCGGCCAGCAGCCGATCCGAAACCACTGTGCCCTCCGCATAGTCGGAAAGCAGCTCGGTGAAGTGCGTTTCCGTCAGCCGGTAGAATTGCTCGTTCTGCCACAGCGTGTCGTCGGCATCGAAGCCGATCGTGGTCAGCGTGCGGGTCGTCATGGGCGCACCCCCTTGTTCGTTCAAAAACAATTAGGAGCCTCGCGCCTTCGCCGCAAGGGATTGCGTCACTGATAGACGATGGCGCCGATGAAGCGCGGGCGTGAAAAGGCGGTTTCCGCGAACGTCATGCTGCCGAAGCCCATGATGCTGGTCATCGCCGTGTAGCTGGCCGCACCCTCGACATAGATCACCGAGTCGCCGTCCGTCAGCTGCGGCAGCGTCGAAGTGCTGAGCACCTGCGCCTTCAACAGGCTGGCCGTGCCGCTTTCCTTCGTCCAGTCCAGCTTGTAGACCCCAGCGGTCTTCTTGATGCTGGAGATCCGAAGCGCGATCGGGGCTGTGCTGTTCTGCTGCAGATGCGTGAAGACGCTGTAGAGATTGGACACGAAGGTATTGTCGATCGAGGTTTGCCGCGAGATCACGTCGGCGACGATACCATTGGCCTGCACGATATTCTGGTAGGTCCGGTACATGTCGAAAACCGTGATGCTCGCCAGGAAGAAGAACAGCAGGATCGGCGCGAGAAGGGCGAACTCGATCGCGGATGCGCCGGAGCGCTCGCGGATCAGGCGGTGAAAAGCGTGCTTCAACATCAGGTCGGCTCGTTGACGAAGGCAAAGCTGGAGGTCAGCTGGATGGCGCCGGTATTGTCCTTCGGGAAACTCAGGCCGAAGCCGAGCCCCGGCACGAGGGGGTCGACGACATAGCAGGCGCGGGTGAAGATGATCTGCGACGGTTGGCCGGAATTGTAGCTGGTGACAGGATCGATGGCGACGGAGCGGTCGACGCAGGGCGTGCCCGTCGTCGGAAAGTCGGACGCCTTGGTGACCGGCGTGAACTCGATGCGGATCGATTTGACGCAATCGCTGAGGATCACCGCTTCCTTGCACACCGACGCCTTGAAATCGGCATAGGTCATCTTGGCGCCGTTGATCTGCAGCGCGCGCGAGCTGCGACTGACGGCGCGGTCGAGCATGATCGACTGCGTCATGATGAAGCCAGCCTCGAAGATCGAGAAGATGACCGCGAAGACGATCGGCGCCAGGATGGCGAACTCGATCGCTGCCGCTCCCTTGCTGTCACCGAAAAGCCGGCGCGCGCTACTGAAAAAGCCCACTCTCATTACTGCGTCAGTCTCAATTTGCGGATCGATGTCGAGATCGACTTGAACGCGTCGCCGATGCCGGAGCCGGAGGCCTGGTAGAAGTGGGCGGAGCTCGTCGCGCAGTTCTTCATGGCGTTGATCGCCGTGGTGTCGCTGCCGAGCTCAAAGCCGATGGTGAAGATGGTGATACCCTTCGCCTTGGCGGTCGTGCAGATATTGCTCAAGTAGGTCGCCGTGTTGCCTGACATCGTGTAGTTGCTCGGGCTGAGATCCGGAGAGCGCTTGTAGTCGTTCGGGCGAAATTGCGCGGTGATCACGCCATCCGTCATCAAGACGAGCACCTTCATCGTGTCGGCATCGCTGAAGCTGGAGGGCCGATTGGAGAACTTCGAGGACATCTGCCCACTCGCGATCGCCGCCTGGACGATGCTCGATGAGGCCGGATTGAGCAGCATGTAACCCCACTGCATGGCGTTCTGCGTGCCGGTGCCGTCATAGAGCTGCAGCGCGCTCAACCGGGCTTTGAGATAGGTCGCGTCATTGGAGAAGTAGGTGATTGCGTCCTCTTCGCCGGGACACCACCACCACCTCTTTTCCTTGTCTGTCGTGTTGTAGTTCCAGTTGGTGAAGATCGGCAGGTTCGACCGAGCCTTGAAGCTCGGGATCGCATCGCTGCCAAAGCCCGCATTGTCGAGCTCGAAGCATGACCCCTTGTAATTTGGATCCTTGGTCGGCTGCGACTGGCCAGTCAGGCGGGAGCCTCCGAGCTTGTCGAACACCGCTGAACCCACGTTGACGTGGCCCGCATAGGGCACGACGCTGATCGTCGTATAGTCCTTGGTGTCGTCGGTCAGGATCTGGTCGATGAACTGCTGCGAGGCGATCTTCAGGTTCTTGATCTTGCTGCCCACCATCGAGCCCGACATGTCGAGCATCAGCGACAGCTCGATATTCTGCTTGGCCTCTTCTGCGCTCGACGCCGTTTTGATCGTCAACGTCTTCACGCCGGCCAGATGCATGAAGGCGGTGTTGATCGTGTAGGAGGCGTTGGCAGAGATCTTGCGCGAGTTCATCGCCGTCGCCTCGGAAAAGTCGATGGCCACATCGGCGCCGTAGGCGAGATTGTTCATATAGCTTTTAAGGACGTCGGCGGTCTTCTGCTTCTGCGACAGCGACGCCGCCGCCAGCACGCCGCGATCGAGCCCGTCCTGCATTTCCACGCGCACGGCTTCATAGCGCGCGAGATCGACCCCTGCGCCACCGGCCAAGACCATTGGCACGAAAAGCAGCGCGACGATCATCGCCACGTTGCCGCGCTTGTTGCGCAGCAGTGAACTCACAAGCTGAACCAAGGATGTCATGATTGCCCCCGCATCTGCGAGGATTGTTTAGGTGGATATCAATTAGAATTTTATGAATCCGCGTGGAAAGTGCAGTAAATACAATCACTAAGAGCGAGAATTGTTGGGTGCAATCACGGTTGTGCGCCAATGAGTTGCGAGCGACCTATGTTGCCGCAACCCCTGCGTATCGCGCGAGCCGTTGAAACCGCTCACGCGCAGCTTATGTCTGATGGGTTCATGCCTGCGGCAGGCGCCGCCACCCCAGCGCCGCGCCGCCCAAAAATCATAGAACCGGGATCATTCCCTCCGCCGGCTTCACGGCGGTCCTCACAAGGAAACGTTTGACCATGCGTTACAACCAGCTTGGAAATACCGGCCTGTTCGTCTCCGAAATCTGCCTGGGCACCATGACCTTCGGCGCCGCCGACGACAAAAGCCCCTGGGGCGCCATCGCCGATGTCGACCAGAAGGCGGCCGATGCGATCGTCGAACGGTCGCTCTCGGCAGGCGTCAATTTCATCGATACCGCCGACGTCTATTCCTTTGGCGACTCCGAGAAGCTGCTCGGCCAGTCGCTGAAGAACCTCGGCGTTGCCCGCAAAGATGTCGTCATCGCCACCAAGGTTTATGGCGCGATGGGAGACAAGCCGAACGATCGTGGCGCCTCGCGCGGCCACATCATGGATTCCGTCGAAAAGAGCCTTGAGCGCCTGCAGACCGATCATATCGATCTCTACCAGATCCACGGCACCGACAGCGTCACCCCGATCGACGAGACACTCAGAGCGATGGACGATCTCGTCTCGCGCGGCCTTGTCCGCTATGTCGGCGTCTCCAACTGGCAGGCGTGGCGCATCGCCAAGGCGCTTGGGATTTCGGAACGTCGCGGCTTCGCCCGCTTCGAGACCGTGCAGGCCTATTACTCGATCGCCGGCCGCGATCTTGAGCGCGACATCGTGCCGATGATGAACGAGGAGAAGGTTGGCCTGATGGTCTGGTCGCCGCTCGCCGGCGGCTTGCTATCTGGCAAATACGGCCCCGGCGCGCCCGGCAACGGCGAAGGCCGCCGCGCCGCCTTCGACTTCCCGCCCGTCGATAAGGATCGCGCCTGGGCCTGCGTCGCCGTCATGCGCGAGATCGCCGAAAAGCATGGCGCCAGCGTCGCCACCGTGGCGCTCGCCTATGTGCTCGCCAAGCCTTTCGTGACGACTGTCATCATCGGCGCCAAGCGCATCGAACAGCTCGACCAGAACCTCGCAGCTGTCGGACTGAAACTTGATGCCGACGACCTGAAGAAGCTGGACGAGGTCAGTGAACTGGCGCCCGAATATCCCGGCTGGATGCTCGCCCGCCAGGGTGCGGGTCGCCGCCCCGCGCCGTTCGAACCGAAGGCTTGATCGCAATCGAAACGCTGGACGCCGATACAAACCCGGCGTCCAGCAGGCAATCGCGGAAGCGGCCTTACTTGGCGTGCGCCTTCAGCCACGCCTGCATCTCGGTGATCTCGGCCTCCTGTGCCTTGATCACGCCCTCCGCCAGCTTGCGCATCTCGGGATCCTTCCCGTATTGCAGCTCCACCTTGGCCATGTCGATCGCCCCTTGATGATGGGCGATCATTCCGCGCACGAAGTCGATATCGGCGTCGCCGCTGTATTCGATCATCATGTCCTTGTGCATCTTGTTGTTGGCCTCGGAAAAAGCATGGCTGGACGGGCTGTGGTCGCCCATCGGCATGCTCATGTCCATATCCATCGGCTTGTCTTCCGCGCGTGCAGGAATAGCGACGAACGAGAGCCCGGCTATGAGACTGGTCGTGAGAGCGAGTAGTTTAAAAGACATGGGATATCCTTCCTCAGTCTGGCAATGAAAGTCTGGTGCGGCTGATCTCGCCGCGGTTCTCAGGGTCTAGATTGTCAGATCAACCGGGGAGGGGGCGCCTGCGGCGCCGGCCGCGCGCCGGGAAGCGCAAGCGCGATCGCCGGTGAGGGATAGGAGAAAGCCTGCTTGCCATAGGCATGAACGATCACGTCGACGGGCACGACCAAGCAAGCGGAACAGAGCGGCATATGCGCCATGCCGCCCGCAGCACACGGGTTCTTCGCCGGCGCCGAAACCTTCACGGTCTCGCCCATATCCATCCTTGGCATATGATGATGCGGCTTGCCGGCAGACATATCGGCGGCGGCCGGCTGGCTCATCGACGCGCACATCGGGCATCCCGCCCACGCGAACATCGTTCCGTAGGTCAGCCATGCCAGCATCATCGTCGCGATAGAGAAAAGCCGCATCGGCCGAACATAGGCAAGCGCGCCACCCCTGCCAAGACATCGCGCGGCACTAATCGAGCTTGGCGGCCTTGCGTAACGCATCGTTGATCCGCCCCTGCCACCCCTTGCCGGTCGCCTTGAAGGCATCGATCACATCGGGATCGAGCCTCAGCGATATCTGCCGCTTCGGGCTCTCCACCGCCGGCCGCCCTCGCGAACGCCGGATGCTCTCGGCAAGCTCGGGAAAGACCTCGGCAAAGGGCCGCGCCTTCTTGAAGTCCTCTTCGGTCCATTCGGGATTGTCACTGACCTCGTCCCAATCCTCCTTGGAGTAGCCGCGCCCTTCCGTGAATTCGATCTGCAACTCAGTCTTCTTCGCTGTCATCCAGCAGCCTCCTCTCGCTCTTGCGCGCCGGGCGCATCGAGACAACGGAAATGCCCTCCGAGCCCAGCACCGCGAACACCACGGCGATCGAGCCATTGGCAAAACGCCCGATCGCCATCACGCGCCCGCGCTTGGCCGGCCGCAATATGGCGCCGAGAAAGAACACCTCGTCGAGATCGGCGAAGTCGAGCCCATGCTTGTCGAGGTTGGCAAGCCGTTTCGGCTCATCCCAAACGATCTTCATCGATACGATATCGCAAAATAAAAGTGATACAATAAATCTTTGATTGCATCACGATATCTTGCAATTCACCAGGCCGCAATCACCTGATGGACCACCTGGTAATCCGCGCTTTCCTCGCCAATCGGCACCACCGGCCAGGCCCACGCCGCCCGCGCCTCCGGCACCGCGACCCCGTGCATCAGGTCGCTCTCATCATGGGTCTTTCCATTGCGATCGATCACCGCATAGGAGACGTCGGTGACAAGGCAGCTCTTGAACGGCATGCGCGACAGGCCGGAAAGATGCGCCGCAATCAGCTGCTCCACCGTATCCTCAGGCATCCGCTCCCGCTCGGCTTCGAACCGCCGCTGCACGCCGCGTCCGATCTGCGACAACAGATTGGCCGAAACCACGAGATCCAGATAGGGCACATTGCGCAGGAACCCCAGCGGCTCCGGCGCCTCGCCGGCCGCAAGCGCGTCATAGCCCGAGAGATCGCGCTCGATCAGCCGGACATTCCGATAAGCCTTGCGGCGCATCTTCATCCTGACCGTCGCGACATGCACGAGATCGATCAGAACGACCGTATCGAAGCTGGCCGCCAGCTCCCGGATCGGCACGTCGCGCAACAGACCGGACCCCAGCACCACAGCCGTCCGCCGCTGCTTGCAACCAGCCATCGCGGCAAGGATCGCCCGCCTCGTATTCTCCTCATGCTCCGCCCATTGCCGGCTGCAACGATTGGCGCGGGACCAGAGATTGACGGAGTAGCGAATATATTTGCGATGTAGCTTGCTGGTGGAGGCGAGAGTAGCTGCGTAGAGGAGAGCTTCTGCGATCACTATGTTGCTTTCAGCGATAAATGTCCCGGCGATGGCCGATCTCGACCACAAGCACGATTAGTTTCTGGTCCTGAATATCGCAGATGATGCGGTAGTCGCCGACCTCATAGCGCCAATAGCTGCCAAGTGCATGGCCTTTCAAGGCCTTGCCGAGGTCGCGTGGATTTTCGTGAGTGACAAGGCGCTCGTCCAAGAATTGCCTGATGCGCCTGCGAATGACCGGATCGAGCTTCTTGGTGTATTTCTGGACCGAGACCGTGTACTCAATCGTCCATGCCACGCCAGAACTCCTCGGAGCTTATGATCTGGTCTTCTCCCTTGCGGATGCGCTCCATTGCCGCCTCGGCGAGCGCGATGTCATGCAGATCCTCAAGGTGCTGTCCGATCACGTCGCGCACATAGGCGTCCGGCGCAGCACCCGCTTCGGCCGCATATTCCTCGACGAGCTTCATCATCTCGTCCGGCATTTCGATCGTGACGCGCTTGTTCATGACGATGATCCTTTCAGATGATGGGAGATATACCATCGGATCGCACACTTCGCCAGACGCCGACACTTGCCGCATCCGGCCCTTTCCGCTAGGAAACCGCCACTGTCACACTGAGCGGAAGACGTTGGAAATGAACGACAAGCAGAAGAAACCACAAAAGCTCAAGGCCAGACTTCCCCGCGGCTTCGTCGATCGTTCGGCGGCCGATATTCGCGCCGTCAATGAGATGACCGCGAAGATCCGCGAAGTCTACGAGCACTATGGTTTCGATCCTGTCGAAACGCCGCTCTTCGAATACACCGATGCGCTCGGCAAGTTCCTGCCCGATGCTGACCGGCCGAACGAAGGCGTCTTCTCGCTGCAGGATGACGACGAGCAGTGGATGTCGCTGCGCTACGACCTGACGGCGCCGCTCGCCCGCCATGTCGCGGAAAACTTCAACGAGATCCAGCTGCCCTACCGCACCTATCGCGCCGGCTATGTCTTCCGCAACGAGAAGCCCGGCCCCGGCCGCTTCCGCCAGTTCATGCAGTTCGACGCCGATACCGTCGGCGCGCCCGGCGTGCAGGCCGATGCCGAAATGTGCATGATGATGTCGGACACGCTGGAAGCCCTCGGCATCAAGCGCGGGGATTATGTCATCCGCGTCAACAACCGTAAGGTACTTGACGGGGTCATGGAGGCGATTGGCCTTGGCGGCGATGATAACGCAAATCGTCGTCTAACTGTTCTTCGCGCTATCGATAAGCTCGACAAGTTCGGGCCGGAAGGTGTGAAGCTGTTGCTCGGCGAAGGTCGTAAGGACGAGTCCGGTGATTTCACCAAGGGTGCGGGTCTCGATGAAAAGCAGATCGCTGCACTACTTGCTCAGTTCACGATCGTTCCAGATGGATATAAGGCGGTTGCTGTCGCGACCAGTGATCCCAATCGCCCAGATATTCGGCTCGCTTCAGACGCTGAGGCGGAGAGCTTGCCAATTTCAGACAGCGGCGCTCGAATACTCGATCGGATTGATCGGTCAGCAGCGTCGGCCCTTGGACTGATACAATCTGTGTTCCGAATTGCGGAAGCAGAAATGAGCTCGGTTCGATCTGCTGTTGATGGCAATAATGAGTTGTTCGACATGGCTGCCATGTTTAAGGCGGCCGGTTACGGGCCCGACCGCATCAAGATCGACCCCTCCGTCGTCCGCGGCCTCGAATACTACACCGGCCCGGTCTACGAAGCCGAGCTGCTGTTCGATGTCACCAATGAGAAGGGCGAGAAGGTCGTCTTCGGCTCCGTCGGTGGCGGCGGTCGTTATGATGGTCTGGTTTCCCGTTTCATGGGCCAGCCGGTTCCGGCAACCGGCTTCTCCATCGGCGTCTCACGCCTGATGACGGCGCTGAAGAACCTCGGCAAGCTCGGCCAGAGCGATGTTATCGAACCCGTCCTCGTCACCGTCATGGATGGCGATGTCGAGGCCATGGGCCGCTACCAGCGCATCACCCAGGAACTCCGCCAGGCTGGAATCCGCGCCGAAATGTACCAGGGCAACTGGAAGAAATTCGGCAACCAGCTGAAATACGCCGACCGCCGCGGCTGCCCCGTCGCCATCATCCAGGGCGGCGATGAGCGTGCCGAGGGCGTCGTGCAGATCAAGGACCTGATCGAGGGCAAGCGCCTCTCCGGCGAGATCGAGGACAACGCTTCGTGGCGCGAAGCCCGCGTCGCGCAGGAGACCGTCAAGGAGGCCGATCTCGTGGCCAAGGTGAAGGAAATCCTGGCGGCGCAGGCGGAAGATCGCAAGCGAGCGTCTGATGGTTGATAAACCCCTCCCCAACCCCTCCCCACAGGGGGGAGGGGCTTTCGGCCGCAGCGCCGATCTCCCCTTCTCCCCTCGGGGAGAAGGTGGCCCGAAGGGTCGGATGAGGGGGCTGCTCGGTAGAAGCTGTCCTTCGCTGTCCGCTCAGGACATTCGTCGTTTACACTCCTCATCCCCCTCATCTGCCCTGTCGGGCATCTTCTCCCCGGTGGGGAGAAGAGGGAGTTCCCGTCCATGCCCCTGATCAACCTCCCAGCCTTCTCCGAAGACCTGCTCGCCGAGTTCGCCGCCCGCCGCACCGAGCGCGTCGATACCCCGGTCATCCAGCCGGCCGAACCCTTTCTCGATATCGCCGGTGAGGATCTTCGCCGCCGCATCTTCATGACCGAGAGCGAAACCGGCGCCAGCCTTTGCCTGCGCCCGGAATTCACCATTCCCGTCTGCCTGCGCCATATCGAAAGCGCCATGGGCACGCCGAAGCGCTATGCCTATCTCGGCGAGGTCTTCCGCCAGCGCCGCGAAGGCGGCAATGAGTTCTATCAGGCGGGCATCGAAGATCTCGGCGATATCAATATCCCGAGCGCCGACGCCCGCGCCATCGGCGATGCGGCCGGCGTGCTGTCGCGGCTGCTGCCGGGCAAGAAACTGGCGGTCACGCTTGGCGATCAGGCTGTGTTCGAAGCCGTCGTCCAGGCGCTCGGTCTGCCGCTCGGCTGGCAGAAGCGGCTGATCCATGCCTTTGGCGACACCACCCATCTCGAAGCGCTGCTCGCCAGCCTTGTCAGCCCGCAATTCGTCACCGGCTTGAGCGATGACGTCGCGCGCCTTCTGGGCGCCGACGATGAAGAGGCGCTGGTCGCCCATATCGACGCCACCATGCAGGCTACAGGCTACTCCACCAATGCTAGCCGCTCGCCGCAGGATATTGCCCGCCGGCTGAAGGAAAAGCTGATCTTGTCGGAAACCCGGCTCGATGACGCGGCCTTCCTGGTGCTCCAGGAGTTCCTGTCGCTCAACGTGCCGCTGATCAATGCCTCGGCAGCGCTGTCCGGCTTCGCCGATGCCGCTGGCCTCAAGCTCGGCAACGCTCTGTCGCGCTTCGACGGACGCGTCGCCGCACTCGCCAATGCCGGCGTCGATCTCTCGCTCATCGATTATCGCGCCGCCTTCGGCCGCCCGCTGGATTATTACACCGGCCTCGTCTTCGAGATCGGCGTCGAGGGCTCGGATGCCGTGCTCGCCGGTGGTGGCCGCTTCGACAAGCTGATGACCCTGCTCGGCGCCAAGGAGCGCATCCCGGCTGTCGGCTTCTCGCTGTGGCTGGATCGCATCGAAACGGAAAGGGCCGCCTGATGACCATCACCATCGCGCTGCCCTCCAAGGGCCGGATGAAGGACGACGCATCGGCCATCTTCGAGAAGGCCGGGATGAAGATCACGGCTGTCGGCAACGACCGTTCCTATCGCGGCCGCGTCGAAGGCTGGGATGATGTCGAGGTCGCCTTCCTCTCGGCCTCCGAGATCTCCAAGGAGCTCGGCAACGGCACCGTCGATTTCGGCGTCACCGGCGAAGACCTGATGCGCGAAGGCCTGGCGGAAGCCGACAAGCGCGTCGAATTCTGCGCCCGTCTCGGCTTCGGCCACGCGGATGTCATCGTCGCCGTGCCGGAGATCTGGCTCGATGTCGACAGTATGGCCGATCTGGGCGATGTCGCCACCGATTTCCGCGCCCGCCACGGCCGCCGCCTGACGATCGCCACCAAATACTGGCGACTGACCCAGCAGTTCTTCTCGCGCCAGCACGGCATCCAGCTCTATCGCATCGTCGAGAGCCTGGGCGCCACCGAGGGCGCACCGGCATCCGGCTCGGCGGATATCATCGTCGATATCACCTCGACGGGCTCGACGTTGCGCGCCAATCACCTGAAGATCCTGTCGGATGGCGTCATCCTGCGCTCCGAGGCCTGCCTCGTGCGCGCCCGCAAGGACAGCCACGCCGACGAGCCGTCCGTCGCCCGCCTTATCGAAGCCGTCCGCGCCGCGCTTTGATGGCCGGCGAGGACGACAACATCATCCCGCTTTACGAGCGCAACGCGCTGGCATTCGACGCGTTGCGCGGTCGCGAGCTCTTCGAAAAGCCGTGGCTCGATCGCTTCGCGGCGCTCGTTCCGCCGCGTGGCGAAATTCTCGATCTCGACTGCGGCGCGGCCGAGCCAATGGCGGCAAGCTTGATCCGCGACGGCTTTCGCGTCACCGGCGTCGATGCCTCGGAAACGCTGATTGCGCTTTGCCGTGAACGCTTCCCGGATCGCGCGTGGTTTGTGGCCGACATGCGTGAATTCTCGCTGCCGATCAGGTGCAACGGCATTCTCGCCTGGCACAGCTTCTTTCATCTCAATCAGGATGACCAGCGGGCCATGTTTTCGCGCTTCGCCGCACTCTCTGCTCCCGGTGCCGCGCTGATGTTCACATCCGGCCATTTCGATGGCGTAGCCATGGGCGATTTCGCCGGCGAGCCGCTTTATCACGCCAGCCTCTCGGCGCAGGAGTATACCGCGCTGCTTGAGGAAAACGGCTTTGCCGTCGTCTCCCACGTCGCGCAGGATCCGCAATGCGGCGGCGCCACCGTCTGGCTGGCGAAGCGGATATCCTAGTCTAGTTATTCCAGAATAAGAAAAGCCCGCCGTCTGGTGACGGCGGGCCTGGGCATGCTTGGGAGGATGCCTTTTGTTTTATGCAGCGACCGGCAGCGCACCACGGCGGGCGTCGATCGAGTAGAGGCCGGGGCCGAAGGTGGCGAGCAGGATGTAGGCGCCGGCGAGCGTGAAGTTCTTCATCAGCATGATGCCGTTGAGAGCGTTGATCCAGCCGAGAGCGGCATCCGGCCAGCCGGGAACGGCAACGGTGCCGGAGTGGAAGACGAGACCGGTGAAGGCGCAGAATGCGGCAAGCGCCCAGCCGACGATCTTCGTCTGGAAGCCGATGAGAACGGCAAGACCGGTGACGAGTTCGAACAGGCCAGCGAGGTAGGCAAGGGCGGTGGCGGCAGGAAGGCCGGCGCCGGTGATCATGCCGGCGGTGCCAGCCGGGTCGGTCAGCTTGCCGAAGCCGGAATAGATGAAGATGAAGGACAGAAGAATGCGGGCGACGAGAATGACAATGTTCTGGGTATTCGACATGGAACTGTCTCCGGTTGAATGAGTTGAGACCGGTGTGCCCCCCGGCACGGTTGTCGATCTCGTATGCACTGTTTCTCCTCCATTTTGGTCGTCATGGAAAGATAGACGGGAGCGGACAGTTCGTTCAGCAATAGTGAACGACAATAGCGAATGATGGCGGCTTGCCATGGCGCCGCGCGCTCTTCTATGGTCGGGCCACCTACCGCAACTGGAGACTTCAGATGGCAGACCTTTCCGCATTCCCGATCACCAAACGCTGGCCGGCAAGCAACCCCGATATCATCCAGCTCTATTCGCTGCCCACGCCGAACGGCGTGAAGGTGTCGATCGCGCTTGAGGAGCTCGCTCTGCCTTATGAGCCGCATCTGATCTCGTTCGGCACCAATGATCAGAAATCTCCGGAGTTCATGTCGCTCAATCCGAATGGCCGCATTCCGGCGATCATCGATCCCAATGGCCCTGATGGAAAGCCGATCGGCTTGTTCGAATCCGGAGCGATCCTGGTCTATCTCGCCGAAAAGACCGGCAAGCTCATCCCGGCGGATGCTGCCGGCCGCTACGAGACGCTCCAGTGGGTGTTCTTCCAGATGGGCGGCATCGGGCCGATGTTCGGCCAGTTCGGCCACTTCCATAAGTTCGCCGCCGACAAGGTCGCCAACAATTCCTATCCGGTGGAGCGTTATCGTGACGAGTCCAAGCGTCTGCTCGGCGTTCTGGAAGAGCGGCTGCAGGGCCGTCAGTGGATCATGGGCGACACCTACACCATCGCCGATATCACCACGTTCCCATGGGTGCGCGGCGCCGATGTCTTCTATGGTGGCCGCGAGCTCCTGGAATACGACAAGTTCCCGGCGGTCATGGACTGGCTGAAGCGCTGCATCGCGCGCCCGGCGAGCGAAAAGGGCCTGAACATCCCGGCACGCCCGGCCTGAACCATCTAGGCAATATGTGCCCATAACGTCAAAAGCCGGCCCATTGGGCCGGCTTTTCCGTGACAGCAGGTAAGTTTTACTGGCGGCGAATGGCGGCCTTGCCGGTGTCGGCTTCGATGCGCGGGAAGATGAACATGCCGATCATGCTGCCATTGCCTTCCTCTTCGTAGCCGTTCGATTCACCCATGCAGAAAAGCGGCTGGCGATAGCCGTTCGGCAGGATAATCGTGGTCGAAAAACAGAAGGACGAGGACAGGGCAGCTGCCTGTTCGAAAATCTGGACGATGCGGCCTCGATCTTTGGGATCGTAGCAGCGCATCAGGCTGAGCAAGCCGCATTCTGGTACGCTCAGGCCATGAAGCCGGGCGCTGCGTTCTTGAAGGCGGATCACGCCGCTTGAAAAGTCGCCGACCCAGCTTTCCGATATCGAGAGCTGAGCGAGCATGTCGGGATTGTTGTCATTGAGTTCCAGCGATCCGCGCATCAGCGCTGCGGGTGCGTTGGTTTTTGTTATCTTAAACACATTGTTCCCCAGTTTGGGCGCAGCGTTCTCCCGTGCTGCACACCCGGCAAACATTACAGTTTCAGTCGACGCCGCGCTTCATGCTCGGTGGCCGGAAAATAGCGTTCCGAGCGGTCGCCCCAAGAAGTGAGCCCACTCTGCCCAGCCTTTCCAAAATATGCAACTTCTAATTTAATTTCAGGATAAGAAACTCGGTCCATGCGTCAATGCAATTCTGAGCGGTGTCGGCGATGCAGCGGCAAGAACGCCTGAACGAAGCGCCGAACACAGCGCGAATCTATAAGTTTTTTTGCAGAAACGGCAACGGTTTTTAACACGCAGGCATACCCGCGCACCCAGTCATTAGTGGTCAAAAATAGCGGAAAGGTTGATGAAACCACTGCTAAATAATGCGAAATTGATAGAGTTGTGGGCGTTTCCCGTCTCTGACGGCAACCATTGGCACGAAAACTCGATTGCTGCGAGAATTTGACCCCTCGGTAAAAATCGCCCGTCGAGCAAGCTTCACGAAAGCCTCGCCAAACGACGGGGCCGCCAGCTGCCGTGATTATACGTTTCATCAGGCGGTTGAAAAATATCGGGGCGAATGTGAGCGCGAATCACAAAACGAAAAGGGCGACCCGAGGGCCGCCCTTCCGTAACCTGAACCGGTTGGCTCAGATGTGCAGGCTTTCGCCTATCACATCATGTCCATACCGCCCATGCCGCCCATGCCGCCAGGCATGCCGGCAGGAGCGTCCTTCTTCGGCAGCTCGGCGATCATGGCTTCCGTCGTGATCAGCAGCGAAGCAACCGAAGCTGCGTTCTGCAGAGCCGTACGAACAACCTTGACCGGGTCGACGATGCCCATGGCGATCATGTCGCCATATTCAGACGTCTGGGCGTTGTAGCCGTAGTTGTCTTCGTTCTTCTCGAGGATCTTGCCAACAACGATCGATGCTTCGTCACCGGCGTTCTCGGAGATCTGGCGAACCAGCGACTGCAGAGCGCGACGGATGATGTTGACGCCAGCTTCCTGGTCGTCGTTTGCACCCTTTGCGGTGATCTTGGAAGCCGAACGGAGGAGGGCAACGCCACCACCAGGTACGATACCTTCCTGAACAGCAGCGCGCGTCGCGTTCAGAGCGTCGTCGATGCGGTCCTTGCGTTCCTTGACTTCGATTTCGGTCGAGCCGCCAACGCGGATGACGGCAACGCCGCCAGCGAGCTTGGCAAGACGTTCCTGCAGCTTTTCGCGGTCATAATCGGAAGAGGTTTCTTCGATCTGAGCCTTGATCTGAGCAACGCGGCCTTCGATGTCGGACTTGGCGCCGGCGCCGTCAACGATCGTCGTGTTTTCCTTGGAGATCGAAACCTTCTTCGAACGGCCGAGCATGTCGAGCGTTACGGATTCCAGCTTGATGCCGAGGTCTTCGGAGATGACAGTGCCGCCCGTGAGGATAGCGATGTCTTCCAGCATGGCCTTGCGGCGGTCGCCGAAGCCAGGAGCCTTGACGGCAGCGATCTTCAGGCCGCCACGCAGCTTGTTGACGACGAGGGTCGCAAGAGCTTCGCCTTCGACGTCTTCAGCGATGATGAGGAGCGGCTTGCCGGTCTGAACGACGGCTTCGAGAACCGGGAGCATCGCCTGCAGGTTCGAGAGCTTCTTCTCGTGAAGGAGAATGTAAGCGTCGTCGAGGTCGGCGACCATCTTTTCCGGGTTGGTGACGAAGTAAGGCGACAGGTAGCCGCGGTCGAACTGCATGCCTTCGACGACTTCGAGTTCGGTTTCAGCGGTCTTGGCTTCTTCGACGGTGATAACACCTTCGTTGCCGACCTTCTGCATGGCTTCAGCAATGTCGTCACCGACCTGCTTGTCGCCGTTTGCGGAGATCGTGCCGACCTGGGCAACTTCAGCCGAGGTGGAGATCTTCTTTGCCTTTGCCTGCAGGTCCTTGACGACTTCTGCAACAGCGAGGTCGATACCGCGCTTCAGGTCCATCGGGTTCATGCCGGCAGCAACTGCCTTGGCGCCTTCGCGAACGATAGCGCGGGCAAGAACGGTAGCCGTCGTGGTGCCGTCGCCGGCGATGTCGTTGGTCTTCGAAGCAACTTCGCGGACCATCTGGGCGCCCATGTTTTCGAACTTGTCTTCGAGTTCGATTTCCTTGGCGACCGATACACCGTCCTTGGTGATGCGCGGAGCGCCGAAGGACTTGTCGATAACGACGTTACGACCCTTCGGGCCGAGGGTTACCTGCACTGCGTCAGCGAGGATGTCGACGCCGCGCAGCATCTTTTCGCGCGCAGAGCGGCCGAACTTTACTTCTTTAGCTGCCATTTTGAGAACTCCTGAAAAGGGGTGTCAGCGAATTAGGATGAAGTGGGAAACCGGCTGATTAGCCGATGATGCCCATGATGTCGGCTTCCTTCATGATCAGAAGGTCTTCGCCGTTGATCTTGACTTCGGTGCCGGACCACTTGCCGAACAGAACGCGGTCGCCAGCCTTGACGTCGAGAGCGACGACCTTGCCGGACTCGTCACGAGCGCCGGTGCCGACGGCGACGATTTCGCCTTCCTGCGGCTTTTCCTTGGCGGTGTCAGGAATGATGATGCCGCCCTTGGTCTTTTCTTCGGACTCAACGCGGCGAACAACGACGCGATCGTGAAGGGGGCGGAAGTTGGTGCTTGCCATTGTCTAATCCCTCGATCAAATGACACTCGCAGGCCGGTATGGCCCACACGGATGGGTGTTAGCACTCTCCTCTGGTGAGTGCTAGCGACCTGCATTTAGGAGCGGCCATCTGGGGAGTCAAGGGAAGCTGTCGTAATTTTCCGACGCCCCGTGTCTATAGCCGTTTGATGGCAAAGTTGTGAACCTGCCGGCTATCTGTAGAGGGCATGAAAACGCTTCGATGGTTAATGCCGGAAAGGGCAGGGGCCGTCCGCATCTCCCGGCGCCGAGCTTTGTCATAAACCCGTGTCTGGAATTTGCGAAAGGCCAACAGGAAGCGCCGTCTCGGACACGCCGCCGGGCCGGGATTGTCCAGCCCCGATGCGGATGATATCGAGCGACAGGGGACAGCCGGCAGAGGTCGGCAAAGGGGTGGATATATATGAGCGTGGACGGAGCGTTGATGGCGGATGACAGCGTGGCATCGGTGCCGTTTGGCGAGGCCGTCCGCGTCTGGGCCAGGATCGGCTGTCTGAGCTTCGGCGGCCCCGCCGGCCAGATCGCCCTGATGCACCGGACCATCGTCGACGAAAAGCGCTGGATCTCCGAGGATCGCTTCCTGCATGCGCTGAACTACTGCATGCTTCTGCCGGGGCCCGAGGCGCAGCAGCTCGCCACTTATATCGGCTGGTTGATGCACGGCGTGCGCGGCGGCATCCTCGCCGGCCTGCTCTTCATCCTGCCGGGCTTCGTGGTCATGCTGGGGCTCTCCGCCCTCTACGCCGTCTTCCAGGAAACCACCTGGCTTCCCGCCCTGTTCTTCGGCCTCAAGGCCGCTGTCCTTGCCGTCGTCGTCGAGGCGCTGCTGCGCCTTGCCCGTCGCGCGCTGAAAACCCGCGCGCATTATTACATCGCCGCCGCCTCGTTCCTGGCGCTGTTCATGCTGAACGCGCCATTCCCGATCGTCGTCATCCTCGCCGGTCTCACGGGTTTCGCTCTGCACCGCTATGCCCGCCGACACGCGCCGACGCAGGAAGCCAAGGCGCAATCGCCCCTGCGCCAGCCCAAGTTTACGACCCACGCCATCGCCCGGCCGCTGCTGGTCCTCGTCTTCTGGATCCTCATCTGGCAGGCGCCGTTGCTCCTCGTCCGCAATCTGCACGCGCCATCCGATCTCATCGCCGAGGCGCTCAGCGGCGAGACCAATGTGTTCGGCGCGCTCTTCATCTTCTTCTCCAAGATGGCGGTCATCACCTTCGGCGGCGCCTATGCGGTGCTCACCTATGTCGCGCAGGTCGCCGTCGGCCATTATGCCTGGCTGCAGCCGGGCGAGATGCTGGATGGTCTGGCGCTGGCCGAAACCACGCCCGGCCCGCTGGTCCTCGTCCTCTGTTTCGTCGGCTTCCTCGCCGGCTACCGCAACCCGCTTTTCATGGCACCGCTGATGGGCGGTGCGCTCGGCGCCGCGCTGGTTGCCTGGGCCACCTTCGTCCCCAGCTTCGTCTGGATCTTTGCCGGCGCGCCCTTCGTCGAGAAGCTGCGCGATAATGCCGGCCTGTCTGCGGCGCTGTCGGCCATCACAGCGGCCGTCGTCGGCGTCATCCTCAATCTGTCACTCTGGTTCGGCCTGCATGTGCTCTTCGCAGAGGTCGGTCGCGTATCGCTTCTGTCGCGCGGCTCAGGGCTTCCCATCGTCAGTCTCGCCTGGCCGCAATGGGCGACTATCGATGTTGCGGCGCTGGCGATCTTCGTGGTCGCGTCTGTCCTGCTGTTCTACGTGAAGATGGGCATGGTCAAGGTCTTGGGCCTTTGCGCCGCTGCCGGCCTTGCCATCAAGGGCGCCGAACTGCTGCTCTGAGGGCCGTCGGAGCGCACCGGGTCGCAAGAATTTCATCGTTCTGCATTGCAAAATTTCTTGCCATCGCGGCGGGGCTTTGCGATGTCAGCCCTCATCGAATGAAAACCGGGACTTTGAAATGGCGCAGCGCATCGAGAATTTCGCAGAGATCACCAGCCACTATGATGCGGTGTTCTGCGATGTGTGGGGCGTTTTGCACAACGGCGTTTCGCCCTTTCCAAAGGCCGCCGCAGCCTTGCAGGCCGCGCGCGAGGCTGGTCTCACGGTCGTCCTGATTACCAATTCGCCGCGCATCGCGCCGCTCGTCGTCGATCAGCTCCGCAACATCGGCATCCAGGACGAAGCCTATGATCGCATCGTCACCTCGGGTGACGTCACCCGTGGCCTGATCGCCGAGGGCCCGAAGAAGGTCTTCCTGCTCGGCCCGGATCGCGACATCGCCATCATCGAAGGCATCGGCGTCACCCGCGTTTCCGCCGAGGAGGCCGATTGCGTCGTCTGCACCGGCTTCTTCGACGATGAGACCGAGACGCCCGAGGATTACACCGACATGCTCAAGGCCTTCCAGGCCCGCGACGTGCCGCTGATCTGCGCCAATCCAGACCTGATCGTCGAGCGCGGCCACAAGATGATCCCCTGCGCCGGTGCCATGGCCGCCTATTACGATCAGCTCGGCGGCAAGACCCGCATCGCCGGCAAGCCGCACAAGCCGATCTATGACGCCGTGCTCTCGGTTGCCCGCGAAATGCGCGGCGACCTCAAGATGGACCGCATCCTGGCGATCGGCGACGGCATGCCGACGGATGTGCGCGGCGCCCTCGATTACGGTCTCGATCTTCTCTATATCAGCGGCGGCATCCACGCGGCCGAATACACGCTGAACGGCGAGACCGACGAGGCGATCCTCACCGCCTATCTCGAACGCGAGAAGGCAACGCCGAAGTGGTGGATGCCGCGCCTGGCCTGAGCCTTCGCGCACCTGAAGCCGCCTTGCCTAAGCCCGAAGCATCAGTAAAGTCTGCCCGATGACCGTCTTCCACCGCAACGAAACCCGAGAGCCCTTGCCCGATCACCTGCATGGTGGCGTGGTCGCCATCGGCAATTTCGACGGCGTCCATCGCGGTCATCAGTCGGTGCTGGAACGCGCGCTCGAGATTGCCGCGGCGCGCGGCGTTCCGGCCCTCGTGCTGACCTTCGAGCCGCATCCGCGCACCGTCTTCAACCCGCAGACACCGGTCTTCCGCCTGACGCCCGCGCCGTTGCGCGCCCGCATCCTCGAGGCCATGGGCTTCGGCGCCGTTATCGAATACCCGTTCGACCGCGAATTCTCGCAGCGCTCGGCTGAGGATTTCATCCACTCGATCCTCAAGGATTGGCTGGCCGCCTCCGAGGTCGTGACCGGCGTCGATTTCCATTTCGGCCGTGGCCGCGAGGGTGGCCCGGCCTTCCTTATGGATGCCGGCAACAAATACGGCTTCGGCGTCACGCTGATCGACACCTTCCGCGACGAGAACGCCGACGTTGTCTCTTCCAGCCGCATCCGCGCGTTGTTGAAGCAGGGCGAAGTCAGCGAGGTCGCCGGCCTGCTCGGCTATCACTACACGGTCGAATCCGAGGTGATCGGCGGCGAAAAGCTCGGCCGCCAGCTGGGCTTCCCGACAGCCAACATGCGCCTTCCAGCCGAGGTCGAACTGAAGCCCGGCATCTACGCCGTCCGCTTCCGCTTCGAGGATGGGTCGATGCACGACGCGGTGGCCAGCTATGGCCGCCGCCCGACAGTGACCGACAACGGCGCGCCACTGCTTGAGACCTTCGTCTTCGATTTCTCCGGCGATCTCTATGGCCAGATCTGTTCCGTTTCCTTCTTCTCTTACCTGCGCCCCGAGCTGAAGTTCGACGGCCTGGAACCGCTGGTCGAGCAGATGAACCGCGACAAGGAAGAGGCGAGGGCGGTGCTATCAGGCATCCAGCCGATCAGCGCGCTCGACCGCAAGCTCTGCGGCCTCGTCTGAAGCTTCATTCCTCTTCCGCATTGCGTTGAAGCAATGCCGCCACCGGATCCTCCGGCTCGATCGTCACGATGACAATCGACAGAAAGATCAGCGCTGCCCCGACGCAGGCCATTACAGGCGGCCGCTCAAGCAAGACAAGGCACGCGCCGATCGCGCCGAATATGCTCTCGCCGGAAACGAGCACCGCCGCCTTCGATGCCGACACATGACGCTGCGCATAGGTCTGCAGCCCGAACGCGGCCGCTGTCGAGAGAATGCCGAGCATCGCCAGCTCCGGTGCCGCCCGCCACATCATCTCGCCCGTCAGCGGCTCCATCACCGGCGCCACCGGCATCAAGAGCAGCGCGGCGATCGCGAATTGCACGAAGGCCGAGGTGAACGGCCCGCCATGACGCCGGGCGTGGCGCCCGAGCAGCACCATCCAGAACGCATAGAAGACGGCGGAGACCAGGCAGGCGACATCGCCCGTGTTCAGCGCCGCGAAGCCGCCGATCCCATCGGCCATCAGCCCGATGCCGGCAAGCGTCAGGCAGGCCGCGAAGACACCCAGCCGCCGCGTCGTCTCGCCGAAATAGAGCCATGCCACGACAGGCGTGAGCACGGTGGCTGTGTTGACCAGGAAGCTCGCATTGACGACCGTGGCGTTGACATAGGCCGTCTGCTGTATCGCGATCGCCACGGTGAAGGTCAGCGCAACACGTAGGATGCTCTTTGTCCACCCCGCGCCATGTCCCCGCACATCGTTGCGCTCAAAAGCCGCCAGCGGCAGCATCACCAGCGCCGCGATCAGGCAGCGCAGCATGGTGGCCGATAGCGGACCCATATGCGTCAGTACTGTCTTCTGTGCGATGTTGCCGAAGCCCCAAAAGGCGGCAGCGAGGATCAGCGAGATATAGGCGCTCCGCTTCGACATGGCGGTTCACACTACGACCAGGTGGTGCGCTGCCCGCGCCGCCAGCATCGCCGCCGAACCGAGCAGCAGGCAGCCCGATATCATCGCGAACTGCCGCCGCCGCGCCGGATGCCCGAGCCAGGATCGCAGCATCTGCCCCGTCAGGCTCCACCCATAGAAGCGCACCGCCGAGGCGAGCAGGAAACCGGCGCCGAACCAGATGCGGATACGCGTGTCGAAGGCGGAGGCGACAAGGCCGACGAGCAGCACGATCTCGACATAGACGAGCGGATTTAGCCATGTGACGGCAAGCATGGAGACGGCGGCGTTCCAGCGCGTGCGGCAGCTTGTGGCGATGCCGTCGTCCATCGCCGGTGCGCGCTGCAGGCTGCGGCGGATGGCGCAGACGCCGTAGAAAACCAGGAACAGGATACCGAGCAGGTGCAGCGCCGTCGCGATGCCGGGATAGGCGCCGGGCGAGGCCTGAAAGCCCATCAGCCCGATGCCGACAAGCAGGATTTCCGAGAGATAGCCGATACTGGCGACGAGCAGCATGTTGTCTCGCGCGAGCCCTGCATTGATCAAGGCGAGGTTTTGCGGGCCGATCGAAAAGATCAGGCTGGCGCCGAGCAAAAATCCCGAGCCGGCCGCATGATATGGAAAGACGTCCATCGACATGCCCTCGAAAAAGGAGATCGAACCGAGGGCGCAGTCGGGCATCCAGCACTTGCGGTCGCCGATCGCCGCCGACGGCCGCAAGTGCAGCTCCTCAAACACCCTGTCTGCTATGTGGCATTGCGGGATACCGCCGATCGTGGCCGGTCTGCTCGCCCGGCCGTGTTCTACAGCTTTGCCACCCTTGCGTCGTGGCGATCCGCGAAATCGTCATTCTCGATCTGCGCAATCCGTCGAAATTCCCCCGGCGGCGCGCCAAAGGATTGCGCGAAGCTGCGGTAGAAGCTGCTCAGATTGTTGAAGCCGCAGGCAAGCGCCACGTCGAGAACGGACCGCTGCGGGCAATTGATGAGCATGCCCTTCGCCCAATCCAGCCGCGCGGCCAGGATCGAGCCCGCCACGCCCACGCCACTCGGTTCGAAAGCCATGTTGAGCGAGCGGACCGATACACCGAGATGATCGGCGATCGCCTGCGGGCTCAGCCGGGGATCATCATAGTGATGCGCGATGAACTGCTGCGCCCGCTGCCGCCGCGCATCGCGGACGGAGCCTTGAAGCTCGCCATGCGCAAGCGGATGCAGCCCCTGCGCGATCATCGCCAGTCGCGTCAGGGTGCTGAGAGCCGCCGTGCTGGCCGCGGGCTGCGGGTTCTGCATCGCGCAACACGCGGAGAAACAGGCCGCAAGCAGGCCGTAGAGCTCGTTGTCGGGGCGCAGCAGCACCGGATTGAGCAGCGCGGCATCATCGAGAAACGGCTTGAAATGGCCGCGCGGGATATAGGCGCAGGTCGTGACTGATTGCTTGGCGAAAGAAACCGCCTGCGGTCCGTCGAGATCGAGCAGCAGCATGTCGCCGGGGCCGGTGCGCGGAAGCGCTTCATGATAGCCGAACGTCTGCTCGTAGCTGCCGGTGTTCAGCATCGCCAGCAGCAGCATGTTGCTGGAGCGCTCGGATATCTCCTTCTCGCTGCGCGCCAGCACCACGGAACTCGCCTCGAAACGCGTGAGATAGGCATCCCCGAGCAGGCGGCCGCTGAACCGCACATGGAAATCATCGTCGTCGAAACGCGATCGGGAGAGGTCGATCAACGGCAGGGGCGAGGCCTCGACAACCTCATGCAGGTAGGCCGACCGCCGGCCCTCCGCGACACGGTCGCTATCGATCACATGTTTCATCCGCGCCCCTCTCGCTGAAAACAGGCAACGCTTCGCGCGCGACGATTTCGCCACGAGCCACCGCCTGCAACCATGTAACGTCAGATTGAAATCAACTTATAGTATATTAGCAATATTTGAATTGAATGTGAAGGTAGCCGAGGAAAGCGGCGTGGCGAGGGAGGATCTGCACCTGACGCGCGCTTGCTCAGTCACAAACTGTGTCTTTTTCGCGGCAAGGATGCTTGCCGAGCGAGCCGGCTGGCATATCTCATCTATCTGATAAGACGCGGATAAGCCGCGCCCGATCCGCGAAAGGCACTCTCCCCATGGACAAAAGATTTGGAACGGCGGCCTGCTGGCTGCTCATCATTCCCTATATCGGGCTGCTCTGGGTCCCCTTCTACAATTTTCATGATCCGGTTCTTTTCGGCTTCCCCTTCTTCTATTGGTATCAGCTCCTCTGGGTGCCGATCACCGCCTTCCTGACCTGGATCGCCTATCGGAGCATGCGCAATGACGACTGATCTCAACGTCACGGCGCTCAGCGTCTTTATTTTCTTCTTTGTCCTCGTCACCGTCATGGGCTTCGTCGCCTCGCGCTGGCGCCGGCCCGAAACCATGGCCCATATCGACGAATGGGGCCTCGGCGGCCGCTCCTTCGGCACCTGGATCACATGGTTCCTCGTTGGCGGCGATTTCTACACGGCCTACACCGTCATCGCCGTTCCGGCGCTCGTCTATACCGTCGGCGCCTATGGCTTCTTCGCGCTGCCCTATACGATTGTCGTCTATCCGTTTGTCTTCATGGTCATGCCGGTGCTCTGGAGGCGGGCGCGGGATTTCGGCTATGTCACGGCCGGCGACGTCGTCCACGGCCAGTATGGCTCGCGCGGGCTGGAGCTCGCAGTCGCTGCCACCGGCGTCATCGCCACCATGCCCTATATCGCACTGCAGCTCGTCGGCATGACGGCGGCGCTGAAGGCGCTCGGCCTGCATGGCGAGGTGCCGCTCGCCATCGCCTTCATCGTCCTGGCACTCTACACCTATTCGGCGGGCCTCAGGGCTCCGGCGCTGATCGCCTTCGTCAAGGACATCATGATCTACATCGTGGTGATCGCCGCCGTGGCGCTGATCCCCTCGAAGCTCGGCGGCTACGCCAATGTCTTCGCCTCGGCCGACGCCGCCTTCCAGGCCAAGGGTTCCGGCAGCCTGCTGCTCGGCTCCAACCAGTATGTCGCCTATGCGACGCTGGCGCTCGGCTCGGCACTCGCGGCCTTCATGTATCCGCACACGCTGACCGGCATCTTCGCTTCCAACAGCGGCAACACCATCCGCAAGAACGCCGTGCTGTTGCCCGCCTACACGCTGCTGCTCGGCCTGCTCGCCCTGCTCGGCTACATGGGCCACGCCGCCGGCCTCAAGCTCGACAGCGCCAACGATGTCGTGCCGGCGCTGTTCCAGACGCTCTTCCCCAGCTGGTTCGCCGGCTTCGCTTTCGCCGCGATTGCCATCGGCGCGCTGGTGCCGGCGGCGGTGATGAGTATCGGCGCCGCCAACCTCTTCACCCGCAACTTCTGGAAGGCCTATGTCAATCCTCAGGTGACGGATGCGGGCGAAGCAAAAGTCGCGAAAATGACTTCGCTGGTCGTCAAGGTCGGCGCGCTTCTGGTCATCATCTTCCTCCCGACCCAGTTCGCCCTCGACCTGCAGCTCCTCGGCGGCATCTGGATCCTGCAAACGCTCCCGGCCCTGGTCTTCGGCCTCTACACCAACTGGTTCCGCGCCCCGGGCCTTCTCGCCGGCTGGTTCGTCGGCTTCTTCGGCGGCACGCTGCTGGTCTGGATCAACGGGTTGAAACCGCTGCAGCCGGTGACGATGGGCGAGACCTCGTTCACCATCTACATCGGGCTGCTGGCGCTGGCGGTGAATATCATCGTCGCGGTGGTGGTGAATGCGGTGGCGCCGGGCAAGGCGGTGGCGCGGGCGTGAGAGAGACGAGAGGGGAGGGCTGCGGGTGAGCCGCGGCCCTCTCACCCTGGTGTCAAGCGCGAATCAGCCGACTGTCGAAAGGATAGCGTTTCACGTCTTCGATCACGATTTCGCCGGCTCTGGGATGCGATGGATTGATCAGCAGGTTGCGTGCCTCCGGCATGATCACGCACTGCACGTCGATAAGGCATGCCTCTTTCTCTAACAGCAAAGCCGATCCGAATTCTTGAGTGGCCTCCAGATCAGAAAGATCGACGTCACGATCGTCCACTATCCTTGTCGGGAGATTGTCGGGACAATTGATCTTCAGGAGCGTGTATTCGGACGGAATGTCTTCAGGGTCCGTATGAACGATGACTTCCAGAAGCGTTGTTGACGGATGGTCGCAGCAATAGACGACAGGTAGGCCTGCGAAATTCCAGCGGCCCGATGCAAGCAGGCCGCCCCGTCCGCTCAAGTCAACATGCTTCGATATTCGCCAGAGATACACGGTCAGATATAGATCCCGTGATCGATCCTGATTAGCTCCTCTTCGACGAGCCGTGCTCCCGTTTCTGACTGTAAAAGATCAAAAGGCACGACCCCGTTCAGGGCTCGGCTGGGTTTGCGAAGCCAGCGCTGGGCCTTCTCACGCTCCCCGAAAACACGATCGGCATGTTGACTGACGCGTAGAAGTCTCTGCGCGCTGTCATTTTCGGCAAGAGTTAGCGGCTCGCCCAGTTCTAGCCGTCGCGCGAGCGTCCGGCGCGGCGCAACAAGCCGGTAAATTTCATCCATCGAAAAGCCGTAGTTCTTAAGCGTCTCGATCGAGCTGCTATCAAATCGTGGCTGTTTGCTTCCACTCGCCGTTTCCACAAGCGCCAGCGTGGAGTCGTCTCGAGCTTGTGCTGCGCTGCTCACCATCGAAGCCTCCTGTGCCAATTGCCCATAAATATAAGCGCAAATGGCCAGACTGCAAATGCAGCCTTCCGACGGTCGATCTCCTCTTCCTTTTCCCGCCAAAAGCGCCTATGAACCGGCGCGATGAACACATTCCGGCTGGCGATCACGATACGAATTATCGGCCCGGCCTTCCGCGCGCGCTAAGCGGCCGGAAGGTCCGGGTTTTCGGCGCTCGACCTCAGAGCGCTTCCGCCGCCACGATATTTCCAAGTCCGTTGCGCCCGTTTGCGAGGCGTAAAGCACGATCGCTAGAAGAGACGATTGCCAGACATGACCGATACAGCCGAAAAGATCGATTACTCCAAGACCCTCTATCTCCCCGAAACCGACTTCCCGATGCGCGCCGGCCTGCCGCAGAAGGAGCCGGAAACCGTTGCCCGCTGGCAGGAGATGGGCCTCTACAAAAAGCTGCGTGCGTCTGCGGCCGGCCGCGAGAAATTCGTCCTCCACGACGGCCCTCCCTATGCCAACGGCAACATCCACATCGGCCACGCGCTGAACAAGATCCTGAAGGACGTCATCAACCGCTCGTTCCAGATGCGCGGCTTCGACGCCAATTACGTTCCCGGCTGGGATTGCCACGGCCTTCCGATCGAGTGGAAGATCGAGGAAGAGAATTACCGCGCCAAGGGCAAGGCGAAGCCCGACCTCAAGCAGGCCGACGCGATGATCGAGTTCCGCAAGGAATGCCGCGCTTACGCCGAAAAGTGGATCAAGATCCAGGGCGACGAGTTCAAGCGCCTCGGCATCGAGGGTGATTTCGACAACCCGTATCTAACGATGAACTTCCACGCCGAAAGCCGCATCGCCGGCGAACTGTTGAAGATCGCTATGAGCGGCCAGCTCTATCGGGGCTCGAAGCCGATCATGTGGTCGGTGGTCGAGCGCACGGCGCTGGCGGAAGCCGAGGTCGAGTACCACGACGTCGAGAGTGATATGATCTGGGTGAAGTTCCCGGTGGCGGACTTTGTGGCTCAGAGCGCTGAGCAGCAGGCTTCGATGGACGCAACCTTTGCGGCGGCAAAGGAGGCTCTGAGGGATTTGCAGGGAGCCCATGTCGTTATCTGGACGACAACGCCGTGGACTATCCCCGGCAACCGCGCCATCGCCTATTCGCCGAAGGTCGCCTACGGCCTCTATGAGGTTGTGGCCGCTGAAAACGACTTCGGCCCGCAGCCCGGCGAGAAGCTAATCTTCGCCGACGCACTGGCCGAGGAGTCCGCCAAGAAGGCCAAGCTCACCTTCAACCGGCTGCAGGGTGTTTCGGCGGAGCAACTCGCGGCCATCACAACCGCACACCCCCTCAAGGGTCTCGGTGGCGGCTATGAATTCGACGTGCCGCTGCTTGCGGGCGACCACGTCACCGACGATGCCGGTACCGGGTTCGTCCACACCGCCCCGTCGCATGGCCGCGAAGACTTCGAGGCCTGGATGTCCTCCGCAAAAGAGTTGGAAGCCAAGGGTATCGACACCCGTATCCCGTTCCCGGTCGACGACAGCGGCACCTATACCGCTGACGCCCCCGGCTTCGAAGGCGCTCGCGTCATGGACGACAACGGCAAGAAGGGCGATGCCAACGAGCGCGTCATCAAGACGCTGATCGAGCGCAATGCTCTGTTTGCCCGTGGCCGCCTGAAGCATTCCTATCCGCATTCCTGGCGCTCCAAGAAGCCGATCATCTTCCGCAATACGCCGCAGTGGTTCGTCTACATGGATAAGGACCTCAAGGACGGCACGACGCTGCGCACCCGTGCGCTGAACGCCATCGACGACACCCGCTTTGTACCCGCCGCCGGCCAGAACCGCCTGCGCGCCATGATCGAGCAGCGTCCGGACTGGGTGCTTTCACGTCAGAGAGCATGGGGCGTTCCGATCTGCGTCTTCGCCGATGAGGACGGCAACGTCCTGCAGGACGAAGCGGTCAACAATCGCATCCTCGAAGCCTTCGACGTCGAGGGCGCCGATGCCTGGTTCGCCGAAGGCGCCAAGGATCGCTTCCTCGGCAACGGTCACGACCACGCCAAGTGGACCCAGGTCATGGACATCCTCGATGTCTGGTTCGACAGTGGCTCGACCCACACCTTCACGCTGGAAGACCGCCCGGACCTGAAGTGGCCGGCCGATCTCTATCTCGAAGGCTCCGACCAGCATCGCGGCTGGTTCCACTCGTCGCTCTTGGAATCGGCAGCCACCCGTGGCCGCGCGCCCTATAACGCCGTTCTCACCCATGGCTTCACCATGGACGAGAAGGGCGAGAAGATGTCGAAGTCCAAGGGCAACGTCACCTCGCCGCAGGAGATCATGAAGGATGCCGGCGCCGACATCCTGCGCCTCTGGGTCATGACATCAGACTACGCAGACGACCTGCGCGTCGGCAAGACGATCATCCAGACCAATGTCGATGCCTATAGAAAGCTGCGTAACACCATCCGCTGGATGCTCGGCACGCTGGCGCACGACAAGGGCGAGACTTTCGCGGTTTCCGAAATGCCGGAGCTGGAGCAGCTGATGCTCCATCGCCTGGCCGAGCTCGACCAGCTGGTGCGCGAGAACTACGACGCGTTCGATTTCAAGAAGATCGCCCGCGCGCTGATCGACTTCGCCAATGTCGAGCTCTCGGCCTTCTACTTCGACGTCCGCAAGGATGCGCTCTATTGCGACGCGCCGTCCAGCCTGCGCCGCCGCGCCAGCCTGCATGTCATCCGCAACATCTTCGATTGCATGGTGACCTGGCTTGCCCCGATGCTGCCCTTCACCACCGAAGAGGCGTGGCTGTCGCGCAACCCCGGTGCCGTCTCCGTCCACCTCGAGCAGTTCCCCGAAATTCCAGGCAACTGGAAGAACGAGGCACTGGCCGAGAAGTGGAAGAAAATCCGCGCGGTGCGCACGGTCGTCACCGGCGCGCTGGAGATCGAGCGTAAGGACAAGCGCATCGGCTCCTCGCTGGAAGCAGCCCCCGTCGTCCACATCGCCGATGCCGAGCTCCTGAAGGCGCTTGAGGGTCAGGACTTCGAGGAGATCTGCATCACCTCGGGTATCGTCATCGAAGGCAACGAAGGTCCGTCCGACGCGTTCCGTCTGCCAGAAGTGGCCGGTGTCAGCGTCGAGCCGAAGCTTGCTGAAGGCGAGAAGTGCGCCCGCTCGTGGCGGATCACGACGGATGTCGGCTCCGATCCCGAGTATCCCGACGTTTCTGCCCGCGATGCCGCCGCATTGCGCGAACTTGCGGCATAAACGCAAGAAAGTTGCCGGATGAATTGCGCTATCGCGGTTCATCCGGTAAAAGCTGCCTGAAATTGGCCGGATTTTTCCGTCACGGGGAGGGTGTCCGGTTGAGCATTGACTGCACCGGCATGGCTGGAAGGGTTTTCATGTTATCGAAGCGTTGGTTCCGTTTGGGCGCATGCCTGACTGTTGCGATGGCAGGCACTGCGATGATGTCGAGCTGCACGAGCGGCCCCCGCTACGGCACGGACAAGACGGCATTCGAGCAGCTGACCGATGACCTTGGCCAATCCACCTCGCTGACCGGCACCGAGCCCAAGAACAAGGGCGTGAAGTACAATCCGCGTCCGGGCCTCGTGGTTCCGAAGGCCGGCGACAAGGAAAACCTGGTCGCGCCGCAGCAATCGATCGCTAGCAAGGACAATCCGCAGTGGGTCGAATCGCCTGAGGAAACTCGCGCCCGCCTCGTCAAGGAAGCCGACGAGAACAGCGACAAGTCCGGCTACCAGTCGCCGCTCGCCAACAACGAGGTCGAAGGCGGTCGTCGCACGACGGAAGCCCAGGCCAAGGCCTTCCGCGAAGCCCGCGCCATCCAGAAGGGCGCCTACATCGACCAGCGCCGCTACATCTCCGATCCGCCGACCGAATACCGCCAGGTCGACGACCCCACCAAGCTCGACGATCTCGGCGAGCCTGAGCTGAAGAAGATGAAGAAGAAGAAAAAGGAAGCCGCAGTCGCCGGCTCCGGCAAGCAGTGGTGGAACCTGCTGCAGTAAGGCTGCTGTTAGGTAGCGTTGTTTTCTAGTATTTGGTTTTTGCTGCGGCAGTGATGCTGGCGTGGTTCCGTGTGGCGCCCCCCTCTGTCCTGCCGG